>CAVUJO010000007.1:0-84643 GCA_963741875.1 Ilumatobacteraceae bacterium | reverse complement strand
TCACTGGTTTGCGTGTGCGAGCTGGCGTGCTCTCAGAAGTCGATTTCGATGCCCATCGATGACCGGGTCGGTGTCGACAGCGTCGGCGGTTGGAGTTCGAGTCCTCGTCGCTGCGCCCACTGAGTGAGCGGTGCGGCGAGCTGGTTGATGCCCGGTCGGTCGTCGTGGTCCGCGAACGTGGCGGCGACCTCGACCAACGCTGCGTTGTCGAGGTTGCGGCCGTCGGCCCAGTGCTTCCATTGGTCGAGGGCGTGGCAGAGGCGCCCGGCGTGATGGGCGACGCCTTCGAGGTCGTTGAATTGGTCGAACATCCGCCGGGTCGAGTCCATGCGGCGGTGATCGTCGATGAGGTTGTGGAGTTCGTTGACCCGGCGTCGTGTCGGTGCCGCGAGCTCCTCGGCCCGGTTGAGTCGATCGGTCGCGACAGCGAGGACGTCGCCGGCAGTCTCGACGTCGCGGCGAGCCGATCGGCGATGAACTCGACCCGCACGCCGCAGTTCACCTTCGGCACGGTGCAGCTCCCACCGGGCTTGGTTCACGATGCGTTCGGCGGTTGCGACCTGCGCGGCGAACGGCGCGTGTGCCTCCTGTGCCGCCGGCAGCTCCTGACGGGCCAACGCAACTCGCTCTCGGGCGGCGACGCGCTCGGTGTTGCGTTCGTCGAGCCGTTGCTGTGCGATGCGCCAACCTTCTTCCGCCTCGTCGCGAACCTGGTCGAACCAGTCAGGTATCCGGACCCGCCGCTGCGGCACGCTGGCGGGGACGGTCGCTGCCAGGTTGCGGCGCTGCACCGTGGCGGGGATGTCGGCACGGTCGGAGAACAGGACGGCTTCGAGCACGGCTCGTGCTTCCGCGAGGTCGTGGGTGTTGGTGACCACCAGGGCGAGGTTCTCGCGTTGACCGCGAGTCATTGCCATGTACAAGCCGCGTCTCGTCGTCGCGTTGGTGGCAAGGGCGAGGCTCCGGTCCGAGGTGTCGCCTTGGGCGCCCGGTTCAGTGGTTGCGTAGGCGAGTTGCAGGTGCTGGCGGACGTAGTCACGCGGCAGGGTGATCGTGCCGTGTCCGTCGAGACGGGTCACGGTCACATCACCCTCTTCGACAGTGTCGGTGGCGGTGACGGTCCAGCGTTCACGATTCCGAACCGGCTCACCAACCGAGGTGCGCAGGCGGCGTTCGTTGCGACGAGTCGCCACCACGTCACCGACCATCACCCACGCATCGTCGACCTGGGCGAGAGTCGCGGGGTCGAGTTCGCCGTTGTCGAGGCGACGTTGCTGGATGTGGTCGTTGATGGCGTTGACGTGTTCGGTGCGGGTCGTGATGATCGACAACGACTCCCCCTCGCTCCGACACTGCAGCCAGAGGTCGCCGATCGTGTCGAGATGCTCGGCGAACGTCCCCGCCCGGATCCGGCTGTGCGCCGCGTATGCGTCGAGGGCGGACGGGTTCCCGCGACGCAACTCGAGTGACGCGGCCGCTTCCCACCGGTTCGTGAACCGGTGGAGATGCTGCAGCTCCACGGTCCGGCCGGTGTCGCACAACTCGAGGAACATGCCGCCCCGCCCCACGGCTTGGAGCTGGTGGGGGTCACCGACCAGGGCGAGTCGCCACTGACGATGTTCGGCGTGGGTGACGAGGCGCGAGAGATCGGAGGTGTTCAACATGCCGGCCTCGTCGACGATCACCGTCATGCCCGGCCCGGCATCCCACCACGAGTCGTCGCTGTCTGGTCGGTCGAGTTCGTAGAGGAGTTTGGCGACCGTGTCAGCAACCATGCCCGTCTCGGTTTGAAGGACACGGGCCGCCTTCGCCGTGGGCGCCAACCCCATCACCGGCCGCTGCTGTCGGTGGAGATCGGACACGGCGGCTTGCAACATGCGGGTCTTGCCCGCCCCCGCCGGCCCCACCACCAACACCAACCGATCATCACCGGCAACCGCACTCGCCGACGCGTACTGGCCGTCATCCAACGCGACATCGGTGATCGTGGACGACGGCGTCGGGTTGTCGGATTGGGCGTCGAGCGCCCAGGTCAGGATGTGTTCTTCTTGGGCGAGGATGTGGTCGCTGGTGGCCTGGTTCGTGATCGGCTCGATCCACACTGACCGACCATCCGAGCGCCGCCGCGCTGTGCCGTCGCCGACTGGGTCCAAATCGATGCACGACTCCAACACCGTGTTTACCGACGCGTCGAGTGCTGTCGCCCAGCTGGTCCCGTCGTGTCCGGGTTGTGGGGTCACGGTGTCGCAGATGGTGCGCAGCACGTCCATCCGATTCCACGTCGACTGCCGCGACGCCAACGACTCCACCACCTCCGACACATCCAGCGGCGACACCTCCAACGGCCGCTGCCGCGCCGCATCAGTGACCGCAGAGGTGAGCGTGGTGGCGTCGATGCCGAGGCGGGCGGCTTCGCGTTGCCAGCGTGTCCGCAGATCCGGCACACCGAGCCCGGTCTTCTTCGAGCGGGTGTCGACGGCGGCTTCGCGTTCCATCGCCGCGTACTCGAACCCCGACGGGTCACGACCCTCACGGTCGAGGAAGTCGGCGAGCTTGTCCCCCATCTCCGTATCGATCTCGCGGGCCCGTTTCGAGAACTGATCGAGGAGTTCCGGCGGGATGCCGGCGATCTCGGCTTGGCCGTTCACGATCGGATCGAACATGACCCCGTACCGGGCGGTGACCTCGGCGCGCAGCACCGACTGATACAGGTACCCGAACGCTTGCTGATACTTCTTCAACGTCAACGCATCCAGCGCATACCAGCGACCGTCGACGGTCTGGACCTTGGCGGAGATCACCACATGAGTGTGCAACTGTGGATCATCGGCGCGGCTCGTCGATTGACGAAACACCCCCACGGTCAGCCCACCGGTTTCCGGATGCAGTCGGGAGCCGTTCGAGCGGATCCGTGTCGTCGAGCCGTACTTCTCCACCATCGCGACGACCGCGTTGACGGCGACGTCGTGACACTCGGCGAACCCTTCGTCACCGGTGAGTGCCCACAGCACCGACAGCGACTTCGGTGCTGACAACGTCGCGTCATAGCCCGCCACTGCCTTGATCGTGTTCCCATGCCGGTCCACCCGATCGACCAGCGCCCGACCCAGCTGCATCCCGGTCGACGGGTGATACCCCGACAGAAGCGCTTCGAGGGCTTCGGTCGTGACCTCGCCAGACAGGCCGAGTCCTGGAGCTTGGGACCCGGCCCAGACACCCGGCTGTTCGCCGTCGGCCTTGGTGAGGTAGCCGGTGTAGTAGGCAGCGGACACTCCCGCACCTGCCGCGTACAGCGTCGTCACCCGAATCACGACCACTCCCACCTACGCGCGGGCACCTGTCTGGAAATTGGAGAGGGAGCGAAGCGACAGAGAGACACGGAAGGGGACCTCAGACCTCGAGAGAGAGGGCGAGCTGGCCGGAGGAGCGGCGGGCAGGACGGACGAGCGACTGAGCAGGAACGCCAGCGACTGGAACGGACGAGCTGACGAGGGACAGACACGACCGCGGGACGGCGAGGCGATACGACCCGGCAGCGAAGGCACCGGAGGTGTCGCGGCGCTGGATGCTGCTCACCAGACCGGCGTCGCGGAGGCGGCGGACGGACCGAGCGATCGTGTCCTTCGAGAGCCCGAGCGACGCAGCGAGCGATCGGATCGAGACGGCGACCGCGGGGCCGGCGTCGGTCTCGGATGCTCGCTGCATCATTGCTTCGAGCACCGTCCATGACGCTGGCCCGAGACGGCAACGCAGCTCGTCCGCGTCGGGCCCGATCACGACGGCGTTGACGGTGTCGTCAATCGGCACGGCTCACACCTGCTGGCGTGGCGTCGCACAGTCGGACCACCCGGCCTGTCTCTGCGAGTTCGTTCAGTGCCCATCGCGGCACACGCAGGTTCTTTCGTCCGAATCGAACCACGGGGAGTCCGCTGGTCCCGCCAGAAGCGAGGTACTCCTGAGCGAGTTGGTAGCCGAGCTGGCGCCCGATGCGGAGCACTCGAGACGCTTCAGGCACGGTCAGGAGCGGAGACTCCGACGACTCGCTGAACGCATCAGGTGAGGCCATGGACTGACCTACTTACAGAGATGTAACTCCTGATGCAAGCGACCCAATTGCGGCGAACACTGCCGGTTGGCGCACCAGCGGGACGCCACGGTCACCAACGGACAACAGCGGTCACCAGCGGACACAACGGACGGAAAACGGGGTGACGAATGTCACATCCGCTAGGCCGTGCTGATTTCTCGGACACGGCTCAAACAGTTGCGCCGATCCCGGCTCAAGAACCTGAAGGCGGCACGATCTCGAAGGCGTCGCAGTGACGCGGCCTCACCACGCTGAAGTGCGCTCGGTCAAGCGTGGCGATGCGAGTGGCTCCCAACCGCTCGGCGATCGCAACGAGACTGGCATCGGTTCCGCCCAGTGGCATGTCGGCATAGGCATCGACGAGATCACGGATACGACGCCAGTCGGCGGAGTTCACGGGCTCGACCGTCAGGCTTCCCTCGAGGATCGCGTCGTAGAGGGCCGGCTCGGCCCCTGGGCCAAGTTCTCGTGTCAGGAGGTACGCGGTCTCGGCGATGACCATCGCAGTCGTCACCAGTGGTCCCGACGCAGTCTCGAGGAGTTCGACACAGGCTGAATGGTGGCGATCGGAGCGATCCGCCGCAGCGACCAGCGGACCGGTGTCGACGATCAACACGACTCAGTCACGGCCGAAGCCGTCATCGAGCAACTCCTCGATGCGGTGACTGATGCCGTGCTCACTCGCGCCAATTCCGACGAACGCGAGATGTCGACGACCGGTCGTACTCGCAACCTCGGGCACATTGTCGATGAGCACCCCGGTTGCGAACTCGTCGACGCTGACCCCGCCGCGGCGGCCGCCGCTTCCAATCGACGAGCCACATCGTCGGGGACGTTCACAGTCATCGACATCGCACCATCTTACGCTCGGCGATGCAGCGCTGGAGTTCGGATTGGCTCACAGCAGGACGGCGTCTCGACGAATCTCGGCGTCGCGCTCCAGCAGCGCAGCGGCCGAGATGACATCGACACTCACGCCGAGAAGTTCGCTGAGTGCTTCCTCGAGGTGGATGAGATCGAGCAACGAGCTCGACGGTTCGAAGTCGACGAGGAAGTCGATGTCACTGTCGCTGGTTGCCTCGCCGCGTGCGACCGAGCCGAACACGGCAATGGAGCGCGCCTGATGCTGGTGCACGAGTTCGATGATCTCGTCTCGGTGCTTCTCGATGAGAGAACTCTGAGCGGACGGCTCGGTGCTCATGCGCCGAGTCTACGATCTGCCAGCCGACGGGATCTGCCGTTCACGCGCCGTACAGGCCGGCGATCTTGTCGGCACTGTCTCGTCGAACGGCTTGCGGGACCCGCGAGTAGGTGTCAAGCGTGACGGCGATTGCCGAGTGACCGAGTTGCTCTTGCACCACCTTGGGATGCACTCCTGCTTCGAGCGCCAGCGTCGCCATCGTGTGGCGGGTGTCGTGCAATCGGATCTTCGGCACACCCGCCTTCTCGACGGCCTCGGCGAACAGCTTCGTGAATCGCTGCGGGTGGTACTCGACTCCCGCCTCGTCGACGAAGAGGTAGCCGCTGTCGGTCCATGCCGGACCGAGGCGCAACCGCTCCTCGCGTTGACGTCGGAGATGGTCCCGGAGGGCGACGACGGTCGCCGGCGCCAGCAGCAGTTGTCGATGGCTCTTCGCCTTCGGCGCGGCGATCACCTCTTCGTAGTTCGCCGAGGTTCGTTGCTGGGCGACCGTGAGCGTGCCGGCGTCCAGGTCGATGTCGCTCCATCGCAGGCCCGCCAACTCGCCTCGGCGCATGCCGGTGTGCAACGCGAGGGTCCACAGTGCGACGAGCCGATCGTCAGCCAGCGCATCGAGGAACTGGCGAGCCTCCGCGGCCGTCCACACGCGTTGTTCCGGTGTGGTGCCCTTCGGCACGCGTACCGACGACACCGGGTTGACGAAGATGAGGTTCCAACGCACCGCGTCGGCCAGAGCGCGGTGCAGGACGCGATGTGCGAGCTTGACGGAGTTCGTGGCCAGCGGTCTGCCGTCTTGGCGTCCCGAGGTCAGCAGCACGCCATGCCATCGCTTCACGTCGAGGGCCGACAGCTCGCCGAGCCGCTTCGATCCGAGGTGCGGGTTGATGTAGCGACGGACCGACTGGCGGTAACTCACCCACGCCGTCAACGCCACCTCGGTCTTGACGCCGTCGAGCCACAGTTCGAGGAAGTCGCGCACCGTCGTGCGAGACGGCGCGACGAACGTTCCGCGCTGGACACCGGAGAGCGCATCATTGAGCGCGGCCTGTGCTTCCTTCTTCGTGCGGAAGCCGCCGATCTCGCGTTGGCGTCGTTTGCCGACATCATCGAAGCCGAGATCGAGCCGGTAGCTCCACGTTCCTCCGTCGGTTCGAGGCTTGCGAACGCTCCCTCGCATTCCCCGATCGTAGACGATTCTGTGGGCATATGTGGGCAATCCGTGGGCACGGAGCCGATTCGGGCGGCCCGGTTCAGAACCGAAATGGTCTCTGAGCTGGCCTTACTCTGGAGCCGGGTGCGAGGATCGAACTCGCCACCTCATGATTACAAATCAAGTGCTCTACCAACTGAGCTAACCCGGCGTGTCGACGGCGACGTCAGAGTCAGCCATCGTCGGTGCGAGGATAGCGACCGAGGCCGCTCGGTTCCCCTGCGTCAGCCGAGGTCGTCCCAGCCGACGAATGCGAACGTGGTGACCAAGCGGTGTTCGAGACTGGTCGGCAGCCGGTTCGTCTTGGAACACGACACCAGCGACACGGTCTCGCCGGACACGAGCTTGGACGCCCCGAGGATCTCGTTGGCGTATTTGCTCGTGATGCGATCGCTCACCATGCGGTACCGATAGCGGCGCTGATCCGAGGTGTACACGATCAGCTCGTCACCTGCCCGCAAGAGGTGCTGGTTGCGATACGGACCGCCGTGCTCGGTGCGATGGCCGAACAGCACGCTGTTGCCACCCTGGCCCACGAGTCCGGTGCCCGCCCAGTGCCACGTGTGGCCGGCGTCGACGATCTGATTTGCGTTGCCGTCGAACACCCACTGGGTGACGCCGAGACGAGGAATCTGGACGAGCCACGGGAGCGGTCCGCCCGGCGGTGGCGGATCGACGGGTGGCCCGACGGTCGCTCGGTCGGGACTCCCGGTGTACCAGCCGGTCACGTCGGCAATGATGTGGGCTCCGCTCTGGGAGAAGCAGGAGATCCCCGACGTGGACACCTTGGTGAACACGTGGTTCGCGATCGTCTGGCCGGCACGGACGGCGTTCAGTGCCGAGACGACCTGTCGCGGGGTCTGCGCGGCGTACGGCGTGAAGTACCCCGGGCCGATCGTCGACGTCACGGTGAGGTTCATCGCCACCGCACGACCACGCTTCGCGATCGCTGCGGGCAGCCCGAAGGTGGTCGTACCACCCGGCCACACCCGTCGACCGCGTGTACGCGTGTCGAGCAGTCGTTGCGGATCGATCGGCACGAAGAGCCCGGCGGTGGATGATCCGCTCGATGGCCCGGTCATGTAGCCGGCGATGTCGACGACGAGGTGGGCGCGAGCCATCGTGTACAGGTTGAAGCCGAACTTGCCCGACGCAGATCCCAACTTGACCATCACCGCGCCCGCCCTGATCTCACCTGGCCCGTAGTTCAGATTCGAGGCCAACGGCAGCGCGCTTCCCCAGCGGAAAGGCGGTGACGAAGCCACCTCCATCGGTCTCCACGGCGGTGACGTTCGCGACCACCGCAACAGCGTCGGCCGGAACCAGGCCGGTCGAGGTCGACCGTCACCGTTTGCCGGGCGTTCGGCTTGCGGGTCTTGCGCGTGTCCATGATTCGAAACGGCTCGACGGTCTCCAACCGGCCCGATGCCACGGGCCCGGTTGCGGGAAGGTAGTAGCCGGCAACGTCGACGATCACGTAGCTCGGCGCCAGGCTGCGCACGTCGACCGCACCACCGCGACCCAGCTTGACGGTGACCAGGTTGGCGACCGCTTGGGCGTAGGACTCGCTGTTCGAGCTCGAGGTGCCTGGCCACGCAGTGCCGGCCGGATAGGCGCTGAGCCAGTTGCCTCCGGACAGATTGACCCCGGTGAGGGTCAACGCAACGGCAACGGCCTCTCGTGGGACGCTGCGCACGCCGCCGATCCCCACCCGAATGGAGTTGCCACCGAGCGAGGTGTAGCCGTATCCCTCGCGGGTGTCGCAGAAGCGCTCAGGTTCGACGGGAACGAAGTAGCTCGAACCCGGCTCGACGGCGGCCGCTGCAAGCGAGCGCCCCGTCCCCGTGAAGAGCGTGGCAGCGGCAATGGCTCCGGCACTGCCCGCGATGAACGCCCGACGCCCCAACAGATGCGCGTCGAGACCGTCCGATTGCGGCTCCGCCGCTGCACTCTCGAGTTCCGCTACCACACCCCATCTACGGCAGTTCCAGACGCAACCTTGAGACTTGGTACAAAGAAATCGCTGCTGCGGTTGCCACATTCAACGAGCTCACTCGCCCGGCCATCGGGATGCTCACGATCGAATCGCACCGTTCGCGCACCAGCCGTGACAACCCCGCCCCTTCCGCTCCGAGCACCACGCAGATCGGTTCGGTCGCCAGTTGACCGATCTCGTAGATCGACCGGTCGGCCCCGTCGTCGAGGCCGACCACCCAGATCCCACGTTCGGACAGTTGCTTGAGCGCCCCCGGCAGACCCGGCACGAGCGCCATCGGCACGTACTCGACCGCGCCGGCCGACGCCTTGGCGACGGTCGGGGTGACATGGACCGAACGGTGCCTCGGCAGCAGCACCCCGGTCACACCAGCGCCGTCGCAGCTGCGGATGATGGCACCCAGATTGCCCGGGTCGGTCACACCGTCGACCGCCACCAGGAACGGGGGTGCGGCGCCGCGGCCCTCGCGCACACCGATCAGGTCGCCGAGGTCGGCTTCGGGGAGCTCCGCTGCATGAGCCAACACACCCTGCGGGGCCTCACTGCGCGCTTCGCGTTCGAGACGCGCACCGCGCGACGTGGAGCAGCGGCACGCGACGGGCAGCGGCGATCTCGACGATGTCGGCCACACCTGGGTCACCCTCCAGCTCGGCGCTGATCCAGATCTCGTGCACCTTGCGGCGCTCGGCCATCAGCAGCTCGCGTACGGCCTGGCGGCCCTCCACCTGCCGGCCGCCGAGCCCCTTGGCGCCCCCGGCGCTGCCACCGGTGCGGGTGTTGCCCGGCCCACTTCGGGTGCCGCCGCCTCCTTGGCGGGCGGGGCCGCGCGACGGGCCTCCACGACCCGCTGCCGGCTTCGCTCCTGGCTTGCCTCGCCCGCCGCTCGACTTTCCGCCGCTCGACTTTCCGCCGGTCGACTTGTTGTCGTTTCCTCCGCGTTGGTTCTGGCCACGACGGCCAGACGGTGGGCGCCCGCTCACGGGTCGACGCGCTCCGGGTGAACCGGAGAAGTGGTTGATCGGTGGATCAGCGCCGTGGCGAAACACACGACACCCTCGGTGCGCCCGATGGCCCCGAGCTGTTCGGCACGGTTGCCCTTCACCGTGACCGGAGCGCCAACCGCGGCGCTGAGGTTGCGTTGCATCTCATCACGGTACGGGGCGATCTTGGGCTGTTCGCACACCACGGCGCAATCGACGTTCGACGCCCGCCACCCGTCTTCGGCAAGCATCGCGGTGACATGACGCAACAGCGCCATCGAGTCAGCACCGCTCCATCGGTCATCGGTGTCGGGAAAGTGCATACCGATGTCGCCGAGACCAGCGGCGCCCAGCAGCGCGTCGGCGCACGCGTGGGCGACCACATCGGCATCGCTGTGACCCTCCAACCCGATCACGCCATCGAAGTGGCAGCCACCCATCACCATCACGCGGTCGGGGTCGGTGCTGAACCGGTGGATGTCGAACCCCTGCCCGACACGTAGCTCAGGAACGGTCATGTTGTCACCTCTTCTTCGTCGGATTCTCCATCGATGATCCAGCGCCGGGCCCAGACGAGATCGTCGGGCACCGTGATCTTGCGATTCGCCGTCTCGCCATGCACCACCACGACGGTGCCACCGACGTCTTCGACCAGCGCTGCGTCGTCGGTGGCATCACCGCCGAGTTCGTGGGCGCGACGCAACGCCGCTGCCCGGAAGGCCTGTGGTGTCTGGACGGCGACGAGCGATGCACGGTCGGGTGTCGAGACGACCAGTCCATCTGCGACCACCTTGATGGTGTCCGACACCGGCACCCCCGGAATTGCCGCGTCCGCACCGGAGGCGACCGCTGCGATCGCCCGGCGGTAGAGGTCGATGGTGGCCAGTGGACGCGCCGCGTCGTGGACGCAGATGATCGTTGCGTCGGGCGGAACTGCTGCCAGTCCGGCACGCACCGAATCGCTGCGGGTGGCCCCTCCGGCGACTGCGTGTTCCCCGGCGGCATCCTCCGGGGGCACGACGACGACCACGCCGTCTGATGCCGCCCGGGCGGTGGCGACCGAGCGATCGATCACCCGAAGTTCGCCGAGCAACTCGTACTGCTTGGCCGTGCCGAAGCGCCGTCCGCTGCCACCGCCGACCACAATCGTCCATATCTGCTCGGCAGCGGGCACAACGGCGCAGGGTAGTACCGTGACCGATGTCATGGCTCATGAAGAGACCCTCGCCCGCACCGACTTCTTCGCCGATGCGTCGCCTGATGCGCTCGCGGCGGTCGCCTCCGCCGGTCACGAACTCCATCTGATCCGAGGTGACATCCTGTTCAACGAGGGCGATCCGCCCGAATCGCTGTTCCTCGTGCTGCGCGGGCGACTCGCCATCGCCCTCGCCAATCCGATCGATCGACGCGAAAGCGTGGTGGCGTTGATGGAGGGTGGCGACCTGTTCGGCGAAATGGGCATGCTCGACGACGGTCCTCGCTCGGCGATGGCCAGAGCGCTCGAGCCCACGACGGTGCTGTCGATCCCCTACTCGCAGGTGCTGGCGTTGTTCGACGAGAATCCGAAGCTGCTGTGGAACGTGGCGCGCTTGCTGGCACAGCGCATTCGTGTCACCGACGAAGCGTTGGCCGACTCGGTGTTCCTCGACGTGACCGGGCGCACCGCGAAGCGACTGCTCGAACTGGCCAACGGCACCGACGAGTTCACCCTGCCGGTCACCCAGGAAGAGCTGGCTGGAATGGTCGGTGCATCACGAGAACGGGTGAACAAGGCCATCGCCAGCTTCATCCGACTCGGCTGGCTCGAACAGAACGACCGCACCTACCGCATCACCCAACGCGACCGCCTCGAACTCCGCGCCCGCTGAGTCCGCCAGCGGTGGCGGCCCTGTTGTCGTCGCTCCGGACGGTCAGGCCTTCAGCCAGGTGTGGGCGCGCTGGAAGGCGTCGGCTGCATCGGCGGGACGGTGCGCCGGCCGGTCGGGAGCGTGGGCGAAACCGTGCTCGGCATCGGGATAGCGAACGACGTTCACCCCGGCCGCTTCCAACGCAACGACGTCGTCCGGCGGCGTGTAGGTGTCGCGTTCACCGATGATCGCGAGCACACGATCAGGATGGCCGGCAGCGAGGTGGTCGAGCGGCTCGCCTTGGCCCGGACCCTGCCACGCCTCGGGCAAACGGATCATCCCGTAGAAGCTGGCGATCTTCGCGAACCGGTCGCTTCGTGCCGACTTGAAGCAGTACATGCCTCCCATGCAGAAGCCGAGCAGGCCGACGCGATCACAACCGGTCGCGTCGGCGGCCTCGATCAGATCACGCAGATGGTTGTCGTCGTCGAGCGTCGGCACGGCGGCGAACCGCGGCTCGACCTCGTCACCGAGACCGAGGCCCGGAAACGGCTCGACAGCGCAGACCGTCATCGACCAGACCGAGGCGAGGCGAGCGACCATGTCGTCGAACAGCGGGCGCAAGCCGAAGATGTCCGGCGTGATCACCAGCCCCATCGACGACGAGTCGTCAGTGTCGAGCGGCTCGGCGATTTCGGCCTCGGTTCCGGATGGCAACGTGATGCGCATGGGCACAGACCCTAGGCAAACAGCTCACCAAGATGAGCCCCCGGGTGTCAGATCGTGCCGGGTCCGATCAGACCGTGCCGGGTCTGAGCGAGCGTGACGGTCAGCGGGCGAAGGTGTCGATCATCAGGTGGACGTCGTCGCCGAGCGGGTAGAGGATCGGGCAGGTGCAGCCGGCGGCGACGTACTCGTCGACCTTCGCTCGCACATCGTCGGGTGTGCCCGAGGCGGTGATCATCTGCACGATGTCGTCGGGAACGAGCTGGCTCGCCGCCACGACCTCGTCGTGAGTGGCCGGCCACGTCAGCACCTCGCCGATCTGGTCGAGCAGTTCGTGCGGCACGCCTGACGCCTTCATGATGTGGGGCTGCTGGCCGAGATACTGCGTGACGAGCAGCCGGGCACTGTCGAGTGCAGCCTGTCGATCGTCGTCCACCGAGCACACCACGAGCTGTGGCCGGTCGATGTCGTCGATCGTCCGGCCGACCTTGGCCGCCCCGCGGGCCAGTGCCTCGAGTGCGCCCACGTTGTAGCTCGGCGACACGAGATAGTTCAGGACGGCACCATCGGCGATCTCTCCGGTGAGCTCCATCATCTGCATGCCGGTGGCACCGATGTAGATCGGCACCTCCTTCGGTCGACGCTCCTGATACACGTAGTCGAGCTCGACCCCGTCGAGCTGCACGTGGAAGCCGTCGATCGACACCGTCTCGTTGCCGAGCAGGCCCCGCGTTGCGTCGACGACCTCGCGCATCACCTTCAGCGGACGGCCGCGGTCGATCCCGACCTTCGACGCGAGCGGATCCCACCACGCCCCCAGCCCACAGATGATCCGGCCGGGAGCGAGGTCATCGAGCGTCGAGAACGTCGAGGCGAGCCGGGCAGCGTTGCGGGTCCAGATGTCGATCACGCCCGAGCCGATCTTGATCCGTTCGGTACAGGCCGCAAACGCCGCCATCGGCACGACAGCGTCGCGAACGAGACGGCTGTCGGCCTGCCAGACGGCGTCGAATCCCTTCGCTTCCGCGTACTGCACGAGTTCGATGCCCTGTCGGATGTCGTGGGCGTCTTGGAGGTACAGCGCAACCGGATACGTCATGGCCGCCAGCTTCCCACGGCGTCGCCGGTGCCGCCAACGGCGACAGTTCTCGATCTCCGACCAGGGCGGGCCATTCCAACGAGATGCTCGCTAGCGTCCTTCGACGAGGTCCCCCGACGATGTTTCTCGCTTTCAAGGAAATGGCACGCGCCAAGGTGCGCTTCGCGTTGTTGATCGCCGCCATTGCGCTCCTGGTCTTCCTGATCCTGTTCCAGCAGTCGTTGCAGAACGGGTTGATCACCGGCTTCATCGGGGCGATCCGCGAACAGAGCGCTCCGGTCCTCGTCTACAGCGTTGATGGCCAGCGCGTCCTCCAGGGCAGCGTGATCACCCCGCCGATGGAGGCGCAGGTGCGCGCTGCACCCGGCTCCGGCGAAGTCGGCCGGATCGGGCAGGGCACGTTCACCGGCCTGCCGAGCGGCAACGCCGACGGCGAGAGCTTCGACACCACGATCATCGGCTACGAGCTCGGCCCCGACGGCAACGGCATCGGCGCACCGACCGACGTCACCGAGGGGCGGCTCCCGGTCACCGACGACGAGGCGGTGGTCAGCGATGCCGACGTACGCCTCGGCTACGACATCGGCGACACCGTGACGTTGCTCCCGGGTGGCAAGACGATCGAGATCGTCGGTGTGGCCGCGAACGCCCAGCTCAACGTGGCGCCCACCCTGTTCACGTCGTACGACACCTACGTCACGGCGGTCGCGAGCGTCAACCCGGATGCGGGCACGCCGCTCCCGAACGTGCTCGGGGTCATTCCTGCCGACGGCTTCACCCCTGACGAGACCGTCACGTCGATCAACGACCAGTCGCTCGATCTCGATGCGCTCACCCGAGAGGACGCTGCCGCCGAGACGCCCGGCGTCGCCCAGGTACAGCAGTCGTTCAACATCATCTTCCTCCTCTACGGCCTGGTCGTGCCGTGTGTGACCGGATTGTTCTTCCTGATCGTCACGTTCCAGAAGGCCAACTCGCTCACGCTGCTCCGTGCGATCGGTGCGCCGGCGGGTCGACTGGTGTCGTCGTTGCTGATCCAGGTCGTCGTGATCATCGGCGCGGGACTGGCGATCGGCACGCTGCTCTACTACCCCTTGTCGCAGAGTGCGCTCGGCGGGATCGCGCTCAACTTCGAGACCGGCGCCGTGATCTTCTGGTCGGTGCTGCTGCTCGGGCTCGGACTGGTGAGCTCCCTCGTTGCCGCACGGCGCGTGCTCGCGATCGACCCGATCGAAGCGACCACCGGCCAGGGGGTCGGATCATGAAACTCGCACTCACCGAGCTGCGCCGCCGTCCCGGCCGGTTCTCGACGGCCGCCGTGATCCTCACGCTGATCGCCATCTTGTTGATGTTCCTCGGCGGTCTCCTCGACGGCCTGATCGCATCGTCCACCGGCGCCATCCGGGCCCAGGCGGCAGACGCCATCGTCTACTCCGACACCGCCCAGGCGTCGTTCGTTCGCAGCCGCATCGAGCCGCAGACTCGCTCCGAGGTCGAGGCCGTCCCCGGCGTCACCGAGGTCGGTGGCATCGGCAATGTGCAGCTCGGCGCCCGCATCCCCGGCAAGGGCCCACGCGACCTCTCCGGAGTTGCACTGTTCGGCTACGAGATCGCACCCGACGGCGTGCCCGATGCACCACCCGCCGGCCAGGCATGGGCCGACGACATCCTCGAAGCCGACGGCGTCGAGGTCGGCATGGTCATCGAGCTCGGGCCGGCGCGTTCGCCGATCGAGATCGTCGGGTTCGTCAGCGACACCACGTTCAACGGGCAGGCCAGCCTGTGGGCGTCACCCGACACCTGGCGAGAGGTGCTCGGCGCGAACCGGCCCGACGCACAGCTCGGCCCCGACGTGTGGCAGGGCCTCATCGTGCGCGGCGACGGCGCCGACCTGCCGGCGGCCATCGACGCAGCCACCGACGGGGCGACCGAGTCGTTCACCGTCCAAGAGGCCATCGACGCCATCCCCGGTGTCTCCGAACAGAGCGCGACGTTCAACCAGATCATCGGTGTCACGGTGGCGATTGCGCTGGTCGTGATCGGGCTGTTCTTCGCGCTGCTCA
Organism: Ilumatobacteraceae bacterium; assembly: GCA_963741875.1. Classification (GTDB taxonomy): domain Bacteria; phylum Actinomycetota; class Acidimicrobiia; order Acidimicrobiales; family Ilumatobacteraceae; genus Sva-07. The sequence continues at coordinate 69,434 of CAVUJO010000007.1, read as the reverse complement.
CCGTCGAGCGCACGAGCTTGTACGGCGTCTTGAAGGCGCTGGGCGCGAAGTCGTCCACGATCTTCGCCGGCCTCGTCGTGCAGGCCGTGGTCGTCACCGCGATCGCAGCCGCGATCGCCGGCACGCTCGTCGTGCTGCTCGACGTCTTCTTGCCGCCCGGCTCGATCCCGCTGTTGATCACCCCTGGACGCATCATTCTGAGCACAGCGCTGCTGCTGGTGGCCGCAGTGCTCGGCTGTTCGTTCTCCCTGCGACGCGTGTTGCGCGTCGATCCCGCATCTGCGATTGGAACCACCTCATGACCGGAACCACTTCATGACCGCTGCACCCACCGCCCCCGCCCCCACGTCCACGGCGCTCGAGCTCACCGACGTGCGCAAGGTGTACACGATGGGTGACGGCTCCGACGTCGTCGCGCTCGACCACGCATCGCTCACGCTCGGCAGCGACGAGATGGTCGCGCTCGTCGGGCCGTCGGGGTCGGGCAAGACCACGCTGTGCTCGATCGCCGGCGGCATCCTCTCGGCGACACAAGGGACCATCGTGGTGGGCGGCGAGGACATCTCCGATCACAACGCCAAGGAGCTCACCAAGTTCCGCCAGGACAAGGTGGGCTTCGTGTTCCAGTCGGTCAACCTCGTGCCGTTCCTCAACGCCCGCGAGAACCTGCTGGTGGTCGACGAACTCGGCAAGCGCACCGGCGCACCCGCCAAGGCGCGCGCCGACCAGCTGCTCGAGGAGCTCGGGCTCGCGGACCGTGCGAAGAACCTGCCGTCGCAGCTCTCCGGCGGCCAGCGCCAGCGAGTCGCCATCGGCCGGGCACTGATGAACGACCCGGCGCTGGTGCTGTTCGACGAGCCGACCTCGGCGCTCGACACCAAGCTGGGCGAGCAGGTGATGGAGCTGATCCGCAACGAGATGAAGGCGCGGCGGCACGGCAGCGATCGTGGTGACCCACGACGAACGAATCACCCACTACTGCGACCGCAGCGTGCACATCATCGACGGCCGCCTCGACGCCTGACCTCGCCGTGAGCGCACGTCGTCCCCGCGCCTCGGTCCCCGTCTGAGCACGACGGAATCGTCAGCGGCACTGTCGAAGGTTCGTTCGCCGTTGCTGTGGGAGTGCGACACCCCTCCGGCATGATCGGGGGATGTCATCTGCGATCCAGGCCCGGGAGCTCCGGCGAACCTTTGGCGACAACCACGCTGTCGACGGCATCGAACTCGACGTGCCGTACGGCGAGATCTACGGCTTCCTCGGCCCGAACGGCGCCGGCAAGTCCACCACCGTCAAGATGCTCTGCACGCTGCTCGGCATCACCTCGGGCACGGCCTCGGTCTGCGGTTTCGATGTCGCGACCCAGACGGGTGACATCCGGTTGCGGATCGGCGTGGCGTTGCAGGATTCGTCGATCGACGGCAAGCAGACCGGCCGCGAGATGCTCAACCTGCAGGGCCGCCTGTACGGCCTGACCGCCTCCGACATCACGCAGCGCATGGACGACGTGATCGGCCTGGTCGACATCGGCTCGGCGATCGACGACCGTGTCGAGTCGTACTCGGGCGGCATGAAGCGGCGCCTCGACCTGGCCATGTCGTTGATCCATCGACCCCAGGTCCTGTTTCTCGACGAGCCCACCACCGGCCTCGATCCGGCGAGCCGGTCGTCGGTGTGGGCCGAGGTGCGTCGCTTGAACCGCGAGAACGGCATGACGATCTTCCTGACCACGCAGTACCTCGAAGAGGCCGACGAACTCGCCGATCGTGTGGGCATCATCGCCAACGGCCTGATCGTCGCCGAGGGGGCGCCGAGCGAACTGAAGCGACAGATCGGCACCGACATGATTCAGGCCGAGATCGACGGCGATCCGGCACTGGCCGCCGATGCGGTCAGAGCGATCGACGGCATCGACGAGGTCCAGGTCCACAACAGCGAGCTCGCCGTGGCGACCACCAACGGCGCTGGCCTGATTGCTCAGGTGGCCGTCGCGCTCAACGGGTGCGGCGTCCCGGTCCGATCGTTGACCCTGCGGACTCCGACACTCGACGACGTGTACCTCGACGTGACCGGCTCACACTTTGCGAGCGACGAGCGCGACGAATCCACCGACACCACGACCCAGGAGATCGCGTCATGAGCGCCCCGGCCATCAGCACGTCCAACGCCGAACCGACGTCGTACCAGCCGCTGGCGCGGCGGGCCCCTGCACTCCACGACTTCTTGACCATCGCCAGCCGCTCGGTGCGCGGTGTGTTCCGTGAGCCGGAGTTCTTCATCCCGGCCCTGATCGTTCCGGTGTTCTTCTTCGTGGTGAACGTCGGCGCCCTGCAGGACTTCGCCGAGCAGAGCGGCACCGTCGTCGACTTCAAGGCGTTCCAGCTACCGGTCGCCATCGTGTTCGCCGTGACCGGCGTGTCGAGAGCGAGTGCGCTCGTCACCGACATCCAGAGTGGGTACTTCGATCGGTTGTTGCTCACGCCGATCCGGCGCCCGATGCTGCTGCTCGGATTGATGGCGGCAGACATCGTCTCGATCGTGCTGTTGACCATCCCGGTGCTGCTGCTCGGACTGGCGCTCGGCGTCAGCTTCGAGACCGGCATCCTCGGGATGATCGTGTTCATTGCGTACGGCGCCATGTGGGGTCTCGCCTTTGCCGGATTCCCCTATGCGATCGCGCTCAAGACCGGCAACCCGGCGGCGGTCAACTCGAGCTTCATCCTGTTCTTCCCGTTTGCGTTTCTCACCACGTCGTTCCTCCCGCAGGAGGCGCTCACCGGCTGGCTCGAGACGATCGCCACGTACAACCCGGTGACCTACGTCCTCGAAGGGCTGCGCAGCCTGATCAGCGTGGGTTGGGACTGGAACGCACTGGCCGAGGGTGCCGCCGCATCGCTCGCCCTCATGGTCATCAGCTTCGGCCTCGCGAGCCTGGCCATGCGGGGACGTATCTCCAAAGACTGATCCTGAGTGAAGGGTTGTCAAGTTTACTGACCTGGAGTAGTGTGATTTCTGTCAGCAACATCACTCAGTCTTCCTCAGGAGGCATCATGCTCGTTCAGAACTCTCCCTTCCGTGAACTCGACAGCTTGTTCAACCAGGCCTTTGGCGGCGATCCCCGCCGCACCACTACCCGGCAGATGCCGATGGACGCCTACCGACGCGACGACAATGTCTGGGTGCATCTCGATCTGCCCGGCGTGAGCGCCGACTCGGTCGACATTTCCGTCGAGCGCAACGTGCTCACCGTCTCGGCCGAGCGCAGCTACCAGCGCCAAGAGGGCGACCGCTTGTACTTCGACGAGCGCCCCGAGGGCACGTTCCGCCGCCAGGTCAGCCTCGGCGACAGCCTCGACGCCGACAACATCGAGGCCGACTACACCGACGGCGTCCTGACGCTGCGGATCCCGGTCATCCCCCAGGCCCAGCCCCGCAAGATCACCGTCAGCTCCGGCCAAGCGGCGATCGAGACCGACGCCAGCGCCAGCTGACACCCCCGCTCCCCCCTCCGTTTGTGGTGCATTTCCGGTGGTCCGCCCCACCGGGAATGCACCACAAACGATGAGGGGTTCGAGTACGTCCGACATTTCTTGATCGTTCGGGAACTGTCGGATAATCTCGGAACGTGGTTCCCGACTACGAGCTGGCGCCGAGCGTCGCCGCCGACACACCCCGACAACTCAAAGCCATCGCCGATCCGCTTCGCAGCCTGATCCTCGATCTCGTCTTGGAGCGGGCGGCCACGGTCACCGAGTTGGCGGCGGCGCTCGAACGACCCAAGTCGTCGGTCGCCTACCACGTCGACGTGCTCGTCGACGCGGGACTCCTCCAGGTCGTCAGAACCCGCCGAGTGCGTGCGATCGAAGAACGCTTCTACGGACGAGTCGGACGCACGATCCTCGTCGGCAACAGCTCGTCGACGGACACGGCGATCCGCCGGGACTTCCTCGCTGAGGCGCACACCGAAGCAGTCGTCACCCAACCCAGCGACATGCGCTCGACGTTGCGTCATGCCCGCATCGCCCCCGAACACGCCGCGGCCTTCTTCGACCGGGTCGCCGACCTCGCCGACGAGTTCACGATGCATCCGCGCTCGGGCGACACGGTGTTCGGTTTCGTCGCCGCGGTCTACCGCACCGACCACCCGACCCTGCCGGATCGGTCGTGAACGAACGTACGCCCGGCCCGACCGCCGAAGCCGAACCGGACCGCCGGGTCGGCCCCGACCCGAGCCGCCTCGGCGGCAACTACTTCAAGCTGTTCGGCGCGAGCACGATTTCGAACATCGGCGACGGCATCGGCGTCATCGCCTATCCGTGGCTCGCATCGGCGATCACTCGCAACCCGCTGTTGATCGCCTTGGTCGCGGTCGTCCAGCGCCTGCCGTGGCTGTTGTTCTCCCTTCCCGCCGGCGTCATCACCGACCGCTACGACCGACGGATCCTGATGGTGTGGGCCAACGCAGTGCGCGCCGGACTCACGCTCTTCGTCGCGTTCGTCGTGCTCGCCCGACAGGAAGCGCTCCCACTTCCCGACGCAGTCGCGGACGCCACAACGGCGATCACCACCGACTCCAGCCTGTACCTCCTCGTACTCCTCGCAACACTGCTCCTCGGCATCGGCGAGGTGCTCTACGACAACTCGGCACAGACGTTCATGCCATCGATCGTCCACACGGACAATCTCGAGAAGGCGAACGGTCGGCTCTGGAGCGTCGAATTGGTGGCCAACACCTTTGCCGGGCCACCGCTGGCGGCACTGCTGATCGCCGTGTCGTTCTCGCTGCCGTTCTTCGTCGATGCCGCAACGTTCGTGGTCTCGGCCCTCCTGATCGCCTGGATCAGACGACCGACCCCGACGAGCGAGCAGCTCGCCGCACGCGTGGCCGATCGTCGCCCGTGGAAGGTCGAGCTGGCGGAGGGGTTCCGATGGCTGTGGAACCACGATCTGCTGCGCTCGCTCGCGATCGTGCTGGGCCTGCTGAACATGCTGGGCGCGCTCTCGATGGCCACGTTCGTGCTCTTCGGCCAAGAGGTGCTCGGCACCACGCCCACCGAGTTCGCGATCCTGGGCACGGGCGGCGCGGTCGGCGGCATCGTCGGTGGCTGGACGGCGTCGAACATCGCCAAGCGCATCGGTGCAGGGCCCTCCCTCGCCATCACCCTGCTCGGCGGTGGCGCCATCATGATCGTCACCGGCCTCATGAACTGGTGGCCGGCGGTGTGGCTGCTACTCAGCCTCTCCATGTTCACCGCAGTGCTCTGGAACGTGATCACGGTCAGCTTCCGCCAGACGGTGATCCCGGATCAGCTGCTCGGCCGGGTCAACAGCGTGTACCGGTTCTTCGCCTGGGGCATGATGCCGGTCGGAGCCGCGCTGGGTGGCCTCGTGGTCGTCATCAGCGAGCTGCTCTGGTCGCGCGATGTCGCCCAACGCATGCCGTGGTTCGTGGCCGGCGTCCTCACGATCGCCGTGTTCGCCTATGCCGGACCGCGGCTGACCACGGCAAAGTTCGCCGAGGCGCGAGCCGAGGCACTGGCACGGACGGGAAGCGGAGCCGACCTGATCGTCCCGCGCTGGGAACACGGACGGCCACGGTCGGGTTGCACGCCCCATGGAGATCTCCGACGCACTCGATTTCATCCGCGACAAGCGCAACGGCATGCTCATTGCGCTCAAATCCGACGGACGTCCGCAGTCGTCGAACATCGCCTACGCGGTCGGCGACGACGATGTGATCCGGATCTCGGTGACCGACGGTCGAGCAAAGACCGCCAACCTGCGACGCGATCCCCGAGCATCGCTGCACGTCAACCGCGACGACTTCTGGGCATATGCGGTCCTCGAAGCCGACGTCACGATGCTGCCGGTTGCCCAGTCACCCGACGACGCCACCGTTGACGCGCTGGTGGAGTACTACCGCACGGTCGTCGGTGAGCACGACAACTGGGACGAGTACCGCCAGGTGATGGTCGACGACGGCCGCCTGCTCCTCGAGCTCCACCCGACGCATGCCTACGGAATGCTCAACCGCTGACGGCGACATCACAGGTCTGACCCGTGTTGTCGTCCCGGCGATGTCACGGGTCTGACCCCGGTTGTCGTCAGGCGTTCTTGGGGAGTTCGCTGAAGGGGACGACCTTGTCCTGGTTCGGCTCCTTCGGCAGGCCGAGGACGCGCTCGCCGATGATGTTCTTCTGCACCTGGTCGGTGCCGCCGTAGATCGGGGGCGCCTGGGCGAACAGCGACATCTCGGTGACGAACCCGAGGAACGGATTGCCGGTCGCCTCGTCGAGCACCTTGCGCTTCTCGGAGTCGTAGGCGTGCAACATTCCCTGTGCGCCAACGATGCGCAAGCCGAGGTCGCGCTGCAAGCGCACCATGTCGCTCATCGACAGCTTGGCGATGTTGCCCATGCCGGCGATCTCTTCGCCCTTCGCCTTGGCTGCCTTGACCCGCAGGTTGTTGATGCGACCGAGCTGGCTCATCGTGTAGAGCCGCACGAGGTCCTGGCGGATCGTCGGGTCGGTGTTCACACCGGCACCCTGCGCCATGCTGATCATCATCTTCGAGGTGTCGCGGAAGTTTGCGCCGCCACCGGAAGTCGACGGCTTGCCGGGCGATCGCACGTAGTCGCCGGCTCGCGTGTCGAGTTGCCCGCCGACCGTGCCGGGGATCGCCGCGCTCGCCGAACTGCTCCCACCACCAGCGCCGAGGCCGGCGCGCTCGTGCGCGAGCGTGGTGTTCGCCACGGCCCAGCCGTTGTTGAGCCCGCCGATCATGGCGTCGGCCGGCACTCGAGCGTCGGACATGAACACCTCGTTGAACAACGCCCGACCCGTCAGCTCACGCAACGGTCGGACGTCGACGCCGTCCTGGTGCATGTCCATCGCGAAGTAGGTGATGCCCTGGTGCTTCGGCACGTCGGAGTTCGTGCGGGCGATCAGCATGCCGAGATCGGCGTAGTGACCGCCAGAGGTCCACACCTTCTGGCCGTTGACGATGTACTCCTCACCGTCGAGCATCGCCTTGGCCTGCAGACCGGCAAGGTCCGACCCGGCGCCGGGCTCGCTGAAGAGCTGACACCACGCCCGCTGCCCGGTGACGATGTCGCGCACATAACGCTCGACCTGCTCGGGCGTGCCGTGGGTGGCGATCGTCGGTGCCGCGAGCAGGAGCCCGAGGCCGCCCGGCGCACCGAGCGCGCCGAACTCGGAGATCTCGTTCGCGACGAGCACGGCGTCGCCACGCGACAGGCCGCGGCCGTAGGCGTTCTCGGGAAGCGTGGGCGCCGACCAACCGGCGAGGCCGAGGCGTTCCCACCACTGCGCGACCGTCAGGTCGGGGTCCCAGTTCTCCTCGAGCCACGCCCGGACTTCGTCGACGACGTCGGTGCTGGTCGAGGCGGGGCGTTCGGTCGTGTCCGTCATCCCCACAGCATCGCCGATCGGCCCCACCGATTCCGCACCGAAGCTCTCCGTTTGCGTTGCAGACTCGGTGGACCGGGCCACCGGAAGTGCCACACAAACGGGAAACCGAAGCTCTCCGTTTGCGCTGCAGACTCGGTGGACCGGGGCACCGGAAGTGCCACACAAACGGGAAACCGAAGCTCTCCGTTTGCGTTGCAGACTCGGTGGACCGGGGCACCGGAAGTGCCACACAAACGGGAAGGGGTTGTGTCGTTATCGATATGTCGCTACAGTAACGACATATCGATAGACATCACGATAAGAAGGGAGTCGTCGATGGACGACCAACACGACGGCAAGCAACACACCACAACCACCGACGCCATCGGCTCCCGGGGCGAGCGACGCCGCCGAGGGCGAGGAAGGACCCGACACATGCACCACCACCACAGTGACCACCACTTCGCCGAACATGAGCGTGGCGGAGGACGAGGAGGCGGACGCCACCGCGCCCGGCGTGGCGCCGTCCGCATCGCCATCTTGACCCTGCTCGACGAACGGCCGATGCACGGCTACGAGATCATCACCGAACTCGAAACCCGCAGCGACGGTCGTTGGCGACCGAGCCCGGGCGCCGTCTATCCAGCCCTGGAGAAGATGGAAGACCACGGCGCGGTCACCTCGACCGAGGCCGACGGCAAGCGCCAGTACGAGCTCACCGACCGGGGCCGCGAACTCCTCGCAGAGATCGCGTCGGCCAACGAAGACGGCGTCGAGCCGTGGAATCAGCACGGCACCGGCGGACGAGGCGACCTGCGTCGACTGACGTCGGAGATCGGTGGTCAGGTTCGCCAGATCGCACGGTTCGGCACGTCTGAACAACGCGACGCGGCGACCAGCGCCCTCGACGACCTCAAGCGCAAGCTGTACGCGATCCTCGCCGAGGTGCCCACCGGCTCCGGCGACTCGGACCCCGACTCCGCCGGCTGAGCCTCCCGACCGCGGGCGCACCGGTTGGCGCCGTTCCGTGGGCCCAGACTGACGGCAGGGTTGCGGCGACGGCAGGCATCACGAGTTCCCCCGTTCGAGGAAATCGATCGACCGGGCGACCGTCGCCGCGACGAACCGTTCGAGCTTCGGAGCGGCAATGAATCGCGCTGCGGCATCCAGTGGCACCGACGACCCCGACCGCTGCGCCTCGATCGAAGCAGCCCGACTCATCTTGACGGCGTGGGCATGGACGATGAACGCCGATGGTGCCGTCGAGCAGCGATTGTCGCTGCAGTTCGGCGCCGTACTGCACCAGGTCCGGCGACATCGCCACGACCTGCTCGCGCTCGCCGATTCGGGTGTGCCACTCGTGGCGCCCGGTCCACTGGGCCAGAAACGTCGTGAAGAACATCAATCGCAGGAGGTCCGGCGTCGCACCGTTTCCCTGCTCGACCGCCTCACGATGGTGCCACCGGACCGCGTTGGCGTACGTCAACCCGTGGGTGATGTCGAGCCAACCGAAGTCGTCGGCGAAGTCGAATTCGCCGGCGACGTCGTAGCGCAGCATGCGCTCGCTGACCGCTCGCACGACGACGTCGAGCACGCCGTCGACACCGGCGCCCTCTCGGAGCGCAGTCGCCCCCGCCACGATCGGACCCGCCCGCTCGGCCCCGAGCAACGCATCCAACAGCCTCCCGTCGTCCTCCCACCTCTCGTCCACCTCCGACGATGCGAGATCGGCCACGCCACCCAGGTCGATCCCGCCGAGCGTCTTCATGAACGGGCGCATGTAGGGCAACTTGTCCTCACGGGTGCCGTACACGAGCGTCGGTACGAGGTGCGGCAGCACGGTGGCCGCACGATCCCAACCGATCATCTCGAGCAGTTCGAACGCCTTCTGGCTGTAGATCGCGCCGTGACCGTAGGAGAGGTGGTGATCGCACACCACCGACGTGAACCACGGGCGCAGGATCTCCGGGCCATCACCCCGCTCGATCGCGGCCAGGACGTACGACTGCGCCTCATCGACCCGTTCGTCCTCGATCGCCGTTCGAAACGCCGACGCCGTGGCGGCGCTCACCGGCGCCGGGGCGGGCAACGCGTTGACGGGCCGATCACGTTCGTTCTCCGCGATCCCCATGATGCCCTGCACGATCGGCAGTGCTCGCTGGTCGCCGTCGTACAGGTCGACCATCGAGAGGCAGTCGGTGGCCGACGCGACGGAGTGTCCCCAGCCGAACTCCCCGCGCGGCGCGCCGTGAGCGATCGCCTCCCAGATCAGCTCACCCGGATTCGCGCTGGCCTGGAGCAGCCGCACGACGTCGCGTGCGACCTGGCCGGTGTACGCATCGGCGATGCCGCTGCGCAGGCTGGTCACGAGTTGCACCCGACGTCGCTCGGGGTCGGGGCGATTCACCGTGACCCGCACCCCGCCATCTGCCCCCACGCCCACCGGGTGGACCATCACCCCTTCCTGCCCCTGCACGCAGACGCCGTCGGTGACCCGGAACTTCCAGTTGTGCCACGCACAGGTCAGCAGGTCGCCCTGGAGTTCGCCCTGGGTGAGCCCGTACCCCTCGTGCGGACAGGCGTGATCGAGGGCGTGGAGCCCATCGGCCGTGCGGACCAGACAGATGCGGTGGCCGTCGACCTTGACCATCCGCATGGTTCCGACCTCGATGTCGTCGGCGGCGATGCCGGTGTCGATCGCGCCGTCAGCGTGGTCGGCGCCGGCACCGACATCCGCACGGGCCTCCGTTTGCGTGTCGATGTCGGTTTGGGCGTCGGTGTCAGATTGCGGGCCGGTGTCGGTTTGCGTGTCGGTGACGGCGTGCGATGGCGGCGTCGGAGCAGCTGGTCGTGCGTTCATGGCTGGGGACGGTAAAACTTCAACCATGGTTGAAGTCAAGAGCCCACGAAGGTTTTCTGTTGGTGAGGTCGCCGTCCGCGCCGGCGTCGCCACCTCGGCGCTGCGGTTCTACGAGGCCAACGGACTGATCACGAGCGACCGGTCGGCTGCCGGCCATCGCCAATATCACGCCGACGTGCTGCGACGGGTGGGGTTCATCAAGGTGGCGCAACGGGTCGGGCTGAGCCTCGGCGAGATCCGCACCGCCCTCGACTCGCTGCCGAACGGCCGCACCCCGAACCGGCGGGACTGGGCGCGACTCGCAGCCTCGTGGCGGCCGGTGATCGACGAACGCATCGCGCTGCTCGAGGCGATGAAGGACAAGCTCGACGGATGCATCGGCTGCGGCTGTCTCAGCCTCGACACCTGTGCGCTCTACAACCCCGACGATGACGCCGCAAAGCACGGCGCCGGGCCGAGGTTCCTGCTCGGCGACACCCCCAACACCTGACACCCACTTCACGTTTGCGTTGCGGTTCCGGTGACCCGGCCCACCTGAATTGCCACGCAAACGTGGTTGTGGTTGTGGTTGGGTTGGGCGTGGTTCAGGGGGTGGGGCGGCGCATCGGGAGCGTGTTGCGCCACTGGCCGTCGGCGGCATGGAGTGCGGCGGCGACGGCGGGCGCCGTGGGCACCAGGCCGATCTCGCCGACGCCCTTGATCCCGAACGGCGAGCGGGGCTGGGGCACCTCGACCAACTGCACCTCGATCTCCGGCACGTCCTTTGCGCGCAGGATGCCGAGCGATCGCAGCGTCATGTTGGTCGGGAAGCCGGTCTCCGGATCGGTCGGGAACTCCTCGGTCAGGGCGTAACCGAGCCCCATGTGCACCGAACCCTCGACCTGGCCCTCGACCAACGTGGGGTTCACCGCCCTGCCGACGTCGTGGACGGCGACGACCTTCTCGATGTTGCCGGTCTCGGGATCGGCGATCACCATCTGTGCTGCGAAGCTGAACACGGCGTGGATCGTCGGGTTGGCGACATCGGGGTCGCCGAGCTTCTGGGTCCAGTCGACGACGTATTCGCCCACGTAGTCGACGTCGATTTCACAGCCGCCCGCCAGCGCCTCCTCTGCCGCCGAACTGACCGAGCCAGCAACCATCAACGTCCCGCGCGACCCCGTGGTCTGGCCGAAGCCCAGTTCGCGGGTCGTGTCGACGATCACGTCGATGCGTTCGGGCTCGACGCCCAACTCCTGCGCGGCGACCTGCAGCGCCACGGTGTGCACGCCCTGGCCCATCTCGGTCCAGCCGTGTCGCACCTCGATCCGTCCCGGCGCGTCGCCGACCGGGGCCAGGAACCGCACGACCGATTTCGACACCTCACGGAAGCCGTTGCCGAGTCCCGAGTTCTTCAATCCGAGGCCGAGTCCGACTGCCTTGCCGGACGCCACCGCCTCGTCGTACGACGCACGGATCTGGTCGAGGCACGCCTCCGCTCCCCCGGCGCCATCGTCCATGATCTGGCCGGGGCCCCATTCTTCCCCGGGGCGGATCACGTTGCGTTTGCGGATCTCCCACCCGGAGATGCCGACCTGCTCCGCCAACCGGTCGAGCACGCCTTCCATCGCGAACTGCGCCTGGTTCGCGCCGAACCCGCGGAACGCTCCGCACACCAGGTTGTTGGTGCGGACGGCAATCGTCTCGATGTCGAGCGCCTGCCAGCGGTACGGCCCGCAGGCGTGGCCGGCCGCCCGCTCCAACACCTTCATCCCCACGCTCGCGTATGCACCCGAGTCGCCGATACCGCGCACCTTCAACGCGGTCAGGCGCCCCTCGGCGTCGCAGCCGGCCCAGTACTCGAGCTCGATCGGGTGCCGCTTGGCGTGCATCCGGAAGCTCTCCTCGCGCGACAGCGTGCACTTCACCGGCCGGCCGAGCGTCCATGCAGCGAGCGCGGTCTGCGCCTGATTGCTCATGTCCTCCTTGCCGCCGAAGGCGCCGCCGTTCGACACGAGCTCGACCGTCACCCGGGACGCATCGACGTCGAGCACGGCAGCGATGTCGTTGCGGTCGTCCCACACGCCCTGGCCACCGGAGTACACGTGGAGTGTGCGACCGGCGTCGCCATCGGTCGGCACGGCCACCGTCGACTCGGGCTCGAGGAACGCATGCTCGATGCGCTGGGTGTGGAAGGTCTCGTGGACGGTGAACGCGCTCGCTGCGAACGCCGACTCGAACTCGTCGCCACGCAGATACGCGCTCGTCGACAGCACGTTCGACTCGGTCCCCCACACCGACAGCGGTGCGGTCGGGGCGAGTGCGGCGCGGGCATCGGTGTTCGGCGTGAACACGTCGTAGGTCACCTCGACCAGCGTCGCGGCCGCGCGGGCGTGGTCGCGGGTGTCGGCCACGACGACAGCGAGCACGTCACCGGCGTACGACGTCCGCCCTCCGATCGGGATCATGACCGGCCAGTCCTTGTGGATCAATCCGACCCGCAGCTCGCCGCGCAGATCGTCGGCGGTGAACACGGCCTCGACGCCGGGAGCGGCGAGTGCTGCCGAGGTGTCGATGGCAACGACCTCGGCCCGGGCGTGATCGGTGAGATGCAGTGCGGCGTGGAGCATCCCGGGGACGCGGATGTCGTCGATGTAGCCGCGGTCGCCGAGCGTGAGCGGCGCCGCTTCATACTTCGCTCCCCCGCCGCCGACCACGGCCGACAACGCCGGCGCACACACGTCGCCGTGGGCAACGGCTTCGATGGCGTCGAGAATCTTCACGTAGCCGGTGCAACGACACAAGTGAGCGCCGAGATGCGGCGCCATCTTCTCCCGGGTCAGCTCGGCGCCCTTCTTGTCGATCTGTGCCTTGGCGCGCATCACGATGCCCGGGATGCAGAACCCGCACTGCAGCCCACCGCACGCGGCGAACGCATCGGCGAAGGTCTGGCGCTCGGCCTCGTCGACTCCTTCGAGCGTGACGACCGACGAACCCTCGACCTTCGCGAGGTCGTACTGGCAGGCGACCGTGGCCTTGCCGTCGACGAACACGGTGCAACAACCGCATTGCCCCGATGGCGAGCATCCGTCCTTCGGCGAGGTGATGTCGAGTTCCTCGCGGAGCGCAGCGAGGAGGTGGGGATGCGATCCTCGCACGGTCACCGGTGTGCCGTTCACCTCGAACGCGACGCGTGGCTCGTCGCCGGCAGCGGAGGTGGCGGGCGCGTCAGCGAGTTCGGTCACGTTTACAGTTTGTCAAAGCCCGACGCCAACCGAAAGCCCACCCCGTGAACGCCGGATTACATCACGGGTCGGGGCCGCCGCGTAGCGATTACGAGGCGGGTCTGCCCCCTGATGCAACGCAGGATCGGCAGCGGACGGAGAGTGCGAAGTGGCCGAGCTCCAGATGGAGGCCGTACCGCTGCTCGAGACGATCGGCGAGCGCGTCGAGTTCGTTCGATGGAATGTCGGTGACGTCGCCGCAGACGTCGCACACCGCTGCGACCGTGCGCGCACCGGCCCATCGGTAGGCCGCAGGGCCGTGACCGAGGTGGACGTGTTCGATCACGCCGACCTCCTCGAAGTGCGACAACGACCGGTACACGGTGGCGAGATCGATGTCGTCGTGGCGCTCGGCGAGTTCTTCGGCGGTCACCCGCCCCGTCGTGGTCGACAGGTCCTGGAGCAGCATCCGCCGAGCCCGGGTGAGCCGACCGCCACTCGAGCGCACACGCTCGAGTGCGTCGTCGAAGGCCGGGCTCGTCACGCCCTTCACCGTACGCGCCATTGCACGCGCAACCGCACGCGGCACCAGGCTTCAGTGGTGCGGCTCGGCGATCGGGCCGTACAGCTCGGGCCGGCGGTACTTCGAGAAGTCGAACAGCGTCTCGGTGTACTGCGTGCACCAATCGAGGTCGCATTCGGCGACGATCACCTCGTCGCCGTTCGTCGCCGCCTTCGCCAGCAGCTCACCGGACGGCCCGAAGATCGACGAGTCGGCGAGCGAGTCGACGCCCTCCTCGACGCCACCTTTCGCGACGCCCACCACGAACGTGCCGTTCTGGTACGCGCCGGCCGACATCACCAGTCCGTTGTGGAACCCCTGCAGCGGGTCCTGCGACGGATCCGGCGCATAGTGCAACGGCGTGTTGTAGCCACACAGGATCAACTCGACCCCCTGCAACCCCATCAGCCGATACGACTCGGGCCAGCGCCGGTCGTTGCAGATCATCATCCCGACCCGCCCACCGAACGCGTCCCACACGCCGAACCCATCTGGGGAGGGCTCGAAGTAGTACCGCTCGGCGTGCTGAAAGGGCCGATCCGGTTCGTTGCCGGCGTGGCCCGGAATGTGCACCTTCTTGAACGTGGCCACGGTGCGTCCGTCGCGCTCGACCAGTGTCTGGACGTTCCAACGATGCGTCGTGCCGTCGGCTGACTCCTCCAGCAACGCGTAGCCGAGACTGAAACCGACCTCCAGGCGACGGGCCTCGTCGAACAGCGGCTGCGTCGCCTCGTTCGGCATCGCCCGCTCGTAGAAGTGGTCGACGGTGGTGATGTCGTCGACGAACCAGCGCGGGAAGAACGTCGTGAGCGCCAGCTCCGGGAAGACCACCAGGTCGCTCCCCTGGCTCGCCGCCTCCTGGAGGAGCACGATCATCCGCTCGACGACGTCGGCTCTGGCGTCCGCGAGTTGGACCGGGCCGAGCTGGGCGCCGGCGACGGTGACGATGCGTGTCATGGAGGCATTCTGGCAGCGACCTGCACGAGCCGATGGCCGCCCTGGTCGATCATCCAGGCGAGACCCGGTCGAGGCGGGATCAACGACCGTCGAGGGAGCGTCGCTCCCAGCAGCTCACCGTCGAGGTCACCCATCGACGTCATGATCAGCCCACAGCGACTCCGGGCGACCTCGCGCGTCCAATGCCCGTAGGCGACCCGCACCGCTTCGACACGGGCGGCCACCACGAACATGACACCCGGCCGTGCGACGAGTCGTGCAAGACGACCGTCGGGATCGTCGACCCGTTCGGCATCGTCGACGACGACCAGCAGCGGGGGCGCTCCGTCCCCGCGATCGATGCCGTCGACGCCATCGGCGGTGTCGAACCCGCTGTCGATCGGGTGACGGCGGTCGACGTGGACGACGACCCCGGCGGAATGGACCCGACGCCAGGAGCTCTCGATCTGGCGGAGCGCGGTCGAGCGTCCGGTGTGGGCGGCTCCACCGACGAACACGTGGTCACCGGCGGGAACCCTCAGCAACGCCGGTTCGAGGTCGTCGGCCCCGAGCCCGACGAGCAGCTCCACCGGAGACCCGCGGGGCGGCGTGGGCGGGTACTCGATCGCACACCGGCGGTCGAGTTCGCCGGCGTCGACGACCTCCGGCAACACGACCACCGGAGCCGGGCCGACGTTGCGGCCACCATCGGCACTGACGCCACGAGCAGGTCGAGACTCGCCGCGCCACGGTTCGGGATCGAGCACGATCTGGCCCTCCAACCCCGACTCGACCACACGGAAGCGACCGGGTGTGCCGGACCCGACCGGCGGGGCGCGCAGTCCGGCGGCACGCGCGATCCCCTGATCGCCGACGTGGAAGACCCAGGTGGCCGAACGAGCGACGGCGAGCCCGGCCGACGACGACCCATCGGTGGTGAGCACGGCGACGATCCCGACTGCAGGCCCGTCACGCAGGATCCGGTCGAGGCGCATCGCGTGCTCGCCCGGGGCCACGTCGCCGACGGCGTCGCGGAGCGCGGCGAGCCCGTCGATCACCACCACGATCGCCGGTTCTCGGCGCGCGTCGGCCGCTCGCCGGTCGAGCTCGTCGGCCAGGCGCGTGAACAACCGGATGAGGCGTTCGATCTCGGCCACCCGAACCACCGCACCACAGGGTTCGAGCGCATCGAACGACGCCCATGCCGTGTCGCCCTGAGCGTCGACCACGTACAGGTGCAGCGCCTCGGGGCCCACCGCCAGCGCGCACCGGGCGGCGACGGTCACCGCCGCCGTCGTGGTGCCGGCCCCCACCGCTCCGACCAACAGCAGCGTGCCGTCGCTCGGCTGCCAGGTCGCGGCACGACGACACTGCGTTGCGGGATCGTCGAGCACGCCGACCGCGTGCCGATCGTCACCGAGATGGCGGGGCAGGACGAGATCGGGCAGCGCGTCGATCCACGGTCGGTGCGGTGGCGAGCACCCGGACCGTGCGAACGCCTGGCCGATCGCATCGACGAGATGTTCGAGCACGCTTGGACCCTCACCCCGCGACGCCTCGCCTGATGCCCCTCTGCCCACCGCCTCATCGACCGGCACGACTCGGAGGCGGCCCGATCGTGCGGGCAACGGACCCGACGTGGTCGCCGCTTGGAACACGACCAGCTCATCCGGGCCGCTTCGCAACACTGCCCGGCCAGGCGCTCCGGCCGAGAAGTGCGCCGGCGTCGGCCCGCCGACCACGTCCACAGCGTCGGCTTGGTCCTGGAGGCGAAGCGCGATCCGGAGATTGGTGTTGGCGCGAATGTCGTCGGTGACCACCCCGGCCGGGCGTTGGGTGGCGAGCAACAGGTGGATTCCGAGGCTGCGCCCGCGCTGGGCGATCGCGACGAGCGTGCCGAGAACCTCGGGCAGTTCCTTGGCCAGCGCCGCGAATTCGTCGATCACCACCACGAGACGTGGCAGCGGTTCGTCGGCTGTTCGACGGTAAGCCGTGAGGTCATCCACCTGGGCCGCGCGCAGCAGCCGCTCGCGCCGCCGCACTTCCGCATCGAGGCTCACCAACATCCGCTCGGCGAGACCGTCGTCGAGATCGGTGACCACGCCGACCGTGTGCGGCAGCCGGACACAGGCGTCGAACGTCGAGCCGCCCTTGTAGTCCACGAGGATCATCGTCAGGTGGTCGGGGCTGACCTGCGCGGCCAGCGACACCACCAGCGTGCGCAGCAGCTCACTCTTGCCCGATCCCGTGGTGCCGGCGACGAGCCCGTGCGGACCGTCACGTACCAGGTCGACGTCGACGCTGCCGTCGGCAGACATGCCGAGTCGAGCGACCGGTGCCGGATCGCGGCCGGCATGCCTCCATCGACGAGCGATCACCGTCGCCGCGTCCTCGCCGACTGGTTCCAGTTCGGCCAGCGACACGCGTGTCGGACCGCCGGCCGACCCGTCGTGGTCCTCGGGATCGACGAATGACGCCAGACGTCTCGCGGCCGCCTCCGCGGTGCGAGCGGACACGCCCGCGACGACGATCTCGCGATCGGCCGACGTCCACACCGAGCCATCCGTCTCGATCCATCGTGCCGTGCCGGTGTCGCCCAGCTCGAGGATTCGATCGACGATCGCCGGCACCGACGCATCGGGCTCGACCAGCACGAAGCACGTGACGTCGCCGCGATCGAGTCGCCGACGGACCGGTCCCGTGCGAGCGGTCAGCAGCGCCGGCTCGTCGACCACGATCACCGATCGACGAACGTGTTCGTCCCCGCCGATGATCCGATCCATCGCGTCGACCAGCGCAACACCGTCGGCGGCGTCGATCACACCGGGTCGGTGGCGAGTCTGGGGAAGCCAGCTGACCCAACTCCACCGCTCCGGCCGGCACGTGACCACTTGCAACTCCCAGTCAGCCGGTCCGTAGCACGCCGCGAGCTGCACGATCACCGATCTCATGAGCGCGGCACCGGTCGTAAATCCGCCGTGGAAGGCCATGACCGACGAGGGTTCGAGCGCGAGCGGGACGGCGACGTCGTCCAATCGTTCGCACCGCTCGAGTGCGACGAGCAGGTTCGGGTCGAGGTGGCGGCGAGCGTCGGGGTCGACCGGCGGCTCCCATCGGCAGGTGCCGCGACCGATCGTGACCCACAGTGCGCCGGTGCTCCCGCACCGTCGTGACCACACCCTGGTTCCATCGCCGTGTGCCACATCGAGCGCGTCGACGACGCTGCGATGTCGCGCTCGGTGAACACGTTCAGCGTCACGGCGGGCGACGAGCATGGCCTGCTCGAACGCTGCAACCGCCCGGCGATGGTTCGTCTCGGCGCGGCGCCGGTCTCGACGAGCGATCAGTGCGCCGACCGCCCACGTCGCGACAGACGCCACCGCGCCGACGGCGGCGAACACGGCGAACAACAGTTGACCGAGGACGGCGGCGAGCAGGCCTGCACCAGCGGCGGCGACACCCGCTCCGACGAGCGAGGTGAACGGTGGAGCGCGGTGCGCTGTGGGCGATTCGGGTACCTCGAGCAACTCGACGGTCGCCTCATCGGGGCCCAGCGGACCCCGGCGGACGACACGGCGCCACGGATCACGGTCGGCCGGAACGACGCTGCCACCAGCAACCGTGCCGTTGACGTCGGCATCGTCGCCGCGCCCGATCACGAGGCGGCTGGTCCCGAGCGAGAGGGCGCCGTCGGGTCCGATGACCTGACCCTGACCGCACGGGATCCCGCCGACGGTCACCGGGAACGGCCCGGTCAGTTGGGTGAAGCTCACCGATCCGTCGGCGCCCACGTCGAGTACACCATGGTGGAGTTCGACCGCCGGATCATCGACGCGGACCGTCGCCGACGCGGATCGACCGACGGTGTGGCGGCCCGGAGCGAGCGCGATCCACCGCTCGCATGCCGGCCCGAGCTCCACCGCGACGTCGACACCAGCGGACGTGTCCGAGGTGTCGGTCGGGGTCGCGGCTCCCGGCAAGCCCACCCGCGACGGATCGGACTCGGCGACGGCTGGATCGGCGACGGCTGGATCGGCGACGGCTGGATCGGCGACGGCGGAAGATGACGTGGCACCGTCACGGCCGAGCCGACCCGGAGCCCGACGGCGGTCAATCGTTCGTGCGGGCCGACCGGCCGATCGTCGATCGCCAGCGGTGCCGAGACGGGGAGATCGAGTGCCCGCGCCAGATCGGCCACCGAGTCGCTCGCTGCGTGCGGATGGATCATGAGGCGCGTTCCGTCAGGGCCGGTCGCTTCGCATGGCGGGATCGTCGGTTGGTCCATGCCGACGCAGTGGGTGACCATCGGGCGAATGAGGAACACGTGTGCACCAAGGACTCGCCGGCGGAACCAGGCGCTGACCTGGTGCTGTGAGTGAGCAAGTGATCACGAAGGCCGCTGGGTGAGGCGGCCACACTGCGACGTACTCGGTCTGGTGACCGCGGGTGAGGCAACGGGTGAGACAAGGGGTGACACAAGCGGTGAGCCACGTGGTGAGACCAGCGGTGAGGGTGACCCGTCATGGTGCCCGCCATGACCACCACACCTCGGATCCCGTCTCACCATCCGGTTGGCCGCGAAGCACCGCAACCGATCGCCGCAGCCAATCGCTCGTATCTGCTCGATCGGCTCGACGCCGAATGGGCACATCTGCGGACGTCGCGCCGCGCGCTGCGCACCGCCCGCGGATGGGCCCTCGAAGCTCCCGATCATCCGCTGGCGGACGTCGTAGCCGAGCTCACCGACCTCGACCAGATCCGCCGTGCCACCCAGCGATGTGACGGCCCCGAGCGCACCGACGACGCGATCCTGCTCGCCCTCGTCGAGTTGGCGCGAGGCGATGAACTCGCCGGGCGCGTCGTGCTGCAGCACCTCCTGCCGGCGCTGATCGCGAGTGCACGGCGATACCGATCGTTTCGGGATCGAACCGATCCGTTCGCTCTGATCGTTCCGGCCGCCTGGTTGGCGATCCGCTCGTACGACGTCGATCGACGGCCCCACCACGTGGCGTCGTCACTGATCTCCGATGCGGTGTTCCAGGCATTCCGTCGGCCGTTGCGCGTCCGGGCGGCGACCGAGGAGGTGTGGGCGCCGGGCGACTTCGACGTGACCCCGTTCCACGACGGCCCCGCCACCGCGCTCGACGAGTTCGTGACGGTGCTGCGCGACGCTCGGCGGGCCGGGGTGCCGACGTGCGACCTCGATCTCCTCTGCCAACTCGTTCGCGTCGGCTCACCCGGAGTCGTGGCCGCGCAACGCAACGTGACCCCTCGCACGATCCGCAACCATCGCGACCGGGCGATCGATCACGTGCGCACGGCATTGGCCGTCGCAGCGTGATCTGTCAAGGGCGTTGGGTGAAGTTCGGGTGCCGCTTCTCGAGGAACGCCCGGAACCCTTCCTGAGCGTCGTCGAGCATCGCCGCGCTCGCCATCTCCTCCATCGCGACCGTGTACGCGTCGGCCTGACCGAGGCCCACTTGTGCATAGAACACCCGCTTGCCGAGCGCCTTCGACAGCGCACTGCCTCGAGTGGCCCGCCTGACGAGATCGGCGACCGCTGCATCGAGTTCGTCGTCGGGGACGACCCGGTTGACGAGACCCCAGTCGGCTGCGGTGGCGGCGTCGATCGGGTCGCCGGTGAGCGCCATCTCGAGGGCCCGCTTGCGCCCGACGTTGCGGGCGACGGCGACGAGCGGTGTGTGGCAGAACAGCCCGCCCTTGCCCCCCGGTATGGCGAACGAAGACGATTCGGCGGCGACCGCCAGATCGCACGTGGCCACGAGCTGGCAGCCGGCCGCCGTGGCGAGCGCGTGGACCCTCGCGACCACCGGCTGGGGCAGCGCCTGCACGGTGTCCATCATCTCGGTGCACACCGCGAAGAGATGGCGGGCAGCGTCGAGGTCGGCGCCGGCCATGTCGCCGAAGTTGTGTCCGGCGGAGAAGACCGGTCCGTTCGCGGCGAGGATCACACCGAGCGCATCGGAGGCCCCGACATCACGCAGCGCTGCGGTGAGTTCGATCATCACGTCGAGTGCGAGGGCGTTGCGCTTCTCGGGTCGGTCGAGAGTGATCGTGACGATGTCGCCGTCACGATCGACCAGCAGGTGCTCGAAGTCCATCCGCCCAGTCTCGCGCCATCAACCCTCCTCGTTGTGAGCCCGATGTGAGCGATACACGCGGTCGTTGCGTGCATCGCTCACAACGGGCGGTCGCTCTGGGCTCTTGGGGGTCGTCCGACCGGGATCATCGGCGGCGTGATCTCTAGGGTCGCCGACATGAAGTTCGGAATCATGTTCGCCAACACCGGCCACGGCGCGTCACCCGAGGGTGCGACCGCCGTCGCAACTGCAGCCGAAGCCGGGGGGTTCGAGGCGATCTGGACCGTCGAGCACGTCGTGGTGCCGTCGGGCTACGAGTCGAAGTACCCGTACGACCCGAGCGGCAAGATGGCGGGCGGCGCCGAGGAGTTCGACCTGCCCGACCCGCTGATCTGGCTGACGTGGGTGGCAGCGACCACGACCCGTATCAAGCTGGCGACCGGCATCTTGATCGTGCCGCAGCGCAATCCGGTGATCACCGCGAAGGAGTTGGCGACGCTCGATCACCTGTCGGGCGGACGGATGGTGCTCGGCGTCGGCGCGGGTTGGCTCGCCGAGGAGTTCGCCGCCCTGAACGCGTCGTTCGGCGACCGGGGAAAGCGCCTCGACGAGTACATCGCAGTGATGCGGGCGTTGTGGTCGGGCGACAAGACGACGTTCGACGGCGACTTCTTCCAGTTCGAGAACTGCATCTCGCTGCCCCGCCCGGCCAGCGGCACGATCCCGGTGATCGTCGGCGGCCACAGCAACGCAGCCGCCAAACGGGCCGGACGCCTCGGCGACGGGTTCTTTCCCGGCAGCGCGTCGGCATCCGAGATCGGCGAGCTGATCACGCTCGTTCGCCAGACCGCCGAGGACCATGGCCGCGACCCGGCATCGATCGAGATGATCGCCGGCGCGGGCGCGCCCCCGGGGCCGAAGCTCGACGCCCGCATCGAAGAACTCGCCGAGATCGGGGTCACCCACGCGATCGTGCCGACGTTCCGACCCGACGCGCTCGCCGAGATCGGTGAGTCGTTGAACGCCACCTACGGCGACGCCTGAACCGATCGGGCGCCGGCCAATCGGCATCTCCGTTCGATGTCAGTGCGCCGCACCGGTACCGTGCCCACATGGCCGACACGATCCCTGCACGTCGAGAACGAGCCGAACTGTGCGAGCTGTTCCTCGAACTCGGGCCCGATGAGCCGACGCTGTGCGGCGACTGGACCACACGCGACCTCGCTGCTCACCTCGTGGTGCGCGAGCGCCGGCCTGACGCGGCGATCGGGATCGTCGTTCCGCAAGCAGCCGGCTACACCGAGAAGGTCCAGTCGGGTGTCGCCGACACCGAGTGGAGTGACCTGGTCGACACGGTGCGCTCCGGTCCACCGTTCTGGTCCCCGACGCGGATCGACAAGGTCGACGCGCTGGTCAACACGGTCGAGTTCTTCGTGCACTTGGAGGACGTCCGCCGGGCCCAGCCGACGTGGGAGCCGCGCGAACTCGACGCCGACCTCGTCGAGACCCTCTACGGCGTGCTGTCGAAGATGGCCAAGCGCCTGGTGAAGAGTTCGCCGGTCGGCATCGTGCTCGAACCCGATGACGGCCACGAGCCGATCATCGCCAAGGAAGCCGAACCCTCCGTGACGGTGCGCGGCGCGGTCGGCGAGCTCGTGATGTTCGTCTACGGACGTCAGGCGCACAGCAAGGTCGAGCTCTTCGGCGACGACGACTCGGTGGCGGCAGCGAACGCCGCCAGCTTCGGGATCTGACGAGTCCGACGATGGCCGCTCGCAACCTCGAGGGCGCAGTGGTCGCCGTTGTCGGCGCGACTGGCGGCCTCGGCGGAGCGATCGTCGCAGCGCTCGCCGGGCGTGGTGCCACGGTGGTGCGCTGCACCCGGTCAGGCGGCGCCGACAGCGACCTGACGATCGACCTCCGCGACTCCCGAGCCGGTGACGCCCTCGTCGAGCACGTGACTGCGGCCCATGGCCGGCTCGACGGCGTGGTCGTCGCTGCTGGCATCGTGGCGTTCGGCGACCTGGTCGACACCGACGATGTCGTGATCGAGGAGTTGTTCCTCACCAACGCCATGGGGCCGATGTGGCTCGCCAAGCACGTGGCTCCGGCGCTGCAGACGTCGCAAGGATTCTTCGTGAACCTGTCCGGTGTGGTGGCCGAGACGCCGATGCCGGGGATGGCTGCGTACTCCGCCTCGAAAGCAGCAGCCGCGGCCGCAACCGAGGCGATCCGGCGCGAGTTCCGCCGCATGAAGGTGACGGTCATCGACGTCCGACCGCCGCACACCGAAACCGGGTTGGCGACGCGACCGATTGCCGGAGAGGCGCCGAAGATGCCGCTCGGTCTGGAACCGGCGTTGGTCGCCGAACGGGTCGTGGTGGCGATCGAACGGGGCGACGTCGCTGTGGCGGCCGCCGACTTCGCGGCCTGAAACCCGTCGACCTCAGCGGGGGTCGGTGACGCCGAGGTGGGCCTGGACGTGCCGGGTGAGCACCTGGGTGAGCGCGGTGTCGTTCATGCCCTCGTGCTTGCCGAGGTAGTCGAGCGCCTCGAACTGGAACATCGTGTCGAGTGCGGCCAGCACGAGCGTGCTGTCGGCGGTGGACATCTCGGCCAGTTCGGGTTGGAACTGCTGTATGAGCTGGTCGCGGAGGTACTCGCGAACACGGTCGTAGCCCTCGGCAACCGCTGGTTCGTTGGCGCGGCGGTGTACGGCACTCCGGGTGAGCGGGGCAAGCTTGCGGTAGGCAGCGAGGCGAACCGAGATCAGGCGTTGGATGCGGTCGTCGAGCGGACCCTCACCCAGATCCTCGATGTCGAAAATCGGCCAGAGGTCGCCCATCACCCGCGTGATCGCCGACAGCATCAGGTCGGTTCGGTCGTCGAAATAGCGGTACACCGACCGGTAGGACACACCGGCCCGGTCGGCAATCACTTCGATGGGCGGTTCGTCGACACCCTCGCTCGCAAGCGCTATCAATGCATCGAGGACGGCGTCCTTGTTGCGTTGGCGACGGGCGGTCCGGCCGTCGATGGCATCGATCGCATTCACTTGACAGATTGTACAAGCGTGAGCTCGCACCAGCGTTCCGACTCCGACGCCCGACGTCGCCGACGAGCTTCGCGGTGCCTCCCCCCAGGGGCTCGAACCCTGAACCAATGGATTAAAAGTCCACTGCTCTACCATTGAGCTAGAGAGGCGGGGCGCGCGTGAGATCTCGCGCGAAATACGCGAGGTTAAGGCCCTCCGGGCCGGATCGGCGTCAACCGATGGTCAGACCGTCCGGAACCAGCGATTTCGTGCAACCGCTACCCCGCACACCGCCTTGTTCTGGCCAACGGCTCGGCTCTTGGCAGCCCGAGCGAACCCGCGCCGAATGAGCCCGCTCCAACAGCGCCGATCCGAGAACACTGCCGGCGATGAGCGAAACGACCGGGCGACTCGCCTGACGGGGGCGATCGGTCGTGATCCGGAACCCGTTCCTTGACAACCATACCCAGCAGGCGCATAATCCTGACGATGTCAGGTAAACCGAACAACGACAGGCGAATCGAACGTCGTCAGGCAACGAAGCAGGAAATCGTGCAGGCGAGCTGGGACGTGGTCCGCGAGCACGGCCTCGCCGGGCTGTCGATGCGGGACCTCGGCGAGCGTGTCGGCATGCGGGCGCAGTCGATCTACTCGTACTTCGCCTCCAAGCACGAGATCTACGACGCAATGTTCCTCGAGGGCTACCAGGCGTTCGCCACCTGGATGGACGCGGCCGTCCACGACGACCAGGTCGACGACGATCCGATCGCAGCCGCCCGAGCGGCGACGCACGCGTTCGTCGAGTTCTGCACCAGCGACCCCGTGCGCTACCAACTGCTGTTCCAGCGCACGATCCCGGACTTCACCCCGTCAACCGAGACCTATGCGGTGGCGGTGGGGACGTACGAACAGATGGAGCGTCGGCTCGCCGCCGTCGGCGTGCGCGACCAGGCGACGCTCGATCTGTGGACCGCCGTGCTCACCGGCCTCACTGATCAACAGATCTCGAACAATCCCGGCGGCACCCGATGGACACAGCTCGTCGACCGCGCGATCGACATGTTGATCGCCGAGAGCGAGACGACCACCACCGCGGACGCCATCACCCGAAACGAGAGAGCATGACCGCCATCACCACCACCGACGTCACCGCCATCGCACCGATCGGACATCGCGAAGCGATGCAACTCCAGGCCACCGAAATCGACCGGGCGATCGCTCAGCTGCGATCGCTCGACACCGATGACTGGTCGAAGCCGACCGTCTGCCCCGACTGGGATGTGCGCCGCATGTGGCTCCACGTCCTCGGCGCGTGCGAGGCAGGAGCATCGATGCGCGAGAACGCCCACCAGATGCTCGCCGCCCGCAAGCGCCGCAAGGAACTCGGCGTGCCACTCGAGGCCGGGCTGTCCGGCGTGCAGGTGGCCGAGCGCGAGGACCTGACACCGGAGGAACTCATCGACCGCCTGGTCGCGATCGCTCCGAAGACGATCAAGGGCCGCAGCCGCACGCCACGACCGATGCGGGCTGCGAAGATCGCCATCGACGCGCCGGTTGTCGAGAAGTGGGCGCTCGGCTACCTGATCGATCTGATCTACCTCCGCGACGCATGGATGCATCGGGTCGACACGGCCCGAGCCACCGACAGGGACCTCGTGCTCACACCTGACCACGATGGCCGCATCATTGCCGACGTGGTGGCCGAGTGGGCTCGCCGCCACGACCAGTCGTTCACACTCGAGCTCACCGGTCCGGCCGGCGGCCGCTTCACGTCGCGAACAGGCGGCGAACAGATCACGCTCGACGCGGTCGAGTTCTGCTGCCTGCTCGCCGGGCGCGGCGAGCCCACCGGGCTCCTCCGCACGATCGTTCCGTTCTGAACATCACGACCTCATCCACCGGTCACCACACTCCAGAGAGGCACCACCATGATCGCCACCACCACCGAGGTCGCCGATGGCATCTTCCGCATCTCGACGTTCGTTCCCGACGCCGGAATGTCGTTCAATCAGATCCTCGTCAGAGCCGACGAACCACTGCTGTTCCACACCGGCATGCGAGCGCTGTTCCCGGCTGTCGTCGAAGCGATCGAAGCCGTGCTTCCGGTCTCTTCGTTGCGCTGGATCGGTTTCGGCCACGTCGAAGCCGACGAATGCGGGGCGATGAACCAGTGGCTCGATGCCGCACCCGATGCCCAGGTCGCCTTCGGCGCAATCGGCTGCATGGTGTCGGTGAACGACCTGGCCGATCGGGCACCGCGGCCGCTCGACGACGGCGACGTCATCGATCTCGGCGGCAAGCGGGTCCGTTGGATCGCCACACCTCACGTGCCACACGGATGGGAGGCGGGGGTGCTCTTCGAAGAGACCACGTCGACGCTCTTGTGCGGCGACCTGTTCACACAGCTCGGCGACGGCCCGGCCGTTCGCACGGACTCGCCGATGGAGCAGGCGATCACCGCCGAGGACATGTTCGGCTACTCGAGCCTGGCACCGTCGACCGCGCCGACCGTCGAGCGGCTCGCCGAACTCATCCCCACGACGCTCGCGCTCATGCACGGGCCGACACACACAGGCGACGGAGCGAGCTGGCTGCGCGAACTCGCCACCGAGTACCGCCGCCGTATCGCCCTCACACCCACCCCGGCCTGAGGCCGGCGATGTCATCGGGGAGCGGTGTCGCTCCGTCGAGCGTCGGTGTGCGGTAGCGGCGCGTACTCGTCGATGTAGTCCTCCTGGCAGAGCCGGGCGATGTCGGCCATGAGCCGGTCGGTGACCTCCCGCCGAGCGCGGTTGCTGCTCTTGTCGTACCCCAGCACCGCCGTGTCGATCGGCTCGCCGAGGGTGATCGTCGCCCGTCGGAACGGACGCACGATGCTGGCACCGGTGGGCAGGACACGGTCGGTGCCGACGATCCCGGCCGGCACGATCGGCGCGCCGGTCGTCAGGGCGAGATGCGCGGCCCCGACGTGACCTCGGTGGAGCAGGCCGTCTCGCGACCGTGTGCCCTCGGGGAACACCCCGACCACTTCGCCGCGCTCGGAGCACCTCGGCAACCTCGTCGAACACGTGCGGGAGGTCGGCAGGGCTGTCGCGGCGCACCGGGATCATCCCCGCCCCGCAGAACAGCCAGTTCGTGATCGGGTTGTCGGTGTACTCGGCCTTGCCGATGAACGCAACGGGCCGCGGCAGCGAGAACATCAGCAGGATCGAGTCGAAGAACGACACGTGGTTCGCGACGACGATCGCCGGGCCCTCGGCGGGCAGGAACTCCGCACCGTCGACGCGCAATCGGACGAGGCCTCGTCGGGCCGGCGCAGTGAGTACCCGGACGAGTTCGTACGCCGTCCCGTGGGCCCGCCAGTCCCCCTCGGCCCGGGAGGCCCACTGACGGACGGCGTCGAACACTCTGCAAGCCTGCGCCACTCGTACCCTCAACGCCAGAGCCGGAGGTCCCAGTCAGTCCCGACGGACGAGCATCACCAGCGTGAGGCAGACCGCAATGATGCCGCCCAGCACCTGGCCACCCTTGAGTAATCGATTGACGTCGACCGTCGGCTTCCACACGACCGAGCCACCGCGTACCTCGTAGACGCCGATCGGGTTCACGCGCAGGCCGAACCCCGTTCCGAATCCGCTCCCGCCCGCCGCTTCGTTCTCGTCGGTTCCCTCGCCGCCACCACCGCCGGCGCCGCCGGACACGCGGGCGACGGGGATCACCATGACCCCGTCGAACTCCATGGGATCGCCGTAACACCGGTGCACCGACAGCGAATCGTGCGTCCCCTTGATCGACCCGAGCACCTCGTCTTTCGACATGAGATTCTGCATCACGACCTCCTCGTCGTCGTCTCCTGCGACGGTACGAGTCACCTCACCGACGATCAAGGGCCCATGGTCACCACGCCCTCGACGAGTCGCTGCCACGCGGCGGTCCGGGGCGGCCAGCGAGCATCCCGCTCGGAACGATGCAATACGGTGCAGGCGATGACGACGAGATCCGACGGCCCACCCGACGACCCGGCCGGCACGCGCCGTCCGGATTCGCTGGAGACGTTGGCGGTGTGGGCCGGCGAGGAGCGCTCCCTGCTCGACCGGGCCACCCAGGTGCCGGTCGTGCACAGCGTCGGCTTCGGGTACGCGGATGTCGACGAGTGGCACGACGTCGCCATCGGTGCGGCGCCGGGGCACATCTACGGTCGCAACACCAACCCGACCGTGGCGGTGTTCGAGGAGAAGCTGCGGGTGCTCGAAGGGGCCGAGGCTGCGACCTCGGCCTCGACCGGCATGGCCGCGATCTCCAACATGCTGCACGCCCTGCTCGAACCTGGCCAGCGGGTGGTGTCGGTCAAGGACACCTACGGCGGCACGAGCATGCTGTTCACCAAGTACCTCCCGAGGATCGGTGTGGAGGTCGAGTTGGTCGACACGACCGACGCCGACGGCGTCGAGCAGGCAATGGAACGCGGCTGCGACCTGCTGTACCTCGAGACACCCACCAACCCGACGTTGAAGGTCATCGACCTGCCGCGTCTGCTCGCCGCCGGTCGTGACCGCGGCGCGGTGACCGTCGTCGACAACACGTTCGCCACACCGGTGCTCCAACAGCCGTTGGCGCTCGGAGCCGACCTCGTCGTGCACAGCGCCACCAAGTTCCTCGGCGGCCACGCCGACGCACTCGGCGGTGCGGTGGTCGGGCGTGGCGACCTCGTCGAGGCGGTCTTCCGCTATCGCGAGATCAACGGTGCGACCCTCCATCCCGAGGCGGCCTATCTCCTGCTACGCGGGATGAAGACACTCCATCTGCGCGTCGAGCGGCAGACGGCCAACGCGACGGCGGTCGCCGAGTTCCTCGACGCGCACCCGATGGTCACGACGGTCAACTATCCCGGTCTCGCGAGTCATCCTCAGCACGAGATCGCGAAGCGGCAGATGTCCGGCTGGGGCGGGATGCTGAGCTTCGCACTCGTGGGCGATCTGGAGGCCGTGAAGCAGTTCCTCCCTCATCTGCGGCTCGCCCACCGTGCGGCGAACCTCGGCGCGGTCGAGACGACCGTCGGGCCGCCGGCGACGACCAGTCATGTCGAGTGCACGCCCGAGGAGCGTGCCGCCCTCGGAATTCCCGAGGGTCTCGTGCGGTACTCGGCGGGGATCGAACGGGTCGACGACCTGATCGCCGACCTCGACCAGGCACTCGCGGTGCTGGGAACCAGATGATGTCCCGCCACCTCGCCCAGCGGGCACTCGCGTTGGTGGCCGCGCCCTCCGAGACCGGCCACGAACGTCCGGCGATCGACCTGATTGCATCGTGGTTGGAGCCCGTGGCCGACGAAATCGACCGGTGGGACACGCCGATGTCGGAACTCGAGATCGACCCGGCGTATCCGGGTCGGGAGGTCGAACGCGACGAGGTTCCGGTCGTGGCGGCTCGAGTCGCCGGCACCCGGCCGGGGCCCACCGTGGTCCTCACCGGCCACGCCGACGTCGTACCGGTCGGCGACCGTCAGCGGTGGACTCGCGATCCGGCCGGTGAACTCGACGGTGACGTGCTGTACGGCCGCGGCAGCGCCGACATGAAGGGCGGTGTGGTCGCCGCGATCGAGGCGTTCACCTCCGTGGCGAACGGAGACCGCGACTTCGCCGGCCAACTGTGTTTCGTCGCGGTGCCCGGTGAGGAGGACGGCGGCACCGGCACGCTCGCAGCGATCCGGCGAGGGTGGACCGGCGACTTCGTGATCGTGCCAGAGCCCACGTCGGGCCCCGACGGCCCGCGCGTGGTCGTCGCCCACGGCGGCGCCTTGACCTACACGATCGGGGTCGAAGGACGCGCCGCACACGCGGCGACACGGTTGCTCGGTGAGTCGGCGCTCGACCACTTCCTCACCGTGTATGCAGCGGTCGAACGCCTCGAGCGCGAACTCAACGACGCCGAACGCAACCCGGCGATGGTGGCGACCGGCCTGCCGTACCCGACCACGATCGGAGTCGTGCACGGCGGCGTCTGGGCGTCGAACGTGATGGAACAGATCACGGCGGAACTGCGCGTCGGTGTCACGATCGGCGAGTCGATCCAGGAGGCCGAGGCCAGGTTCGAGCGCACGCTGCGTCACGCGATCGCCGGTGACCCGTGGCTCGACGCCCACCCGCCCCGTATCGAGCGGACCGGTGCCGCGTTCGGCTCGTCGTCGATCGATCCCGACCACCCGCTGGTGTCGGCACTGTGCGACGCCGCCGAGTCGGTGACGGGGTCGCGGCCCGGCACGATCGGTGTGCCGTACGGCTGCGACATGGCGCTGTGGCGACGCGAAGCCGGCGCAGCGTGTGCGGTGTACGGCCCGGGCGACATCGCCCACGCCCATGCCGTCGACGAGCACGTCTCGATCGACGAGGTCGCCACGACCGCACGGGTGCTGGAAGTCACGGTCCGCCGCCTCCTGGCGGCCCGCCGGTGAGTGCTGAAAACTTGCGGGCTGTCTACGACAGCCGTTCCTCCCCGCAGGTCGCCTCGAACGTGCCCGTGGCCGTCTCGATCTCGCCGCCAGAGAAGACGCTCAGCTGACGGACGAACGTCGCCGTCCCTCGAACCGTGTTGCCGTCGACCTCGACCGACTCGACCTGGCTCATCCCCGGCTCCATTGCGTCCGACAGGTCGAAGAGGTTGCTCGACTCGTCGGCGGTCCAGTCGTCGTCGCCGACGCTGACCTCGACCGCGTTGACCTGCTCGACAACGTCCGGGTCGGTGCCCTCGCGCAGGGCGACGATGCTGATGCTGCCATCACCGTCGGCGCTCGGCAGCTGCACCGAGAAGACGCCGAACATGTCGGTCAGGCACTGGGCTGCGATGGCACCCTCGGTCGAGAAGTCGTAGGTCTCACCACCGATCGTCACCGTCGCGGTCGATGGGCCAGAACCCTCCGCGTCGCTCCCGCCGTCGCCGTCGTCGGACGGCGGCGTGGTGGCATCGGTGCCACTCTCCGCCACGGTGCCGTCATCGTCGGGCACGGCTTGGGCCTGAGTCGTGACGTCACCGGAACTCTCACCGGACGAGTCGTCGGACCCGCCGCACGCTGCAAGCGGCAGCAGCAGTGCACCAGCCAGCACCAAGAACTTCACCATGTCGTGGCCTCCTCACCCCGGGGGTCGTCGACGGCCACGCTAGCCCAGCGCCGAAGTGGCGTGACCCTGACGCCCGATCAGACCGCTCGTCGCGCAGTCTCACAGCCGGTCCAGACCACACGACTGCCCACGCGGAGCATCAATCGTCGGCGAGCGAGCCAAGCGTGGCGCACACTGGCTCGCTTCCGACCGTCGACTCGAACTCGAGTCGGGCCGCCTCCGTGGCCAGCGAGCATGCCAGCCGAGGATCGGAATCGGGAACGAAGTCCCACGAGCCGCTGAAGGGCTCGTAGACCCAGAAGCCCGTACCGTCGTCGGCGGTGATGATCGGACCCGCAGCCTGTCGGGTACGCCCGTCGAGCATGGTTCCGTCGAGGGTGACGACCCAGCCGAACGGAAGGTCGATCTCGCTGGCATCGCTCACGGCATAGATTCGGTCGCCATCGGCAGACACGGCGAGGTACGCGACGCGGCGGCCGGTCACCGCTCCAACCGTTCGGGACGCACCCGTTGACGGGTCGACGAGCTCGAGAGATCCATCGGTTCGCCCGGCGATGAGACGACCGTTCGGGTGCCAGGTGAGCGCCGAGTAGTCCGACCCGTCCAGGTCGAACCGGCGTGTCGTTGCGACCTCTTCGAGCACAATGCCATCCGGCGTTCCCGGACCGAAGTGGGCCACCCACTCACCGTTCGGGGACGGGTGCTCCGAGGAGCGCGCGCGTTCGACGGCGGCGTCCGCTTCGTCCCCGCTCGGCGGCGCTGCGAGCTGTCCGCCATCGGCTTCGCCGAGCCCGTAGCGCACACCCCGACCGAGGAAGTCGTCGTAGACCAAGACGACGTCGTCTGCCCACCACCCGATGCTCAGGTGCCCATCACGCAACGACGACGGCGACGTCTGGCCCCGACCGTCGTCGGCGTAGGAGTCACCGACGAGGAGTTCGTTGTCCGGCGTAATGAGCGCCAGCGTCGCACCGTTGGGATCCACGGCGATCGTCGACGGATACGGAAACGACACATCACTGGTGCGTGCTGAGGCACCAAGCGTCAGCCACTGCGCGATGGGACCACTCCAGTAGAAGGCGTGAATTCGGTTTGCGTCGTCGAGGGCGATCACCGCATCTCCGTCGGTGATCGGCCCAGACGGACCATCGAACGGCGGGGCCAGCCATTCCAGTCTCATCGGTTCGCCGACCGTCCACAACGGCGAACCGTCGGCCCCCAACACCTCGCCGAGCTCGGTGATGATCTCGTCGCCGGGGGACTCGAGCGGGTAGATGCGCAACACCTCGGACACTTGGCTGTCACCTGTCGAGCTGAACTCCGAGTCCGCAAAGCTCGGGTGCTGCGCAATGGCCAACCTGTTCCCATCGGGAGAGAACCGGGCGGTGCTGACGTCGGGGTGCAGATTGCTCCCGGCTGGGCGCAGTGGGATCTCGAGCACCTGCTCGCCGGTCGCCGCGTCCGCAACGACCACGGCGGGACCCGCAGGCAGGTCGACGTGGAGCGCCAGCTGTCCCCGACTGCTGATGTCCAACACCTGCCGAACGTCTCGGGACCACAGCTCTTCACCCGTCGACGTGTTGAACGCCGCCGCGTGCCAGTTCGGCAATCGATCGCTCTCCAGCACGACGACCACACCGCCGTCCGGCGAGATCTCGAGTTGTACGACCTCGTTCACCTCGTCCACCTCGATCTCGACGATCGGACGAGTCGTGCTGTTCGATGAATCCTCCGACAGTCCGAACAATGTGGGATCGGCGCGGTCGTAGATCCGCACCACGTCGCCCTCGGCCAGAGCAACGACCGGCGACTGCGGGTCGAACGCAATGGTGTCGAACGCGGGCATTTCACCGGCGAGTCGGTGGGCGTTCGCCGTCGTGATCGCGCGAGCAGCGATGCCGATCGCGTCGCGCGCGCCGTCGACGGCAAAGGTCCTCGATGCTCCATCAGGGAACGACGCTTCGACGGCGAACAACGCTGCCAGCTCCGGGTTCGAATCGACGACGTCGCGCGATCTGGCGAGGAATTCGCTCGACCGCGACACGATCGCGGCATCCTCCGCCTCGCGTTGACGTTGCGTGGCGAGGGCCTCAGCCGATTCGGCCACGACGCGGCGGTCCTCGGCGAGTGTCGCCTGAGTTTGCGCTTCGTTGCGTTGGGCGTCGGCCTCGCGCGAATTGCGCACCGCAACCAGCGATGCCACGAGGGCGCCCAACGTAAGTGCCACCAACGCTGCCATCACGATGCGACGGATCCGCACCGCCCGACGGTGCAGTCGGACGTCCGCCCCGACGAGTTGGTCCTGGCTGATGCCGTGCATCGGGGCGGCGATCTCCGCGACGGCTTGCCGGAAGCGGGGATTGCCGAGATCGAGGTGGTCCTCCTGGTGCGCCCAGCTCAGATCGACGAAGCGTGGTTCCGCCGAGAACGCGAGGGCGAGTGCCGGTGGAAGCGCATCACTGCTCGCGGTGAACCCACCGTCCCGAGCGTCCCACTCGAGGACGCCAGCAGTCCGAACGAGCAGAATTCGCCTCGCCGCGTCTGGACGACTTGCGAGCCAGTGTGCGACCTCCTTGTCGACCCACTTCGACGCAGCCGCTTCGGGAGACGCCAAGACCACGAACCACTCGGACGCATCGAGGACGCCAGCAATCGACTCCCAGAGATCAGGGCTGACGGACAAGCCCGTCTCATCCCGGAAGACCTCCAGCGCCCGACGCTTCGCCCAGGGCTTTGCGAGCCGCTGAAGACCGACCTGCACGGCCGGCGCCAGATGGCCATCGGCCGACAGGCTGTACGAGATGAAGGCGTCATAGGTGCTCATGGATCAGCGGCGCCCGCGCGACTCCACGGCGGCCCGTGACTCATCGTTCCCCGGCGCGTCGACACGCCGACGTGAACGTCTCCACACCAGATCGGGCAGCTTCGGCCTGCTCGAACGCCGTGATCGCTTCGTCACTCACCACGGTGCAGGCGAGCGACGGATCGACGTTCGGCCACGCCGCGAACTGGCGGTCGCCCGCCAGACCCACGATTCGACGGCCCGTGTCGCCGAACACGATTCGATCCCAGGGGTCCACGCCGAACACGGCGCGACGATCGAGCACCGACCAGGTCGCGGTCTCCCACACGACAAACTCGAACGCGTCGGCATCGTCGCCGAGCGGGCTCGCTGTCACCATCAGTGAGCCGCTTTCATCGAACGCAATCGACCTGACAGCAGACTCGTGCGGACTCCGGAGCCGTTCGACGCGTCTCCCCGTCTCGTCGTAGCGCCGGAGGTCGCCGTTCTCGAATCCGACGAGGTGTCCACCGCAGAACTCGACCCTGGTGACTTCTTCGGCGCCCACGCCGACGTCCGGTGGAACACCGCCACTGCCATCGCCGTCACACTCGGCGTCGAACTGATCCACGACCACCGGGGTACTCACATCTTCGGAATCGAAGCCGACGAGATCGACCGCCACCTCGAAGCGCACGTCGCTCGGCGACCCGATCGCGAGCACCGAGCGTCCCGGCAGCCACTGGACCGTCACGCCCGTTGGCGCATCGATCTGGTCGACGACCCCACCGGAGAACACGTCGACCACCGTGACCAACCCGTCTCGAACCTCGCCGCTGCCGGCCGGCCAGGCCCCGAGCATGGCGAGCGCGCGGTCGTCGGCCAATGAGAGGGTTGGAGACGTCAGCTCCGACCATTCCGCGGTTCGCTCGATCTCGAACTCCTTGACCATCTCGAACGTGCCGTCGGCGAACTGGGCGATCGTCATCGATCGCGCACCGGCGTCGACGGTCTCGACGGCCACGACGGATCCGTCCGCCGCAGCGGTCACGCCGACCACCTCGCCCAGACCGATCGCCGGAACCGACGACGCTGCAGGGGCATCCGGCAGCGAATCGGGCAGCATCAACTCCAGTGATCCATCGGCGCCGACGAGCAGCAACCAGCCCTTGGCCAACGCCACCGACTCGACCACCGGCGCCTGCCCCGGCCGAGAGATGGTGTTCGGTAACCGCGTCTCATCGAATCCACCGCCGAGCAGCTCGGACTCGTTGTCGGTCCAGATCAGATCGCCCGTCTCGGTGCCGGCGAAGGTGAAGCGTCCATCCTGGCTCAGGTTCACCGATCGTCTGCCCGACACCGGGACGGCGTTGCGGGTCACGAACCGCCCGAAAACGTCCCACGTCCTCACGTCAGCGAGGTCACCAGCCGGCGGCCAGACGGGGACAACGCTCTCCGGTGGCCCGACGGCAACGATCCACGTCCCGTCGCTGTTGAACCGGATCAGGTCGGCAAATGTCGGCTTGTCAGATGGTCTCGGGCCGTCCCAGGCGGACTGTCGATCTCCGCTGGCGATGTCGTACAACACCACGGTGCTCGTGGGGGAGCCCGTAGCGATCGTCCGGCCGTCCGGGGTGACGGCGATCGCCGTCGCCGGTGTCTCGATCACATCGACGAACGGGTCGGCGCCGCCGGTGAACGACCGGAGCGCGACGCCGAGCGCATGCTCGGCCTGATCGGTGCGACCCGGCCCTTCTGCGACCGCCCTCTGATCGACATCGCCGGGAAACATCGCCTCGACGGCGGTCAGCACGGCCGTCTCCGGGGACCTGTCGACGGTGGCGAGCGTTCGCACTGCGAGCTCCCGCGATCGCGCCTCCTGGAAATTGCTGTCGGCCTCGCGCGCGTTCTGGACTGCCACGATCGTCATGACCGTTGCGGCGATCGTCAGCACGACCAGGCCGGACACCGCCGCTGCGCGGATCCGTCGGAACGTGCGGTGCTGACGGACATCCTCCCCTTCGAGTTCGTCCTTCGGGGTTCCGGTGATCGCCGATGCGAGTGTCGCCACCGCGTCCGCGAACACCGGGTTTCGCAGTTCGAGGCCGACGTGCCCCTGCTCCTCCGACCACGAGAGGTCGAGCCACAGCGGTTCGTCGTCCAGCGCATCGATCAGCGACGGCGGCAGCGCGGTGGTGCGTTCACGATCGAGGCCGCCGCCCGCCGAGTCCCAGACGATGGCTCCCTGGGCATCGCTCAGCACGATGAGCAGGGTGTCTGGTCCCTTCGTCGCCAGCCAGTGGCGGACTTCTTCGTCGCACCACCTCGACGACGCGCTCTCGATCGAGGCGAGCAGGATCAGATGGTCGGCTGCGTCGAGACGGGCTCGAAGGGCGTCTCCGATGTCCGACGTCACCTCCAGCGACGACCGGTCGACGAACACCCGCATCGCTCGTCGACGGTTCCATGGCCGGGCGAAACGCTGCAGACCTCGACGCAGCGCGTCGGCGAGCTGACCGTCGACGCCGTGGTTGTACGAGATGAAGGCGTCGTAGCGGTCGGCACCCACCTTCAGACCCCGCCGTCAGAGCGCACGATGCGATCCGATTCGATGGACGCTCCGCACGACCAGTTCACTCACGGTGTTGGCATCGGCGCTGCGGAGCAACTCGCGATTCTCGCCAACCGTGAGTCCGTTGCGGAGCACACCGATCGAGTCGAACTGCGCAAGCATCTCGGCGAACCCCAGCTGGTCGGGGCCAGCCGAGAGGAAGTGGGTGGCGAGCTCGTCGACCTCCGCCGGGTCGAGCTGACCGAGGAGCGCATCGGCAATCAACCGGCCGACACCGCCGAAGCCCCCGGCGACCACCAGTGGTCGTCCGGCCTCGATCGTCAAGGCGGCCTCCTCGAGCACCCCCGGCGCACAGCGCGTCTGCGCTGCGCCTCCCGGTCGGAGCGCACCACCGATCACGACACGGACGTCGGATCGGCGCGTCGTCAGCCGACGCATGGCCGTCAAATCGTTGACGATCCGCTCTGTCTCTGTCTCGCCCGGCGCCGCGTTGCGGGCAACGGGAACACGACGCATCGTCGTCTGCTCGACGCCGTCGACATTCGCCCAGAGGTAGCCGGGGACGTAGTTGACGAGGTGATGCTCGGCATTCGGGTTGTCGGCGTGCCGGCGACGTTCGATCTCGTGCAGCCGGCTGGTATAGCCCACATCGGGCAGTCCGCCGTACATGAGCGTGTGGCCGCCGTCGATGAGGATCCCGAACAACTGCTCGAATTCGTCGGCCAGCGGACGCGGAGGCGCATCGTCGGGCTCGGAGACCGACACCGAGATGCCGAGGGGCACCGGCACGAACTTTCGGTAGGTCTTGCCCCACACGTAGTGCAACCGCGGGACGCCCGCCGGGTCGTGCGGCGGGATGCTCGACGGAGCGGTCATCGCCTCGTACCATCCCTTCCCGACCGGGTCGACGCCGATGACGTAGCAGGTGAGGTCGCCCTGGGCGTCGATCCGGAACCGCAGGAAGTGCTTGTAGCGCGTGGAGACGGCGGGCAGGAACGCGAGGGTGTCGTTGGCCTTGATCCGGCTGTTCGTCCACCTCACGCCCGCCATGAACACCGCCACCGCGAGTACACCGGCGAGCACGGACGCAATGGCGATGCTGCCCCACAGCCACCCGCTGGCGATGGTCCCACTCCCACCACCGTTGTCGCTCGCGGGCGGGTCGCACGCTGCGTAACGCGTCAGCGCGAACTGACGAACGATCGCGATCGCCGCGAGGGTTGCAGCCACCGCAGCGCCGACGAGCAGGCCGTACACGCGCGCCGCGCTGGTCAGTTTCGGCTCGAGACTGTTGCCTTTCATCGCCACGACTCCAGCGCAGGCGACGGCGACCAGCAACAACGTCGCCCACGGACTGCGGAGAACCCAGCCCACGGTGGCGACGATGGAGCGATCGTCGCACGTGACGTCCCAGGCGACTGGCCAGCGGACGTGCGTGAGGCCCATGTAGAGCAGCGCGACGAGCGCAAAGCCCACCATCAACAGCGCGTACTGCGGATCGAAGATCCGTCTGGTGACCGGAGCGATCGCCCTGCTGTCGGCCGGCAACGGCCAGCGGCTCGTCAGCCGGAACTCGGCATTGCCTTCCTCCTGCGGAATCCGTTCGGGAAGGTTGTGCGTGGGCTGCAGGAACGCTCCGCCGCCTCCCGCGGTGATGTGATCCTCGCCGAAGTCGGTGTCGAGGCGTTCCAGGTGCGCAAAGAAGTGCGAGTCACCCGACAGGCAGAGTGGCATCGTCGCGCCGTGACCGACGATCAGCGGATCGAACACCGCCCGCAACGCGCTGTAGTCCTCTCGGTACTTCTGGCGGAGCTGCCACAACGGCACGGGCGTGCAGAGGATCACGCGGTCACCCGGACGGAGTTCCTCTGCGGCTGCGGCGAAGTACTCGCGTTGGGGTCCGATCAGTTGGTTGTGGAGTGCGGTGTCGATCCCCCACAACCACCAACCCTGCGGCAGCTTGACGTGCCACCAGTTGTTTCGCTGGGGGGTCGCCCAGTGATCGGCGAACCGACGACCGGACACGAACATGGCCTCGAAGTGCTCGATTCCCCCGAGCCAGTCGTGGTTGCCGGGGATCGCCACCAGCGTCGGATCGCCACGGTCGGGGCCGCCTTCGAGTCCCATCGCGTACGGCAGCTCGAGCTGCGACTCGTAGCCACCCTCGAACGCAAACGGGTAGATCTCGTCGCCGCCGAACACGAGCAGCTCCGAGCGAGGCATGAACTTCGGGGGCGTCGGGAGGTCGCCGTATCGATCGTCGGGCACTTCGATTCGCTGCCGACCGACCAGCCAGGCCACCGGTGCGGTCGCGTCGAAGCCGTCGCCGCTGTCGGCGACGTAGTCGAACCAGAAGTCGGCGCCGGGCTCGGCATCGAACGCGGCGTCCGGTCCCTCCGGAGCCTGGTAGGGCGCTTCCTCGAGTCGCTGCAGCGAGGAGGTCGATCGGAACCCCGACCGCCAGGTGGTGAACAGTTCGACCGGGTCGAACCATCGCACCATCTTGCGCCGGGGCTGCACCGACGCCGGCGTCGACGGTGGGCGAAGGTCGCCATCGGGCACCGTGGTCGGGAACATCACCGAGTTCGGCGAGTTCAGTACGGCATCGGCGATCGCCGATGTGCCGGCGATCCGGCTGAGCGTGTCGATGTACGCCCGCACCGACGACCGCATCTGGTTCAGTTCGCTCCGGCACTGCGTGTTGCGTGCCCAGCGCCGCTCCCACTCCACCGGGGTCGCTGAACCGTCGACGACCAGCCGACGCTCCTCGTAGTCGCGCAGGATGGGATCCCAGCGGGTGAGCACCGGGCGGAACACCTCGTTGAGGACTCGGATGGCCACGACGGCGAGGCTGAGATTGCCGCCGGAACCCTTTGCCGCGTCCGCCCCGTGGCGGTGCAGAATCCGGCGGGTGACACCGAACATCGCCTGGATGCCATCGAGTTCCTCGCGAATGGTTCCGTCGGTCGAAGCCAGATGGGCACCGACGTTGCGAGTCGTCATCTCGATCAGCAGCTCGTAGGCCGCGGCCCGTTCGTCGTCGGTCGGTGACACGAACCCCTTCACCTGGGCCACCGCCACCTGGATGATCTGTGCCTCGACGCCGGTCATCGTGTCGAACCTGTCACGTTGCTGCTCCCCCGCCACCCGTCGAGCAGCTCCTCGAGCCGTCGACATCGAGCAGCCCATCGATACGTTCGCACGCCAGCGGCCAGCAGGCCGACCCCGAGCGCGCCGGCGATCACGGCGACGGCAAACCGTTGATCGTCGACCACCCCGACCAGTTTCGCCGTAGCGGTGTCAGGAACCGGTTTGACGAACACTTGCTCACCGAGGCGGAGACGTCGATCGCTCACCAAGGTCCACGTGCGCACGACCTGGTCGTCCAGTTCACGACGCTCAGCTTCGTCATTCGGACGACTGCCTGGCACCTCGTCGTCCGGGTCGGCGCGTCGAGCTCCGGCGTACGGATCACTTCCTCGAACCTCGTAGGTGTTGCTGTTCGAGCCGTCGGTCGCCACCGCCTCGATCACTTCGGCCAGAACGGTGGTGGCCCGGCGCTCGTTCATCGCCGTCACCGACAGCACGACGCCGACGAGAACCAGCAGGACCCCACCGAGCATCGTCAGCGCCGACGAGCGCTCGGGGCGATGCCGGAGCACGCCGACGCCGTACTCGGCCCTCGCGGCGGCCCGGCGAGCTGCTCGTCCGGCCATGTAGCCGATGCCGGCCATCACGATCGCTGTCGCCACCACCGCAGCGAGCACCGTCGCCCAGATGTCCTCCGTGCCGGCCAGATTCGTGGCCTGCCATGTGGCAACGCCGACGCCGACCGCAACAACGATGAGTGCGGCCACCTCCGGCAGCGAGACACGGTCGGGCGCCCGTTCGATCGAGGGCTGCCGGTGCCCGCGCCGGTACGGCTCGTCAGGCGCCCGCTGGCCGGCGAGGAGCGCGTCGAGTCGCTCGACCGTCCCCGGCTTCGCGAGTTGGGCGGCAACACCGCCGTGGGCGTGCACCACGGCACGAGCGAGGACATCGGGCTCGACCTGGAAGTCGAGCGTCGAGAGCTCGTCGTCCGGGACGAACACGATCAAGGAGTCGCCGGCGAGCCCTGTCCACGGTGGCAGATCCATCGCCACGCCGAGCACCCCC
The DNA here is from genome assembly GCA_963741875.1 of Ilumatobacteraceae bacterium. Lineage (GTDB taxonomy): Bacteria > Actinomycetota > Acidimicrobiia > Acidimicrobiales > Ilumatobacteraceae > Sva-07. The sequence goes on along the minus strand of CAVUJO010000007.1, from coordinate 28,704 downwards.
TTGAGCGACGGGAGCAGTGTTTCGCCGACAAGGCGGCCGACCAGCACCAGCAGCGCGATCGACGCCGCGGCGACGAGCATCGACACGACAGCAATCGACAGCGCACCGATCAGCAGTACGCCGAACGCATCGCCGGCCCAGCCGTCGAGCCACGCAGCGAAGCGTCGCACTGCGACCGGCAGCGTCGCGATGCTCAACGACAGCCAGATCACCAGCGCCACCGCGACCGACATGCGGACCCAGTCACTCGACAGCACGGCGCCGACGAGAAACGTCAACCGCTTCGGGGAGGTGTACGTCGGCCCCTGGTCGAACCGGCGGTTGATGCCGGGATCGACGAGCGGTACGAGTCCGACCACGTGGCGATGCTCGAGCGGTTCCGGGTCGCCGAGCGCGTAGCCGATCATCGGCCGGGCCTGTTCGGCCGCCCACACCCCACGATCCTGATCTGTCCATGCCCGGTCGAGTTCCGACTCGCCCCGCAGCCAGGTACGAAACGATGCATCCCTGAACACGAACACCGGCAGGTTCGCATAGGCACTGCCGTCGATCAGGCGCCGGACCACCGCACCATCCTGAGCGTTGTCGAGCACGGCGCGACCTGCCGGGAACGCCCCGGGGATCGCAGCCGACGCTACGACGGCACCGGCCACCTCCACGGTCGGCGTGGTGCGCCGGTTGAATACGATCGGCACGCCGGTCGCAAGGTCCATCGCAACGACGTACAGCTCGATGCCGCTCGCTTCGTACAGCTGGGCGAACGTGATCGGCACGCCGGACGTCGCCCCGATCTTCGTCGCCAAGGTCTCATCGATGATCGAACGCAGCCCGTTGCCTTCGAACAGCGACGTGGCGTGACCCACCACCGCCTTCGCAAGACGTCCCCCGAGCGGCGTGCGCACTGCAGCGAGAATCGACGGAATGGCGGTGTCCATGTCCCCCGGGCGCATTCCAGCGGCGATCAGCGATGCGGTGATTGCTCCGGCCGACGATCCGGCCACGGAACCGAACCAGAGGCCACGCTCCTCGGTGGCACGCAGCGCGCCGAGGTACGCGATCGACTTGGCGCCGCCGCCCATGAACACCCCGTTCACCAACTGCACTTCCACCCGTTCTAGCAGGGCTCCACGTTGCCGATCTGCGACGCCAGTGCGCCCGGGGGGCGACGGTCAGCGGAGTCGGGCGATGACCTGCTCGGCGAAGCGCACGATCGGTTCGGTCGACGACGGGTTGCCGAAGTCCATCACCACATGGTCGACGCCGATGTCGTGCCACTGGGCGATCAGGTCGTGCAGCTCCGCCGACTCGGTGTCGGTCTCGGGCAGTGCACGTTCGATCGTGATGCCGGTCTCGATGTCGGCTGGGTCACGTCCCGCGTCGGTGGCCGCCCGCTTCACGATGTCGTACTTGCGGAGCCAGTCGGCCTCCTTGCGGGACATGTTGTGCCACATGTCGGCGAGACGCCCGGCGAGTGGCAGGCCGACCTGCTCACCGTTGGCACCGATACACACCGGTGGCACCACCTCGGGCAGCGGCGGCGCGGCAGCCTCGTGGATCGAGAAGTACTCGCCGTCGAAGCTCGGTGCGTCCTCGGTCCACATCAACCGGCAGATCGTCACGACCTCCTCGAGTTGGGCATAACGCACCGACGGCTTCGGGAACTCGTAGCCGTAGGCCTCGTACTCGTCGCCGCGCCAGCCGGCGCCGATGCCGAGCATGAAGCGGTTCTCCGAGAACACCTGCAGCGTGGCGGCCATCTTGGCGGTGAGGGCCGGCGGGCGGTAGCCGTGCCCCAACACGTGATGGCACAACTGGACGTCGGGGAACTTCGCGGCGAGCCAGGTGAGCGATGTCCAGGCTTCGACGAACGGGTCGGTCTTGGCGTCGAATCCCCAGAAGTGGTCGGCAACCCACATCGAGTCGAAGTGATCGTTGACGGTCGGCAGGATGTGCTTGGCCTGCTCGACGACGATCGGCTTGTGGTCGCTCCACTGGTTGCCGATGCACGGCGAGAGCCAACCGAATCGGAGCGGACGTCGAGCGGGTGCAGCCATCTGCCGAACCTACCCCGGTCGAGACCGATGCTTCCGGGTGGCATCCCGAACCGGCCGTGCGGGGATCGACTGACGAGATCGTGATGTGCCACGCTCGACCGATGGCGGTACTCGCCCTCTGGGCCACTCCTCGAACGGTGTCGACGGCATTCGAGCGGATGATGATCGAGCGCGACGACCATGTCGTGCTCGACGAGCCGTGGTCGCGGGCGTACTACTTCGGACCGGAGCGACGGTCGAACCGATACGCGTTGACCCTGCCCGAGTCGACCTTCGCCAACGTCGAAGCCGGCGTACTCGCGGCCGGCGCATCCGCGTCGGTGTTCGTGAAGGACATGGCGTACCACGCGACAGTCGGCCATCTCCGACCAGGCGCTGGGCGCGATCACCCACACGTTCCTGATCCGCGACCCCGTTGCCGCACTGACGTCGCTGTCTCAGCGCTGGCCCGACTTCACCGACGAGGAGGCCGGCTACGTCGCCCAGCGGCAACTCTTCGATCGGGTCATCCGTGTGACCGGGTCGACACCGGCGGTGATCGACAGCGACCGGCTGCGCTCCGACCCCGACCGGGTGATCGGCGAATGGTGCGCCCGGGTCGGGATCGAGCACCGACCCGAGTCGTTGCACTGGGCGCCGGGGATGCGACCGGAATGGCAGCTGTGGAGGAGCTGGTACGAGAACGCCGCTGCATCGACTGGCTTCGCTCCGCCCGACCTCGACCGCCCCGACCTGCACCGCCCCGATCGCGAGCGGCCGGCCCGGGTCGTGGCCGTACTCCCCGCCGCGATCGCCGCGGTCGAGACGCTCCGCCAGCACGCCATCGCCTGATCAGGTGGTGAGGTGCGGAATGCGCCAGGATGTTGCCCGGTTGACACAGGCCCCTGCCCCAGGACCCCTTCATGACCACTGACATCCACCCCTCCGTGCAGGTCGTCGCGGCGGCCCCCGACCGCATCGTCGTGAACGGACTCGTCGTCGACACGTTCATCGGCGTGCACGATTTCGAGCACGATGCCCGGCAGCGGGTGCGCTTCGACATCGAGGTCGACACCGTCGACGGCTACGCCGACATCGTCCGCAGCACCGGCACCTACGTGTCGTACGCCGACATCGTCGAGTTCATCGAGGCGCGCGCCGCGACCGGCGACCATGTCGAGCTGGTCGAGACGTGGGCCGACGACATCGCCACGTTCGCCCTGCGCAACGAGCTCGCCAGCGCAGTGCGGGTGTCGGTCCAGAAGACCGACATCTTCGATGCCGCCGACGGGGTGGGCATCATCATCGAGCGGCGCCGCACGCCCACGGAGAACGCATGACCACCAGATCCACACGCTGCCTCATCGCGCTGGGCTCGAACCTGGGAGACCGGCTGGAGAACGTGCAGGTGGGACTGGAGGAGTTGGGCGCGATCGACGGGGTCGTCATCGACGCCGTGTCGAAGCTGTACGAGACCGCGCCCGTCGGCGGGCCCGACGAACAGGGCCCCTACCTCAACGCTGCGCTCGCGGCGACAACGACACTCGGGGCCTCGGAGCTTCTCGCGAACATGCACCGGATCGAGGCGATACGCGAACGCGAGCGCACCGTCCACTGGGGTCCGCGGACACTCGATCTCGACCTGCTGATCTACGGCGACCTCGTGTCGGACACCCCGTCGCTCCAGGTGCCGCACCCACGACAGCACGAGCGCCGGTTCGTCCTCGTGCCGGTGTGTGACGTCGCCCCCGACCTCGTCCACCCCGTCCTCGGTCAAGACCATGAGCGAACTCCTGTCCGAGCTCCCAGTGGAGCCGGGCGACCTGACGGCGATCTCGGACGACTGGCGCCAGTCGCAGGAGGTCTCGTCGTGATCACGCCCGACGTGCTGCTCCCGTTGTGGGAAGCGCACCGAGCTGCGCTCGACCATCCTGTTCGCACGATCGAGTTCCCGGCGTTCGGCCGGGTGTTCGATGATCGCCCGTACCAACTCGGGGTGATCAACCTGTCGCGCGAGTCGTCGTACCGCGAGAGCATCGTCCACAACCTCGACGCCGCCCTCTACCGGGCCCGACGGATGACGATCGAGGGGGCAGCGATGGTCGACATCGGCGCCGAATCGACCGGCACGAACGCGGACATCGTCGACGTCGACGGCCAGCTCTCGGCGCTGCTCCCCGTGGTTCGAGCGCTGGTCGACGAGCGCATCCTGGTCTCGGTCGAGACGTACCACACCGACGTCGCGGTGCCGGCGCTCGACGCCGGCGCCGGCGTCATCAACCTGACCGGGCGGGTCGATGACCCGGCCCTCTACGAGGCGATCGCCCGGCACGATGCCGGTCTGATCCTCTGCTACACCCCGGGCGAGACCGCGCGGTCCGACGACGACGTGCCATCGGCCGACGAGATGATCGACGCGCAGATGACCTTCTTCCGCGAGCGGCTCGAACTCGTGACGTCGGCGGGTGTCGACAAGATCTGGATCGACCCTGGCTTCGGCTTCGCCCTGAACCTGCCCGACGGTCCCGAGCGGGTCCGGTACCAGACCGACAACATGCTGCAGTCGTTCCGATTCCGCGAGCTCGGCTGGCCGGTCTGCGTCACGATGGCATCGTCGGTCTACCTGTTCCACGACGAGGCGAGATCGGCGGAGACCGGGATGGCGGTGCTGGCCCTCCTGGCCAAGGCCAACCTCTTGCGCACTCACGAGGTCGCCCGAGTGCAGCCGATCCTCGATCTGCTCGAGATCTGCCACTGAACAGCGCGCAGACGGGGATGCAAGACTCGGGGTGATGACCTCGATCGCGTTGCTCTGCACCGACGGTTCCGACGCTGCCATCGAAGCGCTTCGCGCCTGTCGAGACGTCGTGGCCCCGACCGACCGCACCATTCTCGTCACCGTCCAGTCAGCGACGGATCCCGACACCGAGACCGGAGCCGGCTTCACCTACCCATCGCCGACGGCCGAGGTCGACGAACAGATCCAGACCAGCGGCGATCGCGTCGCGAAGGAACACCTCGATCGAACCGCTGCGGCACTCGACCTCGGTGACGATGTCGAGTTGCGAGCCATCGTGGGTCGCCCCGGTCGGGCGATCTGCGAACTCGCCGAGTCGTTGTCGGCCAACGTCGTGGTCATGGGGACCAGCGGACGCGGCGGCGTACGACGCGCGTTCGTCGGCTCGACGTCCGACTACGTCATCCGAAATGCGCCCTGCCCCGTGCTGGTCCAAGCCGTCGGACGCTGACAGCTGCCATGCGCTACGGCCTCGCGATCGATCTCCACGCAACGGCCGCAACCGCCCACGAGGTCTCGTGGCATCACGTCCGTGAGCAGGCGCTCACCGCCGAACAACTGGGATTCGATCTGGTCGTCCTGCCCGATCATCTCTCGTACCGTGCGGGCGGAGACGGCGACTACGTCCTGCCCGATGCAGCCGTCGGGGTGCGTGAAAGCGTGGTGGAGGTTTCCGCGCTCGCCGCGTCGACGACCCGGATCGGGATCGGCCACTCGGTCGTCAACGCGCCGTACCGATCCCCCGCGATGCTCGCCCACATCGCCGCCACGCTGGCCGACATCTCCGGCGGGCGCTACACGCTCGGGATCGGGGTCGGCAACAGCTTCGACTACGACCAGCTCGGTGTCGCCGCGGATCACCGCGTGGATCGATTCGAGGAATGCGTCGAGATCACGGCGCGACTGCTCCACGACGGCCGCGTCGATTTCGAAGGGGCGTACTGGTCGTCATCACACGCCGAGCTGGTGCTCCTCCCTGAACCCGAACATCGCCCGACCGTCGTGGTCGCCGCCGGTGGACCTCGGACGATGCGGATCGCGGCTCGTTTCGGTGACGCCTGGAACGGCTGGTGTCCGACCGACCCTGCCGGCACGGTCGCGGCGAATCTCCTCGGCCTCCTCGACCACACCTGCGAGGACCTCGACCGCGATCCAGCGTCGATCGGTCGCACCGTCGACCTCGCGGTCGACCCGTTGGATCTCAGCGGTGCGAGAAACCGTTCGATCGACACGCTCGGCATGCTGGCCGAGCTCGGAGTCGACGAAGCCCGCTGCTACGCGATCTCGACGGACACCCATACCGCGAGGCTCGAAGCGATCACGGCGCTGCGCGACATGACGACCAACCTCTGAGATTCGCCGAATTCGGCGCTCGGGCCCCACGAGAACGGGACCTTGGTCCCTCACTGGTTCGGGACGTAGGGCCCTGATCATTTGTGTCGGCAACCTTCAACATGGGTGAAAGACAAGGCTCGTGAGTCAGTCATGAGTTGATTGGAGACCACTCGAAAGGGGTCATCATGTTCAAGAAGCCATTGGGTTTGCTGGGAATCTTCCTCGTCGTCGTCGGTATCGGCTATTTCGTCGGTGCGGGCGTCGCATACACCAAGGTGCAGGCCGGGTACGGCTCGCTGCAGTCATTCAGCGAGGTCCAGAACGTCGAGCTGAGCTACGACGAGGACGGCAACATCACCGACCGAGGAACGGTCGAGGGCGGCGCGGCGATCATGTCGCTGCTGCAGGACGACTGGAACTTCCCGGTCGTCGACGGCGACATGGACCCGAACGATCCACTCGTGAACACCGCCTCGGAGTACATGTTCCAGATGGCGACCATCTCGTACCACACACTCAACGGCACGCAGGTCGTGGTGTTGAGCGCCGATGACATCGCCGCCGCCATCGAGTCCGAACAGCTCGATGCCGATGGCACCTACAACGGTGTGGTCGAGGCCTACCAGGGCGAGGTGCTCGAGCCAGGGGCCTACGAGGTTCCGGTCAACGGCCGCTACTGGACCGGCTTCAACCGGACCGACCTGCTCGACGGCCCGGCACGTGACCTGGCCTGGAGCGGTACGGCACACGCCCTGGTCGCCGAGCTCGGTGTCGGTGCAGCGACGCACAGCACCCTGCAGCTCGCACTCGGGGTGGCAGCGTTGCTCGCCGGCCTCGGTGTGGTCTCCACGGTGTCCGGTGTTGCGTTCATCTGGCACACCCGGATGAACACCAAGAAGGACGACGAGGCCGACACGACGGCAGACGAGCCGGTGCTGACGGGCGCCAACGCCTGACCGCACGGTCCAGTCGAACTGAACACCCCCGCAAGGCGGGCTCCTCGAAAGAGGGGCCCGCCTTGCCGCGTCCGGGAGGCGACGCGAGACTGGCTGCGAGGAGTTGCCTGCTGCGATGTCGATGGAACCGACCACCGAACTGTCACCCACTCGCTACTTCTGGCTGCAGCTCGCGATGCTGAGTGTTGGCATCGCCGCATTGTTGGCGGCCCACATCGCCACCCAGCGCATGGACGACGCCGTGACCGGCGCGACAGTCCCCACCTTGGTCGTGTTGCTCGTGGTGGTCCCACTCGCCCTGGCCGCCGTCGCCCGGTCGACCTACGTCATCGTGACCTCGGGCTTCTCCGACGCGTACCGCATCTTTCGCTCGCGCCACCTCTTCACCTCGGGCGCACTGCTGTTCGTCGTCGCCGTCACCGGCATCGTTGCGATGGTCGTTCACGACCCCTTCGACAAGTTGTTCGCTCACGGACGCATCACCGGCGAGGACATCGTCGACGTCGGCATCATGTTCGCCGCCGTCATCTGCATGGTCGGCGCAGGAGTCGCGTTCACGGGGGCGTGGGATCGGCTGCATGCAGAACGTCACTGGCACCGATCGTTGCTCTTCCACGATCGACGTCAGGTCTGACGACCGACCGAGTGACAGGTGCTTGCTCGTCGATCTGACATGTGGAAGTGTCCGCCCGTGATCGCTGGAGGTGGCGTGTGTTGATCGGGAGCGTCGAGGCAACCATCGCCATCTTGTTCGCCATCGTCGTGCTCGGGCCGATCCTGGCCGAGCGCTTCCGGATCCCCGGCATCGTGGGGCTGATCGCCGGCGGGATGATCTTCGGGCCGTTCGTGATCGACTGGCTCGAGTCGGGCGGGCTCGTCGACGAACTCGGAGCCATCGGGATCCTGTACCTGATGTTCCTGGCCGGGCTGTCGTTCGACATCAAGGCGTTCAACGACAACCGTCGGATGGCGATCACGTTCGGGCTGCTCGGCTTCTTCGCCCCGTTCCTCCTCAGTGTGCTCGTCGTCGATCAAGCCGCCGACATCGAGACCCTCGGGGCCCTGCTGATCGGCGCGATGTGGGCGTCGAACACGCTCGTTGCCTACTCCGAGGTCCAATCGGCCGGGTTGCAGAGCACCAGGTCGGTCGGCGCCGCCGTCTCCGCCGGTGTCGTCGCCGACCTGATGTCGCTGACCGTTCTGGCCTTCGCCACCGCGACGGCGGTGATCGAGATCGAGCCCAACGACCTGTTGTTCGCCGGCGACATCGCCGAGCGGCTCGCCCCCGAAGGCGTCCAGCCGACGACGCCCGATCCGACGCTGTCGCTCTGGATCGGCTTGCCGCTGCTCGTCTTCGTGTGCCTGTGGGTCCTGCCGCGGGTGGCGTCCTGGTTCTTCGTCCGCGTGGGTCGGACCCGTCCGCAACGCTTCGTCTTCACGTTGGCGCTGATGGCGACCGGCGCCACGGTTGCACTGCTGGGAGGGATGGAGGGCCTGATCGGAGCGTTCCTGGCCGGACTGGGGCTGAACCGGCTCATCCCGGCGCGCGGTCCGTTGATGGAACGGCTCGACTTCGTCGGCACCTCGCTCTTCATCCCGGTGTTCCTGATCTCGATCGGGCTCAACATCGACCCCGCTGTGCTCATCGATCCGGAGACGATCGGACTGGGCCTGCTGTTCACCGGATTCGTACTCGTCGGCAAGACCACCGCCGCCGTGATCGCTGGGAGGGTCTTCGGGTTGACCCGCGACGAAGTCGGGCTCATGTCGTCGCTGTCGTTCGGCCAAGCCGCGTCGACACTCGCGATCGCGCAGGTTGGCCTGTCGCTCGGAATGTTCGAACAGAACGTCGTGAACTCTGCGGTGCTCGCCATCGTGATCACCGCCTTCATCACGTCCTACGCCACGCGATTCTTCGCGTCGAGAGTGCCGCCGGTGGTGGTCGATCGCCCACCGATCGGCCAGCAGGTGTTACTCGACACACGCGGGAGTCGGTCGGACATCTCCACCCTCGTGTCATTCGCCGGTCGCCTCGCGCGACCTGACGATGGCCTGGTGATCCCCTACGGCGTCACCGGCGACACGCCGCAGGCAGAGGTTCGAGCAGCCGTCGACCGAGCAGCTGCCGAAGCAGCGGCCGACGGTCTCGACGGCGACGGCATGGTGCGCGTCAGCGACTCGTTCACGAGCGCGACCATCAACCTCGTCGCCGAACTCGACGCGTCGATGGTGCTACTCGCCTGGAACGGCCCCAACTGGGCCAGCGACTACGTGTTCGGCAACGACATCGACGGTGTCGGCCAGGCGTCACCGGTCCCCACGATCGCCGCTCATCTGGTTCGCCCGTGGACACGAATCATCGTCCAGCTCGGGGGACCCCGTACTGCCTGGCAGCAAGAGGACGTCGAGTTGGCGGCCGGCGTCGTCCGCCACCTCCGCCACGGTGACGGCGTCGAACTCGCCGTGCTGTGCGACGACGACGCCACTGCGGCCCTGCTCGAACACGACGGCGAACGCGCCGGCATGGTCGTCATCACCGATCGGGAGGAGCAGGACGACTTCATGGACCGCGTCGAACGCACCGACCTCGTGATCGTGCCGGCGCACATCGTGCACGACATGCCGCCCTGGCGTCTGCGCCGTCTGGTGCGCCGCCTTCAGGACACGAACATCGCAGTGGTCGGCGGACCGCACCGTCTGACGATCTCGCAGGGTGTCGCGACGCGACCGCTGTCGGCGATCACCACGCGAATCACGTGACCGAGCCGAGGGGTCGTGTCTGACCGTGCCGGATCCGATCTTCTCACTCCCCCGACTCGCCGACATCTACGACGACCTCGACGGACGACGCGACGACCTCGACCACTACGTGTCGATGGCGAGAGAACTCCGGGCCCGCTCGGTGCTCGACATCGGGTGCGGCACCGGCGAGTTCGCACTCCGGTTGGCCGACGACGGCCTCGACGTCACCGGCGTCGACCCGGCTGTTGCATCGCTCGAGGTCGCCCGTCGCAAGCCTGGCGCCGACCGGGTGCGGTGGGTGGGCGGCGACGCCGCGGACGCGCTACCGATCAGCGTCGATCTGGTGACCATGACGGGGAACGTCGCACAGGTCTTCACCGGTGACGAGGAGTGGCACGCGACGCTGACCGCGGCTCGTCGTGCGCTCATCGATCGCGGTCACCTGGTGTTCGAGGTGCGAGATCCCGCGGTGCGGGCGTGGGAGGACTGGACGCCGGAGGCGTCACGGTCGACGACCGACACCGTGCACGGTCCGGTCGAGTCGTGGGTGGAGCTCACCGAGGTCGGACTCGGCGCTGGTGTCGTTCCGGTGGACGTTCCGCTTCCTCCGAGATGACACCGTGCTCGTGTCCGACTCCACGCTCCGGTTCCGGTCGAGGACCGAGGTGGTCGACTCGCTGAGGCGTGCCGGATTGGTCGTCGACGAGATACGCGATGCTCCGGATCGACCCGGCCGGGAGCTGGTGTTCATCACCCATCGCACAAGGGGAGCGAACAGGTAGCGGCCGTCAGGGACGCGACGGATCGATCACCACGTCGGCGCGGTCTCGCGCCGCGGCAACGATCGCGGCGTTCGCTTCGTCCGAGACCCGAACGAACTCACGAGCCTGGTCGAGCGATCGACCGTGGCAGACATGGCGTGCGACGAGTCGCTCGACCCGCGTGGCGTCGTCGACGGCGAGGTAGCCGGTCCGGTCGAACAGGTCCCGGAGCGCTCCCCACGGTGGGTGGCCGAGGAGCAGGTAGTTGCCTTCCACGACCACGATGCGGTCGGCTGGCTCGACCGTGATGGCCGCGTCGATCGTGCGGTCGGCGACCCGATCGAACGATGGGGCCGAGACCGGACCGTCGGCGCCCTGCAGCTGCTCGACGAGTCGCACGAATCCCGGGGCGTCGAACGTGTCCGGCGCGCCCTTCACGTCCAGCAACCCCAACGAACGCAACTCGGCGTTGTCGAGATGAAAGCCGTCCATCGGCACCACCACGGCACCGAGTGCGTCGGCCAGGTGAGCGGCGACCGTCGACTTGCCGCTGCCTGGCGGCCCGGCCAGCCCGAACACGTAGCGGCTGCGGCCACGAGCATCGTCAGCGATCTGCGAGACGAGTTCGGTGAGCCCGATCGGGCTGGCGGCGTTCGTCTCAGCCATCGGTACGGGCGGGCGTGGCCGGCCAGGTACCGGCTCGGAACGCCTGCCAGGCACCGGTCGCACCGAGCGCCCAGATCACCAGCACGGGTTGGAAGAAGAGGCGGCCGAACCGCTTGGCGTCGGTGTCGAGCCCGAATGCGTCGGTGCCCTCGACCCACTGCGCGATGTTGCCCGGGAAGATGACGACGAAGAACGCAGCGACGATCGTGCCGACCATCACCCGATGGCGAGGCAGCCCGATGAGGGACGCGCCGAGTGCGATCTCGACGATGCCGGACGCGATCACGACGACGTCCTCGTCGATCGGGAACCAGCCGGGCACCTGCGCCTGGAACTCACTGCGTTGGGTGGTGAGGTGCCCGATCCCGGCGCCGATCAGCGCGCCGCCGAGCAGCCAGCGCAGCGCCGAACGGAAGCCGACGCCGCCGGTGCGTGAGATGTCAGACATGGTGCGATGGTACGCCAGCAGCGATCACTCAGCCCGCCCCGACGAATCGAGCGACGAGCTCCGCAACGGTGCGGCGCTCACGTCGGGGATCCGCGCTGCCTCCGCACAGCAGCCGCGCGGCCCGCGCGGGCCGGTCGTCGAGCACATCGCCGTGCCCCATCGAGGCGATCACATGATGCGTGGCGTCGGACGGCGCTGCGGCCGCGAAGCGTTCATGGTTGACCGCGTCGGGAGCACAGCGGCCTCCGAGGCCGGCACCGACGATCAGCGTCCTCGAATTGAACGTTGCCGGCTCGGCGGCGGCCACTGGCGTGTTCGGGTGTCGCCCGGCGCCGTCGACCGGGTCGATGACGATCACGCCGACCGGATCGACATGTTCGGCGACCCGCCAGGCGACCTGGCCGCCACGGGAGTGACCGGCGAGCCACACCTCGTCTGCTCCGCGAGTGGCGACGACGTGTTCGACGAGTCGGATCCCCTCGTCGGCCTCATCGCTCGGCGACGGATGGCCGGCGAGCGGTGCGGGACCCCGTCGATACATCTGGGGCGCAATGACGGATGTCTGGTCCGAGACGATCGAGGCGAACAACGAGCGGTAGCTCCACGGCGACAGCATGAAGCCGGGGAAGAAGACGATCACACGAGCCACCGGTTCGGCCGGTTGTCCCGAGTCGACCACCAGCGCTCGGACCGCGCCAGGAAGGTCCGTGGCGGTGGTGAACACGGGTTCGAGACTGCCCACGTCGTGACCGTAGCCAGGCCCGGTCGCACTCGGGCGTCGCCGCATGCGGTCAGGACGAGCGCGCGAGTCCGTCGAGGATGAGGTCGAGCACCAGCTCGAAGCTGCGCGCGGTGTCGCCGTCGAGGTGCTGCTGGATGTGGGTGATCGTGTGCGGGAACGCATCGGTGGAGAGCCCGTCCATGAACGACCGCGCGAGAGCGTCGCCGTCACCACCGGCCGGGAGGACGTACGCCATTGCCTGTTCCTGGAGGGTGTAGCCGATCACGTGGTTGTTGACGGCGTGGAACGCGAGGTGGGCAACCGCCGGCGCCATGTCGGTGGCAGCGAGCGCAGCGAGGTGATCCTCCATGTGCTGGACGCGGGCTGGTCCGGGGAGTTGGCGAAGCCACAACGACGCGGCCCACGGGTGCCGGACGAGCGCGGCTCGAGTCTCGATGGCGAGAGTGCGCACGGCGACCAGCGGGTCGTCGTCGGGCATCGGGGCCGGGATCTCGACGGCGACTGCGTCCACCATGAGCGCGAGCACTTCGTTCTTGTTGGCCACGTGGTTGTAGAGCGACATCACCTCGTAGCCGAGTTCGGCGGCGAGCTTGCGCATCGAGAGCGCGTCGGTGCCGTGCTCGTCGGCGAAGGCGACCGCACGGCCAACGATCGCGTCACGATCGAGGGGTTCGCGTTCGGTCGGCGAGGACTTCATGCTTGACAACGTACACTGTACGCAGTACAACGTACAGTGTACGTTCACGACGCGATTGGAGAACCGCATGCCGTCCACCACCACCAACACCACCGAGTCCACCGCCGACGAGTCCACCGCCGCCGGCCGCCTCCCCACCACGATGACGGCCGTCACCGCACGCACCTATGGCGGGCCTGAGGTGCTTGCGATCGAGGAGCTCGCGGTGCCGACGCCGGCGGACGGCGAGCTGCTGGTCGAGGTGCGGGCGTCGTCGCTCAACGCACTCGACTGGCACTTCCTCACCGGAACCCCGTACGTGGCGAGGGCCGTGTTCGGGCTGCGACGTCCGAAGCGGTTCGTGCACGGCGCCGATCTCGCCGGCGTGGTCGTCGCGGTCGGCAACGGTGTCACCCGCTTCCAGGTAGGCGACTCGGTGTTCGGCGAAGGGCCGGGCGGCGGCTGTGGCCAGTACCTCGCCCTGAAGGAAGGCAACGTGGTCGCGATCCCCGACGGCGTGGCGTTCGAGGCCGCCGCGGCCACCCCCGTCGCCGGGCTGACCGCGCTGCAGGGGTTGCGCACGCACGGTGCGGTCCAACCGGGCGATCGGGTGCTGATCAACGGTGCGGCTGGTGGAGTCGGCACGATGGCGGTCCAGATCGCCAAGGCGCTCGGCGCCCACGTGACGGCGGTGTGCAGCACCCGCAACGTCGACATGGTCCGCTCACTCGGCGCCGACGAGGTGCTCGACTACACCCGCGACGACTTCGTCACCGGTGGCGCTCGTTTCGACGTGATGCTCGACAACGTCGGCAACCGCCGCCCCAAGGAATGCCGCAGCGTGATGGTCGAGGGCGGACGATACGTAGCGGTCAGTGGACCGAAGGCGAACCGCTGGGTCGATCCGCTCCCCTACATCCTGACGGCACGACTCGCGTTCGCTCGCGCCGACGCGTCGTTCCACCAGTTCACCGCGGCGCCCAACGACGACGACCTCACGTTCCTCGGCGAACTGTTGGCGTCGGGCCGCCTCGTCCCGGAGATCGATCGGGTAGTGGGTCTCGACGGTGTTGCCGACGGCCTCGCCGAGATCGGCTCCGGCCACGCCCGCGCCAAGATCGTCGTGGTGCCCTGACGCTCATCGCCACCTCCGATTTGTGTCAGCGACAAGGTCGTGGTCGGAAGTAGGTGCTGACACAAATCCCGGGGCGGGGGTGCGACCGCGAGCCGCGCGAGGCTGTGGGGATGCTGGTGATCGATGCCGCCAACGTCATCGGGTCTCGGCCGACGGGGTGGTGGCGTGATCGGTCGGGAGCTGCTCGACGCTTCACCGAACAGGTACGGGTGATGGTGACGGCCGGCGTGCTGGACCCACCGGTGACCATCGTCCTCGAAGGTCAGGCACGCAGTGGAGCCGACGAGTCGGACGCCGACGGTGTTGCAGTGGTGCACGCGCCCGGCGAGGCCGACGACACGATTGCTGCGATCGCCGCGGCCAACGACGAGGTCGTCGTCGTCACCGCCGACCGCGGGTTGGCCGAGCGGGTCCGAGCGGTCAACGGCACCGTCGTCGGGCCGAACTGGCTGCTCGAGCGGCTCGGCGAGTAGCGGCCCCGGGGTGCGTGGCGTCGTCGGGGGTCAGAACCGGGCGATGAGTCGCTGACGCTTGGCGCGGTATTCGGCGTCGGTCAGCAAGCCGTCGAGGTGCAGTGCGGTGACCGCCGTGAGCAGCGCTCCGACTTCGAGACCGCCGAACGCGGACGTCGACCGCGTCTGGCTGTCCTGATCGCTACTCGGGGTGTCGGGTTGACCCAGCATGATTTCTCATCGGCACGTTGGCTTCGGGACCTGAGCCGCTTCGCCGATCCCTCGTGCGGTGGGGCACCGCCATTCGGGCGGAGGAGATCAGGTGCCGGAGCGGCTGGACACGCAGATCGGGTTGTCGCACTCGAGCGACTTGCACGGCCGGCGGGCTCGGTGCCGGCGGGCGCGTTCCAGCGCGAACGCGTCGACGCAGGCCTGACTCGGGCAGCTCTCGAACCCGCACGGCAACCCGGCGCGGTGTCGCTCGGCCTGTCGACGGAGCGACTCGTCGGGATCGTCCTTCGGTGCGTCGACATGCGGAACCGCAGTTGGAGTCGTCGCCGCGTCGGCGTGCCGCTCCTTCACGCAGGCCGGGACCGGACAGTTGCTCCTGCCGCACGGCTCGCCCTTCGCGTGGGCTTGCGCTTGCGCGTCGGCCTTTCGTTGCGCCTTCTTCAGACGTCGGTTCTCGCGCAGCGGTGCGCAGACCTTGCAGCCCTTCTTCTTGCAGATTCGTCCTCGCGAGTGGGCGAGTGCCTGCTGTTGCTTCGGTGTGGCCGGTGATTCATCGCCGACC
Organism: Ilumatobacteraceae bacterium; assembly: GCA_963741875.1. Taxonomy (GTDB): domain Bacteria; phylum Actinomycetota; class Acidimicrobiia; order Acidimicrobiales; family Ilumatobacteraceae; genus Sva-07. The sequence goes on along the minus strand of CAVUJO010000007.1, from coordinate 13,168 downwards.
ACCTTCGTCGAGCGGCTCGGCTGCTCGTGCTTCGGTGCTCGCGGAACTGGATGCTCACCCATCGTGCAACCGAGTATCGCCGCGAATGCCCGCTGAACCACTCAGGGGCCGGCGACGACGCGCGCCGTCTGCTCGGCGATGGCGTGTTCTTCGTCGGTGGGCACGACGAGCACGGCGGTCGATGCGTCGTCGCGAGAGATCACCAGCTCAGAGCGCTCGTTGCGGTCGTCGTCGAGCGCGATGCCGAACACGCCGAGCCCGGCACACACCCGCGCGCGCACCAGTGCACTGTGCTCGCCGATGCCGGCGGTGAAGACGAGCGCATCACAGCCTCCGAGCACGGCGACGTAGGCACCGACGTACTTGCGGATCCGGTGGCAGAACACATCGAGGGCGAGATCGGCGGCCTGGTCATCAGCGGTGATGCGAGCGGTGATCTCGCGCATGTCCGAGTCACCGCACAGCCCGAGCAGGCCGCTCGACCTGTTGAGTTCGGCGAGGACCTCGGCTTCGGACTGGCCACTGGCGGCGGCGACGTGGCCGATCACGGCGGGGTCGATGTCGCCCGACCGTGTGCCCATCACGAGGCCTTCGAGTGGCGACAAGCCCATCGAGGTCTCGACGCTGCGACCGTGATCGACCGCGGTGATCGACGCACCGTTGCCGAGGTGAGCGACGATCAGATCGAGTTCGTCCCGCGGGCGCCCGAGCACGACGGCGGCACGCGTCGACACATAGTCGTGCGAGGTCCCGTGGAAGCCGTAGCGGCGCACGCCGTGCTGTTCGTACCACGACGCCGGCACCGCATATCGGTAGGCCGCCGGCGGCAACGTGCGGTGGAACGCCGTGTCGAACACGGCGACCTGCGCAAGCGTCGGCCAGGTGGCCCGGGCTGCTGCGATGCCCGCGAGATTTGCCGGGTTGTGCAGCGGTGCGAGCGAGGCGAGTTCGCAGATCACCTCGACCACGTCGTCGTCGATGCGCACCGGCTCGGAGAACACGTCGCCGCCGTGCACCACCCGGTGCCCGATCGCTTCGATCGGTCGGCCGAGTCGTTCCACCTCTGCGACGACATCGCTGAGGGCCACCGCGTGGTCGACGACCTCTTCGACGATGCCTCCCGCCAGCCGTTGGCCGGTGTCGGAGTCGACGAGCTGGAACTTGACCGACGAGCTGCCGGCGTTGAGCACGAGCACCAACATCGTCAGACCGTCAGTTCTCAGACCCGGTCGGCACGGTCGGCGCCGACCTGGATCGCGGTGATCGCGATCGTGTTGACGATGTCGGTGACGGTGGCACCGCGCGACAGGTCGTTGACGGGTTTGCTGAGACCCTGGAGCACCGGGCCGACAGCGACGGCGCCGGCCGAGCGTTGCACCGCCTTGTAGGTGTTGTTGCCGGTGTTGAGGTCGGGGAAGATGAAGACGGTGGCGGAGCCGGCGACGGTGCTGTCGGGCAGTTTGCTGCGGGCGACGTCGAGGTCGACGGCGGCGTCGTACTGGATCGGGCCCTCCACCTTCAGATCGGGCCGCAGCTCACGTACCCGTTGGGTCGCCTTGCGTACCTTGTCCACATCGGCGCCGGTGCCCGAGGCGCCCGTCGAGTAGCTCAGCATCGCGATGCGGGGTTCGATCCCGAACATCGCGGCGGTGTCGGCGGAGGAGGTCGCGATGTCGGCGAGCTGTTCGGCGTTGGGGTCGGGGTTGACGGCACAGTCGCCGTAGACGAGCACTCGGTCGGACAGCAACATCAGGAACACACTCGAGACGATCGACGTGCCGGGCTTGGTCTTGATGAATTCGAGGGAGGGGCGGATGGTGTGGGCAGTGGTGTGCACCGCGCCGGACACCATGGCGTCGGCGAGGCCCTCGCGCACCATCATCGTGCCGAAGTAGCTGACGTCAGTCATGATGTCGTGGGCGCGTTGGAGGTTGATGCCCTTGTGGCCGCGCAGCTCGAAGTATCGCTGCCCGAACCGGTCGAGGAGTTCGCTGTCGAGTGGGTCGATCACCGGCACCTCGTCGAGGACGAGTCCGAGCTCGGTGGCCCGCTCGCGGACGGCGTCGGCGTTGCCGAGCAGCGTGAGATCGCACACCTGGCGTCGCCTGATGCGTTCGGCCGCGCGCAGGATCCGGTCGTCGGCGCCTTCCGGCAGGACGATGTGGGCACGGGCGGCCCGAGCGCGTTCGATGAGCTCGTACTGGAACATGACCGGCGTCATCACCTCGGAGCGCCCGATCTCGACGCGGTGTTCGAGCTCGCGCAGGTCGACGTGCGCCTCGAGGTGGCCGAGAGCGATGTCGATCTTGCGTTGGTCGCCGGCAGTGATCGCTCCCTCGACGGCATGGGCGTCGATCGCGGTGTCGTAGGTATCAGTGTCGACGGCCAGCAGCGGGATCGTCGGCCCGCCCGACGATGTCCCGTCGATGAGCGCGACGACCCTGGGGTCGGGTCGCAGTCCACCGCTGACGAGCACGCCGGCGACACCCGGGAAGGTCGACGATGAGCGTGTCATCGCCGCGGCGATGATCACGTCGGCCCGATCGCCCGGAGTGATGAGGACGGTGTCGTCGAGCACGTGGTCGAGCAGGTTCGGCACCGACATGGCGGCGACCTTGATGGCGCCCACCGGTCGGGTGAGGTCGTCGGGGTGACCGGCGACGAGTTCGGCGCCGAGCGCGCTGCGGAGCTGGTCGAGCGACGGCTGGCGCAGCGCCGGTTCCTCGGGGATCGCCCAGACCGGGTCGTGCATGTCGATGCGGGCCAGTTCCTCGTCGAGTCGTTCGAGCACCCTCGGTTCGACCCGGTTGACGATGATCGCCACGATCGCCTCCTCTCCGAAGGAGTCACGCCCGATCACGAGCCGCTCCACGATCTCGGCGGCGCTGCAGAGGTGCCCGTCGACGACCGCCACGATCGGAAGACCGAGGTGTTCGGCGATCCGGGCGTTGACCTCCAACTCGATCGGTGACGACGCCCCGGTGAAGTCGGTCCCCTCGACCACGACGAAGTCGCTGGCTGCCTCGATCTGCTTGTACCGCTCGACGATCCGTTCCATGCCGGCATGGTTCGCCGGGCCGACATCGGTGCGTTGCGCCGCGGTGAAGGCGTAGCCGATGCGCTCGTCGGGCACCTCATAGCGTGAGCGGATCAGCTCGAGGTCGTTGTCCGGGAGTGCCTGGACGACCGGACGGTAGAAGCCCACGCGCGACACCCGCCGCGACAACAACTCGACCAGGCCGAGCGCCACGATCGACTTGCCGCTCGCGGGCCCCATCGCTGTGAGGTACACCGCTCCTGCCACGTGTTCGAGCGTAGTCGTGCCGGGTTCAGCGGGTTTCCGATTCGAATCGGGCGGCGATGCCGCGCCGACGGCACACTCGTTGAACCAGCGGTTGCGGGACCAGGACGTCGCGGCGTTCGAGATCTGGGCGGCGCCGACAGCGCGTATCTCTGACAGTCCCGATGCGTGCGCGCCGCGCCGACGACACCTCTCGACGGGCTGCTGATCGCCTGGCACACTCGCGCCATGACCGACTTGGAGACGTTCCCCGAGGACTGGGACCGGGCGCTCGCCGTCGTCGCCCACCCCGACGACATGGAGTACGGCGCCGCTGCTGCGGTCGCCCGTTGGACGGGGCAGGGAAAGCACATTGCCTATGTCCTGGTGTCCGACGGCGAGGCGGGGATCTCGACGATGCCGCCCGCCGAGGTCGGCCCACTGCGCCGCGAGGAGCAGCTCGCCAGCTGCCGCGTCGTCGGTGTCGACGACGTCGAGTTCCTCGGGTGGCCCGACGGTTCGATCGTCGAGGGGTTGGCGTTGCGCGCCGATCTCGCCGAGGCGATCCGACGTCACCGGCCCGACGTTGCGCTGTCCATCAACTTCCGCGAGGGCTGGGGTGGACCGAGCTGGAACCACCCCGACCACCGGGCGGTCGGCCGGTCGCTGCTCGACGCCGTCCGCGACGCCGCGAACCCCTGGATGTTCGACGATCGGGGCGACGCGTGGGACGGCGTGCGGTTCGTGGCCTTCAGCGGGAGCCCGCAACCCACCCACGGCGTCGACACGACCGACACCTTCGACGTCGGTGTCGCGTCACTCGCCGCCCACAACCTGTACCTCGAGCATCTCGGCGGCGACATGGCCTCGCCCGACGAGTTCCTGCGGGGCGCGGCTACCGCCGCCGGCGAACGCATGGGCACGCCCCTCGCCGCCACGTTCGAGATCATCGGCTGAGCAATCGCGGCGGGAGATTCAGGCCAGCGTCAGGAGCCGAGCGACGCGGGGATCATCGGGGCCGAGGTAGTGCACGAGCACGCCGGCGACGGCCTCGACGTCGAGGGTGCCGGCCAACTGCATCTCCTCGAGGTCGGCCCAGTCCCTCGACCGGTCGAAGAAGGCCTTGAACACCGCCAGGTCTCGGCAGGCGAGGAACGGGACGTCGTGCCCCGCGAAGGGCTCCGATCGGATGCGCCCTCCAGCGTCGGCGTGAAACGGTGTGGTGTCGAGGAACACATCGACCGGCGTGTTCGACCACCAGAGGCGGGTCTGACCGTCGGCATCAAGTTGTGCGACCGCAGCGTCGGTCGCCGAGATCTCGGCGGGCAACGCGGCGAGGAGATCGCCGGTGCGCCGGACCGGGACGAACACGTTGACGTCGATGTCGATGGTGCCGCGGGCGCGCTTGGTGCACCAGGCGAGCGCCAGCGCACCACCGAATGCGTGCGGTAGGTGTGCGGCGTCGAGCGCCTGGTGGATCGCGACGATCTTGTCCGCCAGAGACCGTGCGTCGGTCATGCGACCGCACCGAATTTGGGGGCGGTGAGCGTGGGGGTGTGGCGCTCCGGGAACATCTCGGCCAGCTCGAGCACCTCGACCAGTTCACGCCCCCGAGCGACCGGGTCGGCGGCGACGTCGGCCGGTCGCATCTCGAGCGCGACGTCGACGCGGAAGCCGCAGGCGGTGAGGATCCGGTCGAGGGTGTCGACGTTGGGGGTCTTGTGCGCGTGTTCGTACGCCGCCAGGGTCGAGTGCGAGGTGTGAGCGCGTCGTGCGAGTTCGCGCAGCGAGAGCCCTGCCCTCCGCCGGGCCATCCGGATCAACCGTGCTGCATCCATCTCTTCCAGCCTACCCGAGTGGTATCTGAACAGATACCACTCGGCCCGACGGGCGGAGTCGGCAAGCATCAGAGCGGCAGGATTCTTCCAAACGTGGTCGCGGCGACCTGCTGACGCGTGATGTCGGGCGCTCTCGGACCTACTTCCCGACCGTCAGGCCCCTCCCGCCGAACTCGCAGCGCCACCTCATCGATTGGCGAGCCAGCTGCGGTGCTTGATGACGGCTTTGCGCGCAGCCTTGGCCTGTTGCTTGTCGGCGAGATGGCGGCCCAGTGCTTCGAGCACCTCGAGGGTCTCGGGTTGGTCGTGGCGCCACATGTCGTCGATCAGGTCGTCGAACGCCATCTCCTGTGCCTGGCGGAAGACTTGGTCGAGGCCAGCGGGCTCGTCGATCAGGGTGTGGATCATGTCAACGAAGGGGCCGATGTCGATGAACGCGGCGACCTCGTCCTCGGTGGCGAGATCGTGTTGCAGCAGGAAGGTCGCGGCGTGGCCGGAGCAGTGGGTGTCGAGCAGTTCACGCACCACCGGGCCGACGTCACCCAACGGTTCGAGCCGTCCGAGCAGCTCGAACACAACCAGACGTTGCACCGGGAACGTTGCCGCGACCGCGGCATCGACGAGCAGCCGCGCCCGCTCGATCGTCGGGCTGTCGGAACGCCAGTTGACGAGCGCTCCGTCCTCGTCGAGGCTGCCGGAGACGACCGTCTTGACGAGCGTCAGACCGTCGGCGTCGGCGAGATCGTCGATGGTTGCGAACGTGTAGCCGGCCTGACGGACCGGGTCGACCATCGCTGCACGACCGAGCGGCGTGAGCGTCATCGAACCGCTGATGATCACCGGCGACAGGCCGTAGCGGTCGGGCCGGGTGACCAGGTCGTGCCAGGCGATGATTCCGGCAACCTCCAGGACCTCGAACAGCTCGGCCAGCCGCGACGCCACCAGCTCCGGCCAGATCCCATCCAGTCGACCCAGGGTGAAGCGCGACGCTGTGACCTCGATCGCCAGTTCTTCGATCTCCGCGTAGTCGAGGAACGAACCCTCGGGCAGTGCCTGCGACAACCAGTGCGGAACGCCGTCGTCCAGCAGCTCGCGATGGGCGTACTGTGTGTCGTCCCAGCTGGCGATTCGGGCGCAGAGCGGCCCCGCCTCGAGCACACCGTGCACCATGCGCGTGGCCCGCTCCGCGATCGGCAGGTCGCCCCACGCTGCGATCGCCCGGAGTTTCGTCCGCAGACGTTCCACCGCCCCGCTGTAGGCGGCGACGTCGTCGAGCAGGGTGAGCCAACGCAGTTCGGTACTCGACCGATTCTTCTTCGGTCTGCCGGACAGGCCCTGGTCGAGGACGTCACCGGTGCCGAGCGCCGCGACGAGCTTCCGCGCGTCGCCCATCGAGATGTTCCCGGCGTCGGTGAGCTTGACGCTGTTGGCGCCGACGAACTCGACGAAGCGGTCGACGAGGTCAAGCAACCTCGACTGCTCGGCCGACTCGTCGACGTCGACGGCCGGAGGTGGCACGTAGGTGAACAGCAGCTCGACCGGTTCGGGCTCGCGCACGGCGAACGCCGCATCGGTGTGGGCTCGACGCTCCTCGAACGGCAGCGAGTTGAACGCTCCCATGCGCCGATCGAGGGCCGCCTGCAGCCCGTCGATGTCGAGGTTGCCGTCGGCCAGGAGTGAGCCGAGGTCGGGTAGTTCGTTGCCGTCGGCGTCGAAGAGCACCACGTCGCCGAGGGTCTTGCCGACGCCGAAGTTGGCGCCGTCACCCAGCGCATCGGCCACGTCGTCGACGATGCCGTCGACATGCATCATCACCCGAGCGGCGCTCGCCACGCCACCGTCGAGGCGCCCCGTGACCGCCAGGAACTCGACCATTGCCTGCACCGACCGGCAGAGCACCGGCGCCTCGTCGGGCCCGACGGCGAACTTGCGCGGCGCCCAGTCGAGCAGGAAGTCCTCGGCATCGTCGGGCGTGAACCGGCTCAGGTCGCCGGTGGAGTAGTTGACGCGCCACGACAAGAACGTGTCGGCGTCGGCGACGAGCGATCCGTCGTCGGCGCCGTACTGCTCGTCCGCCCACGGTCGGAATTCATCGAGGAGTTGCCTCTTGACCGATGCGAACGACTCGAGGTCGTCGGGACCGAAAAGGAGCTGCACACATCAATTCTCGCACGACCGTCGACCGACTTCGTCCGCCCGTCGATCGTCAGTTGACGAGGTCGAGCACCAGGCGAAGCCCAGCGTCGATCTGGCCGAGTGTGTCGTGGTCGACTGCTCCGACGCGTTCTGAGAGCTGCCGCTTGTCGAGGGTGACGACCTGGGAGACGTTGACGACCGAGTCCTTCCGCAGCCCCGACCGGCTCTCCGGAAGGGCGACGTTGCCCGGTGCGGCAGCGAGGTCGACGTTGCTGCTGATCGTCACGGCGGCGACGGTGCCGATCCGGCTGAGATTGAACGAGTCGGCCGACACGACGATCACCGGCCGACGCTTGCCAGGCCCCGATCCGGTGGGTGCGGGCAGCTCCGCCCACCAGATCTCGCCGCGGGAGATCACCAGTCCTCGTCGATCGCGAGAGCCTGGGCCGCGGCCAGGCCGGCCTCGAGCTCGGACGGCCGCGCGCGGTACAGGTCGTCGAGCCGTTCGGTGACCCGGCTGGATTCGTCGGCATCGAGCAGCCGGGCGAGCGCCTCGGCGTACAGCTCCGACCGCGAGATCCGTCGCCGCCGGGCGAGCCGATCAGCCGCCTCGAAGATCGGGTCCGGAATCGACACTGCGGTCTTCATGCCGGCCGAGTATAACCCAGTCATACCTGTCGAGCCATGAGTTTACGCGCAGCGCCTCGTACGAGGAGCTCGGTCAGCCAGTCCTCGATCGACAGGCCGCAGCGACGTGCCGCGGCGCGCAGGTCTTCGAGGACCTCCGGCGCCATGTGGATCTGGATCGAGACGAACTCTTCGGGATGTCCATGATGCGTCCCTTCGACTCATGCGGTCACACATGAGCGCTCATGTGGTCACATGGACGTGGGGATCAGAGAACTGAAGGCAAAGCTGTCCGAGCACGTGCAGCGAGCCGCCGACGGTGAGACGATCGTCGTCACCGATCGGGGGCGGCCCGTGGCCCGACTCGTTCCCTACGACACGTCGTCGGTCGAGCGCGGCATCGCCGAGGGCTGGATCGAACCGGCTCGGCGGACCCTCCTCGGTCCCGCCGAGCGTCACCGGTCAACCGAGTCCGTGCTGGAGGTCCTCGAGGCCGACCGAGCGTGACCCTCTACGTCGACTCCAGTGCGTTGCTCAAGCGATACGTCGACGAGCACGACTCCGCGGTGGCGGTCGAGTTGATGGGGACCGATCCCGTCCTCGTGACTTCACGGATCACTGAGATCGAAGTCCGGCGCAACCTCGCACGGCTGCTGACCGGTGATTCGTGGACCGACAGCCGCCGCCAGTTCGCGATCGATCTCGATGCCTTCGCGCTCGTCGGGTTGGATGCGACCACCTGCAACGAAGCGGCGGCGATCGCGGAACGCACCGGCTGCCGATCGATCGACGCGCTCCATCTCGGTGCCGCCGTTCGTGCCGGACGATCGACGACGGTCCTCACGTTCGACGTGCGTCAGGCACAGGCCGCTCGAACGATCGGCCTCGCCGTCGTCGGCGTCTGACCGGCCGCAGTCCACTACCTCAGAAGTTGACGATGGTGCCCATGTTCGGGAGGCGAGCGAGGTGCGGTGCTCGCACGACCCGCTCGACGGCCTCCGCCGCAGTGCAGTCGGTGGTCACCATCTCGCGGGCCAGCGCGGCGACCACGACGGGCGCCGCGAACGACGTGCCCGTCCACGTGGCCCACTCGTCGAAGTCGTCGGAGTCGATCCCGTTGATGCGCGGCAGGTCGCCATCGAAGTGCGAGAAGAAGCAGCTGACCAGGTCGGTGCCAGGTGCGCACGCATCGACCCAGGGCCCGTAGTTCGACCAGTCGGCCGGACCGATCGGGCCGAGCCCGGCCACACCGATCACCCAGGGCAGCGCCGCGGGATACTGCTCGACGCAGGAGCCCTCGTTGCCGGCCGCAGCCACGAAGACGACGTCATCGAACTCGTGATACGCCGCGATCATGCCCTCGAACAGGAGGTCTCGGCCGGTCCCGCCGAAGGAGAAGTTGACGATGTCGGGCCCGACGAACAGCATCAGGAACCACAGCCGGCCGGCGAGCTCCGACGTGGCGACGTCACCTTGGGGCTCGAAGACTTGCTGCACGCGGATCTGACAGCCGGGGGTGAGCTGCTCGATGATCCCGGCGATGAACGTGCCGTGGCCGGCGACCGGGTCGAGGTAGTTGTCGGCAGCCAGCTGGCCGATCGCCCGCGAGGGCAGGTCCGGAGGGCCACTGATCCGTTGGAGCGACGCCGGGTCGGTCCCGAGCAACGCAGGGCGATAGCCATCGGCGTTGGTCCACCCGCCGGCCAACCCGCTGTCGAGCACACCGATCACCACACCGTTGGACGGTGCTCCGGTGGGGTGAGGTGGCCGCACCGGCAGCGACCGGAACGGAGCGGGCATCACCGAACTCATCGGTGCCTTGCCGGTGGCGATCACGTTCAGCGACTCCGCGTTGGCTTTCCACGGATTGGCCTTCCAGGGGTTGGCCTTCCAGGGGTTCGCTTTCCACGGATTGGCCTTCCACGGATTCGCTCCCCACGGATCCATCGCGAGTTCGGCGGCGAGCGCCGGGTGCGGAGGACAGCCGCAACAGTCGGCATCGTTCGCGAAGTACACGATGTCGAGTTGGGCGTTGAGGCCCGCTGCCACGAGTTGATCGACACGCACGGCGACGTTCTCCACCCCGTCGACGACGTGCCACTGCCCGACGGGCGGGAGGTCGCCGATCGGCTCGCCGTCGTCGTCGACTGCCACGAAGATCGGTGAGACGTCGTAGTCGGCGGCCTCGAACGCGGGAAAGCTTTCGAGGGCCTCGAGTGCTTCCTGATCGACGAGTAGTCGGCCGGGGCGGTACGCGATCGGCGGGTCACCGGGCAGCATGGCGATCCGATCCCGGTACGGGCGCCGGGGCAGTTCGGGTTCATCGATGGACATGGTCAACCTCCTGTTGTCGATGACGGCAACGAGGCTCGTCGCCGCAGGATCGCGTCGGTCTGGTCGGCGAGTTGCTCGGGGGAGCTCGACTCACCGTCGATTCGGGCTTGCGCGTACGCCGGGTCGCCGATCGCCTCACGGGCACGCTCCAGCAACGCCAGGCGCTGGTCCTCGTCACCCTCATACAGCGACACGCCTTCACGGGCGAGGGCCACATCGGCACCGGCCTGGAGTCTGACCGCGTCGGCGGCGGCTCCGTCGTCGAGCGCGAATCGGGCCGCAACCATCTGGGAATACGCGACGACCGTCGAATCACCCATCGACCGTGAACGCTCGAGCGCCTCGAGTTGGTGTCGCGCCGCCCCCTCCAGGTCGCCGAGTGCCATCAGCACCTCGGCATAGTTTCCGTGCGTGGCGGCGAGAAAGGTGTCGAGACCCGCGGCCTCCTCGGCGTGGAGGCCGTGGTCGAGCGCCACCGATGCGGCGGGCAGGTCACCCATGGTGTTGCGGGCGATCGCCAGGAGGTTCCACACGCGAGCTTCCCCGCGTGGGGTCGCCGAACCGGCCCTCAAGGCGTCCTCGGCGAGCCGTGCGGCGGTCTCCGGATCGTTGGAACGCAGCGCGAGTTCACCCTTCGTGCGAACGAGGCACATGTCGTCCCATGCCGGCACCCCGACCTGCTCGGCAATCGCTGCGGCGCGATCGATGATCCCCGCGGCGTCGGTGACCTCACCGAGGCGGAGGTGGAGGTCGGCCTGGAGGGTGAGCAACGCGACGAGGTCCGGGGCGGAGCTGGGTCGCTGCTCGACGCACCGAGCGATCTCGGCGATGCCGGAGCGGTACGAGCCGGTGACGTCGTGGTACTGACCGATCGACCACGCCAACGAGCGCGCGACCACATCGGCGATCGCCGGATGGTGGACGACGGCCCGGACGTTCTCCAGATCGACGCCCATGCCCGCGACCCAGCTCCGTGTCAGCGGACGTCCTGGCCCGAGACGATCCAGCAGTGCGTCCGCAAGCCGCAGCCGGGCCCCCGTCACCTCCGGCTCGGCGGCACCCTCCAGCACATACGACCGCACGGTCGACAGCAGTGTGTAGCGAGAGCTGCCGGCGGCGACCTCCCGCACGACGAGCGACCAGTCGATGAGCGACCAGACGAGCTCCGGCACACGCGCGACCGGCAGGGTCTCGTCGCCCGCCACCGCTTCGGCGAGTGCCACGTCGAAGTCGTCGGCGAGCACCGCCAGGCGGGTCAGGACCCTGAGCTCGTCGGGACCCAGGAGGTCGAGGCTCCAATCGAGCAGACGGTCGAGGCTGCGCTGACGGTCGGGCACCGTGGGGTCGCGAGTCGAGACGACCGCGACGTCGGTACGCATCCGTTCGGTCATCTCGGCGGGCGTGAGGATGTGCGAACGGGTGGCACAGAGTTCGATCGCGAGGGGAAGGCCGTCGATCGCTCGGCACAACCCGACCACGTCGCTCAGATCGGCACCGGGGCCGAGGCCACTGCGCTCCACGAACAGCCGAACGGCGTCGGACTCGATGTCGTTGACGCCGAGCGGATCGAGCCGGTAGAGCGTCTCGCCGATCAGACCGAGGGGGACGCGGCTCGTGGCGAGGACGCCGAGACGCGGGCAGCGCTCGAGGAGATCGTTGACGGTTCGTGAGATCGGCTCGATGAGGTGTTCGCAGTTGTCGAGCACCAACAGCATCGAGCGATCGGCGAGATGAGCCACCACGTCGGACAGCGCATCGTTGCCCGGCACCGATGGCGCGCTGACGGCGGTGGCGATCGCCATCGGCACCACCTCACCCTCCGAGATCGGCGCGATGTCGACGAACCACACGCCGTCGGGCCACCGCTCGACCACGTTCAGGCCGACCTCGATCGACAACCTCGTCTTGCCGGCGCCGCCCGGTCCGAGGATCGTCACCACGTGGCCCGGCCGCGTCATGTCGGCAAGATCGATCTGCTCGGTGACGCGATTGACCATCGACGTGATCGGACGGACGAGATTGTGGCTGTCGGCGGGTCGGACCCGCAGTGGTCGCGTGTCGCCATCGAGGTCTGGCGCCGACACCAGGTAGAGCGCGATCGGCTCGTCGAAGTCGCGCACGCGGTATCGACCGAGTTCGGTCACATCGAGTTCGGCGTCGCCCCGGAGCGCGATCACCTCGGCGGTGGCCACGACCTGTCCACCGTTTGCGGCATCGACGACGCGTGCGGCCTGGTGCACCGCCAGCGCCCGGTAGTCGTCGTCGACGGGCCGGGCGTAACCGGTGTGCAGACCCATCCGAACCCGGATCGGCTGCTCGGTCGGCCAGTCGGTGCGGGCCAGCGCTCGTTGACCCTCCACGGCCGCCAAGAGCGCGTCGGATGCGTTGGCGAATGCGACGAAGAAGGCGTCACCTTCGGTCAGGACCTCGACACCACGGTGTTGCGCCCACACGGAGCGCAGGAGCTGGTGATGTTGGTCGAGGAGGTCGTCGTAGCCCTCGCCGAGATCGCGCAGGATCCGGGTGCTCCCTTCGATGTCCGTGAACAGGAACGTGACGGTTCCCGACGGCAGCCCCTTGGCCATCGACGTGCTCCTCACCGGGTGCATTGGTATCTCTCGAAGTGACACTAGTCGTGGGCGCCGAGCGCGGTCACCGGAGTTTCGCCTCCGGCGCAGCACCGGAACCCACGCCCGCGGATGCGAGCAGCGTTCGTCGCTCGCCGCCTCAGAACAGCGAGTTCTGGAGTGGGAGTGGGGTGACTGCCTCGATGCCGAAGAGCTGTGTCAGGTCGGTGATCGGGGTGGCCCCGCGCCGCACGAGCGTGTGGTTGCCGTCCGTGGCTTCCTCCCCCATCCACACGGCCACGGGTGCGTAGCGGCGGTCGAGCGCTTCCTTCGCACCGGCCCAGGTGCCGCCGGTTCCGTCGTCGGAGGCGACGACGAACGTCACC
>CAVUJO010000006.1:0-402012 GCA_963741875.1 Ilumatobacteraceae bacterium | reverse complement strand
CGGTACTCAGTCGCGGTCGCAGCGTTCTTGTCCGGGATTATCGGTCGGATCTGACGAGGAAACCGACCGATCGGTATGTCTTGGGTGATCGGGTCGACGTTCACTCCGGTGGATTGTCAGTCCCGCCGGAATGGAAGTGGTCCATTTGTGTGTCACACCACGGCACCGCTCGACACTTCAACGTGAGCTGTTGATGTCATCGCCGCGAAGATCCCCCCCGCACTTTCCGGGTGCGCCGCGAGGCCTCACACGAACGCGCAGCGACCAACGAAGAATGAGACCTGATGATCCGATGATGGGGTTGACCCCTGAGAGTGCCGTGGAGAACGTCGAGGAACGGATGTATGCCCCACATGTGGTCGTCGTTGTCGACTTGGTCACGGATGAGACGTCTGTACTCGGCCCGTTTCCCGAATCGATGAGTGCACTGGTGTTTGCCGATCAGTACGTTCGCGACGTTGGCGCCGAACCCGACAGCCTGTTGCTCACGATCACCACCCTCGATCCGACATGATGAGCGTCCTCAGGGGTGGCACACATTCGCTGTGGTTGACACTTCTAGTGCACCGGCCAATTCACCGCACGACCATCGAGGAACGTGACCGATCTGCGAGACGACCGAGAAGACCGCCTCAGGAACCTGATCAGTGAGCACGGTCGCACTGTTCGGGCGTGTTTGGCGCGACTTGAGCGCGACCCAGCGAGCGTTGAAGACCTCTGGGTCGACGTATTCGCATTGGCGTCAGAACGCCTCGATGAACTTGGTCGGCTCCCCGCTTCGACCCAGCGTTCGTGGCTGGTACGGACCGCCAGCAACCTCACCGCGAATCACGCCCGGAGGAACACCACACGGCGAAAGACCCTCGAAGCGCTTCGGCGCGACCCGCTGCCGTTCGTCGCATCGGCTGAGGAGGACGCTGAGCTTCGTGTGGCCGACGCAGAGTCGGAACTTCGATCGGACGCACTCCGAGCAGCGCTCAACATGCTCAACCTCGCGGAGCGTCAAGTACTCGTCCTTGATGCGATCGGCTATGACGGGCCAGGTATCGCAGCGGAAATGTCCATCAGTCATGCTGCAGCACGAAAGCGTCTGATGCGCGCACGGTTCGCCTTGCGCCAGGTGTATGTCGACCCGGTCGTTCACGAGAGCACCACGAGGGCCCAGCCATGAGCGACGACCAAACCCCCAACGAACTCGCCGACCTCGTCGACGTATGGATACGCGACCACCCCGAGATCTGGGAGGCTGCGTACTCGGAGCCGACCGCCGCCGAGCTCGACGCGGATGTCGATCGTGTGGTGGTCCGCGCACGCAGCTTTGCCGATGCCCCGACTGCTCGTAGACGCCGACGCCTGTCGATCGGGGCCGTCGTCGTCGGCACGCTCGTGATCGTTGGCGGATCGGTCGGCGTCGCCGCCTTGCTTCGTTCGGGTCAGCCAACACAGTCCGCGCAAGGGATCGCGTGTCGGGCCGCCGAGGACCCTCGAGCCGACGCGATCGTCATCCCTCCAAGCACAGATCCGATCGCAGCGTGCGCCGAGCAATGGGCCGCAGGCACCCTCGGGCCAACCCGCGACGTGCCACCCCTCACGGTTTGCATTGCGGTGACCGGTGTAGTGGAGGTCTACCCCGGCGACAGCGAGGTCTGCGGTCGAATCGGGCTCGTCAACGCCGATGCCGAACTCACGCCCGACAACGTGGCCGTCCTCGCCTTGAACGACCGCCTCGTCGATGAAATCAACCTTGCCGATTGCGAACCCGCTGTCGACGTGGGCCAATCTGCGCAGCGAATCGTGGACGAATCAGGTCTCGACGGGTGGACGATCGCGATTCGCGACGATTCCCGAGACGCAGGCTGCGCCAAGGTCGCACTCGATCAACCAACCAAGACCATCACCGTCATCAAGTTTCCCTAGAGGAACCATGCGCACCCGAACCATCGTTTGCACCATCGCACTCATGATGACCGCTGTACTCGGATTGCCGACACCGTCGGTCAGTGCGGCCGACTCGGGGGGCGTCCTCGCCACCTTCGAGGGAACCACGATCAACCTGCACGATGGGTGGGGCGTTGCACAAGCGTGTACCTCCGATGGGAACGTGACGACGTGCTACCGCAGCGAGGCCGCCATGGATCGAGCGACATCGGTGGCCGCACGATCGATTTCGATAACGCCGCTGGCGTCGTGCGCGAGTTCGCTGCGGCTGTACCGATCCACGTCGTACGGCGGGGCCGTGTTGCAACTCACCACCCGAGGCTCCCACATCAACCTGTCGGGCTACGGCTTCGACAACGACACCAGCAGCTACAAAATCGGGGCATGCAGCGCCGGCTTCTACGACGGTTCGAGCGGGGGTGCACCGACCTACCCGGGCAGTACCGGTGCGAACGCGTCGGCGACATCGATGGTGTCAGGGTGGGACAACCGAGTGAGCAGTGTCTACATCGCCTGAACGGCCACACATCCGACTCGCATCGGGCACCTTCGGTACCGAACCGACCGACAGCGAAGTCGTTGCGTCGCCCCCCGACGCGACCACAACTGCGCCGGACACCCCGTCCGTTGAGGACGTGCAACTGTCCGATGGTCGATTCGACGCGCCCGCCGGTCGGCGACGGCGGTTTGGTTGGCTCATCGCGGCGTTGGCGCTGATTGCCACCGCCGGGGTGGGTTGGTTGGCGGGACGCAACGTGCGTTCCCCGGATCAGGCCGCGTCGCAGGCGGCTGCGCCGGTCGCGTCGTGGGTGACGGCGCCGGTGGAGTTCCGGGTGCTGTCGCAGACCGTGATCAGTCGCGGTGACGTGCGCGCCGAGGTCTCGACCCCGGTCGGGGTGCCCTCGTCGATCGAGGGCGATCCGGTGATCACCGGCATCGAAGTCGTCGCCGGCGACGAGGTGATCGAGGGCCAACGCGTGGTAGAGGTTTCCGGACGCCCAGTGTTCGTGATGACCGGTGCTGTGCCGGTGTACCGCACATTGCGTCCCGGCATGACCGGCGAGGATGTCACCCAGTTGCAGCAGGCGTTGACCCGCCTCGGCTGCGCGGTCATCGACGAACCGGGCGTCTACGGCGACTCCACGAAAGCCTGCGTCGCCCAGCTCTACAACGACGCCGGTTACGACCCGGTACCGACCTCACCAAGCGAAGCCTCCGATCTCTCCGTAGCGAGCACGGCAGTCAGCGACGCCGACGCATCGGTCGCTGTGGCCCAAGCAACGTTCGACCGTGCCGCAACCGGTGCGGCCAAGTCATGGGTGCTCGCAGCACAACAATCGGTCGCCGCCGCCCAACGCGGCTACAACGACGCCGTTGCCGCGTCCGCATCGAGCATCACGACCGCACAAGCGGACCTGACCGCGGCGCAAACACAGCTCGACCAGGTCCGCGCCGAGCCTGCCTCGACCGCCGCCGACATCGCTGTCGCGCAAGCGACCGTCGACACTGCAATCGCCGCGCTCGACTCCGCCCGCCGCACCGGGGCATCTGCGGTTGCGGCAGCAGCTGATCAGGTGGCGTTGGCCCAAGTGACGCTGAATGAGACCACCGCTGCGCCCGACCGATCCGCCGAATACTTGGCGCTCGGCCAAGCCATTCAGACACGAGACCAGGCCACCGCGACGCTCACCCAACTCCAAGCCGTCACTGGAGCCACCGTGCCCCAAGGTGAAATCGTCTTCATCCCCACGATGCCCGCCCGCGTCCGCAACGCCGTCACCGCACTCGGAGCACCATCCACCGGCAACGACCCAGTCAGCGGCTCGAGCCCATCGACGGCCCTGGTCGACTTGGCAGGCGGGGCACTCGTGGTCGACATGCACCTGCGTGCGGACGAACGCGAACTCGTCGCTGTCGGCACCCCCGTCGAGCTGCTCGACGAACAAACCAACATCACGTACCCCGCGACCATCACCACCGTCGCGGACACTGCAACCACCACCGGCGACGGCGGACTCGGCTACCTCATCGCTATCACACCCGACGACGCGCTCCCCGACGCAGTGAACGGCGCCAACCTTCGCGTCACCATCACCGCCGCATCGACCGACACACCGACGCTCGTCGTGCCGCTCGCGGCGGTGTCGTCCAGTGCCGACGGTTCGACGTACGTGTCAGTCGTCACCGGTACCGACGTCACCGTCGACACCGACCCCACCCTGGTGCCCGTCAAAGCTGGACTGACCGCTGACGGCTTCGTCGCCGTCGAACCCGTCGATGTCGACTCGCTCACCGAAGGCGTCCGCGTCGTCGTCGGCCGATGACCGCGCCCGCACTCGACGAGTCGATCGTCGTCGACGTCGACAACCTCACCAAAGTCTTCCCTGGACCTCCTGAGGTCACAGCGCTTCGGCCGTGCACATTCCAGATCCGGCGCGGTGAATACGTCGCTGTCACCGGTGCCAGCGGATCAGGCAAGACCACACTGCTCTCACTGCTCGGCCTACTCGACACCCCGACATCGGGCCGATACCGACTCGACGGCATCGACGTCGCCGAACTCGACGACCGCGACCGATCCGCGGTCAGAGCCCATCGCATCGGCTTCGTGTTCCAAGCCTTCCACCTCCTCGGCTACCGAAGCGTCGCCGACAACGTCGAACTCGGCCTGCTGTACCAAGGCATCCCCAAACGACAACGCGGCCAACGCGCCGCCGAAGTCATCGAACGCGTCGGGCTCACCCACCGCCGGCATGCGCTCTGCTCCACCCTGTCGGGCGGCGAGAAGCAACGCGTCGCCATCGCCCGAACCCTCGTTCGCGAACCCGCCCTCGTGTTGTGCGACGAACCCACCGGCAATCTCGACACCGCCACCACAAGTCAAATCCTTGAACTCCTTGACGCCCTCCACGCAGCCGGCCTCACCATCGCCGTCATCACCCACGACCCCGACATCGCCAAGTCCGCCCAACGACACCTCACCATCACCGACGGCAACCTCACCGAACCGTCCGACGCTGACATCACACGCTGAGCCCGAGCAGACCCATCAGTGTCGGCGCAGTGGTCGCTATCGGTAGCGAGGAGCAACTTCACCGGGCTGCCACAACTCGGCGGCGACAGCCGATCGTCTTCAGCGCCGGCAGCGGCGCGGGTGTCTCCGCTCGTTCACGATCCAGGGTCAAGTTCCTTCGCCCTGATGACGGCAGCGTTGATTCGCGCTGTGAAGTCGTCAATGAGTGGTGATTTGTCAATCAGGTCCGCCTGAATTCGGGATTCGGCCGCAAACAGGACCTTCTCAAGGCCGACGTCCTCGCGGCATTGCACATCCGCTGTTGCCTGGTCGATTTCTTGCGGCGAGACCGAAGTGTCCGGCAGCAGGAACTTCTTCGGTGCTTCCGTCCAGTTCTCGAACCGGTATCCGCGACCGGTCATGCAGTCTGACCATGCTCGATTTGTCGTCTTGACGTCTGGGTCAGCCTCGAGCAACCCGAACGCTTCCACCGACAGCTGGACGATGTCTTGATACCCCGGCACCGAGATGAGACCGGTCGGCCCACCCCAGACCGTCATCGATGCGTCGCCGCGGCATCCGGCGTCTCCGTTCGGGCCGTAAAGGGCTCCGAGGTAGTCGGCGCCGGCTGCGTCGCGCTCATTGTCGATTCGGTCGACTTCGGCAAGATAATCGGCCGGGGCACCTGCAGGTACGGTTGCCCGGTACCCGGACTGGGCCGCTTCGTTTCGAGTGAGTGCGGCGTAGCGAATTCGCAGATCCAGCAGTCGAACCGGAGGTCGACTCGGGTATGGCTCGTAGTCGTAGCCTCGTTCGTTCATACATTGCGTGGTGAGTTGATTCACCGCCGCGTCGAGGAGCGGATAGTCCGTCTCCGATGGCACGAGCAGCAACTCCAGCGGAAGCGCTTCCGAGATCACATCTACTCGCTCGGCCTCGCGCTCGTTCCCCGTCACCCCGATCGACGTCTCCGGCGTCTGCGCTACTCGTTCGGAGCTACAGGACAACAGCAACAACGAGACTGCGAGGATCGTCGCGGCCGACAGACGGCAGCGGGCGAAGGCCAAGCGACCGCCCGCCATGTCATGCAATTGCGGTGCGAATGTGGGTGACTTCGCCGCCGCTCTCAGCAAGGTGTCAGGGTGATCGAGGTGTAGTTCTGAAGCCCGCTTCCCCATCCCGTATTCGGCGCACCCGTCGCGATGACGGTGCTGTTGTGATAGTAGGTCGCGCACTTCGACGACTTGTTGTACCTGCTCTGGGCATTGACGTTGATCACACCCGTCGAGGACGACCACTGCGATGCCGATCCGGCGAAGTTCGCAGACGCCCAGAGACAGACGTTGCCGGACGAGCATGCGCCGAGAGAGGCGCTCGCAGGCTGCGCCAGCACAGCTGCGCCACCGAGTCCGATTGCACCGACGATCGCCATTCTTGACACCAGGCTACGAATCGAGTGATTCTTCATTTGTTCCTCCTGATAGTTGGTCTTGCCCTCCCTCGTTGGCATGGCGAGGGCGATGCGCCCGACGCGTTTAGTGTCGGCTCGCACCGGAGTGTGACGGAGCCGGACTCCGCGGACGGGCAGAGCACCAGCCAGGCGGGCCCGATCACGAGAAACGGACCCTGGCATCGACTGTCCAGCGAACCACGTGTACCAGCGCGCTCCTCGCACCGGTCACAGTCGGCTGTCGCACGACACTGGATCCATGGGTGCCCGAACACGGGCGACCCATCACAAGCCAACGCAAAGGAGCCAATCGATGCTCACCGCTGGACGCCGGATCACCAGGCTGGCGGCCGCTGTCACGATTCTCGGGTTAGGCAGCAACGCCTGCACCGGCGAGACAACCGGCTCATCGGAGGCGAACTTCTCCGATCGATACCTTGCATCCCTCATCGGTGTTGCCGACAGCCACGAGAACGAGGAGGTGATGACCGACTACCTCCGCTACGAGGAGGCCTCGATCTCGCATTGCATGG
Source organism: Ilumatobacteraceae bacterium (assembly GCA_963741875.1). Taxonomy (GTDB): domain Bacteria; phylum Actinomycetota; class Acidimicrobiia; order Acidimicrobiales; family Ilumatobacteraceae; genus Sva-07. Next base: position 395,078 of record CAVUJO010000006.1, on the reverse strand, counting down.
ACGAGGCCGGGTTCGACTATGTCGCCGCGCCGCCCGAGTCGATCTTCGTTCCGTTCGGCTACACCGGCGACCCTCTCACGGACGCGAAGAAGTTCGGGTTCGGCATCTCGACGGTCGACGTCAACGTGCAGGCATCAGCAACAAACCCCAATGACGCAATTCTCGCGTCGGCTCGACACGCAGGCGTCTTCGGCGTGGAACGACCAGTACCGGCAGTGCGCCGACGTCGCCACGCAGGAGGTGACCGATCAGCGCGGAGTCGGAACGGCAGCGACGATCGCGTCGGACGTGACCGCGGCTGTACGCAACGACCCCGCCGTTCGCAAAGCTCAGGAAACGTGGCGCACGTGCATGCATGAGCGCGGCTTCGACGCTGCGAGTCGTGACGACCTCATCACCCAGATGACCTCCGAGTACCGGACCGTTCCCTCATCGAAGCTGTCGGCGTTTCAGACCCGTGAGATCGCCGCGGCCGTCGCCGACGCAGAGTGCGGCGAGCAACTCCGAAGCGTCGAGTCCGAGTCCACACGAACACACCTCAGGACGATTTCGCCTGAGTCCTATGCACAGCTCTATCCCTGATATCTCGAGCGGGCCCTCACGAACCGCCGCACCCCCATGAGCCTGACACCCATGGCGCCGGTGATGGCCGACTCGAGGGAACATGCCAAACCGGACCGCTCGCGCCTGCGGTTTGTCGACACGGTCAGCGAGGCCATCGCCGTGGTCTCCCAACGCCCGATTCGAACGCTGCTGACCGCGCTTGGCACGATCCTCGGAGTCGGCGCGTTCGTCACCACCACGGGCCTCGCCACCACCGCGAGTGCGCAGGTGTCATCACGATTCGATGCGCTACGAGCAACCGAAGTGCGCGTCCAAGACGCCGCACCCGACGGCAGCGACCCATTTCCCGACGATGTCGACGCCCGCCTCGAGACACTCAACGGAGCCAATCACGCTGGGCTCATGTTCACCGTTGCCGACAACGGCGCAATTCAGCCGCGCAACACGGCCGCACGTTCACTGGGGATCGCCAGCAACCAGATCCCGGTCATCGCCGCTACCCCCGGTGCCGTGTCCGCCTCGCTCCCCACGCTCGCCACCGGACGCATCTACGACCAGTTCGCCCAAACCCGTGGCGAGCATGTCGCCCTGCTCGGCCGCGTCGCCGCCGACCAACTCGGAGTCACCCGCATCGATCATCAACCCGTCATCTTCCTCGACGACACCGCCTACAGCGTCGTCGGGATCGTCGACGATGTCGCCCGCAACCCTGACCTCCTACTGTCAGTCACAGTCCCTACCAGCGCTGCCGACGTGCAGTTCGATACCGCCAACGCCGAGCGACAAGTGATCATTGACACCGCACCCGGCGCAGCACAACTCATCGGGGAACAAGCACCACTGGTGTTGCGCCCCGAGCAGCCCGGGCGCCTACAAGCCCTCGTTCCTCCCGATCCGCGCATGCTGCGCAACCAGGTCGAATCCGACGTCCAAACACTGTTCTACGCGCTCTCCGGGCTTGCGTTGCTCATCGGTGCCGTCGCCATCACCAACGCCACCCTGCTCAACATCATCGAACGACGACCCGAAATCGGGCTCCGCCGCGCCCTGGGCGCCACCAGGCTCCACATCACACGACAAATCACCCTCGAAGCCGCACTCACCGGAGCGATCGCCGGGGTCGTCGGTACCACAATCGGCATTCTCGCCATCTCGGCCACCTCGATCGCACGCGGCTGGACACCAACCATCAACCCCACGCTCCTCGTCGCGGCACCCGCAATCGGCATCATCACCGGAACCCTCGCCGGACTCATCCCCGCCGTCAAGGCAGCCAATACGCCACCAGCCGAGACGCTACGGACCTGAGCTTGCGTCGTCCGCTCGCTCAGACTCTGCGCTATCGACGTCGATCACCGCGCCCACGACCGACGGAGACGGCCGACATCGGTCAGCCGTCCCCTTCCAGAACGCTTCGAGCATTTCGGGCGATCGCACGCTCAATACCTTCGACACGTTGCCATGCCCCAATGAAGTCTGCGGTCTTCATCAGGTCGGCCGAAACACGATCAATCTCTCCGATCACTCGATCCGACGCATCGATATCGAGTCTGCACGCGAGGTCAGCTTTCGCCAGTTCTATGGACTCCGTGGTCCCAGTTGAGCCGCTCGGGGAGCCGGACACAGCCGAGACGGCGCTCGAGATGTCGGGATAGACAAACCCCCGCCCGTTCATGCACCGCGACCAATCGGCCATCGTTGCACGGAATTCCTCTCCTGCGATGACCGTTGCAGCGACCATCCCCAGCGACTGATCCGAGAACGCGATCACGTCCTGTATCCCGAGTCCGTCCACCTTGAGTGCGGTCGCAGCTGACGTCACACACCCAGGGTCCCCGTCGTCAGTTCCAAAGTAGGCAGCATCGAACTCGGACGTGCTTTCGGCGGGTTTGGCCGGCGCCGAAGCAGGACCCTCGGACCCATACCCAGTCGTCTCGAACGTAGCTGGAATAGCTGGCAGGACGGCGCCAACGAGGTCGGTCGATCCGAACGGCGCGTCGAGTTGCTCGTAGCGGAATCCTCGACTGGCCATGCACTCTTCGATGAGCAGCTCCTGAGCCCTCCAGACCAGAGCCCTATCGTCCTCGCTGGGCAGCGTGGCGCCGAGGACGTCACGGCTGCTTGGCTCGCGCAAGGTCGGGCTTTCGAGCTGGCGGGGCCTCCCGGGCGCCGAGGAGTCCGGCGTTGATTCTGACGATGCGTTCGCAGTGCATGCCGCCAGACCCACTGATACTGCAAGCAGGGTCCCCCGCCAGATCAGGTGCCGGTTTCGGGCGGTCAACCGGTGAAGCTGCATGACTGGTTCGTGGGTACGACCTTGATCGAGGAAATGCCTTGCGGCGATCCAAAGACACCCGTCTGTCCCCAACTTGAAGTCACACCAACCGTGTTGTTCAGGATCGAGTACCCAGGTGACTGAAAGGCGCAAACTGTCCTACTCGTCCGGTTCTTGATCGAACGGACGCGGTCAGCGGCGATGCCTCCGCCGCCCGGGTAGTAGAGGTCAACCCGAACCACGGCCCCCTGGTTGCTTGCGCCCGCAGGGTCGGTGAACACACATTGGTAGTCGATGCACGTGGTGCCAGTTCCCGTCGTCGTGTTCAACGCCAAGCAGACCCATCCGGAACTCGAACAGGAGCCGGTATCGCCTGAGCTGTCCCAGTACGAAAGTGTGGCGGAGACACTCTGCGAGGAACCGAAGGCGATGAGCGCTCCGGCGAACGTGAGCGCAAGGGCTACCCGCACAACACGACTTCTCAGATTGGGTCGAGCTTGGTCGCTCATCCTGGTCTCCTCCGGCTATGTGACTGTGTTCATCCATAGAGTGTCGAGTGGGCCAGATGTGTTCCCGGGAGTCGCAAGCGTGAAGAGCAGACTTGAATCCGCGAGTGACAGTTCGGGACTCACCCACCCGAGGTAGCCCGTCGGTGGAACTACCTATTCAGGATCAACCCGGCGACGACCTCTGTCACGATCGCGTTCCTGGTCTTGGTGCAGTCAAAGACTGCGAGAGCTGTTGCTACTTCTTCGGTCTTGAGGGCGCTGAGTCCCGCTTCGTCGTCCAGTGGTAGAGCCTGCAGGCGGCTACTGAAAGTGCCGATCAGTTCGAGCAAGCCCTCAGAGCGCACGCCGGCTCGTCGCGAGCAGACACCCCATTCTTGCTCGGCTGCGACTACTTCAGCAATCTGGGAGAGGTCAGGCAATTCGTTGTAGGTGGCTTGAACATTGTCCAGCCCGAGTTCACGCAGCGCCTGTTCGTTTCCTTGGTCCAGGCACCCGCCCGAACCAACGTCACCAAGTTGTTCGAGCAGCGCTCCACGTTCAGGGGCCGAGAGTGAGTCCAGAAAGGACGTCACTGGATCTTCGGCACTCGCCACGGTGACGTTCTCGAATGTCGTTGACACTCCGAATCCGTAGGTCTTCACCCATTCGCGATCGCTGAGGCTGCCCGACGGGGGCTCCAGCGAATCGGAGACAACATTGATCGCAGATGGGTAGTCGAATCCTGCCTCCGTCATGCACTCTCGGACCTTCTGATCCGAGACACGCGCCACGTCGAACAGCACGCGGAATTCCTCATCAGGGCCGAGAACACCTGCGATGGCCTCGCCGTACCTCTCGCGGAAGGAGCGTGCGTTGGTGGATGGCGACTCGCTGTGTGAGCACGCGGCGAGGAGTACCAACGCGAACGCGATGCTCAGAGGTCGCCATCCACCGGTCATACGGATCAGCCCAGCGCGATCGCGCCGACATTGAGCCGGGCGTAGTTATACGGGCTGGAACAGGTCTTGCTCGACAGTTGGTTTAGGCCCCTCCAGGTGCTGGCGTTTTGCCACTGCGACTGCCCGTCGCTCTGTCGCTGGCACAGGACGCGGGCTTTGGCCTGACAGCCGTTTGAGGCACCCGGCTTGACCCACGTGAGCATCGCGAGTCCCTCGAGCGACCCGCCGGTGCCATAGTTGATGTTGCCGCAGGTGGAGTAGAACGTGTGGTCGGTGACGGCAGCGGCGGCTGGCGCCGAGACTCCGATGAGACACATGACAGCACCCACGAGCGATGCTCGGATCGCTCTGCGACCTACCGAAGTCTTGTTGAAAACGTGCATGATGAACCCCATTGTGATGTACGACGCCCGGTGCGCCGTCCCCAACTACTAGGTGTCGATCGGCTCCAATGTGTGACAACGCCCAGGGTCCGCGTCCCATGCATACGGCCCTCGGCCCGGAACGCACGTCACGGAACGCACCTCCGGCCAGATCCCCCAGGCCCTCGCTGAGCACGCCGCCTCTATCGGCCAAGTCGTTGCCGACCGTCGCCAAGCTGAGCAGCAATACCGTGTCTACGACGAGTGAAAGACAGGATGGACATCCCGAAGCCGACTACGTCCGGCTGGCCGATGCGCTGCGGTAACACCTCCAAGAACCAGATTGAGACTGGCACAGTGGTGATCGGAACCGCCCGAGAATGCTCACTCGAAGCGTCGAGCCGGCCCCGCTCTCAACCGGCATTCCGATCGCCGCTGCATCAGCTGGAGCCCGCACAGAACGCGCGCTCCATAATCCGCTCGCCGACGGATAGCCCGCGCCGCATCGCGGCCCAAGTCGCACGCCCAATAATCCCGTTCGGTTACGCCTGTCTCTAAACGCCGGGATCGGTGGCACGAGGGACCGAGCAAACGCTCCTGACGCGGTACTTGTCAGTGCTCTCGCCGATCGCACGCTCGCATACGGTGTGAGGATGGGCGGACCGTTCGACGACCTGAGGTTCGCAGTCGTCGACGTAGAGACGACCGGCATCCGAGCGAACGAGGACCGCATTATCGAAGTCGCGGTCGTTAGCGTGGACGGCTCCGGTCTCGAGCACGGCAGATGGTCCACCCTGGTCCGTCCAGACGATCGCCCGCTGACGGGACGGTTGGAGGCGGTCACCGACGCTCCCACGTTCGACCTGATCGCCGGCGACCTGATCAAACGTCTCGCTGACGGCTTGATCGTCGGCCACAACGTTCGCTTCGATCTGCGACTCATGGACGCCGAGTTCAGACGCATGGGGATCGAACTTCCAGCTGCACCGTTCTTCGACACCTATAAGGTCGCCACGCAACTGAACATCGACACCCCGAATCGGTCGCTCGCTGTCGTGTGCAACGCTCTCGGAGTCGAGTTCGGTCAATGGCACACCGCCGAAGGTGACGCCGAAGCGACTGCGAAGGTGGCCGTGGCCCTACTGCGACGTGCCGCCGAGTGGGGACGAACCGACATCGAAGCGCTCTGCGGTTCATGGTTCGGTGACTCGTCGTCCTGGCCCGATGTTGCGCCGACCGGTGTGAGTCTGCGCCGTGACCCCGGGCTGTTCCCTCCGGGTGGGGCGCAGCCTGGGAACGCAGCGGTGTTCAAACCGTCGTGGCGGCGCTACGGCACCGGTGAGTCGTCTGGCAGTGGTTCGGATAATGCTCTCTCGTACACGATCGACCTGTCCGACATGTTCCGCTCGGCGACGATTGAGGCGGTGCAGGAGATGATCGATGAACGTGAACCCGGCGTCGATTGGCCGGACCGGTGGGAACCCGAGTGGGTCGAGTTGGCTGAGTACGTGCAGGCGGGCGGCGACGACTCTGACGAGGCGGCGTTCGTCCTCGGGTCGCTGCTGATCGCCAGCGCCCCGGAGGAGGAACCGGACGACCGAGATCGGTTCCGAAGCGACTTCTACTCGGGCGACTTTCAAGGACTGGACGGCATAGCCCGCCTGGAGGCGATCGTTGCCGGGTTGGATTCGGGCGAGCGTCGTGACGACGAGATGGTGGTGGAGGCGCTTACGGTTCTCGCAGATCTGTATCGACGGCACGGAGGCCGACACGACGACGTGGTGAGTGTGTACGAGCGGGCTTTGACGATCGTGCGCCGCCTCGCAAGTGAGCCCACCGGGCACGACGACTACGACTCGACGCCGATACTGGCGACGGACGTCGCTCAGGCTTGGTGGCAGCACATCCATCGACGCCGGGACGTAAAGGCCTTGGTTGCTCTCAGCAACGAACTCTCCGACGACTCGCTGCCTTTGGAGAACTACGCCCGACCACTGTGGATGGGTACCGAGTCAGTGATCGGATTCGCAAGGGATGACGAACCGAACGTGGCGCTCGACTTGTACCGGTCAATGCTCGATCAGTGGATGACGACCCCTGACGAGTGGTTTCGTCTCCCGAGGGCGTGCGCTGTGTTGGCTCAGCAGTTGGCGCAGGCCGACCGGGGGGCGGAGGCGATCACATTGTGCGAGCAGGCGTGGCAGTTCGGGTTCGCCGATCAGAACCTCGCCAATCGTCACTCCTTGATCTTGGAACGACTGAAGTTGAACGCCGAGGCGGTCGAAGTCGCCGAGCGTGGGCTGACGTGTCCGGAATCGGAGTACCGGGAGCCGCTTGAGAAGCGGGTGGCCCGTTGCAGGAAGCGCCTGGGCGTCGGGTAGCGGGAAACGTCCCGCAAGCTCGGTTGCGCCGACTGATGTCTGGAGCACCTTGAGGTCAGTTTGCTTCCACGTGTCCTCATCGGCCTTCCGATGTGCTCCACCGAGATGGCCACATCTCCGACTGCTGCGACGAGCGAGGTCCGCGTCTGCTCGAAGTCGGCCGCCCACTCGCTCCGGTGCGGAACGATCTCGACCTCTCCGTCCGGTCGTTCTCCCATCTTGAGATGGTGCCAAACTTGGCGCCGACGACGGGTGGGTCGGTGGGTCATCGTGGTGGGTGCTACAGAGCGCTTCGCATGTTGTAGTGAGCTGCTGGCTGCCCTCGCACCATCTGCGGGCTGTGCGATATCGGCCCCACTGCGGCGCAACACTTTCACCGGCATATTCGCCCTAGTCGCGTGCTCGGGAGTGGTTCAAACCAGCGCAGCGAGGCGGGCGATCCTCCCTACTCATCCCTAGAACTGACCGGACTGTGCAACATCATTCGAACACCCGATTCGCGAAAGCCCAGGTGAGCGAGACGTGACAACACTGAGCGGCACCTACAAAACCGGTGAGGGTGAGCCACACGATCTTCGAAGGCACGAGCGAGATCCAACAGCTGGTCATCAGCCGGGCGATATCAGGCCTGCGAATTGAGTAATTCTGTCGCTCGGCGCCGAAGACCTCCGGTTGTGGCTCACGGTCGCTGGACTGCGTCGAGGTCGAGCTCGGAGATCGTGCCGGGGTCAGCGATCATGTTGATGTGCGTGATCGCGCCGCCCGAGTACACGACATCCCAGACGACCTTCGCATGGTCGGCGACAATCCAGGCGATACCGATGGTTCCATCGATGAGTGCCGGCTGTGCACCCAGAGCGCGACCGGAGAACATCCCCGCCACGGCGGCAGCGCCGGTGAGATCGGCGGGTGAACCCATTCCGACGGCAGCTGCGTCAGCTTGAAGGGTGGCATCGGGGTCGAGCAGGGCGACCAGCGCATCGAAGTCTCCGCTTCGGGACGCGCTCAGGAAGGCCTCCATCACCAACCGCTGACGTGCAGGATCGTGATCGCTACTGGGCTCCACGCCGCGGACCTTGTTTCTCGCCCGGCTGGCGAGTTGCTTTGTTGCGTTCGGTGAGCGCCCGAGGATCTGCCCGATGTCTTCGAAGCTGACGGAGAAGCTGTCGTGGAGAACGAATGCGAGGCGCTCCGCCGGGCGGAGAGTCTCCAGTACGACCATCAGCGCTGCGCTCACTGAATCTGCGAGCATGGCGTCGGCTTCTGGGTCGTCCCGACCGGACAGATTCACTTCGGCGTCTTCGATCGCTGTTTCTGCCCGTCGCGTTCTCGAGCGAAGCCGATCGATGGCGAGGCGTGAGACCACCGTCGTGAGCCAGCCCGCCAGGTTGGAGATGGAGTCCGGATCGCCGTCCTGCAGCCGCAGCCACGCCTCCTGTACGGCGTCGTCGGCATCGTGGCCTGATCCGAGTAGACGATGAGCGATGGCATGGAGCCGTGGCCGATTCCGGTCGAACTCTGCGGCAAGTGCGCTGTCTGGATTCATCTGAGACCTTTCCGTCGTCAAGAACGTCACCTACATGACGAATTCGATCTCTTGGAGGTAACACCATGGCTCTCATCCGGACACGCCGCGAGCACACATCGTGGCGCTGGCGGCCTCACCAACACCACCAATCTGCTCTCTCGAGGACGAACTGATGCTCTCGGTGAAGAACTACCCCGCTGACTATGTCGACGCCTGCGAGGCACGGTTCGGGCGTCTGCTCGAGTCGTGGCACGCTCTCGATGTCCCCGATGGGGTCGAAGCCCGATCGTTCACGGTCGACTTCGTGCACGACATGATCTTGGGCCTCGAGCACTCGTTCGTTCATCGGGTGCGGGGCAACGAAGGCAAGGACGGGAACCCGCTCAATGAGATGCGCATGCTTGCGAACTCGATCCTCGAGCATGACGCAGTGCTCACGGCCGACAAGTCGATCAAGTACGCACCCGAGTCATCCGTCACCGGCCTCGCCATTGGTGCCCCCATCGACATCTCCCCGAACCGGTTGGGAGAGCTCGCTGCCGCGTACGTCTCGACGATCCGCACGAAGTTCCCGCCGGCTTGAGAGTCGGACTCCACAGCACTGCTGTCGCCGACGTCTCTCGCGGACGGTTGCGCCTGCTCCTCTCCGGGCGCGCGAGTACCTTGGGATGGTGAGCGATACCGGTTCGGGCCGATGCCACCACACCGACATTCGAACGAGCGTCGAATGACCGTGACCGAACAGGTTCGTCGACTCATCGATGCCGGCGTCGCCGATCTCGCAAACCTCAGCGCGTCTTCTCTGGACGACCTTGCTGCACGCCTACCAGAGGAACCCGGCGCTGTCGTTGCGGTGAATTCGTCGCTGGTTCCCGCTCATGAACTGGCGACTCTGTTGCGACGTGACGGCAAACCGGGGTTTGTCGTCGCTGACATGACCGACCTCGAGGAGTTTGTTGCCATCGATGGCCTCGAGATTCCGGACGAGCCGCTGTACCTCCTGCACGACGTGGACCGGGGTGACGACATGAGGAACTGGAGCCCGAACGAAGTGCTGCCTGTTCTCGTCCAGCGCGGGCGTACGCCGCTGACGGTCAACGAAGGAATCAGTTGGCTCCTCCAGCAACCAACGTTGCTGGAGCCCAATCACTGCTTCATGACCATCGGTTCGCGCAAACCCAAGGGCAACCGCCTCGACACCCGGACTCCAGCGATCTGGATCAGCGGTGGCACCGGACGCGACGGGAAGGCCAACAAAGCCGCTCCCAAAGTCGGCTGGTGTTGGGCCGACAACCGCCACACATGGCTCGGTTTTGCTCATGCCCGAACCCGAAGTCACTAGACATCGCCCCCTCGGTCGGATCGGGCGCAATGTGTGTGTGGTGGGTCGGGGTTACAGCTTTGCGACTGCGTGGGCGAGGACGTCTGACATCTGATCGTGCGGACTGAACTCGACCATGCGTACGGCTTCGTCGACCACGATGGTGTGACCGGCAGGCCAGTAGTAGAGCTCGCCTGCGCTGACTATTTCTTCGGAGCCGTCCTCGTAGTTGACGCGGACGCGGCCCTCGATGACGTAGCCCCAGTGCGGACACTGGCAGTGGTCCCGCTCCAGGCCTTCGAGCAGTGGGCGGAAGTCCAGCCCGGTGGGGTAGTTCATGTACGCGCTGGTCATTCCTCCCCAGTCCTGACCGCGGATCATCTCACCGAGGGCCTCGTGGGCGATCGGGAGTTGTTCAACTGGATTTCGCATGGTGTCTCCTCGTGGCAGTTTCTGCCGTTGGTGGCTCCGAACCGGAGCCGATCGGTCACATCGAATTCGGCGATGCGGCTGCCTGCGCGCTCTGGCGTCCGGCACGGCTACTCGCCGCCCGACCAGCGGACTCGGCATCGCTCGCGCCAGATGTCCATGAGGTGAGGGTCGCCGGTGAGGGTGACGGTCGACTCGTCGGTCCGGTTCCACATGAGCAGATACAGCTCGGCAGCGGTGGCAGTGACAGTGAGGTCGGCGTCGCCGCCTTCGCGTGAGGTTTCGATGGCCTCCCGTCCGATCGTCAGGAACCAGTGCTCGTCGACGTCCTCGGCATGCACGTGGAGGACCCGCTCGGACTCGATCTCGATGTCCTTGGCGCCTTTGTGGCGCGGCCGCGGCGCGAAGCCGGAGAGCAGTTCGTCGAGCATGTCGGTGGCGAACTCTGGCTCGAAGTGCGACGGGATGTTGCGCGCCTGCTCGGCGTCGAATCGATGGATGGCGATCTCACTGGCCTGGCGCCGCGACCACATGGTGAGCGCGGTCGGGGCCGGCAGGAATGTCATGCACTTGTGGTCGTCGGGCATCGACCGGAGGACGCGGACCAGGTTCTCGTTGGTGCGTCGATACCACGCGACGAGTTCGGTGTCGGCAGGCCAGGATGCGGCGAGGTCGGGCCAGTACCGCGACAGACCGGGGATGTCGTCGCCCGAGTCCAGCCAATCGTCGGACGAGAACGCGACGTGTGCGGCAGCCCACAAGTGGATCAGGCCGAGGTGGCGGACGAGCGCCCGCATGTTCCAGTCGCCGCAAGCTGCGACGTCGACCTCCAGTGAGCCCGTGTCGGCGGCAGCGGCGAACCTGTCACCTTCCGATGCCACGTACTCGATGTAGTCCGCGATGTCCACGAGATCCCCTTCCCCACACGGAGCCCCGCGCCGAGGCTCCTTATTACTGCAAACTGCACTATGGAATATACTGCATTATTCAGTAGAGTCAAGTCCGTGCCGTCGCGTCTCACGACCTCGTCGTATGCAGTGCTGTGTCTGCTGGCAATCCGGCCATGGTCCGGCTATGAACTCACCCAGCAGGCGACACGGAGCCTGCGCTTCGCCTGGCCGAAGTCGGAACGGTTGCTGTACTCGGAGCCCAAGAAGCTCGTTGAACGCGGCATGGCCACCGCGCACGGCGAGTCGGTCGGCGAGCGAAATCGCACGGTCTACACGATCACCGACGACGGTCGCACGGCACTCAAGGAGTGGATGACCACCGAGCCCCAACCTCCGGTGCTGGAGGCCGAGGCGCTTCTGCGGCTGCTGTTCGCCGACCTCGGCACCATCGACGACGCCAATGCTGCGCTCGATGCGCTGGCCGCCGATTCAGCGCAGACCTACGAGCAGGTCCTGGAGATCAACGCCGGCTACCTCGATGGTCAGCATCCGTTCCCCGAGCGGGTGCACGTCTCCGTGCTGTTTGCCACCTTCCAGCTCGAACTCTTCGACTTGATCATGAGGTGGTCCGAGTTCGCCAAGGCCGAGCTCGAGGGGTGGCCGACGACCGAGAACCTCGGCATGACCGACCGCACCCGGGAGATCCTCGAAACCATCACCCAGCGCCGCTCAGTTCTCGACGCCTCCTCCGAGACTCCCTGACGGGACTGTCCCCAACCACCGGACGGCCAACGACGAGCGTGCAGCGTTTACGATGCTCTGGTGGAACGAGTGCTCGGCATCGGTGGGTTCTTCTTCAAGTCGGAACAACCAGATCGACTCGCGAGTTGGTACGCGGAACACCTCGGTGTGATCGGCCCAGGCGAGTCCTATGGCGACGCCGTCTGGCGTCAAGAGGAAGGCGAGACAGTCTTTGCTCCGTTCGGGCCGGAACACTGGGAGAGCCCACATCTCGGGCAGTCCGGTTGGGGAATCAACTTCCGCGTCGCCGACCTCGACGCCATGGTCGCGCAGCTCCGGAAGGCGGGACTCGACGTGGAGGTCGACAGCGAGCGCTATCCGAACGGTCGCTTCGCGCAGCTCCTCGATCTCGACGGGAACTCAGTGCAGCTGTGGCAGCCCATGCCGCCGGAGACGTGACAAATCGACGGCCTCGATCCGGCTGCAGCAGCGCAGATCGGCGGTTCGGCTCGGAGTGGTTGGCTCTACGAAGCGATGACGGATTGTCCGTAACCCTGTCGCGCTGCCTCGCTCGAGGTTCCCACCATCGCGCCGATCGACGCCCAGGAGTGTCCCTCGTGGCGGGCTCGAACGACAGCGCTGCCGAGTGCTCGTTCGGCATCGGCGCGGGCGAGGAATGCTTCGCGCACCGTTCGAAGTGAATCGAACGATGGGGAGTACTCGGAGATCCGTACGGCTCGGTCCGACACGCGGATTGGACGCGTTCGGCATCCTGACCGCTACAGGGTCGTCGGGCCCGCGAGCATGTCGGTGTGTCGGTGAGGTTCGAACCCGACGCTGCGATACAGGTGGCCGGATGCCGGATTGTCGGGGTCGTAGACGATCTTGATTCGCTCGGCGCCCACGCTGGCGAGCAGGTTGACGCCGGCGGTGAGCACGTGCCGTGCGAGTCCTCGGCGCTGGTGGTCGTTCTCGGTTCGCATCGGTTCGACGAGACCGGTGGCCGTCGTCGGGTCGTTCCAGAAGAGCCCGTACGCCGCGACGTTTCCCTGGGCATCGTGAACGACGAGGTCGAGGTCCGAGCGGTAGAGCGACGTCTGCTGAAGACGCGCTTCGACGTCCGGGTGGTTCCGCTCAGCGTTCGTCATGTGATGCGTACGTTGCGGCGAGCCGGCGCGAGTTGACAAGCGGTAGCCCTTCGGAATGGGGCCGATCTCTGGGCGGGAGTCGGCAGACAACCACGCCTCAACCGCTCCGTCCTCCTTGACCTCGAACCCGTGGTCGAACAACACATCACGCAGAACGTCGTCGGCGCGATCCACTTCGAGGTCGACCTCGTCGATTCCACAATCGGCGGCGTGCGCAAGTCCGCGGTCGACGACATGAGCGACCTGGGCGGATGTTGTGCCGGGCATGAAGATCGGGTCGAAGCCAACGCCGTGGGTCGAGTCGGTCGTGATGACGGCTGCTACCGGTTCACCGTCATCGTCGAACCAGAACAGCTGCGGGAGATCGTCAGTCGATCGAGGTGCCCGCCATGACCATTGACGATCGGCGGCCTCCCACAACCCGGCGGTCGGATGAGCGCGTCGGATCCGCTGCAACAGCGCAGTCGCAGCCTCCAGGTGGGCGAGCCCACTCAGCGACTGCTCGCGCAACGAGGACATCCCGGCAACGTACGCCACTGCGGCCGCCGAACCGAGTTCGATATTGCCGCCCGCCGGGCGGGACCCGATGTGGCGCCGCATAGTCCTGGATACGGCATGCGTGGTGCGTCGTCGGTGGCACAGTGTTGGTCGTGCGTGGAACTGAACCGACACCAGACGCCGCCCACGCGGAGGGCACGTTCGTGGTCTTGCGCATTGCGGTGGGCGTGACGGTCGCTGTCATCTGGGCGGGATACATGCTCGCACTGCTCGCTCTTGGCAGCTGTGACGCGTTCGGTGGCCGGTGCGATGGAACGAGCCCGCCAGTCTTCGAAGATGACGTCGCCGGTGGCGCGTTCATCGGTACCGCAGCCGCAGCCTGGATCTTGTGGTGGCTTCGTCACCCGTCGAAACGGCAGGCAGCAGTCGGTGTCAGTGTCGCAATCGCCATGGCCGTCGTCGCTGCCTTCCTTGCGCGTGGCATCGCGCAGGGTTGAACCTCGACGCGCCCTTCGAGTGGTGATCTCGTGGACACACCCGGTCGTTGCTCACCGCTCCAGCGGTTGACCGGGGACGCCGTCACCACGTGGCGGACGGGCACTCGTTGTCGCCGCGCATTTCTCGGTGATCCATCGGTTCGAGGTGTGCGACTTCGGCCCGGTGCGCCACCGCATCGTCACGACGACGGGAGTGACCAGTCGAGGCGAGAGTTCTACGCATCGCGCGGATGTTGTTCCTGTCGGGCCATCGCTCAGCTGCGCCACTCGGTACCGGCCCGTACGTGGCGTCGCACGTCGACATGCGTGTCCACCGATCCGGGTGGTCGAGAAACGTGCACACGATGAGGGTCGCCAACTCTGGGGCTGGGCAGCTTCAGCCGCTGACTTCGGCGAACCGGTGCTCGTCGACCCACTTCCGGATCTTTGAGCGATGCCAACTCGCGATCTGGACGCTGCGGTTGCCGATCTCCCATCGTTCTCCGAGCAACCCCATCGAGGTTCGCCGCACGTCGCCCCCTCCAACGCGCTGCAACACTGCGGTCGGCCGAAAATAGGGCAGACCCGGCGTCGCATCGAACCCGACATCGAACACGACCATCTCGGAGTCGGCCGCTGCGACGACAACTCGCTCCGCGCTCGGCCTCCTCGGCGATCATCGCCACGACGATTGCCACGAATGCAAGCACGCTATTGGTCGTGGAGTCGCCGAAGAAGACCATGACGAGCAAGACCGACCTCAACACACCGAACGAGATGAAGCGCATCCAGTGGAATGTGGTGAGGCTCAGTGCCCAATGAAACTCGCGACCGTCGTCGACGCTTCGGCAGTCCTCCACGAGTCGCTGGGCCATGGAGCAGACACTACCCAGCGCGTCGGTACCGTTGCCGATCCCGCTGTGCTGGAGTGGTCAGGCGGTGGGTGCGTCGAGGCCGCCTTCGGTGACGCCTTGCACGATGTCGCCGAGACCGCCGGGGAGCGATTCGGCGACGCCGTCGACGCCGAGCGCTTCGGTGGCTTGTCCGAGGTCGACGCCGAGGTTCTCAGCGAGTGCGCTTCCTTCGCCGAGGAACCCTTCGACGTGTTCGCTGAGTCCGGTCGACTCGAGGACTCCTTGGAGCCCATCGCCGCCGAGCAAACCTTTGATCGCATCAAATACGCCCATGGTGACATGTCCTTTCGGTTGTGCGGTGAGTTGGAATGTGGAGACGAGCAGGTGTTCGAATCCGGTCGGTGACGCTCAGGTCGTCAGCGCTCGCTCGTGGGAGTCAGGCTGATGGGAGGAGCGGTGGTGTTGCCAGCCTCGGTAGCCGGTGACGGCGAAGGTCATCAGCACGAGCGGAGCAGCAATGAGCGCTGCTGGTGCCACCACGTTGGCGGCGCTGCTGTTGTTTTCGTCGAGGACCAGGTAGGTGACGTAGACGGCATAGAAGGCGCAGAGGACGATCCCTTCCCACCGTTTGATCTCGAAGCCATTCCAGAAGATCGGCAGCAACACGATCGAGGCGGCAATCATCACGGGGAAGTCGAGCTGCAGCGACGCGGCGGCGACGCTCACGCCATTCGGCGACACGATGCCGGTAAGGCCCAGCACGCACATCACGTTGAACAAGCACGAGCCGACAACGTTGCCGACGGCAATGTCGCGTTGGCCCCGCAGTGCCGCCATGATCGACGTCGCAAGCTCGGGCAGCGATGTGCCGATCGCCACGACGGTCAGCCCGATGACGAGATCGCTCACGCCGAGCGACGCAGCGATGTCCGTGGCTGACGTGACAAGCAACTGTGATCCGATCACCAACACGACCAAGCCGCTGATGACCAGAGCGATCTGGGCCACGACTGGTCGTTCGACCGCCGAGCCTTCGACGGCGTCGATTGCTGCTTCGTACTCGAGGGCGATGTCTGCGGTCTCTCGCCGTGATGCACGAATGAGCCACCACGTGTAGGTGATGATTCCTGTGAACAAGATGACGCCGTCGATGCGGCCAATGCGGTTGTCGAGCGACATCAACAACGCAACGAATGACACACCGATCAACAGTGGAACATCGATGCGCACGATGCGCTGCGACACCGCCAATCCACCGACCACAGCCGAGGCACCAAGGATCAACAGGATGTTGACGATGTTGCTCCCGGCCACATTGCCGAACGCAACATCGGCGTTGCCAGAGAATCCTGCACCGACGCTCACCGCCAACTCGGGTGCGCTCGTGCCGAACGCCACCACCGTCAAACCGATCACCACCGGCTGCACGCCGAGCTTGGTGGCGATCGCGGCGGCGCCCTTCACGAGGAGTTCGGCACCGGCCACCAGGCACACGACACCGATCACCAGCCCGAGAACCACCCACACGCTCACCGCACCGACTCCGGCCCGTGGTTGGTGACGTGGACGGCGTCGGCCGTCGAAGCCTCGGATTCGAGCCCACCCAGTAGCAGGCGAAACGGTGAGAAGAGAGCAACGGCCATGGGGCCCTTTCAGCGCACGAACAATCGGTCGCTGAAGGTCTCTCCGCCCGGTGTCGAGCTGGCCCCGCCGGCTCAGAGTTCGAGCGAGATGACGACGGACCTCGTGGGATACTCCCCTTCAGTTGCAGCGATACTACGACTCGCGCTGGCCTTCCCAACCGCTCCACCAAGGATTTTCATGACGGGGCAAAGGTCGATGATTCATCGCTATCGTCACGTTCACTGAAGGGGAGTATCCCTCGAGGCCAATCGTCAAGACGCTCACCAGGTGAGCCGGTGTGGCCAGCCCAGAAACACCGGGCGGAGAGACTTTCAGCAACGTCGTGATGTCGTGTGCTGAAAGGAACCGCCGAGGTGAAGAGGATCTCCGAGACGTGTGAAGCCGGCCGTGAACCCGCTCCGCTGGCGGCAGCGTTGGATGACCGGATCACCATCCACGACCGCTCCGACAACCGCCTACCGTTCTCGCGCGGCATCATGGCAACAAGCCTGCTGGCCACCGGCATCCCCACCGAAGACGCCTACCGATTGGCGTCGATCATCCAACAACGCCTCCTGGCGGCACGCCAGAACGACGTCACCGCCGAAGAGCTCGTGGCAGCCGTGCACTCGATCCTCGCCGATGACGCCCACGAGCCGGACCTCGCGAACCGTTGGACATCGTGGCGGCGCGCGAAACGATCGGGTCGGCCGGTGGTGATCGTGCTGTGCGGCGCTCCCGGCACCGGCAAGAGCACCCTGGCGACACGGATTGCTGTTCGACTCGACATCACACGTGTGGTCACGAGCGACGCGATCCGAGACGTCCTGCGGACGGTCGTGCCCGCCGCGGTCCTTCCGGAGCTGCATCGTTCGACCTTCGAACTGGTCGGGCCCAACTCTCCGGAGCCGTTCTCGGGGTTCGATCGCCAATGCAACGCTGTTGGCTCCGCTGCGGTGGCCATCGCCGATCGGCTCGCTGACGAACACCGCTCGTTGATTCTCGAAGGAGTCCACATGCTTCCCGGAGCAACCGCAGCCTCGCTCGCGGATCACCCCGCCGACCCCATCGTCGTCGAACGTCTCGTCATGCAAGACGACGCCGACCGCCACGCCGACCTCCTCCGCAAGCGCCGGGTGAGCGAACCGCTGCGACAGGGCAGTCGCCACCTCGACGGGTTCGACCAAATCCGTTCGATTCAGGATCACTTGATGGACGTCGCAACCCGGTCCGAGGTCGAGGTCGTCGACAGCGGCGACGCCGGCAACCTCACGCAGAACATCGTCGAAGAGATCGTTCGGCGGCTCGATCACCCGTGAGCGACCAACCAATCATCGCGCTCGACGTTCACGGGGTCCTCTTCAACAACCCCCTGCCCGGATTCATCGACGACGTCGGCGAATCCACCGGTGTCGGAATCCCTGCGATCCGCCATCGGTGGCGCACCGAACTCAGACTCGGATTCTGGGAGGGACGACTCAGCGACGACCAAATGTGGGCGCGCCTCGCACCCGGACGCGACGCAGCACAACTGCGCCGAGATCTCGAACATCGATACACCCTCGGCCCGTTCGGTGCGTTCGTCGAACGCCACACCGGCCCGATCTGGCTGCTGTCGAATCACCGCACCGACTGGCTGATGGCCCGACTCGACCGGTTCGGATTGACGGGGCGATTCGAACGCATCTACGTCTCCGACGCAATCGGTGCGGCCAAGCCATCCGACCGTGCGTTCGGCGTGCTCAGCGGTCGAACACGACTCCATTACTACGACGACTCCGACCGCAACGTCACCGCCGCCCGCAAGCTGGGAATCACCGCCTCGGTCGTCACCGGATCCAACACCCCGGTGCCCGTCTGCGGTCATGGATGACCTCAGCAGCGGCCTCCGACTCGGCCGGCACAAGTCAGTACCCGACGATTCCGACTCTCGGGCTCACGGCGCTGACCGCGAATCAGATGCGAATGCGATTCGGCCGGCGGGCGCGCAAGCACTGATCGACGACGGCATGACACTCGGCGAGGTCAAACCGATCGATGGCATACACGCCCGACTTGCCGAACGGCATTGACCAGATTCCGACGTCGAAGAAGCGGTCAGCAGGTACTGCATCGCACGCCGTGTCGCCCGCTGCCTCAGCACCCGCTGCGGCAAGCAGCGCACTGCACGTTGCCGTTGCGGTGAACGATCACGTCACGAGCATCCGGCCAACGACGAGCAAGTGGAGCCGAGCGTCGACTTCGGGGTTGCGGATGCGTGTCGTTGGCGGCCGTCTGACACCCGATGGCAGCAGGGCCATTACGATTCGCGAATGCGGAGACGGGTGCTTCTTGTCCTGCTCGTTGCTCTTGGGGTCACTTCAAGCGGGTGTGCGCGCTGCCAGGCCGACTGCGCCGGACCCGAAGTGATCATCGAACTGGATGATCCTGCGGCCGAGGCGATCGAGCTCTGCCAGAACGCCATCTGTACGACCAAAGCCGTTCTCTCGAGCGACGGCCAGAGCGCCGTCTGGTTCACCGTGGCGATGGACGAACGTAGGCGTGTGGATGTCACCATTGCGACGCTCGACCGAACAGGGTCGTCGCTCGTGACCGACACCTTCGTCGGGCAACTGCCGTTGGGCGATTGCGGCTGCGAGGTTGGCCCCGCAGTTCTTCGCGCCGACGAAGAATCAATCTCGACTGCCTGAGGCGTTACGTCCGGGTGGCCCGGGTGCTGAAGCAGTGCACCGCACTTTCCTGGGCGGGTCGCCGCATGATGCTCCGGAGCGACAACGCTCGGTCTGTGAACCTCGATGAGCTCGTTGTTTCGAGTGGGCGGCACATCTCAGCCATCTGATCTGGATCGAGACCCCTCGCGAAGAGAGCGCAGAGCTGCCAGTGAGAATGGGATCTGCCGGTTGGCATCCCATTCGTTGATGGCGGGGCCTGTGAACCGGCCCGCGGCCTCGACCACGTAGATTCGCCCCGCCCGCTGTTTCCGGCGAGCGCTGTCCGCATCGACGAGCACCTGAATCAGCAATGAACCAAGCCGGAAGCCCACCCAAAGGACCACAACATGTTCGACGATATCGCAGCGCTGCTGCCCGAGTTGCGTGAGTTCTACGAAGATCTGCACCGGCATCCTGAGTTGTCATTCGCTGAGGTGCGCACGTCGGGGATCATGGCGCAGCGGCTGAGCGATCTCGGGTACGACGTCACGACGGGCGTGGGGCGGACGGGTGTGGTCGCCACGCTCGACAACGGGGACGGCCACACCGTGCTGCTGCGTGCCGACATCGACGCACTGCCGGTGAAGGAAGACACCGCCCTTCCGTACGCGAGCACCGCAACTGGCATCGACGCTGACGGCGCCGAAGTTCCGGTCGCTCACGCCTGCGGCCACGACATGCATGCAACCTGGATGATCGGTGTCGCCACGCAACTCGCCACGCACCGCCACCTCTGGCGAGGCAGGGTCATCTTGGCGATTCAGCCGGCCGAGGAGATCGGCGGAGGCGCGACGGCGATGATCGATGACGGGCTGTTCGAACGGTTCGGAACACCCGATGTGGCGTTGGGACAACACGTCACCCCAGCCCCCGCTGGGTGGGTGCTGTTCCGGCCAGGAGCGGTGATGACGGCAAGCGACGCGTTGAAGATCGTGATGCACGGTCGAGGCGCACACGGCTCTGCTCCCGAGCAGTCCGTCGACCCCGTCGTCATGGCCGCGTCGACGATCATGAAGCTGCAGACCGTCGTGTCGCGGAACATCGCCGCGACCGACTCCGCGGTGGTCACGGTTGGAACCGTGCGGGCCGGAACGAAGGAGAACATCATCTCCGACCACGCCGAGTTGACGTTGAGCGTGCGGACCTTCGAACCCTCCGTGCGCGACAAGGTGCTCGACGCGATCAGCCGAATTGCTCATGGCGAAGCCCACTCATGCGGCGCCGAGCAGCCCCCCGAGATCACCACCCTGTACAGCTTCCCGGCAGTCACCAACGACGCGGCGACGACGGCGACCGTCGGTAACGCATTCGTCGAGCACTTCGGTGCCGACCGGGCAATGGAAGGACCGGTCGCGACTGCGAGCGAGGATTTCGGCTTGTTCGGTTCCCGCGGCGGTTTCCCGTCGATGTTCTGGTTCGTCGGTGGTGCCGACCCGGTCATCTTCCAGCAGGCGCTTGCCGCGAATCGCATCAACGAAGACATCCCGTTCAACCACTCACCGCGCTACGCCCCGATCCAGAACCCCACCATCACCACCGGAATCGAAGCCATGCTCGTCGCCGCGATGTGCTGGCTCGCCCCCGATCCCGTTGCCTGAGCGTTCGGCCTCACCGCCGAATCTTCGACCTCGGCCTACAGGTAGTCGTGAGCGGTGA
This sequence comes from Ilumatobacteraceae bacterium, assembly GCA_963741875.1. Classification (GTDB taxonomy): domain Bacteria; phylum Actinomycetota; class Acidimicrobiia; order Acidimicrobiales; family Ilumatobacteraceae; genus Sva-07. The sequence continues at coordinate 374,174 of CAVUJO010000006.1, read as the reverse complement.
GCCAACGCAGGCTCACATACCCCCACAGCGGTGGGAGGTAGTAGCTGACGAGCCGATAGATCAGCACCGCGGAAACGGCGAGGCCGGGGTCGACGCCGATCGACGTGAGCCCCGCGGTCATGCCGGCCTCGGCGACGCCGACGCCGCCCGGGATGGGCATCAGCCCGGCGAAGAGTGAAACGGTGACGTTGATGAAGATCGCCTGGCCGAGGTTGATCGACCCGCCGACTGCGAGGACACACATTGCGAATCCAGCGCCGTAGAGGACCTCTGTCCCAATCGAGCCCCCGAGCGCCAACGCAGCGGACTTGGGGTTCTTCACCGTCTTGATCGCGTCGCCGATCTGAGCCAGCGGCGTGCGCAGCTTGTCTTCGACCCAGTGTCGCCACTTCGGCACGAGTGCGACGACGATGGTCACCCCGACGAAGATGACGATCGCCATCGCGAGCAATCGCATCACCCCTCCTCCGCCTTGCATCTGGGAGAAGTCGATGCTTCCGGCGCCGATGACGATCGTCAGGACGACGAGGACAGCCTGGGCGATGAACCCGAGGAATCCGGTGATCGCCCCGGTCGTGGTCGACGTGACGGCGCTGATACCCAGCTTTTCGAAGTACCGGATGTTGACGGCGATTCGACCGGCCGCGGACGGCACGGCGACATTGACGAAACCGATCGCGAACTGCTCGACGGTCGTGACCCCGATCGGCACCGGTTTCGGCGTGACCGCCGCGAGCGCGGTCACGTCGGTCAGGTTGGTCGCCGCGGCGAGCACGAGACCCAACGCGATCAGACTCCAGCGGGCATCGAGCAGGGTCTGGCCGACGGTGGCGAAGCCGACGTCCGCCAGGCCGCCGATGATCGTGTACACCGCGAACAGCATGCCGGCGAGCATTGCGACGCTCTTCCACGTCACGCGGGTCAACTGCGCCACCTCGGGCACCTCGATGCCGAGGGCTGCCGCTGTCTGCTGGCGCAGGTCCTTGATCTTCACTCTCTGCTTCAGGACGCTGCGTCGGAGTCGCCCATTCAGCGCGGCGGTCTGCAACAGCGGGAGCATCGCCTCGATGGCGTCGTCACCCTTCGCCCGGCGCGGCCGCGCCGATCGCACGATCCGCGCCGACGCCCAACGTCGTCATGACGAGCATCGCTGCCACGTCCTGCTGCTTCTGCGCTCCGGTGGGGTGAATCACCGCGTTGGCAAAACCCATCAGCGCCACTTCTCCCGCTGAATCGAACCAGAAGTGGACCGCATCGATGGACCCGTGACTGATGTCGGCCGTGTCGAGCTTGTCGAGTTGCTTCCAGCCGGCATCGACGAAGGTGTCGTCGATGTCGTCAACGGACACGTCGGCCAAGGTGTGATCGAAACCCTCCGTGACCATCACTGCGTCGTCGAACGACGTCATCCCAACGGCAGCCAACGCGGGCACGGAGACACCGTGTTGCCGGGCGAGGAGGAGTGCCAGCGATTCGTGCTCCACCTGTTGGCGACGATCCGACCCGTACTGCTCCCCTTGGTCCTGGTACCAGGCCCGCTTCCACCACCGCGTCCAGCGGCGGCTGTTCCACGAATCGCGCCCCAGCAGGTTGACGAACAGTGAACGACCGTCGGTCGACACTCCGAAAAGCACGTTCGAACCCTCGGGCTGCTTGTCGAAGTAGGTCAACGTGTCCATCTCGACACCGAGGTCGGCCAAGCCATCGCGGACGCGTGCGGTCGACGGCAATCCAGCCGACGTGCCGAACACGTACCGGGTGATCGCCGCAGCGAACAGACCAACGAGCAGCCCGCCGAGCGCGTCACTGAACGTCGTCACCGTCCCAAGTACAGACGCCACGACCGCACCGAGGACGAAGACCCACCCCATCTTGCGCATCGGGGCCGTCAGCCAGGGCGAGGCTGCAGCCTGGATCGCGGTCGCCGTGGTCACGACGAACGCGGGAAACGTGTTGCGTGTCTGGTTGAGGTCGAAGAAGGCGAACTCCGGCCAGCGCCCGTCAATGAGTTGCGTCAGCGCGACCACGATCACGACGGAAAGGAGGGCCGCCAGCACCATGTCGCGGAAGACTTCCAGTCGGCCCTTGGCGAAGAGTCCGACACCGATCAACAAACCGATGCCGTACAGCACACCCACCCCGTAGGCCGCCTGGCAGAGCCACAGCAGCCAACTCGGCAGCCCACCTGCGAACTCGAGCGTCAGGTCGTCGAACGTCGACCCGTTCCCGGCGACCAGGATCAACAGCAGCCCCAGGACCACCGCGAACGCAGCCGCGATCAGATCCGTCTTCCACCGCACCCGAGGCGCGTCCGACGGCGCGGAGAACACCTGGATCCCGTGATGGAGCGCCGCGCCGGCGGAGGAATCCTGAGGTGCGCCGCCCGTCGACACAACGTCACCATCGTTCGTTGTCGTCACACGCATCTCACGCCTGCTCGCTCCTCGAAATGTCATCGATCATCGTCCTCGTCCCGACTGGCGTCGACCACGTCGACGAGGACCCAATGACCACTCGGAGGAGCGGTGAGAATAGCCCGTCCACACGACCGGACATCACATCTCCTCGGCGACCACGCATGGCGTCGTTGGAACGCGGCGGCGCTGGCGACGAGCCTTCCGCGGTGAGGTGGCCGAGCGAATGTCATCTCGTGGGCACCGCGCGACGTACGCGTGCTTCTCTCCCACTCGAAACCGGCCGTTGGCGCCAGTGATGAGGTGGTGCCGCGAGTTGACGCGTCGTGGCGGGCCACCACTCTTCGGGGTCGATCGGCCGCAGGATCCGCGCGACCGGCCTCCGTGGCACCTCGTTCGCCAGGCCCGCTGATCCACCACATGGCCGTCAACGGTCTGTTTTCTCTGGTTGCAGGGTGCGATCGCCTCTCGATCAGGGTCGGCGCTACGCAGCGTGGTTGAAACTCTCGCTCTGTGTTGAACTTTGAATTCCCTCAAGCTATAGTCTGGTCTTCGTCAAGGAGCGTGTTGTCGCCAAGCGACAGACAATCCACTATCTCGGCTCCACCGGAGCGCCTCGAACAGGAGACCAACATGGCCAACTTGCAACGCAGTCTCAGACCAGACGGTGCCACCTGGTGGGGCGCCACGTGGTGGGGGCGCCACCTGGTGTGACAACTCAAGATCACGCCCGACCCGTTCCGATAGACGGTTCGGAGTGATCAGCCGTCGGTCGCTCCCCGACATGAGGAGCGGGCCGTTGAGTGGACCTCCGCCCGGAAGGGGTGACCGACCACATCCAAGGCACTGTGGCTGCCCCGCGCACGGGGCAGCCACAGTCGCCTCGGCTTCGAGGTCTTGATGCTTTCGGCGGCGATGTTCGCTGCATCGCTCGGCCTCGCCTTGACGCTCGCCGACGTTCGGGACTCCACGCTCCCGGCGCCCATGGTGGACGTTCATCGCCATCGCTGCGGGCTTCGTGCTCGTCGAGATCACCGTCTTCCGGTTCATGTTTCGCCGTGAGGGGATCGCCTTCTCGCTGTCTGAGGTCCCGCTCGTGTTCTGCTTGGTCTATCTTGCTCCGGGGCCGGCGTTCGTCGCCCGGGCGGTCGCCAGCATGTCGGTCATCGTGCTCATGCGGCGGCTCCCGCCGTACAAGCTCGTTTTCAACGTGTCGGCGATCGCGTTCGAGTTGTCATTGGCATATGTGCTGTTTCGAGGCTTTGTCGGCCTGTGCGGTGAGGGCGACACGCAGATCGTCGTTGCAGCGATCCTCGCCACGGGAGTCGGTGGCATCGTGTCGTCGATCCTCGTCTCGGTGGCGATCTCACGATTCGAAGGGGATCTCTGGGCTCGGGCTCCTGACCGAACTGCGGTTGGCCTCGTGGCTCTTTCTTCGTGAACGCCACCCTCGCCGGCATGGTGCTCGGGCTCGCACTCATCTCACCGTGGCTCTTGGTGCTCGCGGTCGTCCCCGTCGGGATGCTGTGGTACGTCATCAAGGCCTACGGCCTCCTCGACCAGCGCTTGCGCGACCTCGATGCCGTCCACGGATTCACGGGTCGGGTCGGACAGTCGCTCGATCCCGACGAGATCGCTCGGGCCGCGGTCACCGAGGCAGCTGGAGTCCTGCGGACCGACGGTGTGGCACTGATCTTCTTCGGTCATGGCGATGTCGTCACGCGCCACAGTGCACGGCGAAATCGGCATCGAACTCCCGAACCGCCCCGACGATCCGGCTTGGGTCGACCTCCTGAGTTCCGACGGGCCGATACCGCGTGGCCGGTTCCGATCTGGACGGCGTTCGGTCTCGCGGGTCCGACGTCAAGGAGATCATGGTTGCTCCGGTGAGTGATCAGTCGGGCGCATTCGGCGCCATCGTGGTCAAGGGTCGACCAGAGTTGATGCGAGCGATTCGACGACAGCGACCTGTTGCGCTTGAAGAACCTGGTCGAGCAGCTGAGCACCAGCCTGCGAAAGGGGTTGCTCCACCAACGAATCGAGCGCGAGGCGCGTCAGGATGCCCTGACGGGACTGCCGAATCGGACGTCGTTCGAGCGGTCACTCGCCGATGTTGCGGCCCATCACCAAGGTGAAGGTCCGGTGTTCGTCGTGATGCTCGACCTCGACCGCTTCAAGGAGGTCAACGACACGCTCGGCCACCACGCCGGAGACCAATTGCTGGTCGAGGTCGCCGAGCGCCTGTGCGGGCTCCTCGGCCCCGATGACGTGCTGGCGCGGCTCGCCGGCGACGAGTTCGCCATCGTCGGCCATCGACGCAACCCGGAGGAGATGCTCGAGCTTGCGTGGGCCTGCGTCCGCGAGGTGGGTCGCCCCGTGACACTCGACGGCCTCGAGATCGTCGTCACTGCCAGCGCCGGTTTGGCGATCGTCGAGGACAACTTCGACGAGGGCGCCCCGCTCCGCTTCGCCGACATCGCGATGTTCAACGCGAAGTCGCAACGGCTCGGCGTCGAGGTGTACCGCGACGAAATCGATCGCCGCACCCCGGCTCGCCTCTCGATGCTGGGCGACCTTCGCGCTGCGATCGAGAACGAGCAGCTCCATCTCCATCTCCAACCGAAGCTCGATCTCAACACTGGCACCGTCGTCGGTGCCGAGGCGCTGGTGCGCTGGACGCACCCGGTCCGTGGCGTCGTTCCTCCGACGCAGTTCGTGCGGATCGCCGAAGACACCGGACTGATCAAGCAGCTCACCGACCTGATGCTGCACAACGGCATCTCGAATCTCCGGGCGATCCATGACCGGGGCTACCACCTCGGTCTGTCGGTCAACCTGTCGACGCACGATCTGCTCGACCGGCGTCTGGCCGAGCGGGTACAGCAGCACCTCACCTCGAACAACGTCGACCCCTCGATGTTGACGCTTGAAATCACCGAGTCGTCGCTGTTGATCGACGCGCCGCGGGCCAGGGCGACGATCAACGAGCTGCACGAGATCGGCGTGGCGCTGTCGATCGACGACTTCGGCACCGGGTACTCGTCGCTGAGCTACCTGCGGCGTCTCCCGGTCGGCGAGCTCAAGATCGATCAGAGCTTCGTGTCCAACGTGCTGCTCGACGAGCAGGACGAGGTGATCGTCCGCTCGACGATCGAACTCGGACACAACCTCGGTCTCGTCGTGGTGGCGGAGGGTGTCGAGAACAACGAGGTCCTCGAGCGGTTGCAGACACTGGGGTGCGACATCGCCCAGGGCTACTGCATCTCGCGTCCGCTGGCTCCGCGGCAGTTCATGTCGTGGCTGGCCACGACCGGGCACCCCAGCCAGAAGGTCGATCCGCTCGACTTCTCCCGATGGATCGACGCGGGCCCCAAGGGGACGAAATGGGCCTCCGATCCCGCCCTCGACTGACCGTTCACCTGCCTTCGTTGCTGCGACGACGCTCCGCGGCTGACGCGCCTCTTTGGAACCTTCGGCCCTGCACGGGAGGTCGTCTCGTCGGTGATACTGGAGTGGTGAGTTCACGACTTCCGCTCCAACACGTGTCGATCCACGGCCATTCGGTCGGGTACCGGCGCGGGGGACGTGGGCAGAGCATCCTGCTCATCCACGGGCTCGCCGGAAGCTCCAAGACCTGGGACGACGTGATCCCGCTGCTCACCCCGCATGCCGATGTCATCGCCATCGACCTGCTCGGCCACGGCGAGTCGGCGAAACCGACGGGCGATTACTCACTGGGCGCATTTGCCAGCGGACTTCGTGACTTTCTGTCGATCCTTGGCGTCGACAGCGTCACCATCGTCGGCCACTCGTTCGGTGGTGGCGTCGCAATGCAGCTGGCCTATCAGCATCCCCACGTCGTCGATCGGTTGGTCCTCGTCGGCAGCGGCGGTCTGGGCCGCGAAGTGTCGTGGCTGCTGCGTCTCCTGACGTTGCCCGGAGCCGAGTACGTGATGCCCGTCGCGTTCCCCAAGCCGATCGTGGATCGTGCGACCGACGTCGGCCGACAGCTCGGGCGGCGCAACATCCGCTCGCCCAAGCTCGCTGAGATGTGGCGTGCGTACAGCTCGCTCGCCGGCGCAACCAATCGCAAGGCGTTCGTCCGCACGATGCGTGGCGTGATCGAGCCGTCCGGTCAGACCGTGAACGCCACCGACCGGCTGTACCTCGCTGCCCATGTGCCCACGATGATCGTGTGGGGCGATCATGACGGCATCATCCCGGTTGCCCATGCCCACGCTGCCCACGCCCTCATCCCGACGAGCCGCCTGGAGATCATCGAGGGTGTCGGCCACTTCCCGCACGTCGAGCAGCCGGACACCTTCGCCAGCCTCCTCGTCGACTTCGTCGAGAGCACGCAGCCGGCATCGACGCAGCACGACACACTGCGCAACGTGTTGCTCGGAGGCGCCTGATCGCGGTCAACGTCGACGGACCACGATGTGGGCGACGCCCTCGCCTTCGTCGTCGTGGACGATCTCGCAACGCTCGTTCGTGAATGTTGCTCGGAGTTCTCCGGGAACGGCATGGAACGGGCCGGGGCAATCCGCTCCGACCTGAGACAGCACTGTGACGATGGCGACGCCGCCGAGACAGAGCCGATCGATCATCGTTGCGAGGAGCGCCGTGTCGCGGAACCGCTGGCACACGATGAGAGCCAGGTCATCGAGGTCCTCGGGAAGGCCGTGGTCGAGATCCACGACGCGTGCGTCGACCCGGGCAGTCAGCTCGGCAGCTCGAGCAGCGTTCTCGAGCACGTCGATCGCCACACGCGAGGCGTCGAGCGCGGTGACATTCAGACCGCGCTCGGCCAGCCAGAGTGTGATGGCGCCGGGCCCGCAGGCCACGTCGAGGCAGCGGCCGCGCTGGGGCAGGAGCGATGTCACGTCGGGCCAACGCTGGATCGCCTCAGGCGACTTGGCGGCGACGTGCGTGGTCGTCGCGTAGCGCTCATCCCAGCGTCGTCCGTCGTCGTGCACTCGCTCATCTTCGCGCTCGCTGTGGCGGCGGACCGACGTCACAGCACCGACGGGCGCATGGATGCGTGAGCGACGATGGCTCGCGTGAGAACATCGAGTCCGTGACCGACATCGACGAAGGCGCCAACACTCAGACCTCGACGGGTTGGTTGTCGCCCGAAGACCTCGAATTGGTGCGGGCGCATGTCCCCATCGTCTACGTCGATGCTGTACCCGTACGGGTCGACTCGCTCGGCAACGTCACCGAGGTCGGCATGCTGCTTCGCGTCGCCTCAGACGGCTCGATCAGTCGGATGGTGGTGACCGGACGTGTCCTGTTCGGCGAGCGAGTCCGTGAGGCCTTGATGCGGCACTGTGAGAAGGACCTCGGTCCGTTCGCCATGCCACGCGTGCCCGCCAACCCAACGCCGTTCACCGTGGTCGAGTACTTCCCGAACCCCGAGCGCTCCGGGTTCTACGATCCCCGTCACCACGCGGTGAGCCTGGCCTATGTCGTGCCCGTCGAGGGCGAGTGTGAGCCCACCCAGGAGGCGCTCGACCTGTCGTGGTTCACGCCGGAAGAGGCCGTGAGCGGCGACGTGATCGGGCAGATGACGAGCGGCCACGACCGCCTCATTCGACTGGCGCTCGCCCACGTCGGCAAGCTGCCTTAGACGAGCCAGAGGAGGAGCCAGAGCGTCAACATGCCGGCGCCGAGTGCGACGATCAGGTTGCGAGCGACGGCAGCGACGAGGATCGCCACGCCGACTGCGGCGACCTCCACGAACTCCACCCCGTCGATGCCCTGACCGCCCGCGAGCAGGTTGACGGTCAGCGCCGACAGCACTGCCGGCCCGACGTAGCGCAGCGCACGGGTGATGTTCGCCGGCAGCGGTCGGTCGGCGAGGAACACGATCAGCCCCGCACGCGAGGCGTAGGTGATCATGCCGACCGAGAGCACGGCAGTGATGGCAGCGAGTGCGTTCACCCATGCCTCGCAGTGGTCGGGCGCCGCTCGGATCGCCGTAACTCCGCCACGTCGGCGAGGTAGCCGGCGATCACGCCGCTGACCGCTCCGACCAGGATCCCGCCGTTGTTCGGCACGTCGAGGGCGAGCAGGCAGACCACGGCGCCGACGACGGCCGCGACGATCCCCGGCCGGTTCGTCAGGCCCAACACGACGAGTCCGGCGAACATGATCGCTGGTGCCACGTCGAGTCGCCACTCGGTCGGGATCGACGACCCGACCACGAGGCCGAGCGTGACGACGCTGGTCCACGACACGAAGTAGAAGATCCCGGCGCTGAGATAGAAGCGTCGCCACTCCGGCCCGGGCATCTTCGTGCGGACGCTGGTGAGCGCGAAGAGTTGGTCGATCAGGAAGAAGGGCCCGACCCAGCGGAACCACCGCGGCTGGTCGTTGAACCTCGGCGACAGCGCAGCGCTGTACATGACGTGGCGGAGGTTGATCACGGCGGCCGTCGCCACCAGCGTGAGCCAGGTGGCGGTTGCTGCCAGGCTCACCGTTGCGAGCTGTGCGGCCCCGGCGAAGACCGCGACGTTCGTCGACCACGCAATGGCGGTCGGCATCGCGGAGTCGGTGATCGCGACGCCGAGCACCAGACCGAACGGGATCGCCGGAATGAACAGAGGGATCGCGGCGCGCAGCGCCGCTGCGGTGATGCCTGAATCCGGTTGCTGCGGGTCGCGTTGGTCGTCATCGAGCATCGGCCGTCGACACTACGACGTCGCCCCCGGCATCCCGGTGGTGACCCTGGTGCTTCGCCTACCATGCACGTTCGATGCCCGAAGGCGACACGATTCATCGATCGGCCAGCGCCCTGAGAACAGCGCTCGCCGGCAAGCCGATGCTCCGTTTCGATGCGCCGCGACTCATCGGTCCCGTGCCGCAGGCCGGCCGAATCGTCGAGTCGGTGGAAAGTCACGGCAAGCACCTCGAGATCGAGTGGGACGACGGCCTCATCCTCGACACCCACATGCGCATGACGGGGTCGTGGCATCTGTACCGACGTGGCGACAACTGGCGACGTCCGTACACCCAGATGCGAGCAGCGATCGAGGTCGACGACTGGGTGGCGGTGTGCTTCAGTGCGCCCCATGTCGAGACGTTCCGCAAGGCCGACAAGCGTCGCCACCCGGGAATGGGCCGACTCGGACCCGACCTGTGCAAGCCGGACACCGATCTGGGCGCCGTGGTCAATCTGCTCCTCACCGCCGCGGATCCGACGACCCGGCTCGGGGAGGTGCTGCTCGACCAGCGGGTCATGTGCGGTGTCGGCAACGTCTATCGGTGCGAAGTCCTCTGGGCCACCGAACTGAGCCCATACGCACCCGTCGGAGCGCTCAGCGAACACGACGCCATCCGGGTCGTCAACACCGCAGCGAGGATGTTGCGTTCGAATCTGCACCACGCGAAGCGGATCACGGCGCCGTCGGTCCGCGGCGGCCTCGCGGTGTACGGCCGCAATGGGCAGCGTTGCCCCCGCTGCGCTGACACGATCGAGTGTCGGCGGATGGGGGACCATCATCGGATCCTGTACTGGTGTCCGGGATGTCAGACCCATCTCGACCCGAGGGTCGAGCGTTCGAGCGACGACACGCCGATGGATCCCCATCCAGCAGCACAGCGTTGGATCGCCGATCTTCCCTGGAATCGCGACGCCGGCTGACCGCCGGCGGAACCCCCGGGATCGACCCGGTCACCGCTCAGCCGCGGCCGAGGATCCGTTCGACGGCGATTTCGATCACGACGCGATCGTCGCGTTCCTTGGGTTGGCGGTAGCGGGCGGCGTAGCCCTCGACGCCGGCCCGGACGCCGGCAGGGTCGGTCACGAGACGCACCGGGCCCTCCAAGCTCAACCAGCGACCCCCGTCGACCTGGCAGACGGCGGCTCGCTGCCCGCGGTCGGCCATCCGCCCAGCGTTGAGTGCCTTCTGCGACCCCGCCCACGTGATCACTCGTGCGACCCGCGCCTCGGTGTCGTAGCTGAACCCCACGGCCACCACGTGCGGCGACAGATCGTCACGCACGGTCGTGAGCGTGGCGAGGTGGTACTCGTGAAGGAACGTCAACACCTCGTCGGGGAGCGCGGCGGGATCGAGCGACATCGCTCCAACCTAGAGGTTCATTCGGTGGCGATCGCTTCGAGGACGTTCATGTTCGACGCCTTGTACGACGGGTACAACGCAGCGACGAGACCGGCGACGACCGCGCCGACCAGGATCGCCACGATGATCGTCGGGTTGAACGCCAGCTTGCTGATCACGTCGTCGGGCACCGCCAACGACAGGACCACACCGAGGAAGGTCCCGACGACGATGCCGACGACGGCGCCGAAGATCGACACGATCACGGCCTCCCAGCGCACCGACCGGCGGGTCTGACGTCGGTTCATCCCGACGGCACGCAACAAGCCGATCTCTCGGGTTCGTTCGAACACACCGAGTGCCAGCGTGATCGAGATCCCGAGAATGGCGATCATGATGGCGAACGCCAGCAGAAGCGTGATGATGATCAGCAGCTGGTTGATCTGCGCCTCTTGCGAGTCGAGGAATTCGGCGTTGGTCTGCACGTTGGCCTGCGGGAACGGCTCCATGGCGGCTTCGACTGCTGCATCGCCGGTCGCCGCGTCGACGCCGTCGGCGAGCTTGGCGATCACGAAGAAGTCGCGGGCGGGAGCATCGCTGACCTCGGTGAGCGTGTCGAGTCCGATCAGCCAGTTCCCGAACGTCGCATCGCCGTAGATACCGGTGACGGTGAGGGTCTGTTCGACGCCGTTCTGGAACGTGACGTCGACGGTCGACCCGACCGTGGCGCCGAGATCGGCCGCCGGGTCCGTGTGGAGCAACAGCTCGTTCAGGCCGAGGTCGGCGATGCTTCCCTCTTGCAGGTCGGGGTCGACGAGCTTCTCGAAGGCCACCGGATTGACGGCTCCGAAGTTCTTCGTGCTGCCCTCGACCTGGCCGCTGATGCCGCGAATCGGGGTGACCGCATCGAGCTCTGGGACGTCGGCCAACGTCTCGCTGACGACGGGCGACAGGCCCTGGAATCCCGAGTCGGTGACGATGTAGTCGGCGGAGATCGCGCTGTCGAGGGTGTCGACGAGCGAGGATCGCAGCGACGACGCGAACACGGCGGTGCTGCTGACCAGCGCGACGCCGATCATCAATGCCGATGCGCTCGACGACGTTCGGCGGGGTGCGCGAGCGACGTTCTGGCGGGCGATGGCGCCGGGCACCTTGAACAGCTTCTCGATCGGCCAGCCGATCACCTTGGTGACGGGGGTCGCCACGGTGGAGGACAGGCTCGCAATTCCGAGGAAGAGCACCAGTGCGCCAATGCCCGCGAACGCAATCAGTCCGGTCGTTCCGCCGGGCTGCAGGAAAAGTCCGACGAGCAGCATCGCGACGCCGATGACGGTGACGACGACGCCGGCAACGAGACGGCGTGATCGCATCGCAGCGAACCCCAGCTCCGGTCGCATCGCGGCGACCGGCGGGATCTTCGCGGCGCGCCGCGACGGCACGATCACCGACACCATCGTGATGCCGATGCCGACCAGTGCGGCGACAGCGACCGTTCGCAGCTGCAACACCGTCTGCGTGTCGGGGAACCCAGCACCTGCCGCGTCGAATGCAGCGATGAGCCCGCGGGCGACCAACAGGCCGCCGAGTACCCCGAACAACGTCGCCAACACGCCGAGGACGAACGCCTCGACGGTGATCATCCAGCGGACCTGGCGACCTGACGCGCCGATCGCCCGCAACAGCGCGAGCTCACGAAGGCGCTGGCCGATGGTGATCTGGAAGACGTTGTTGATGATGAACGCACTCACGAACGCCGTGATGAACGCGAACACGAGCAGGCCCGTGCCGAACACGTTGACGAATTGGTTGACCTGGTCGGCGGTCTCCTGGGCGACCTCCTCGCCGGTGACCACCTCGGTCTGAGGCGGGAGGATCTCCTCGATGGCCCGCTGCACCGCTGCGACGTCCGCTCCGTCGGCCACGGCGATGTCGATCGCGTCCACGTTGCCGTCGGCGCCGAAGTTCACGAGTGCCGTGTCGAGGTCCAGCGCCACGAGTTGTGCGCCACCGAAGCTGTCGCCGCTCCCGAGGCCGACCGTGGCCGTGATCGATCCCTGGAACGTGCCGACGTCGGTCAGATACGACACGGTGTCGCCCACGGCGAAGTTCTCGCTGTCGGCGGTGGCCTTGTCGATTGCGAGTTCGCCAGGTCCCTGCGGGGGCCGGCCCTCCTTGATCGTGATGCCTTGGATGCCGTCATCGGCAATCCACGACACACCCAATGTCGGTCCACCCGCCGGTGTGATCACATCGCCATCCGGGCCGATCAACTGTGCGAAGCGCTGCAGCGTCGGCTCGACCGTTGTCACGCCGTCGATCTGGCGGATCGAATCGGCGATCGTGATGTCGATCGGGTCTCGGGCGTCGTCGGTGTCGAACTGCTGCGCGGCGCGGACCTCGAGATCGACGTCCTGACCCAATTCCTGGAACAGGCTGTTGAACGTCGCTCGGAGGCTGTCGGCGAGGACGAACGAACCGACGACGAACGAGACGCTGGCAGTGATCGCGAACAGGATCGCGAGCGTGCGGCCCCAGCGCGCACGGATGCTCTTGCGAGCGATGAGTGTCCCGGCGCTCATGTCAGTCCCAGTTCTTGAGGTGATCGATGACCTGGTCGGCGGACGGATCGCTCATCTCGCCGGTGATCTTGCCGTCGCCGACGAACACCACCCGGTCGGCGTAGGACGCAGCGACGGGGTCGTGGGTGACCATCACGATCGTCTGGCCGAAGTCGCGTACCGCGTTCCGCATGAACGACAGGATCTCCGAACCGGTCACCGAATCGAGATTGCCCGTCGGCTCGTCGGCGAAGATGATCTGCGGACGAGACGCCAGGGCGCGCGCCACGGCGACGCGCTGCTGCTGTCCGCCGGACAGTTCGCTCGGGCGGTGCTTCAGTCGATCTCCCAGACCGACCGTCGCGACCACGTGATCGATCCACTCCTTGTCGCCCGACTCGCCACCCAGCATCATCGGCAGCCGGATGTTCTCGTCGGCGGTCAGCGTGGGAATCAGGTTGAACGCCTGGAAGACGAAGCCGACCTTGGTGCGCCGAAGTTCGGTGAGGGCTTTGTCATCGAGCGTTGCGAGATACGTGTCACCGATGAACGTCGCGCCCGACGTCAGGGTGTCGAGACCGGCAAGGCAATGCAGCAACGTGGACTTGCCCGATCCCGATGGACCCATGATCGCGCTGAACTTGCCGGTTTCGAATGACACGGTGATGTCGTCGAGGGCGTGGACCTGAGCGTCTCCCACGCCGTAGGTCTTGCGGGCATCGACCGCCCCGGCAGCGGCGGTGGTGCCGGGAGCCGAGGTGGGGGTTGCTGGGGGTGCGGGGGGCATGGCCATGGCGTCAGGTCTACCTGCGTTCCGAGATCCACGCATCCATCTGCGGGTGGATCGTGGTCAACCGAACGGCGGATGTGCGCTCAACGGTCGCCGGGGGTGACGAGCCCCGACTCGTAGGCGATCACCACCGCTTGCACGCGATCGCGCGCGCCAAGCTTGGCGAGGATGCGCCCGACGTGCGTCTTGATCGTCGCCTCGCCGAGATACAGCTCGGTCGCGATCTCGCCGTTCGACCGCCCGCTCGCCATCGAGCGCAGTACCTCGAGCTCGCGTTCGGTCAGCGTGTCGACTCCGGGGTACGACGCTCGATCGCCCATCGGCTGTCGGGCGATCTCATCGATCAAGGCCTGCGTGATGGAGGGTGCCAGCAGTGCGTCGCCGTTGGCCACGATGCGAATGGCGTCCACGAGCTGTTCGGCAGGCGCATCTTTCAGCATGAACCCGCTGGCACCGGCGCGCAATGCGGCGTGGACGTAGTCGTGCAGGTCGAAGGTGGTCAGCATCATCACTCGAACCGTGGGGTGTCGTTCCCGGATCACTCGACAGGCCTCGATGCCGTCCATCCTGGGCATGCGCACATCCATCAGGACGACATCGGCGTTCGCTCGGTCGGCCAAGTCGACGGCAGCGGCACCGTCACCCGCTTCGCCCACGACCGTGAGGTCGGCTTCGGCCTGCAGGATCATGCGGAACCCGACGCGCACCATCTCCTGGTCGTCGACGAGCATGAGGCGGATCACGACAGAACGCTTGCCGGGAGCCGGTGACTCGAGCCGGCGTCGACGGGCAGGCTGGCGCGCACCTGCCAGCCCCCGCCCGGCCGGGGTCCGGCGTTCACGGTGCCGCCGACTGCTGCCACGCGTTCGCGCATGCCGATGATGCCGAACCCGTCGGGCCCGGGGAGCGCACCGGCGCCGCGGCCGTCGTCGGCGACGGTGATCGCGACGGTCTCCACCGTGACGCGGATCCTGACCGTCACCTCCGCGACCGTGCCGGCATGGCGGCGTACGTTGGTCAGCGCCTCCTGAACGAGCCGAAACCCGGTCGCCGACGCGCCGTCGGGGATCGCTGCCACGTCGCCGTCGATGATCAATTCGATGGGCAGGTCGTCGAACCCGGCGAGGAGATCGAGGTTCGTCAGTGACGGCTGTGGCGCTGGTGGCGTGCCGGGTGGCTCTGTGTCGGAACGCAGCACGCCGAGGATCGATCGCAGTTCGGTCATCGTCTGGCGGCCCGTCGACTCGATGGTCTCGAGCGCCGTGGTAGCGAGTTCCGGCGAGTCGGCAAGGCTGCGGCGGGCGGCGGCCGCCTGGATCACCATCACGCTGACGGAGTGAGCGACCACGTCGTGGAGGTCGCGGGCGATGCGGGTGCGTTCGGCGGCGACGCGCTGCTCGGCGAGCAGGCCTTGTTCTCGTTCGGCGCGTTCAGCACGTTCGGCGAGACTCGCGTTCTGCTGGCGCCGCCGCCGAAGGTTGTCGCCGAGCACGAACGCCGTGATCAGGAGCACACCGGTCGAGATGAACTCGTCGAGGAGCGACAGCCCGTCGATCCAACCCGCCACGAACAGCAGGGCGACGATGACAGCGATTCCACTCATCACCTGTGTTCGTCGGACACCGCTGGTGTGCGCACCGATCGAGTACACCGCCACGACCGATCCGAGGAACGCGGCACCGCCGACGCCGATGAACAGCGCGAACACTTCGGCGGTCACCACGACGACACCGGCAACGAGCGAGTGGGTGCGTCGCCAGTACACCGGAGCCGTGCCGGCGAGCACGAGGAGTACGGTGAACCAGGTCGGGTCGAGTTGGTTCGGATCGTTCACCGACGTCTGCCCGACGAGATGGGCGGGCACGGCGGCGGCGACGATCAGCAGAGCGAGAAGGCCGTCAGCCGCCCGAGGATGGGTGCGCAGCCAGACGATGGGATGCGGGTGGGGCATGGTCCACGCGACGCTATCCATTTCCGTCCTTGCGGTGGTCCGCCCATGGGTGGACGTGCCGTACGATCACAGGTTGATGGCCACTTGCGCGTCGTGTGACGCCCCGCTTCCCGACGGCGCACGGTTCTGTCCCTCGTGTGGGCATGAGGTGGCGGCGCCCGCCGCCGAGGAGCGCCGTTTCGTCACGGTCGTGTTCGCCGATCTGGTCGGCTACACCGCATTGTCCGAGCACCTCGACCCCGAGCGGGTGAAGCGCCTGATCGACGCCAGCTTCGAGCGGCTGATCGCAGACATCACCGGCTTCGGTGGACGAATCGACAAAGTCCTCGGCGACGGCATCCTCGCGCTGTTCGGCGCGCCGGTGGCTCACGAAGATGACGCCGACCGGGCCATCAGGGCAGCGCTGCAGATGCATGAATCGCTCGCCCGTTTCGTCGCCGAACAGCCCGACCTCGACGGTCCGCTGAAGCTGCGCATCGGTGTCAACACCGGCGAGGTCGTCGTCGGGAACGTGTCCGGTACGGCCGAATACACGGCGATGGGCGACGTGGTCAACGTCGCGTCGCGGCTGCAGACCCTGGCGGAGCCCGGCGGCATCCTGATCGGCGACTCGACCGCAGGCCTCGCGTCCGAGGAGATCCTGCGCGAGCCGCTCGACTCGCTCGACGTGCGTGGACGCGAACAGACCGAACGTGTCTGGCGGGTCACGGGTCGGCGCCGCCGCGTGCCCACGATCGGGGCCCGGTTCCACGATGTTCCCTTCGTCGGCCGGTCGACGCAGTGGGAGCTGCTGTCGTCGATCATGGCGATGGTGGCGAATGGTCGCAGCGCGATCGTGACCGTCACCGGCGAGGCCGGAGCCGGCAAGACCCGACTGGTGGCAGAGGCCCTCGATTCGTTCCCGAGTCGTGCGGTCACGGTGTTCTCCGGTGCCTGCGCTCCCTATGGCGAGACCAACGTGTGGGCACCGATCGCCACGGCACTGTTCCGCCGCCTGGACCTCGATCAGGACGTCCCGCCAGCTGTTCTGCGAGAAGTGATCCGGGCCAAGGGCGTCGAGCTGTACGGATTCGAGGCCGACGATCCGGTGCTCAACCGTTTCGTGGAAGGGGTGATCCATCTCCTGGGGTATCCCTCGGAGCTCGATCACGTTCCGCCGGCGCAGGCTCGCGAGATCCTGTTCTCGCTGATCGTGGAAGGTCTTCGTCGACGAACGAGGTCGGGTCCGGTCGTGTTGTGGATCGACGATCTGCAATGGGCGGACGTCTTGATCATCGAATTGCTGCATCGCATCGCTCGCTCGTTGATCGACCGTCCCTTGCTGATCGTCACGGCGCAACGAGACGACGCCGACATCGACTGGCCGCCGGCCAACGAGCACCCGGTCACCGTGCGGATGCCATTGGATCCGCTGACACTCGACGAGTCCACCAGGCTCGTCGTTGCCGTGCTCGGCCCACTCGCCAACGCCGGGTTCGTCGATGGTCTCTACGAGCGCAGCGGGGGGAACCCGCTGTTCCTGATCGAGCTGTCAGAACTCGCGAAGTCGAACCCGACCAGTACGGCGCTCCCCGGTTCGTTGCGGGCGCTCATCTCTGCCCGCCTCGATCAGCTCGCACTCACCCAGCGGTCGATCATCGACAATGCAGCGGTGCTCGGTGCGTCGGGACAGGTCGAGTCGTTGGAGAAGTTCGCCGCAGAGATGGGCCAGGGCTTCGATCTCGATGATCTGGACGCCCTCGACGAGCATGGACTGCTCGAGGTCGACGGTGCCACGTGGCGCTTCCGGAGCGACGTGGTTCGCGAAGTGGCCTACCAGACGCTGACGAAGCTGGTTCGGGCCCAGCGGCACGCCGGAACGGCGGCGGTGATGAGTCGGGACCCACGCGTTCCGATCGATCAGGTCGCTCATCACGCCGCGTGCGCGGCCGAGCTGTCGGCGGAGATCGGCCCGGTGCCGGGCATGCCGGACGACATCGCCGATCGAGCCGTGGCGCTCCTCCTCGATGCGGCGACACGAGCGATGGACGTCGGCGCCTTCAACCAGGTTCGTCGTCAGGCCACGCGGGCGCTCGACCTCGGCCCGAGCGATGCAGCCATCGCCCGCGAACTGCTGCTGCTCCGAGCGCAGGCCGAAGCGGAACGGCGAGTGGTTGCCCCAGCGCTCGCCGACACCGAGGATGCGCTCGAGGCGGCGGTGGCTGCGGACGATCGACGACACGAAGGCATCGCCCGTCGACTGCTCGGGATCCTGCACCAGCGCGACGGTGATCTCGCTGGTGCTCGGACCGAGCTCGGAGCGAGCGTCGACATCTTCCGGGAGCTCGGCGATGACGCCGAGCTGGCGTCGTCGTTGCGTGAGCGTGGGCTCGCCGAGGTGTTCGGTGGATCCCTCGGCGACGCCGAATGGTTGCTCGGCGAAGCCGAAGCGCTGACCGAGCGAATGCAGGATCTTCGTGGCCGTGCCTGGGTTCGTCAGCATCAGGCGTGGGTGGCGTTTCTCTCCGGCGACGCGGCGCTGGCGGAGTCGCGGTTGCTGACCGCGGCGCAGGAATTCGATCTGTTGGGCGATCGGTTCGGTCGCGGCTGGGCCGCGGGTCTGCTGGCGTACGTCCGCTTCTTCCAGCGACGGTTCGAGGAGGCGGAGGCCCTCGCCGTCGAGGTGCGTCGCGACTCACTCGAGCTGGGTGACCCGTGGGCACCCGCCATGATGGATTCGTTGATCGCTGCGATCCGCTTGTGGTCGTCGCAGTTCGTCGAAGCCGAGGAGCTCTCGCGTCGGGCCCTGACGAGTTTCCGTCAGATCGGTGACAAGTTCGGGGTGGTGCAGGCGTTGTCGCCGCGAATGCGGGCGCTCGTGGCGTTGGGTCGCACGCACGAGGCCGAGCGGGGGATCGAGGAGTCGCTCGCGATGAGTGACTCGTTCGGTGATCTGTCGTTCCCGATGATGGCGGCGGCCGGGGCGGCCGTGCATCTCGGCCTCGGTGAGCGCGCACTGACGATCAGCCGGCAGGCAGTGGAGCGCTCCGTCGCGATGGGTGCCGATGGCTCGGAATCGCGTATCACCCTCGCGTTGGCGCTGTGTCAGGTCGGTCGTGCGGACGAGGCGCTCGCCGTGCTCGATGTTGTCGACAACCTCACGCCGTATCTCTGTGCGGTTCGAGCGCTGGCCCGCGCCATCACCGCTGATGCGGCCGGAGCGATCGCCGACGGCGATCGGGTCTGGGCCGACGGTGGGTCGAGTTATCTCGACCGGGTGATCGCCGGCAGCGCGGCGGCCGCAGCACAGATGCAACTCGGGTCTCGTGACGCATCGATCGATCAGTTCGAGCGTGCACAGGCCACGGCGAACGAAGCTGGCGACGTCGTGGCCCGGGAACTGGTCGGCTTGACCCGCTCGGTCGTGCTCTGCGAGGGAGCCCACCACCAAGCGGATCACCTCGGCGCTGGCTGGAAGGCCGTGGTCGACTCGCTCGCCGCGCTGGTCGTGGAGCGGCCGGGCGAACCGGTGGCGTGACGACGGCGGGCTGATGCACTCGACCGGGCTCATCGTGGGCCGCTTCGATCCGCCACACCTCGGCCATTCACACATGATCGAGTGGGCAGCTCAGCGATGCGATGCGCTCGTGGTGTTCGTCAACACGTCGCCCGACCGTGACACCGCTCCGGGGAACCTCCGAGCGGGGTGGCTGGCGGAGCTGCATCCGGACGTGACCGTGATCGAAGTCCGGCATCGGCTCGGCACGGACTTCGCCGACGAGGAACTGTGGGCGAAGTGGATGGCGCTGTTCACCGAGCAATGGCCCCACGACGACGGGCCCCACGCCGTGTTCTCCTCGGACGCCTACGTGGTGGAACTGGCGACTCGTTTCGGCGCCGATCACGTGGTGGTCGACGCCGATCGTGTCACCGTGCCGATCTCTGCCACCCAGATCCGTGAGGATCCCGGCTCGCATCTCCACCACCTCGCGCCCCCGGTGCGGGCCTGGGTGGAGGCGAACTGGCTCTGACCCCACGTCACCCACCCGAAAAATCACGCCGGCGTTGCGCTCAGCGCAACACCCACGCGCCAGTTCGGGTGGGTTGACGCGATCGAGGGGTCTGGAAGTCAGCGGTTGGGCTGTTTGGTGACGCGGAGGTAGGGCTTGACGGGGTTCCAGCCGGCGGGGAACAGTTCCTTGGCATCCTCGTCGGAGAGGGCCGGGACGATGATGACGTCCTCCCCGTCCTTCCAGTTCGCCGGGGTGGCGACCTTGTAGTCGGCCGTGAGCTGGAGGCTGTCGATCACCCGAAGGATCTCGTCGAAGTTGCGACCGGTCGAGGCCGGGTAAGTGAGGGTCAGCTTCACCTTCTTGTCCGGACCGATGACGAACACCGAACGGACGGTGAGCGTGTCGCTCGCGTTCTCGTGGATCATGTCGTACAGGTCGGCGACCTTGCGGTCGGGATCGCCGATCATCGGGAAGTTGACGGCCGTGCCCTGGGTCTCCTCGATGTCGCCCTCCCACTTCATGTGGCTGTCGACGGGGTCGACCGACAGGCCGATCACCTTGACGTTGCGCTTGTCGAACTCGGGCTTGATCTTGGCGACGTACCCCAACTCGGTCGTGCAGACCGGCGTGAAGTCCTTCGGGTGACTGAACAGCACACCCCACGAGTCACCGAGCCACTCGTGGAAGCTGATCTCGCCCTGTGTGGTCGGGGCGGTGAAGTCGGGTGCGGTGTCGCCGAGGCGGACGGCCATGTTGATCTCCTTGTGCAGAGTGCTGGAACGACGGGCACGCTATCGGCAAACCCGACCACATCGGTCGGGAATATCGATCGGTAGGGTGTTGCGATGAGCATCCCGGTGGCCATCGACGATCTGGCGGCAGCAATCGAGGAACGAGGCTGGGCCTACCTGCTCACCGTCCGCGATGATCTCCGGGCGCACATCGTCGCCGTGACTCCCGTTTGGGCGGGCAGTGAGCTGCTGATCGATGTCGGCCGTGGCACCGCCCACAACGCGGCGGAGCGGCCACTCGTCAGCCTGTGCTACCCGCCGAAGGATCCCGACGGATACAGCCTGATCGTCGACGGCTCGGCGGAGGTGTCCGACGATGGTTCGGTCCGTTTCACCCCGACGGGAGCGGTGCTGCACCGCCCGGCCGCACCGGGGTTCGACGGGTCGGCCACGGGGTGCGGGAACGATTGCGAGCCGGTCGGCCCCTCGGGGGGTTCGGGGCCGACCGGCTCGGATCTCAGTGCGCCGGCGTGAGTTCGATGCGCACGGTGTTGAGCGGGCCGCGCGTGACGTCGGCGGTTGCCTCGCGCCGTTGACCGCCGAGCCAGACGGCGACACGGTCGTCGGCCTCGATGTTGCGAAGCCACTGGGAGTCGGAACGGACCGTGCTCACGTCGAGCCGGTTGCCTGCACGGGTGGCGAGCACCGGCACCTCGCGCGGAAGGCCTGACGAGCGACCGGTGGTCTCGAGCACGACTGGTCCGGCGCCGATCGGAAATGGGTTGCCGACACCAGACCGGACCGCCGGCTTGACGACGGAGTTGAGCGTGGCGAAGCCCTGCCGGGTCACCGTGTTTCGCCAGCTGGTCATGATGCGCCCATCTGTGTCGTGTGGGTGACGTCGACGACCATGATCACTCGCTCGTCGCCGGGCTGGTGGAACGGGTACGCGTCGACGCCCATGTACTTCTTGGCCATCGAGTCGATGAACGCGTTCGACGAGTCGTCGTCGATGCTGACCACGGCGCCGCGCATCTCGAGATAGCGGTAGGGGTTCTCCGGGTCGATGCCCGAGATGGCGATCGTGGGGTTGCGGACGAGGTTGTTGTACTTCTGGCGGCCCTTGGTGAGCGAGAACACGAAGTGCCCGTCGCGCCATCCGCCCCAGACCGGGCTCGACTGCAGGTTGTCGTCAGGACCGAGCGTGGCGATGTGCCAGAACGTGGTCGTGTCGAGCAGGTCGGTGTAGTCGGAGGGGATCGTTGCCATGTGGGTCGTAACCGCCGGCGGCCGGTTGCTATTCCGCTGGCCGGCCCCGCTCGGCCGGGGCCTCAGCTCGTCGACCAGCGGGTGAGCGTGGTGACCAACTCGTCGTGGCGGCCGACGGCCAGCGCTCCGGCGACGACGACACCCGCCGCCGAGGCCACGATGGCGGCACGGCGGCTCGCCAGAGCCGACGGGTCGATCGCTCGCATCACGAGCACGACGACGAGGACCGGCACCATCGCACCAATCATGTAGGCCGAGATGCCGGGGAGCTGACCGGTGAGCCCGCGGCGGGAGGCGGTGAGGATCGCACCGAGCTCGGTTCCGATGCACGGCCGCCACCACAGCGTGGCCGTGAACGTGACGGCTCCGGCGGCGACGGTCCGTGCGGTCGGGGTGTCGGCCGGGGCCAGCCTGGTGACGTTCGGGGCGGCGAGCACGACGGCGATCACCGCGGCGACGAACAACCCGCTGAGCTGGAGCTGGCGGTCGTCCAGCGCGACCACGTTGGCGACGAACAGCCAGCCGCCGAGGACGGCTCCGACGCAGATCGCCGCGAAGGGTACCCAGCGGCCGCGCGTGACGATCGCCATCACGATCGGCGGCGTGAGGAGCAGCAGCGTGCAGGGCTGGGTCGTCGCACGGATTGCCTCGAAGAACGCGGGGAGCACGGTCGTCCGGTCGTCAGCTCGGCTCGGCGAGCAGGGCCTGCACGGCCGCATCGGTCTCGGCGTAGCCGCCCTCGCCGATGTGGTCGTAGCGGATGTTGCCATTGCGGTCGATCAGGTAGATGCGCGGCCAGTGTCCGGTCGGGCCGTCCTGCCACGAGTGGAACGTGCGCTTGTCGGTGTCGAGCACGATCGGCCAGGTCACGCCGAGATCGGCGGCGGCCTCCTCGATGTTCGGAACCTCGGCCTCGTAGCCGAACTCGGGGGCGTGGATGCCGACGATCTCGAAGCCCTGGTCTCCGTACTTCTCGTACAGCTCCTGCATGTGCGGGAGTGTCGCCCGACAGTTGCTGCAGCCGAACGTCCAGAACTGGACGGCGACGACGTTGCCGCGGAGCTCCTCGAGCGAGGTGACATCACTCTGGAGCCAGCCGTCGATCTCGAGCAGCTCGGGGTGCGGGCCACGGTTCGGCAGGTCCGGTGTCTCGACCGGCGCGTCGACCGCGGCGTCGGTGTCGGTCAGGTACGCCGTCGGGTTCGCGTCGCGGGTCGAGTCGCTGTCACCGCCGAACGCGAACGCCGCGGCGATGACGACGGCGACGCCGGCAGCTCCAAGGCCCGCGAGCGCCCGTGGGTTCACAGTCCGGCGTACCAGTCGTAGCTGCGCTCGGCCCAGTAGTCGGCCGGCTGTTCACGGGCGTAGCGGATCACGCCGATCCGCTTGAGGCACTTGATGCCGTACTTGTTGGGTGTGGCGATGCGCAATGGCGCGCCGTGTTCCTGGGTGAGTGGTTCGGTGCCCTGTCGGAGCGCAAGCATCGTCTGCGGATGCATCGCCGACGGCATGTCCCAACCGACGTAGTAGAGCCCGTCGGGGGTCTCGAAGCCGACGTACGGGACGTCGCCGACCTGGTCGGCGTAGCGAGCATGGAAGTCGGAGAAGCGGGTCCCGCCCCAGTGAGTGATGTTCGACCAACCCTCGATGCACTTGTGCTCGATGATCATGTCGCGCTGCGGGAGTGACTCGAATGCAGCGATGTCGAGTTCGTCGAGCAGGTCGCCGTCGGGTCCCTCGACCCGGACGGTCCAGTCGGCGAGTTCGATGTCGTTGCGGATGCCGATGCGCCCGTTGACCTGGATCGGCGACGCCTTCGATGCGGAGAACTCCGGTGCGGTTCGACCCTCGGACAGATTGCTCCAGAGGGTTTCGTTGCGCTCCAGCTGGTCTCGCAGGGGCTTGGGGATGCCACCGACGTCGGGTTGGTCCTGCAGCCAGCGCCATCCGGCGTAGGCGCCGGCGATGCCGACGGCGCCCACCAGGAACGAACGTCGCGACCGCTGCTTGAACTCCGACAGTGGAATCGTCGGCGCATCCTCGAGCTGGGCGCGGAGTTGTTCGTCGCGTGTCTGCTCCTGCTCGCTCATGCCGAGACCTCCTCTCCTGCGTCACCGGTTCGGTTCCCGGTGTCGTGAGTCCCGGCTTCCGAGACCGACGCCACCGAGAGCTCTGCGCCCCTGAGCCCGGGGTCGTTCGGGGCGTCCGGCGTTGGGTCGGGAGAGCGGCGTTCGATCTGGTAGCCGGTCACCATGGATCGGAAGTTGCCCCAGCCGGAACGGATCACCTGGAGCACGTGGACGAGGAAGAACAGCAGCAGCCCGATCGTCATCCAGAAGTGCACGAGCCGAGCACCCTGGTACCCGCCGAACAGCAGCGGCAAGGGGTGCAGCTGGGTGGGCTTGTAGATGGCGAATCCGCTGACGACGATGACCAACGCCATCACGAGGACGGCGGTGTACGAGATCCGTTGAGCCGCGTTGTACTTGCCTTGGGCGGGGGCCTGCTTCTTGAGATGAAGGTCGTGGAGGACGACGTCCTTGGCCTCCCTGGCGGCGTGGCGGTCGGGCAGGATGTGGCGCCATTCACGTGTTGCGAGGAGGTAGATCGCATAGATGGCGCCGTTGATGACGAAGAGCCAGCCGAACGCGAAGTGGAACGCCATGCCCCGGGCGAGGCGCCGTTCGAGGCCGAACGTCTCGTAGATCGAGTCGGGGAAGAAGGCGAACCACTGCCAGCTGCCGATGCCGAGGGCGTAGACGTCCTCGGCCCAGTAGATGCGAAGGCCGCTCCAGATCATCACGAACAGCAGCGGGAAGTTGATCCAGTGCAACCACCGGATCGCCCGCGGGTGGACGAGGCGGGCGACGGGCTCGTCGGCTGGCGGTTCCGTGGCGGTGACGGCGTCGCTGGAGACATCGTCGGTGGTGGCGTCAATCGACATGTCGACGACCGTAGGACCGTTGTGGTTGGTCGTCGATGCGTTCGGCGTCGAGTTTCTGCTGCGTTCCCCAGCGTTTCGCATTCCGACACACGAACGGGGTTCCGGCGGGGCAGGCGCGAGCGAGCGATGAGCGACGCCTCCGTATCCGGTGACGTCGCTCATCGCAATGGGGCTCAGGCGTACGTGCGATGAGCGAACCACCCGCATCCGGTGGCTTCGCTCATCGCTGGGTGGTGGTGTGCAGGGTTGGGCGGGGTGGGATCAGCCGGGGGCAAGAACGGTGTCGATCACGTGGATGACGCCGTTGGTGGCGAAGATGTCGGCCTCGAGGATCTCGGCGCCGCCGATCGTGATCGTGTCGCCGTCGACGGTCACCGGCAGCTCGGTGCCGGCGAGGCTGACGAACGGGTTGTCGACCATGCCGGCCACCATCGAGGAGTCGTCGGCCGCCTCGACGACGTGACCCTGCAGGAGCGTCGAGAGGAACGTGGTGTCGGCCAGCGCGTCTTCGACGGTCATCCCCATCTCGCCGAGGTAGTCGACGAACGCCTCGTCACTCGGCGCGAAGATCGTGAATGGTCCGTCGCCGGACAGGGTGCTGGTGAGGCCGGCGGCGTCGATGGCGGCAACCAGCGTGGTCAGGTCGTCGCGACTCGACGCAATGACGACGATGTCGCCCTCGGCGGCCGCCATCTCCTCATCGCTCATGTCGTCGGACATCTCGTCGTCTCGGACATCTCGTCGTCCGACATTTCGTCGTCGGACATTTCGTCGTCCGACATTTCGTCGTCCGACATCTCGTCGTCCGACATGGCGTCCGTCGTGTCGGTCATCTCGTCTTCGGCCATGGCCTCGGTGGTGGCGGGGCTGGATGCGGCGTCATCCGACGCGTTGTCGTCGCTGCCGCAGGCTGCGAGGGCGAGTGCCCCGACGATGACGAGTGCTGCTGGTGTTCGGGTACGCATGGTGAACTCCTTGGTTCGGAAGTGGTCCCGGTCGGGATGTCGCGCAACGTATGCCGGTCGAGGGGATCGCCGGTCGGCTGTACGGCGGTGTTTCCGAAGCCGCTCGCTTCCGTTGTCTCGGCGTTTCTCGATGACGAAACGAATCGGGAACAGCGGGAGGGCGGCAGCTTCGGTGAACCTGCTCCGAACGCTTCCTGCGTACTGTCGCCCCATGACCTTCTCGTTCGAATCCACCACCGACGACGTGCTCGACGGCGTCGATCTCTCCGGACGTCGTTTCGTCATCACGGGCGCGGCGAGCGGCCTCGGCGAGGAGTCGACGCGTGCGCTCGCCGCACACGGCGCCTCGATCCTGATGCTCGCCCGCGACCCACAGAAGAACGCCGACGCCGCGGACCGCATTCGTTCGGCGGTACCTGATGCCGACCTCTCGCTCGACACCGTCGACCTCGCCGATCTCTCCAGCATTCGGGCATTCGCTGGCCGCTACATCGAGTCCGGCCGCCCGATCGACGTGTTGATGAACAACGCCGGTGTCATGGCCTGCCCGTTCGGGCACACCGCCGACGGCTTCGAGATGCAGTTCGGCACCAACCATCTCGGCCACTTCGAGCTCACGCGACTCCTCGAACCGGCACTCCGCGCCGGCGATGACCCGCGGATCGTGGTCCTGTCGTCGGCGGCACACGGCATCGCCGACGTCGACCTCGATGACCCGGGATTCGAGCAGTCCGAGTACGACGCCTGGGTCGCCTACGGCAGATCGAAGTCGGCCAACGCACTGCACGCATTGGCGCTGTCAGAACGGTTCGACGGGGTGCTGTCGTTCTCGGTGCACCCCGGTGGCATCATGACCAATCTCGGCCGACACCTGAACGATGATCTGATGCAGCAGATGCTCGACCGGGCGAAGGCGCGTTCCGAGGCGGCCGGCGAATCCGGCGGAATGCAGCTGAAATCGATTCCGCAGGGCGCCGCCACGCAGGTGTGGGCGGCAACGTCGACCGACATCGTCGACCACAACGGCGCCTACCTTGCCGATTGCGGCCTCGGCGTGGCCGGCGGCAACATCGGCCGCAATGGGTTCGCCCCCCACATTGCCGACGTTGCCACCGCCGGACGCCTCTGGGAACTCAGCGAGCAACTCCTCGCCAGCTGAACCTCAGTCGGCCGAGGCGTCGGTGACGTCGCTGGCCAGCTCCTCGGTGTCGGCCTCGAGGGGCTTCTTCTCGACCTTCTCGGCGTGAGCCAGCGCAGCGTCGATCTTCGACTCCATGTCGGACACCCCGACGACCACCAACCCGGCGGTTCCCGCATCGAGTGCTTCGCCGAGTTCCTTGAGATCGTGGCGACTCATGCCGGCAGCGGCGTGGCCGGCCCACGCTCCGAGGCCAGCACCAGCTGCCGTGGTTCCGGCGAGGAGGCCGGTCCCGATCGCGGCGGCCGGGAAGATGGCAATTGCCAGGCCGGTGGCGAGGCCGATGCCGCCGCCGGCGACGCCGCCGACGCGAGTCGGGGTCTCGTGCTTCTTGACGATCTTGACCTTGCCGTTGTCCTTGCGCTCGATGATCGCTGCGTCGTAGGCGTCGATCAGGTCGGCTTCGGTGTGCAGTGCCTTCACTGCGTCGTAATCCACCTTTGCGTCCTCGACATTGTCGTAGACGCCGACGTAGGCGAAGAAGGTGTCGATGGCCATGGGGGTCCTCCTGGTGTGCTGATCGATGTGACTCGTTCATCGTATGGAAGGCCCCTGATGTCGGCGTCACCCGCATTGGGGGAACTACGTTTTCGACGTGGAGTTGTCGGAGCGATCACTCGGTTGGTTGCGCTACCTCCACCGCAAGGCGCACACCACCGACGACTGGAGTCGCGGCGGTCGACCCCATTCACACTGGGACAATCGGTCCGACCCGCCGATGGCGAGCTGGCATCGCTTCGACCTCGTCGACTCGTCGTACGCGATGGGGCTGATGGCCCATCGCACCCCGGCATGGACCGAGCCGTACGTCGCCGTACTCGACCAGTTGATCGAGCGGCACACCGGTTGGTGGTCGGCGTCTGACTGGTTGACGCAGTTCGGTCACGACCCCGACCGGGCGAACTACCCCGACATCTATCGGCTGTTCATCCCGCCCGAGCTGTTCGGCGAGTACGACGCTCCGGGCTGGACCGCGAACGGCACCGAGCCGTGGGGTGTGCAGATGGACCCGGTGGCCGCCGACGGGATGTTGTTCTACAAGGGCTTCTTTCTCGTGTTGCTCGGGATCCGCTCGATGATCGCCGGCGACGACGACCGCTGGAACCAACCGTTCGAGATGATTCGCGACGGCGACAACACGTTCACTTGGACGCACTCGGAGATTGCCGAGCACCTGTGTCGACAGTGGCTCGCCGCGCCGATCGGGTGTCATTGAGAGAACACCAAGGTCTGGCCGTTTTGACTGGCCGGAGCTGGCCTCGGTCTGAGGCTCCACGACAACCGACACGGCACCGAGTACCACCAGCAGGCATTCGCCCCATGGTGGGCATACGCCCGAGAGCACTACCTCGACTTGACCGGCGCCGCGGCACCGGACATGACGACCTTCTACTACGACCCGATACTCGACGTGCACCATCGGTTGCCGGTGGCTGCGGCGTTGACCACCTCGTTCTATGCGGCACCGCAGCAACCCGACGATGCTCGCCGTCTGTTCGAGGCGGGCTACCGATCGATCGGACTCGGCGGCGAGCCGCAGCTGCCGCTCAACCCGAACCGGGCGATCGGTTCGTCGTTGATCCTCGCGCGCGAGTGGGAACTCGACGATCTCGCCGACCGGCTCGACCGAGCGATCGAGGCGTCGTACGAACCGACCTGGGACACTGGCCGCGGCGAGTTCACGTGGGGATTGAGATTGAACGAGCCACACCCGCGGGGTCAGTTCAACGCGTTCCTCGCTGCGGGTGAAGCGGCCGGACCGGGACTGTGGACCCGGCTCTCCGACGCGCCGCTCGACCGGTGCCCACAGATCGTCGGGGTCGACTTCCCGGCGATGGCATTCACCCGCGCCGAGTGGGTCGACGGCAATCTCCGACTTCGCCTCGCGCCGCTGCGAGAGGATCCGACCCGACGCACCAGCTTCCGGATCGTGGGCGCCGAGCCGCGCAACTGGGACGTACACGGGATGGATGGGGTGAGTCTCGACCTGTCGACCACCGGGCTCGACGTTCGGGTGCCGATGATCGCCGGTGATCTCGAACTGATCCGCAGCAGCTACTGAGCAGAGGTGTTCAACCGACCGTCGTCCAGGCTCCGTTGTTCGTCGACGAGGCGATCGCCGCCTCGACGAATGCAACCCCTCTGACGCCGTCGACCGCATTCGGGAACACCAACGCAAGGGGGTCCGGTTCGATGCCGGCGCGCCGTGCCGCGATCACCTCGGCCGCGTCGGTGTAGAGGTTCGCAAACCCCTCGTGGAAACCCTCGGGATGGCCGGCGACGATGCGGCTTGCGCGCCTGGCGAGCGGCAGCGAGCCGGGACCGTTGGGAGTCCGGATCTCGGCAGGGGCTCCGAGGGGCTTGAACGCCAGCTGGGTCGGCGCCTCCTGCATCCATTCCACGGTCCCCTTGGTACCCGACACTCGGAGGCGAAGGCAGTTCTCGACGCCCGCAGCAGCCTGCGTGACCCAGAACGATCCGCGGGCGCCATTGTCGAATCGGAGGAGCGCGCCGGCATAGTCGTCGACGAGACGGTTCGGCACGATGTGGCCCACCTCGGCAGCGAGCTCCGTGACCTCGAGGCCCGTGACGAAGCGGACGAGATTGTGTGCATGGGTCCCGATGTCGCCCATGACGAGTGACGGTCCTCCACGCACGGGGTCGTAGCGCCAGGGAAGTGGGCCGTCCCGGTCCGGATCGCGTTCGCCGGCCTTGCCGCCCTGGACGTATTCGACCTGGATCAGCTGGATCACTCCCAAGAGGCCGTCGGCGACCATCGCCTTCGCCTGGCGGACCATTGGATACCCGGTGTAGTTGTGCGTCAGGCAGAAGACGAGACCCGTGTCCTCGACGGTGGCGAGCACGTCCACGGCCTCGGCGAGGGTGTTGGTGACCGGCTTGTCGCAGATCACGTCGAAGCCGTGGCGCAGCGCTCCGATCGCGTACGAGTAGTGGCTGTCGTTCGGTGTCATGATCGCGACGACGTCGGCGCCGTCGGTTCGGGCAGCCTCCGCTGCGAACAGCGCTTCGGCGGTGTCGTAGGCGCGGTCGGGCGCGATGCCGAGTGCTGCCGCGGCCACCGTGGAACGCTCAGGGTCGGATGACAACACCCCCGCGACGATCTCGTAGCGATCGTCGAGGCGAGCGGCGGCTCGGTGCATCGCGCCGATGAAGCTGCCGGGCCCACCACCGACCACAGCAAGCCGGAGTCGTCTTCCGAGCATCTCGATGACCGGATTCGTGTCCATGTGCCGCCTCCCCGTTTGGATGTCGAGCGAGACGCTAGTGGCTGCGGCGGCTCCAGCTGATGGGCTGGGCGAGCTGTCGTCGAGACTGACGGGCGTGACCTACGACGACATTGCTGCCATCTTCCTCGGGCCGCTCACCGAGCCGATCGCTGAGCCGGAGGTGGGGATGGCACCGGCTCGCCGGCTGCGCGACGCACTCGAACCGATCGCCACGCAGGGATGGTGGTCGCGGGCCGCAGGCGAACGTCTGAACGAGCTGGGCATCGACTTCTTTCCCGGCTACGTGTGGGGCCGGGCCGCAGCGCTGGGGACACCTCCCGCTTCGGTGGTCGCCGCCACCTTCGGTGTGTTCGAGCCCGGTCTGATCAGCGCCGTGTACGACTCGGGCGTGGCCAGCGTTGGCCGCGACGACATTCTCGCTGCCGCGAGCCGACGGCGGCGCAACGAGCGTTGGCTCGGTCGCCACCGACGCGGAGTGCGCGGCGATCGCCGATCGGCTGCTGGACGCAGTGGACGGTCTGGACGGGCTCGGTCGGCCGCTCTTCAGCGGCTTGCGCTCGTTGCCGCTGCCGGCGTCGCCTGCTGGGCGCCTCTGGCGGGCTGCCGAGTTGGTGCGTGAACATCGCGGCGACGGACACCTCGCCGTCCTTGCCGGCGCGGACCTCGGCGCTGCGGAGGCCAACGTGCTGACCGAACGTTGGCTTGGTTTCGGGCTGGGTGAGTACAGCGGGACCAGGGGATTCGGGCCGGAGGCGCTGGCCGACGCGGTACGGCACCTGAGCGAGCGCGGCTGGATGGATGACGATGACCTCACCGACGACGGCTGGGAGGCTCGAGCCGCGATCGAAGCGGCAACCGATGCGAGCCAGGCCTCGTTGATCGCCGCGTGCGGGTCCGGACTGGACGACATCGTCGCCGGGGCAGCGCTCATCTCGGACCGCTTGATCGAGGCCCGATCCTTTCCCGCTGACCCGCGCAAGCGAGCAGGCGGCTGACAGCCTTCGTGTCGGCGTCACGGCCACACCGAATTCACCACTCACTTGTGTCAGCACACAGGTGCGCGTTCGCCGGTTGAGCTGACACGAATTCGGGTCCGCGCCGATCGCATTACGGTGCCGGCATGGGGGCAGGGCTGAAGCTGGCCGAGGCCGCCAGCCTCGAACAGATGCGTGCCCGCGCCGATGATCTCGCGCCGAATACCAAGAAGATCTTCTCCGACTCGGCCGGATTCTTCCGATCCGGCGAGAGCGGCGAAGGGCAGGCGATGATGACCCCGGAGCAGGAAGCGGTCTACGAACGGCGGATGTCGGAACTCGTGTCGCCAGATCTGCGCAACTGGCTGCATCGGTCCTGAATCGATCCGTCGTCGTCGTCGTGGGTGACGCGACCGGCTGGTTCGCCATTTGCTCGCGCCGCGTTCCGCTGATACTTTCTGGAGGGGTTAATTAACCGAACCAGAAAGTATGACGATGGCATCAGCGGCGAGAGTGAACACGACGCTCGACGAGGGACGGCTCGACGAGACCTTCGCCGCCCTGGCGAATGCCACGCGGCGGGCGATCTTGGCTCGCCTGGCAGAGGGTGAGGCAAGCGTGAACGATCTCGCCGAACCCTTCGACCTGACACTCCCCGCGATCTCCAAGCACATCAAGGTGCTCGAGCACGCGGGACTCGTCATGCGCGGCCGGCGAGCGCAGTTTCGACCATGCACGATCGACGCAGCCCCGCTCGCCGACATCGCCAGTTGGGCCGAGCAGTACCGACACATCTGGGACGACCGGTTCGACCGCTTGGACAACTACGTCGCAACGCTGCAGAAAACCCAAGATCAGAAGGAGACATGACCAATGGCCGATACCAAGGACGTGCGGATCGAACGCACCTTCGACGCACCCATCGATCTCGTGTGGGCGATGTGGACTGAACCGGAGCACTTCGCCGACTGGTACGGGCCGATTGGCGCCACGATTCCGAACGCCGACATGGACGTCCGAGTCGGTGGCCGTCGTCGGATTGCCATGGAGATGCAGACCCCCGGCGGCCTGATGCAGATGTACTTCATCGGCGAGTACCGCGAGGTCGACCCACCGACCCGCCTCGTCTACACCGAGAGGATGGCCGACGCGGACGGTAACGCCATGACCGCCGAGCAGATGGGCATGCCCGCAGGCGCACCGATGGAGACCTCGGTCGTGGTCGAGCTCGAAGATCTCGGAACACGCACCAAGATGACCATGACTCATGTTGGCATTCCCGCCGATTCTCCCGGTGGCCAGGGTTGGGTGATGGCGATCGACAAGCTGGCGGCGCGAGTCGCCGACCTCAGCGGCTGATCGCCTGCAGCACGCCCGTCGACGCGCCGAACGGTGACGAGGGAGAGGCGACGGCACCTTCCTATGCTGGGCGGAACACCGGAGATCCGCAGTGCCTACGGGCTCTCAGCGGATACCCGCCTCTGTAGCTCAGTGGATAGAGCATCGGTTTCCTAAACCGTGTGTCGCAGGTTCGATCCCTGCCAGGGGCGCTGAGTTCTTGGGGTTGAGCTGTCGAGCGTGAAGCTCGTCCACCCTTCGCGGCGCCCCAGTCATGGACGTGGATGACGACGTGATCGAGGTCGTTGAGGATCACCGGGACAGTCTCGTGTGCGTGCTCGACCGAGCGCCATCCCGATGACTCCGAGAAGTCACCTTGATTCTCCGATCCGCCGCCGAACACGCGCTCGCACACACATGCATCCTCGCACCCGACAGTCCGCCATCCGGTCGCACACTTCACACACCCACAATCACCAACACGGCGGTCAAGGCAGCGCCACAGGTCGGCCCAAGCCGCACACTGCATAATCCCGTCCCGACCGGCGCGGCGCGCTGCGGAGCGACAATGCTTGGTCCGTGTATCTCGACGAGCTCGTTGCAACGATCTTGGTCAAGCCCGGGCCGTTGCGACTCGTTGCAGTCGACGGACCGGGCGGTGCAGGGAAGTCCACGTTCGCCAGCGAGCTGTCCGAGGCAGCCGGCAGAGCACCTGTGGTTCACACCGACGACTTCGCAGCTGCCGACAACCCGATCGACTGGTGGCCACGGCTCCTCGAACAAGTCATCGAGCCGTTCGCTCGAGGTGACGCAGCGCACTACCAACGCTACGACTGGCCGTCAGAGACGTTGGCCGAATGGCACACGATCGAGCCTGCGCCGATCGTCATCATCGAGGGAGTTTCGGCGGGTCGGTCGGAGTGGGCCGCGCACCTGAGCTTTCTGATCTGGATCGAGACCCCTCGCGAGGAGCGCCTGCGCCGCGGGGTCGATCGCGACGGCATCGCAGCACTGGATGACTGGGAGTCGTGGATGGCCGGCGAGGACGCTCACTACGAACGTGACCCGACACGCGAGCGCGCCGACGTCGTGATCGACGGCACGCACCCAGTCGAGCGGTCCCGCCCAGATCGCCACGCGTAATCCCTCCTGACACCGCTGTCACAGCGCCGCACCACGGCCAAAGTCCAGCGCCACGAAATCACACCCGCCCTTCCCGGCCGCCTGGATTCTGTAGTACGATAATCACGTGTTGAGATTCATTCTTCAGCCCGCCGGCATGGCGCCAACGATCTCGACATCCAGCACGCCGTCGCACACTCAGTGGCGATCGAGGACATCGGCGAGGACCCAGACCGTTGGCTCGTCATCGGACCAGACCGTGCGGGCAACTTGCTCGAACTCGTCGTGCTCGTCGACCAGCGCGGCGAGATCGTGATCCACGCAATGGCGCTGCGGCCGAAGTATCGAAAGCTGCTCGAACCATGACCACCAACCGAACCCTCACCGATTCCGAAATTGGAGCACTCGCCGACGAGGCCGAGGCCGGCTACGACGTCGACCGTCTCGTCGCGAGGCGCAACAAGCGAGGACGTCCGACACTTGGAGCGGGACCTGCGTCCGTCGAGTCGGTCCGCCTCGATCCAGAACTGAAGGACCAACTGCTGCTTCGAGCCGAGCAGGATCAGACGACACCATCGGACGTGATCCGAGAAGCGCTTCGCCGATACCTCCAACCAAGCTGATAGTCCGAACGCTCGCTCGGCATCGTCGGCGTGGTCGAGGATTTCTTGTGCGGTGCGGGTCACGGTGGTCGCCGGTGTCCACGACGCCGATTTGGGTAGCGTTTGGGTAGCAAACGCGTCGGAACTACCCGGATTGGACGTCACTCGGCGCACGACCGGACACCGCAAACCCTTTATCCACGGCGGTGGGTGGCCCAGTCGTCGTGTTGCTCGGCCAGCCAGGCGCCGAGTCGGATGATGGCGGCGTTGTTCGGGAAGATCTGCACGACGTTGGTGCGTCGTTTGATCTCCTTGTTCAACCGCCCGAGCGGGTTGTTCGAACAGATTTTGCGCCAATGATCCGGTGGGAACGCGCTGAACGCGAGCACGTCTCCCTTGGCGTCGTTCCCCACTGGCGCCGGCCGATGCGGTATGCCGCCGCAGCCCTGAAACGCGAGGGCTCCCACCGACGGGATCTACGAGTTCTGCGAGACTCAGTGCGTCGCCTGCTCCTGGTGGCGGCGGGCTCGCAACACGATGTCGTGGACGTGGTGCGACGCCGCGCCGGCGGAACGCTCGTGTCGAGCGTGGTGTTCGATGGTCCAGTCGCTCGACGCATCGAGGATGTCGGAGATGTCGTCCGTGCGGACGAACGCGTCCGGATCCCACGGCCGACTGTTCTCCCGGGTGTTGATCGGTGTGCGCATGGGTGTGATGTCGTGGCTCACGACGACGAGGGTGCCGCAGGGTGCGACAGCACCGAGGAGGTTTTCGATGCCTCGTGCGTCCGGAGTGCGCGGGATCGAGGCGTACTGCGCACAGACGAGGTCGAACGCGCCGTGCTCGAACGGCGCGAGTGCGTTCGCGTCGGCGTGGAGGCACTCGATCTCCAGCCCGCGCTCCGCCGCAGCACCGGCAACCCGGTCGAGGGCACGCTGTGAGACGTCGCTCGCCGTGACCTGCCAACCCTGCTCTGCGAGCCAGACGGCGTCGCCGCCCTCGCCCGCGCCGACGTCGAGTGCGCGCCCCGGCGACATGGCCTCCACCTGGGCGACGAGGCCACCGTTGGGATTGCCGCTCCAGATCTGATCCCCGGAGTAGCGGCCGTCCCAGTCGGCCTCGTTGGCCGAGCACTTCGTCGCCGCGGCGATGTCGGCTCGAGCGAGGTCGAAGCTGATCATCGCTGCGACGCGACCGCCGCGGGCGGCGGCCTCGATGACCTGTTGGCTCGGGTCGGTCACGTTGCCGGCGGCGTAGAGGCCGGCAACCGCCGTCATGCCCGTCTCGTCGGTGGCGAGCGTCGTGCCGAAGCCCGTCGGATGGTCGACGACCTCGACCCCGATTCCGTCGAGGAACTCGACTCTCGGCCGGAACCGGGCGCCAACCACTACCGCATCGGCACCGAGTTGTCGACCGCCGACGAGTTCGACGGCAGTGACGTGTCCATCGTCGCCGGTCACGACCCGAGCGACGCGTTCGTCGACCACGTCGACACCCGCCGACCGCAGCGCCGCCAGTTCCGGGTGGTCGGCGTGGACCCCGTCGTGGAGCACGATCGTGAGATCGTCGGTGAGCTGTCGGAAGAGCCCAACCGGGTGGAGACCCATCGGGTGGGTGACGATCTGCACGATCCGCCGGTCGCGCACCTCGAAGCCGTGACAGAACGGGCAGTGGATCACGTCGACACCCCAGTGCTCGGCGAGGCCGTCGATCTCGGGGAGTTCGTCGACGATCCCGGATGCGACGAGTACCCGTCGGGCGACGAGCCGGTGGCCGCCGGTCAGTTCCACCACGAACCGGTCGTCGGAACCGGAATCTCCGATGCCGGAGACGGCGACGGCTCGGCCCGGCAGCACCTCCGCGCCGTAGCTGCGGACTTCGGCGCGGGCGATCGCAGCGAAATCGGCCGGCGGGCGACCTTCGTGGCCGAGATAGCTGTGCATGTGCGCGGCGGGACCATTGCGCGGCTCACCACTGTCGACGACAATCACCGAACGTCGCTGACGTGCCAACTGCAGCGCAGCTGCCAGCCCGGCAGCGGATCCGCCGATGACGGCGACGTCGCACCTGCGCTCGATCGTGTGGGGTGTGTGATGTGGGTGATCGGTCATGGAATCGACGCTACGATCGAGCGAGCATGTCGCAAACAGTTTTGCAGGATTCGCAAGAACCGGTCGATGTCGAGCGGACGGTGCGCGCTCGCCTGCGGAGTCTGCGCACGACGCAGGGGTTGTCGCTGGACGATCTCTCGAAGCGGACAAGTCTCAGCGCGTCGACCATCAGCCGCCTCGAAACCGGCAACCGCACCATCGGACTCGACGTCCTCGTGCCACTCGCACGAGCGCTCCAGGTCGATCTCGATGCGCTCGTCGCCGTCGACGACGATCTGAACGTCGTCATCCGCCCCGCGGAGAACCGGTCCGGCGGCCGCACGACGTGGATGCTCTCGCGCGCCACCGGGAACACGATTGCGATGAAGATGCGTCTCGAGCCGACCGGGAGCCGTCCGCCACAACAGGTGCACCCGGGACACGACTGGCTGACAGTGATCGAGGGAACGATCATGCTGCATCTCGGCGAGCGCGACCTCACGATTCGCACCGGAGAGGCAGCCGAGTTCGCCACTATGACGCCGCATGCCATCTCGGCGATCGACGGACCGGCCGAACTGATCATGATTTTCGACCGCGACGGGCAGCGCGCCCACATCCACCACGACTGAAGCAACGCCGGATCCGGTCGGGCCTGCGGGCGTGTGGTCCGGTCGAGATGATCGTGGGGCTGGTGGCTGCGGGGGTGACCACCGATGAGGTGCTGGCGGACTACCCCGACCTCGTTGCTGAAGTTGCGCTCGCATCGCTCCAGTACGCCGCAGTGGTGACCCGGACGCGTTCGTCGGTCCCGATCCCAGCTGCGTGAGACTCCTCATCGACGCACGGCTGCCAGACCGGCTCGCTGGAAGCTTCACCTGGCTGGGCCCCAGCGTTGGGGGCACAGATGTCACGCTCGTGGCGCTCAGGGGCGTCGGGTGACAAAGACGTACTCGCGGCTGTCAGCGTTGAGTTCTGATCCGCTGAAGTCGCCATGCAGCGTCTCGAGTTGGAGACCAGCGACATCGATCAGTCCGAGCCACTCATTCTTCGTTGCCCACCACAGCGAGCTGGAGGCGCCATCGTCAAGGATCATGTCGATGCGATTTTCTGCGACGTCGTACCGGTTGACGTGAGGGAACGGATCGGTTTGGCGGTCGCCGTCGAGCTGCGTCGCCAGCTCATGGTCGAAGGCGAACACGTTCCAGGCGAACCTGCCGCCCGGTCTGAGTGATCTCGTCACCTGTTCGAACACCTGTCGTCGTTCTGACCAGGTGGGCACGTGCAGGAGAGATCGGGCCGGGCAGTAGATGAGCGCACACAGCTCGTCGAGCTCAAAGTCACGCATGTCGCCCAGCCGCAGGTCGAGGTCGACCCCCGTGTCGGCTGCGTTCGCACGCGCTTGTTCGAGCATCGCTGGAGAGGAGTCGATTCCGATCACTCGTCGACCGGTGGCCCGAGCAACCGGTATTGCCACTCGCGCGGTGCCGACCGCGAGCTCGACGAGCGGCCCGTCGGCCTGGCGCGCAAGACCTACGTAGAACTCGACGTCGTCGATCGCGGAGCCCCACCCCGCGTCGTACTGATGTGAGATTCGCTCGTACAAGCTCATCGTTCTGACCGTAGTAGTCGCAGCTGGCAGCCTCGGGTCGAATTTGTCCCGTGCCGAGGGCGCCGCAGGCACCCGATGTGGCCGCACGTGATCCCGCTCTTCTCGGCAACGCATCTCCGGTGACCGTCGGTTGCCGATGACATACTCCGAGTCGATGCATGCGCCACGACGCGAGTCGGTCCTGGTGTCAGTCACCGGTGGGTCTACGTGCTCGGACTCGGCGTCATGGCCGATGTTGCACAGTCGCTTGGCGTCGTTCCGATCTGTTCACCGTTGCTTCCGGTTGGCGATATCGCGTGATCAGATCGCCACATGTAGCGTCGAGCCGGCGGGCATCACTGCCCGGTTCGCTGAGGAGTTCACCGATGACGTATCCCAAGTCGCTCGATCACATGCTCGCAGCCTGGAACGAGTCTGACCCTTCGATGGTTCGGGGCCACCTGGAGCGGGCGCTGGCGTCCGGTGTCGAATTCATCGATCCCAGTATTGAGACGCACGGCCTCGACGAGTTCGAGGCAAATGTTCACAACGTGCAGTCGGGGCTCCCTGGCGCTGAGTATTCGCGCACGAGCGGCGTCGACAGCCACCACGGTCTGCACCGCTACACGTGGCAGATCAGCCGAGACGGAGCGATCGTGGTCACCGGGTTCGATGTGACCGAAGTGGATGATGATGGGAAGGTCACGCGAGTCCTCGGCTTCTTTGGTCCGCTGCCCGAAACCGACTGAGACCCGCCCGGAGTCCCGGGCCGCGGAGCTCAATTCTCGGCGGTGTGAACGCTCGATCGACCCGATCAGTTCGCCGTGACCGCGAGGCCGATGTCGCCGAGCAGCGCGATGCGGTCGAGGTTGTGGCCGTTGACCGGGAGGTCCACGGTGAGCCCGTCCAGGCCGGCGTCCATCACGGTCTGGAGTTGCTCGCCGACCGTGTCAGCGTCGCCGAAGACGAGGATCGACTTGGCCATCTCCATGATCTCGTCGTTCCATCCCTTGACCGCGGCGATCTCAGCCATGTCGGCCTCGGCTTCCTCCATCGTGGGTGCGACGACGACCATCTGCAGGCAGGTGACGGCGATTTCCGAGCGGTCGCGGCCGAGTCGGTCGCAGTGCTCGTCGAGCGCGGCGAGTTTGCGTGGGATGTCAGCCACTGCGGGGAGGCCAAGGTTCGACTCGGGCCCCACTGCAGTGCCCGGAAGTCGCGTCACCGACCCGGAGTTTGGTGGCGTGCGAACGCGTGGTCTGGCAGGCTGTCGTCTCGTATCAGTCCTCCGCTAGATGGCAGACAGCCTCGACGTTGTTTCCGTCGGGGTCGCGAACGAAGGCCCCGTAGTAGTTCCCGTGGTACTCGGGCCAGACCCGGGGCTCGTGCAACACCTCGGCACCGGCGGCGACGGCTGCATCGAAGAACGCTCGAACCGCGGCCCGGTCGAGTGCGGCGAACGCGATGTGCGATTCTCTGAATCCTTTCCCCGAGTCGAACACGCCGAGCCAGAAGTCTGGCTTCTCCGGCGTCCCGTACCCGACGGCGACTCCGAAGTCCATCTGGCGTGTCGCTCCGAGAGGAGCGAGAACGGCGTCATAGAACGCCTTGCTTGCGTCCATGTCTGCGCATTGGATTCCGAGATGATCGAGCATTGATTCAGAGTGGCACACATTCGCGAACCGATGCGGGTCGGTCAGAGCGCTCGACACCACCCGCCCCATAACCGGGTCGCGCCACAGCAACTCGCGCCGCATTGCGGGAACGGCTGCTCGCCGCCGAGGACGCTGCGGGACGATAATCGTCGGGTGATCACAAGTCGACATCCGCTCGGTGCTGTGCCCACCCTCGGTCGGCGTACTCAGCGCGTACTCGTCGTCACCGTCATGGCGAGCGCTCTCGCCGCGTGCGGATCGTCGCCCAGCGCAGTGGACGGACCGGTGATGCGCTACCCGGACTCGTCGGGCAGCGGCGATGGCATGGATGCTCTGGTGGGTGGCGTCCTGAAACTGGAATCTGACTGTCTGTACATCGCGCGCAACGGGGTGGGCAGCGGCTACCCGGTGTTGTGGCCTTCAGGTACGACGTGGAACAACGACGCTCAGGCGGTCGTGACCCCCGCCGGCGAGATGCTGGCAGTGGGTGACGAAGTGGCTGGCGGGGGCGGCTACGTGAATCTCGGGTACATCGAGAGATTCGCAGGTGCTGAAGCAGCAGAGCTCGCGCGGCAATGTCTCGACAATACGACCGGTGAAGTCGCCGTCTTCAACAACTCCGACTCAGCGGTCGGTCCTCGCTGACGTGGTGCGTCCGAGACGCGAGACTGCTGCGATGGGTTCTGGTCACGACCCCGAGCAGACAGTGGTACTGCGCTTCCCGTTTCGCGGGCGCTGGCTCGTACAGAACAGCCCGGCCGATCGCGTCCCGAGCCACGGGACGACCGCGTTCGGCAGCTCATACGCAATCGACTTCGTTCCGGTGGACGAGAAGGGTCGGTCGGCGCCGCGCTCATTGCGGAGCGTCGTCAGGGGCGAGCCGGCCAACGTCTTCGTTGGTTTCGGTCGCCCCATCCTGTCGCCGATCGACGGCACCGTTGTGAGCGCGCTCGACGGCGAACCTGACCATCAGGGACGAAGGTCGCAGCTGACCCTCATCCCGTACATGTTGACGCAGCGCCGCCGCGTCAGAGCGGGGCCAGCAGGCATCGCAGGGAATCACATCGTCGTCGCGATTTCACCGACCGGCCCGTTCGTGCTTCTCGCTCATCTGCGCCGTCACAGCGTGCAGGTGAGCCCCGGCGAGTTCGTCTCCCAAGGGCAGCAGCTCGCCGCCTGCGGCAACTCCGGCAACAGCACTGAGCCTCACCTCCACGTACAGGTGTCTGATTCAACCGATTGGGATGAGGCAAACGGGGTCCCCCTGGCGTTTCAGCACCGCTCGGGGCTGACTTGGATTCCCGTCAACACCGAAATCGTCGACGGCTGAACGGACACACGTCCGGTTTCCCGAGAGATCGTCTTCCCTCGATCCACGAGCCGGGCACCCGGCCATCACCGAACCCACGTCCCTCTCTTCGAACCAGAGGTCGGGATCAGCTGCACTCTCGCGCCTGAGTGGCTTCGTGGAACGGGTACAGCCGAAACCCCGGCTTCCGAAAGTGCGGAAAGGACTCGTAGAAGCCAACAGATGCTTCCTCGCTGAGAAGGTCGATCCGTTCGCCACCGGCAACTCGCAACGATGCCTCAACGAGCGCACGGCCGATACCGCGACCGCGATGGCCGGCGCTGACCGCAAGGTTTGTGAGAAATGCCTGGAGCTCCCCGTCACTGAACAGCTCAGCGAATCCGACGACGTCGCCCTCGATCACGGCGACGAGCGTGGTGACGCCTGGTGCCGTCAGGATCCGCAGCGCGCGAACTGGGTCATCAGGAAATGACGGCCAGCCTTCCGCCACGCACAGTGCGAGCACGCCGTCGAGATGTTCAGCGTCGAACGGATGGATCTCCATGTCGGCAATTCTCTCAGCCAGGTCGCCGTCGGAAGGTGGTCGGTATCGACGCGCATACTCCCGCCCAGCCAGCACGGAGAAGTGCGCGGGTTCGACCACGTGAGCCCGTGGGTGTTCACCGCTCCTGCGGCGCGTTCTCTTCACGGGTGTCCTCTTCGGCGTGGACCTGGTCAGGCGATGGTCGAGTCGAGGTGTTGGAGAAGATCGTGGGCGGCGAGCTCGACTTCTTTGTGGTGCCATTGGGCGGCGCGGTAGCGACACGCGATCAGGCCCATGCGGTGGACTCGTCGGAAGTCTCCGTAGCCGAACGCGTAGAGGGCCTTGGTTTCGGGATTGGCACCTTCGGTGAGCCCGAGGTGCCACGCCGAATACTCGTCCCAGGTGTGGTTGTGGAGGAAGTCGTTCTCATCTTCGGCTGTGGGTTGGCTGTCTCCCCAGTCCGAATCGATGACATATTGGCCGGAATCGATCAACGCGCGGGCTTTGGCGACGCCGTGGTCGTTGACGGCGTAGGACGCCATCGTCAAGCGCTCCCCGCTCCATTGTGGAACGAGCCCGCCGAAGCATCGGCCCGCTGACGGTGCACGGCCCATTTCGTCGCACCGGCTCGAGTCGTTGTCGGCGTCAGGCTCATCCCGACCGCCGGGTCGGCGATTTCGTAGGCCTCCCACGGAGGCGCCCCGTTCAGCGATGCGATGACCTCGTCGCGAGTCATGATGGCCCCGTTGGCCAACACCGTGCGGGCATCTGCGGTCATGATCTCGCCGTAGAAGCCGCTGCCGGTGCCGTCGCACAGCGACCGCCAGCCATCGTGCTCAAGCTCCAGCACGTCGTCGAGTTCACCAGACACACCTGTGACCTTCCCGCCACGCTCGCCGAACAAACCCACCCATGACAGCGCCGAGACGCCGTCCGGACAGGCATCTCGAGCAAACCCGAGGGTGGGCCCCGGGAACCTCACGTTTGGCTGGAGACCCCATCGGGAACCACCCTGCGTGGTCTCGAAATGCGCACCCAGGTCAACCGCACTCTTGTCCTTGGCATTCGCTGTGGCGGTATCTGCATGCGGTTCCGAGAGCGAGTCGACCGAGGCAAGCACCGCTCCGACCGATGCGCCCTCGACCATCGCCAGACCATCGACGACCGACATCACCCCCGCGACAGGTCCTCCGAGCACCGCGACTCCGACCCCGGCCACACCGGCGAGTACCAACCCTTCGACGACCAGCTCGACATCGATCGGCCCGCCGACGACCACTGCGCCAGTCAGCTTGATCAGCAGCATTCCGTGTAGCGACCCGATTCCCATCGAGACCATGCCGACGGGCGAACCGACCACTGAGCCGCTCGTGAATGGCAACGAGGTGCGGTGGAGCAGTGGCAACCCAAGCGGCCCCGGCGACAACGTCGTCACACAGCGGCTCAACGTCGCCACCGAGGCCGACATCGCGGAAGCCCGCCAAGCCGACATCACCTACACCAATGGCCCCTTGACCGTCAGCGTCCTGCCGAGCACATCGGTGTCAGACGCAGCTGACCTCTTCGTGTTCGACACCGGCACGGAGTGCGTCCGGCTCGTCAACACGAGCCCATTCGTTCCCGACGAGGACCTCGAGACGTATGCCCAGACCCTCCTGCAGTCCTGGACCGGTAGCTAGCGGCCACCACGCTGACCGTCGGATCGTGATCTCGGAGTTGATGACGACCGCCGCCGCGTGAGGGCTGGCGACCCGCGCAACGCGGAAGACCCGCCGGCACGACTCTTGTCCGGGAGGATCGGATCCCGGCGAGAGGTGGCACCCGTCGATCTCTGACACGTGGGTCGTTCGTCAGAACTACCATTCGCAACCATGGGGATCCTGAAAGAGTTGCTCGATCGGCCGGGCCTCTACATCGGCACGGATGGCGTCGTGGGCACCGACCTTGTCGGAGCTGCCCGAATCGTGGTGACGGCCTTGCCGGGTGGTGCTGGTGTGAGTCTCGACTACGAGATACTCAACGGTCTCGCACCGGGACCCGTGCTCGGACACGTCGAGCACACGGTGATCGGAACTGCTGACGATGGCACGACCATCATGGTGATCGCGCATACCCATGGGGAAAGCATCAGCGTGCTTCGCGAGACCGAACCCGGCGTCTTCGAACAAGGTGACGGGCCGGCGCCGTATCCGATGAAGGTCGTCGTGTCGGTGCCCGAGCCGGGTCGCCTCCGCCATGCCTGGTGGTACGGCTCACCAGGCGAGGAACTGACCGAACGAGATGTAGCCGTACTCGAACTCGTTGAGCCGTAGTACCTGAAACCCGGCGGTCGCGATGACTGGGCTCAGCATCGTGCGGATGCGCAACGCCGGATCACGACCCGCAGCACAACGACCGGAGTCGAGTCGGTGACGCCGTCCAGTCCGTGGCCGTTCCGGCGGCCGAGGACACTGCGGACCGATCGTCGGACGCTGGTCCCCTCGCTTCGGGTGCCGGCTACAGCACCTGCGTGAACGCGTGGATGAGCACGCCGACGATGCACCCGACGATCGTGCCGTTGATGCGGATGAACTGCAGGTCGCGCCCGACCTGGAGCTCCATGAGCCGAGCCGTCGACGGCCCGTCCCACTTCGCGATCGTCGATTCGATGAGCCCGCTGACCTCGCTGCGGTAGTTG
The DNA here is from genome assembly GCA_963741875.1 of Ilumatobacteraceae bacterium. Classification (GTDB taxonomy): domain Bacteria; phylum Actinomycetota; class Acidimicrobiia; order Acidimicrobiales; family Ilumatobacteraceae; genus Sva-07. The sequence goes on along the minus strand of CAVUJO010000006.1, from coordinate 330,167 downwards.
TCGACGACGTAGTAGACGCCGCGCTGGATCGACTCGTCGACGCGCTCGTGCAGGTCGGGATCGGTGGCCAGGCGGACGCCCAGCCGCTGCATCGTCTCCGCGATGCGCAGGCGCAGCTCGCTCCCCGGCGTCGACGTCGCGTCCAGCAGCCCGCGCTTCGTCTCACGCCACAGGCCCGCGGTCCACGCCCGGAAGTCGGGATGGGCGAGCAGCTCCTCCTTGAGATCCGTGCCCTTCGAGAGCATCTCGGGGTCGGTCTTCAGGCGCTCGGCGAAATCGAGCATCCGCCGCTCCACGGTTTTGCGAATTGGATGGTTCGGATCACGAGCGACGTCGTCGAGGAATCGACGCACCCCCGCGTACGCCTTGTCGAACACGCGGTCGTCGATCGGCTCGGGCACCCACCACGGCGACTCCTCCGACAACCGAGCCCGGAACGTGTCGCGGTTGTCCTCCATGAAGTTGCCCGCCCCCTTGAGCACCGCGTCGAACAGCCGCGCGTGATGGTCGCCCTCGACCGCGAGGTCGATCGCCCGGCCGACCAGCGGTGACACCTCCGTTGCCCGGATCCGTTGCTCGACCATCCGCTCCAGCGCAGCGGACACTTCGTCGTCGTCGAGCACCTTGATCGTGTTCGTCAGGACGTCGGCGATGGCATCCGCTGCTCGCGTCGCGTGTTCCCCGACGCTGAGCCACTCACCGAGCCGCCGCGCGATCCCAGCACCGCGCAGTCGCTCACCGATGATCTCGCGAGACATGAAGTTCCCCTCGACGAACTGGCCCAGCGAACGTCCGATCTCGTCCTTGCGTCGGGGGATGATCGCCGTGTGCGGGATCGGCAGGCCCAGCGGGTGGCGGAACAACGCCGTCACCGCGAACCAATCGGCGAGCGCGCCCACCATCGCGGCCTCGGCGCCGGCCTCCACGTAGCCCCAGATCGCGGGCTCGCCGTGGAATGTGCGGGCAAACAGAAAGACGACGGCGGCGACCACGAGGAGGCCGGCCGCGACGAACTTCATTCGCACCAGCTCGCGCCGTCGCGGGTCGATCTCCACGCACAGAAGCTAGGCCGCAGACGCTGCCGGCCCCTGGGCAAGTGCGCTGGGGATCGCGTTTCGTCGGCCGTATATCGGTGACTGGGCCGCCGTTCAGAGCGTGATGACGACCTCGCATTCGATTTCGACCGGAATGCGGAACGGGAGGCTCGCCATCCCGACGGCGCTGCGGGCGTGGGCGCCGACGTCTGGGCCGAACACGTCCAGCACCAGGTCGCTGAAGCCGTTGATCACGGCCGGTTGAGCGTGGAAGTCGGGGGTGCACCACACCATCCCGAACACGCGGCCCCATGCCGCAATGCGATCGAGGTCCCCGAGCGAGCGTTCGAGATCGGCGAGGATCGAGAGCCCGGTGAGTCGAGCCGATTCACGGGCCTGCTCGACTGTGACCTCGTCGGGGACGCGACCCAGTGGCCCCGCGACCGACCCGTCGCTCGCCTGCGGACCGTGCCCTGAAACGATCGCCCGATCGCCGATCATCCGCACCATCGAGAACGGCAGGACGACGCCAGGCGGCGGCTGGAGCGGCGGCGGGAGGATGAGGCCCCGGTCGGCGAGACGGTCGGCGATTCTCCCCACAAGCCCGAAGATACTCGCGAATCCGCATCGCCCAGCCGGTGGCCCGGCGCTCCCGCTGTCAACCCGACTGAACGCCACCGACTCCCGGTGTGGTCCTCCCCGCAGACGTCGCGTCAGTCAGTCCAGGTCGCATTCCATGAACCGCCAGTTGTGATGCAGTTCGCTGGGAACTTCTGCGCCGTCATAGATGGGCCGGTCCTGAAACCCCTCGGCCTCGTAGAGCCGGTGTGCCGACGTCATGAACGGGCCGGAGTCGAGGCGCATGCTCGCATACCCGAAGGACTTCGCGTCTGCGATCAGACGTCTCACGATGGTGATTCCCAGCCCGCCGCCACGTTGGTCGGGCCGGACGAAGACGCGCTTCATCTCCGATGCGCCGTCGCTGGTGCGACGCACGCCGCCCATGCCGACGACCTGCCCGTCGCGGTGAACGGTGTAGAACACGCCGTCGGGCGGCTCGGCGTCGCACAGCTTGTCAAGCGTGGCGGCCACGTAGTCGGGGATCGGCTGTCCCAGGAGCGCGGGCAGGCTGATCCCGAAGTCGTGTTGGATGTTCGCATCCAGCCAGTCGAGGTACTCGACATTGAGTCCTGTGAGCGTCGCGCGATCGCGGCGCGGATCAGCGGGTTCGAACGTGATCTCCATGCAACGCCCTCGTCTCCGTCGTCGAGCATCGAAGACTCGACGAAGTCTGCTCTGTCTGACTCACCCGTTGGCGATCGGCAACCGATTGGCCTGAAGCGTACCCTCGACCGGACCCTGGGTGGCCTGGCCGGGCCCCTCGATGGCTCGTCTGGTCGAACCCGGACACGGCAGGGTCTAGCGTTGGCGGACTCACTCGAGCGCCGCCTCGGGTAGCAGTACTGGCGATGAGGGGAAGCATGGACATTCGAGGGTTGGGTTACATCGGCGTCGACGCCGGAAACCTCGGCGAGTGGCGAGGGTACGCCGAGCTGCTCGGCGCCCGGGTGGTTGACCACGCTGACGGATTCGCCATGAAGATCGACGAGCGACCGTTCCGAGTGGTGGTTCGACCGGCCCAGACGACCGAGGGACTGGCATTCGCCGGCTGGGAATTGCCCGATGCCGATGCGCTGGACGTCTGCGCTGCCGACATCGAGTCGGCTGGGTTCGCTCTCCACTCAGGGTCCGCAGCCGAATGCGAACAACGCCGGGTACGGGGACTGATCCGCACGACGGACCCCGGCGGGTTCGCCGTCGAGTTCTTCCATGGTGTCGTCCACGACCACGAACCGTTCGTCTCGCCGACGGCGGTCAGCGGGTTCACCACCGGCGATCAAGGTATGGGCCACATCGTTCTCGGCACACCTGACATCGAGGGGAGCACGCACTTCTACACGAACGTGCTCGGCTTCCGGGTCTCCGACTACTGGAGGCCCGCCGGAGCGGAACGCGACGTCGTGTTTCTCCACTGCAACCCTCGCCATCACAGCCTCGCCCTCGTCCCCGCCGACGAGGCGGCGCTGTATCACTTCATGCTCGAGATGAACACCCTCGACGACGTCGGCTACACGCTCGATCGCCACGAGGAGACCGGAACGCCGATCGCCGCTGGCCTCGGTAAACACACCAACGACCACATGATCTCGTTCTACAGCGTGTCTCCGTCCGGCTTCGAAGTCGAGGTCGGCTGCGGTGGACGGGTCGTCGACGACGACACCTGGATCGTCACCCAACTCACCAAGCCCAGCTTCTGGGGGCACCGGTCGCCGGGAAGCCCCTGAACTCGCCTCAGGCCGCCGACCCGCCGGGGGAGTGTCGTGTGGGCGACAGACACGGACAGCGGGTTCATCTATCTCGAAGATGGTGACGTCTACGGCCACATGTCCGACGTCGGGGCGACTGTCGAGGTGGTCGAGTTCAACAAGGCCAATCCGATCCGCGTGCAGTTCGGCCGTGTCTCGAACAGACCGTGCCTGCAGCGATGAGTTTCGCCGCACCCCGGCAGCGCTGAAACTCATCGCAGGTCTCATTGCCATACTGAGTCATGGCCACACTTCACGATGATCGGGTTCGAGACTTCCTGTCCGCTGGCACTCGAACCGGCAAGATCGCCTGGGTGGCTGCCGATGGTGCACCTCACGTGGCGCCGATCTGGTTCGTGCTCGATGGCGATGAGTTGGTGTTCAACACTGGCGCGGACACCGGGAAGGGTCGAGCGCTCGCGCGCGAGGGTCGCGCTTCGCTCGTGGTCGACGACCAGGTGCCTCCCTTTTCGTTCGTCAAGGTCGACGGCACGATCTCGCTGTCCGACGATCGCGACGAGGTGCGGCGCTTCGCAGCGCTGATCGGCGGGCGGTACATGGGCGCGGACCGGGCCGAAGAGTACGGCGAGCGCAACGGGGTGCCCGGCGAGCTCCTGGTCCGACTCCATCCGACCAAGGTCACCGCCGGGTTCGACATCGCCGTCTGAGCGACGCCGATTCCCGAACGTGACAGGATCAATCGGTGAACGATGCGATCTTCGAGCTGGAACAGCAGGCCCGGGCCGACAACTTCTCCGGCGTCGTTCGCGTGCAGCATCGGGGCGAAATCATCGTCGAGTTCGCCGAAGGCTTCGGCGATCGGGCCAACGAACGCGCCAACAACCTGACGTCCCGCTTTGCCGTCGCCAGCGGCACCAAGGCGTTCACGGCACTGACGATCATGTCGTTGGTCGAATCCGGAGCCTTCACGCTCGACACGACCGTGCAGTCGGTGGTTCCTGGGGACCTCCCCCACGTCGACGATGCCGTCACCATCGATCACCTGCTCACCCACCGGTCCGGCGTGGGTGACTATCTGGACGAGGCGGCGGGAGGCGACATCGACGACCATGTACTCGGTTCGCTCTCGGCGCACACCCTCGAGACGGCTCGCGACTACCTGCCGCTGCTGAATGCGCACGAGCAACGGTCACCGCCCGGAGAGCACTTCGCCTACAACAACAGTGCGTTCGTGATGCTGTCACTCCTGATCGAGACCACGACGGGTTCGTATCACCAAGCAGTCAGCGACCGGGTCTTCACGCCGTCGAGGATGCCAGACGCCGGGTTCTTCCGCACGGACGACCTACCGGCCAACACGGCGCTGGGCTACGTGAACAACGGCCGCAGCAACGTCTTCCACCTGCCGGTCATCGGCATGGGCGACGGCGGTGCGTTTCTCACGCTCGATGACACCACAGCGTTCTGGGATGCGTTCTTGCTGGGCAGCATCGTGTCGACCGAGAGTGCGGCGATGATGACGTCGGAATGCAGCCTCGTCAACGACACCCGATCGTATGGGCGTGGCTTCTGGCTCGGCCCAGGAGCTGACCATGTCTGGTTCGAGGGCATGGATGCCGGAGTGTCGTTCCAGTCCGGTGTGTTCCGGGAGACCGACCTGAGGTACTCGGTGCTCTCGAACACGTCGTCAGGGGCCTGGCCGCTGGTGAGGGCGATCCGCGATGCAGTTGGTGGCGTCACCGCCGTTTGATCCGCCTCTGGTTCGCAACCTCCACGTGGGTCACGCGGCGCGTCGATCAGTCCCAATCATCCCGCGCGTCGTCTGGAGCCGCAGATCCCGGCTCGAGGTCGTACATCTGAATCATGACGGCCGTCATCCCCGACTCGCTGCCCTTGGCATGCATCACACCTCGAGGAAGGAACACGGCGTCGCCGACTTCGACGTCGTGGCGGTCAGGTCCGCTGGCCACCCAGCCCCCTCCGTCGATGACGACGAAGAGCTGACCGAATCCGGTCTCGTGTTCACCGATTTCACCGCCCGCCTCGAAGTGCAGCACGTAGGCGTGAGACTCTCCCGACCCGCTTCCCAGGTGGACCGATGCGGTCGAGTGCGCTCCATAGTTCTCGACCGCACTGGCCACGGATCTGTCGAATCTGATCACTCGCGTCACGACGTCGAGTCTGGCAGCCGAGGGCACGCCGATCCGGCTACGTTCGTCGCCGAGGAGCCATGGCTGCACAGAACATCTACGACGACCCGGACTTTCTCGCCGGCTACGTGACGCTCGATCGTCAGGCGCGTGGACTCGATGGGGCCGCGGAGTGGCCGGTGCTCCGCTCGATGCTGCCTGAGGTCGCCGGGCGACGCGTGACCGACCTCGGCTGTGGGTTCGGGTGGTTCAGTCGCTGGGCCGACGAACACGGAGCGTCGGCGGTCCTCGGCATCGACGTCTCCACCAAAATGCTCGAGCGTGCCCGAGCCGAGACCGCCGCTCACACCGTGGAGTACCGACGTGTCGACCTCGATCAGCTCGAACTCCAGTCAGGTTCGGCCGATGTGGTGTTCAGCTCGCTCGCGCTGCACTACGTACAGGACCTCGAGCGGCTGATGGCGACTGTGGCGGCGTCGATCGTGCCGGGTGGATCGCTGGTCTTCTCGGTGGAGCATCCGATCCTCAGCGCCCCCACCTCCCAGGACTTCCAGATCAGCGACAACGGTGACCGGGTCTGGCCGCTGGACAACTACCTCGTCGAAGGCGAACGCGTGAGGAGCTGGTTCGTCGACGGCGTCGTCAAGGAACATCGAACGGTCGCCACGTATGTGAACACGGTGATCGATGCGGGCTTCGCGCTCGACCGGATCGTCGAGTGGGGTCCGACCGTCGACGATGTCGACATTCGTCCGGAGCTCGCAGACGATCTGCACCGACCGTGGTTTTTGCTTCTTCGGGCCACGCGACCCACCAACTGACGCCGAGCGGAGCGCTCAGCCGCTCCGGTGGTTGGTCAGACTCGGTGGTCTGACGGAATCCAGTGGTCGATGCGGTGGTAGTCGGGTGTGAAGCCGTGGTCCACACCCCAGAGCACAGCTTGCACTCGGGTCGTGACGCCGATCTTCTTGTAGGTGGACCGGATGTAGGTCTTGATGGAGTTGATGGAGAGGTACACGAGACCGGCGATCTCGTCATTGGTTCTGCCCTGCGTGATGAGGGCGAGGATCTCCGATTCTCTCTCGGAGAGGCCTTCGGTGCGGCCGGGCCAGTCGAGGCCGACGGAGAGCTTGTTCTTCGATGGTGCGGGGCTGGTGACGGGGGTTCCGGCGTGGATGGTTTCGAGCGCTTCGACGAGTTCGCGTGCCGGCAGTGTCTTGGAGAGGTAGCCGTGTGCTCCGCTGTCGTAGGCGGCTCGAATGAGGTCGGGGTGGAAGTTCCACGTGTAGACGACCACGCGACCGGCGAGCGGATTCGAGACGAGGGAAGCGACCTCGACGTGGTCGGCTTGGGGCTGGGCGAACGAGTCGTACATCACGATGTCGACTCGTTCGGTCAGTGGGGTGTTGGCGTCGAGTTCGAGGATCTTGATGCGGTCCTCGTAGGAGTTGAACATGTGAGCGACGCCGACGACGACCACGTCGTAGTCGTCGATGAGGGCAAGTGTGATGGGTCTGCTCGAGGGCTTGGCCATGTCCCGTTCGACTGTAGACCCTTCACCGAGCGAGCAATTCACCCGTAGGGGTGTATTGGGCCGCCCCAGGGGGTGGTTGAGTGGTCGGCCACGAGGCGGCGCATCTCGCGCCGCCTCAGGTCGAAAGGACCTCTCATGGCATTCCTCCTCTGGATTCTCGCGGTCATTCTCGTGGTGGCAGGCATCGTGGCGCTCGTGCGCAAGCAGGTGCTCTACGGCATCGTCCTGATCATCGTCGGACTGCTCGTCGGCCCCGGCGGCGTCAGCATCTTCACCTGACCCACCACCTTCGGTCGGCGCGTTGCGCGTCAGCATCGGCGCCCGCGCCGACCGAAATCTCCCGAACATCACACATCGCCCACACAAAGGAACTGATCATGTCCAAGTCAACAGACCAACGAGTCACCACCGATCTCATCGAGACCCTCGAAGACGGACGCAAGGGCTTCGAGCACGCAGCCACGCGGCTCGCCGACTCGGACCGGCCCGACATCGGGCACCGATTCGAAACATTCGCCAACCAGCGCGGCGAGTTCTCAGCTGAACTCGAAGCAATGGCCGCCGCGTACGGTGACGACATCGATGAGGATGGTTCGGTTTCCGCTGCCGTCCACCGTGGCTGGATCTCGGTCAGGGACGCGGTCACCGGCGCCGACCCCGCCGGAGTGATCAAGGCTGCGCTCACCGGTGAAGACCACGCGATCTCCGAGTACCGCGATGCGCTCGGCCAGGACATCTCCACGAACCTGCGTGATGTCGCCTCGCGTCAGCTCGCAGCCATCGAGGCAGTTCGCTCCGAGGTCGAAGCGCTGTCCGAGACAGCCGGCTGACGTCGTCTCGATCTGGCGGGAACCCCCAGAGCCGCTGCGCCCGCCCACCTCGCGCTGAGGCGGGCGCACGGTTCGGGTCAGCTGTCGGTCGACTCGGAGGCCATCGCACCGGAACTGACCCTTGCCCGACCTGAACGCATCAGTCCGTGACGCCGGCCCAGTCGCAGAAGTTGGCGATCAGTCGCCGACCGGAGGGGTGTTCGTCGGTCCAGTACTCGGGATGGAACTGAGTGCCGGCCAACGGGAGCGACTCGTGGGCCAGGTACTGGAGTTCGGTGACGTCCGTGCGGGCCAGGTTGACGAAGCCGTCCGGAGTGTCTTTCAGCTCGGAGGTGTGAGCATGTCTGAACACTGGACGTCGCTCGAGGCCGGCCGTCAACGGGTGCTCACCGATCAGTTCGACCGGTCGGTATCCGAGTTCCTTGCGCCAGCCTGCTTCGTAGTTCGGGGAGGCGTCGATCTCGTCGTCGCCGAGCGGGCCGATGCGGTCGAGCCGTGCGCCCAGCGTGGTGCCCATGAGCTGCAACCCACCGCAGAAGCCGAACACCGGGGTGCGTCCCGATCGGATGATCGCCGCCAACCCGGCCAGGTCAGCCGGGTCGTACCGCTCCGCCGGCGCTCCGTTGCCGCTGATGAACACCGCAGCGATCGCGAGTTCGTCGATGATGCCGACGTCGACATCGGTGTAGCGCTGGAGCAGACATCGATGTCCGGACAGATCTTGGAGCATGTACGAGATTCGAGCGCGCGCTGCGAGCAACCGCTCGGTGTTCGGTTTCTCGTAGGTGGACGTGTGCTCGTAGTCGACGTAGAGGATCATTGCGCCGCTTCAGGCGAACGCATCGAAGAGCTCAGCGACGGCCTTCGCCTGGCCGCCCGATGTCGATGACGGCACGACGATGGGGGTGACGCCGACGTCGAACCATGCCTCGACGCCGTCGCGCACTCGATCGGCCGGGCCCGACAGCGTGCAGTCGTCGAGCCAGGCATCGCTCATCGCCGCCATCGCGGCATCGGAGTCGCCGGCGTCGATCGCCGCTTTGGCGGCCGCCATCTCCGCTTCGTAGCCGGCGTCGATCCAGTAGTTGCGATAGTTCGGAAGTGCCACGTAGCCCTGCAGTGTCTTCCGGTTTCGAGCACGGGCAGCGTCGAGGTCGTCGTCGATCACCGTCGGGATCATGTTGCCGATCCAGAACCCGTCGCCTCGGCGCTCGGTGGGCACCAGCCCGACCGAATGCGGCATCCGGCTGAGCGAACCGTTCGCCCACACGGCACCGTCACCGACCTCGACCGACAGGGCGACCATCCTGTCGCGCAGTGTCGCGAGCACCACGGGTGGGAGGCCACCCATGTGCTCGGCGGCGCCGCGCATCGCCTCGACGTACTCGCGCATGTCCGACAGCGGTTTGCCGGTGTCGACGCCGAGCCGCTTGATCACCGGTCCGTGCGTGACACCGACGCCGAGCCGGAACCGGCCTTCGGCGACCTCGTGGAGATAGCTCGCCGAGGTCGCGAGCGCCACGGGATGCTGCAGGTAGATGGGCTGAATCGACGTCCCGACCTCCAACGTCGTCGTCGCCTGGGCGATCGAGAGACACAGCCCCATGGCATCGCCGAAGCTGGGGCAGTACACCCCGGGGAAACCTCGCGCCTCGATGTCCTTTGCGAGGTCGATCGTTCGGGCGCGCCGCCCAGGTGAGGCGGCGAGCGACAGGGCGGGGAGACGAGCGGTCATCAGGCGAACGTATTCGCCGGACGTCGGCGACGGGGAACCGGTGCGTTCAGTCCAGCGAATCGACGAACTCGTCGAGCGCTGCGTTGGTGGCCTCGGGTGCCTCCTGCTGGACCCAGTGGCCGGCTCCCGGGATGATCGTCGAGCCACGGAAGTCGGTGCAGAACGCTGGGGCGAAGTCGTAGAGATCGAGCCCCGGTACGAAGTTGCGGACACCGTCGAGCTCGCCGCCGATGAACGCGGCGGGCTGCTGCAGCTGGCCGTCCGGCATCGAACCCAGCTCGTCCGCGTCCAGTCCTTGTGCCCGATAGCGGTTGAACGGGCCCACCCAGCCGCTGGTCTCGAACCCCTCGACGTACACCGCGAGGTCGTCCGGACTCATCCAGGCGGGAAATGGATCGGGGTCGATCGTCCCGTCGAGCAGACCGTCGTCCGGACCCTTCTCGCCGAACAACGATCGGTCGGCGTCGCCGCTCGCTGCGTAGTAGATCCTCCGCAGCGCGCCGGCGGTATCGGCTCCGACCTCGGCCTCGACGACCCCCGGCTGCTGGATGTAGAGCTGGTAGAAGAACTTGCCCTCGTAGCGCTCCTTCCACAGCTCCAGCGAGGACACCGGCCCGATCGGTGTGTACGGCACGCTGAGCCCGGCGACCGCGCGCACCTTGTCGGGGTGGAGGCGGGCGGTGTTCCAAGCGATGGGCGCCCCCCAGTCGTGTCCGAACACGATCGCCTCGCCACCACCGAGTTCGTCGATCACCGCGGCCGCGTCCGCGCACAACTCGCTGAGCCGGTACGCCTCGATCTCCGCCGGGTTCGAACTCCCCCCGTAGCCGCGGACGTCCATGGCGGCGACGGTGAAGCCCCGTGCGGCGAAGTGCCGCATCTGGTGACGCCACGAGTACCAGAGCTCGGGCCATCCATGGATACACAGGATCAGTGGGCCGGACCCCGTGACCGCGACTCGCAGATCGATGGCTCCGTTGCGGACGGTGACGAAGGACGGTTCGAACATCCGACGATGGTAGATCGCGCCGGCTCGGTGTCGGCCGGTCGGGCAGTCAGACCGTCTCGCCCCAATGCTCCTTGGTCTGCACGAGCCAGAAGATCGCGAACAACGTGATCTCGGTGGCCTCGAGCACCAGCACCATGTGGAGCCAATTCGATCCGAGTGGGAGCATGATCGCGGGGGCGATCAACATCGCCGCCGCGATGGTCGCGTACCACCAGAAATAGGCGCGCGGCGCTGGGTCGCCGCGCCGGTCCCAGGCGTTTCCGCCGACGGCGAGTGCGAGGAACAGGAACATCAGCACCGCCGCGATGCCGTGCGCACGGGTGTTGAAGTCGTCCCAGACGACGAAGAGCGCGGCGCCGGCCAACAAGAACACCATCGCCGCGAGGAGTCCCAGTCGCATGCCGACCTCTCCCACCTCGGCGACCGCCTTGACGTTGCTCGTTGCGATGCTGGCGATCACCGCGGCCACCAGCAACCCCGTGATGCCCGTGATCAACAGCGCGGTGACGTTGTTGTCGATGTTCGCGATCACCCAGGTGGCGAGGTTGCCGTCGTCGTCGACTGGGAGGCGGCCCGGACTCTGCGACCAACACTCGCCGACGTCGGTGGTCGGCACGACGGCGACGATCGGCGCCAACATCCCCGCTGCATTCAGGGTGGCGTCCTCCCACATGGTGCTGCCCTTGATCACGATGAGGCACAGCCCGATCGCCATCAGCACGCCCACGAAGATCGCCCGGACGGGCGTGTAGTAGTAGGCGGACACCGAGGTCTGCCAGCAGTCGACGTTCGACCGCTCGACGATGATCGACACGCCCAGGAGCACGACCGCCCCCACCATGCTGATGCGCAGGTAGCGGTAGGTCTTGACCGCGGCGATGTCGGTCATTCGTGCCAGTCGAGCGTGTCTCGCATGACCGTCTCGAACTCCTCGAACGGCATCGACGACTTCACGGAGTGGATCAGTTGGGCATCGTTGCCGACGAAGTTCCGGAATGGAGCGTCCGGGTCGAGTGCGGCGCGCACGATTGCATCGGCCACGTCTTGCGGATCGGGCGCAGGCCCGTCACCGGACAGCACCCCTTGGGAATCGCGGAACCGGGCGGCACGCTCGAAGTAGTCGGAGCCCTCCCACCCGTCGACGGTGACGATGTTGTCGTGGAAGCCGGTGTCGAAACGTCCGGGCTCGACCAGGCGAACCCGGATTCCGAACCCGCTGGTCTCGAAGTGCAGGACCTCGCTGATCGCTTCGAGCGCGTGCTTCGATGCCGAGTACGCGCCACCGAACGGTGATCCGACGACGCCGGCGATGCTCGACACGTTCACGATGGTGCCGCTGCCTCGCCGCCGCCAGGTCGGCAGGACCGCTCGGGCCACTCGCATCGGGCCGAGCACGTTCGTGTCGAGTTGGCGGGTCCAGAGTTCGTCGTCGACGAGTTCGAGTGCGCCGGCCACTTCGAAGCCGGCGTTGTTGACCACGGCGTCGATCTCGGCCGGGTCACCGATCCCGTCGGCGACCGAGTCGGGGTCGCTGACGTCGAGACGCCGGATCTCGATCGGGAGGCCTTCAGCGTCTGCAGTGGCCCGGAGGTCGTCGCCCTTCGCGATGGTGCGCATCGTGGCGATCACGTCGTGACCCTGCCGGGCGAGCGTGAGCGCTGCCAGTTCGCCGAAGCCGCTGTTGCTGCCGGTGATGAGAATGCGGGTCATGTGGGGTCCGTTTCGTGGTCAGGTGGTGAGCACCGTGTCGCGGAGTTCACGCTTGAGAATCTTGCCGGAGGCATTGCGGGGGAGCTGCTCGGTCACGATGGTCACCCGGGTGGGCACCTTGAAGTTGGCGAGGCGTTCGCCGACGAACTGCTGGAGCTCGGCCACCTCCAGCGTTTCGCCGTGCTTCACCATCACATGGCAGGCCAGCTCCTCACCGAGACGTTCGTGGGGGAGGCCGTACACGGCGGCTTCGTACACCGCAGGGTGCTCGTAGATCGCCGCTTCGACCTCGGCGGAGTAGATGTTCTCGCCGCCGCGCAGCACCATGTCCTTCGCCCGGTCGCTGACGTACACGAAACCCTCGTCGTCGATGCGGCCGATGTCGCCGGAGCGCAGCCAACCGTCGACGATCGTGTCTGCGGTGGCATCGGGTCGATTCCAGTACCCGCGGATCAACATCGGACCACGGAACCAGATCTCGCCGGTCTCGCCTTCCGGCAGCACGTTCCCCAGTGGATCGGTGACTCGGAGGTCCATCACCGGCACGGCACGACCGGTGGAGGTGGGATGGGCGATGAAGTCGTCGCCTGCGTTGCCCGGGCCGTAGGCGTTCGTCTCGGTCATGCCGTACCCGAGACTCGGGCGGCCCTTGCTGAAGTTGTCCTCGATGCGCTTCACCAATTCCGGTGGCATCGGGGCGCCGCCGCCACCGACCGCCAGCAAGCTGGACGTGTCACGCTCGGCGAACGAGGGTGCTTCGAGCAGATCCCAACTCATGGTCGGGACACCCACGAAGTTGGTCACACGCTCGCGCTCGATCAACTCGAGCGCTCGTTCGGGGTCCCACTTGTAGGTCATCACCAGCTTCGAGCCGCCGACGAACGCACCGAGCATCACCGGCACGAGACCGGTCACGTGGAACAGCGGGACGCACAGCATCAGCGCGGACTGTGGCTTGTCGGGATCGGGATCGGCCGGATCGCGCAACGCATTCACGGCGCCACGGGCGGCGAAGGCCATGAGCGAACTGAGGATCGCCCGGTGGGTCGAGACGGCACCCTTCGGGTTGCCGGTGGTGCCCGAGGTGTAGAGGATGGTGACGTCGTCGTCCGGGTCGATGTCCACCTCGGGTAGCTCCGTTCCCGCCGTGAGGAGCGCTTCGAGCGCCACGACCTCGAACTGGTCGTCGGGCCGGGCCTCGGCGCCCTCGCGGACGGTGACGACCCTGGCCGTGATCGATCCGGGACTCGCCGCCCGCATCCGGTTCAGTCGGTCGGCGTCGGCAATGACGATCTTCGAGTTGGAGTCGTCGAGCGCGAAGACCATCTCATCGGTCTGCCACCAGGCGTTCATCGGTACGGCCACGGCGCCCACCGCCGTGATGGCGGCAAACGCAGCGATCCACTCCGGATAGTTGCGCATTGCGATGGCGACGCGGTCGCCGTTGGTGACGCCCAGGTCGTTCACGAGGGCGTGGCCGATCTGGCCGATCAGCTCGATCACGCGGGGCATCGGCCAGCGTTCGTCCTCGAACACGATGAAGTCGTCGGTGCGTGCCGCCGCAGCCGCGAACAGCCACCTGATGTTCGGCGGGGTCCCTGCGAACACCTTGGTCGGCACGCCGTGGACGTCGACCTCCTGGATCTCGAACCGTGTCCCCGTCGCGCAGACCTCCGCGCACGCTTCCTGGAATGTCATCGTCATGGCTGCCCGTCGTAGCACATCTTCCAACGGTCACACGGTGCCGGGCTCAACGTGACACCGGTGAGCCACCGCAGCGGGAGTCGAGTCGAGTCGGGATGTAGCGTCGGCCGCGTGTGTGACACGTTGGTCTCGTTGACGCCGGACGGCGTGCTGTTCGCCAAGAACAGCGATCGCGACCCGAACGAGGCACAGATCCCTCGCTGGCATCCGGCGGCCGATCACCCCGACGCGTCGGGCGACGTGGACTGCACCTGGATCTCGATCCCGCAGGTGGCACACACCCACGCCCTGCTGCTCTCCCAGCCGTGGTGGATGTGGGGTGCCGAGATGGGAGCGAACGAACACGGCGTCGTCATCGGCAACGAGGCGGTGTTCACCAACCAACCGCTCGGCGAACCGGCGCTGCTCGGCATGGACCTGCTCCGGCTCGCGCTCGAACGGGCAGCCAACGCCCACGACGCCGCCGGCGTGATCGTCGATCTGCTCGAACGACACGGTCAGGGCGGACCGTGCAGCCACGAGAATCCCGGGTTCTCGTACCACAACAGCTTTCTTGTCGCTGACCCTTCGGGCGCCATCGTGCTGGAGACGGCTGGTTCCAACTGGGCCGTCGAGCACGTCACCGGCCGCGGTCGCTCGATCTCCAACGGGCTCACCATCGCCGGGTTCGCCGAGGAGTTCACCTCGACGACGGCCGCTCGGAACACCTCGTGCACGTCGCGTCGCGCCCGCACCCAACCGGCCGCCGACGCAGCGTTGGACGTCGCCGACATGTTCGCCGCGCTCCGCGACCATGGCGATGGCGCGTCGCCGCTCTGGTCGCCGACCGACGGCGCGATGGCAGCACCGTGCGTGCACGCCGGCGGCTCGGTGTCGTCGTCGCAGAGCACAGCGTCCTGGGTGAGCGATCTCCGCACGGATCCACTGCACTGGGTGACGGCCACATCGGCCCCGTGCACATCGGTGTTTCATCCGGTTCGCGTCGACCGACCCATCGACCAACTCGCGGTGCTCGGCCCCGACCCGACCAATCGCTGCGACCCGGCCAGTCGCTGGTGGACACACGAGCTGTTGCACCGTCGGGCATTGCGCGATCTCGGATCCTCGATTGCCGTCCTTGCGACAGCTCGCGACCTGGTGGAGCGCGAATGGATCGACTCGCCGCCCGACAGCGCCACGGCATTCGCCATGTCGTCCGGAGCCGAACGGCAGTGGCTGGCCGACCTCGTGGCTGCCGACCACGGCGACATTCGCCCGGGGTGGCTGCGAGATCTCTGGCACGAACTCGACCAGGTGGCTGGTCTGCCCACTGCGGTTCGTACCTCCTGACCAGACTCCGACTGGCGCCGCTCATTCTGACCGTGCGTGATCCCACGCCCCATTGGGTAGTGCCGACGCATGAGCACCAACCATCTCCGATCCCAAGCCGGTGGCGACCCCTCTCAGGGGCCGCACCCCGACGTCGCCAATCCCACACCAAGCCCCTCGGCCGGCGACGACTTTCCCGATCGACCCGCCGAGAAGGTGGCCGACCGACCGCAGGACCAGCCCGACCTCGATGCCTTCGCCGAACGCATGGGCACCGATCAACTCGAAGGTCGCTCTGCGGAACGCCGCGGGCCCGACGACGCCAAGCGCGACTGGCGGTCCCCCGTGGCGAACGCAGTCAGCGGGCTGGCATCGGGAGCGCGCGTTGTCGGCGATCGCCTCAAGGCGGTGTCGGACAAGCTCGTGACCGACGACGGTGATCTCGATCTCGCCGCGCTGCGGGAGCGAGTTGCGAAGGTCCGAACGGTGATGCTGACATCGGTTGACGAGCGGGGCACGCTGTCGTCGAGGCCGCTCACCGTGCAACATGTCGCCGAATCCGGTGACGTGCATTTCGTCGTCGACCGAGACGCCGACTGGGTGTTGCCGGCGATGGACGCCGTCAATGTGGCATTCGTCGACGGCTCGACCACGTGGATCTCCGTCGCCGGTCGAGGCGTGATCGACGACGACAGCCAGCTCCTCGATGACCTGTGGAATCCGATGCTCGATTCGTTCTTCCCCGAAGGTCGGGCGAGTGCGGTGGTGTTGAGCGTGCAGGCCGATCGGTGGGAGTACTGGACCGCGCCGAACAAGATCAGCCAGCTGGTCGAGATCGCCAGGTCGCGTGCGAACGACGATCGGGCGGACATGGGCAACTCCGGCACCGTGGAGACCTGAGCTCGTTCGTCGGCACCGTGCTCAGTCGGAGGCGGGCTGGACGATCGTGCCGTCATCGAGCAACGAACGTCCCAGCCACAGCGGGACCACCTGGCCGAACAGGAGGGTCAGACCTCCGGCCACGAGGAGTAAACGCATGAGGACGACGCTGTTGTTCAGGTCGTTGCTGGTCTGTTGTGCCAGCACCCGCGCTTCGGAGACGCTGCGTCGATACTGATCGACGAGCGCCTCGGTGTTCCCGAGGTCGCCACCGATGTCGGTCACAGATGCAGCGAATTCATCGAGTTGCGCTTGGAGACCACTGGCGTTCCCGGTGAATTCGATGAGGCTCTCCGAGGTTGCGGCCAATTCCGGGGGCAGGGTGTCCAACGCGTCGGCAAGTTCGCTGAACCCGTCGCCGAGTCCCGTGGCGGGGTCGTAGTCCGGACCGATGGGAAGGCGCGAGAGCGTGCTGAGAGCGCTGTCGATCTGGTCGCCGATGCCCGACAGGCTGCGTACCGTGTCGCTGGCATCGGTCAGCGACGGTCCCAGCGTGTCGGCGAGCGAGGCGATGTCGTCGATTGCTCTCGTGCCGGTCTCGAATGAGGCCGAGACGGCCGTGAGCGTGCCCCCCAGCGCATCGACCGCGTCGCCTGTCGAGGCCAGCACGTCATCGGCCAGATCGATCGTGTCATCGACGGCGTCGAGGGTCTGCACGGTCACGTCCAGGGTGTCTGCTGACGCGTCGCCGAGTTGGCCGACGAAGATCCAGCCGACGACGGTGCCAAAGATCGCGACGATGGCGCCCACGACGCCGAGACTGATCATCAATCGACCGATTCGCCGTTCGTCCTCGGGCGTGCGCCACCGATCGCGAAGGCGAAGGCGAACTCGGGGAGGCGGGCTCCCCACGATGTCGGGCTGGTCGTTCATCGGACTCGCAGCCGACGGTACAGCAGCCACCACGCTGCACCGGCAAACGCTGCGGTGGTCATCGCCAAGCCGAGCAGATCGAACCAGCTCGGATCGAGACCACGCAGCATCACGTCGCGCAACAGTCGGGTGCCGTAGGTGACCGGCAACGCCCACGACAGCAGCTTCACGGGGTAGTCGAAGGCTTCGAGTTCGAGGAAGAAGCCACCGAAGAACAACCCGGCCAGCAGCGCGAGCATGGCGAATTGGACGGCCTGGACGTCTGAGCGCGCGAGCAGCGCCAGCACCATGCCGAAGCCGATCGACGCCGCGAGCAGCCCGCCGAGACCGACGGCCACCCACAGCACGTCGCCTCGCATCGGAAGATCGAGCACCGTGACCATGAGAGCGAGCAGTGCCCCACCGACAGCACCACCAACCAACAAGAACGAGAGATACTTGCCGGCCATGAGACGACTGGCGTTCATCGGTCCCACCCGGAACACCTCGAACATGCCGAGCGTGCGATCCGACACCAGGCTCATCGCGGCAAACGTCAGCACCATGTGCTGGAGGAGGAGCGCAATCGCCGCTGGTGCGAAGTAGTCGTTGACGTCCACCGACTGGCGTTGCAGGTTGGCTGTCTCGATCGCGAATGGGCGAACCACGATGCCGGGATCGATGGTGCTGGCAGACGCAGACGCCCGCTCCACCTGCCCGATTGCCGCCTGGAGCTCGTCGGCATCGCCGGGCTGCAACGACGCTGCCGTTTCGGTTCGCTCGATGGTCGACTGCAGATCGTCGATCGTCCCGTGGAATTCGTCGAGCGCCGCCAGCGTGGCCTCGTCGCCGCCGAGTGCGGCCGCGAGTTCTGATGATGCTGAGCTGACCGTGTCGAGGGCAACGGCCGACGACCGGAGTTCGCCCAGCGCCGCAGTTGCGGCGTCGGCATCGCCGCGCTCCAGTTCGTCGGAGAAGGCTGCGGCCTGACTCTCGGCGAGGGTGAGCGTTTCCTGGACGGGCACCAGCGTGTCCTGGGCCTGCCCGACGACCTCCTCCAAGACCCGTGCGTTCAACTCCATCACCGCCACCTGGGACGACACTTGCACGGCGACCTGTTGGATCGGATCGATCTTGTTGTGCAGCACGGTGATCTGCGCCTGATCTCCGCCGAGAACCGAGTCGAGTGGGTCGGCGGGGAAGATCACCACTGCGTCGATGTCACCGACGCTCAACTTCTGTTCTGCGGCGACCAGGTCGTCGGAGTATCCGGCGCTGTCGACGTACTGCTGGAGACTGTCGGCGAACTGGTCGATCGATTGCTCGTACACCGAACCTTCCGGGCCGATGAACGCAGTGCGGAGCACGGCTTGTTGCTGGTTGTAGCCGACGGCGAACAACAACAGGATCAGAAAGGGTCCGGCGACCAGCACGAGGAGCAGCCTCGGCTGGCGCACCAAGGAGGCGACTTCCTTGCGAAGCGAGCCGCCGACCTGAACCAGCCGTCTCGCACGGTGTGCGCCAGTGCTCGGCGCAGTGGTGGCGCTCGGGGCTCGGCTCATTGCACGTCCCTCGGTCCGACGAGCGCGATGAATGTCTCGTCCCAGTCGACGGGCACCTCCGCCGACTCCTCGACTGCGACGCCGAGTGTCTCCAGGTGACGCAGCAACTGCGGGAGGTCAGCGGAGGCCTTGTCGACGACGATGCGGACCTGGGTCGGATCGATCATGGTCACGGAGCGACACCCGAATTCGTCGAGTTCTCTGCGAAGTTCGTCATCGATCTGCGAGGCGAATCGAAGCGTGGCGACGTCGCCACCGAACGCAGCACGCTGGAGCTCGTCAGGAGTTCCCACCGCAACGACTCGGCCTTCGTCGAGCACCACGACGATGTCACAGTGGGCCGCTTCAGTGACGTGCTGCGTCGTGACGACGAGTGTCCGTCCCCGTTCGCTGAGCACTCGGAAGTGTTCCCAGATCTCGCGCCGCAGCAACGGGTCGATTCCTGCGGTGGGCTCGTCGAGTATCAGCAACGCAGGGTCGTGGACGAGGGTGGCCGCCAGGGCCAGTCGCCGGCGCATGCCGCCCGACGCATCACGAACGAGCTTGCGTTCCTCCCCGGTCAGCGAGACGAGTTCCAACACCTGTTGCAGCCGCTGGCGTCGCCGCCAGGGCACCCCGTTCAAGGAGGCGTGGTAGTTGAGGTTCTCCCACAACGACAGGTCGTCGAACAGCACAGGTGACTGAGGGAGGTAGCCAATCGCTGTGCGGTCGGAGGTACGCCGGGTGGTGGGATCGTGGCCGAGGACCGACACGTCGCCCTCGTCGGGTCGATAGACCCCGGTGGCCAGACGAACGGTCGTCGTCTTGCCGCAACCAGATGGCCCGACGAGACCGACGATGGTGCCGGCGGTGACGTCGACATTCAGGTCGCGAACGATCCAACGATCGTCGAACTGCTTGCCCGCCTCGCGAAACCGCAGCGTGGAGGGTGGTCGCTCGTCGTCGTCGACGTCATCCGTCGGCCTCGGTTCGTGCGGGTACGCGTCGACCGCGAGCTCTGTCGCCGTCACGGAATCAGCAATCCGTCGACGGTGTGAACCACCCCTCCCGCGACCTCGATGTCAGTTGCGACGACGGTCACATCGCCCACGCGGACGACGTCACCGTCCACCGAAACGGCCAGCGTTTCGCCTGCCTCGGTGTCGACGGAGTCCAGCGCGGTGAGTTCACCGGCTTCGACGGTTCCCGACAGTGTGTGGTTGCGGAGGACGTCGAGGATTTGAGCGGGATCGGTGAGGAGATCGGCGGTGGCGTTCGCGTCGAGGCTCATGAATGCTTCGTCGTTCGGGGCGAAGAAGGTGAAGTCGCCATCGCCGACCCACTCCGACACGTCGACCTGCTCGACGACGCCGGCGATGGTGTCCAAACCGTTGTCTCGCAGCGTTTGGGCGATGTCGTCGCTGGTGGACTCGACCTCGGAGACGGCGGTGTCCAGTGCCGACTCGACGTCGGAGGTGTCCACCTCGATCTGGTCGGTGTCAGCGGTCTCGTCGGACCCGCACGCGGTTGTCGAGATGAGCGCGCCGGCGACCACGAGTGAGGCGATCGATCGTGTCGTCGAGCGGCGACGGGATGCAGTAGCAGGGACCATGAGTGAGCCTTTCGGTCAAGCCGTCCGCGTTGCGAACGGCTGTGCAGTTGTGAGCTGCACACCCGTACCCAGCTTCCCCCTGCGCGTAAACCTCGTGGCTGGCGCGGACGTCAGTTGCTGAACTGATGGAGCGCGCCGCCCTCGGAGGCGAGGCGTTCGAGCAGCGGCGACAGGTTCCAATGATTGCCACCGAGTGTCTCGCTGTAGTGCTTGATCTTGTCGACGATCTCGGTGAGCCCGACCGAGTCGGCCCAGTACATGGGCCCGCCCCGGTAGACCGGCCAGCCGTAGCCGTTGACCCACACCACGTCGATGTCGCTGCCCCGGATGGCGATGCCTTCGTCGAGGATCTTGGCCCCCTCGTTGACCATCGGATACAGCAGGCGCTCGAGCACCTCCTGGTCGGTGACCTCGCGCTGCTCGATTCCCTTGCCGACGGCGAAGTTCCTGATCAGTTCGACCACCTCGGGGTCTGGCGTGGACGCCCGGGTCTCAGCGTCGTAGGTGTAGTAACCGCGGCCGTTCTTCTGGCCCCGGCGCCCGTTCTCGCAGAGCACCTCGCGGATGGTGGAGCCGGACGACGTGCTCTCGTCCCAGCCGATGTCGAGGCCGGCGAGGTCGCTCATCGCGAACGGACCCATGGGGAACCCGAACTCGTACAGGACGTTGTCGACCTGTGACGGCGTGGCGCCTTCGAGGATCATGCGTTCGGCTTCGGCGCCGCGCATGAACAGCATGCGGTTGCCGACGAAACCACGGCACACACCGACCATCACCGGGACCTTGCCGATCTTCTTGCCGATGGCCATGGTGGTGGCGACGACCGAGTCGGACGACTTGTCACCCCGCACGTTCTCGAGCAGCTTCATCACGTTCGCGGGAGAGAAGAAGTGCATGCCGATGACACTCTCGGGACGTGAGGTGGCCGCGGCGATCTCGTTGATGTCGAGCGCCGAGGTGTTCGACGCAAGCACGGCACCTGGCTTGCAGATCTCGTCGAGCTCCTTGAAGATCGACTGCTTGAGCTCCATGTTCTCGAAGACTGCTTCGATCACCATGTCGCAGTCCGCGAAGTCGGCCTTGTCGGTCGAGCCGGTGATGAGGGCCATCCGCTGTTCGACGGCCTCGGCCGGGATCGAGCCGCGCGATGCGGAGCGCTCGTAGTTCTTGCGGACGACACCGAGACCGCGATCGAGTGCCGCCTGATCGCGCTCGACGATCGTGACCGGGATCCCGGCGTTGGCGAAGTTCATCGCGATGCCGCCGCCCATCGTGCCGGCGCCGAGCACGCCGCACTTCTCGACGTCGATGAGCGGGGTGTCCTTGGCGATGTCGGGGATCTTGTTGGCGGCGCGTTCGGCGAAGAATGCGTAACGCTGCGCACCCGACTGGGGGCCGGTCATCAGCTCCATGAAGAGCTTCCCCTCGACCTTGAGTCCCTCGTCGAACGGCAGGTTCGCCGCGGCCTCGATGCACCGAATGTTGTACTCGGGTGCGAGGAAACCACGGGTCTTGCGAGCGATCGACGCCCGGAAGTCGGCAAAGAGCTTGTCGTTGCCTCGGGCGTCGAGCACATTTTCGTCGCGGTCGCGAACACGAGCGAGTGGGAGGTTCTCGGCGACGGCCTTGTTGGCGAAGGCAACGGCGGCGTCACGCAGTTCGGCCGGACCGCCGGCGGTGACATCGTCGATCAGGCCGGCCGCGAGCGCCTCGCCGCTACCGATGTGGCGACCGGACGTCATCATCTCCAGCGCCTTGGGCACGCCGACGAGGCGCGGGAGCCGCTGGGTGCCGCCGGCGCCGGGCAGGAGGCCGAGGTTCACTTCGGGGAGACCGAACTTCGCCGAGTCGACTGCGACGCGGTAGTGCGCGCAGAGTGCCACTTCGAGCCCGCCGCCGAGCGCCGTGCCGTGGATCGCAGCGATGACGGGCACCGGTGCGTTCTCCATGGCCGCCTGCACCTCGTGGAGGCCAGCGGCCTGCGGGACGTTGCCGCCGAACTCGCTGATGTCGGCGCCGGCGATGAAGGTACGACCGTCGCAGATGACGACGACCGCCTTGGCGCCGCGCTCGACCGCCTGGTTGATCCCGTCGAACAGCCCTTGGCGAACATGCCAGCTGAGCGCGTTCACCGGCGGGTTGTCGACGATGACGAGGGCGATGTCACCGACGTCGGCAGTGACGGTCTCGAGGCGGACGGAATCGGAGATCGCAGTCATGGTCGTCAGTCAAGCACTCCGCACCCACCCCCTCCGATTCGAGTGTGTCAACTGGGGTCAGACCCCAGTTGACACAGTCAGGGCGCGATGGCGTTGCCGGGGAGGTTGCCGTCGGGGTGCAGGGCGGACTGGAAGCGACGCATGCCGCCGAGCCAGCGGTCGCGGTCGGTCGCTTTGCGTTCCACGTAGGTCGCGACCTCGGGGTGGGGCAGGATCAAGAACTGTTCGTCACGGATCGCTTGCAGGCACAGCTGCGCGACGTCGTTGGGGTCGAGCACGCCGTCGCCGCTCGCCACGCCACCCTCGAATCCGTTGTCGTCGTCGCCTCCGTCGGCCTGGGCGGCCATCGAGTTCTGTGGGCTGTTGCGCACGATGTTGGTTGCCACCGCCTGCGGGCACAGCACCGAGAATCGGACGCCTTGATGGTGGTGCGAAATCGACAGCCACTCCGCGAGCGAGATGGCCGCGGCCTTGGTCATCGAGTACGCCATCGACCCGATCTGCGTCAGGAGACCCGCAGCCGATGCCGTGCTCAGGATGTAGCCCTCGCCCCGGGCGATCATCGACGGCAGCACCGCACGGGCGGCGTAGATGTGGGCCATGCAATGCACTTCCCACATCGTCTGGATCGCCTCGTTCGTGTCCTCCACTCCGGCAGCCGTCACGAAACCCGCGTTGGAGACGAACAGATCGATCGGCCCGTGAGCGTCGAGCGTCGACTCGACCATCGCTTGGATCGCCGACTCGTCGCGCACGTCGATCGCCACCGCCGTGCCCCCGATGTCGGTGGCGACCCGCTCGGCCTCGGCACCGTTCAGGTCGGCAACGACCACGTGGCGAGCCCCGGCCGCGTGGGCGGCTCGGGCGATGGCTTCACCGATCCCCGATCCGGCTCCGGTGACAACGACGACGCGATCCTCGAGTTCCATGCGCCGAACCGTAGACGGCTGGCTCGATCAGGCGGGAAGGCGGTGCAATGGGTGACCGGCGTCGATCACCACGGTGCACGAGTCACCGACACTCAACGGAGTTGTTCCCGGCCCTCCGGCGACGTCGACGTCGACGTCGGTGCCGTCAGCGCACTGCACCGTGTACCGCCAGGCGGCGCCGAGGTACCGGCGTGCCGCCACCCGGTCGTCGCCGCCGTCCGCGACGAGGTTCAGATCGTGCGGCCGAGCCATCATCGCGACGTCAGGAGCGTCGGGATCGGGCAGGAACGACGCCTCGCCGAGAAACGTCGCCACGAACCGATCGCTCGGCCGCTCGTAGACCTCGTCGGGTCGATCGATCTGCAGCATCTGACCGTTCGACATCACGGCGACGCGATCGCCGAGTGCCAAGGCCTCTTCGCGGTCGTGGGTGACCAGCACTGCGGCTGCATTGCGGAGACGGAGGGCCTCGATCACGTCGGTGCGGACGTCGTCGCGCAGCGATGGATCGAGACTCGCGAACGGTTCATCCAACAGGACGACCGCAGGGTCGGGCGCGAGCGCTCGGGCCAACGCGATGCGCTGCTGCTCGCCGCCCGACAACTCGTGCGGGTACCGCTTGCCCACGCCCGGGAGTCGAACGAGCTCGAGCAACTCCTCGACTCGTCGGGCACGTGCGGCCCGATCGAGGCCCGTCAGTCCGAAGGCGATGTTCTGGTCGACTCTGCGGTGCGGGAACAGTGCGTGGTCCTGGAACACGAGACCGATCCGCCGTTTCTCGGGCGGGGACGTCGTGACGTCGTTGCCATCGAGCACCACGTGCCCGGCAGCGATCGGATCGAGCCCGGCAATCGCTCGCAGCAGCGACGACTTGCCGCACCCGCTCGGCCCGACGATCACCACGAGCTCGCCATCGGCGACATCGAACGACACCTGGTCGACCACGTCGCGCCCAGCGATCCGCCGGGTCACTCCGTTCACCGACAGTGCGGCACTGGACTGATCGAGGGTGGCATCCATCGAGGTGGGCACGGTAGCGGTCGTCGCCCCGACCCGGAACGTCTGGCGGCCGACCGCGGGCCTCACGCGAGTCGATGTCGGCAGACTCACGACACCGTCTCCGCACCGTGCTCCAGGGTCCACAACAGCGCTGCCACGAGCACCATGCCAACCGCCACGATCGCCAGTGATGGCACGGCAGCCTGGATCCACAGGCTCTCCGAGGTCGCCTGCCACACCCAGATGGGGAGCGTTTCGGTGCCGAAGGGACGCAACAGCAGCGTGATCGGCAGCTCTTTCAGGGTGTCGATCGCGACCAGCACCGACGCCGCGATGATGCCGGCGCCCGCCAGCGGCAGCTCGATGCGTGTGGCCACCCGAAACCGACCGGCGCCGAGTGTGCGGGCGCTCGCCACCACCGACGGTGACACCTTGCCGACGCTCGACTCGATGCCTTGGTAGGCAACGGCGAGGAAGCGCACGACGAGGGCGTAGATCAGGCCGACGAATGATCCGACGAGGAGCCAGCCGTCGGGCAGCCAGCCGGTTCGGTCGACCGCCGCCAAGGTGACCAGGACACCGATCGCCACGACCGGTCCGGGGACCGTGTAGCCCAGTGTCGCCAGGCGTGCGAGCAGTGACCCGCTCCGGCGCCGTCGGTTCAGCCCGGCCACCAGGAGCAGGCCGAGTGCCAGACAGGTGAGCGTTGCAACGGCCGCCACCCTCAGCGATGACATCAGGTGGAAGCCGAGGTCGCCGGCCACGGTGGCCGTCTGGTTGGTGCGCCGGGCCTCGAGCGCCCAGGTGATCAGTCGGTAGACGGGCAGCGCAACCGCCAGCGTGAACATCGCCCACCCGATGGCTGACGCGCCGAGAGCTCGGGTGCCGCTGAGTCGCTCGGCGTGGAGACCCGTTCGAGACCCCGACTGCGTGAATCGAGCGCGCCCGCGGGCCAGACGCTCCATCGCGATCAACACGACGGCGACGCCGATCAACAGCACGGCCAGCTCCGCGGCCGCATTGCGATTGCCGGTTCCGAACCACACCCGCAGGACGCCGTCGGCGATGGTCGAGACGTTGAAGAGTCGCACGGTGCCGACATCGGTGAGCACCTCCATCCCGACCAGCGCAGCGCCGCCGGCCAGCGATGGACGCGCCATCGGCAACACGACGCGCCAGAACGCCTGGGTGCGGCTGCACCCCAGACTGCGCGGCGACGTCGATCGCCCGCTGGGATTGCTCACGGAACGCGGCCCGGGCGAACAGGTAGACGTAGGGATAGAGCGTGATCGTGAGTACCAACGCGCACAGCCAGATCGATCGCACGTTGCGAGCGCCGAGGGGCTCCTGGAGCGTGTCGAGCCAGACGAAGCCGAGCACGTAGCCGGGGATCGCGAGCGGGGTCACCAACAGCCAGCCGAGTAGCCGCCGACCGGGGAACTGGTACGCGGTCACCAGCCAGGCGAGCGACGTGCCGAGCACGAGCGTGCCGACGAGTACTGCGGTCAGCAGCGTTGCCGTGTCGCGGATCATGCCCGGCAGCCGTGTGGCCCACAGCTCTTCCCAGACCTCGGTACTCGGCTGCACGATCGACCACACGATCACGAGCACGGGCACCGAGACGGCGATCGCAACGGCGACGATCACGGCGGTGCTCGTCCACGACCGGGCTCGCTGCCCGGCGACCGAACCCGGCGACGACCGCGCCCCGCCCGACCCGTCGGCAGGTCCGGTCGTCTGGCCAGGCGCGAGGTCGGCCGCGTCGGTGATCGTGGTGGTCATGCGCGCTGGATCAGCTCACTCGTAGCCGGTCGCGCTGAGCACCCCGACCGCAGCGGGTTGGTTGGCGCCGAGCTGCCGCACGGCTGGGAGGTCGGCGGTGAACTCACCGAAGCCGGCGATGATCTCGTTCGGCTCGACGTTCGGGTCGGCCGGGTACTCGAAGTTGGCGTCGGCGAACTGCTGCTGGCCGTCGGTGGCGAGCCACTCGATCAACGCGAGCGCGCCAGCGGGATTCGGGGCGTTGGCCGTGACTGCCGCGGTACTCACGTTGACATGGGCGCCGCGGCCGTCCTGCTCGGGCCAGACGATCTCGACGGGGAAGTCGGGGTCCTCGGTGAGGAGGCGACCGAGGTAGTAGGTGTTGGCGATCGCCACATCGCAGTCGCCGTCAGCGACCGCCTTGTAGATGTCGGTGTCGCTGTTGATGTACAACGGGTCGTTGTCGACCCACGACTGCACGATCTCGGTGGCGCGCTCCTCGCCCTCGGCGACGATCAGGCTGGCGACCAGCGACTGGGTGTAGGGATGCGTGCTCGGACGCAGGCACAGCTTGCCTTGCCACGCCGGGTCGCCGATCCCGGCGTACGTGGTCGGCGGATCCTCGACGCGCTCGGTGCTCGCGATGATCACCCGGGCCCGTTGGCTGAGCGAGAACCAGTCGTTGGCGTCGCTGCGAAGTTCCTCGGGGATCGTCTCGGTGAGCACGTCGCTCTCGACGCTCGCCAGGATGCCGGCGTCGGCAGAGAGTTCGACGTTGGCCGCGTCTGCGGTCATCACGACGTCGGCGGGGGTGTTGGCCCCTTCGGCGATCAGGCGCTCGCGCAGTTCAGGGTCGTTGCCGGTGGTGAATCGGACCTCGATACCGGTGTCGGCGGTGAATTGGTCGAACACGGTCTCGATGCCGTAGTGGCGGCCGGTGTAGACGGTGATCGTGCCGCCGTCAGCGGTGGCCGTCTCGTCACCGGTCGAATCGGTCGGCGAGGTGATCGTGCCGCCGTCCGGGGTGGCCGCCTCGTCGCCGGCCGAGCCGGCGTCGCTGTCACTCCCGCAGGAGCTGAACACGAGCGCTCCGACGAGGAGGCTTCCCATAAAGTGTCGAGTGTACTTTCGCTGCATAGTTAGGTGAGCCTAACAATCGGTCCACGAGATCTGCAACAGCGCCCGTCCTCTCCCAATTTATACCCCGTGGGGTATAATGGAGAGATGCGCTTTCTCTCCTTCATGAACACACCACTCGGTCGCTGGATCCGGATCGGTGGTGGTCTGCTCCTCATCGTGGCCGGGCTGGCCATCGGCGGCGTCGGCGGAACCGCGCTCGCCGCCTTTGCGCTCCTGCCGATCGCCACCGGCGTGTTCGGGGTGTGCCCGATCAATCCGCTCTTCGGTCAATCGATGAAGGCATGCTCGGTGCCCTCGCCTCGCCGGCACCCGTCGTCGACCGCCTGAGTCGCCGGCGACCTACGCTGCGCAGATGCCAGTGCCGCACGCCCACATCGGCGTGATCGGTGCCCTGCCCGAGGAGGTGCAGCGGCTCCATGAACTCCTCGCCGACGAGTCGATCGCGGAACACCTGGGCCGCCAGTTCCACAGCGGTCTGCTCGGTGAGCAGCGCGTCACGCTGGTCCGGTCCCGCATCGGCAAAGTGGCTGCGGCGGTCACGGCACTCACGCTGTTGCGCGAGTTCGACGTCGATGCCATCGTGTTCACCGGTGTCGCCGGTGCGCTCGCCGACGACCTCCGGGTGGGTGACGTGGTCGTCGCAACCGAGTTGATCCAACATGATCTGCAGGGTCCGCCGTCGATGTTCTCTCGAGGCGAGATCCCGTTGTCCGGCGTCGTCGAGATCCGCACCGACGTCGACCTCACCGAGCTGGCCCTGCGTGCCTCGCGTGACTTCGTCGCCGACATCGACACGGTAGTGAGTCAGCACCAGCGCAGTGAGCTGGGGATCGGGCGTCCGAGCGTCCATGTCGGACAGATCGCCACCGGTGACGAGTTCATCGAACACGATCTGAAGGCAATCGTCAGGTCCCGGACCCCCGATGCGCTCTGCGTCGACATGGAGAGTGCGGCCGTCGCGCAGGTGTGCCTCGAATTCGGCGGTGTGCCCCTGTGTGTGATTCGGTCGATCTCCGACCTGGCGAGCGGCACCGCATCGCTCGACTTCCCGATCTTTCTCGACACGTTCGCCCAGCACTATTCCGCCGAGATCCTCATCCGCATGTTCGCTTGAGCTGACCTCGGCAGTGCGCCCCGGCGCCGGCGCCGGCGCCGATCGACCCCGGGCGATGGCCGCCGGGTCGGCAATAGGCTGCGACGCATGGCCGGTGACTCCGACTCGACGTCATTTCCGACACTCACCGCCGCCCAGCTCGAGCGGCTCGTCGACTACGGGGACGAGTCAGCCGTCGGTGCCGGCGTCTCGTTGTTCGTCGAGGGGCAAGCCTCGTACGACCTGATCCTGATCCTCGAAGGCGAGGCGGATGTCATCTACGCCGACGCAGCCACCGAGGTCCAGACGGTGATCGCCACCCACGGCGCTGGACACTTCCTCGGCGAACTCAGCTTGCTCACCGGTCAGCGCACATTCCTGCGTGGGCGCATGCGCACTGCTGGCCGGATCCGTCGCATCACGCCCGGCGAGTTCCGGCGGCTGCTGGCCAGTGATCCCGAGATCGGCGATCTGATCTTCGCGGCGCTCGTCGCTCGTCGGGAGGTCATCCTTCGGGGCGTCGGGTCCGGGTCGTTGCGCATCATCGGGTCGCGCTACTCCAAGCGAGCGCTCGAACTCGGCTCGTACGTGCTCCGCCAGCGTGTGCCGTTTCAGTGGATCGACGTCGACGGCGACGACATCGAGGATGCGGACGTCTTCCTCGCATCGGTTGCTGCGCGCCGCTCCGACATGCCAGTGGTTGTCAGCTCGACCGCAACGCTGCGCAACCCCACCGTCGGCGAGCTGGCCTCGCACCTCGGACTCGTCTACCAACCGACGAGTCTCGAGGTGCTCGACGTCGTGATCGTCGGCGCCGGACCCGCCGGGCTCGCCGCTGCGGTGTACGGCGCATCGGAAGGCTTGACGACACTGCTGATCGACCGGGTCGGCGTCGGCGGCCAGGCGGGCACGAGCAGTCGCATCGAGAACTACGTCGGTTTCCCGTCGGGGATCTCCGGCGGCGAACTCGTCGAACGGGCGGCGTTGCAGGCACAGCGACTCGGCGCCCAGATCACCAGTCCGTGTTCGGTGGAACGCATCGACGCGGTGTGCGACGGCTACCGACTCACGCTCGGCGACGACACGGTACTGATGGCGCGAGCGGTCGTGGTCGCGCTGGGCGTGCAGTATCGCAAGCTGCCGCTCGAACGTCTGGAGGAGTTCGAAGGTGCCGGGGTCTACTACGCGGCCACCGATCTCGAAGCGCGCGTGTGCGGGCCGAATCCGGTGACCGTGATCGGCGGCGGCAACTCCGCCGGCCAGGCGGCGATCTATCTGGCCCAGCAGGGGTCATCGGTCACGATCGCGATTCGCGGGGCGGACTTGTCGGCGTCGATGTCGAGCTATCTGATCGATCGGATCGTGGCGGCCCCGAACATCACGGTGGCGCCCCACACCGAGGTGGTGGCGCTGCACGGCGACAACCGGCTGACCGAGATCACCGTGCGCGACAAGCGCTCGGGCGACGAGACGCGCCAGGTGTGCGTTGGCCTGTTCTCGTTCATCGGTGCCGTCCCGTTCACCGAGTGGCTCGACGGCTTCGTGGAGCTCGACGACAAGGGGTTCGTGCTCACCGACAGCGATCTCGTCGGGCGTGTTCACGACGGGTTCGAACCACTGCCATTCGAGACGTCGCGGCCCGGAGTGTTCGCCGCCGGCGACGTTCGTTCGTCGTCGGTCAAGCGCGTGGCTGCGGCCGTCGGCGACGGCTCGAGCGCCATCCGCTCGGTTCATCAACGCCTTGCCCTGAAGATCTGAGGCCTCAGGGTGCGCTCCGCCGCCGTTCGTGAAAAGATGCGGCGATGGCCTGCGAGCACCTGAGTTCGATCACCCTTGCCGAGCCGACCACCAGCGAGGGATGTGAAGACTGCATCCCGATCGGCGGGCGATGGCTGCATTTGCGAATGTGCATGGAGTGTGGCCACGTCGGTTGTTGCGACGACTCGCCCAACCGGCATGCAACGGCTCATTACGCGTCCACCGAGCATCCGGTGATCCAGTCGTTCGAGCCGGGAGAGCGCTGGGCGTGGTGTTACGTGGACGACGACGCGATCGCCGACGTCGGTGACGTCCTGTACCGCGCCTACCGCTGAGGAGCAACGACCGCGCCGCCGCCATCGGCGGACGCGTAGATCGCGTCGACCAATCGGTGCGCGGCCAGGGCTTCGCGGATCGGGAGCGGTGATGGCCCTCCGTCACGGAGCGCGGACAGGAACCCGTTCAGCGGGTTGAACATCGCACCACTCGGAACGGTGACCACGTCGGCGGCCTCCGCGCGTCCCGCATCCACGCATGCCGCAGCCAATGCCTCACCCTGGAGTGACGCTGCTGATTCACCGGAGAATTGCCACCGCAGCGTTCCGTCCGGGGTGCCGTCGAGGGTGACGTGGAGTCGCTCGCAGAAGATCTCGATGTGGCGCAGACTCGGTCGGTCGACGATGTCGTGCCAGATCGACGTCAGTGACGCAACGGCCCCACCGGCGAACTCGAGGCGGGCCACGGCGACGTCGTCGATCAGCGGGTGGCCGTGCACTTCGCGGACGATCCCACTGACTGCGTCGACCGGTCCGGCAATCCACTGCAGGATGTCGACGTCGTGGATCGAGTGCTCGAGCAAGGTGCCGCGACCGCACCGTTCTGAGTCGATGCGCCAGGTCGATCCGTACTGACCGGTGATCGGAATGAACTGGTCGTCGCGGAACGAGATCGCCAACAGGCGACCAGCGTGTGGATCGGCGAGCAGCGTTCGGGTGTGGATGAACTGCGGTTCGAACCGCAGGACCAAGCCGACTTGGTTGACGACCCCAGCAGCTTCGACTGCGTCGACCATGGCGGCTGCCACGGTCGCGTCGACGGCCAACGGTTTCTCGCTGAACACGGCAACGCCCCGCTCGGCGGCCATCGAGACGAGCCGTGCGTGCTCGGACGTCCACGTCGTGACGAACACCGCGTCGACGCGTTCGAGGAGCTGGTCCTCCGCAACGACGTCTGCGCCCACCCGGTCGGCGAACGCTCGCGCCCGCTCGGCGTCGGGATCGTGGACGGCGACGATGCGGTGGTCGACGGCAGCGTGCTTCAGGAACCAGTTGTGCGTCCGGGCGATGAACCCGGTTCCGAAGAACCCGATGCGGATGGTCATGGCCGCAGTGTTGCAGTGTCACCCGCGTGGTGCGCCACTGCGTGCCGCAGGCGTTCAGTCGTATCGGAGGCAACCGTCATCGAGGTCGACGAGGGGGAGCTCGTCCTTCTCCGACATGTAGTCCTGCGTGTGGCGCCATTCGACCCGGTCGCCGCGCTTGGGCATCAGGTGCTGGCTGCGCATCATGTAGCCGGGGTTGAAGTTCTCAGGATCGATCCAGGGCCCGAGTTCCATGTCGGCATCCTCTGGCCGAAGCGTGGGCATCACCCTGTGCGCACCGAGCTCGTTCATGTGGTGGAGCAGCCGGCACACGAAGTCACCGAGCAGGTCCGCCCGTAGTGTCCAACTGGCCCGGAAGTAGCCGAACACCCAGACCAGGTTGGGAACGCCGGTGAACATCATCCCGCGATAGGTCACGGTGTTCGCGAAGTTGACGGGCGCTCCGTCGACGGTGAACTGGATGTCACCGAGCACGCTCAGGTCGAAGCCGGTGGCCGTGATGATCACGTCGGCATCGAGCTGTTTGCCGGACGTGGTGAGGATGCCGGTCTCGTTGAACGTCTCGATCTCGTCCGTCACGACCGATGCGTCGCCGCTACTGATTCCCTTGAAGAGGTCGCCATCGGGCACCATCGCGATCCGTTGTCGCCACGGCAGGTAGCGCGGCGTGAAGTGGGTGTCGACGTCGTAGCCCTCCGGCAGTTCGGCGCGCACCAGGCTGATGAGTTCCTCTCGGACCATGTCCGGATACTCGAACGAGTTGCGAGCGATGTCGTCGCCGTCCTTCAGTGCCTTGCGACGCACGATCTCGTGGGTCCATTCCGCGGGGATGTCGAGGTCGCGCAGCATGTCGGCGACCTCGTTCACGTTGGGGCGTGAGAAGAAATAGGTCGGCGATCGCTGCAACATCGTCACGTGCTCGCACTCCCCGGCGATGGCGGGGACGAGGGTCGCGGCGGTCGCGCCGGAACCGATGACCACGACCTGTTTGCCGGAGAGGTCGATGTCGGTCGGCCAGGTCTGGGGGTGCACGATCCGACCCTGGTAGGTGTCCATGCCGGGCCAGTCCGGTGTGTAGCCCTGCTCGTGGCGGTAGTAGCCCTGGCACATCCACAAGAAGTTGGTGGTGAACGTCACTGGTTCGGCGACGCCGGCCTGGGGATCGGTGCGGGTCGCATGGACGGTCCAGAGGTTGTCGGCGCTCGACCACTCGGCCGTCGAGATCGCGTGGTGGTAGCGGATGTGCCGATCGAGATCGTTCTCCTCGATCACCTCGCCCATGTAGGCGCGGATCTCGGCGGCGGTCGCGATCGGCGGGCCGATCCACGGCTTGAACCGGTAGCCGAACGTGTAGAGGTCGCTGTCGGAACGGATGCCGGGGTACTTGTGGGTCAGCCAGGTACCGCCGAAGCTCTCGAACTTCTCGAGGATGACGAACGTCTTCTCCGGGTACTGATCCTGGAGGTGGTAGCCGGCGCCGATGCCCGAGATCCCGGCCCCGACGACCAGGACGTCGAAATGCTCGACCGCCTGGTTCGATGTGGCTTCGAGCGTGCTGCTGGTCTGGCTCATGGTGCGCCCTCCTCGTGTCGTCGGCAGCTTCGCGCATCGCCCGGACGCTCCTACAACCAGAGTCGGCTGCAAGGATCGTTGCGGTGGGGGAGTGGATCTGTCCTGAGTGCGGCCGGCTGTTCGGGCGAACGGCGCAATCGCACGACTGCGCGCCGGGCCTCACGCTCGAGGAGTACTTCGAGACCGGGCCTCCTCACGAACGCCCGATCTTCGATGCCGTGATGGCCCACGTCGAGACGTTGGGGCCGGTGCACGCCGACATCGTGTCGGTCGGCATCTTCCTCAAGAACCCGCGCAAGTTCGCCGAGCTGAGGCCGAGGGACAAGTGGGTCGCCGTGTCGTTCTCACTGCGACGACAGGCGCGCCACCGGACGATCACCCGCAAGGTGGTCGAGTACGGGAACCGTTACTGGCATGTCGCCAACGTGGCCGAGCCGGGCCAGGTCGATGCCGATCTCCTCGACCTGCTGACCGAGGCCTACAACGACGATCCCGCCTGATCGAACCGGCTCGACATGGCGGAAGCGCCGCCGCTGACCCGCAACACTGTGGATGTGAGAATCGATTGTGCTGCCTACATCGACGGTCGACGCCGGGAGTTCGATGCCGACACGATGACGCTGGATGATCCCTCGATCGGCGACGGGTTCGTGTGGCTCGGCTTGCGAATGCCGGACGAGGCCGAGTTGCAGCGCGGGATGAACGCGCTCGGCATCACCGGGGTGTCTGCACTCGATGTCCTGACACCGCACGCCCGCCCGGTGCTGACCGTCGATGGTTCGATCGTTCAACTCGTGTTGCGGACGGCCGCGTACGAAGATCGGAACGAGACGATCGCGCTCGGTGAGATGACGGTGCTCTTCGGGCCGCGTTCGGTGATCACGATCCGTCACGGCCAGGCCAGCCAACTGGCGTCAGCGCGG
Organism: Ilumatobacteraceae bacterium; assembly: GCA_963741875.1. Lineage (GTDB taxonomy): Bacteria > Actinomycetota > Acidimicrobiia > Acidimicrobiales > Ilumatobacteraceae > Sva-07. The sequence goes on along the minus strand of CAVUJO010000006.1, from coordinate 296,107 downwards.
ACCGCGCTCGAGGCCGACCCGAACCGGCTGAAGCTCGGGCCCGGTGCCGTGGTCGCTGCGGTGGTCAACGTGGTCATCGACGGCTACGGCCCGGCGCTCGACGGCTTCGAGAACGATGTAGTCGAAGTCGAGCGGGATGTGTTCTCCGACAGCAATCGTCAACCGGTCCAACGCCTGTACAAACTCAAGCGCGAGGTTCGACAGATGATTGTGGCGATCGATTCACTCGACGATCCGCTCGCCCGGCTCATCCGCCAACGTGGGTCGCAGATGCCGCCGCCGGTGCTCCACGACCTCAACGAGGCATCCGACCAACTCGACCGAGCGGTCACTCGTGCGCACTCGTTGTCGGGTCTGCTCGACGCCGCCCTCACCGCGAGCCTCACGCAGATCTCGGTCCGCCAGAACGACGACATGCGCAAGATCAGTGCGTGGGTGGCGATGGCAGCGATCCCGACGATGGTCGCCGGCATCTACGGCATGAACTTCACCAGCATGCCCGAGCTCGAGTGGACGTTCGGCTATCCGCTCGTGGTGTCGCTCACGGCGATCGCGGTCGCGCTGCTCCACCGGCAGTTCAAGAAGTCGGGCTGGCTCTGAACGCTCAGACGAGGGTGGTGGTGCTGCGAGCGATCAGCTTGCCGAGCGCCCACTGCGAGGCGCGTGGCGAGATTCGGGCTGCTGCATCGAAGAGGTGAGCGTCGGGGCCGATCAGGGCGCGCCGCTTGTTCTTCTCGACGGCGCCGATGATCAGCTGGGCCGCCTTCTCCGGTGTGGTGCGGGTGAGCTTCTCGAAGTCGACGGCGGCCTGCTCGGCGTCGACGGCCTCCTCGTGGTCGGCGAACTCGAAGCGGGCGTTGCGGGCGATGTTGGTACGGATGCCGCCCGGATGAATCGTGGTCGCCGAGACGCCACAGCGCTCGATGTCGAGCTCGGTGCGCAACGCGTCGGTGAACCCGCGCACGGCGAACTTTGCTGCGTTGTAGGCGGACTGGCTGGGGATGCCGAGCAGTCCGAACACGCTGGAGATGTTGACCACGTGCCCGTCGCCCGATGCCTTGAGGTGGGGGAGGAATGCCAACGTGCCGTGGACGACGCCCCAGAAGTTGATGTCCATCAGCCAGCGAAAGCTGTCGTAGGACATCGCGCCGACGTTCGCCGAGAGCGCGACCCCAGCGTTGTTGAAGATCAGGTTGACCTGTCCGAGTTCTCCGACGATCGACGTGGCCCACGCCTCGACGGTGTCACGGTCGGTGACGTCGACATGCGCGGACGTCACCTTCACGCTGCCGCGGGTGCCGGCTGCCTGTTCGACCATCGCAACGGTTTCGGCGAGCGCGTCGTCGTCGACGTCACTGAGCGCGAGGTGAGATCGCTTGGCGGCCAGTTCGAGCGCGAGTCCGCGCCCGATGCCGGAACCGGCCCCGGTGATTGCCGCGACCTTGCCCCCGAACTGCTGCATGACGACGACTCTAGGGAGTCGGCATCGCCGACGACCGGCTCACGACGGTCGAGGTGAGCGGGTCAGGCGGCGAGGGTGAACTCGAACCGGCGGTTGCCGGAGGTGATCTGCATGGCGAGCAGTCCGAACGCTCGCTCGCGTACCGGGGCGGGCTCGTTCTCGTCGGCGAACACCTCGGCGAGGATGGGCGAGGCGTTGGTGGCGGATGCGAGTTCGAGCACGTGGTCGATGACGTGGTGGTCGAGCGCCTCGAAACCGTCGCGGTCGATGGTGATGGCGATGTCGTCGAGCCGGATGGTGGAGGAGGTCATACCTGCACGGTACGGTCGGAACAGCCACACCAAAAGCGATGATTCCAACTCATGGTCATCAGTTAGGCTTATCGTCATGGCGACGCTCCGAGACCTCGATCTCCGGCACCTGCTGGCGCTCGACACGGTCGCCACCGAGGGAACGTTCGCTCGTGCGGCCGAGCGGCTCGGGTACACCCAATCGGCGGTCAGTCAACAGATCGCCGCCCTCGAACGGGCCGTCGGTGAGAAGGTGTTCGACCGCCCGGGCGGCCCACGGGCCGTCGAGCTCACTCCGTTCGGTGCGGAGCTGCTGCGCGGTGGTCGAGATCTGCTCGCACACGTCGACGCGCTCGCCGACGACCTCGATCGGTTCCGGATCGGCCACACCGGTCGACTCACGATCGGCACGTTCCAGAGCGTGTCGTCGGCCGTCCTGCCGATGGTCCTGGGTCGATTCCGGGAGCGCCATCCCGACGTCGAGGTGCACCTACTCGAGACCGATGTCGACGAGGAGTTGGAGGAACACCTCGAGCGGGGTCAGACCGAAGTGTCGTTCGTCGTTGGCGAGGTGGCGCCGCCGGAACGGTCGGGGTTCGAGTCGAGACTGCTGCTCACCGATCCGTTCGTGCTGATCGCCCGCCCCGGCCAGTTTCCGCCGGGCCCGGTGTCACTGGATGCGTTCGCTGACGAACCGCTGATCGGCCAACATCCCAACTCGTGTCAGCTGCTGAACGAGGCCGGGCTGCGATCGGGCGGTCTCGATCCGAGCTATGTGTTCCGCTCGAACGACAACGGCACCGTCGCCGCCATGGTGCGCGCGGGAATGGGCGTGGCGGTGATGCCGCTGCTGTGCACCGAGCCGGAGGACCCGCGCACGGTGTTGCACCCGCTCGACCCGCCGATCCCTGGCCGCCGCGTGTCGATCGCCTGGCGTGCAGGTCGCACGCTGTCGCCCGCAGCGAGCGCGTTCGTCGAGCTGACGACGGTGGCGTGCGCCGAGCTGTCCGAGCCGGACGAGCGCTTCGACATGGCCTCGGCTACCGTTTCGCCATGAGCGCAGCACCGCACGACATCACGGTCCGCAAGGTGAAGTTCGAGTTCCCCGACGAACTCGATGACGTGTTGCCCGGTGTCGACCCGGTGCGCGAGAGCTACATGGTGGCGTTCTCGCTCACGATGCCGTACCTCGAGCCCTACCTGATCCGGACCTTTCGATCGGTGGCCGGCGACATCACCGACGCCGGCCTCGCCGCCGACGTGAAGGAGTTCATCGGCCAGGAGGCGCAGCACTTCCAGAACCATCGGCGCGTCAACGAGATCATCAAAGGACAGCTCGGGTCAGCGGTCGCTGCCGAGTTGCAGGCGATCGAAGACCGCCTCGACGCCGACTACCGACGCTTCAACGCATCGAAGTCGCGTCGATTCAACCTCTGCTACGCCGAAGGCTTCGAGGCGATGACGTGTGCCATGGCGCTCACCTCCATCGCCGAGGCCGAGGCCGGCAACTCCACCATCTCAGCCGGACCGTGGGGACAGCTCTGGGCATGGCACCTGGCCGAGGAGATGGAGCACCGCACGGTGGCGTTCGATCTGTACGAGCACCTCGAGGGGAGTTACCCGTATCGGGTCGTCGGGTCGCTGCGGGCCCAGGCGCACTTCCAGCGAACGATCGACCGGCTGCAGCGGGTGCTGCTCGCCTCGCAGGGAGAACCGGCGAAGCACCACGTCCCGACGTGGTTCACGGCGGGCCGTGGGCGCTATCTCAACACGTTCCGGCCGAGCTACAACCCCGGCGAGATCGATCCGGGTCCGATCCCTGCGCTGATCCTCTCGCAGTACGCCGCCTGACCGCCGCCTGACACACCCGAGCACCCATCCACCCCGTTTGCGTTGCATTCTGGGTGACCCGGTCCACCGGAAGTGTCACACAAACGGCGTCGACCGACGGAGTAGACGTTTGCGTTGCATTCCTGGTGACCCGTCCCACCGGAAGTGTCACACAAACGGGGGGTTGTCGTCAGGTGGGGGGCTGCCAACCCGGGCTGCGGAACACGTGACCGAGCTTGTTGCGCCAGCCGCTGGCCCGGCGGACGTCGCGAGCGATGTCGACGAACTCGTGGTACCCGATCCGGATCGGGTTGTACGTGTGGATGTTCTTGGTGAGGCCGTACCTGATGCGGCGCACCTCGGGCTCGAACGTGCCGAACAGCTTGTCCCACACGATGAGGATCCCGCCGTAGTTCTTGTCGAGGTACTGCGGGTTCGCTCCGTGGTGCACCCGGTGATGTGACGGCGTGTTGAACACCGCCTCGATCGGCTTCGGCAGGCGGTCGATCGCCTCGGTGTGGATCCAGTACTGGTAGAGCAGATTGATCTGGCCGGCCTTGGCGACGTGGTGTGCGGGGATGCCGAGCAGCGGCATCGGGAGGAACACCCACGACGTCAGGAATCCTGACCACGGCTGGCGGAGCGCCGTCGACAGGTTGTACCGCTCGCTCGAATGGTGGCTGACGTGGTTCGCCCACAGCAGCCGCACTTCGTGCATCCATCGGTGGTCCCAGTAGTAGAGGAAGTCCCAGGCGACGATGGCCGCGGGCAGCGACCACTTCGTCAGGCCGAGGTCGATGATCCGGCGCTTGTACACGGCGCGACCCATCGCTCCCACGACACCGGCGACGGCCAGGTTGACCGCCACGTTGCCGGCCAGCATCGCCAGGCTCGCCTGGGTGTCACGCCGCTCGTAGCCGACCGGCACCAACGGGTCCGGGGGCAGGCTCGGGTCGGCCAACTCGGCGGGCGTGGCACCGTCGAGGTCGCCGAATTCGCGCACCTTGCGCTGGGCGAGCACCCGTGATTCCCACAGCATCGCTCCGACGAATGCCGGGGGCGACAGCAGGTCGATCGTGTCGATCGGTCGCGAGTTGAACTGCTTCACCCCGTCAGTCTGGCCCCGCCCAGGCCGCCCGACAACCACGTTTGCGTGAGGTTTCCGGTGCCCCGGTCCACCGGGAGTGCAACGCAAACGTGGTTTGGCCCGGGCCCGCCCACCGACCGACGTTTGCGGGAGGATTCCGGTGACCCGGTCCACCCAAATCCTCACGCAAACGTGGTGGTGAGTAGGTTCCGGGGATGGTTGAGACCGCCACCGCTGACGAACCGGGCACCGACACCCGAAAGTTCCCGCAATCACGATTCGCTCCGCCTCCGGGTGCGACCGAGATCTTGCTGGTCCGACACGGCGAGTCGGCGCCGCACGTCGAGGGCGAATCCTTCGATCTCGTCGACGGCCATGGCGATCCGCCGCTCGCACCGGCGGGCTGGGAGCAGGCGAAGCTGGCCGCCAAGCGTCTCATCGACACGGGCGAGCGGATCGCGGCGGTCTACGTCACCACGCTGCAGCGCACGCACCAGACCGCCGAGCCGCTCCTCGAGTACCTCGAGATGGAAGCCACGGTGCTGGCCGACCTTCGCGAGGTGTACCTCGGCGACTGGGAGGGCGGCGAGTTCCGCAAACGTGTCGCCGACGGCGATCCGATCGCTCAGCAGATGTACGTCGAGCAGCGTTGGGACGTGATTCCCGGTGGCGAGCCCGCTCACCAGTTCGAGAACCGTGTACGTCGCGGGATCGAGCGCATCGCCCTCGACCACCCTGACGAATTGGTCGTCGCCGTGGTGCACGGTGGCGTCATCGGCCAGATCATGAACATCGCCACCGGCGCCCAGGGCTTTGCATTCACCGGATCCGACAACGCCTCGATCTCGCACCTCGTCGTCGACGGCGAGCGTTGGGTCGTGCGCTGCTGGAACGACACCTCACATCTCAGCCCCACCTTCAGTACCGCCGCCGAACCGCTGATCTGACCCGCTCCTTCGTCAGCGACGGTCGGGCGTCACGACGCCTCGGGGCGCCAGAACAGCGCGAGGAGCGCAGCCCCGCCGCCGATGCCGCCGATCGCGGCGATCAGCAATCCGGCCCAGCCGATCAAGTCGTCGCGCAGTTCGAACGCCTCGTCGAGTGACCACGTGCCCGGCCCGATCGCACCGATCGCCAGCCCCACGATTCCGAGCGTCATCACGTACTCCCAACCCTCACCCGGTCGGAAGATGAAGAAGCCGTTGCCGCGATGGTTGATCGCCCAGGCAACGAACATCACACCGACGACACCGGCAGCAGCGAACGGGGTGAGGAGCCCGAGCACGAGCAGCAGGCCGCATGCGATCTCGGTGACGCTTGCCAACCACGCGTGGAGCTTCGGTGGCTTCATCCCCATCGAGCCGAACCAGCTCGCGGTCCCGTCGATGTTCGGGCGGATGTGGTTGATGCCGTGCGCCAGCATCACCGCACCCACGCCGCAGCGCAGCATGAGCAGTGCGAAGTCGATGGCGTCGGCGTCGGACATCCGTCCAGACTGTCACGTCCGCTCTGGGGTCTCCGACCTTGCCGCGTCCCGAGCCACTGTGTCGTCGTGCTCGTCGTTGCTCGCCTCGTACGTTCGTTTCGCGTGGTCCACGGCCACCACGTGCCGTGCGCTGAGCTCGTCGTACCGGCCGGGGGCGAGTGTGTCGAGTGCGGTGCTGTCATCGCGTTCGCACGCCCGAGCGATGTCGAGCGCCGCGCCGACCGGACCCGCACCGTGGAGTATCGCTCGGACCATGTCGTCGCTCATCGGCAGCTCGTCGAGCAGCTCACCGATCGGGGCCTCGTAGAGTCGATCGACGACCGAGAGAAGCGCCGCGGTCACTCCGCAGCGGGCGAGCTCCGTACCGTCGAGCAACCAGGCGACCATGTCGGCGCGGGCGATGCCCCGCAGGATTTCAGCAGCATGGTCGTCGAGGCCGTCGGTGGCATCGCCGGAGGAGGCCAGCAGGTCGGCGAGACAGCGCAGCTTGCTGATGCCCAACAGCGCAATGGCCTCGTCGAGCGTCGCGACGCGACGGTTCAACCCGAAGGCGTTCGCGTTGACAGCGGCGAGGAGTCGAAATGTCAACGCCGGGTCGCTCGCAACGATCGCCTCGACACGCGTGACGTCGATCTCGTTCTGGAGGGCGTTGAGCAGCGCCGCTGCGGACCGGCGGCCGGCGCGCCGCGCTGGGCGGCGAAGGACCTCGGGCTCGCGGAGGTGGTAGCCCTGGAACAGGTCGAAACCGTGCTCGATGCAGCGGTTGAATTCTTCCTGGGACTCGACTTTCTCGGCGACCACGAGCACGCCGGGTGAGCGGTCGCGAGCCACGGCGATCAGCCGGTCGATCTCGCCATGGTGTGCCGTGGTCAGCTCGATCTTGACGATGCTCGCCAGGGGCAGCAGTTCCGAGTGCTCCAAGTCGCCGAGTCGGCTGACGTTGTCGAGGGCGAAGTGGTATCCGTCCAATCGGGCTCGGCGCAGCGCGTCGACCGTCACCTCGTCGAAGGGCGCTGGTTCGCGGACCTCGATGATCATCCCTTCGGGCGGCATTGCCTCGTGCAGTCCGTTGACCACGAGGCTGGCGCTTGCGTTCATCAGCCCGAACCGATCGCCGACCACGTGCTCCATGCCCCACTGCAGGAAGACGCGTTCCATCACGCAGCGCGTCGCGGCATCCGGGTCGTCGAACGCGCTCGCTCGGTCGGGTCCACCGCGGTACAGCAGCTCGTACCCGAAGATCTCACGTTCCGCGTCGACGATCTGTTGCCGTCCGAGGAACACCTCTGAGGTCATGCGGCCACGGCCTCCCGCCGGTTCAGCACCGTCCGGGATCGGACAGCGTCATGGTGTCATCGGTCGGAGATGCCCACAACTCAAGTACTTCGCCGCTTGATTCTCACCGAGCGTGGTCGGCGGCTCCCGTCGCTGGTGTCAGGCGACGCGTAACCTGCGTGGATGACCTGTCGGATCCTGGTGCTCAACGGCCCGAACCTCAACCTGCTCGGTACCCGGGAGGTCGACGTGTACGGCTCGGCCACCCTCGACGACGTCCTCGTTGCGGTCCGTGAAGCGGCCGCCGCGCGAGAGGTCGAGATCTACGACGTGCAGAGCAATGCCGAAGGTGAGTTGATCGATGCGCTCCAGGAGGCGCGAACGCGCGCCGACGGAGTGATCTTCAATCCCGGCGCCTACACCCACTACAGCATCGCGCTACGAGATGCGATCGCCTCGATTGACGTGCCGGTGGTGGAGACCCATCTGTCGAACGTGCACGCCCGCGAGGAGTTCCGACACACCTCCGTCGTCACCGGGGTGTGCGTTGGGGTGATCGCCGGTTTCGGTCCCGACAGCTACCTGCTCGCGCTCGACGCATTGCTGCGTCACCTCGAGCCCTGAGTTCATGCGACCGCCTCGTCGGTGCGTGCGGTCAGCCGAGCGTGTCGTCGAGTACTGCGAAGTGATTCGAGCTGGCTTCGTGGCGTCTGCCGAACAGTCGGTGCCGACGCGCAGCCCCGGGATGGCCCCGGTCTGGTCGCCGTACAACTCGGGGTTGTCGATGTCGTCGTTGAGGATCATGAACGCGCTCATGGGAGGACCGTTGTCGACGGCTCGACCGCGCCATGTGTCGGACGGCACCCGCTGTCGTGCTGGAGACCGGCCGAGGCCGGGCGATACTCCAGTGTGAGTTCCGTCGCCGTCGATCAGCAGCGCCCCGATGCGCGGCACGTCGGCGCGCCCGCGCCACGGTCTCGCATCCCGGCGTGGAGCCGTGCCGGCGCCATTGCTGTCGTGCTGGCGAACGGACCCACGCCTCGGCTGTTGCGTGGCTCGGCCCGGCTCGGGCTCCTGGTGGCCGGCTCGTTGGTCATCGCCACCGGCGTTGCCGTCATGTTGTGGAGTGGGCTCGGCCCTGGGCCGCTCGATGTGTTCATCGGTGCGATCCGGGTGCGGACGGGCCTGTCCTTGACGTTGTCGGTCTGGCTCGTGATGGCGTCGATGATCGCCGCCGCACGGGTGATGGGCCGCCGCCCCGGGCCCGGGACGCTCGTGTCGCCGCTCATCGTCGGCCCGAGCATGCAGGCCGTCCTGTCGGTGCTCGATCGTGTCGAGCCGCCCGATGCCCTCGTGGTCGTGCTCGTGATCCACATCGCGGCGGTGTTCGTCGTCGGCGTCGGTGCTGGAGCCTTGATCGTGTCCGGTCTCGGTGCCGGGTCAGGCGAGCTGCTTGCCTCGGCGGCATCGGATCGCACCGGTCGGCCGGAGCCTCGACTCCGAATGGCGTTCGAGCTGAGCTGGCTGGTCGTGGGCGTGGCGCTCGGTGGCCCGATCGGGCTCGGCACGGTGGTGGTCGCTCTCACCATCGGCCCGGCGGTGATGGTGGGCTATCGAGCGGTCGACGGTGCGGTGCTCAGCTGTCGGACCAGGCTCGGAGCTGCCCACGAAACGGGCTGGGAGCCAACTCTGTCGGCACCTGCGACGCGTCGTAGTACGGCGTATCGCCCACGATCGTGACCCGCTCGACGCGGCGCACATTCGGCCAGTAGTCGGACGTCGCGTAGTGCTGGCATGCGCGGTTGTCCCAGAACGCGATCGAATTCGGCTCCCACGTGAAGCGCACCTGGTACTCGGGGAACGTCGCCTGTGCATACAGGACACGCAGCAGCTCGGCGCTCTCGTCCGGGTCCATGCCGACGATCTCCTGCGTGAAGGCGGTGTTGACGTAGATGCCTTTGCGGCCGGTTTCCGGATGGGTCCGGATCACTGGGTGCTCGGGGTTCGGGTACGTTGCTTCCATGTCGGCGACCTCGGCGTCGGAGGCGCCGCGGTGTCGCATCAGCTTGCGGAAGTTGGGGAAGTCGTGACGAGCGACACGCCCCTCGACGCGCTCTTTGATGCGTTGCGGTAGGCCGTCGTAGGCGGCGTACATGTCGGCGAACAGCGTGTCGCCACCGACCGTTGGGCCCTCGATGCAGCGCAGGATCGACCCGAGTGAGGGCTGGAGTCGCCAGGTGACATCGGAGTGCCAGGTGTTCTCGCGACCCGGGTTGTCGGCGTCGTGAGTGATCGCCAACACCTCGGGGTAATCGGGCTTGTTGATCGCGAACGGGTGCACTTCGAGCTCGCCGAAGCGACGACCGAAGGCAAGGTGCTGGTCGGTGGTGATGTCCTGATCGCGGAAGAAGACGACCTTGTAGTCGAGCAACGCGTGACGGATGGCGCCGATCGTTGCGTCGCTGAGCTCATCGCTGAGGTCGATGCCATCGATCTCCGCACCGATCGTCGGCGATTTCGGTGTGATCGTGATGCCGCTCGTGTCGGCGCTCGCTCGGTCGATGACGGTCATGGGGTGTCCCCTTCGCTCGCGTTCCCCGGCGGTCAGTCTGACAGAGGAGTGTCCGCGTGGACGGACCGCATGGCACAATGTTGCGATGGCAAGCAACGACCTCCACTTCGGGTCAACCCAGGACGGCGATCATCCCGACCGTGAAGACGAATGGGCCGCGATGCGCGCGAAGCACATGCTCGCGCCCGAGGACCGTCCGGCATCGACGGCGCGCGGTGTGCATCACCAGGCCCTGATCTCTTCCGACGTCGAGCAGACCATCGCGTTCTACCAAGGGCTGCTCGAGTTCCCCTTGACCGAGTTGTTCGAGAACCGGGACTACGTGGGCTCGACGCACTTCTTCTTCGACATCGGCAACGGCAACGCGCTGGCGTTCTTCGACTTCCCCGGCCTGGGGCTGGAGGACTACGCGGAGGTTCTCGGTGGGCATCACCACCTGGCGATCTCGGTGTCGAGGGAGAACTGGGAGCGCCTCAAGGGCAAGCTCGAGGACGCCGAGGTGCCGTATCACCTCGTCGACGACACCTCGATCTACTTCATGGGCCCTGATGGCGAGCGCCTCGAGCTGATCAGCGATCCGCTCGGCGAGATGTACGGCATGAAGGTCGTCTGACGCGCCCGAGCGATGAGCGAAACCCCGCCATTCGGGGGGTTCGCTCATCGCTCGGTGGGTGGGGCGTGCGGTGCTGGTTCGTTACGGGGCGACGAGCTGCACGTCGAGCTCGAGCGCGACCTTGTCCGAGATCATCACTTTGTCGGCGCCGACCGGCGCATTGAAGTTGATGCCGAAGTCCTTGCGGGAGATCGTGCCGGTGGCGCTGAAGCCTGCTCGGGTCGACTGATCCATCGGGAACACCGAGGTTCCGAAGAACTCGACGTCGAGTTCGACCGGCTTGGTGACGCCGTTGATCGTCAGATCGCCCACCATCGAGTACTCCTCGCCCTCGCCGGTGATCGACGTCGAGCGGAAGGTCATCGTGGGGTTGGTCTCGGCGTTGAAGAAGTCGCTCGAGGCGAGGTGGGCGTCGCGGTCGGCGTTGCCGGTCTGGACGGTGCCCATCTGGATCTCGGCGGATCACCGAGCTGCTCGCGAGGTCGTCGCCGACGACGAGTTGCGCCGTGACGCCATCGAAGCGCCCGCGCACCTTCGAGAGCCCGAGGTGGCGCACCACGAATCCAACCGTGGTGTGCGACACGTCGGCGCTCCAGTTGCCGGCAGCGAGAGGAAGTGTTGAGGTCGAAATAGTTGTCATAGCAATCAATATAGCGGCAAAGCTTGCGATCGCAACAAATGTGAGCGATCCAATCCGAAATGGCGCGTGAGCGTTGCGCTCAGCGCAACGGCCACGCGATTTTTCGGATGGGTGGACGCGGTCAGGGGCGCGAGGTGGGGGTGCGGGGGACGGCGACCTGGAGTTGCCAGAGGGCGCCGGTCGCGGTGCCGGCAACCACGTCGGGATGCGAGCCGGCGGCGGTGAGCGCAAAGAGCGTGCGCCCGTCCGGTCCACCGAGCATGCAGGCATAGACGTTGCCGGGGGTCGGCAGTCGGTGGGTGATCTCGCCACCCTCACGCACGCGCACCACCTGCTTGCCGATCGCGTCGGCGAACCAGATCGCGCCCTCGGCATCGATCGTGCAGCCGTCCGGTGCCATGCCGGGGACGTCGGCCCAGATCCGACGATCGGTGAGGCCACGGTCGTGGGTGATCGTGAACGCCGTGTAGCGGGCGCCCATCGACTCACCGACGATCAGAGTCGAACCGTCGTCGGTGATCACCGAGCCGTTCGGGAACAGCATGTCGTCGGCGGCAGCGGTGACGGTGCCGTCGGCCCAGACGATCGCGAGCGTTGCCGGCACCGGGGCCGCGCCGTCTTCGAAGTCGAAGCCGAAGTTCCCGACGTAGGCATTGCCCTGGGGGCCGACGACCATGTCGTTGCAGTGGCCGGTGGCGATGCCGTCGAGGTCGGCGTGCTCGACGATGGTGCCGTCGGCCTCGCGTCGCATGACACGGCGGTCGAGCATCGACACGAAGAGCAGCCGTCCGTCAGGCAGCCACCCGAGGCCAGAGGGTCGACCGTCCCACTCCACCTCGATGCGTCGGTGACGGTCGTGGCCGACCGACGAGATCGTGCCCTGATGGAAGTCGCTGAACCAGAGGCGGCCGAGGTGCCAACGTGGCCCTTCTCCGAAGTCGATGCCGTCGACGACGAGTTCCCACTCGCCTGTGTCGGTTGTCGTCGGATCGCCGGTGCTCATCCCGCCAATCTGGCATGCGCGGCGGTGAAGCGATGCAGCGGCGGATAGCCGATGGTCGCCGCTCGCTCGCTGAGTACCCTGACGAGTTCGTTCGCGATGCCCCGCCGTCGGAACTCCTCCACGACGGCGAGGGCCACGGCGCCGTGATTGTCGACGGCGGCGACGGCGATCAGGCGCCGCTCGTGCATCACGCCGAGCCGCATCATCTTCGGTGCAGCCAAGCGCTCGATCAATTCGGGAAAGGGTGTGCGGCCGCGTGCGGGCCCGTGGCCCTTGCAGCCTCGCTCAGCGCGGAGCTCGTCGAGGAAGAGCCCCAGGGTTCCATTGAGGCTCGGGTGGTCCACGGCGATGACGAGGAACTGCTCAGGTGGCACCCGGCAATGATCGGTGACGAAGGTGTCAGGCGTGTTTCCGTGCGGTCAGCGTTTCGTGACCGATCGATCAGCCGACCGGGCGCATCGTCTCCACGAGTGGGGCCATCGAGTCGAGCGCTGCAAGCACCTCGTCGCGTGGACCCTGTGGGAGTCCGAACACCGCGCGGCGCGCGCCCATGGCCGCCAGGTCGGTCAGCTTGGCCTCGTCCGGCGGCGCTGCGAACACGCCGAGTTCGACCGTGGCCGGATCGCGGTCGATGCGTTCACATGCCGCTCGGACCTCGTCCCACTTGTCGAGCGCATGGCGCCCACCGATCGGCATCCAGCCGTCGCAGAACTCCGCGATGTGCGCTGCGGTCTTCGGGCCGGCATCGCCGCCGAGAATGATCGGAGGGTGCGGCTGCTGTGTGGGCTTCGGCCAGGCCCAGCTGGGTTCGATCGTGACGTGCTCGCCCTCGAAGGAGGCCTCGTCGTTCGTCCACAGTTCCTTCATCGCCATCAGGTTCTCGCGCAGGATCGCTCGGCGGTCGGTGTAGGCGGTGCCGTGCTGCGCCATCTCCTCCTTGTTCCAGCCGTACCCGACGCCGAAGAGGAAACGACCGTTCGACAGCGCGTCGACGCTGGCGACCTCCTTGGCCGTGTGGATCGGGTCGCGCTGCGCCACCAGACAGATGCCGGTTGCCAACTTGAGCGTGGTGGTCACGGCGGCGCACGCTCCCAGCGCCACGAACGGGTCGAACGTGCGCCAGTAGAACTCTGGGAGTGGCGGCGCTCCCTCGCGGCCGCCCCACGGCGTCGTCCGGCGAGTCGGGATGTGTGAGTGCTCGGGAAACCAGAGCGATTCGAAGCCGCGGGCCTCGACTTCGCGAGCGAGCTCGATGGCTCCGATCGTCTGGTCGGTGGGGAAGATCTCGACGCCGATGTGCATGGGCGTCGACCGTACCCGGGTGCTGGTTCCCGGTCTTGATCCAAAGGGACGAAAGCCCCTAGGGCTCGACCCGGTGCGCTGCAAGGCTGCCAGCAATCTCTCACCACGATTGGAGTCATGCGTGACCGTTCTCGAACAACCCCCTGCGCCGACCGCGCCCGACAGCGCCGACGAGGGTGGCGGTGGACTCGCGTTCATCGCCATGGCCGGGCTGCTGATCGCGCTGGTCGCGACGGTCGTGGTCATCGGCCTGATCGGGCTGCTGCGCGACGAGAACGACGGTGGCGCGGGCGGCGACGGTGCCTCCGGCCCGAGCACCGTGGGGATCACGTTGTCGGAGTTCAAGATCGAAGGTGACCTCGAGGTTGCCCCCGGCGACGTGTCGCTCCTCGTGACCAACAACGGCAGCCAGCAGCACAACCTGGTCGTCCGTGAGACGGGTGCCCAGACCCCGATGTTGAACTCGGGCGAGAACGCCACGCTGGCATTGGGCACGCTCGACGTCGGGTCCTACGAGCTGTACTGCAACGTCGCCGGCCACGCCGAGTCCGGCATGATCGCCCCGCTCGAGGTCACCAACTCGCCGGCGCCGACCGGTGAGGCAGCCGCCGGCGGATCACACGACCACAACTCGCCGGACTTCAACGCCGACGAGATGGACGCCATCATGGTCAACTCGATGCTGGAGTTCCCAGCCGCCACCGAGGGCCAGGGCAACCAGATCCTCGAACCCGAGATCCTTCCCGACGGTACGAAGAAGTTCGTGCTCGAGGCATCGATCATCGAATGGGAGGTCGCTCCCGGTCAGATCGTCGAAGGGTGGGCCTACAACGGTCAGATCCCCGGGCCGCAGATCATCGTCGACGTCGGCGACAACGTGCAGGTGGAGCTGACCAACAACACGCCGATGGGCACCGACATCCACTGGCACGGCATCCACACCCCGAACGACCAGGACGGCGTGTCACCGTTCACGCAGGATCCGATCAAGACGGGCGAGACCTTCACGTACGAGTTCGTCGCCGAGGAACCGGCGATCGGGATGTATCACGCCCACCTGCATTCACAGATCTCGGTCGTCAACGGCATGTTCGCCGCCTTCCGCATCGGTGATCGCCCGTACCCGCGTGGCGAGACGATCAGCGGTGTCACCATCCCCGCTGACTTCGAGCCCGACGTCGAACTGCCGATGGTGCTCAACGACGCCGGCACGATCGGGTTGACGCTGAACGGCAAGAGCTTTCCTGGCACCGAGCCGCTCGTGCTCGAGACCGGCGACTGGGTCGCGGCGGACTACTACAACGAGGGGCTGACGGCGCACCCGATGCACCAGCACCAGTTCCCACAGTTGGTGTACGCCAAGGACGGCATCCCGCTCGACTACCCGTACTGGGCCGACACGGTGAACGTGGCTCCCGGCGAGCGCTACTCCGTGATCTACCAGGCGACCGACCCCGGCGTGTGGGTCTGGCACTGCCACATCCTCACGCACGTCGAACGTGACACCGGCATGTTCGGCATGGTCACCGCACTCGTCGTCAACGACCCGGAGGCCGCGGCCGAAGAACCCACCACGGAGGACACCTCCGCCGACGGCTGACTTCACCCCCGACAACGCCGCCGCTCGCGATGCAACACATCGCGGGAGGCGGCGTTCTCGCGTTCTCGGGAACACGTCGGATTGATCGGGAGTTGTAGGTGGGTATGTCTGTGGACATGCCCGCCGCTGCTGACGACCTGTTGCGCCGATTTGCCACGGTGAGGTCGCGCACTGACCGGCTGACGGCCCCGCTCAGCGCCGAGGACCAGGTCGTGCAGTCGATGCCCGACACGAGCCCCACCAAGTGGCATCGGGCGCACACCACCTGGTTCTTCGCCGAGTTCGTGCTCGACGCCGATGGCGCGAGCGGGCGAGTGTGGGACCGTCCCGAGTACCGCTTCCTCTACAACAGCTACTACGAAGCCGTCGGCGCCCGCCACCCGCGACCCGAACGTGGGCTCGTCACCCGCCCCTCGCTCGCTGAGGTGGCCGAGTACCGAGCGCACGTCGACAAGACGATCGAGCAGCTGCTTTCGGAGGGCATCGGGCCGGAACTCGCCTCCACCCTCGTGCTCGGCACGCACCACGAAGAGCAGCATCAGGAGCTGCTGCTCCTCGACATCAAGCACGTGCTGTCGATGAACCCGAGCGTTGGTCCGGCATATGCCGATGTGGTCGTGCCGGCTGCCGATGATCCCGGACCGATCGGCTGGGTCGAGTTCGCCGGTGGCATCGTGGAGGTGGGCGTCGGCTGCAGCGATGCCGATCTCGTCGATGGCTTCGCGTTCGACAACGAGGGACCGTGTCACGAGGTTCGCCTGTACGACGTCGCCCTCGCCGATCGGCTCGTGACCGCCGGCGACTGGCTGGCGTTCATCGACGACCGCGGCTACCAGCGGCCCGAACTGTGGAAGTCCGATGGCTGGTCCCGCGCCACGACCGAGGGATGGGAAGCCCCGCTCTACTGGCGTCGCCACCCCGACGACCCGACGTCGTGGTGGATCCACACCCTCACCGGGCTCAGGTCACTCGACCCTCACGAACCAGTCGTCCACGTCTCGTACTACGAGGCGGATGCCTTCGCCACGTGGGCCGGGGCCCGTTTACCCACCGAGTTCGAGTGGGAGCGAGCGGCCGCGCAACGATCGGTCGAGGGCATGTTCCTCGACGAGCAGGATCCGGCGTTCCCATTCCATCCCCGAGCGGCTGGACCGGCCACGGGGGGTCTCCGACAGCTGTACGGCGACTGCTGGGAGTGGACCTCGTCGGCGTATCAGCCCTATCCCGGGTTCCGGCCGGCAGCCGGCGCCATCGGGGAGTACAACGGCAAGTTCATGTCGGGCCAGCAGGTGCTCCGGGGCGGGTCGGTCTACACCCCGCCCGGCCATGTTCGCCCCAGCTACCGGAACTTCTTCCATCCCCACACCCGCTGGCACGCCGCCGGCGTCCGCCTGGCAACGGACCGACTGCGTTGACGGAGGACATGATGCACACCGACACCGACACCGACACCCGAAGCGAACACCGCGACGCCGACCATCTGGTCGAGTTGCGCCGGGCGCTGCAGGCGCGTCCTCGAACGATTCCACCCCGTTGGCTGTACGACGATCGGGGCAGCGAGTTGTTCGACGAGATCACCAGGCTCGACGAGTACTACCCGACCGAGGCCGAACGCGAGATCCTGGCGGGGCATTCGGCGGCGATCGCCGAGCTGACGTCGGCAACCACGGTGGTCGAACTGGGCTCGGGCACGAGCGACAAGACCCGGACCCTGCTCGATGCGTTCGTCGCCCACGGGCTGATCGAACGGTTCGTACCACTCGACGTGAGCGAGGCGACCCTGGTCTACGCGGCGGAGGTGCTGAGTCAGCGGTATCCCGATCTCGTGGTCGAACCGGTGGTCGGTGACTTCACGCGCCATTTGTCGAGGTTGCCGCTGGGGGGCACCCGGCTCGTCGCCTTCCTCGGCGGCACGATCGGCAACTTCTATCTCGAGGAGCGCCGGGCGTTCCTCGGTGCGCTGTCGAACGCCCTGGAGCCGGGCGACTGGTTCCTGCTCGGTGTCGACCTCGTCAAACCGATCGACCGGATCATCGCGGCGTACGACGATGCCCACGGGGTCACCGACGCATTCATCCGGAACTCGTTGCAGGTGATCAATCGTGAACTCGATGCCGACTTCGACGTCGGCAACTTCGACTACGTGCCGCTGTGGGATGCTCGGGAGCATCGAGTCGACATGCGCCTGCGAGCGTGCGAGCCCGAGTCGGCGCACATCGGCGCGCTCGATCTCGACGTCGTGTTCGAGCCCGGCGAGGAACTCCGAGTGGAGATCTCCACGAAGTTCAGGCCAGCGGATCTGGGGAGGAGCTCGCCGACGCCGGATTCGGCGAACCCGAGTTCCTCACCGACGAACGCGACGACTTCGCACTGGTGCTCGCCCGCCGGATCTGAGTCGAGGCGCGCCACTCGGCCGCGAGGCGGTCCGGCGCGGGTGTCCGTGAGAGTGTGGCGTCGATGAGCCGAGCATTCGAAGAGATCGACCACCAGTCAACCCCGCTCGGTGAGATCAGCCTTCGGCGACGGCTCGAACCGGTGCTCCAGGTCGACGTCTGGGAGGTGAAGCTCGGCGACGAGTTCCTGATGTCGAGTCTCTTCACCGCCAGCGAGGAAGCGGTGGCCACGCTCGGCCTGGCGGCATGTGTGGGAGACGACCTCGACGTGGTCGTCGGTGGCCTCGGGCTGGGGTACACCGCCGTGACGGCACTGGCCGACGACCGTGTTGCTCGGCTCCAGGTGATCGAAGCGCTCCCCGAAGTGATCGGGTGGCACCGCGACGGTCTGGTGCCGCTCGGCGCTCGACTCAGCAATGACGGACGGTGCATGCTTCGCCACGGTGACTTCTTCGCCCTGATCGAAGGCGGTATCGAGGTCGAGGCGGCCGGCGACCGGCGCTTCGACGCCATCCTCGTCGACATCGATCACACGCCGAGTCATCACCTCGCCGCAGGAAACGAGCGCTTCTACGGTCCGGCTGGGTTCGGCCGGGTGCGTGACCAGCTCAAACCGGGCGGTGTGTTCGCGTTGTGGTCGGACGACCCTCCCGACGCTGGCTTCGAAGCGCTGATGGCCGACTCGTTCGCAAGCGTCGTTGCTCATGTCGTGTCGTTCCCCAACCACTACACCGGCGGCGAGTCGGCGTGCACCGTGTACGTCGCCCTCGCACCACGTCGCTGACGGGCGACACGGGCGACGATCACCCGGACGTCCGGTCGAGGGTCGTCAGGCGATGCCGAGTCGAACGAGTTGTTCCTCGGGTGCCTCGACCGCGACGAGCGCGGTCCGCAGGAGGTCGATCATCTCGGACTCGTGTGCCTCGCCGCGCCGGTTCTCTCGCTCGTCGGGGTCGACACGCAGGTCGTAGAGATGATGATTGCCGACGTTGCGGGAGCCGCCCACCCAGAACGGCACCGTGTCGTCCGTTTCGAAGGGCTGGCGGATCACCGGAACGTCCGATCCCGGCATGAAGTCGAGCACGGCGCGGCGGTCGGGATTCGGGAACTTCATGTAGCCCTCGAGGCCGCGGTGTGTCGGCATGGTCGACCAGCGGTTCGACCACATCGACAGCGGAACGTTGGCGTCGACCGGTGCCCGTGCGTACTTGCGCTCACCGTCGGTGACCTGGACCCAGTTTCCGTACACGCCGCCGATCGCCCAGTCGCGAATCGACTCGGCGTCGCCGGTGAGCAGCGGCAGCATCGAGTGTCCGTGCGTTCGATGGTCTGGCTCGACCCCGAATGCGTCGGCGATCGTCGCGTTGATGTCGACGTTGGTGGTGAGCGCATCGACCTGCCGAGTCGCCGAGCCGGGCCAGTGGATCATCAGCGGGGTGTGGCCGAGCGGTTCGAACTGTGGGATCGCCGGCTTGCCCCAGATGTCGGCGGTCGTGTCGTCGCCGGGTGCGCCCGTCGCTCGAACGTCACCGAGGTAGTGGCCGTGGTCGGTGCACACGATCACCGCGGTCGAGTCCCAGAGGTCCTGCGCGTCGAGCTCGTCGAGGACCTTGCCGAAGTGGTGGTCGATCATCGACAGCTTTGCGCCGTAGTTGTTGCGGATCTGGCGGGCCTGGCGCTCGGTGATCGCTCCCTTGGCGACGCCGCCGATGATGTAGGGGGGCCACACGAGCCGACCGGTTTCCAATTCCTCGGGGGTGAGCGGATCGTCGTCGTACCGAGATGCCCACGGCTCTGGGGTGTCGAACGGCTCGTGCGGATCGAACTCGTCGACGAAGAGCATCCACCGGTCGTGCGCTGCCGACGCGTGCCGGAGCCACGCGGCCGCCGACGCCATCGTCCGCGGTCCGGGAAAGTCCTCCTCGGCACGGAACCAGGTGCGGCTGTCGTCGTAGTGGCGGTGTCCGAACGAACGGTCGGCGACACCGAGTTGGTCGCGGAGGAACCAGCCGCCGTCGGCGGCGTTCGTGAGAAGTGGACGCCCGTCGGGCGAGAGGGTCGGGGCACCGATCGCCGACGGATCGGGGTACGTCTTCCACGGGTCGCCTTCGTGGCCGCGGAGGTAGTCCCAGCCGCTGAAGTCGGTGTGGTAGTTCTCGCCGCCGGTCTCGAACAGGTGCGGGTGATCAGACACGAGCATCGTCGTCACGTCGGCACGGCGCAGCGTGGCGGTGATCGACTCCTCCCACAGTTCGATCGAGCCCCACGGCTTCCAGAGGAAGTCGAGCGACCCGACAAGGATGTCGTGGCGCGCCGGCATGCACGGCAGCGAACCGGTCACGTGGTTCGTGAACTGTGTCGACCGCAGGGCGAAGCGATCGAGGTTCGGTGTCGCGAACTCGGTGCCTCCGTACGCACCGAGCATGTGTCGATTCAGTGAGTCGAGCAGCACGACGACGACGTTCTTCACGGCCATCCGCCGAGCGTACGCGGTGCGCCGACCGGGGTCCCGGTCGGCTCAAGCGGTCGGCAGTTGGTCGGTGCCGGACCGCGACACCGGTTGCCATGTGCCGTCGATGCGCACCGAGGGATCGCCCTGCCCGACCGCGGTCATGCGTGTCATCTCCACGATCACGCCGCCGCACTCCGGCAGCCCCCACAGTGGCGACGCACCCAGCCCCCACCGCCGCTCCGAGCCCATCGTCCAGTGAGGGATGGCCATCCCGGCGACGAGGCCGAGCCCGTCGGCGTCGCCGGTCGACCGATCGGGCGCGGCGGTTCGTGCGCACATCACCATCGCCCCGGCCGACGCTCCCGAGATGCAGGTCCCGGCACGCCACAGCTCGACGAGGCGTCGCCCGATCGATCCGCCGTCGATCACGGTCAGCACGTCGAGGAGGCCGCCTGGCGCGCCTCCGGGCATGACGATCAACCCGACATCACCGGTGAGTTCGTCGAGCGCACGTGACGCATCGGCTCGCGGGTCGGGCACCACGTTCACGTCGGCGCCGAGTGTCCGGTAGTAGGCAACGGTGCGTGCCGAGGCGCCGGCGTAGTCGCTCCCGGGTCGGGCTGCGCCGGCCAGCACGACGACCGCGCCGGTGGTGAGATCGAGTACCGCGCGGTCCATCTCCCGGCACGGTGGAGTCAACTCGCGACCACCCTGGAGGCACAGCGCGCCGGCCGTCGATGCAGCGGTCACGAGGCTGCGACCCAGCGGGCGGCGGTGAGCACACGGTCGTCGTCGATCAGCCAGCTCGATCGCGTGTCGCCCTCGTGGACGGTCGCGAGCTCGACGGTGGTGCCGGCGTCGATCGGTCGCAGATACTCGATCTCGGCCCGCCCCCGCCTCGAGCGTGGTGGCAGCGATTCCTCGACGATCGCCCAGTGCACGGCGTTGTTGACGTGGCGCAGCGGATCGAGGTCGACCACACGGATCGGCCAGGGGTGGCGCTCGGCGTTCGGTGGTGCGTCGGGGAGCTGGAGCCGAGGTGAGACTCGTCGCTCGTTGGCGGTCGCGCCGTACAGCTCGGTGAATCGATCACCGAGACCGGTCGGTCGACCGGACGTGGCGTCGATCCGGATCCAGAGGCTGACGGTGTCGATCGAGGCGCCGCGTGCGCCGTCGATGATCGTGCGGCGCTCGGCCCAGCTGCGACCTGTCCCCGAGCAGAACGTCCGCAGCTCCAACGGTTCGTCGAGGCCGGCGGCACGTTCGATGTCGATCATCGTGCGCCGAACGACCCAACTGGTGGCCGATCCGCCGGCGTCGAGATCGACGTCAGCGGTGTCGTCGGTCGCGACGTCTTGGAGGTAGCGGGCGATGGCGTCGAGGCGCAGCCGACCCTGTTGGTCGACGTCGCCGAGCCTGACCTGGCGCTGGCGGGAGAACACTCGGCCATGCGCCGGGACGGCGATGAGTTCGGTGGCGGCGGCGACGGCAGGCACGAATCCCGAACGTATCGCCTCCCGCAGCCCCGTCGACCCACCACCCAGCCCTCCACCCATCCCACCACCCCACCCACCACCCCACCCACCACCCCACCCACCACCCAGCCCTCCGGCGATGAGCGAACCCCCCGGGTACCGGGCCTTCGCTCATCGCCTGGCGGTCTGGCGGGGCCTACTGTCGGGGCATGGCGTACGAGACGGTGACCGGGTACTGCTGGCCGCAATCCGTGCAGGGGGGTGATCGGGTGGCGGTCCATGTGTCGTCGTCGGGTGGCCGACCGGTGTCGGTCGACGTCGCTCGCCTCGGTAGGGCGCGCGAGGTCGTGTTCACCGACGAGGGTGTGCCGGCCGACGACCACCCCACGCCGACCGACGCGCCGGAGCACGGCTGCGGTTGGCCGGTCGCCTCGGAGATCACCGTCGATGCCACCTGGGAATCGGGCTACTACGAGGTGCTGCTCTCGATCGACGTCGACGGCAAGCGACGTGAGAGCCGTGCCTTCTTCATCGTTCGTCCCGACCTGGCAACGACGACGTCGAAGATCCTCTGGGCGATCGACACCAACACCTGGCATGCCTACAACGACTTCGGCGGCCGCAACCTCTACACCGGTGCCACACAGGCCTCCATGTTGCGTCCGATGGCCCCCGGCTATCTCTACAAGCCGCCGGGTGCCGGCCAGCGGGTGACGTCGATCCATCCGCCCGATCACCAGTCGGCCAGTCATGTCGGCTATCTCCGGATGAATCGCCTCTCGCCCTACGGCGGTTCCGCGGGCTGGCCGAACTGGAGCGAGCCGTTCCTCGCGTGGGCCGAACGCGAGGGCTACGAGATCGACGTCGTCGCGAATGCCGACCTCGAGGAGCATCCCGAGCTGCTCGGGCCCGACTCGCCGTACTCGCTCTACCTCTCGATCGGCCACGACGAGTACTGGTCGGCGCCGATGCGCGACACCGTCGAGGCGTTCACGGCCCGCGGCGGGCACGCCGCGTTCTTCTCGGGCAACACCGCCTTCTGGCAGGTGCGATTGGAGGATCCGACGGGAGATGACGGATCGGGTCCGGCGGCGACGATGGTCGGCTACAAGGGCTTCTTCAAGCAGGACCCGGTCTTCGGAACCGACCGGCAGGCCGAGCTGACGACCATCTGGTCCGATCACCTGCTGGAGCGACCGGAGAATCACATGACCGGAGTGAGTTTCAGCCGCGGCGGCTATCACCGCATCGGCAAGCGGGCGACCAAGGGTGCCGGCGGCTACACGCTGCATCGGCCGGAACACTGGATCTTCGACGGCACCGGCCTCGACTACGGCGATCTGCTCGGCGCTGCGGCGACGATCGTCGGCTACGAGTGCGACGGGTGCGACTTCACCTACCGCGACGGCCTCCCGTATCCGACTGGCAGCGACGGCACGCCGGCGAACTTCGAGATCCTCGGCACCGCGCCCGCTGCGCACTTCAGCCGCACGACTGCGTCGCGGCCGCCGGCCCCCCACGAGCCGGCCGAGGACGAGTTCATCGCGTCCCGCCTCTTCGACACCCGTGACCCGGCGGCGGTCGAGCGGATCACGCACGGCCATGCCGTACTCGGCGCGTTCGTCACCTCCGGCGGCGGCACCGTGATCACCAGCGGCTGCACCGATTGGATCTGGGGCCTCGCCGAACGAGACCGTGACGTCGAACAGATCACCCGCAACATCTTCGACCGCCTCGGCGCCGTCCCGGGGGAGGGGTCGTGACCGCTTTCCGAACGCCTGCTGGAACCAAGATCTCGTACCTCGAGGACAGCCGGCGGTGGGAGCAGATCGACCGGCGCGCCGACGACATCGTGATCTCGACGCCCCCGAAGTCGGGCACGACGTGGATGCAGGGAATCGTGACGGCGTTGCTCTGGCCCGCCGGTGATGCACCGGACGCGTTCTCCGCACTCAGCCCGTGGATCGACTTCCGAATTCCGCAGATCGACGAACTCCGGTCCCGTCTGGAGGCGCAGGAGCATCGACGATTCCTCAAGACCCATTCGTCGGCGGCGGCGTTTCCGGTCGACACCGACGGGAGAACGATCGTCGTCTACCGCGACGGGCGCGATGCGCTCGTGTCGTGGGGCAACCACCGGGCGAAGATGCGCCCCGAGGTGGTCGAGATGCTGAACAACGAGGCTGCCGTCGACGGGGCTGAGCCCTTGGCGCCTGTCTGGGGTGGCGACATGGATCAACTGTTCGACGAGTGGGTCAGCGATTGCTCACCGATCGACCATCTCTCGGGGTGGTGGCCGCTGCGGCACGAACCGTTCGTGCTGTTCGTCCACTACAACGATCTGAGCGCCGACCTGGCCGGCGAGATGCGGCGGATCGCGGAGTTCCTCGACGTGGACGTGGCGGAGGAACAGTGGCCGAGTGTCGTCGAACGGTGCCGGATCGATTCGATGCGGTCCGAAGCCGCGAGCGCCGGCCTCCACGATCTCGGGTTCGTCGGGGGTGCGGAGTCGTTCTTCCACCACGGCACCAACGGTCGCTGGCGCGGCGTGCTCACCGACGCGCAGCTCGCCCGGTACGACGACCTGGTCGCCGGCCTTCCCACCGACGCTGCCGAGTGGCTCGAGCTCGGCTCGCTCGCCCTCGGTCACCGACCCTGACTCACGCGTTGGGCGCAAGCGCTTCGAGCACGCCCCAGTCGAGTGTCACCGGACCCTCGGTCGACACCGGTTGGATGCAGACATGGTCGGCGCCCGCGTCGTAGTGCGCTTGGATGCCGGCACGGACACGATCCTCGTCACCCCAGACGATCACATGATCGACGAAGCGATGGGCTCGCTGTTCGATCTCGTCCTCGGTGAAGCCGATGCGCTTCCAGTTGTTGCGGTAGTTCGGCAGTCCGGCGTACCGGTCGATCTGAACGTTCGCCGCGGCGCGGGCCGCGTCGGCGTCGGTCGACAAGATCACCTTCTGTTCGACGCACAACAGCTTGTCGGGCCCGATTGCCGCGCGGGCCTCGGCGGTGTGCTCGGGTGTCACGAAGTAGGGATGGGCGCCGTCGGCGGCGGTGGCGGACAGCTCGAGCATCTTCGGTCCGAGCGCGGCGAGCAGGCGGATCGCCGGTTCGGCTGGCGGTACCGCCATGTAGGGCGACGCGTCCATGGCTTCGAGGTAGGCGCGCATCTGGGTGAGCGGCTTGGAGTAGTCGAGCTTGCGGAGTCCGGCCACCATCGGCTCGTGGCTCACACCCAGTCCGAGCACGAACCGGCCGCCGGTCTGCTCGGCAAGCGTGCTCGCCGCCTGCATCATCGGGCCGGGGTGTCGCGAGAAGATGCTGGCGATGCCAGTGGCGAATTGCAGCGTCTCGGTCTGCGAGCCGAGCCACGCGAGGTGGGCGAACGGATCGCGCCCGACCGTGTCGGGCACCCACAGCGTGGAGTAGCCGAGCGACTCGATTCGTCCCGCCGCCTCGGCGGCCTGGCCGGCGGTCATGGCGTCCGTGAAGTACCAGACTCCAGTGTTCGAGGGGCCGGTCAGTCGATCTCGTGCGGTCATGGCGCCGAACCTACGCGGTGCGGAGATGTCAGAACGTGCCGGGCCGGGTGTGACACTCAGTCGGGAAGCATCGGCAGCTGGATGCCGCTCTCGCCGCGCATCGTCGTGGCTCGTCGCAGCGCACCGTGCCCGAATCGCTCGTGCACGGCGTCGAGGACCGTGTCGAGTTGTTCCGCCTCGCAGCGTTCGAACGGCAGCACGAGCTGCACCGCATCGCGATCGGTGAGATTGCCGACCGAGAGTCCGAGCAGGCTGATCCCACGCGCCTCGACGAGCGGCCACGCCGTGTCGAGGACACCGGCGGCGGTGGCGTGGAGCACGGCGGTCGCCGACGTGGCGTCGGTGAGCGAGCGTGAGCGTGTTGCCCGCGTCAGGTCGTCGAATCGCAGCCGCACGGTGATCGTGCGACCGACACGGTCGGCCCGACGCATCCGACCTGCGACTCGATCGACGAGTCGCCACAGGATGACGTCGATCTCCTCGCGGGATCGGCGGCGTCGCCCGAGTGCTTGTTGCGATCCGATCGAGCCACGGCGCTTGCCCGGGGTGACCCGGCGTGCGTCGCGGTTGTGGGCGAGGGCGTGCAGTTGGTGGCCCATCGATCGGCCGACGATCGCGACGAGCGCATCGGGCGACATCGCCGCCACGTCGGCCACCGTGTGGAGTCCTCGGTCGTGCAACTTCGTTGCCGTCACCATCCCGACACCCCACAGGCGCTGCACGGGGAGCGGGTGCAGGAACTCGAGTTCGCCTGCCGGCTCCACCACCAACAACCCATCGGGCTTCGACACGGCGCTGGCGACCTTCGCGAGGAACTTCGTTCGCGCCACACCGACGCTGATCGGGAGCCCAACCTCGCCGGCGACCCGATGGCGCAACTGCGTCGCGATCTCGGTCGGTGTTCCCACGAGGCGCCACAGACCGGCGACGTCGATGAACGCTTCGTCGATCGACATCGGCTCGACGATGGGTGACGTGTCGCGGAAGATCTCGAACACCCGCTTGCTGGCCTCGGTGTAGGCGTCGAAACGCGGCGCGACCTCGATCAGGTTCGGACAGGCCCGTCGTGCGGCGCCGCCGGACATCGCCGTTCGTACACCGAACGCCTTCGCCTCGTAGCTGGCGGCGAGGACCACACCGCCTCCGACCACGACCGGCTTGCCACGCAGCGACGGATCGTCGCGCTGCTCGACCGACGCATAGAACGAGTCGAGGTCCGCGTGCAGGATCGTCGCAGTCGATCGGACGGGCTCGGGCACGAACACATGTTCGCACGCGCGCGTCGTGAGGCGCAACGGGTCGATCGCCCCGGGTGCACCCGACTCGCTTCCGGCGGCTGGCGAAGCGGTCAGCGGGGACGGTGGAGGAACCAGTCGCCGGAGGCGATGGCGGTGAGTTCGAGGCCATCGCCGCTGGCGTAGGCCCACGCGTCGACGCCTCGTCCCGTACGGACGACCACCCTCGAGTACTCGCCGTCGACGATTCCCTCGACGTCGTCGAGCACGTCGAGGGCGCGGCTCGCCGTCGCGTCGAGGAGCACGAACGTGTGGCCGTGGATCGTGCCGGCATCGTTGAAGACCGCCGCTGGATAGTCGAGTCCGGTGTCGAACAACTGACCTGGCACCGTGTCGGGCCACCCGTCATCGACGACGAACGGCGCGAGAAAATGCCAGCGGACGTCTCCTGGACGCAACGTGCCGTACACGAAGAGATGGTGGGTCACGTGGCGGACTTGCGGCGCCCGCGAGCGCCCCACAGCGTTCCGCTCAGCATCAGCGCGACGCTCACGATCAGGATGACCGTGGCCAACACGTTCACTTCTGGCGGGAACTTCACGCGGAAGCTGCCGTTGATGTACAGCGGGAACGTCACCAGTGAGCCGGCATTGAACAGCGTGATGATGAAGTCGTCGAGCGACAGCGCGAACGACAGCAGCGCCGCTGCGAGGATGCCGGGCAGGATCAGCGGGAAGGTGACCTTCCAGAACGTGCGGATCGGCGAGGCGCCGAGGTCCTGAGCCGCCTGCTCGAGGGTCCAGTCGAACCCGCGGACGCGGGCCCGCACCGTGAGGGCGACGAAACTCACCTGGAACATGACGTGGGCGATCACCACGGTGGTGAAACCGCGGGTGATGTCCCAGTCGAGGAACAGGGTGGCGAGCGACGACCCGAGCACGATCTCGGGCGTGGTCAACGGGAGCACGAGGAGGAAGTTCAACCCGCCGCTGCCACGAAAGCGATAGCGGGCGAGCGCGATCGCGATCATCGAGCCGAGCACCGTGGCGATCACCGTGGAGATCGCCGCGATCTTCAAGCTCTCCACGAAGGCGTTCGTCAGCGCCTCGTCGGCGAACGGGCTGGCCCAGTTGTCGAGCGTGAACTGCTGCCACTCGACGTTGTAGTTGCCCTTCGGCTTGTTGAACGAGAACGCCACGATCCAGAGGATCGGGATGAAGAGATAGAGCAGGGCGAGCCCGGCGTAGGCGTTGAGCGCGAACCGTGCGATCTTTCCACCGGTCGAGCTGGGCGCGCTCGACGCGGACTCCCTCACGCCAGGTCCTCGGTGCCGAAGAACTTGCTGTAGATCAGCACGAACACCGTGATGATGAACATCAGCACGAACGACATCGCCGACGCCAGCGGCACATTGTTCTGGACGAGGAACTGGTCCTGGATCGAGTTGCCGATCATCGTCGTGTTCGGGCTACCGAGGTACAGCGGGTTGACGAAGTCACCAGCCGCGGGGATGAAGGTGAGCAACGTCCCCGCGAAGATGCCGGGGATCGACAGCGGCACGATGATCTTGGCGAACGCTGCCGTCGACGTCGAATACAGGTCCTTGGCGGCGTCGAGGAGCCGGATGTCGATCTTCTCGAGGCTCACGTAGATCGGCAGGATCATGAAGGGCAGGAAGTTGTAGGTGAGCCCGAAGATCACTGCGGCCGGCGTGTTGATCAACCGTCCATCGTCCATGATGTGCAGCGCCTCGAACAGCCAGTCCAGACCAATCGCGTCGATGACGCCGACGATGGTGCCCTGGTCGGACAGGAGGCTCCGCCACGCGATCGTGCGAATCAGATACGAGGTGAAGAACGGGATCACCACGAGACCGAGGAGCAGGGTGCGGTACTTGCCGCCCCGGAACGCAATCACGTAGGCGAGCGGATAGCCGATCGCGATCGTGAGGATCGTCGCGATGCCGGCGTACAGGAAGGCGCGCTGGAACTGCGGGGCGAAGTCGGTGAAGGCTTCGGCGTAATTGCCGAAGTTCCAGTCGAACTCGGCTTCCACCGCAAACCTGCTGGGCAGCGTGGACAACGACAATCGCAGCAGCGTGAACAGCGGCGCCAGGTAGAACAACGCCAGCCACAGCATGCCCGGCTTCAGCAGCCCGTAGGGGGCAATCTTGCGCCGGGTCTCCGGCGTCCCGGTGACGGCGACCATCACCAGCATCAGCACGCTCGCGAGGACGAGCGACAACGCGAGAATCGCGAGGGGTCCGGTCAGTAGGCGGGTGCCGACCGCGGCGAGGAGCGCGCCGGCGCCGACGAGCGCCCCGAGCCCGATGAGCTCGGGGCGCTTGGCGGCTCGTCCGCCACCGCCGACGTCGTGGACCCTGGTGGACATGTGCCGGTGTGTCTCAGGCTCCGGTGATCGCCGAGAACGCAGCGTCGTATTCGGCCTCGACCTCTTCGGACAACGGAGCGAATCCCTTGGTGTTGGCCAACGTGGCGTCGTCGGGGAAGACCAGGGGATCCTGGGCCAGATCCGGGTCGAGCTTCTCGACCTCCTCGCGGACACCCGCCACTGGCGACACGTAACCGACCCACGTCGTGATCTGCGCTGCCTGCACCGGGTCGTACACGAAGTTCATCCACTGGGCGGCGGCGTCGATGCTGCTCGCACCCTTGGGAATCACCATCGTGTCGGCCCATGAGGTCGCGCCACTCTCGGGGAAGACGAACTTGACGGCCGGGTTGTCGCGGGCGAGTGCGGCCACGTCACCGGACCAGCCAATCGTGATCGCCAAGTTGCCGTTCGACAGGTCGTCGAAGTAGTCGTTGCCGTGGAACCGGCGGATCTGGCCGGAGTCCTTTGCCTCCTGCAGCTTGTCGAACGCAGGCTGGGCCTCAGCGAAGGTGGAGAGTGTCGAGATGTCGATGCCCAGACTCATCGCGATGACCCCGATGGTGTCGCGCATCTCGGTCAGCGCACCCACGCGGCCGGCGAACTCGGGATCGAACAGGTCGTCGACGCTCGTGATCTCTCGCCCGGTGACATCGGAGTTGTAGGCGATGCCGGCGAATCCCGTCTGCCAGGGCAGGCTGTACTCGCCGGTGGGGTCCCACGACGGGTTCTGCAAGTCGGCGCGCAGGTTGGCGGCGTTCGGCACCTGATCGAGTGGGAGCGTCTCGAGCCAGTCGAGCGTGATCAGGCGGTTGGCGAGCCAACTGGTCGGGGCGATGATGTCGGGGTCGATCGGCTCGCCGCGGCCGAGCAGCGGTTGGATCTTGGCGAAGTACTCGTTGTTGTCGTTGAAGGCCTCGGTGTATCGCATGTCGATCCCGGTGGCTTCCATGAAGCGGTCGACGGTGCCGGTGAGCCCATCCTCGGTCGGATCGATGTACGACGGCCAGTTCTCGAAGAACAGCGTGCCGCTCGACTCGCCGCCGCCGCCGGTGCTCGCGGTCGTGCCGTCGGGTGTCGACGCAGCCGATCCCGAGCCGCTGTCGCCGTCGCTTCCACATGCGGCGAGGAGTGCTGGCAGCGACATGCCGGCAGCGCCGAGGGCTCCGGCTCGGATCAGGAGCTGGCGACGGCTCATCGCGGAGCGGCCGGCCGGGACTCGGAACGGGTTCGGTCGTGGAGTGGTCATGTGGTCCTTCGGTTCGGGATGGATGGGTGGAGAAGATTCGGGCGACGGGTGGCGCCGAGGGGTAACGGGTGGCCTGGCTGATGGATCATGAATCGGCGTTCTTCTCGAGGGTGTCGATGTCGCTCGCCGTCGCGCCGGGACGAAGCGGCCAGTCCGACAACATGAACGCACTCCCCGGATCCCACGACAGGTGCACGGTCGAGCCGGGATGCAGGAACGGCAGGCTGGTGCCGGTCACCACGCTTGCGATCACTTCGCTCTGGTCGTTCAGGTGGACGACGACGCGCGCCGTCGCCCCCTGGAAGACGACGTCGACGACCGTTCCCTCGATCGAGCGTCCGTCGTCTCGTGCTGCGTCGGTGGCGGTGAGGCGTTCCGGTCTCAGCATCACCGAGACCCGGGCGCCCGGAGCCCGCTGGACGTTCGTGCGAGCTCGAACGGTGTGGCCGGCGACCAGATCGACCACGGTGTCGTCGCCGTCCGTGCCGACGACCTCACCCGGCAACAGGTTGGCCGAGCCGATGAACCCGGCCACGAACAGCGACGACGGACTGTTGTAGATCTCCTGCGGCGTTCCGATCTGCTCGACGCGTCCTTCGCTCATCACGGCGATGCGATCGCTCATCGTGAGCGCTTCGCCCTGGTCGTGGGTGACGAAGACGAAGGTGATGCCGACCTCGCGCTGGATGCGCTTGAGTTCGAACTGCATCGCCTCGCGGAGCTTCAGGTCGAGTGCGGCCAGCGGCTCGTCGAGTAGCAGGGCGCTCGGGAAGTTGACCAATGCCCGTGCGAGGGCAACGCGTTGCTGCTGCCCGCCCGACAGTTGCGACGGCTTGCGGTCGGCGAAATCGGCGAGTCGCACGACCTCCAGCATCTGGCTGACCGCCGACTCGTACTCGCTCTTGGGCGTCTTCTTCGAGCGGGGTCCGAAGCGAATGTTGTCCGCGACCGTCATGTGCGGGAACAGCGCATATTGCTGGAAGACCGTGTTGACGTTGCGTTTGTACGGCGGCACGTGGCTCACGTTCACGCCGTTGAGCAGCACTCGACCCGACGTCGGTTGCTCGAAGCCGGCGATCATCTTCAGCGTCGTCGTCTTGCCGCAGCCAGAGGGGCCGAGCATCGCGAAGAACTCGCCTTGCTCGATGCCGAAGTCCGCGTGCGTCACGGCGAAGAAGTCGCCGAAGGACTTGGTGACGTCCTCGAGTTGGATGACGGTGTCGCTCACGTCGCCCCTCCCCGGTGTCGTCGTCGTCGCTCGATCGCCCGCGATGCTTTCATGTGGCGAGCACACTAGTCCTGCGCAGTGGTCGCGAATCCAGCAACTCGGCCGGGTTCACCGAGCGGCAACAATCGGGGCGCCGGCGTGGCATTCTGTGCCCATGGCAACGACGCTGTCCTCACTCGATTCGAACTTCATCGGCGGCGACTGGCGCTCCGCCGTCGATGGCGCCACCGACGAGGTGGTGAACCCCGCCACCGGTGCCGTGATCGGGTCGGTGCCCGCCTCCGGCGCGGCCGATGTCGACGCCGCAGTCGCCGCCGCGTCGGCGGCGTTCCCCGCGTGGGCCGCGCTGACGCCGCGAGAGCGCAGCGAGACGCTGCACCGGGTGGCGGACATCATCGACGACAACATCGATGAGCTCTCACAGATCGAATGCGAGAACGTCGGCAAACCGGTCGGCATCGTCGAGTTCGAGATGGATCTCACCAAGGACAACTGGCGTTTCTTCGCGTCGGCGTGCCGGTTCCTCGAAGGCAAGGCCGCCGGCGAGTACATGGCCGGCTACACCTCGATGGTGCGCCGGGATCCACTCGGTGTGGTCGCCTCGATCACGCCGTGGAACTACCCGCTGAACATGGCGACGTGGAAGCTCGGTCCCGCACTTGCTGCCGGCAACACCGTCGTCCTCAAGCCGTCCGAACTCACGCCGTACTCCGTACTGCGCCTCGCAGAACTGACCGCCGATGTGCTCCCGCCGGGCGTCTTCAACGTGGTGTGTGGCCAGGGGCACGTCGCCGGCGCGGCACTCAGCGAGCATCCTGGCATCGCCATGATCTCGATCACCGGCAGCGTGGGGGCTGGCAAGGCGGTCGCTCGCGCGTCGGCCGACACGCTCAAGCGAGTCCACCTGGAACTCGGTGGCAAGGCACCGGTGATCATCTTCGACGACGCAGACATCGAGGCGGCGGTCGAGATGCTGAAGGGCATGGCGTTCTACAACTCCGGCCAGGACTGCACCGCCCCGTGCCGAGTGATCGCCGGCTCGAAGGTGCACGACGACTTCGTCAACCAACTCACCGATGCGGTGGGCAGCGTGGCGGTCGGTGATCCGATGTCGGAGGACACCGAGATGGGTCCCGTGATTTCCGACGTGCATCGCTCTCGTGTCGCCGGGTACGTCGATCGCGCGCGTGAGGCGGGAGCGGAAGTCACCGTCGGCGGGTCGTCGAGGTCAGGCGCTGGGTTCTTCTACGAGCCCACGGTCGTGGTCGGTCCCGGTCAGGCATCGGAAATCGTCCAGCGCGAGGTGTTCGGCCCCGTCGTCACCGTGCAGTCGGCAGCCGATGAAGCAGCGGCCCTCGAGATGGCCAACGACGTCGACTACGGTCTCGCCGCCAGCGTGTGGACCTCCGATGTCGGGCGGGCGATGCGGATGAGCCGGGCGCTGCAATTCGGTGCGGTGTGGGTCAACGATCACATCCCGATCATCTCCGAGATGCCCCATGGCGGCTTCAAGCAGTCCGGCTACGGCAAGGACATGTCGATGTACGCGGTCGAGGCGTACACCGAGGTCAAGCACGTCATGATCAAGCACTGACCGGGGTGTCGGCGTCATCGAGCTGTCGCTGCAGCGAGGGCGCCGCAAGTCCGATCACCGCGCCCGCCGTCGGCACCGGATCGTTCCGGCAGAGGAACGCCAGCTTGTCGTCGACGATCCGCACCACCGGGAGGAACAGGTTCGCGTCGACCGCCTCCTGGATCGTTTCGCCACCGCGGGCGGTCCGCACCCGCCACCCTTGACGCGAGCGTTCGTCCAGCGTCGAGTAGGTGATGCCCTCGATGCCCACCAGGCGACCCAGATGCTCCTCGGGCACCGATGGATCCCCACTGCGGCGAGCGCTGGGTGCGAGTTGGAACACCTCTCGGCGTCCGAAGACTCGGGCGAAGCGGGCGGTGGCCAAGGCATTCACTTCGTCGTTCGAGGTGAACGCGAGCAGTCGTCCGATGCCGCGTAGGTCGAGGTCATGGCTCGCTTCCTCGGCGAGGACGCTCATTCGTCGCGCGTGAAGGCCGGCGGCGATTGCTCGGGTGACGTTGTAGGGGTCGGTGTCGACCAACAGCGTCTTGACGTTGGCCTTGTCGAGTTCGGTTGCGAGCCCGCGGGCCACCGTGTGCGAGCCGGCGATCAACACCCCGTCGGCTTGAGCCTCGGCGAGTCCGAGCGAGCGTGCCGCCGGCCCGGCCACGAAGCCGTACACGACGATGGTGCCGATGATCACGAGGAAGACGATCGGGACGATCTTGGCCGCGTCGGGCACACCTTCTTCCTCGAGCCGGATCGCGAAGATCGCGGACACTGCTGCGGCGACGATGCCTCGCGGTGCCATCGTCATCAGGAACGCGCGCTCGCGCCAGTTCACCGAGGTCCGCAGGGTCGACACGAGCACCGACAGCGGCCGAGCGATGAAGACCAACAGGGCCAGGAACACGAGCGATGGCACCGCCACCTCGCGCAGCGCGTCGGTTTCGATGCGGGCGGCGAGCAGGATGAACAAGAACGAGATCAGCAGCGTGCGAACGCTCTCGTTGAACTCGAGGACCTGGCGGATCGTCGAACTCTCGCGTCGCTGCCAGGTACATGCCCATCACGGTCACGGTGAGCAGGCCGGCTTCCTCCTGGACCTCGTTGGTCGCCACGAATGACGCGACCACGAAGGCAAACGTGACCGGGACCGTGAGCTGATCGGGGATCAGGAAGCGGCGAAGGGCGATGTCCAGCACGATGGCCGCCGCCAGTCCGATGCCGGCGCCGGCCACGATGGTCAGCAGGACGACGCCCGCGATCGTTGCGACCGCCTCGTCTGGTGCATCGGTGAGGACGATCTCGAACGCGATCAGCGCCGCGGTGGCACCGATCGGGTCGATCAGCACGCCCTCGGCTCGCAGGATCGGGCCGGTTGTTCCCGCTGGTCGCACGAAGCGAAGGAGTGGACCGACCACCGTGGGGCCGGTCACCACGAGGACGGCGCCGAGCACGATGGCGGCCTGGTTCGAGATGTCGAACACCACCCGGGCC
Source organism: Ilumatobacteraceae bacterium (assembly GCA_963741875.1). GTDB lineage: Bacteria > Actinomycetota > Acidimicrobiia > Acidimicrobiales > Ilumatobacteraceae > Sva-07. The sequence goes on along the minus strand of CAVUJO010000006.1, from coordinate 261,897 downwards.
CCGTACCAACCGATCAGGAACGTGACCACCGCGCCGACGGTGATGAGGCGTCGAACCACCGTGCCGGTGTTGCGGAGCTCGCGTGGTGGGAGGTCGAGGCCGCCCTCGAAGAGGATCAGTGCCACCGCCAGCGACACCAACGGGAAGAGCGTGCCGCCCAGTAGTTCGTCGGGTTCGACGATGCCCGTGACCGGACCGAGCAACAGCCCGGCGATCAAGAGAGCGATGATCGAGGGGACCTGAATCCGCCAGGCAACCCATTGCGCGAGCATCCCTGCGCCGAGAATCAGCGCCAGCGTCGGACCGATCGCGGATTCGGTCGCAGCGAGCATGGCAGCCGTCACGTGTCCGCCCTCATCGGGTGGCGGCGTCGAACATGGCGATCATCCGAGGCGATGGTAGCCGCGGTACCGTCGGCGCATGGCTGCGCGCATCGAACGAATCACCTTCCCGGGGAGTCAGGGAGCGGATCTGGCGGCTCGACTCGACCTGCCTGCGGGCCCCGCTCGGGCCTATGCGTTGTTCGCCCACTGCTTCACCTGCAGCAAGGACATCGCGGCGGCGTCGCGTATCGCAAACGCGCTCACCGACGTCGGGTTCGGTGTGCTGCGGTTCGATTTCACGGGGCTCGGCATGAGCGACGGCGAGTTCGAGAACACGAACTTCACGTCGAATGCCGGCGACCTCGTGGCGGCTGCTGCCTGGCTGCGCGCCGAGCACCGGGCCCCGCAGGTGCTGGTCGGGCACTCGCTCGGTGGTGCCGCAGTGCTTGCTGTCGCCGCTGACATCCCAGAGGTACGCGCGGTCGCCACGATCGGCGCGCCGGCCAGTCCTGACCATGTGACCGGCGTCTTCGAGTCGTCGCTCGCCGAGATCGCCGCAACGGGCATTGCCCAGGTGCAGTTGGCCGGGCGCCCCTTCACCATTCGCCAGCAGTTCGTCGACGATCTCCGCAACCACGTGGTCACCGATCGGGTCGCCACGCTCAAGCGCGCGCTGCTCGTGATGCACTCGCCGATCGACAACACCGTGTCGATCGACCATGCCTCGGAGATCTTCCGTGCGGCCCGTCATCCCAAGAGCTTCGTGTCGCTCGACGGCGCCGACCACCTGCTCACCGACCGCGACGACGCGGGTTTCGCCGCGAGCATGATCGGGGCGTTCGCCAACCGGTACATCGTCGACGAGAGCGGAGCGCTCGATGCGCCGAGGGCGTCGGCGCCGGTCGTGGTCGCCGAGACGACGCAGGGACCGTTCCTCAACCATGTCGTCGTCGGGCGGCATCGGCTGCTGGCCGACGAACCGGAGTCGGTCGGCGGATTCGATGCCGGTCCGTCGCCGTACGACTTGCTCGGCGCTGCCCTCGGGGCGTGCACATCGATGACCCTGCGGATGTACGCAGACCGCAAGGGCGTGCCACTCGACCGGGTGACGGTGGGCGTGACCCACGGAAAGGTGCACGCCGACGACTGCATCGAGTGCTCGGACAACGATCTGCTGGCGGGGCGCTCGGGGATGATCGACCGGTTCGATCGCGTGATCACCGTCGACGGCGACGAACTCACCGAGGCCCAGCGGGCGAAGCTCCTGGAGATCGCCGACAAGTGTCCGGTCCACCGCACGCTCGAGTCGGCCAGCTCCATCGTCACCCGCCTCTCCGACTGACCCGAGCGATGAGCGAACGCCGCCGAATCCCGGGCTGTCACTCATCGCGTGAAGTGACTCGACCATGGCGATGAGCGAACGCCCCGGATCCGGGGGCGTCGCTCATCGCTTCAGTCGGCCACCTGCACCGGACGTGGGGTGGACTGATCGCCATCGCCGGGCTGCACCCGATCGAGCGAGCCCTCGCGGCGGCGTACCAGTGCGGCATTCAACTCGGCGCTCATCAGCGACGAGATCGCCAACAGGCTCAGCCACGTCACCAGTCCGAGCACGAGGGCGAACTGGCCGTAGGTGTCGGACGCGTTCTCTCGAATGCGGTCGACGATCGCCGTCCCGAAGTACTGCAGCAACGAAAATGCGAGACCGGACGCGATCGCGCCGGGCCAGACATCGCCCCACTCGGGTTCGGCAGCGGTGAGGAACCGGAACATCGCCGCCACCACCGTGATGTTGATGGCGACGGTGGCTGCCAGCAGGGCGATCCGTCCGATCGCCGGCAAGCCGGCAGCGTTGACGAGCGTGGTGATCACGATCGTTCCGATCTGTGCGGCGCCGATGAAGACCAGACCCAACAACGCCTTGCCGCGCTGCTCGTGCATGGCGTCGCGATGGTCGACGTCGATCTCCCAGATGTCGTCGAGCGCCCCCTGCAGGGCGACGAACGCCTTCGTGGACGACCACAATGCACCGCCGAGGCCGATGATCAGCGCCCACCAGTTCCCGCTCAATGAGGCGGGATCGGCTTGCAGCTGCTGGCCGAGCACCGGAATGTCGGAGAGTGCACCGTCGATGATGCGTTGCTGCAGGTCCTCGTTGCCCTCCAGCACGAAGCCGAGAATCGTTGTCGCGGCGAGGAGCAGCGGGAAGATCGAGAGGAAGCCGAAGAACGCGAGCACCGACGCATTGCGGCCCGAGAGGTGGCGTCGCCACCCATCCAGGGTGTCGACCCCCACGTCGATGGCGGCGTGCTTCGCCCGCAGGTCCATCACTCGGTCACTCGTCGTCCACGGCATCAGTGCTGCATCCTCATTCGTCGGGTGTTCCCGTGTCGCTCAGGTTCCAATCGACAGGTTCGCGTCCGGCCCCGACCAGGGCCGAATTCGCACGACTGAACGGCCTGCTGCCCAGGAACCCGTTGTGGGCCGAGAGCGGGGACGGATGGGCAGACTCGATGATCGTGTGCCGGTCGGTGTCGATCAGTGCTCGCTTGCGGCGCGCCGAGGCGCCCCACAGGATGAACACGACGGGGTCGACCTTGGCGTCGACGACTCGGATCACCTGATCGGTGAACGTCTCCCAACCGTGCTTCTGGTGCGAGGCGGCGGCACCGCCGCGCACCGTGAGTGTGGCGTTGAGCAGGAGGACGCCTTGCCGGGCCCACGCCTCGAGGTTGCCGTGGTCGGGGAGTGCCATTCCGAGGTCGGCGTGGAGTTCCTTGTGAATGTTCATCAGTGACGGAGGCACCCTGACGCCGCGGCGAACGGAGAAACAGAGCCCGTGGGCCTGGCCCGGTCCGTGATATGGATCCTGACCCAGAATCATCACCTTGACGTCCGAGTACGGCGTGAGGTGTAACGCCGCGAACACGTCGTCGGCCGGGGGATAGACCGGATGGTCTCGCCGCTCCTGCGCAACGAAGTCCTGCAGCTGGCTCCAGTACGGCAGCTCGAACTGGTCGCGCAGCAGCGGGTTCCAGTCGGTGGCCATCGACCACAGTGCCTAGCATGAGTGCAGTGTTCGATCATCTCGAACGAGCCACGCTCGCCACGTTGCCCACCCCGCTCGAAGTGGGGCCGACCCTTCGCGGGGGAAGTCGATTGTGGGTGAAGCGGGACGACCTGACCGGGCTGGGCGGTGGCGGGAACAAGGCCCGCAAGCTCGAGTTCCTGTGCGGTGACGCCGTCGCCACTGGCGCTCGCTCGCTCGTCACCGTCGGTGCGGCGCAGTCGAATCACTGCCGGATGACGGCGGCCGCAGGCGCTCGGCTCGGACTCGAGACACACCTGGTGCTGTCCGGCGACCGCCCGAGTGAGGCAACCGGGAACCAGCTGCTGTCGATGCTGTTCGGTGCGCAACTGCACTTCACCGGAGCGGAGGAGAGCCACTGGGGCGAGTTGGAGATCGCGCGGGAAGCGGTGAGCGATCAGCTCGTCGCCGAAGGGTTGTCGCCCTACGCGATCCCGATCGGCGGGAGCACGGCAGTGGGAGCGCTCGGCTACGCGGCCGCCTTCATCGAGCTGCTCGATCAGTGCGAGGCCGCCGACGTGTCTCCCTCGCACGTGGTGTTCACCTCGTCGAGTGGTGGCACCCATGCCGGCCTGCTCGCCGGCCGAGCGGCGGCGGCCCACGCCGGACACAACGTTCCCGACGTGGTCGCCATCGGTGTGGCCAAGGGGGTCAACGTCGGGCGCCCGGATGTGGCCGGGCTCGCCAATCAGACGCTCACGCTCATGCAATCGACGGCGATCGTCGCTGAAGAGGACGTCGAGGTCGACACCCGTTGGATCGGCGACGACTACGCGGTGCCGACCGAGGCGGGCGATGCGGCAATCCGATGGGCGGCGCAGCACGGCGGCTGGCTGCTCGATCGGACCTACTCGGGCAAGGGCTGTTCGGGCCTGCTCGGCTTGGCCGACGAAGAACGATTCGGCTCCGACGTGGTCTTCGTGCACACCGGTGGCTGGCCGGCGTTGTTCGCACCCGACGGCGTCCCCGCCTGACAACCACGTTTGTATGCGGGTTCGGGTGGCCCGGTCCACCCGAACTGCAACCCAAACGGGGTGTGTAGCGTTGCGGAGATGACCGATCAGATCCTCGATGTCGACCTGCTCGCGTTCGAAACGAGCACGGGGCCGTCACGACGCGCCGTGGTCGACGGGGTGCGTCGAAGCCTCGAGACCGGATTCGTGTACACGAGCCACGACGTGTCCGAGGACCTGCTGGACACGACCTACGCCATGCTGCGCGAATTCTTCGAACTCGACGAGGCGACCAAGCAACAGTTCATCGCCCCGGGAGCGCACGGGCAGACCGGCTACACCGGGCTGCTCGTCGAGACGGCGGCGTCGAGCGACAAGCCGGACTGGAAGGAGATGCTCAATTGGTCGGCGCCGATCGCAGCCGGGCATCCGTTGAGGACCAAGTTCCCCACGGCGTACCCCGACCAGTTGCTGCCCGAGTCCGCCGTTCCGGGCATCACCGAGGTGTTGTATCGGTTTCACGAGTCGATCGCCGAACTGCAGCGACGGTTTCTGCGGGTGATCGCCGAAGGCATCGGTTGCCACGAGTCGTTCTTCGACGACATGGTGGCCGACGGCCCCACCCTCACGAGGGCGATCCGCTATCCGGCGATGTCCGAACTGGGCGAGGACGGCCACGAGTGGGCGGGACAGCACGGTGACATCAACCTGATCACGGCGCTCCCGCGGGCGACCGCTCCCGGCCTGCAGGTGCGGGTCGGTGACGACTGGGTCGATGCCACCCCTCCAGACGATGCGGTGATCATCAACACCGGCATCATGCTGGAACGCCTGACCAACGGCGTGATCCCCATCGGTTGGCACCGAGTGGTTTCCTCGCCGGACTACCAAGGCGAGCGCTACAGCGTCGTGCAGTTCTGCCATCCCCGGCCCTGGACGATCCTGTCGCCCGTGGCGTCGTGTTGCACGCCCGAGACCCCGCAGCGCTTCTCGGCGATCAGTGCCGAACACGCCCTCGACGAAGTGCTGTACCAGATCAATCTCGTCGAAGACGCCCGACGCGTCGGTTGACGATGGCGATGTGACGATGTCGAGGTGGCCGCTCGCGGTTCCGCTCAGGGCCGCATCATCGGCACGTTGAGCGATTCGTCACCACGAAGTGCGAGGTCGACCCAGATCGATGTCGGCAGGTCGATCGGCGACCACCACGCGGCCGGCACCGTCGTGGGCCCCCCGGCTCCGGGGCCCCGCTTGTCCGGCGGCGCCCACCCACAGTTCTCGCTCGGGTAGATCATCGCCGCCCATCCCGAAGCGATCACCTCGCCGGTCGAGGTGATCTGCCACTCGGAGTCGATCTCCCGGCTGTCGTCGGTGGTCTCGGTCGTCACCGTGTCGAGATCGAGGCCGTTCGGAACGCCGGACCACGGCCCGATGCCGACTGAACAGGCCTGGCGGAACAATGCGTCGATCACGGGGCCATAGGCGTCGACCGGTGTGCCGTCGAGATCGACGATCGTCAGTCGGATGTGGGGTGCGACGGCATCGACCGGGATCTCCACGGTCTTGTCGGTGGGGACATCGGAACGGATACCGAGCGGCAGCGGGTTCGTGTCGCCCATGAAGCCGAGTACCTGGCCGGCGCGGACGCTGCGACCGACAACGGCGAGGCTCGTCAGGCGGAGATGCGCTGGCGCCGCGCCGTCGTTGGTGCCGGGCGTGTCGTCGTTGAAACCGGCGAGCTCGTAGCTGCGCCCGACGGGATCGGTGACCGTCACCGAGATCGTCTCGCCCGCCACGTCGTGGACGTCGGTGACCACGCCGTCGACGACGGACAGCACGGGCTGCAACTTGACGCCGAACACGATGCCGGGTGCCTCTTCTGCGCACAGCCCGGCTGCCTCGATCTCGGCGTGCGACGCGTTCGCCCCGGCGTTCTCCTGGACGTCCTGCGCATCGCCACATTCGGGTGCCGCCAGACGAGTCGGTCCGATGACGGGGAAGGCCACGGTGGCGGTGCGCTCGATTGCGGGTGTGGACGGATCGACGGCGGTGGGTGGCGCCAGTTCGGGAGCGAAACCGATACGCGCAACCTGGTCGGCCAGCGTCAACGTCTTGGGGACCGGTTGCCCCGACAGGAATGCCCAGACCCCCAACCACCGTTGCTGGTACTCGCGAACCGTGAGCACGTTGCCGGCAGAGGGGACCGGCACGATGTCCATCAGGGCGATCTCACGCGAGGCCCTCGGGTAGTACCACATCACCGGAACCATCGAGACGTCGTTGTTCCATTGGGTGAGGAACTTCTCGACGTCGGCGGCGGCCCGTTCGTCCTGCACCTCGGGCGGTGCGAGATAGGCGTCGGGATAGCCGCCGTAGTTGTCCCACGTCGAGGTGATGAATTGGTAGGCGCCGGAGGCCCGTCCCTTGTTGAGCGGCGCGGTGTAGTCGCCGCGCGATTCCAGATAGCGAATCGTGGCCAGGATGTTGGCGATCTGGCTCGGATAGGCAATCACGTTCTGCGCAGCGGGAGCCGGAGCCAGGGTGGTGGGAGGCGCGAGCGTGGTGGGCGTCGTGGCGGCCGGCGTCGACGTCGGTGCCGACGTCGCCGGGGCAGTGGTCGCCGGAGCCGGGACCGTCGTCGTGGTCGTCGTGGTGGTGGACGTCGCGGTCGTGGTGGTCGTCGCCGCGTCGGTTGCGGTGGCATCGTCGGCCAGTGCAACCGGTGCGACGAAACCGCTGATCAGACGCGATGACCGCCAGTGCTGACGCCCCGCGGCGAAGCTGCCGGAGTTGCGCGCCGGAGCCCTGTCGTTGCAAACCATGCGGAGTGGTGCGCGGAGGAGGGGATGGGGTCGGATACATCGCCAAGGTGTCATCGGCACGCGGGTGGACGAAGTCGAGCGGAAATGTCGACACTACTGCTGATATCCGAGCGTGTCGGGCGGCTCGACCGAGGGCGCGGTGCGCGCGAGGCCCTGTCGCCGGCGCCCGCTACCGTTCGATGACCGATGTCCGATGATGCCGCGAACCCGGTCGACCACGAGGTCGAATCCGTCACGGAGACCCCGGCGGTCGACCCTCCCGGCGACGTCGTGCTCGCCGTCGATGTCGGCGCCTCACACTTCCAGGCCGGGTTGGTGACCACCCGCGGTCTGCTGCTCGACCGGGCTCGCGCGGAGATCGAGATCGATGTCGGGCCGGAATCGCAGTACACGGCGCTGGCCGCGATCGTCGCCGAGATGCTCGAGCGTGCGGGATCGCGCCACTCGGTGACCGTTCGCGGACTGGGGGTGAGCAGCGGCGGCCATGCGAGCCGCGGGCTCGAAGCCGTTTCGCCACTGAGCGTGCCGGGTTGGCGTGACTTCCCGTTGCGGGCTCGGCTCGCGGAGTTGTCAGAGCTGGCGGTCCACGGCGACCTCGACGCCAAGGCACTGGCGCTCGCCGAAGGCTGGCTCGGCGCCGCCCAAGGGCAGCCGAACTTCTGCGCGATCACCGTGTCGGCCGGCATCTCGGGCGGGATCATTCTCGACGGCGACCTGCTCGACGGCGAGTCCGGTTATGCCGGCCAGATCGGCCACGTCATCGTCGAGCCCGGCGGGCGCCGCTGCACCTGTGGCACGCAGGGATGTCTCGAGGCCGAGGCGTCTGGGCAGGCGATCGACTCGATCACGGGCCGCCCGGCGACCGAGCCGTCGTACCAGATCATGCAACGCACCGGCGACCTCGTCGGTCGAGCGGCAGCATCGATGTGCAACGCCTTCGACCTGTCGTTGGTGGTGGTCGGCGGCAGTGTCGCGCTGGGGTTCGGTTCGACGTTCTTCCACGCCGCCCAGGTGTCACTCGACGAACACGCCCGACAGCCGTACAGCCGTGGCGCGCGGATCACCCCGTCGAGGCTCGGCGATCAGGGCCCGTTGGTCGGCGCTGGTGCCGTCGGGTGGCGTGGTCTGCGTCGATCGAAACGGCGCCGGCCCGCTGCGTCGCCGTCTCAGCCACCGAACGCGCGGTAGACATACTCCGCCGGCCCCCGGCCGTACCGACGGTGCCACACGGTGCCGATGGCGATCGCCACCGACCAGAACCCTGCGGCGAACAGCAGGGCCGCGTCGGCGCCGGCGGGTTCGATCCAGCCGAACCAATCGACCACGAGGTTGAACACCAGGATGTGGGCGAGATACAGCGACAGGGTCAGCTGTCCCGCCCGGCGCAGTGGGTCCGTCGCCGTGGGGAACCGTTCAGCGGCCCAGTCGATCGCCCCGTACGCGACGAGGGCAGAGCCGAGGGCGCTCGCCATGTAGACCAGGCTGCGGCTGTTCGGAATGACCGACAGCGCCTCCTCCTGCAGCGAGGACGTCGCGATCACCGACAGGATCCAGGACACCGACACGAGCACGAGACCGATGCCGATCGTGGCGGGCCGCCACCACGTCGAGCGGAGCACCCGGCCGAGGACGATGCCAGCGCACATGAACGCGAACCAGGGCAGCAGCGGGTGGGTCCCGTTGACGAACACGTCGAACACGTAGCGGCGGACCGACTCCTGGCCGGGTCGAGACAACCAGTCGGTCGACTGGCCGTTGCGGTTGCGATCGAATTGCCAGAGATGGAGTGCTGCGCCGGCGACCGCGGCGACCACCCCGACCGCGATGATCCATCGCGATCGCCAGGTGAAGATGCCGGCCGCCAGCACGAACATGACGCCGTAGTACACGATGATCGTTCCGGGCCAGATCTGGTCCAGGAGGAGGCCGAGCACGTAGAGCAGGACCCCTCGGCGGATCAACCGCCAGCGCATCTCGGTGACGCGCGTGGGGTCGCCGACGGCGCGCGACGCGTGAGCAAGGTGACGCCGACACCGGCGACCAGCACGAACGTGGCGGCGAACCGCGTCGACAGCGGGCCGGCCCACGGATCGAACAGCTCGTCGAGCCATCCTCCGTCGACGCTGCCGGCTCCGGACTCGACGCCTCGAAGGATCAGGTACCCGTGGTAGTTCATGGCCACGACGCCGATCAGCGCGACGGCGCGCACGACGTCGGGGCCGGGCAACCGTGACGCCGGGGCGGTGTCGACGAACGTCGTGGTCGGAGTGGTCAGATCCACTCGAACGAGTCCACGGTGGTCGTGATCAACGGCCGCTGCACGTCGACGCGCTGGCCGACGTCGGGTACCGGCGAACCCTTGGGAACGAGCACCATCGAGGTGTGCATGTGAGGTGACTCGTGGAGCGCGAGCCGTGTGCGTTCGAAGTGGAATGGGCTGCGACCGTCGGCCAGGGCGGTGACGCCGTTGGCCGTCCCAGCGCCGATCATCACCAGGTGGCCGTCGGTCGCGGCGGGGGCCAGGTGATAGCCAGCGGGTGTGCCAGAGCGGATGTCACGGATGTCGAGGACGTCGGCGCTGAGTCGCAGCGTGGACTTGTCGCCGTGCCACAGCGACGTGCCCAGCCGCATCCGATAGCGATGTGTGCTCGGCAACGAGGCGTACACGCTCGGGTCGAGGTGGCTCACCCACACCGTCAGGTCGGTGTCGACGTGGTCGAGCACCCGTCGCACGTCGTCGGCGTGGTCGCTCGGCGATCCGGCAAGTGGGGGGTGAAGGCTGACGCCGATCACGTCGAGTCCGTTCTGTCGTGCGGCCTCCACCAGCTCGACGGTGCCGCCGTACCGGTGCATCGACGACTCGAGCTTGACGAGCACGCGCCCATCCCATCCATCGAGCGCATCGATGTGGGCCCGACTGCCCACGGTGAGAATCGGCGTCGTCGAGGCGGGCGCAACGAGCGTCGGCGTCAGGACCACCGGATGCAGCTCGTCGGGCAGCCCGTCGAGCTCGTGGATCGTGCCGACGGCAACGGTGTCGCAGAACTCCGATGCCAATCGGGCGAGGGCGATGCGGCCGAAGCCGTAGCCGTTGCCCTTGACCACGGGGACCAGACCATCGACGTCGTTGGCGAGCCGAGCGACGTGAGCCCGCCACAGCGCGGTGCGGACGGTGAGGGTGACGGTCACGCAGTTGACGCTACTGCTGTGGGGTGCCGCCGACCTGGCGAAACGTGGCTCCCCGCTGACGAGAAGCCGAAACCCGACTTTGTTGATCGGAATTATCGTCGATATCGTCTGACCCGTGAGCTTGAAGGAACTGCTGCGATTCCCCGACCCGGTCAACGAGACCTCGGCGCGCCTCGTCGCTGCTGGTGTCATCGCTCAGGCGCTCGTGTTTCTCGTCGTGCGTGAGTGGTGGGTGCTCGTCCCGCTCACGTACGGATTCCTCGCGGTGTGGCGACCGGCCCGACGCTCTCACCGCTCGGCCAGTTCGTCACGAGAGTCGCGACCCCGGCTGTCGAGAACGATCTGCGCCGTCGGAATCCGGGCTTCCACTCTCGTCAGGTGCCTGGTCCGCCGAAGCGTTTCGCGCAAACCATCGGCCTCGCCTTCACGGCGTCCGCCTCGCTCGCCTGGGCCGCCGGTGCGCCTGGCATCTCCCTTGCCCTGATCGGTCTGCTCACTCTCGCCGCGACGCTCGAAGCGGTGTTTGCGGTGTGTCTCGGCTGCATTGCCTACAGCGCGATCTGGGGCTGTGCGGATTGCAACGACATCAGCGCCCGTCTCCGACAGGCACTCGTCGAAGCGCGTGAAGAAGTTCCGGCCACCGCTCCCGTCGCTCCCGAAGCGTTCGGTGAGACCGTGGAGCGGCCTGTGCCTGTCGACGCCTGATCGCCAAGAACCAGCGCCTGGTCGTGACCGGCTGAGGTTCGGGAGGCTCCGCCGAACTCTGTGGTACCCCGCAACTCTGTGGTACCCCGTGGTCATGATGGAACCATGACCGTTGTCGATGATCTCGTGGTGGCCTGGGGCGTCTGGGGCGTCGGCGGCTGGCGGGGTGTTCGGTGACGATTTCTCGTGGTATCCAGCCGATGACGCCCGTGGGTTTGATCCGGTGACCGATGTCGCGATCGGTGATGTCGCGGCACCCGGCCCGGAGTGGATTGCGGCGGTGGTGGAGCATTGTGCGCAGGGGTTGTCGTTGTTGGAGCGTGTTGATCCGTCCGGGTTCGATGCCGCCACGACGATGGCGTGGGCGAAGGGTGTCGAGCAGTTGCGCCGCCAAGCCACCGCAGCGGGCATTGCGGTGGCCGAGCATCTCGATACTGCGCAGCCGTTCGAGGATCTTGGGTTCTTCACCGCGAAGGCGTGGATGAAGCATCATCTGCAGCTGTCGGGTGCTGAGGCGCATGGGCGGGTGCAAGAGGCCCGGTTGCGGCAGGCGGTCGGGGTGTGGAACAACGCGTTGGCCGGCGGCCAGGTCGGTGTCGCCCAAACCCGGTTGATGGCGCGTATCGCTGCGAACCCGCGCATCGAACCTGACGTGCTCGTCGAGGGTGTGTGGAATCTGATGGCCGACGCCATGGACGTCTCCTTCGTCGAGTTCGAACGCCGCGCATTGACGTGGGAAGCGTTGGCCGACCCGATCGGCGCCGCGGACAAGACCGAACGCAACCAGGCCCGCCGCAACGCGGTGATGCACCAACACACCGACGGCGGCTGGTCGCTGCACGCCTCGTTTGATGAGGTCGGCGGACCCGAGTTCTTGGAGATCTTCTCCTGGTACGTCGACCGCGAATTCCACCACGACTGGGCTGTCGCGGTCGATTGCCTCGGCGAGGGCAATGTGGATGCGACCAAACTCGCCCGCACCGAAGCCCAACGCCGCGCCGACGCGCATGCTCGAAATGGCCCGTGCCGCCGCTGCCTGCCCGCCCGATGCGAAACGGCCGCTGCCAACCGTCAACTTCCTCCTCGACGCCACCACCGCCCAAGCAACCGCCGACGGCCAACCCCTCGACCCCGCCGACTACCGCACGGTCGTGTCACGCACAGACCGCGGCAACCAGGTCAACCCGAACGCCATCATCGGGGTGTCGCTGTGGGCGTTGATCCGACGGGTCGTACTCGACTCCAAGAAGTGTCGTCATCGAACTCGGCCGCACCCAACGGCTCTTCACCGGGCACGCCCGCGACGCGGTCATGTTGCTCGAGGCCACCTGTATCTGGCCCGGCTGCGACCACCCCCACACCTGGTGCCACGCCGACCACCTCACCTCCTGGAGTACACGCGGACCCACCAACCCCGACAACGGCGCCCCGCTCTGCGCCCGCCACAACCACCTCAAAGAACACGGCTTCACCATCACCCGCGACAGCAACGGCCACTGGCACATCACCGCCCCCGACGGCACCCCCATCTGCTGAACCGCGCCCATGCCGGAGCGTCGCATGAACGCGTCTCACCCCGTGGGTCGGTGCTGACGTCCTGGCCAGGCGCTGATGCGTGGCACGAGCGGGGTCCACGTGCGCCTCCGGATCATTCCGGTCCAGACCCCCCAGCCGTAGGCGAGGTCGGTCGGCGCCGCCGTGACGTCGCTCGCCAACGCAAGCAGCAGCCACCACCGGCACCGGCGTGACGCCACGGCACCGACGAGCAGGACCGGCCACCACACTCGACGGGTCGCCTCCGCGAGTTGCCGGCCCGCCAGGAGTTGGCCGCGTGCGGCCAACCACCACGTTGCGGCCGGCGGGACGTCGGGAAGTTTGCGAACCAGCGCTGCGGAACTCCCGGCGCCCAGTGCCGCCGCCGGCACGCATCGGCCGAGCAGCGCCAACGCCCACGTCGCCGCCGTCCAGCCGTTGACGTTGATCGGCGACAGCGATCGAGGGTGTCGCAGCGCCAGCGGCGCGGCCGACGTTCCGTAGCCGGCGTGTTGGCGAAGGCGCTCCCGCAACGTCCGTCGGGGTTCGTGCCACACCGTCACCGCCGGGTCGTATCGGCACCGCCAGCCGCTCTCGTCGAGCCGCCACACCAGGTCGACGTCCTCGCCGAAACGAAGCTGTTCGTCGAATCCGCCGATCGAGTCCAGCGCGTCGACTCGCACCACGACGGCGGCCCCGGGCACGTAGCTCACCCGCGTGCCTGCCCGGATGCGGGCCGGTTCGTCACCGAGATCGAGCGGCGAGCCCGTCTCGCCGAGCACCCGCGGTGCGACCAAGCCCACTCGCGGGTCATCGAAGTGCCACAGCAAATCTGCCAACCAGGCCGAATCCGGCGTGGCCACGTCGGCGTCGAGATACGCGACGAGCGGAGTGTCGAGCAGCGGGCGCGCAGCGTTGCGAGCCGCTGCCGGGCCATGGTTCGCGTCGAGGCGCATCGCTGCGCCGACCACCGGTGGGTCGGAGCCGTCGTCCACCGTGACCCGACCGTCATCGTGAGCCACGCCACCGAGCTGCGGTGTCACCACGGTGACGTCATCGAGTGTGAATCGACGGGCCGCAGATGGCACCGGATGGATCGCGCCGGCATCGGACAAGCGGTCCGTCAGGGTCGAGTCGTCGACGTCGAGATCGGCCTCGATCCGACTCGCCACGGTGACGCCCCCGGGCGTCAGCCGGAACAGTCGAAGCGGCGAGCCCGCCACCACCACAGCGCCGAAGCGTTGCCACGACGAGTCGACGCGATACCGCACGTCAGCTGTCCGCGGTGGCGGGACCGAGCGGGCGCCAGCGTTCGATCTGGTGCACGAGATCCTCGACGAACGCCGTGATGAACCGCTCGCCTTCGCCGCCCGATGCGCCCTCTGGATCGCCCAGCACGCCACTGCTGCTCACGGCGCGTACGCCGCCGCGCTCGCAGATCCTCGATCGATGCGTCGGCTCCGGGCGCGGCACGCTCCAGACGGACGAGGCCGGGGTCGATCGCCAGCATCATCGACGTCTCGATGCGTCCGGCATGCAGATCGGCGGGACCGCCATCGCGTCGGTGCGGCCAGGTCGGCCACCAGGCGAGGGCTCGTCGACCTTCAGCGGTCACCGTGCTGACGGCATCGACGACCGCCTCGTGGTTGCCGCCGTGACCGTTCACCAGCACGACACCGGCGGCCCAGTCGGCACTCCTGACCAGCTCGACGATCACCGATGACATCACCGTCGAACCGATCGACAACGTGCCAGGGAAGTCCGCATGCTCGCCGGAGGCGCTCACACTGATCGTCGGGCCGATCATCAAGCCATCGGTGTGGTGGATCGCGCGACCTGCGAGTTCCTCGGCGATGATCGTGTCGGTTGCCAACGGCAGATGGGGGCCATGCTGCTCGGTCGAACCGACTGGCACCAACAGAATCGGCGCCGGCGCCTGATCGTCGGACCCACGACGAGAGATGCCGTCGACCTCTGGCCAGGTTGCGTCGCCCAGTCGCATCGTCGATGCGCTACTCGGACCCTGGGGAGCTCGATGCCGGAGCGTCGAGATACCCCCAGGCGCGGAGCTGGTCGAGGATCTTGGATGCCGCTGCCGGCGGGTCGAGCGTCACCAGTTCGGCGTGCACGTCGCCGCCGCCGACGTCGAGAATCTGGCGGACACGGTCGAGCGAGCCGCCGGTGGGGGCGGGCAAGGTGCGCGCTCGCGGCCGGTAGGGATGGACCTCTGCCTCCGGCAGCTGGCCGTGGGGGCCACGAACGACGCTGACGCTCGCGGTCCGGGCAGCGAGCGACGACGCCAACGACGCGCGCCGCAACGTCGCCGCGGAGCCCTCGACCGAGAGCACTGCGGGCGCAGTGACGTCGAGGATCTCGCGTCGGCCGCCGTCGAGACGACGGACCACCCGCAGCGCGTCCGGCGGCGAGCTGGCGGCATCGAGGCGAACTTCGAGGAGGCCGAGCGCTTGAGCGCACGCCAGTTCATCGGCAAGGAAGGCGGGGACCGACCCGGTTCCGCGGTCGAGGGAATAGTCGCCGCACAGCACGAGATCCTGGTCGCGCAGGTGCTCGGCCAAGGCAACGGCGACGACCCGGCTGTCGAGCTCGGTGGACGCGTCGACGCGTTTCACTGCGGTCGCCCCGACGGCGATCGAGTCGCGGAGCACGTCGTCGGCGCTCACCGGGCCGAGGCAGATCACCGTGACCTCGTGCGTGCCTGGCCGGTCGGCGATCGTCAGCGCCACCTCGAGCGCCGCTTCATCCGCAGCGGACACGCCCGACCAACGCCGATCGGCTTCTCGTTCTCGGTCGAGCGACACCCACTTCCAACAGACGGCGATCTTCACGACGTGGTCATCCTCGTCGACTCAGGTGCGCTTGAAGACGACGCCGTGGCCGCCCTCGGGGTAGGTCCAGGTGATTGCGCCCTCTTCGTTGCACACCAGGTAGCACGTACCGCACTCGAAGCACTGCTCGTAGTTGAAGAGGATGCCACCGTCGCTCGTCGGTACGAAGAGGTTCGCCGGGCAGGCCACGACGCAGCCGCGTGTGGAGCAGTCGGCGCAGATCTCGTCGTCGACGGTGATGTGGGCTCGTTCGTGGATGTCGAATCGGGTCGTCCCGATCAGGTCCTCGAACGACAGCTCGGGCCAGCGTTCGGTCATCCGAAGCTCCGGAGGCCATCGAGGGCGTCGCTCGCCAGGTCCTTCAGCTTCACGCCGGCACGCTTGCGCTCCTCGTTGAAGATTCGTCGCAAACCAGGCTTCGGCGCGGGGTTGTCGACGCGGAACATGCGCTCCACCGTATTGGCGATCATGTGTGGATAGAGGTGCTGGACCCGATCGGAGAGCACGAGTGACGGCGCCCGGCGCAACTTTCGGTGGTCCCGCAGGACGAACGTGTCGTTCAGGCGGCGCTCGTAACCGGCCAGTCCCACCGTCGAGGTGTCGTCGGCCGCGAGAGCTTCGGCGGCAGCCTCGGCTGCGTACATGCCACTCGCCATCGCGAAGTTCACGCCCTCCAGCCAGATTCCCGCAGCCAGACACAGTGCGGCTGCGTCGCCGGCGACCAGCATCCCGTCGCCGGTCATCTTCGGCATCATCGACAGACCGGCCTCGGGGATCACGTGCGCCGAGTACTCCTTGATCTCGCCGCCCTCCACGAGCGGGGCGATGCCGGGATGGGCCTTCAAGTTGGCGATGATCTCCTCGGGCCGCAACTTCTGCGCAGCGAGTTTCGGCAGTTTGAGCACGACGCCGACCGCCAGCGTGTCGAGGTTGGTGTAGACGAACCCGCCGCCGTTCACTCCGGACGTGCCACCGAGGATCTCGATGTCGACGCCCTCGCGGCCGCGCACGCCGAACCGCTCGTCGATCACATCCTTGGGGAGCGCGATGGTCTCTTTGACCCCGACGGTGTAGTTGGCCGCGTCGACGTCGCCGTACAGCCCGGCCTCCTTGGCGAGGAAACTGTTGACGCCGTCGCAGGCGATCACGACGCGGGCGTGCACGTCACCGTCGGGACGGTCGGTGGTGACCCCGATCACGTGGCCACGGTCGTCACGCAAGAGGCCGGTCACCGTGGTGGAACAGACGAGTTGGGCGCCGTCGGCTTCGGCCTTGCCGGCGAGCCAGTGGTCCCAATCAGGGCGGAACGCAGTGGCGCCGTTGTAGGGCGGCGTGGCCCAGCTGGCCGAGCGGAAGTCGACGGTGAGCGCCTGGGTGTCGGTGAGGACCATCGTGGATCGGCGGGTGATCCAGCGTTGGATCGGCGCCTCGTGCCACCACTCGGGATGGAGCTGGTCGAGGATGCGGGGATAGACCACGCCGCCGTACATGTTCTTCGATCCCGGGAACGAGCCTCGCTCGAGCAGGATCACCGAGTGTCCCTTGCGGGCGAGCACGGTGGCGGCCGCCGATCCGGCGGGGCCGGCGCCGACGACGATCACGTCGACGGACGGCCGGGGCGCGTCGGCGGTCATGTGATGTCCTGCGATGCTCGGGGTTCGGACACGCCGGGTTCATCCAGCAGGTCGAGCAGTGCGCCCACGGTCTCATTCGCATCGGCGACGATCGCGAGGTCTGACATCATCATCATCGGGCAGTGCGGGTCGGTGTTGACGCTGATGATGTGATCGGGGTGCCCGAGACCACTGGTGTGTTGGACGGCGCCGCTCACCCCGAACGACAGGTACAACTCCGGGTCGACGACCACGCCGGTCGTGCCGATCTGGCGATCGTGATGAACCCACGAGCGGTCGGTGATCACGCGCGTCGCCCCCATCACGCCGCCGATCGCGGCGGCGAACCGGTCGAGCTGGGCGAAGCGTTCGTCGCTCTCCAACCCGGCGCCGCCGCCCACGATCCGACTGGCTTCGGTGAGGTCCATCGTCTGCACGTCCGGTGGGAGTACCTCGATCACGATCGCATCGTGCGTGCCCGCAGCCGTCGAGGTCTCGTCGATGTGGACCTGTTGCACGGTTGGGGGCGCGTCCAACGTGAGTCCACCCCGGGTTCCCGGTTGCAGCGTGGCCACGAAGGGGCCCGTCGGACGGAGCTCGTGGAGTTCGAGGCCGCCACGGCGAGCGACTCGGACTCGGTGGGCGCCCACCTCGGTGGCGCCTGCGAGCAGGGGCCGATCCAGTGCGGCAGCGAGTCGGGGCGCGAGGTCGCGTCCGTCAGGAGCGTGAGGGATCACCACGATGTCGCTGTCGGGCAGCGACTCGATGATCGGGGCGAGCGCCACTGCCCAACGTCCGAACTCGACCGGACCGAGTTCGGCGAGATGCACCTCGCAGGCGATGCCGTCGAGGACTGCGTGGGACGTGCCCGATCCGGCGATCACCGCCCGGCCTCCCGCCTCGGCGATCGCATCGGGAGTGCCGGCGGGCAGCACTCCGTCGCGAACCGGGATCAGGGCGATCATCCCTCCAGCGTACGGTCGACGTCATCGGCAGGCGCAATCACCGCAGCGGTCGCCTCGGTCGTCGTGGTCGCCCCACGGTCGAGTATCCAGCGAATGATCTCGACGATCGCCGTGATCGACAGGGCGGTTCCGAACGCCAACCAGAACGCAATGGTGTGGTCGTCCTCGAACGCCTGGCCGAACAGGTAGCCGAGACCGGCGGCATACGTCGCCCAGATGAGCCCGGCGATCGCCACCCAGGCTGCGAACCACAGGCGCGGCTGCTGGGTGATGCCGGATGACACCGTGAGAATCGTGCGTCCGCCGGGGATGAACCGGGCGGTGATCAGCAGCAATCCGCCTCGCTTCTTGATCTGGTTTCCCGCGGAGTCGATGCGCGCCGCCCGGTTCGGCTTGCGCGCCGCCCAGGCCCGGACACGGGGCTCGAACCGGTCGCCGATGGAATACGCGAGGTTGTCGCCGAGGAACGCGCCGAGCGCGCCGGCCAGAATCACCAACGCCAGTGTCTGGTTGCCGGCACCCGCTGCGACACCGCCGGCGATCACGGTGGTCTCACCGGGGACGATGGGGAGCACCGAGTCGAGCAGCGCCACTGCGAAGATGATCAGCAGGAACCACCAGTTCGACGAGAACTCGTCGAGCCAGTCGCTGACGTCGGTGATGATGTTGGCGACGATGCCGACCATGACGCTCCGACGCTAGCGGCGGCCTGCTCCCGTCGCCCCCGAAGCATGGCGTCCGATGAGTTTCGGCGCGACCAGTGCGCGTCGAAACTCATCGCAGGCGGGTCATTCGGTGATCGAGATGCGAATTCGGGCGTGTTCGACCTCGGCCGACGAGGCGATGACGAGGTCGTACTCACCCGGCTCGGTCACCCAGCCAGCGGTGGCGGTGTCCCAGTGGTGGAACGAGTCGGGCCCGAACTCGAGCACGGCCTCGCTGGTCGTGCCCGCCGGCGTGACCAGCTTCGTCCACGTCTTGAGTTCCTTCGGAGGACGAACTGCCGACGGGGCGACCGGGGCGACGTAGCCCTGCACGACGACGGTGGCGTCGCGGTCGCCGGTGGCTGCGACCGGCACGGTCACGGTGACACTGTCGCCGGTAGTGATCGTCGTTGCCGTCGGTGCCGGCGGACCCCACTCGGCGTCCCCGTAGCTCAGGCCATGGCCGAACGGGAAGCGGGTCCCGAGTTCGGCGAGCGTCGTAGCCTCGGTAGCCCATGAACAGCCCCTCGCCGTAGCGCTGCGTGCCGCCGCCGGTGCTGTCGTGGTCGGGATGGTGGTGGACGTAGGCGGGGTGGTCGGCAAGCCGTTTCGGTATCGAGGTCGGCAGACGGCCACCCGGATCGGCCACACCGAGCAGTACGTCGACGAGCGCCTCGGCCTGTTCCTGTCCGGCGAAGAACGACGTGAGAACTGCCGGGGCCGCACCTGGATCGCCGGGTTCGGCCCAGTCCATCGTGACCGGCGACCCGGCGTTGATGATCACCGCGGTGTTCGGGTTGGCGGCGACGACTCGGCCGACGAGTTCGTCTTGACGGCCGGGCAGGTCCATGGTGGTGCGGTCGTGGCCCTCGGTCTCCCATTCGTCATTCGTGCCGACCATGACCACGACGGCGTCCGCATCGGCGGCAGCGGCGACTGCTCGGTCCATCAGGTCGGCGGGCTCGGGCGGACGGATCCCGACGCGGATCGCCGCGAACCCGTTGCCCGACGCCGTCGCGAAACCGATGTGCAAGGGCACCGCATCGCCGGCTCGGCACTCGATCGTGTGCATCACCTCGATGCTGCCGTAGCCGAAGAACTCCTCGCTCCGTGGCAGGGTCATGTCGCGGTCGGCGAGCACCTCCTGCAGGCCGTCGCCGGTGTCGACAGCCACGGCCATCGGCCCGGTGGTGACCACGCCGATCGTGTGCGGGCCATCGACCTCGGGGAGGAACGATCCCTCGACGCGTGCGGCGAACTTCAGTGGGTCGACGCCCTCGGGAACCGAGCCGAAGAAACGCACGAGCGTGCTCGGTGACGGTTGTTCGAGTACCGCATCGCCGGTCCAGTCGCTGCCGTTCACGTACGACACCGTCAGGCCGCGCTCGCCGGTCGGGCTGATGAGCTGACCCTTGCGGACCACGGGCGTCAGGCGGTCGATGCGCACGCCGGGTTCGTAGACGATCTCCGCGCCGGTCGGTGTACCAGGGCCGATTCGATCGGTCAGCGCGGCCAGCAGCGTGCGATGCCCGAACGGGGTGAGGCTTGCGGAGCCGCCGCCCATGCAGCGATCGATGTCGGCGTTCGGTCCGATCACGGCGACACGCTGCAGCGTCGACGGATCGATGGGCAGCACCGGCGCCGTCGTGCCGGAGACGTCGATCGGTTCGTTGCGCAACAGCACCGTGCCGGCGATCGCGGCCCGACGGGTGAGGGCGCGCTCGGTTGGGTCGTCGACCGACTGCTCCGCGACATCGACAGGCCGCTCGTCGGCTCGCACCCGGTTCGCGAGCACCAGCAGGTTGCGTACGAGACGGTCGACCTGGGCCTCGTCGACGTCGCCCCGCTCGACAGCTGCGACGAGCTTGTTGCCATAGATCCGCACCGGCCCTGGCATCTCCAGGTCGAGCCCCGCGTTCGCTGCGGTCACCGCGTCGTGGACGCCGTACCAGTCGGAGACGACGAAGCCGTCGAATCCCCACTCGTCGCGGAGGATCTCCGTCAGCAGGCGACGGTTCTGCGCCGCATGCTCGCCGGCGATCTTGTTGTACGAGCTCATGATTCCCCAGGCGTTCGCCTCGGTCACGGTGCGCTCGAACGGGCGGAGGTAGAGCTCTCGCAGCGTCCGTTCGTCGACATCGACGTCGACCGTCATGCGCTCGATCTCGGTGTCGTTGGCGACGAAGTGCTTCACCGTCACCGCGACGTCGTGCGACTGCACGCCACGAACCCACGCCGACGCGAGCGCGCCAGTGAGTTCCGGATCCTCGCTGTAGCACTCGAACGTGCGCCCACCGACCGGTGTCCGATGCAGGTTGACGGTGGGGCCGAGCACGATGTGGGCGCCCTTGCGGAGGGCCTCGGTGCCGATCAGGGCTCCGAGTTCAGCAACGAGATCGGGATCCCAGGTGGCGCCGGTGGTGATCCCCGACGGCATCACGACGCCGGGCGTCCCGGAGCCGCCGTGGCCCTCGCCGCGAACGCCGTTGGGTCCGTCGGACATCTTGAGCTGGGGGATGCCCGCCTCGGGGAACGCTTGGGTACGCCAGGTGGTCTGTCCGGCAACCAGTCGGCACTTGTCGTCGAGTGAGAGTGCAGCCAGCGCTGCGTCGATGTCGATCACGATCGTCGAGTGTTGCAGGTGTGTCAACTGGGGTCAGACCCCAGTTGACACACTCAGACGCGGGCGCCGGCTCGCTCGCCTTCGACGACGGCGGCGTGGGCGCGGCGAGGGGCCACGCAGTCGCCGACCCGTTCGACGCTGACACCAGCGGCCTTGAGATCCTGATAGAGCCACTCGACCGGATGTGCGTGCACTGCCAACACGACCCAATCGGGCGTGCGTGTGACGTTCGTGCCGGTCGGATGGTGCAGCAGGTTCAGCGTGCGACCCTCCATCGGCATCGGCACGAGGTCGGTGGTCTGCGTGATGCCCTTCTCACCGGCACGGATCCACCAGTTCTCCATGTCGAGCGTGATGCCGAGGTCCTGGCCGACGACCATGCCCTGGGTGATCACCTCGACGTTGCAGCCCCGATCGGCGAGCACCTCGGCGGTCGAGGTGGCGTGGTGGAAGCCGATCTCGTCGATCACGACGACGTCGCCGAAGGGCTGCACCGATCCGTCGAGCACCTCGCGAACGTCGACGACGTTGTCGGCGTCGGCTGGTACCCAGTACGGACGGGCGGCTTCCGCGCCGGTGGCGATGATCACGTGGTCGGGCTGCTTCTCCTCGACCAAACCGGGCCACACGCCGACGCCGTATTCGAATTCGACCCCGAGGCGACGGCATTCGGTGAGCTGGTTGCGGATCATGTCGCCGAACTCGGCCCGGTTGGGCACCGACGCGGCCAGACGTACCTGTCCGCCCGCTTGCGCTTCCTTCTCGTAGACGACGACCTGGTGGCCGTTTCGACGCGCAGCGATCGCCGCTTGGAGGCCGGCCGGGCCGGCGCCGACGACCATCACCGACTTCGGCTTCGACGTGACACGTACCGTCCCGACGCCCTCGGCCTCACGCCCGGTGCGGGGGTTCTCGATGCAACCCAGCCACCGGTTGAGCCCCATCCGGCCGACGCACTCCTGATTGCACGACAGGCACAGTCGGGTCTCGTCGGTGGAGCCGGCGCGGGCCTTCGCGACGAAGTCGGCGTCGGCGATCTGCCCGCGGACGACGCCGACGAGATCGCAGTGCCCTTCGGCGAGCGAACGTTCGGCTTGCAGCGGATCCTTGAACCGTCCGACACCGACCACGGGCAGGTCGACCGCCTTTCGGATCGCGGACGGGATGAACATCGCATAGCCGGGCGGAATGTGCATCGACGCCTCGATCATGAACAGGCTCGCGGTGGCGACGCCGATCGAGGTGTTGATGTAGTCGACCTGCCCGGTGGCCTCGACGATCTCGGCGATGCGGACGGCGTCGTCGATCGTCGTGCCGTGTTCGATCAGTTCGTCGCCACAGATGCGCACGCCGAGGGCCATGCCACGCCCGATCTCCTTGCGGACGGCGGCCACGATCTCGACGAGCAGCCGGGCGCGGTTCTCGAGCGAGCCGCCGTAGTGGTCGGTGCGATGGTTCGTGGCGGGGGAGAGGAAGCCGCGCACGATCGAGCTGTGCGAGCACTGCAGCTCGATCCCGTCGAAGCCGCCCTCGGCGCAGTGCTCGGCGACCAGTGCATACCCGGCGACGATCTCGTCGATCTCGGCTTCGGTGACCGCCTTGGGCACCTCGCGGAACAACGGATCGGCGACTGGTGAGGGCCCCCAGACCGGGAGGCGTGAGTACATCGACGACGCCTGGCCGCCGTTGTGGTTGATCTGGGCGAAGATCGGCACCCGGTGGCGATGGACGGCCTCGGTGATCTTGCGGTATCCGGGGATGACGTCGCGGTGGAAGCCGTGGATCAGCTTCTCGTACGGCCAGTCGGTGGGATGGGTCGAGTGTTCCTCGGTGATGATCAGCCCGGTGCCGCCCGCCGCTCGGGCGCCGTAGTACGCGGCGTGCTGCTCGGTGGGGAGTCCGTCTCGGGCGTAGTTGGTGAGGTGCGCCGAGAAGACGATCCGGTTGCGGACTTCGACCGGGCCGAGTTGTTGCGGAGTCCAGAGGTAGCGATAGGCCATGGCGTCTCGAACGGTACCCCTCATCCTCCGCCCCTGCGCTGCCAGAACCCGCCCATCCACCCCGTTTGTGTTGCGGTTCGGGTGGCCCGTCCCGCCGGAGTTGCAACGCAAACGGGGAGGCGGTGGAGGGTGGGGTGTTCACCCTGTTCGTGTTGCGGTTCGGGTGGCCCGTCCCACCGGAGTTGCAACGCAAACGGGGAGGCGGCGGAGGGTCAGGGGTGTCCATCCCGGCGGCGGTGGGGTCGGGCGTCCTAGATTTGGGCGATGTCCGACTCGCAGAACGAAACCGGCGCACGGACGCGTCCGCCCGCCATCGCGCGCGGCAATGTCGCAGTGATCACCGGCGGTGCGAGCGGCATCGGTCTGGCGGTCGCGGAGGCGATGATCGCCGAAGGGATGTCGGTCGTGCTCGCCGACATCGACGCGCCGAAGTTGCGCGATGTCGAGGCCCGGCTCTCCGAGGACGGGGCGAGCGTCGCGACCATGATCTGCAACACCACGGCGGAGCCGGAGGTCAACGCCCTGATCGAGTACGCGGTCGAACAGTTCGGTGCAGTGCATCTGATGTTCAACAACGCCGGCATCGTTGGCGTCGGCGACGCCTGGACCGACCCGATCGAGCTGTGGAAGCGGGTGATCGACGTGAACCTGCTCGGCGTGGTGCACGGCATCCGTGCCGTTCTCCCGGTCATGCAGCAGCAAGGCGTCGGGCACGTGATCAGTACGGCGTCGCATGCGGGGCTGTCCGCTGCGCCCGGTATCGCTCCGTACATCGCCACCAAGCATGCAGTCGTCGGACTGATGGAGAGCCTGTACCTGGAACTGCAGGCGCTCGGGTCGCCGGTCGGTGCGAGCGTGCTCTGCCCTGAGTTCGTCCAGACCGACCTCATGAACTCGAGCAAGGAACCCGAGACCGTCGATTCGCCCTTCGCGCAGCTGATCAACCAGGCGCTCGCCGCCGGGGTGTCCGGTGGGATTCCCGCCAGTGAACTCGCCGCCCAACTGGTCGCCGCGGTCAAGCGAGATCAGTTCTGGATCCTCACCCACGACAGCACCCGCGACGCCGTGCGCGCACGCGCCGACCTCGCGGTCACCGGCACCAACCCGGCGATCGCGTTGCCGGAGAGCTGAGCCGGCACCGATGGGTACGTCCACCTCGTCGTTCGGCGTCGGCAAGCGCGAGTCGCACGACTCGACCGACTTCTACGCCCGCTTCGCGCCGCCCGAGGTCAGCGACGACGACACGCTCGGGGAGCCCGGCGAACTCGACGTCATCCACGTCGGCGATGCCCGTGACATGGCGGCGGTGGCCGACGCATCCGTTGCGCTCGTCGTCACGTCGCCGCCCTACTTCGCCGGCAAGGAGTACGAGACGGCGCTCGGCGAGGGACACGTGCCCAGCGACTACCTCGCCTACCTGTCGATGCTGCGCGACGTGCTCGCCGAGTGCGCCCGAACGCTGGAGCCGGGTGGGCGAATTGCGGTGAACGTCGCGAACCTCGGTCGGCGCCCCTACCGCAGCCTGGCCGCCGACGTCACGGCCATTCTGCAGGACGACCTGCGACTGCTGTTGCGCGGCGAGGTCATCTGGCAGAAGCAGCGCGGTGCGAGCGGATCATGCGCATGGGGGTCGTACCAGTCGCCGGCGAATCCGGTGCTGCGCGACACGACCGAACGGGTGATCATCGCGAGCAAGGGCCGCTTCGACCGGGTCGGTCGTGGCTCGGCATCGCCGGGACAGCCGGGAGTCGCGACGATTCCCGGCGACGAGTTCATGGAGGCGACGCTCGATGTCTGGGAGATCCCCGCGGAGAGCGCCACCCGCGTCGGCCACCCCGCGCCCTTCCCGGTCGCCCTCGTCGAGCGATGCATCCAGCTGTTCACCTACGACGGCGACGTCGTCCTCGATCCGTTCATGGGGTCGGGCACCACGGCGGTCGCCGCGGTCAACACCGGTCGCCGCTACATCGGCTACGACACCGACGCCGGGTACGTGACCCAAGCGCGCGAGCGTGTCGATTCGATGGTGCCGGCGCCACCGCGCGATCAGCGGACGTTGAAGGAGATTGCCCGCACGCTGCTCGACGACGCCGGTTGTACCGACGTGTTCGAGAACGTGCGAATTGCGCCCGGCGTGACCGTCGCGTTCCGGGCGACGACTCCCGATGGCATCGAGCGCCTGTTCGAGCTCGCCGGAGTGAACACGCCGGCACGGCCGGGCCTGGCACGCATCGATGCCGTCTGGCGCACCATCGCCAAGGCGGCGATCGCTCACGAAGTCGATCCATCGACGCCCTTCGTCGTCCTGACCCCCGGTGCGGTCCGCGGCGGTCCGATGGCCGCCGTGGTCGGCGAGGGTCGCCCTGTCGCGCGGGTCGTCGACGTGACCGGTGACGACGTGATCGAGCGCCTCATCGGCTCCGTTCCCGACTGAGGCCGAACGTGGAATCCGACACGAACACCTCGGCGCAGGTCGACAAGCGAGCACTGCGCGCCGTTGCGATCCAGTTCTTCGCCAACGGGGCGACGATCGCCAGCGTCGTCCCGCGGCTGCCGGATCTGCAGGAGCGGGTCGACGTGTCGATCGGAACGCTCGGGCTCGTCCTCACGATCGGCAGCATGGCGAGCCTCGCCGGCATCCTCTTCGCCGGGCGTGTGGTCGCCCACTGGGGGAGCCGACGCGTCCTCATCTACGGCGGCGTGCTGTCGATCGGGTTCCTCCCGGTCATCGGCGTCGCGACCTCGCCAGCGGTGCTGGCGTTCGGGATGTTCGGCCTGCTCTTCTTCGACATCTTCATCGACGTGTCGATGAACGTCCAGGGCTCGGCGCTGAGCGCGCGGCGGCACACCCCGGTGATGAACCGGTTGCACGGCGTGTGGAGCCTGGGCGCGGTGACGGGCGGATTGGTGACCGTTGTCGCGCTTCGCGCCGACGTGAGTGTGACGATGCAGCTCGTCGTGGTGGCGATCGTGCTGATCGGCGTGTTGCGGCTGGTCGCCCCCGGCTTGCTTCCTACCGACGATGTGCCCGTCGCCGATGTGTCGCCGGTCGGACTGGGTCCATCGCCCGGCTCCGCCAACTTCGAACCCGGGGCCCCCGCACCGACTCCGACTCCGACGTCACCGGCGAGCGCCTGGTCGGTTGCCGGGCTCGTGTTGGGTGTCGGCGGCGCCGCTGCGATGTCGATCGAGATGACCAACAGCGACTGGGCGGCGTTCCGTCTCGGCGACGATCTCGGCGCCGCGCCCGGCGTGGCGGGACTGGGCTTCGTGATCTTCCTCGGTGCGATGACCGTCGGCAGGCTGAGTGGCGATTGGGTCCAGGTGCGAGTCGGGCCCACCGCACTGATCCGAGGTGCGTCGGTGCTGATCCTGATCGGCGTCGTGTTGGCCACGATGGTGGCCAGCGTTCCTGTGTCGATCATCGGATTCATGATCGGCGGGCTGGGCACCGCGGTGCTCTTCCCGCAGCTGTACGACCGGGCCGCACGATGGCCCGGTCGCGCCGGTTCGGGATTCACCGCGATGCTCGTCGGTCAGCGCGGCTCGGCCGTGGTGACTCCGGCGGTCGTCGGTGTGCTCGCCGACACCGACGCGTTCTCGGTCGGCCAGGCGATGGCGATCGTGATCGTGCCGGCCGCGCTGGCGATCATGGCGACAACGTTCAGCCGCCGACCTCGCTGATCTCCAAATGGAACCGGTCGTCGTGCCAGGTGTCGAGGACCTCGAGGCCGTCGAGGAGGAGCGCTCGTGCCAACACACCCTTCGCGGCCTTCGCGAAGTGACCGCCCGGCTGGCCGGTCGGGTCGACGAGCGACACCGAGATCGCCTGCTTCGGTCCGCCTGACGACGGATTCCAGGCCGCGCGGTGCTCCTGGGGGAGGAGGTCGACCACCACCCGTGTCCGAGCGGCGCGGGCGATCTCGGTCGTGACGGCATCGCGCCACCAGGTCGACAACTTGCCGAGCGGCGCCAGGTTGGCCCCCATCTTGAGTCGATAGTCCGGCACCGGGTCGTCGCCGCGTACGATGCCGAGCAGCCCGGACACCACGTAGATCCGATTGCGGGCCGCCGCCGGCAGCGTCGCCGGATCCAGGTGGTCCCACACGACACCGGTGTAGCGCTGCCACGCCGGCAGGCTGGCCGCTCCGACCAGTGAGGTGTTCGCCGACTGCGCCCTCGCCAGGTGATCGCCCTTCACCCCGAGCAGCTTTGCGTCGCCGCCGTGGACGGCGCCGAGCGCGTCGATGATCTCGGTGCGTCGGCCGGCGAGTTGTCGTCCGAACGAGCCGGCCTCCGGCGTCCATCTCGAGCGCCGAGCGCTCCCTCCCTCCGCCTTTCCCTCCGATGGCGGCAGCAGCAGCATTGGAACACTGTTCGAAAAAGTTTCCGTGGCGCTGGTCACGACACCACTCTGGCCTCTACAGTCGAAAATATGCGTGTACACCTCGATGCAGAGAAGTGCCAGGGCCACAACCGTTGTTACGCGTTGGCGCCCGAATTGTTCGACGTCGACGACTACGGGCAAGCCATGTTGCTCGTCGAGGGCGACGTGCCGGCGGAGTTGCACGACAAGGCCCGCCTCGCCGCGTCGAACTGCCCCGAGTACGCGATCACGATCACCGAGAACGGCTGATCATGAGCATCGACGAGACCACGACAGAGCCCGATGTCCGGATCGACCCGGCCACCGGCAACAAGATCATCACCTGGGAACGCAACGGCGAACAGTTGGAATTCATCGTCGGCAGCCGCCCCGAGGGCACCGATGTGTGGCAGCGGGTGCCGTACGACGCCGCCGATTACGGCCCGGTGACCGACTTCGCGACCGACTTCGACCACGCGGACCCCGGCTACAACCCCAACGCTCCCGAGGTGTGGAAGGCCGTACGTGAGGGTGGGTGCCCGGTCGCCCACTCCGATCGATACGGCGGCATGTGGGTGCCGTTGACGCACGACACCGTCCACGAGGTCGCCTACGACACCGAGCACTTCTCGAGCCGTTCGGTCGTGCCCGGCGTCGGGCGACCCGGTGACCGGGCCTTGCCCGCTCCGATCGGCACCGCCCCGCCGATCACCAGCGATCCTCCCTTCCACGCCATCGCCCGTCGACTGCTCCTGCCGGCGTTCGCGCCGAAGGTGATCGAGCCGTGGGAGTCCGAGATCCGGCTCCTGTGCCAGCGGCTGCTGGACGACATGGGAGAGATCACGCCCGGAGAGAGCGTCATCGATGCGGCGATCCAGTACGCCCAGCACATCCCGGTGAACGTGATCGGCCGGATGCTCGGCTTCCCCGAGCAGGACGAGGCGATGTTCCGAGAGATGGTCCATGAGGTCCTGGAGCGCATCAACGAGGAGCCGGGCACACGCCAGAGTTCGAACGACTTCGGCGCCTACGTCCAGGAGCAGATCGCCGACCATCGTGAGAACCCTCGCGACGACCTCACGAATTTCCTGATGAACGTCGAACTCGACGGCAACAAGCTCGAGGCCGAAGTCGTCGAAGGCATGATCATCCTGCTGCTCGTCGCCGGCGTCGACACGACCTGGTCGGCCATCGGATCCTCGCTGTGGCATCTCGCCCAGCATCCGGAGGATCACCAGCGCCTCCTGGACGACCCCGAGGTCATGACGTTCGCACTCGAGGAGTTCCTCCGTGCGTACGCACCCGTCACGATGGGTCGAATGGTGACGGAGGACGTCGACTTCCACGGCTGCCCGATGAAGAAGGACGACTGGGTGCTGCTGCCGTTCCCGGCGGCCAACCGTGATCCGCTGAAGTTCGAGGATCCCGACACGTTCATCGTCGACCGTGAGGAGAACCGGCACGCAGCGTTCGGCCTCGGCATTCACCGCTGCGTTGGATCGAACCTCGCCCGACTGGAGCTCAAGGTCGCCATCGAGGAGTTCATCAAGCGCTTCCCGAGTTTCGAACTCGCCGGCGAGACCAGGTGGAGCGTCGGCATGGTCCGCGGTCCCCGCGCGATCCCGGTCCGCATCCTCGAAGTCGCCGACTGAACACGTGTGTCAACTGGGGTCAGACCCCAGTTGACACGCTCGGTCAGGCGAGCGTTGTGCCGATCGAGGCGGCCGCGCAGGCCGATCCGATGGTGGCGAGCGCGTAGACCGTGCCCCAGCGCCAACCGAGGGCGCGCGCCTCCAACGCGAACGACGAGTAGGTCGTGAGCGCGCCACAGAAGCCGACGCCCAGGACGGTGGTCGTGTTCGGGGACAGATCGGACGCGACGATCAGTCCCAGCAGGCCGGCGCCGACAGAGTTGACCCAGAACAGCGCCGCCCAGGAGCAGGCGAACTGACCGACGACATGACGGCCGACGGCACCGGCGCCGGCGGCGAGCACGAACAGCAGCGGCGTCACGATCGATCCCGCCCTGCGTCGGCGATCGCTGTCGCCGCGATTCCTGCCGCCAGGGTGATCGAGCCGTAGACGATGGCGAGCTCCAACCGGTCGGCCTCGGCCAGGTCGTTGAGTTCGACGGCCAACGCCGAGAACGTGGTGAAACCTCCCAGCACGCCGGTGACGACGAAGGCCCACGCGGTGGTGCCACGCGCGACCAGCCGCGCCGCAAAGCCGATCAGCACACTCCCGATGATGTTGACGGCGAGCGTCGGCCATGGCCACGCGCCCGCGACGTGACCGGCATCCATCGCCTCGAACAGCCACGCCACGAACCACCGTCCCGATGCGCCGATTGCTCCGCCGCAGGCAACCGCCCACAGCACGCCCGACTCGAACGGCTGGGAGCGATCGAAGACCTGCACACACTGTTCGTAGCAAACCACAGCGCCCCAGCAGGTGGTTCACACCGCGTTCTCACTCCGAGCGACCAGACTG
Organism: Ilumatobacteraceae bacterium; assembly: GCA_963741875.1. Taxonomy (GTDB): domain Bacteria; phylum Actinomycetota; class Acidimicrobiia; order Acidimicrobiales; family Ilumatobacteraceae; genus Sva-07. The sequence goes on along the minus strand of CAVUJO010000006.1, from coordinate 231,677 downwards.
TGGCCCGTGACGGACGTAACGACTGCCCGCATTCTCGTGGCCGAGGACGACCGGGCAGTTCGCGAGTCGCTCGTCCGCGCCCTCCAACTCGAGGGCTACACGGTGGCGTCTGCCAACAACGGTGCTGAAGCGCTCGAAGCGATCCGCCAGTCCGAACCCGACGTGCTGTTGCTCGACGTGTCGATGCCGGTCGTCGACGGCCTCACCGTCTGCCGCGTCATCCGGTCGGAGGGCAGCAAGCTTCCGGTGTTGATGCTCACGGCGCGCACCGAAACGAGTGACCGAGTCGCCGGGCTCGATGCCGGCGCCGACGACTACCTCCCCAAGCCCTACGACCTCGACGAGTTGCTCGCCCGCATCCGTGCCCTGCTTCGCCGCTCCGGATACGGCTCCGACGACGCCGAGCAACCGGAGGGCGAACTCGTGCTCGGCGACCTGCGCCTCGACACCTCCGGCCGCCGGGCGTTCCGCGGCGAGCGGGAGATCCAGCTCTCCAAGACCGAGTTCGATCTGCTCGCGCTGCTGGTGGCGAACCGCGGCATCGTGCTCGACCACTCGACGATCTACGACCGCATCTGGCACTACGACTTCGGCCCCGATTCGAAGAACCTTGCGGTGTACATCGGGTATCTGCGTCGCAAGACCGAATCGGAGGGTGAGCCGCGCATCGTGCACACCGTGCGCGGTGTCGGCTACACCGCCCGGATCGACGACTGATGGGTTTGCGGTGGAAGATCGCGTTGTCGCTCGCCGTCGTGGCGTTGATCGCGACGGCCACCGTCGGCCTGATCGGCTACCGCTCGACGAGCGCCCGGCTCGTCGACGAGGTCGACCGATCGATCAGCCAGGCCACGGGGCAGATGATCGGCCGCGCCGTCGACGGTCGCGTCACCATGCCGACACGGAGCCTGCTCGAGGTGTACTCGGTCCGAGTCCTCGATGCCGGCGGATCGTCGGTGGCGTCGTCGTTCCCCGATGGCGCTCCGATCGATGACGGCGCCCTGTCCGTGGTGGGCACGCCACGGGCGGTCGATCGTGAGACGCTCGACGTCGACGACGAGTCGCTGCGCGTGCACACCATCGGCCTCGCGAACGGCGCCTTGCAGATTGCTCGCCCCCTCGACGAGGTCGACAGCGTGCTGCGCGATCTCCGCCAACGCACGCTGCTGCTCGTGGTGCTGGTCTCCATCGCTGCGGCCCTCGTCGGTTGGCTGATCGCGGGAACGGTTGCGGCCCCGATTCGGCGACTCACGGGTGCGGCCGAGGACGTTGGATCCTCCGGGCGCCTCGACGTCGACGTGCCCGGCACCGGCACCGACGAAGTCGGCCGCCTCGGCTCGGCATTCCGCAACATGCTCGGCGCGCTCGCAGTGTCTCGAGCCGAACAGCAGCGCCTCGTGCAGGACGCCGGCCACGAACTCCGCACGCCGCTGACCAGTCTGAAGACGAACCTGTCCGTCCTGCGCCGGCACCCCGAGATGGCATCGGAGATGCGTGACCGTGTGCTCGACGACCTCGACGCGGAAGTCGGCGAGCTCACGGAACTGGTGAACGAACTCGTCGCCGTGGCGTCCGGCGAGCTCGAGCAGCAGCCCAACGAGCGGATCGACCTTCCCGGGCTCGCCCACGAGGTGGCCGAGCGCGTGGGCCGGCGTCGGTCTCGTGAGATCGTCGTCGACGTGCGCGGCCGCGCGACCGTGGACGCGCCGCGATCTGCGCTCGATCGGGCGATCACCAACCTGGTCGACAACGCCTGCAAGTTCGATACGAATGACGGCCGGATCGAGGTGGTCGTCGACGGCGGCTCGTTGACGGTGCTCGACCGCGGGCCGGGCGTGGAGCCCGACGAGGCGACGAGGATCTTCGACCGGTTCCACCGTTCCGACGCCGCGCGTTCGATGCCGGGATCCGGGCTCGGGCTGTCGATCGTCCGTGACGTGGTCACGAGGGCGAACGGCACGGTCGCCGCGAGCCCCCGCGAAGGAGGCGGAGCCGCGATCGGTTTCACGCTCCCGGTGTCGCCGGACTGGCCTGCGGGCGAGCCGACGCAGCACTGAGCCCGCCGGTCGGTGACCCCTCGCCGGGCTCGGCGACACCGAGGCACGGTGGGCGGGACTACCGTTCGACGGATGGCGTTCAGCATCGATCAGTTCGTCGCCGACTGCGTCGCGGCGATCGAGGATGCGCCCGGTCATGCCGGCCCAGCCGTCGATGCAGTGCTCGCTCGGGTCGTTGCGCAGCCGGCGGCCATCGAGTCGGTCCTCGGGCATCCGCGCGATCAACCCGTGTTCACCACCTGGTTCAACAGCGACGAATTGACGGTGTTGCACGTGGTGTGGCCACCTACGGCTGACCTCGTCGCTCACGACCACACCATGTGGGCTTCGATCGGCCTCTACGGCGGTCGGGAGGACAATCGGCTGTTCCGGGAATTGCCCGACGGCACGCTCGAGGAACGCCGGGCCACCAGGCTGGTCGGTGGTGACACCATCGTGTTGGGCGCCGACACGATCCATGCCGTCGCGAACCCGACACGCGAGTGGACCGGAGCGATTCACGTGTACGGCGGCGACTACTTCCGCGATGGCCGACGGATGTGGGCCGACGCCGACCAGCTCGGAATGCCGTTCGATGTGGGCGTCGTGACGACCGCGCTGGATCAGGCTGCCGCCCGGGCGACCGCTGACCTCTGACGTGCGGCGGAGTGACTGACATGACGGGACGATCGGCGGTGGTTGTCGGCGCGGGGCCCAACGGGCTCGTTGCAGCGATCAACCTGGCACGTGCGGGTTGGGACGTGACGGTGTTCGAAGCGGCCTCGCGGCCGGGAGGGGGGACCCGAACGGAGGAGCTGACGCTGCCAGGGGTGCTGCACGACGTCTGCTCCGCAATTCATCCGCTCGCCGTCGGTTCTCCCGCATTCCGCGAGATCGCCGACAGTGACCTGCCGCTGCGAGAACACGGGCTCGAGTGGATCCAGCCCGACGTGCCGTTGGCGCATCCCCTCGACGGCGGGCGAGCGGCCGTTCTCCACCGCTCGGTCGACGAGACCGCCGACGGGCTCGGCCCAGACGCGAAGGCGTATCGGCGTCTGTTCGAGCCGTTCGTCGAAGCCGGCTTCGATCTGACCGACGGGCTGCTGTCGCCGTTGTCGATTCCACCGAAACATCCCCTGACCCTGGCTCGCTACGGCGTCGTCGGGGTGCTCCCCGCACACACCGTTGCTCGTCGCGGCTTCGATACGGACGAGGCGCAGGCGATGTTCGCCGGGCTCGCCGGTCACTCGATCCTGAGCCTGAAGGCTCCGGTCACTGCGGGCTACGGCCTGATGCTCGGGGTCCTTGCGCACGTGGTCGGATGGCCCATGGCCCGAGGTGGTTCGCAGCAGATCGCCGATGCGCTGGTCGCAGTGCTCGGGAAGCTCGGCGGCCGCGTGGAATGCAACCGGCGCATCGAGTCGCTCGCCGAGTTGCCATCGGCTGACGCCGTCCTGCTCGACCTGACCCCGCGCCAAGTGCTCGCGATCGCCGGTGACGCGGTACCGGACCGCTACCGCAAGGCGCTCACCCGCTACCGGTACGGGCCGGGCGTGTTCAAGCTCGATTGGGCGCTCGATGGCCCGATTCCATGGACCAACATCGACTGCTTCCGTGCGGCCACGGTCCACCTCGGCGGCACGCTCAGCGAGATCACCGAGGCCGAATCCGACGTACAAAGCGGTCGTCACCCGGAGCGGCCGTACGTGCTCCTTGCCCAACAGAGCCTGTTCGATGCGAGTCGAGCCCCGGAGGGTGTGCAGACCGCATGGGCGTATTGCCATGTCCCGAACGGATCAACCGTCGACATGGCTGATCGGATCGAACGGCAGATCGAGCGGTTCGCCCCCGGCTTCCGTGATCGGATCCTTGCTCGTCACGCAATGAACACCGAGGCGGTGGAGGCGCACGACGCCAACTACATCGGCGGCGACATCAACGGTGGGGTGGCCGACCTCCGCCAGTTCGTGCGACGTCCCACGCTGGGGCTGCACCCGTGGAAGACACCGATCGACGGTGTGTACCTGTGCTCGAGTTCCACGCCGCCGGGAGGCGGAGTACACGGCATGTGCGGATGGCACGCCGCCCAGGAAGTGCTGCGGGTCGCTCGATGACCGGCGAGACGACGCGCCCGAGCGACGACGTGGGCCACGCCGCACACCATCGTCGTGTGTGAACTCACTCTTGCCGACCTCCTCACCCGTGCCTTACGTGGCTCCCGCATGATCTTCACCGACGGCGTTCATCATGAGTCACGTCAGCGGCGAACCCGTCGCCGACCGACTGTTGAAGGGAAGCAACATCATGAGCAACGAGATCAACGACACCAAGCCGGGCGGACGCCGGGGGCTGACCATCGGACTCGCCGGCGGGCTGCTCGCGGGAACGGCAGCTGGGCTCGTCTTCGGCGTTCCGGGTCTGTCGAGTGCAGCGTCCGACGTGTCGTCGGTCGCGCCGGCGGCGCTGGTGGAACAGGCCGACGAACCGACAGCGCCGGCCGATGCTCCGAATCCGGGTGAGCACCTGCGCGAGGCACTGCAACCGCTCGTCGACGACGGCACGATCTCTGCTGAGCAGGCCGACGCCGTGGCGCAGCAGTTGGTCGAGAGCCGGCCCGAGCGAGGCGAGCGTGAATTCGGCGGCCCGGGTGGTCGAGACGGGCGACATGGTGGGCCCGGCATGTTCGGCAGGGGCGTCGCCTCCGAGGCCTTGACGGACCTGCTCGGCGTGGACGCCCAGGAGCTGCGCACGCAGCTGCGCGACGGCGCCACACTCGCCGAGATCGCCGAGGCGCAGGGCGTCGACCCGCAGGCGGTGGTCGATGAACTGGTGAGCGAACTGACCGAGCGTGTCGACAACGCCGTCGAGAACGGTCGCATCGACCAGGCCGAGGCCGATCAGAAGTTGGCTGACGCCGAAGCGAAGATCACCGACATGGTCGACAACGGCCGCCCGGAGCGCCCGGACGTCGACGCCGAACAGCCCGACTGACTCCGAACACGCGGGCGGGCGGGGCGGCGGCCTCGCCCGCCCGTTCCGCGTCCCACACCCCTAGCGTCGGGCGGGTGATCTGTGTCGACCTCGCCGGTGTGGCGCTCGCCCAGCCCGACAAGGTGCTGTTCGCCGATCTCGCCGTCACGGTCTCGACCGGCGACCGTGTGGCCGTGGTCGGGGTCAACGGATCCGGGAAGACGACGCTGCTGAAGATCATGACCGGCGTGCTGCAGCCCGACTCCGGCGACGTGAGATTCGGGCGAGGGGTCAGGATTGCTTCGCTCGAACAGGATCCGGCGCTCCCTCCCGGCACGGTGAGCGATTTCCTCGGCGACTCGTGGGAGGTTGCTGCGGTCGCGACCAAGCTCGGTGTGCAACCGTTGTTCGACCGGCAGACCGACGAGCTGTCCGGAGGCCAGGCGAAGCGGGTGGCGCTCGCCAAGGTGCTCGCGGACGACGAACACGGTGACCACGACATGGTGGTGCTCGACGAACCCACCAACCACCTCGACCTCGAAGCGATCGAGTGGCTCGAGTCTCGCCTCGTGAAGATGAAGTCGGCGCTCGTGCTGGTCACCCACGACCGGCATGCGCTCGATCGATTGACCACTGACGTGGGACCGAGCAAGGTCGTCGAACTCGACGGCGGGCGGTGCTTCGTGCACCAGGCGGCAGCCGGTGCCAGCGCCTATGCGACCTACCTCGACGCCCGGGCGGAACGGATCGACCGGGAGGTGCAGGAAGAGTCGACTCGAAAGATCCTCGCCCGGAAGGAGCTGGCCTGGTTGCGTCGCGGTGCGCCCGCTCGTTCGACCAAGCCCAAGGCCAGGTTGCGGTCGGCCAACGAGATCGTGTCCGGTGGTCCGGCACCCGTGGGCGTTCGGGGGAGCGAACTGCAGCTCGGTTCCGGCACGGCGAGGCTCGGCAACCAGGTGGTCGAGTTGGAGGACATCGCGCAACGTTTCAACGTGGGCTCGCCAGACGAGTTGACCGTCTTCGAACACGTCGACCTCCTGATCGAGCCGGGCTCCCGACTGGCCGTTGTCGGACCCAATGGATCCGGCAAGTCGACGCTGCTCGACATCATCGCTGGCCGACGCGAACCGGCTGCCGGCACGGTGAAGCGGGGCAAGACCGTGGTCGTCGGATTCGCCGATCAGCACTCGTCCGACCTCGATTCCAACGCGGTGGTCCGCGAGCTGGTCGCCGGCCCGCACCGTGAGCCCGACCATCGCGACCGTGCGCTCCTCGAGCGTTTCTGGTTCGACACGACGGCGCAGTACGCGCCGGTGCGCATGCTGTCAGGTGGCGAACGCCGACGCCTCCAGCTCGTGATGGTGTTGGCGACCGAACCGAACCTGCTGATCCTCGACGAGCCGACCAACGATCTCGATCTCGACACGCTGCGGTCGCTCGAAGCGTTCCTCGACGACTGGCCCGGCGCACTCGTGGTGGCCAGCCACGACCGCGCGTTCCTCGATCGTGTCGCCGACCACGTGTTGGCCATCGATCCCGGCGGATCGGTGCGTCGGGTGCCTGGCGGCGTGACGGGCTGGCTGAGTGAACGCGCTGCTTCGGGGACTGCTCTCTCCACCCGGACACCGAAGTCGCCAGCCACAGCCAAGGCCCTGCGGGCCGCCAAGCCGAAGACGGCCGGGCCCAGTCCATCCACGGTGGGCCGCCAGCTCCGCGAAACCGAGCAGGCGATGGTCAAAGCACAGAAGCAGGTCGACCGCCTGACCGGACAGCTGGCCACGGTGACCGACCACGCCGAACTCACCTCACTCGGCACCGACCTCGCAACGGCCCAGGCCGAACTCGACGAACTCGAGTCGCGCTGGCTCGAGCTCGCCGAACTCCAGAGCGGGTGACGTCGCCGGAGTAGTTCGCACGTGGCGCGCGCCTCACGCGGCGCTCAAGTTCGCCGCCCGCAGACCGATGCCTACCCGTCAATGCTCATCGGTGGTTCTTCCATCGCGGGCCACGCGAGTGGAGTCCTTGGTGAACGAACTGAATTCAGCAGCAGCTCGAATCGGAGCACGCGCACAGCGTGGGGCCATCGCGCTGGCGTCCGTCGTTGCGATGACCGGTGCGGTGCTGGTTGCGCCGCCGGCTGAGGTGTCGATGGCGGCCGCGCCGTATCCCGCTCCGGTGATCACCGGTTACGTGCCGTTGGAAGCGAACGCCACCCGCCAGACGATGCTGTCGGCGAATTCTCAGGCGGGCGCAACGCTCGACTTCACGGTGGGAATCACCAACGCCGGCGCCGGCGCGGTGATGTACTACGACCACTGGGAGGACGGGTACGAAGCCGATCTCACCAACCCGACCCAGGCGACCACCGAGGTGTGGGGAGACGGCGACCCGACCGGCGGCAACGCCGCAACGTACTGCGGCTCGCGCTGCGCCGGCGATCTGCTCCCGGCCGGGGCCGTCTTCGTGCTGCGCAACAACATCCCGATCCCGCGCACGACGGCGGTCCGGTGGGACGGGCGTGACCGGGTGTCGTCGACGCGGGGATTCACGATCACCGCCGGTGGGTTCTCGACGCCACTCGGTTCGGTGCTGTCGGCCTCGGCCTCGGCCTACGACACGTCCAAGTGGGGGGTCGACTACTGGATCCCGGTGGGCGAGGACATGACACCACCGTCCGGCACCTCGGATGCGTTCTCCACGACCAGTGTGCAGGTGATGGCGGATCAACCAGGCACGATCGTCGAGGTCGACCGCGACGGCGATGGTGTCGTCGACGTCACCGAGACGATCGGCGCGGGCCAGGTGACGTTCGTCAACGGTGGGGTGAATCGTGGCGCTCGCGTGCGTTCGTCGAAGCCCGTGCAGGTCCACGTCGGGGCCGGTGATGCCGGCGCTGCGTACGAACTGCGGTGGTTCACGCTGTTGCCCACCGCGCTCTTGACCGCTGACTACGTGAACCCGGTGGGGGCGACGTCGAACAACCAGCGCACCATCACCTATCTGTTCAATCCGAACGCCGGGTCGATCGCCGTCACCCCGACGTGCACGGGATGCACGGGTTCGATCACGGTGCCTGCTGGCGGCGGAGCGAGCTATGCATCGCCGTTGGCCCAGGCGGTTCGTTTTCGGAGCGCGGGCAACGAGACGTTCGTGGCGGTCGGAGCCTCCGGGTCCGAGAGCGGCGCAGCGCCCGGGTCATCGGGCGACAACAGCGCCACCTACGACTGGGGGTTCGGACTCGTCCCGACCCGACTCCTCACCTCGAAAGCAGTGATCGGGTGGGCTCCCGGGAACTCGAACAATCCGCCCGCCGCGCCGTCCGGAAACCGCGATGACGACCCGATCTGGGTCTCGACGCTCGGCGACACGACGCTCTACGTCGACTTCGACGGCGATCCGTCGACCGGGGCGCTCGGTCCGCAGTGCGACGGTCGCTACGACCAGGAGATCTCGGTCCTCCAGGGTGCATCGACGAAGATCTTCGACAACGTCGACGGCGACATGACGGGTGCGAGCATCTACACGTGTGACGGCACCCTGGTTGCCGGCGCTTGGGGCGAGGATGCATCCAGCGCACCAGCCGGTGCTCCGGGTTTCGACGCCGGCTACGCGCTCGTTCCGTCGACGGCAATGATCGTCGACAAGTCATCGGCGATCGGCGTGGACAGCAATGCCGATGGTCGAATCGGTCCTGGCGACATCGTTCAGTACGACATCTCCATCGCCGACGCCGGCGCGCTGTCGTTCACCGACCTCACGGTGGCAGACGCGGTTCCAACCGGCACTCGCTACGTCGACGGCTCAGCGACATACGACAGTGGAGACGGTGTCGATCGACCGTTCGCCGACGACGTCACCCCGCCCGCGGCCACCCCCTACCCGTTCGACGAGGGCGGCGCTGCGCTGCCGACGATCGACCCTGGCACCACGGTGCACGTGCGCTACCAGGTCGCCATTTCCAACCCGTTCCCCGCCGGCACCAGCATCTCGAACATCGTCGATGTCGGTTCCGAGCAGGCGGACGGCGGTGACGTCGACGTCATCGAACTGGTGGCTGCGGACCTCTCGCTCGAGAAGGCGGTCACGGTCACCCCGGTGCACCTCGGTGACGACGCCACGTTCCGGCTCACCGTGTCGAACGCTGGTCCCGACACCGCCGGCGATGTCGCAGTCACCGACCTGCTGCCCGTTGGGCTGTCGTTCGTGTCGTCCACGCCCAGCGCTGGCAGCTACGACCAGGCCACCGGCATCTGGTCGGTCGGCGACATCGCAGCGAACTCGTCGGCAACACTCGACCTGACCGCCACGGTCAACGCGCTGTCGGTCACCAACACGGCCGAGATCACGCAGTCGTTCGCTGCCGATCCGGACTCGACACCGGCAAACGGCTCGACCACGGAGGACGACGACGCGTCGGCGACCGTCACCGTGCAGCCCCTGGCGGACGTCTCACTGACCAAGCAACGGGTCGCCGGCCCCGACGCCTCTGGACACACCACGTTCCTGCTCACGCTGGCAAATGCCGGCCCGAGCCCGTCGGCCGGCGTCCAGGTCACCGATCACCCACCGACCGGAGCCACCTTCGTGTCGGCCACTGCGCAGACCAGCGCAGTTGCCGACGGCACCTTCGACGGTCCGACGAATGTCTGGACCGTGCCCGACCTCGCGCCTGGCGGCCAGGCCCAGATCCGCGTCGTGTACGACACGTCAACCGGCCCCGGCGTCAACTACGCGCAGGTGACCGCCGCGACGGTGGACGATCCCGATTCGAACCCTGACAGCGCTGCACTCTCGGACGCCGACCTACCCGATCAGGACGACGAGGCCAGCGCCACGGCGCCTGCGATCTCCGATGTCTCGCTCACCAACACCGTCACCTCCGCTCCCACTTTCGTCGGCGACCTGGTCACGTTCACCGTCGTTGCTCGCAACGACGGCCCCAATGGCACCACGGGTGTCGCAGTGACCGACCGCCTGCCCGCTGGGCTGACCTACGTCGGCTCCACGCAGTCGGTCGGTTCCTACGACGCAATGACCGGAGTCTGGGCCGTCGGCGACCTCGCGAACGGTGACAGCGAGACCCTCACGATCACTGCTCGGGTGATGACGCCCGGCGCGCTGTCGACCACGGCCGAACTCACCGCGTCCGCGGTGCCCGACGTCGATTCGACACCGAACAATCAGGTCCTGACCGAGGACGACCAGGCCGCTGCCGGGATCAACACCACCGGCGCATCGCTCGGTGACACGATCTGGTTCGACGTCGACAACGACGGAACCGCCGACCTCGACGAGCCGGGGCTCGCCGGTGTCGAGGTCGCCGTCGTGTGGACGAACCCCGATGGCGGTGCCGACATCACCTACACCACCACCACCGGAGCGTCCGGCGCCTGGTCGCTGGTCGGGCTCCCGTCGGGCTCGTACACCGTGACCGTCGATGCGAGCACGTTGCCGTACGGCGTCACCGTGCCGACGTCGGACCGAGATGGCGTCGCGACGCCCAACACCGCAACGCTCGTACTCGCCGGCGGTCAGACGATCGACGACGTCGACTTCGGCTACACCGGCTCGGGCGTGATCGGCGACACGATCTTCCTCGATGCCGATGGCGATGGATCCCCCGATGCCGGCGAAGGGATGGGCGGGGTCACCGTCACGCTCACGTGGGCGGGCCCCGACGGCTCGTCTCCGAGTGACGACATCGTTCGTCGTCACGACCACCGATCAGTTCGGTGGCTACACCTTCGCCAACCTTCCAGCGGGCGCGTTCACTGTTGCGGTCGACGCCTCGTCGCTTGCATCGGGGCTGACGAACTCCGTCGACCCCGATGGCGGCGCCGCCAACACGGCGAACATCACGCTTGCGACCGGCGAGCAACGCCTCGACATCGACTTCGGCTACGAGGGCACGAACACGATCGGCGACAAGGTGTTCGCCGACACCAACGACAATGGTGTGCAGGACGCCGGTGAAGTCGGTCTCGGCGGCGTGGTCGTCGTGCTCCTGCGTGACATCGATGAGAACGGCACATTCGAGACGACCGTCGCCACCGTCGCAACGTCCGGAACGGGCACGTACGTGTTCGATCAGCTTCCTGCGGGGAGCTACCAGGTCGAGCTGACGGTTCCGGGCGGCTTGACCGCGACGACTCCCCGCACCGTTGCCGTCACGCTCCTCGACGGTGAGGTCGATCTCAGCGCCGACTTCGGTCTGCGATCGCAGCCGACCACGCCCGGTTCCATCGGTGACGTCGTCTGGAACGACACCGACGGCAACGGGGCCAGGGATGGTGGCGAGACCGGGCAGGGCGGCGTCACCCTGACGCTGCGCTCCGACGGTGACGGTGATGGCGTCTACGAGCGTCTCGTGGCCACCCAGACGAGCGCCGCCGACGGCGCCTACGAGTTCGCCAACCTCCCGGCGGGTGCGTACCTCGTGTCGGTCGCTCCTCCTTCCGGTCGGTCCGTCACCACCAGCAGCGCCCATGCGGTGAACCTCGTGGCGGGAGCGATCATCGACACCGCCGACTTCGGCTTGTCGGCGACCGCCAATGTCACGGGCTCGATCGGTGACCTGGTCTGGGTCGACACCGATGGCGACGGCATCCACGATGGCGGCGAAGCGGGGCTGGCCGGCGTCACCGTCAGCCTGCGCCAGGACACCGATGGGGATGGGATCTTCGAGACCGCCGTGTCGTCGACCGACACCGGCCCGGACGGCTCGTACTCGTTCGCGGGGCTCCCAGGCGGCTCGTATCGCGCCGTCATGACGGTTCCGAGCGGTCAGTTCGCGACGACATCGACAGCGATCGACGTCCAACTCACGGCAGGGCAGCAGTTCGAGACGGCAGATTTCGGACTCGCCGCGACAACGCCCGCACCGGGCACCATCGGTGACCGGATCTGGCTCGACAGCGACGGTGACGGTGTCCAGGATCCGGCCGAACCCGGCGTCAACGATGTCGTCGTCACGCTGCTCCGCGACACCGACGGAGACGGCGTCTACGAGACGACGGTCGCCACGACCATGACCGCAGGCGACGGCGGCTATCAGTTCTCGAACGTCGTGCCCGGCAGCTATCGCACGACGGCGACTCCGCCGATCGGCCTCACGGTCACCACGCCGTCGCCGGTCGTCGCGCTCGGTCCGGGGGCAACGGTCGACACCGCCGACATCGGCCTCACGGTCACGCCACCGCAGCCGTACGACCTGGTTCTCACGAAGCAAGCCGGCGACGTCGGGGCCACTGGTGACCTCGTCACGTGGACGATCCGGGCAACGAACAACGGACCTGCTGCGACGCCCGCCGACGTTCGTGTCGTCGACAGTCTCCCGGTCGGGCTTGCGCCGGTCTCGGCGCAGGGCGACGGATGGAGTTGCGCCACGGCTGGACAGGTCGTCACGTGTGACCACGCGGACCCGATCGACCCGGCGGCATCCAGCACCGTCGAGGTGGTCACGCGGCTCACGGCGGCGGCGGGCGTGGAGATCACGAATACCGCAAGCGTGTCGGCCGCAGGCAGCGAGATCACCACGACCAACAACCAGGCATCAGCAGGCATCGTGATCGCGACACCCGACCCGCCAGGCGCGATCGATCCGACCCCACCGACACCGAGCGAGCAGACCGGGACGACGCCGGTCGACGTGCCGGCTCCCAACGGCAGCCTCGCCTCGACCGGCGGGAACCCCAACACGATCCTGCAACTCGCGATCTTCGCCGTTCTGTTCGGAGCGCTCCTTCTCGGCGTCAAGCGACGAGCAACCCGATCCTCGCCGACGGGGTAGTTCCCGGGAGGTGGGGTCGGCCAGTCGATCAGCTGGCGAGGATCCGCTAGACGTTGCCGTCACCCGGCGAGGTGACGTAGATGTTGCCGCTCGGGGCGACCGCCACGCTGTTGGGCGTGAAGGCGGGATAGAAGTCGGCGATGGTGTAGGCCGGGCTGATCCCTTCGGCGAGCATCGTGGTCTCGCCGGTCGCGATGTCGATGCGGGTCACATTGCCGCTCCCGGTCTCGACGACGACCAGGTCGCCGTCGGGGAGCAGGGCAAGCCCCTCGGGCTCGTCGAGGCCCTCAGCGACCACGACCGGCACATCGAGCAGGGCACCGTCTGCGGCAAGTTGCAGGATCGTGCCAGGCGCCGACGAAGCGACGTAGAGCTCAGTCTCCGTCGCCGCGAGCCCCGTGGCGTCTCGACCTCGAACACGATCTCGGATCCGGCGTCGCTGAGCCTCGACACGTTGTTGAGGAGCGCCACTGATGAATACAGGTCTCCGCCGAATCGGATCACGTCGAAGCCGAAATCGACGGGAGACGTCGCGACCACGGCGTCGCCCTCGACGTCCCAGACCTCCACGCCGGCGCCGGGGGTCCAGTCGACGACGAGCAGCCCCTCCTCGTCCAGGCGGAGCGTTGCCGCCGAGCCCGGTTGCTCCAGCGCAAAGCCGGCGTCGGGCACCGACCCGAGTCGACCGAGTTCGTCCCCGGTGGCGCCGTCGAGGGTGACCAGTGCCTGATTCGTGAGCACGGTGACCTGCTCGACCCCGTCGACCTCCTCGACCACGATGCCCGCCGATGCGGTGAGGGCCGATTCCTTGACCACCCGAACGCTGCCGTCGTCGAGGATCTCGTGGATCGACCCGTTTGCGAACTGGACACGAAGAGCCGACCGGTCGAGTCGAACGCGAGATTGTCGTTCGTCCCTTCAGCGTCGCCAGGATCGTCTGCTCACCGGTGGCGATGTCGACCTCGACCACGTGTGCAGGCAGCGCTTCGACGGCGTGCAGTACGCCGTCGGGGTCGAACTTGACCGCCGAGTAGACGCTCTCGGAGTTGTCGGCGATCGTCGTCAACTCGCCCGTCTGAGGGTCGGCGCGGACGATGGTGCCCTCGGTCCACCGAGGCGCATAGATGAAGCCGTCCGGGCCGAAGTCCATCCCGTTGAGCCAGCCCGGTTCGGGCGTGACGACGCGAGGCGGCGTCGCCCCGGTGGTGTCGACCTCGAACAGGCCGTCACCGAGGAAGTCGGCCCCGACGAAGAGTCGGCCGTCGTCGCTGAAGGTGATCGAGTTCGCGCCGGGAGCGACGGCGAGGCGTTCCTCGCGCAGCGTGCCGTCCGGGTCGATGATGCCGACCTGGCCGTTGATGATGTCGGTGAAGTAGACCGTGCCGTCGGCGGCGACGGTGACGTCGTCAGCAGAGGCGACGTTGCCGGGGTAGTGCTCCAGCGTCTCGCCCGAGTCGGGGTCGACGACGAAGATGCCGCTGCCGACCGACGCGACCCAGAGCCGGTCCTGCCCGTCGAAGAACATGCCGTTCGACCGCCCCGATCTCGGCGCCCGCCGCAAGCAGAGCGACCGGTTCGGGTGGTGCCTCGGTGGCTGTCGGCGCCTCGGTGACCGGTGTCGTGTTCTACCGAGTCATCTCCTCCGGTATGGTCTCAGCGACCGTCGGCGGTGTTGCTGCTCGACCGATCGGCAGTGGTCGTCGGATCCGCCGGAGGAACATGCCGAGACGGCGAGGAGTCGCGATCAGCGTGAGTGTCGGCAGTCGATGTCGCATGGGCTCCCTTGGTTCGAGCCGCCGGTGGCAGCCGTGGTGTCGTTGTCGCCGAACACTGCACCACGCGGTCAAGAGTCGGTCAATGCGCCGCGAAGCCCGGAAATCGGGCCCTGCTGACCGTTCCTTTACCGCCGCCTACGATGCTGCGAACGTGCAAGCGGCAACCAATGTGACGATTTCAGCGGTGACCAATTCGCCGCGCCGAGTCGAGACCAGCGGTACTCGGTGAGCGCCCTCGGGCCCGTCACCGTCACGCGGGACGACGCACCGATCGACCTCGGCGGGCCCAAGCAACGGCTGGTGCTCGCGTTGCTGATGTCGAGCCCCGACCACGTCGTCGCCACCGCCGGCTGATCGACAAGCTGTGGGGCGAGGAGCCGCCCGCAACGGCACGCAAAGCCCTCCAGATGCACGTGTCGAACCTGCGTCGGGCGCTGGGCGACGACTTCCCGCTCCGGACCGCCTCCAACGGCTATCTGGTGCAATCGGCCGACCTCGACTACGACGTCAAGGCCTTCGAGGAGTCGGTCGCTCGGGCGACGGCGCTGTTGCGCACCGATCCGACCTCCGCGTCGAGTCTGCTCTCTCAGGCGCTCGCCACCTGGCAGGGGTCCGCCTTTGCCGACCTCGTCGACGAAGCCGCGATCGCACCGGAGATCGCCCGACTCGACCAGCTCCGGCTGACCGCGCTCGAGCGTCGCATCGATGCCGATCTGCGCCTCGGTCGTCACGCCGAGCTGGTCGGCGAACTCGAAACGCTCGCCGTCGAGCACCCGTATCACGAACGTTTTCGTGAGCAGGAGATGTTGGCGCTGTACCGCTCGGGCCGCCAGACCGAGGCGTTGCGGGCCTACGACCACACGCGCACGACGCTCGTCGAGGAACTCGGCATCGAGCCGTCACCGTCGCTGCGGGCGTTGCACACTCAGATCCTCCAGCAGGCGCCCGAGCTGGAGTACGTCGGTGACCCGGGCGAGCCCACGTACGCGTTCCTCGCCACCGACATCGAGGACTCGACTGCGCTGTGGGAGGCCGACCCCGATGTGATGCAGTCGGCGCTGGCCCGCCATGACGAACTGTTGGCGAAGGCGGTCGAGGCGAGTTCCGGCACCGTCTTCAAGGGCACCGGCGACGGCATCTACGCGGTGTTCGCATCTGCGGTCGACGCGATCCAGGCCGCGATCGACGCCCAGCTCGCGCTGTCGAGCGAGATCTGGCCGACCGACCGACCGCTGCTCGTGCGGATGGCGGTCGACGAGGGCCCGGCGTCGACCCGTGACGGTGACTACTTCGGCCCGGCGCTCAACCGGGTGAGCCGGATCATGTCGTCGGGCCACGGCCGCCAACTCCTCGTGCCCGCGTCGCTCGCAGCTCGGTCACCGTTACCCGTCCGCGAACTGGGCACCGCCGACTACAAGGGTGTCGGTCGGATCGAGATCGCGCAGGTCGAGATCCCCGGGCTCCCCGAGGAATTCCCGAGCCTGCGCACCGACCGTGCGCCCGCCGGCGTCCCTCGCCACGGATTCGGCCGGGCGATCCGCGGGTACGAGCTGCGCGAGCAGTTGGGTACCGGTGCGTCGGGCATCGTGTTCCGGGCCTATCAGTCGTCTATCGGTCGCGAGGTGGCGATCAAGGTGATCCGGCCCGAGCTGGCCAATCGCTCCGGCTTCGTCAAGCGGTTCGAGGCCGAGGCGCAATTCGTCGCCCAGCTCGAGCACCCCCACATCGTGCCGCTGTACGACTACTGGCGAGACCCTGACGGCGCCTACCTCGTGATGCAGCTGCTACGCGGAGCGAGCCTCGCCGACTCGCTCGAGCGGTCACCGTGGCGACCGGCGGCGGCGCTCCGCCTGCTCGACCAGATCGGCGCCGCACTCGACTACGCCCACCGCCACGGTGTCCTGCACCGTGACCTGAAGCCCGCCAATGTCCTCCTCGACGGCGACGGCAACGCCTTCCTGAGCGACTTCGGCATCGCCACCGACCACATCGACGCCGTCGGCCTCCCGGCCGAGAGTTCGGTCGCGTACATCTCGCCGGAGGAGCTGGCCGGCCTCCCGATCGGCACCGCCACCGACCTCTACGGTCTGACGCTGCTGGCGTACGAGACGCTCACGGGTACTCGGCCCGACGCCGGTGGGCAGCCGGCCCCGGTCGCTCAGCTGCGACCGGAGTTGCCGCCGGCAATCGATCGCGTGCTCGCCCGCGGCACCCATCCCGATCCGATGCAGCGATATCCACGCGTGGCCGACCTGCTGCGCGAGCTGCGTCAGGCGTTCGGTGCCGATGGCGGCGCGACGGCGGACGACACGCCCGTGGAGGTGCGCAACCCGTTCAAGGGGCTCCGGGCGTTCAAGGAGACCGACGCCGCCGATTTCTTCGGACGCGACGAGCTGGTGGCCGAACTGGTCGACCACGTCACACACCACCAGTTCACCGCCGTCGTGGGTCCGTCGGGAAGCGGCAAGTCGAGCGTCGTCCGCGCCGGCCTGCTGCCCGAGATTCGGCGCGGCGGGCTCGATGTGGTCGGCGGCGTACTGATCACCGAGATGTACCCCGGCTCGTATCCGTTCGAGGAGCTCGAGTCGGCGCTCGTTCGAGTGGCGGTCACGCCCACCGCCGGGACGATGGCCGACCTGCTCGGCGACGATCGGGGCCTGCTGCGAGTGGCCAAGCAGATCCTCCCCGACGACGACAGCGAGCTGGTGCTCGTGATCGACCAGTTCGAGGAACTCTTCTCGCTGACCACGGACCCCGACACCCGCGAGCACTTCCTCGCCAGCCTCGTCGAGGTCGTCCGCGACGAGCGCAGCCGGGTCCGCATCGTCGTCACGATGCGCGCCGACTACTTCGACCGCCCGCTCGAACACGCCGAGTTCGGCGACGTGCTGCGCAACGGCCTCGTCCCGATCGCCGCCCCACGCGAGCACGAACTCGCCGCCGCGATCGCCCGGCCGGTCGACACCGCCGGACTCGAGTTCGAGCCCGGGCTCGTCGCCCGCATCGTTCGCGACGTCGCCGACCAGCCTGGCGCGCTCCCGCTGCTGCAGTACGCGCTGACGACACTCGTCGACCAACGCCAGGGACGCATGCTCGACACGGCCGCCTATGAACGAATCGGCGGTGTCGAAGGAGCGCTCGCCACCCGAGCGGAGGAGATTTACCAGTCGCTGTCGCCGAAGGCCAGAGAGGCGTCACGCGAGGTCTTCTTGCGGCTCGTACGGGTCGACGATCACGCCGGCGACACCCGCCGTCGGGCGGGACGAAGCGAGCTGGAGACGCTCGGGTTCTCCGACGGCATCATCGACGAGGTCGTCTCGGCGTTCGGGGCCTTCCGGCTGATCGCCTTCGATCGCGACCCGGTCAGCCGCGGCCAGACGGTCGAGGTCGCCCACGAGGCGTTGCTACGCGAGTGGCCGACGTATCGAGGGTGGATCGCAGAGCGCCGCGAGGCGCTGCTCGTCGAGCGACGCTTGGAGTCGGCCGCTGCCGAGTGGGATGGGGCCGGTCGACCGGCCGACCTGCTGGTGTCGGGCGGACGATTGGAGCAGTTCGAGCGGTGGGTCGACGACGAGCCGGTGGTGCCGCGGGAGCGAGAACGGTCGTTCCTGCTGGCCAGTCGTGATCGCACCAACGCTCAACTCGTCGTCGAGCAGCGTCGGGTCCGACGGCTCCGTCGCCTCGTGGCAGGTGTCGCCGCTGCGCTCGTCGTCGCACTCGTCGCCGGTGGGCTCGCCGTCCGTCAGAGCGGGCGCGCCGACGACGAGGCCCAACGCGCCGCCGAGGAAGCCGAGCGAGCGAACGCCGCGGCCGCCTCAGCCGACGAGCAGGCGTCGATCGCCGCTGCCCAGACCGAGGTCGCCGAGTCGCAGACGCTCGCGGCGACCGAGTCGGCCCAGGTCGCCGACCTCGAACGGATGCGAGCCGAGTCGGCGTCGCAGGTGACCACCAACGCGCCACTTGCCGCACTGTTGGCCGTCGAGGCGTACAACATCGACTCGTCGTCGCTCGGCGCCGGTGCGATGCAGCGCGTGCTCACCGGTGTCGACGGCCGGCAGGCGACGCTCGCCGACCTTGATACTGCGTACTTCGGAGGCGCCATTTCCAGCGACGGCAACGTGGTCGCGGTAGGAGGCGAGACGGGGGTCGACGTGTGGGACGTCGACGCTCGGTCGTTGTTGCTCCAGCTGGACGCCCCGTTGCCCTCCTACGATCTGACCGCTGACGGCGCCCTGCTCGCCGTGAGCGCGGTCGGCGCCGAACGGCTCGATCTCGTTGATGTCGGCTCGGGTGACGTCGTTGGCACGATCAACGATCTGGTCTGTGGGGCCGCTCGTTTCTCGCCGTCAGGCGACCGCATGGCGATCGTGGTCGACAACGACGCCGGCGCACCGGGTCGATGCGACAACGCTGCAATCGGGGGCCAACTGCAGATCTGGGATGTCGCCGACCCGAGCAACCCGCAGCTCGAACACGTCAACACCATCGACCCTGTGGCCGATGTCTGGTGGTCACCCGACGGTGCGGGCTACCTGAGCTTCACGGCCGACGCACGCGTCGACTTTCGCGACGCCGCAACCCACGAGCCGAACTGGACGCACACGTTCGACCTGTCCAGCGGCGTCACGAGCGGGGAATTCGCTCGACCGGTCGGTGGTGCGCTCTTCCGCTCCGACGGCAGCTCCGTTGTGGTCGGCTCGTACTTCAACGAACGCGCCGGTAGCCGTTTGTTCAGTTTCGACACGGCGACCGGCGAGCTGATCGGCAGCCCGACGTCGGCCGCCGGCATCCAGACGATGAACTGGTGGAACGAAGAGGAGACTCAAATCGTCGGCACGCTCGGGCCGTCGGCAGCCATCGTGCTCGACCTCGAGCGTTCGGCCGAGGTCGTGCCGTCGCCGTTCGAGAACCGCAATGCCACCAAGGTCTGGGTCGATCACGGCCGTGAACGCATCGTCGTGGCGAGTCTGCTGGGCATCGAAGTGTTCTCGCTCGACGGTCGGAGCGTGCTCGA
Source organism: Ilumatobacteraceae bacterium (assembly GCA_963741875.1). Lineage (GTDB taxonomy): Bacteria > Actinomycetota > Acidimicrobiia > Acidimicrobiales > Ilumatobacteraceae > Sva-07. Next base: position 212,093 of record CAVUJO010000006.1, on the reverse strand, counting down.
ACGTCGAGTGGGCCTCACCGATGAACAGTTGGCCGTGCAGGACGCCTCCAACGGCCAGCTCTTCGGGGCGCTCAGCACTGACGGCGATCGTCTTCTGATGTCGCTGGAAGACCCGTCACTCTCGATCGTCGAGTGGGACCTGACCACCGATCCGGCGACACAGAGCGGTGAGCGACCGCCGGGTTTCGCGTACGACCAGGGAGACTCGACGGGGCTGATCGGATTCGAAGGCGTGCAGGTGCTCGACGGGAATCACGACCCGATCGGCCCCGTCTTCGGCTACGAGCCGGACGGGCCGGATGCGCCGAGTCGTGGGCCGATTTTCGCCTGGAAGTCGAGTTCCGACGGATCGAAGCACGCACCGTTGCGGTTCGGCGCATCGGTGATCGACATCTACGACACGCAGACCGGCGAGCGAATCGATGTGGACTCGCCGGCCAACGGGGCCGAGGTCTTCCAGAGCAGCCATTCGTTCAGCGACGACGGCGCCTACATGTTGGCGTGGGTTGTGACTGCGGCCGGCGAACGGTGGGCCGTGTATGACACCGCCACCGGTGCAGTGGTTCACCGCGGGGAATCCGACACACGCTCCAACCCGATTCTCGCCGGCCGCACGATCTACTCGAACGCCGCGAACAGCTTCGACGTCGAGCGCCGCGATGTCGAGACCCTCGAGGTCGTCGGGCCGCCACTCGTGGGCCACACGTTCGTCATCAACACGATCTCCGACGACCTCGACTCCGACCGGATCGTGACGCAATCGGTCAACGGCAACGTCCGCGTCTGGGACCGTGAGTCGGGCGATCAGATCGGCAACGAGATCCAGATCCCGCGACAACAGTTCGGCCTGGACATGACCACTGCGAGAGACGGCGACCTCATCGGTGTCAGCCGCGACTCCGAGTTCGCCCTCTGGAACTACGACATCGAGTCGTGGCCGGCACTCGCCTGCAACATCGCCGGACGCAACATGACCCAGCGCGAGTGGGCCGACTTCGGCCCCCAGGGCGTCGAGTACCGGGTCACCTGCCCACAGTTCCCACCCGGCAACTGAGCATCTGCGATGAGTTTCGGCGGACCCTGTCTGCGCGGAGACTCATCGGTGAGGCTGTGCCCGGTGCTGCGATGAGTTTCGGCGGACCCTGTCTGCGCTGGAACTCATCGGTGAGCGTGTGACCGGCGCGAGTCAGTCGATCGGCGGCGAACTCCGGGGCGCTCGGGCGCGGTCGTGTGCCAGGCTGCCCGCATGGGATCGCTGCTCGTGGTCACCGGGCCACCTGGGGCCGGCAAGTCGACGGTCTCGCGGCTGATTGCCGATCGGTACGTGTCGAGCGTGTTGGTCGAAGGGGACGCCTTCTTCGCGTTCCTGCGTGCTGGTGCGATCGAGCCGTGGCTGCCCGACTCGCATCAACAGAACGGCGTCGTCACCGACGCTGCTGCCGCGTCGACCGCATCGTTCGTCGCCGGAGGCTACGACACCGTGTACGACGGGGTGATGGGGCCGTGGTTCCTCCCGGCGTTTGCGGGCGGCCTCGGGCTGGCCGAGTTCGACTATGTCGTGCTGCTGCCGTCCGAGGAGGAATGCGTGCTGCGGGTGCGCACGCGTGTCGGCCACGGATTCGACGACGATGCCGCGGCCCGATCGATGCACCGGCAGTTCGCTGCTGACCGCCCGGCGCCAGCCCACGTCATCGACACCGATGGGCTCGACGCCGATGCGACGGTGGCCGAGGTCATCCGCCGCAGAGCTGCCGGCGACCTCCGTGTGCGGCTCGTCGATCTGTGACCCAGCCAGCGCGTGAACCAAAGCTCGACGACCGACCGATGTTCACGCGTTCGGTTGTGACTCGGCCCCAGCGGCAGCCGCGGCGGCGGAGATCTTGCGAGCGACGTCGACATCGAGGGTGGTGAGCCCGCCGGTGGCGTGGGTGGTCAGCAGCACGTGGACCCGGCCGGGGTAGAGGAGCTCCATGTCGGGATGGTGTTGATCGGCCTCGGCGATCTCGGCGATCGTCTTCACCAACTCCGCGCCAGCCAGGTACGTCGAGCCTCGGAACGTGGCATGGATCTCGGTGCCGACCACCGTCCAGTCGTCGACGCCGTCCAGGGCAGCGAACTCGTTCGGGTCGATCTCGGTGTACTCCATGGTCCAAGTGAACCACGCCATCCGTCGCCCTGTCGCTGTGACACCCGCTCTCTAGAGTGGTCGACACATGACTGACGACGAGCTGTTCGCCGACGACATCCCGCACCCTGCCGACAGCGCGTCGCCCGAGGCGCTTGCCGATCGAGGTCCGTCGCCGTTCGCCGAGGGCCTGAACCCTGATCAGCTCGATGCAGTCGCCCACGAGTCCGGCCCGCTGCTCGTCATCGCCGGCGCCGGCTCTGGCAAGACCCGCGTGCTCACCCATCGCATCGCCCACCTCATCCACAACGGCGTCCACCCGTCGAAGATCCTGGCGATCACGTTCACCAACAAGGCGGCCGCCGAGATGCGCGAACGTGTCGGCGCGCTCGTCGGGCCGGTGGTCAAGACGATGTGGGTGTCGACGTTCCACTCGGCGTGCGTCCGCATCCTGCGTGCCAATGCCGACGCGTTGGGGTACCCGAGGCAGTTCTCGATCTACGACGCCGCCGACTCGAATCGTCTCACCAGCTACGTGATCCGCGACCTCGGCCTCGACGCGAAGCGCTTCACCCCGCGCGGCGTCCACGGCATCATCAGCCTCTGGAAGAACGAGCTGATCGACCCCGACGAGGCGCAGCGGCGTGCGCAGAACATCTTCGATCGCAAACATGCCGATGTCTATGCCGAGTACCAGGCTCGCCTGCTGAAGGCCGGGGCGATGGACTTCGACGACCTGCTCGCGAACACCGTCAAACTGTTCCGTGAGCACGGTGACGTGCTCGAGCACTACCGCCAGCGGTTCCAGCACATCCTGGTCGACGAGTACCAGGACACCAACCAGGCGCAGAACGAGATGGTCCTCCTGCTCGCCGACGGCCACCGCAACGTGTGCGTCGTGGGTGACAGCGATCAGGGGGTCTACGGATGGCGCGGCGCCGACCTGCGCAACATCCTGGAATTCGAAGAGGCGTTCCCCGACGTCACCACGGTGATCCTCGACCAGAACTACCGCAGCACGCAGACCATCCTCGATGCCGCCAACGCGGTCATCGACAACAACGTCGAACGCAAGCCGAAGTCGCTGTGGACCGACAGCGGCATGGGCGAACGAATCACCCGCTATCACGCCGAGGACGAGGGAGACGAGGCCACCTGGGTCGCGGGCACCGCCCTGCAGTTGCACGCCGACGACGCCACGAACTTCCGCGAGATGGCGGTGCTCTATCGCACCAACGCCCAGAGTCGCGTGGTCGAAGAAGCGTTCATGCGACAAGGCGTGCCGTACAAGGTGGTCGGCGGCACCCGCTTCTACGATCGGCGTGAGATCAAGGACGCGATGGCCTACCTCAAGGCGGTGATCAATCCGGCCGACGAGGTGAGCGTCAAGCGCGTGCTCAACGTGCCCAAGCGGGGCATCGGCGACGCCAGCGTGGCCAAGCTCGACACACTGGCCGCTGCCGAGGGCATCGCCTTCACCGAGGCGCTCCGACGGGCCGACGAGGCGGGCATCACCGGGCCGGCAGTGCGCGGCATCGCCTCGTTCGTCGACCTGCTCGACACGATGGGCACCGTCGTCGCCGACCCGGATCAGGGTCCGGGTGACGTGTTGCAAGCGGCGCTCGACGGCTCCGGCTACCTCGCCGAACTCGACGCCGAAGACACCATCGAAGCCCACACCCGCATCGAGAACCTCGGCGAGCTGGTCGGCTCGGCCCGTGAGTTCACGGTGATGGACGAGTTCCTCGAACAGGTCGCGCTGGTCGCGGACACCGACGACCTTCCCGATGGCGAGATCGACGACCAGGTCGTGCTGATGACGTTGCACTCCGCCAAAGGCCTCGAGTTTCCCGTGGTGTTCCTCGTCGGTTGCGAGGAGGGGATCTTCCCGCACATCCGGGCGCTCACCGAACCCGCCGAGATGGAGGAGGAGCGCCGCCTCGCGTACGTCGGCATCACCAGGGCGATGAAGCGCCTCTACATGTCGCACGCCTGGAGCCGTCAACTGTTCGGGTCGACCCAGTACAACCCGCCGTCACGGTTCTTCGACGAGATCCCCGAAACGCTGATCGAGTCGAAGGGCAACATCACCGGCCGATCCAGCTACGGCCGTCAGAGCTATCGAAGCCGAAGCTCCGACTACGGCGACCCGCCGGCGTACCGCCGCGGCGGGGGAGGAGGGGGCCGCGACATCAACGCCGACATCCTCGATGCCAAGGCCGACCAGGAGGCACACCGCGATCGGGTGGTCGAGGCCGCGATCCGGTCGGGCTCGAAGCCCGCTCCCGCGCCGTCGAACAGTCAGGACCTCGGCCTCAAGGTCGGCGACGACGTCGAACATCCGGCGTTCGGTGCGGGTGTGATCATCGACATCTCGGGCACCGGTGAGAAAGCCGAGGCCACGATCAACTTCCCGGGCACCGGCACCAAACACCTCGCGCTGGCCTGGGCGCCTCTGAAGAAACTCTGAGACCGTCGTCTGCTCCCGATCTCGTGAACTCGTGTCGGAACAGTTCCCGCACGAGTTCACGAGAACGCCGGTGATGCGGGCCGGGGTGTCAGGCGAGGCCGAGGCGTTCCATCGCCCGCTCGTACTCGACGACCTCGATGCGCTGGTTCCGTGACACCGACTCGGCGAAGTCGATGATCTCCTGGCGGGCGCCGTTGGCCGCTGCGTGATCGGCCATGTGCACGCCCCCGAGATGGTGGTCGGTCATCATGTCGAAGAACAAGAGGTCGGCGTCGGTGCCCTCGGCGTCGGCCAGTTCCTGCAGCCGCTCGGGGGTCTGCATGCCGCGCATCTCCGCCACCGGCGTCGGCTCGTCCATCCAGACCATGGCCGTACGATCGGGCTCACCACGTGCGTATCCGTCCTCGGCGAGCCACTCCTCCATCCACCCGATGTCGCGGGTCTGGAACATGATCACCTCGCGGGCGTACGGCGCTGCGTCACCGTCGGAGTTGCCGTCGAGGTACAGATTCGAGATCACCAGCGCCTGGTCGTGGTGGTCGAGCATGTCCTGCAAGAACCCGACGTCGACCGCGTTCATGGGTTCTGGCGGTTCGTCGTCGGCGCCGAGCGCCCAGATGGCCGCTGCGGCGAACAGTCCGGTCACCACTGCGGTGACCAGCACGATCAACACGAGGCGCAGGAGGCGTTGCGCCGATTCGTCGGACAGTGATTCGTCCGCGGTGCGCTCATCGTCGACGAGGCCGGCATCGGAGTCGTCGAGACGGGCTGGGGATCGCATCGTCTCATTCTACGGAGTGGGATGACCAGGTGAACTTCGCTCATCGCTCTAGCCTTGGCTCGCCATGATCCGTCGATTCGTCTTCGCAACCGCCCTCTCGTCGTTCGCGATGCTCGCGATCGCCGGAGCAGCGTCGGCGCACATCGATCCCGATCCGGCCGAGGCGCAGGCGGGATCGCGCCTGACGGTCGGATTCACCGTCGAGCACGGCTGCGACGGTTCACCGACGACACAGCTCGACATGCGACTGCCCGATGGAGTGACCGACGCGCTTCCCGAACCTCTCCAGGGCTGGGACGAATCGGTCGAGACGGTCGACGGTGACACCATCGTCACGTTTGCCGGCGGCCCGCTCGCCGACGACGTGGAGGAGACGTTCGACGTGACCATGACGTTGCCCGCCACCCCCGACACCACGATCTACTTCCCGTTCGTCCAGCGCTGTGAGGTCGGCGAGATCCGTTGGATCGGAATTCCCGCCGAACCTGGAGACGAACTCGACGAGCCGGCGCCGGCGATGGCGCTCATCGGTCCGGTTGCAACGGTGCCGCCCACGACCCCCGTCACCGAGCCAACCGAGCCGGAGTCCACCGATCCTGCGGCGACCGCGCCCGTCACGACCGCTGCGGCCGCGACCACCTCACCTTCGACCGAACCATCGCCCGACACGACCGCTGCATCGAGCACCAGTGAGCCGGCGCCCGACTCGACCGGCATCGACCAGTCGGGCAGCTCTGGAACCGGAACGATCATCTTCATCGTGTCGGTGGCTGCAGTGCTCGGACTCGGCGGATTCGTCGTCTATCGCTCGCGCCAGGCACGGGCCGGCGGCTCACCCGACGCCGGCTGATCGACGTGGCGATGGCTTCTTCGACGCTGCGTTCGCCTGTCCGGCATCGCGCGGCCTCGCTGGTCGGTGCAGCGATGATTGCGCTGCTGGCGGTGCTCGCTGGGGCGAGCACCGCGTCGGCTCACGCTGAGCTCGTGTCGTCGTTCCCCGGAAACCAGGAACTCCTGGAGGTCGCGCCGACCGAAATCGCACTGCAGTTCACCGAGGCCGTCGACCCGATCGATCCGGGGATCCGTCTGGTCGACTCCGACGGTGAAGACGTCGAGATCGGGTCCGTCGACCAGTCCGCCGGTTCCGACCGGATGCGGTCCACGATTCCCGAGACGCTCGAGGACGGGACCTACGTCGTTGCCTGGCAGGGCGTCTCGGCCGATTCGCACCGGGTGCGAGGCTCGTTCACGTTCTCGGTCGGCGTTCCGTCGGCGGTCACCCCCGGCGTGCTCGACGGGTTGTTCGACGGCACCTCGGACAGCAGCTCCGATGACATCCTGCTCGGGGTCGGGCGATTCGTCAGCTACGCCGGCGTCGGACTGCTCGTCGGTGGGCTGGTGCTGGCGGTTGCGCTCACTCCGTCGTCGATCGGAACACGCCGAGTCGGCGTGTTGCTGGTCGCTGCGGCGGAAATCGCACTCGTGGGCACGCTCTGGATGATCGCCGCCCAGGCGAACCTCATCGGTGGGTCGTTCCTGTCGTGGGGGGCGGTCGCCGACACGCAATCCGGCCAATGGTGGATCGCCCGGCTCGTCGTGATCGTGCTGTTCAGCGTGTTGATCCCGCTGCGATCGAGACTCGTCGTGCGGGGCGGCATCGTCGTGGCGTCAGCGTTGGCCCTCGGCGTCCTCGCCGTGGTCGCCGCCGGTGGCCACGCGATCTCGGGTGACTCGGTCGTGCTCGGGTTCGTCGCCACTCTCGTGCATCTCGCGGCGATGTCGATCTGGTTCGGAGGGCTCGCCCTGGTACTCCTGGCGCCGCCGCCCGGTCAATTCTGGGCGACGGTGACGCGGTTCTCACCCTGGGCGCTCGGATCGGTGGTGGCCCTCGCGATCACCGGTGGCGTGAACGCGTGGCGTCAACTCGGATCGATCAGCGGTCTGACCGATTCGAGCTACGGGCGGTGGCTCGTGATCAAGCTCGTCCTCGTGGTGATGGTCGTGGGCCTGGCAGTGTTCAGCCGGCGGACCGTGCACACCCGCGGTGACGAAGCCAGCGTGCTCGTACGTCGCTCGGTGGGGTTCGAGCTTGCCGGCATCGTGCTGATCCTCGGAGCGACCGCCGGTCTGGTCAACTCGCCGCCGCCCATCGACACGCCCGAGATCGTGTCGGTCTCGGCGGTGGTGGGCTCGCGGGTGGCGCAGGTCGAGCTCGAACCTGCAGTGACCGGTGGCACCGAGATGCACGTCTACATCACGTCGCCGTCGGGGGCGCTCGATCGAGCCGACGAGATCTCCGTGACGGCCGAGCTGCCCGAGCAGGACCTCCCACCGTTCGATGTCGAGGTGTTTCCGGCGGGCGCGAATCACGTCGTCGGCGCAAACCTCAACCTCCCGGTTGCCGGGTTGTGGACCTTCGAGGTCACCGCCCGCTATGGCGAGTTCGACGAGGTCGTCTTCTCGGTGCAGATCCCGGTGTCCGACTGAACCGACGTTGCACATCGATTCTCATTGTGTGAGAATAGGCGCATGTCGGAATCTGCTCGCGACCTCCCCGTCCAGCATCAGGGTGAGGGTCGCGGCCAGCATCACGGCCACGATCATGGGTTGGGGCTCGCGCGCGCAGGCGAGCGCCACCGTGGGCGGCTGATCGCCGCCTTTGCCGTGATCGCCACGTTCTTCGTGGTGCAGGTGATCGCCGCGTTCGCCACCAACTCGCTCGCGCTGCTGTCCGATGCCGGGCACATGCTCACCGACGTGATCGGCATCGGCATGGCATTGGCAGCCATCGGCCTCGCCACGCGATTCGAGCGGCGCGACTCCTCGGTGACGTCGAAGCACACGTTCGGTCTCTACCGGCTCGAGATCCTTGCGGCCTTCGTCAATTCGCTGCTGCTGTTCGGCGTGGCGTTGTGGGTGGTCGTCGAGGCGCTTCGACGACTCGGGAGCGAACCGGAGGTGCTCGGCGCACCGATGCTCGTCGTTGCCGTGCTCGGACTGCTGACGAATCTGGTGGCGTTCCTGCTGCTCCGCCCGGGGGCCAAGGAGTCGGTGAACGTCGAAGGCGCCTACCTCGAGGTGCTCGCGGACACGGTCGGCTCGGTCGGTGTGATCCTCGCGGCCGTCCTGCTCCAGGTCTTCGGATGGGCGTGGGTCGACTCGGTTGCCGGTGTCGTGATCGGTGTGTGGATCCTGCCGCGGGCATGGGGGCTGGGCCGGCGCTCGGTGCGCATTCTGCTGCAGGCTGCCCCCGAGCGGATCGATCTCGACGACCTCGCCGGCGAGCTGGCGGCGATCGATGGCGTGGTCGGCGTCCACGATCTGCACGTGTGGACGCTGACCTCCGAAATGGACGCCGCATCTGCGCACCTCGTCACGTCCACGGGTGCCGATGCGCATGCGGTGCTCGACGACGCCCGCCAGTGTCTCGCCGAACGCCACGGGATCGCCCACGGCACGTTCCAGGTGGAACCGGACGATCACGAGGGCTGTGATCGCATCACGTGGTGACGAGATCGCTGCCGCGGGCGTCCAACCTGCAAGAATCAGCGGCGTGAAGGCAGCATTGTTGGTCGAGAGCTTGACGGGGAACACGTGGACGGCAGCCGAGAAGGTGGCCGACCTCCTGGCGCAGGAACGCTGGACCATCACGGGGCTGTCGAAGGTCAAAGAACCCGACCACGCCTCGATCCAGCAAGCCGACCTGATCCTGGTCGGCACGTGGGTGCATGGAGCCTTCCTCTTCGGTCAGGCGCCGTGGGCGGTGTCGAACATCGCCAACCTGCCCACCATGCGCGGCAAGCGAGCCGCCGGGTTCTGTACGTTCGCACTCGATCCCGGCACGTCGCTCGACAAGCTCGATCGAGCGCTCGGTGACACGGGCGCCTACGTGATCGGCGGGCTCGCCATGAGCCGCAGCAAGCTCGGCCAACACACCGAGATCTTCGCCGAGCGTCTGGTCGACGCCATGGCCCTCGGCTGATCCGCCCATTCCCCACGTTTGCGTTGCATTCCCGGTGGGCCGGACCACCCGAACTGCAGCCCAAACGGGTTGTCAGCCGGTGGTGTCGGGTGTCCTCGTCGTGACACCCGCGAGGTCGATGAAGAGAATCCGCTGGTTCTCGACGACCGGGAACACCCCGGAATCAGGTGGCGACAGGTCGGCGACGGTGATCGTGGCGCCATCACAGTCGATGAACTCGCGGGTTCCGATCACCTGCTCGACCGGGCAGTCGGGCCGATCGATCGGGTGGGCGTAGAAGATCCGCCAACCACGAGTCGGGTCCGGACCCTCGTGGTCGAGCACGAGCGTGCGTTCGCCGGTGGTGGTGTTCAGCCCCGCGAAGATGATCGGGCCGTCCTCGTCGACGATCCGGGCGGCGCTCTGCACCGACCCGACCTCCAATCGGCTGGGTGCCAGGCGTTCCGTGACGTCGGCGCCGCCGCTCGAGATGTAGGCGGCGATCCCCCAGGTCACCAGCGCGAGCAGCACGAAGAAGGCGATCCCGCCGAGCACCGGGACGACCGCACGAGCGAACGGCGACCGCAATCTGACCGGCCGTGGAGCGGCAGCATTCGACATCGCCCACAGTCTGCCGTGGAACGGTTGGTTCGATGGGTCGAGCGTCGTTTCGGCGCGTCGCTCGGACTTGTCCTATGGTTCATGCTTCGTGAAGCGCACGTATCGAATCGTCGTCGCGAAGCCTGGTCTCGATGGCCATGACCGTGGAGCGAAGACCATCACCCGCGCACTGCGCGACCATGGCTTCGAGGTCATCTACACCGGCCTGCACCAGACCCCCGAGCAGATCGCCGAGACCGTTCTGCAAGAGGACGCCGACGGCGTTGGCCTCTCGCTCTTGTCCGGCGCCCACCTCACACTCTTTCCCCGGGTGATGGAGGAGTTGCGCAGCCGTGACCTCGGCGATGTCCTCGTGTTCGGCGGCGGCGTGATCCCCGACGCCGACGCCCGAGCGCTTCGTGAACAAGGTGTCGCGGAGATCTTCGGCCCTGGTTCGTCGCTGAAAGCGATCGGCCAGTGGCTCGAGTCGGCACTCGACGAATCCGAACCCGACTGACCGCAGCAGCGGTCGAACCAGTACGCAACCAGAAAGCGAGTGACCCCGACGTGGACCTCTTCGAATACCAGGGCAAGCAGTACTTCGCCCGATACGACATCCCGGTGAGCCGCGGCGGGCCCGCCGACACCGTCGACGAGGCGGTGACGGAGGCCAACCGGGCGGGCTACCCCGTCGTCGTCAAGGCGCAGGTGCAGGTCGGTGGCCGTGGCAAGGCCGGCGGCATCAAGTTGGCCGACAACGAAGCCGAGGTGCGCGAGCACGCCGGCAACATCCTCGGGATGGACATCAAGGGCCACGTCGTGAAGCGGGTCTGGATCGAGCAGGCCTCCGACATCGACGAGGAGTACTACGCGTCGTTCACGCTCGACCGCGCCGCGAAGAAGCATCTCCTGATGCTCTCGGCCGAAGGCGGCGTCGAGATCGAAGCCGTCGCAGAGTCGAACCCCGACGCGATCGTCAAGCTCCACATCGACCCGGTCGACGGGCTCGATGTCGCCACCGCCCGTCAGGCGTGCGTCGACGCGAAGCTCCCCGAGCGGGCGCTCGATGGTGCCGCTGACATCCTGGTCAAGTTGTATCGCTGTTTCACCGAGGGCGATTGCGACCTCGCGGAGATCAACCCGCTCATCCTCAAGCCGACCGGCGAGGTCCACGCGCTCGACGCCAAGGTGACCCTCGACGAGAACGCCGAGTTCCGTCACCCCGAGTGGGACGCGTTCCGGGGGCTGACCGAGATGGACGACCGGGAGAAGATGGCCGCCGAGAAGGGGCTGCAGTACATCGGTCTCGATGGCACCGTCGGCATCATCGCCAACGGCGCTGGCCTCGCGATGTCGACGCTCGACGTGGTCAATCAGGTCGGCGGTTCCGCCGCGAACTTCCTCGACATCGGCGGTGGCGCGAACGCCGACGTGATGGCCGGGGCGCTCGAGGTGATCAACTTCGACGACAAGGTCCAGTCGATCTTCATCAACATCTTCGGCGGGATCACCCGTGGCGAAGAGGTCGCCAAGGGGATCGTCGAGGCGATGGGCCGCGTCGACCTGCGGGCGCCCATCGTCATCCGCCTCGATGGCACCAACGCCGAGGAGGGTCGCCAGATCCTCCTCGATGCCGGCATTTCCGCCGACAAGCTCCAGTCGGAGCCCACCATGCTCGACGCCGCCCGTGCGGCCGTTGCGAAAGCGAAGTGAAGTAGTCATGGCCATTTTCGTCAACGAGAACACCAAGGTGATCGTCCAAGGGCTGACCGGTGGGCAGGGCAAGTACCACGGCCTGCGCAACCGTGACTACGGCACGCAGGTCGTCGCCGGCGTCACACCCGGCAAGGCCGGCCAGGACGTCGACGGCATCCCGATCTACGACACCGTCGCCGACGCCGTCGCTGCCACCGGCGCGACCGCATCGTTCGTGGCGGTGCCGCCGAAGTTCGCGTCGGACGCGATCCTCGAAGCAGCGGCTGCCGGCATCGAGTTCGTCGTCTGCATCACCGAAGGCATCCCCGCCCAGGACGAAGCCAAGACCTACAACCTGCTGCTGCGCAACCATCCGAACACCCGGCTGCTCGGCCCGAACTGCCCCGGCATCATCAGCCCGGGCAAGTGCAACATCGGCATCACCGCCGGCGAGATCGCGCAGGTCCCGACGGCCGATGGCCCGAACGTCGGCATCGTCAGTCGGTCGGGGACGTTGACCTACCAGGCGCTCTACGAGCTCAAGCAGAAGGGCATCGGCGTGTCGACCTGTGTCGGCATCGGCGGCGACCCCGTACCGGGCACGAACTTCATCGACTGCCTCGCCGAGTTCGAGGCCGATCCCGAGACCCATGCGATCATGATGATCGGCGAGATCGGTGGCTCGGCCGAAGAGGAAGCTGCCGACTACATCAAGGCAAACGTCACCAAGCCGATGAGCGCCTACATCGCCGGGGTCACCGCGCCGGCCGGCAAGAAGATGGGCCATGCGGGCGCCATCGTCTCCGGTGGCAAGGGCACAGCGCAGGGCAAGATGGACGCGCTCGCCGCAGCCGGTGTGAAGGTCGGGCTGAACCCGACCGAGGCCGGCGAGCTGATGGCCGACATCGTCGCCGGCCTCTGAGCCAACGCCACACGACCACCGAAACCCGAACGGACGTCGCGGCCAGCGCGACGTCCGTTCGGGTTTTCGATCTGGTTGGACGAGCCGGGCGTCCGGTCAGCCCGCCGGAGGAGCGGGCGGTGGGGGCGGCGCCGGGGGAGCGGGAGGTGCGGGAGGTGCCGGGGGAGCAGGCGGTGCCGGGGGCGCGGGTGGTGGGGGCGGCGGGGGAGCGTCGTCGCCGTCCTTCGTCGAGAAGCTCGACTTGAGCTTGTCCATGTCGGTCAGGTCCTTGAGGTTGCCGCCCGAGGCCTGGAAGTTCAGGTACGCACCGGCAAGGGCGATTGCGGACCAGACGAACGCGCCGTACATTCCGATGCCGCGATCGGCGACGTCGAAGCGAGCGCCCATGAGCAGTCGGAGCACCATGAGCAGCGTGCCCAGGCCGGCGGCGGCGAGCAGGATCAGCGGCCAGGGTTGGCTCGGCGGGAGCTTGTCCATCACGTTCAGCAGCGCCAGCACGCCGACCCCGACGATGAGAATCCAGGCGATGCCTCCGGTCAAGAAGTAGTCGAACGGCCCGTCGCCGCTGGAGGACACACCGGCGAAGCTGACCGATGTCCATCGGAGTGCAAAGCCCAGAACGAGCATCGCCGCGCCACCCCCGACCATGAGCCAATCGGATGTCTTGAAGTTGCTGAAGTCCATCTGTGCGTTCCCTTCGGGTCTTCGTGGTGTGTTCTCCCCCGAAGCGCACCGTAGTGCCATGGCCGGCCGCCCTCGTGCGATCCCGCGCTGGGCGACGTTCGGGCCGCCATGTCCCGCTGAGCCGGCGCGTTGACTACGGTCGCGCTCGTGCCCACTGCGCTGCTCTCCGTCTACGACAAGTCCGGCATCGTCGAATTCGCCGAATCACTCCACGAACTGGGGTGGTCACTCGTCTCGAGTGGCGGAACCGCCCGAGCCATCGCGGATGCCGGTGTGCCTGTCACCGACGTCGCCGAACTCACCGGACTCCCGGCGATTCTCGGTCATCGGGTCGTGACGCTGCACCCGAAGATCCACGGCGGGATCCTCGCCGACCCGACCGATTCCGAGCACATCGCCGACATGGCCCACCACGGCATCGAGCCGATCGACCTGGTCGTGGTCAACCTGTACCCGTTCTCGTCCGACCCCGGCATCGAGCTGATCGACATCGGCGGGCCGGCCATGGTGCGGGCTGCGGCCAAGAACCATGCGCACGTCGGGGTCCTCGTCGACCCGGGCGACTACGCCCCCGTGCTCGACGAGCTGCGGGCCGGAGGTTCGCTGACCGACGCCACCAGGCGCCGTCTGGCCCGCACCGCCTTTGCGCACACCGCCTCGTACGACGCGGCGATCGTGACGTGGTTCGACGAGTTGGCGCCGGCGGATCCGGACACCGAGGGTGCTGTACTTCCGTCGTCGATCCACCTCGCCCTCGAACTCGCTCAACCGTTGCGCTACGGCGAGAACCCGCATCAGCAGGGTGCCCGCTACCGGCAAGCCGGTGCCACGAGCTGGTGGGACTCGATGACGCAGCACGGCGGCAAGGAACTCAGCTACCTCAACGTGTTCGACACCGAAGCAGCGTGGCGACTCGTCCATCGTTTCGACGAGCCCGCCGTCGTGGTCGTGAAACACGCGAATCCCTGCGGCGTCGCCGTGGCCGATGACATCACCGAGGCCTACATCCGCGCCAACGCGTGCGATCCCGTCAGCGCATTCGGTGGCATCGTCGCTGCGAACCGCACCGTCACCGCCGAGATGGCGACCGCCCTCGGGGACGTGTTCACCGAAGTGGTGATCGCCCCCGACTTCGAGGCCGAGGCGCTCGACATCCTCGCCGTGAAGAAGAACCTGCGAGTGATGTCGGCGAACGCGGCGTCACCGCTGCCGTTCGATGTGCGTCCTGTCGACGGTGGCCTGCTCGTGCAGCAGCCCGATCCGGTCGCCGGTCGCAGCGACGAGTGGCGGGTGGTCACCAAGGCCCAGCCGAGCGACCGTCAGTGGGCCGACCTCGAGTTCGCCTGGCAGGTCTGTGCAGCGGTCAGCAGCAATGCGATCGTGTACGCGAAGGACTTGCAGGCGTACGGGATCGGCGCCGGCCAGCAGAATCGTCTCGATTCGGCTCGGATCGCAGCCGACCGCTCAGCTGGGCGAGCCGACGGTGGAGCGTGCGCAAGCGACGCGTTCTTCCCGTTCCGTGACGGGCTCGACGCGGCGGCTGCGGCTGGCATCGCAGCGGTGATCCAGCCCGGCGGCTCCGTTCGTGACGACGAAGTGATCGCCGCCGCCGACGAACACGGCATCGCCATGGTCTTCACCGGCCAACGCCACTTCCGCCACTGAAGATTGGTCCGGCCTCACCACAGTTCGGTGGCTGGTCATTCGAGGTCGGCCGGACGCCAGCCTTGGTCGCTGGCGCTCGCGGCGGCGATCGTTCGTCAGCCGGCGGCGGGCTCGGGGCCTGGGCCGTACATGTTCTGGCCGTTGTTGCCTTCGAGCGCGTAGAACACCAACAAGATGATGGCGCCGACCAACGGGATGAGCCCGAGGAGGAGGAACCAGCCGGACTTGTCGGTGTCGTGGAGCCGCCGGATCGCGACGGCGATCGACGGCACGATCATGGCGATGGCGTACACGAAGTAGAGGATCAGGAAGATCCCGGAGATCTGGGCGAGGATTCCGAGCGCCACGTACACGATGACGTTGGCGAGTACGAACCACCAGAACTCCGGCCGGCCGGCTCGGCCGTCGAACTTGGCATAGCGCTCCAGTACGACCAGTTTCCAGTTCTCGATGATCGGCATTCCCCATCCCCTTCGTTGATGTTCGACGGGCGGAAGGTAACACACCTCGCGTGACGCGGGCGGTGACCCTCGCGGCGGGCGAACGCACCACTGGGTCGGCGGTGCAGGGTCGGTAGCCTCTCGCTGATGGCTCGGATTCCCGATCTCCTCGCGAGCAAGCGGACGCTGTCGTTCGAGTTCTTCCCACCGAAGACACCCGCGGCCAACATGACGCTCGGTCGCACCGTCGCCGCAATCGAGTCGATGCACCCCGACTTCGTGTCGATCACCTACGGCGCCGGCGGCTCCGATCGCCATCGCACCGGCGACGTCGTCGCGTGGATGCTCGGCGAGACCTCCTGGACGCCGATGCCGCACCTGACCTGCCGAGGTCACCGCCGCGACGACGTCGGGTCGCTCCTCGACAACTACGCCCAACTCGGGATCGAGAACATCCTCGCGCTCGGCGGTGATCCGCCTGCCGGAGGGGTCGAGGAGGCCGGTGACTATCTCTACGCGATGGATCTGCTCGAAGACGTCGTCGCAGCGGGCACCTTCGCCACGGGTGTCGCGGCGCATCCCGAGGTGCACCCTCGCTCGCCCGACCGCGCCACCGACCGCAGGTTCCTCGCCGACAAGCTCTCGATCGCCGACTTCGCACTGACACAGTTCTTCTTCGAAGTCGAGCACTGGGTGCGACTCGTCGACGAGCTCGCCGACCTCGGTATCGACAAACCGGTGTTGCCCGGCATCATGCCGATCAACAACAAGGCCATGGTGAAGCGGATGTCCGAGATGAGCGGTGCCGCCTTGCCGGGCTGGCTCTCCGACCGCCTCGACGCCACCGACGATCCCGACGAGGTGCGTCGCATCGGAATCGACGTCGCGACCACCCTCTGTTCCGATCTGATCGACGCCGGAACCCCGGGCCTGCACCTCTACGCGCTCAACCGGCCCGAGTCGGTGCTGGAGATCTGCGTGAACCTCGGGCTGACCACGCCTTGAGCGATACTGGTCACCACATGACTGCAACCGCCGACGCCTCGGGCACACCGACGCGAGCCGCCACGCGGCCGACGTCACGCGCCACACGGCCGCCGGCGTCGACGGAGATCAGTCGCGTTCCGTACCTGCCCGGTCTCGACGGCATGCGCGCCCTGGCGGTGGTTGCGGTGATGATCTACCACGCCAATGCCGACTGGCTCCCCGGCGGCTATCTCGGTGTCGAGGTGTTCTTCGTCATCTCCGGCTATCTGATCACGTTGCTCCTGATCTCGGAGAAGGAGCGCACCTACACGGTCGACATGAAGCAGTTCTGGTACCGGCGAGCTCGTCGACTGCTCCCGGCGCTCTTCACGATGTTGATCGCACTGACGATCTGGACGTCCGTCTTCGATCGCGATGCGCTCGGCAAACTCCGCGGCGACGTGATCGCCGCGCTGCTCTACGTGTCGAACTGGTATCAGATCTGGACCGGCGCCGGATACACCGCAGCGAACGAGTTCGCCCCGCTGCGCCACCTCTGGAGCCTTGCCGTCGAAGAGCAGTTCTACGTGGTCTGGCCGCTGGTGATGTTCGCGCTCCTGCGCGGCGGAACCCGCAAGATCGCCGATCTCAGCCGATGGCTCGTCGTCGCCGCCCTCGTGATCACGATCGTGACCGCGGTGGTCTACACCTCCGGTCCGGTCGGAACGCCGGAGGTCACCCCCGACGCGTACTGGAACGTGTTCGGACGGGAGATCTCGAAGTTCGACTGGTCGTATCTGGGGACGTTCTCGCGGGCGGCGGGCCTCCTGCTCGGCGCGGCGTTCGCCATGGTCTGGCGCCCGGTCGCGGTCATGCGCGGTCCGCTCAGGACCAAGGGGCGACTGCTCGACGGTGTGGCGCTTCTCGGGCTGCTGATCCTCGCTGCGATGGTGTGGTGGATGTGGCTGATCAGCCCGTCCGGTGGCAACCCACTGCTCTTCCGCGGCGGCTTCCTCCTCTGTGCTGCTGCCACGCTGATGATGATCGCCGCCGTGACGCACGAGCGGGCCTACACCTCGAAGGTGCTCAGCCTCCCCCTGCTGCTGTGGATCGGCACCCGCTCGTACGGGCTGTACCTGTATCACTGGCCGATCTACCAGATCATTCGTGGCATCGCCGGGAACAAGCTGTCGTTCAGCGAGTTCGTGTTCGCGATGATCGCGACCGTCATCATCACCGAGCTCTCGTATCGATTCGTCGAGACACCGATCCGCAAGGGAACGGTCGGGGAGTCGTGGCGACGGATCCGCCGATCACCTGCGGCCGGTGTACGCAACGCGCTGCTGATCGGCGGTGTCGTGGTGGCTGCATTCACCGTGTTCGCCGGGATCAGCCTGGCAACGGCAGACGTCGTCGAGAACGAGGTCCGCCAGTCGCTCGACGAAGCGGCTGCATCGACCTGCGATGTCGTCAACGACCCCAACTGCGACGGCGTGGCGGAGGCGGTGGTGCCGGTCGAGACGCAACCGACGGCGACCACACCGACCGATACTGCGGTCGCGCCATCGGACTCGGTTGCGGTTCCACCGCCGGTCGAGACCTCGACGACGGTTGCCCCGGCACCGATCCCCAAGCTCGCCATCGGTGACTCGGTGATGCTCGGCGCGGCGACGCAGTTGGCGGAGATGGGCTTCGTCGTCGATGCGGTCGAGAGCCGGCAGTTCTCCAACGGGACCGACACGATCGCGACGCTGAACGAACAGGGCCGGCTCGGAGATGTCGTCGTCGTGCATCTCGGTACGAATGGCACGATCAGCCAGGGTGACATGACCCGCATGATGGATTCGCTTGCTGGCGTCCCTCAGGTGTTGTTGCTGACGATCGACGTCGACCGAGAGTGGACCGCTGGCAACAACGCTGCGATCTACGACGCGGTGAACACCTACCCGAACGTCGCGCTCCTCGACTGGGCCGGGCTCAGCGATGCGTGCCCAGGCGACTGTTTCGCTTCCGACGGGTATCACCTGCGCTCGGACGGCAAGACGTACTACACCGACCTGATCGGTGGCGCGCTGCAAGCCCCGGCCTGACGTCTCGGTGAGGCTGTTCTTGACGCTGCCATGACACCGTTGAGCGGGACCGCTCGGCGATACTGGTTCCCCCATGTCCACGCTCGCCCCACCTCGGGTTGCCCCGGTTCCCGACGATCGGGTACACATCAGTCGGGTCCCGTATCTCCCGGGCCTCGACGGGATGCGAGCGCTCGCCGTGGCGGCGGTGATGGTGTACCACGCCAACAGCGATTGGCTGCCGGGAGGATTCCTCGGCGTCGAGATGTTCTTCGTGATCTCTGGCTACCTGATCACGCTGCTGTTGATCTCCGAACGGGAGCGCACCTACCGGATCTCGCTCCGCCACTTCTGGCTCCGGCGAGCGAGGCGCCTGCTCCCGGCGCTGTTCACGATGATGCTGTTCGTCACCGTCTGGACGGCGATCTTCAAGAACGAGGCGCTCGGCGCGCTGCGCGGCAACGTGATCGCCGGATTCTTCTACGTGTCGAACTGGTACCAGATCTGGGAGGGCCTCGGCTACACCGCCGCCGGCGACTTCGCCCCGCTCCGGCACCTGTGGAGCCTCGCTGTCGAAGAGCAGTTCTACGTGTTCTGGCCGGTCGTGATGGTCTTCCTGCTGGGACGAAACGGCACTCGGCAGGTGGCGGCGGTGAGCCGCTGGCTGTTCGTCGTGGCCATCGGGATCACGATCGCCGTGGCGTTGTTGTACTACCCGGGTCCGATCGGCGAGCCGAACGTGACACCGGACGCGTACTGGTGGCTGGGCGACCGACCGATCGCCAAGGTCGACACCCTCTACCTCGGAACGATCAGCCGACTCAGTGGCATCCTGCTCGGCGCGGCGTTCGCCATGGTCTGGAGGCCGTTGGCGATCGTGCGAGGTCCGCTGCGCTCGAAAGGACGACTGTTCGACCTGCTGGCACTGGTGGCGATCGCGGCCTTCGGGTGGCTCTGCTGGAACACGTATCTGGCTACGCCGGCGGGGGCTGACCCGTTCCTGTTCCGCGGCGGGATGTTCCTTGCTGCGCTCGCCACCCTCGCCATCATCGCCGCCGTCACCCACCGCGGTGCCCATGCCAACCGGCTCCTCGGCAATCGGTTGTTCCGCTGGATCGGCACCCGCTCGTACGGGCTCTATCTGTACCACTGGCCGATCTACCAGATGATCCGCGGTGTCGCCGGCAACAAGCTCACGTTCCGCGAGTTCGTGTATGCGCTGATACTCACCACGATCGTGACCGAGTTGTCGTACCACTTCGTGGAGACGCCGATCCGCCAAGGCCGGGTCGGCGCTCGGTGGAAGCAGATCTTCGCCGGATCGCGGTCTGGTCCGAAGCTGATGGCGACGGGAGCGGTGGCGACGGTGACGGCCGTCGCTCTGTTCGCCGGTGCAGCGCTGATGACTGCGCCGCTCGAGCAGAACGAGATCGCTCAAGCATTGGATGCGGGCGAGGAGTTCACGACCGACCTGCTCGCCGTCGATGACATCCCGGTTGCGTCCACCACCACGACCAGCACGACGCCGACAACCAGGCCGCCGACGACTTCACCCGCTGTCGCTGACCCGGTCCTCGACCCGTCGGTCTCGGTCCTGCCCGATCCGTCGGTGCCGCCGACCACCGTGGCGCCGACGACCGCGCCACCAACCGTGCCCCCGACCACGGCGCCCCCGGCACCGGTCGGTCAACTCGGGGTCGTCGCCAGCCTCGATGGGCTCGCGCCGCTCTCGATCCCACCGACCGCGGTGGGATTCCCGCTCGTTGCCCTCGGCGACTCGGTGATGCTGGGAGCGGCTGAGGAGCTCCAGGCTCGTGGCTTCCAGGTCGACGCACTGCAGAGCCGTCAGATGAACGCATTCGTGCCGACGATGCAGACACTGAAGGACAACGGCACGTTCGGTTCGGTGGTCGTGGTGCACCTCGGCACGAACGGAGGCTTCAGCCAGGAGACCCTCGACGCGATGTTGGCCACGCTGGCCGACGTGCCGGTGGTGCTCCTGCTGACCGGCAAGGCCGACCGGGGCTGGATCGCCGACAACAACGCGAAGCTTCGAGCCGTTCCTGCGACACACCCGAACGTGACCGTCGTCGACTGGGAAGTGCTGTCGGCAACGTGCGAAGGGCGCTGCTTCTACGACGACGGCATCCACCTCACCCAGTCGGGGCAGAACTTCTACGCCGACGTCATCGGTCGGGTCCTCGCTCAACCCTGAACCGAACCGATGGCCCGCGAGCAGTGGTCGGGGTGACGCCGCGTGCACCGGTCGCAGCTTGGGCCATGTCGGGCGGCAGGCGTACGCTCGGAGCATGACCACTCCTGTTCGTGTTGCCGTCACCGGTGCTGCTGGCCAGATCGGCTACAGCATCCTCTTCCGTATCGCTTCGGGCTCGATGCTCGGTCCGGACACGCCGATCGCGCTGCAACTGCTCGAGATCACCCCGGCCCTCGGCGCGCTCGAGGGTGTCCGCATGGAGCTCGACGACTGCGCCTTTCCGCTGCTCACCGACGTCGTGTGCACCGACGACGCCGACACGGCGTTCGGTGACGCCGACGTGGCCATCCTCGTCGGCTCGATGCCGCGCAAGGCCGGTATGGAGCGTGCAGACCTGCTCTCGGCGAACGGCGGGATCTTCAAGCCGCAGGGCGAGGCGCTGTCGCGTTCGGCCACGCCGGATGTGAAGATCCTCGTGGTGGGCAATCCGGCCAACACCAACGCCCTCATCGCCCAGCGCAACGCAGCGGATCTCGATCCGCACCGCTTCACGGCCATGACCCGACTCGATCACAATCGTGCCAAGGCTCAGCTTGCGCAGCGTCTCGACGCATCGGTCAACGACATCACCAAGATGACGATCTGGGGCAATCACTCGACGACGCAGTACCCGGACCTGTTCCACGCAGAGGTGAACGGCCAGAGCGCGTACGACGCCGTCGGCGATCACGACTGGTACGAGAGCACCTACATTCCGACCGTCGCCAAGCGTGGTGCCGCGATCATCGATGCCCGCGGGTCGTCGTCGGCGGCCTCGGCCGCATCGGCCGCCGTCGATCACATCCGTGATTGGACGCTCGGCACGCCCGAGGGCGACTGGGTGTCGATGTCGATCGTGAGCGACGGCAGCTACGGCGTGCCCGAGGGGATCATCTCGTCGTTCCCGTGCGTCTGCAAGGACGGCGACTACCAGATCGTCCAGGGTCTCGACATCGACGACTTCAGCCGCTCGAAGATCGATGCCAGCGCAGACGAACTGGTCAGCGAACGCGACGCCGTCGCCGAACTCGGCCTGATCTGACACCCATCCGATCCGGTTCCGATGAGTTTCGGCGCGGACGGGGTGCGCTGAAACTCATCGCACACCGATTCGATCCGGTTGCGATGAGTTCGGGCGCGGACGGGGTGCGCTGAAACTCATCGCAGGCGCGTTCGGAGGGTGAGCTCGCTAGCGTTCGGTCACCGACTCCTCCCTGCTGCTGCTCGTTGCACTGGAGTCGAAAATGACGGTCTTCTCGATCGAATCGTTGGCGTATCTGCGCTCGCACCACGGGATCGCGTCCGGGAGGGCGCTCGGAGACGTGGGCGTCTCGCCGGGCGATCTGCGCCGCCTGGTCGAAGCGGGCAACCTCGTCGCGGTCTTGCGGGGCGTGTACCGCATGCCCGCAGTTCCGTTCGACGAGCTGGCCCGCTGTGCCGCGGTCTGCGCAGCGCATCCGGGAGCGGTGATCAGCGGCCCGACGGCTGGCCGTCTGTGG
The DNA here is from genome assembly GCA_963741875.1 of Ilumatobacteraceae bacterium. Lineage (GTDB taxonomy): Bacteria > Actinomycetota > Acidimicrobiia > Acidimicrobiales > Ilumatobacteraceae > Sva-07. Next base: position 189,962 of record CAVUJO010000006.1, on the reverse strand, counting down.
GGACTGCGGCGTCTGCCGAGTGACCAGCGCGTCCACATCCTCGCACTGCCGGGCAGCCACCCGACCGTTGCGCCATGGGTGGTGCCGTATCGCACTCGTGCGTTCCACCCTGCCGACGTGCATCTGCGTGACGACGGGATCGCGGTCACCGACCGCGCTCGCACTGCGCTGGATCTGGCCCGCGTCGTGAGTTCCACGGACCTGTTGTCGATCATCGAGCAGGTGATCAGCGACGGCCGCGTGACCGACGACGAGTTGCGCTCGACCGCGATCGACTGGATGTCGCCACGACGGCCGTGGGTCCGCCGGTTCCTCGAAATTCTCGACGGGCGACTCCGCGGTGGCGCGGCGGAGTCGCACGGTGAAGTGGTCGTGGGCGATGCACTGCGAGCAGCGGGTGTGCGGGGCCTCGAACGGCAGTACCGGATCGACCTTCCGGGCTACGGGCCGGCGCGGTTCGACCTGGCGGTGCCGGAGATACGTCTGGCGATCGAAGTCGATCTCCATCCGACCCACTTCGAGACCAGTGGGCGACGGCGCGACGGCGTTCGAGATCGCGCAGCGCGCAGTATCGATTGGCAGGTCGCCAGAGTCGTTGCGAGCGATCTCGGCCCCCGATTGCCGGCCACGGTGGCCCGTCTCGATCGGCAGATCCGCCACTTGCGTTCCAAGCTCCGATGAGTTTCGAGGACGCGGAGGGGGTGCGCTGAAACTCATCGGACGCCGATTCGGTTCGGTTGTGATGAGTTTGGGCGCGGAGGGGGTGCGCTGAGACTCATCGCAGGGCGGTGTGGTCGGGTCAGCTCTGGTCGGTGAGTTCGAGGCCGACCTCGTCGGCGTCCTCGCCGACACGCAGCGACAGGGTGTTGCCGTTGATCTCGTAGCTGACCTCGCCCTGCAGCACGGCGAGCACGCTCGCCTCGAGTGCATTGAGCTCGTCGGCGCAGGCCCGCCTGGTCGTGGCGATCGGGCCGAAGACCAACGTGGTGTCGGCGATCTCGACGCTGCCGGAGCCCGTGTTGCACCCCGTGTCGACCGCAACGGTGCCATCAGGGGCGATCATGATCGACGCCGTCGAGTCCGCCGGCACGCTGCTGACGCCCTGGTTGGCGACGGTGCCCGTGACGGTCCAGGTGGTGTCGACCAGCTCGCTCGGTTGGAGTTCGTCCAACGTGATGGTGGTGTCGCCACTGGAGAGGGTCAGTGTCTCGCCGTCGAGTGCGATGGTGGGCAGATCCATCAGGAAGTCGCTGAGCCACGTGTCCTGGTCCATCAATGCCTCATCGCAGGCCATCATCGTGGCGGCGAACGGACCCGCCGTGAGCACGCCTTCGGCGATCTGGACGCCACCGTTCATCCCGTTGCAGCCCGCGTTGACGCTCATCGAGTCGGCGAGGAACGTCATGTTGATCTCGGATCCGTCGACGAGGTCGTAACCCGTGACGTCGGTGGAGACGAAGGTGCGACCGTCGAGATCCTCGACGGTCGGCGCGTTGCCGGCATCCGAGTTGGACGAGTCGTCGCTGCCGCAGGCGGCAACGGTCAGGCCGGCGAGAGCCAGCAGGGCAAAGACGGTACGAGGGGTCATGGCGATTCGACGCTCCTGAAGCGAACTCGGTTCCCTCGGCGATCGCCGAGTCAGCGAATCATGACACGGCGACTGCGCAAGAAATGTGCATCATCTGATCGACGCCGGCGCGGAGTTCGTCGTCGCTGATCCGGACCGTGTCCCCGCTCTCGCCGAGCAGGTCGCTCACCGTCATGATCGCCAGCGCCTCGATGCCCTTGACGGCAGCGATCGTGTACATCATCGCCGCCTCCATCTCGACGCCGAGGTGGCCGAGTCGCTTCCACCGGGCGAACGTCGTGGAGTCCGGGTCGTAGAAGAGACCGGACGTCACGACCGGGCCGACGTGCACGGTCCCCGCCGATCCTTCGCGGGCGAGTCGAGCGGCTGTCTCGACCAGCGAGAACGTTGCGCTGGGGGCGTACCCCTCCATCGAGGCGTATCGAAGCGGGGTCTGGTCGTCGCTCGATGCGGCGAGCGCGACGACCGTGTCACCCATCGCCATCCCCTCGCCGAACCCGCCGCAGGTGCCCACGCGTACGAGTCGGGTGGCGCCGAGCATGACCAGCTCCTCGAAGACGATGCCGGCGCTCGGGCACCCCATTCCCGTCGACTGCACGCTGATCGGCTTGCCCTCGAACGTGCCGGTGTATCCGAGCATGCCGCGCTCGGCGTTGACCTCGCGGAATCCGTCGTCGAAGAACGTCTCGGCGATGTACTTCGCTCGCCGCGGGTCGCCGGGGCAGAGGACGTTCGGGGCGTAGTCGCCGGGCTCGGCGCGTAGATGGATCGGCATACCGCCGAGCGTATTCGGTGGGGGCTACTTGAGGAACTTGCTGGTGGTGTTGTCGGCGAGCACCTTGCCGCCGGTCTGGCACGAGGCGCAGTAGTTCACGGTGTAGCCGGAGTACTCCACCGCGCGAACGATGTCGCCGCAGTCGGGGCACGGATCGCCGGTCCGGCTGTGCATCGCGCTCGGCCGGTCCTTCGATGAGCTCATGTCGTCTCGGCTCCGCTCGTCGTCGAGGCTCTCACCGATGCAGGATCGGATCGCAGCGCCGATCTTCGCCGCGCCGTCGGCACCGAGTTTGCGGGTGTTGGCGAACGGCGACACCTTGGCGCGGTGACAGACCTCGTTGGCGAGGCGCCGCCCGATGCCGGCGATCACTCGCTGATCGCGCAGGAACCCGTGCACGCGCATCGAGTTGGCCGCGAAGAGCGCGGCCAGGTCGTCGTCGGTGATGTCGGCTGCCTCCGGCCCCAGACGGTCGAGCGGTGGGGTCGTCAGCCGAACTGCCGACGGCACGCACCACACGCCTGCTCGCCGTTCCTTGCCCTGCTCGGTGAGGAGGAGCGCCGAACCGTCGATCGAGCCGTCGGGCCGCTCGACGGGATCGAACGTGAAGCGGGCCTGGCCTCCCCTCGGCTTGGCGCTGAGCTTGTCGTCGGCGAGGAGACGACCTCCCTGCATCAGGTGGACGACGAACGTCGTCGGCTCGAAGCGGACGAGCAGGTACTTGCCGCGCCGACCGACGTCGAGCAGTGGGAGGCCGTAGGCGCTCTCGGGCGACGGGACGGCGGTCTTCAGCGCAGTGAAGTTGAACGGGGTGAACGTCGTGAGCACCCGACCGGCGAATCGCGACGTCAGTCGTTCGGCGTGCGCTTGGATCTCGGGCATCTCCGGCATCGCGACGTCACGTTCACTCGTAGATCGTGCGGTCGCGCACCGTGGCGAACACAGCGTCGAGCGCTCCGAACACCGGCTGTGATTCGAGGAGGAGCGCCTGGTCGCCGTACAGCCGGATCCGGCCGCCGATGAAGGCCTCCTGCGCGTTCAGTTCACCGGTCGCAACAGCGACAGCGGTGTCCCAGTCCTGCTCCATCTTCACGTCCTCGGGCTCGGCCGGTCCGGCAGCGAAGGTCGCTTCGCCATCACCGACGGAGAGGTGATAGATCACGTCGCCTTCCGGTCCGTCGCTCACCACCTGGGTGACGCCGATGCGATGGGAGTCGGCAACGTCGCGCATCTGGTCGCTGGCGGCGACTTCTGCGGACAGCGCGCTGATCCAGTCGAGGCTCAGGTATCGGATCATGGTCCGTAGTCTGCCTGATCGTGGAGCCCATCGCCGATGCCCGCGCCGCCGAAGGCCGACATGTGGGCGCGCCCGTCGAGGAGTGGGTGTTCGCTGCCTGGACAGCGGACGCTGCGATCGGGGTGATCTCCGGGCACCGGATCGTCGGTCGAACCGCTTGGTATTGGGCTGCACTTGCCCGGGCGGGTCGTCCGCTGCTCCACATCACCGACTTCGACGTGCCCGTGCGCGCCGATCCGTTCATCGTGAAGGGAGAGGCATTGTGGGCCGAACACACCTGCGACGATCCGATGGCACAGTGGTCGATCGGCAACGAGACCTATGCCTCGGCGATCGACGATGCCGACGAGGCACTCGGGCGGGCATACGGCGATCCGACTCCGATTGCGTTCGACCTCGAGTGGTACGCAATCGGCGTGGCCACACCACTCGAACCGACTGGCGACCGGGCAGCGTTCGACGTCGGCTACGAACAGGTTGGTGTGGTCCACGGTGCGGTCGAGATCCTCGGCGAGCCCCGCCTGGAGTTCGCCGAGGTCCCGGCGCACCGATGGCACCGGTGGACGAGCCACACGACCGGCTTCGGACCGCTGACGCTGCCCGAGGTTCGGGCGCACGGCGGCGTGCGAGCGCCCTTCGCCTTCCCCGATGGCAGCGTCAGCGATCTCGTGCTCACCCCCGAGGGCTGGGCTCGGCGAGCCGCCCGTCCGGTGTGACCGGCTCGGTGACGGTCTCGGTGACCGTCTCGGTGGTCGCTGTGCCGCCGGCGTCGACGCCGCCGTGCCGACCCGTGTGTCGACGGCGACGGGATGCCAGCCAGATCACGCCGAGCACCAGTGCTGCGGTGAGGAGGAACGGCGCCGCGACGGCGAGCACGAAACCGATGGCGAACAGGGCGCCGACGAACACGTCCCAGCCCGCTCGCCACGCATCGGAGATGCTCTCGATCGAGTCGTCGTCGGCTGCGACGACCTCAGCCGCCGGCGTCTCGTACTGCAGCTGGATCGTCAGCGTCGACCGATCGACGCGGTTGTCGAGGTTGCGCTGGCTCGCCAGCAGCTGCTCGAGTGCGATCGTCCGTTCGCTGATCACCCGCTCGATCTCGACGATGTCCTGGAATTCGGTGGCGTCGACCAAGAGGTTCTGGAACCGGGCGATCACGTCACGCTCCACGCCGATGCGGATGTCGAGGTCGACGAGTTGGTCGGTGACGTCGGTGGTGTCCTGCGTGCGACCTGACAGTCGACCGACCGTTGCGCCGAGATCGGTGATCAGCGGCTCGAGGTCGGCGGGCGCCACCTTGACGACGAAGTAGCCCGACCCGTCGATGCTCCCGTCGTCTCGTTCGTCGCCGATGCTGACATCGGCCGTGAACACGCTGGCACCGTTGCGCTGTGCAGCGGCGAGCGTGTCCGCGACGGCGGCCCGGATGTCGGACGTCGCGACCACGACCCCGGCGGTCGTGGCCAGTGCCTGGCCGGTCGGCAGCGGGTTCCCGGGCGCTTGCTCGACGGCGCCGCCGCCCGACTCGGTCAGTTCGACCGTGCCCGAACGCCCCGGATCCGACATCTCGCCGGCGGGTGGCTCGGCCTCGATGCTCGGTGCGAAGTCCGCCGCCGAATCCGAGTCGTCACCGCTGCCGCATGCCGAGACCCCCAGCCCGACGACAACCATCAGAGTGACCGCTGCTGTTGCTGTGTTGTATCTCCCCATGGATCTTCGACGTCGCTGGAGCCCCGCCGGTTCCGTTGGCCGACTGGTAGCAGGTCAGTCGTCGGGGGAGAAGGGCGTGCCGGCGCGACCGGAGGTGAGGTCACCGAGGGTCAGCGACTCGTAGGCGATCTCCGGATTGGCGCGCACGGCCTCGTCGAGTTTGTGGGCATCGTCGCCGACGAGGATGCGCCACCTCTCGTTGCGGACACCGTCGAGGATGACCGCACTGGCCTCGGCGGCAGTCATCGGGGCTTGGTCGCGGAACATGTTCGACATCAGCTGCACCATCTCGGCGGCCTCCATGTCGAGTTCGTGCCCGCCGTGGCGCATGGAGTTCTCGACGATCGAGGTGCCGATGTGACCGGGCATGACAACCGACACCTTCACGTGCGGTGCGTTGACGCGCAGGTCGGTGATCAGGGCTTCGCTGAACCCCTTCACCGCGAACTTCGCCGCCGAGTACGCGGTGTGAGGGCGGTCGGGACCGATGCTCGCCCAGAACCCGTTGACGCTCGAGGTGTTGATGATGTGCCCCTCGTCGGAGGCGATCAGCAGCGGCATGAAGGCCCGAACGCCGTGGTAGACCCCGCCCCAGCAGACCGCGAACGTTCGGTCCCACACCGCGCGGTCGTCGGTGATCACCGAACCGCCACCGCCGATGCCGGCGTTGTTGAACAGCAGGTTGACATGGTCGGTCGCGTGTTGGGTGACGACGGCATCGCGGAATGCGAGCATCGACTCCTCGTCCGACACGTCGCACACGTGCGTCGTGACGACGGTGCCGTCCGGTGCCGCGTCGAGTGCGAGCCGCTGCGACTCCGCCATCTCCTCCACCGACATGTCGCACATCGCGACGTGGCAGCCCTCGGCGGCGAGCTGCACGACCAGCTCGCGACCCATCCCACTGGCGCCTCCGGTGACGACGGCGATCTTTCCCTCGAAGCTCTGCATCGGCGCATGCTGGCACAGCGACCTCGCGGACTGCTTCACTGGGGTCGTGGCCTACACCGGTGACATCCTCGACGACTTCGCGGCATCGAAGCGTGGCCCCACGTATCCCGACGTGGTCGTGGAGATGGGTCTCCTCGTCGAGGATCGGGCGAGCCACTTCTGTGGCGACGTCGTCCGCTGGAGCGCCGAGGGCGTCACCCTGCAGGACCGCAACGACTACATCCGTCATTTCACCTGGAAGCCCGGTGGGTTCCTGATCGAGGGCAAGCCGGTCACGCTGGTCCGTCCCGCCACAGCGAAGGCGGCGACGCAGCGGATCACTGCCTCGGGGTCGGTCGCCGGCGATGGCCGCGCCCGTGTCGCCGCGGCGAGTCGGATCTGGGTCGAGGGCAAACACGACGCCGAGCTGCTCGAACACGTCTGGGGCGACGACCTGCGCGAACTCGGCATCGTCGTCGAACCGCTGCACGGCGCCGACGACCTGGCTGCCGCCGTCGCCGAGTTCGGACCGTCGAGTGAGCGTCGCCTCGGCGTGCTGCTCGACCATCTCGTGCCGGGCTCGAAGGAAACCCGGATCGCTCAGACGGTCAGCGACCCGAACGTGTTGATCACCGGCCACCCGTTCGTCGACGTCTGGGCCGGCATTCGCCCGAAGGTGATCGGCCTCGACGAGTGGCCCGACATCCCCAAGGGCGACGTTCCGTGGAAGGAGGGGATGTGCGCAGCCCTCGGCGTGCCGTTCGAGGGCTTCTGGCCGAAGCTCCGCAACCGGGTCAACACGTTCGCCGACCTGCGCCCCGAACTCGTCGGCGCGGTCGAGCAACTGATCGACTTCGTCGCCGCGGATTCGTGACCGCCCGGACGCTTCTCGAACACCGAGTGGGATGTGCGCGACGACTCCGATCCGAGCGACCGGACGCACCGACCTCGGTCACCGTCGGAGCCGGTCGACCGCGTCGAGCGCCCGCTGCGTCGCCTCCACGTAGCCGCCGCCGAACTTGATCGCGTGCACCACCAGAGGAGCGAGCTGATGCACCGGTACGCGCAGCTCCCATCCGTCGGCGAGCGGCCACTCGTCGTCGTAGCCGTCGAAGCACGCCGTTCCGAAGCCGCCGAACAGGCGCATCATCGCGAGGTCGAACTCGCGATGCCCGCCGTGGGATGCCGGATCGATCAGCCACGATCTGCCGGTGCGGTCGGTCAATCGGTTGCCGGCCCAGAGGTCGCCGTGCAGGCGCGCCGGTGGCTCGACGGGCACGCCGAGCTCACCCAGGCGGCCGGTCGTCTGCTCCAGCGTGTCGATCGTGGCTGCGGGGAGCGACCCGCGGTCGTGGGCGATGCGCGCCAGCGGGCCGAGGCGTCGCTCGGCGTAGAAGTCGGCCCAGTTCGCACACGGATCGTTCGGCAGCCCCAACGATCCGGTGGTGCGGTGGTCCTCACGGCCGAAGCAGTTCGCTCCGGCGCGATGTAGCCGGGCGAGGTGGGCGCCGAACGCGCGCTCGTCGTCCGGGGTCGAGCGCCCGCCCTCGTCGATCCATTCGAGCACGAGACGTGGCGGCGAGTCGTCGTCACCGTCGGAGACGGCGAGCACCTCGGGCACGGGAATCACGTCCGGAGCTCGGAGCTGTTCGAGCCCGGCGGCTTCGGTGGTGAAGAACCCGGCGGGTGGTGACCGGTGGGTCTTGGCGAACACGGTGCGCTGGTCGGCGAGTTCCATCCGGAACGACTCGGCGACGTCGCCGCCACCGAGGCGAGCAGCGCCGACGACTGCCACACCGAGGTCGTGCGCAACGGCGTCGGCGAGCGTCTCCATGTGATCAGTGTGTCAGCAGGTCGGTCGAGCGCTGCCGTCGTTCAGGCGGCGCGGATGGTGGGTGGTCCCGTGGCCATGATCTGCCCGTCTGGCAGGGTGAGTTCGCCGAGTGATGATCGTTTGCGTCGAGGTTTCGGTGGACCGTCCCACCGAAACCTCGACGCAAACGGTTCTGACGGTCAGACGAACGCCGAGGCGAACACCAGGCTGACGATCGTCATCACCTTGATGAGGATGTTCATCGACGGGCCGGAGGTGTCCTTGAACGGGTCGCCCACGGTGTCGCCGACCACGGCGGCCTTGTGCGAGTCGCTGCCCTTGCCACCGTGAGCGCCGGCCTCGATGTACTTCTTGGCGTTGTCCCAGGCACCGCCCGAGTTGGCCATGAAGATGGCGAGCGAGAACCCGGTGACGAGTGCTCCTGCGAGCAGACCGCCGAGCGCATCGACGCTGATGAAACCGGTGACGAGCGGCACGACCACGGCGAGTGCGCCGGGGAGGATCATCTCGCGCAACGACGCTTCGGTGGAGATCTCGACGCAGCGAGCCGAGTCGGGGACCACACCGGGCAGGCCTTCGCGCAGGCCGGGAATCTCGCGGAACTGACGGCGCACTTCCTCGATCATCTTCTGCGCGGCACGACCGACGGCGTCGATGGTGAGCGCGGCGAACAGGAACGGGAGCCCCGCACCGATGAACAGGCCGATGAAGACCTGTACCTCGCCGATGTTGAGGTTCAGCACGGCATCGCCTTCGACGTCTGCGATGGCGAACTCGAAGCTCTTGAACAGGGCGAGCGCGGTGAGCGCAGCCGAGCCGACGGCGAAGCCCTTGGCGATTGCCGCAGTGGTGTTGCCGAGCGAATCGAGCGCGTCGGTGACCTTGCGGACCGACGGATCGAGCCCGGCCATCTCGGCGATGCCACCGGCGTTGTCGGCGATCGGACCGTAGGCATCGACGGAGACCACGACGCCGGTGGTGGCGAGCATGCCGATGGCGGCAACGGCGATGCCGTACACGCCGCCGCCTTCGCCGAGCGTCTGCTCGCCGCCCCAGTACGCAATGCCCACGCCGATCAGGATCAGACCGATGGAGCCGGCGACCGACACCATGCCGGTGCTGATCCCGCCCAGGATCGTGGTGGCCGGGCCGGTCTCGGTCTGTTGGGCGATCTTCTTGACGGGCCCGTAGGCGTCGGAGGTGTAGTACTCGGCGGTCTTGCCGAGCGCCCAACCAACGGCGAGTCCACCGATGACGGAGACGCCGAGACCCCACGGCTTGTCGAACAGTGCATCATCGGCGAACAGCCAGTACGAGATCCCGATCGTGGCGATCGCAGTGATGCCCATCGCCACGTTGGTGCCCATGTGGAGGGCCCGGGAGAGCGCGTGACCTTCGATCGAGTCGCCGCCCTTCACGAAGAACGACCCGATGATCGAGGCGATCATGCCGACGAACGCGATCCCCATCGGGAACATGAACAGCGGGAGGTAGGCATCGGCGCCCGCGTCCTTGGCCGTGAGTGCGAAGGCGAATGCCGTCAGGGAGATCGGTGCGATGATCGAGCCGGCGTACGACTCGAACAGGTCGGCACCCATGCCGGCGACGTCGCCGACGTTGTCGCCCACGTTGTCGGCGATGGTGGCCGGGTTGCGGGGGTCGTCTTCGGGGATACCCGCTTCGACCTTGCCGACCAGGTCGGCGCCGACGTCAGCGGCCTTGGTGTAGATGCCGCCGCCCACGCGGGAGAACAGGGCGATCGACGAGGCGCCGAGGCCGAACGCCGTGAAGATCTCGAAGGCCTGGTCGACCTCGAACCACACGATGAAGACGAGGTAGGTGACCATCAGGCCGAGCAACGCCAGACCGGCGACGGTGAAGCCCATCACCGCGCCGCCGCGGAACGCGACGGGCAGTGCCTTGCCAGGCCCGGACTTCGCCGCCTCGGTCGTGCGCGCGTTCGCCATCGTGGCCACGGTCATGCCGACGTAGCCGGCACCGGCCGACAGGACGGCACCGAGCACGTAGGTGACCGACGCCAGCGGGGTGATCACGACGGCGAGCAGCACCGCCATCGCCACCACGAACACCGACACCCACTGGTACTCCTTCTTCAAGAAGGCTCGAGCACCCTTTTGGATCTCGGTCATCAAGAAGACCATGCGCTCGTCGCCGGGCGACGCCGACTCGACCTGCTTGTAGTAGTAGAACGCAAGAGCGAGTGCGGCGATGGCCGATACTGCTGCGAGATAGGGAACGACGTCCACGGGCTTGGCCTCCTGAGGGGCGGTACGAATGGTCCTGCTCGGTTCCGATCCGAGGGACCGGACCATGATGGTCGGCCGGCAGGCTAGGAACCAAGCCGAAGAAACGCACCCCCGAACTGTGACCGATGAGACATTGACACGTCCGGGCGACGATTGAGTGTTGCGTCACCGTGTCGGAGTAGTTTCGCGGGAATGGCACAAACGTTGAACCGCGGACCCGTCTCGGGTACCGCAGTCAAGCCGCCGTCGAAGAAGAAGCCCTTCCTGGTCGACTTCTACTCCACGGCCGTCGGCAAGAAGTACGTGATGGCGATCACCGGCATCATCGGAATCGGTTTCGTCGTCGCCCACATGATCGGCAACCTCAAGGCGTACCTGGGTGTCATCACCGAGGGCGACGAGCGCGTCTACGACATCGACATCTACGGCGAGTTCCTCCGCGAGTTGCTCGTGCCGATCCTGCCGCGCACCTACCTGTTGTGGGGGTTGCGGCTCGTACTGATCGCCGCCGTCGTCCTGCACATCCATGCGGCGTATTCGCTCACCGTCCTGAACCGCAAGGCGCGGCCGGTGAAGTACCAGTCGGCTCGTGACTACCAGGTCGCAAACTTCGCCAGCCGCACGATGCGCTGGACCGGCATCATCGTTGCGCTGTTCATCGTGTGGCACCTCGCAGACCTCACCTGGGGTTGGGCCAATCCCGACTTCGTGCGGGGGGCTGCGTACCGCAATCTCGACGCCTCGCTGTCGAGGCTCCCGGTGGCGATTCTGTACATCGTGGCCAACATCGCGCTCGGCATTCACCTGTTCCACGGCACGTGGTCGCTGTTCCAGTCGATGGGTTGGAGCAACCCACGGTTCAACAATTGGCGCCGCTACCTGGCGACCGGCATCGCCACAGTGGTCGTGGTCGGCAACGTGTCGATCCCGATTGCGGTGCAGGCCGGAATCATCAGCTACGACCCCGACGCCGTCACCGTCACCCACGAGGAGACCGCAGAATGAGTATGAACCTCGATTCCAAGATCCCCGACGGCCCCCTGGCCGACAAATGGCAGAACTACATCGCCAATCAGAAGTTGGTGAATCCGGCCAACAAGCGCAAGTTCAAGATCATCGTCGTCGGCACGGGCTTGGCGGGAGCGTCGGCTGCGGCAACGTTCGGCGAACTCGGCTACGAGGTCGAGGCGTTCACGTTCCACGACTCGCCGCGACGGGCCCACTCGATCGCCGCCCAGGGCGGCATCAACGCCGCGAAGAACTATCAGGGCGATGGTGACAGTGTCCACCGGCTCTTCTACGACACGGTGAAGGGCGGCGACTTCCGCGCCCGTGAGGCAAACGTCCACCGTCTCGCCGAGGTGTCGGTCGACATCATCGACCAGATGGTCGCCCAGGGTGTGCCGTTCGCCCGCGAGTACGGCGGCCTGCTCGACAACCGCAGCTTCGGCGGCGCGCAGGTCAGCCGCACGTTCTACGCCCGTGGCCAGACCGGTCAGCAGCTCTTGATCGGCGCCTACCAGCAGCTCGCCCGACAGATCGGTCTCGGCAACGTCAAGTTGTGGAACCGGATGGAGATGGTCGACGTCGTCAACATCGACGGTCGCTGTGCCGGCATCGTCACACGTGACCTGATGACCGGCGAGTTCTCGTCGCACTCGGCGCACGCTGTCGTGCTCGCCACCGGCGGCTACGGCAACGTGTTCTACCTCTCGACCAACGCAATGGCCTGCAACGTCACCGGTGCGTGGCGGGCGCACCGTCGTGGTGCGGCCTTCGCGAACCCGAGCTACACGCAGATCCACCCGACGTGCATCCCTCAGGCCGACGACTTCCAGTCGAAGCTGACGCTGATGTCGGAGTCGCTGCGCAACGACGGTCGGATCTGGGTGCCGAAGAATCCTGACGAGACCCGACCGGCCGACCAGATCCCCGAGGAAGATCGCGACTACTACCTCGAGCGGATCTACCCCAGCTTCGGCAACCTCGCACCCCGCGACGTGTCGTCGCGAGCAGCCAAGCGCATGGTCGATGCCGGCCAGGGTGTCGGCCCCCTGAAGAACGGTGTGTACCTCGACTTCGCCGATGCGATCGACCGGCTCGGTCTCGACACGGTGTGGGAGCGCTACAGCAACCTGTTCGAGATGTACGAACGGATCACCGGCGAGGATCCGCGCAAGGTGCCGATGCGCATCTACCCGGCCAGCCACTACACGATGGGCGGTCTCTGGGTCGACTACGAACTGCAGACCACGATCCCCGGCCTGTTCTGCGCCGGCGAGGCCAACTTCTCCGATCACGGCGCGAACCGCCTCGGCGCTTCGGCACTGATGCAGGGGCTGTCCGACGGCTACTTCGTGCTGCCGTACACGATTGCGCCGTACCTCGCCGACCTGCTCAACAAGCCGGTCCCCGACACGAGCCATCCCGAGTTCGCCAAGATCCAGCAGGAAGCGACCGACCGGTTCAAGCAGTACATGGCGATCGGCGGCACGAAGACGCCCGACCACTTCCACCGTGAGCTCGGCAAGATCATCTGGGACTACTGCGGCATGGACCGCAACGCGAATGGCCTCGAGAAGGCGCTGTCCGAGATCCCGGCACTGCACGCCGAGTTCAAGAAGGACCTCAAGGTCACCGGGTCCGACACGAGCATCAATCAGACGCTCGAGAAGGCCGGTCGCGTCGACGACTTCTTCGAACTCGGCATGCTGATGTGCAAGGACGCGCTCAATCGCGAGGAGAGCTGCGGCGGCCACTTCCGCTCCGAGTACCAGACCGACGACGGTGAAGCGGTTCGCAACGACGACGACTTCGCCTACGTCAGCGCCTGGGAATGGACCGGTGACCCGTCCAACCCGATCGAGAACAAAGAGCAACTCGAGTACGAAGTCGTCAAGTTCCAGACCCGGAGTTACAAGTGACCACCCTCACCAACCTGACCCTCAAGATCTGGCGCCAGGACGGCCCGGATGCCCAAGGGCGTTTCGAGACCCACCAGATCCCCGAGATCAGCGACGAGGCGTCGTTTCTCGAGTTGCTCGACATCCTGAACGAGCGGCTCATCGAGGAGGGCAAGGAGGCCATCGTCTTCGACCACGACTGTCGCGAAGGCATTTGCGGCACCTGCTCGTTGATGATCGACGGCCAAGCCCACGGTCCCCAGAAGGGCACCGCCAGCTGCCAGGTGCACATGCGGGTGTTCAACAGCGGTGACGAGATCGTCATCGAGCCGTGGCGAGCCGCTGCGTTCCCGATCATCAAGGATCTGATGGTCGATCGGTCGGCGTTCGACCGCATCATCGAAGTGGGCGGCTACATCACCGCGCCGACCGGCGGTGCCCCCGACGCCAACCTGATCCCCATTCCCAAGCCCGTCGCCGACGCGTCGATGGATGCGGCGGCGTGTATCGGTTGTGGCGCCTGCGTGGCCGCCTGCCCGAACGGCGCTGCGAGTCTGTTCACGTCGGCCAAGTTGGCCCACCTCAACCTGCTGCCACAGGGCCAGGCAGAGCGCTACAAGCGTGCCGAAGCGATGGTCGACAAGATGGACGAGCACTTCGGTTCGTGCACCAACCATGGCGAGTGCCAGGCCGCATGCCCGAAAGAGATCTCGATCGACAACATCGCCACGATGAACATCGACTATTTCAAGTCGAAGTTCAAGAATCGCAAGTCGCTCGCCCGCTGACACCGGCGTGTACGTGCCCGTCGTCACGGGTGTACGTTGCGCCATGGCAGTCAATCCGCAGGTCGATGCGTGGAACGGCGAATCCGGTCGAGCGTGGACCGAACACGCCGAGCACTTCGACTCGATGTTGGCACCGTTTGGCCGCGCGGTCATCGAACGTCTCGACCTGCGTGCCGGACAACGCGTGGTCGATCTCGGGTGCGGCGTCGGTGCGACCACGTTGTCGATCGCAGCGTTGGTGGCTCCTGCAACGGTCGTGGGTGTCGACATTTCCGAGCCGATGCTCGCCGCCGCGCGTGCACGGGCGTCGGCCGCGGGTTGCTTCAACGCGGAGTTCCGGCGTCACGACGTTCAGGACGAACCGATGGAGACCGCATCGTTCGATGTCGCGTTCTCGCGTTTCGGGGTGATGTTCTTTCCGGAGCCCGACCGAGCCTTTGCCCACGTGCGCCGAGCGCTCTCGGACGGTGGCCGACTCGGCTTCGTCTGTTTCCAAGGACCGTTCGACAATCCGATGATCCTGCAACCGGTGATGGCCGCAGCGGCCCACGTCGAGATGCTCCCGCCGCCAGGACCGACCGAGCCCGGCCCGTTCTCGCTGGCTGATCCCGACCGTGTGCAATCGCTGCTGGAGGGGGCCGGTTTCGCCGACATCGCCATCGAGCCGGGTCCGTCGTCTGCTGACCTCGGAAGCGCTGACGACCTCGAGAGCACGGCCCGCCGGGCCTTGGAACAGAACCCGGGTATCGCGCCGGGTCTCGCCTCGGCCGCGCCACTCGTTCGCCAGGCTGCCATCGACGCCGCTGCCGAGTCGATGTCGCACCATGTCGTCGACGGGCGCGTCGTGATGGGCGCTGCGACCTGGGTCGTCATCGCGCGTGCAGCCTGACGACGAACCGGCGCCCAACTCCGCTCCGCGATGAGCGAACTCCCCAGATGGCGAGCGTTCGCTCATCGCTTCGGGTGGTCGAGTCTGAGCGATGAGCGAATCCTCCGGATGGCGAGCGTTCGCTCATCGCTTTGCGTGATTGGCGCGTCAGGGTGCGGTGATCGTTGTCGTGTAGCGGTTGTCGGTGGTGATGGCGCCGCTGGTGAGTTGCAGATCGAGAACGATCGAGCCGACGGCGTCGGGGACCTCCAAGCGGATCCTGCCGACCTTCACGACGTCGTCGGGGGCGATCGGGCCGCCGAAGCGCCAGCGTTGCTCACCGCCGCTCCACGACGCGACGGCGTCGACGACGGCGAAGTCCAGCGGCTCACGCAAATCACTCACCACGTGCACGTCCAGGTCGATCCGCTCGCCGGACAGCACATCGTGCGGGAGTGGATCAGCGACGACCAGCACCGGTGCGCACGCGGCGACGATCGTCGAGTACGCGGCCTTCGGTCGCCGTTCGTGATCGAGGATGCTCGACGAGATCGCGGGCGCCGAGTCGTTCAGCGAGGCGAAGCAGAACCCGCCGGTCGGGCGGTACTTGAGCCGTCGCAGCGTCTCGATCTGCACCTTGAGGAGGTGGGCTTGGTAGTACTGCAGCGTGTCACGCCACTCGTCGAAGCTGTCGAATTCGGTCGGCGGGAAGCTGCGCTCGGTGACCGCTCGTTGGTAGCCGGTTTCGAGCTGCATGCGATCCCAGTCGAGGCTCGGCCACTCGTAGGTCGCGAGCTGCTCGTCGATGAACGGTGCGTCGACCGGTGGCGAATCGGACCCGAACTCACTGACGAAACGCACCATTCGGGGGAGGCGAGCGGCGAAGTCGGCGAGGTCTTCGGCTTCGCCGTACCGCCAACCGAACCAGAGGTGGCTGTCGGTGCCGTCGAGCTGAGGGAGATGCGGAACGACACCGGAATGGGCAACGACCTGACGGGTCGAATCGGCCCGTTCGAACGCTCGCTTCACCCACCGGTCGAGCACGGACTTGTTCCACGACGGCAGCTGTTTGGCCGCCAGGGTCCTCGCGGCGCCGCGCCAGCCGGCAGGTGCGACGCCGGCGTCGGTCGCGGACGGGTCGTCGTGGGCCGTCCACATCGCAATCGACGGATGGTGTCCGAGTGAGTCGACGGCGGCTCGCGCCTGCACGACGGCTTGTTGGCGAACCGAGCGGGCGTGGCCCCACTGCAGGGGGAAGTCCTGGAGGAGCAGGATGCCGGCCGCATCAGCGGCGTCGTACAGAACCCGATCGGCGATGTGTCCATGCACCCGCAGCGCGTCGAGGCCGAGGTCGACGGCAGCGTGAAGGTCGGCGCGGATCATGTCGGGCGTGGCGTTCGCCGGACCCGCTGCGGTCGGGAGCATGTTGGCGCCCTTCAGGAAGATGCGCTCACCGTTCACCGAGCAGACCCAGTCGTCCCAGATGATCTGTCTGAGCCCGGTCCGCCGACGCCGACGATCGCTCACCTCGCCGTCGACGACCACCTCGACGGCGACGTCGATGAGCGGCTGGTCACCCAACGCTCTCGGCCACCACAAGGCGGGATCGACGATGTCGACCGTCCACTCGAAGTCGTTCTGACCAGCAGCGATCGACTGGCGCTGCTCGTCGACCTGCTCGCCGTCGACATAGGTGCGCATCGTCACGGGTGTCAGCCGATCGCTGTCGATGCGCGTCGCGATGCGCAGGTGCGCTCGTCGTGCATCGGCGTCGCGGCACAACACACGGAGACGATCGATCTGCACGGGACCGGTGTCGTACAGGATGACGGGACGCCAGAGCCCACCGGGATTGCGATTCGATCCGACGCCTGCGGGTGTCTGGAAGACACCGGTGATGTTGCGGCGTCCGGACGTTCCCGGTTGGGGAGCACAGGTGACCTCGACGGCCAGCACGTGATCGTCGGCGAATCGCGAGAGCGAGGTGACATCGAAGCTGTGGCTGAAGAAGTATCCCTCCGGGTCGCCGAGGTAGGCGCCGTCGAGCCAGACATCGGCCTGGTAGAAGATCCCATCGAGGGTGATCCAGCGGCGCCGGCCCTCCGCAGGCGCAGCCGCCGTGAACGCATGGCGGTACATCAGCGGACCATCGCTCGAGTTGAACTCCGCGTGGTCCTGCCAATGGCCGGGTACCTCGATGCGCGACCAGGTCGAGTCGTCGCTGTCGAGGCCGATGCCGTTGCGTCGCACATCATCGTCGGCCTCGGCCGCCAACCAGACGCCGGACAGTTCCATGGGGCGAGCGTACGCCCCGCAAGTGGCGAGCTCGCATGCTCACGCTCGCTCCGGCCGGGGTAGGTTCGACACATGGCTGACACGGATCGACCGCAGGTGACGACGTTGGGGGAGCTCCGCGCTTCGGGCTGGATCTCACGCCCCGTCAAGCAGGAAGTGCGTGAGCACGCCATCGAAAAGGTCGCGGCGGGCGAACCACTGTTCGAAGGGGTGTCCGGCTACGAGAACACCGTGATGCCACAGCTCGAGAATGCGCTGCTCGCCGGCCACGATGTGATCTTCCTCGGCGAACGTGGCCAGGCGAAGACTCGGATGATCCGCTCGCTCACGGGACTGCTCGACGAATGGATGCCGATCGTCGCCGGCAGCGAGATCAACGACGATCCCTACTCGCCCGTCTCGAAGCACGCTCGCGACCTCGTCGAGGAACTCGGCGACGACACCCCGGTCCACTGGGTGCATCGCAGCGAACGGTTCGGCGAGAAGCTGGCCACGCCCGACACCTCGATTGCCGACCTGATCGGCGAGGTCGATCCGATCAAGGTGGCCGAGGGCCGGTACCTCTCCGACGAACTCACCCTTCACTACGGCCTCGTGCCGAGGACGAACCGCGGCATCTTCGCCATCAACGAGCTCCCCGATCTCGCCGAGCGCATCCAGGTCGGGATGCTCAACGTGCTCGAGGAGCGAGATGTCCAGATCCGCGGCTACAAGATCCGCCTGCCGCTCGACGTCATGCTGCTCGCCTCGGCCAACCCGGAGGACTACACCAACCGAGGCCGCATCATCACCCCGCTCAAGGACCGGTTCGGCAGCCAGATCCGCACGCACTACCCGCTCGAGGTCGAGACCGAAGTGGCGATCATGCGCCAGGAGGCGGTGGCGCTCGACGTCACCACGGCCGACGGCCGGATCAGTGTCGACGTCCCCGAGTACCTCGCCGACGTCGTGGCCACCTTCAGCCATCTCGCCCGGTCGAGCAATCACGTCAACCAGCGTTCCGGAGTGAGCGTGCGCCTGAGTGTCGCGAACTACGAGGCCCTCGCCGCCAACGCACTCCGACGTGGGCTGCGCGCCGGCGAACGGCACATCGTTGCCCGTGTCGACGACCTCGACGCCCTTGCGGCCAGCTCGATGGGCAAGATCGAGATCGAGTCGATCGAGGAGGGTCGCGAGGGAGCGATCATGGAGAACCTCATCAAGGGCGCGGTGCTGACCGTGTTCAAGGACACGGTGCCGCCCGAGCAGACCCGGGCCGTGGTCGACGCGTTCGAAGCGGGCGCGGTCGCCCATACCGGCGAGGGGGTGACCAGCGACGAGCTGGCACGCCTGGTCGAAAGCGTCGACGCGCTCCGCGCTCCGGTGGCGGTGCTCACCGGGGGCGACGAATCACCTGCTGCCGTCGGTGGTGCCGTCGAGTTCGTGCTCGAGGGCCTGCATCTCAGCAAACGGTTGAACAAGGACGCCGCCGGCCAGAGCGCCACCTATCGCGGCCGCACCTGAGCGGAACCGTTCAGACGTCGAGAAAGGCGTTGCTCGAGGCGGTCGGCGCACGATCGCTGTCGAGCAGGCCGGGCAGCGAGTCGGGGCCGGCGATGCCGGGCTCGATGAAGGCAGCCTCGATCGAGACGCCGTCGGCGATCGCATCATCGATCACCGAGCGCAACGCACCGACGATCTCTCCCACGGTGTCCGGGTGATGGTGGTCGGCACGCAACCCGGCGATCACCAGCGGGTTGTCGACCCCGTCGGCAGCCTCGCGGAGCTCGCCACCCCACCGGTCCGCCGCCCGGGCGATCGTGGCCGCGTCGACCTCGTCGTCGTCCCAGTCAGCGGCGAGCACTGCCCCGAACAGATCCATCGCTCCCTCGTAGCGGTCCACGGTGTCGGCCTGATCGCGTAGGTCGACGGCGGTCGCGACCTGCGGGCCGCCCTCGAGGATGCCCCAGGTGTCGATCCACGGTTGGGCGGGAGCATCGGCCGGAATGCACGCGAAGGGCATCCAACCGCCGACGACGTCTCCGAACCGATCGGCCGCGCGTTCGACCCATCGTGGCCACCACGCCGTGAAGGTCGCGTCGTTGGCGAATCCGCCGTCATTGTCGAACCAGCGCGGAATCGAACCGTCGTGGAGACACGCCCACGGTCGCAGGCCGATGGCGTCAGCGGCCTGCAGGATCTGCTCGAACCGCTCTGCCCAGTCGTTGTCGAGCGCACCCGGCTTGGGTTGCAACCGCGCCCAGTCGAGGGTGATCCGCACGTCGGTGATCCCCAGGTCCTGGAGGGCGGCGAGGTCGTCCGGCCAACGGGTGCGGAAGCCATTGCCCGCGGTGGGGCCGCAGTCGGCGGTGTCGGCGTAGCCGAGCGTGGCAGCGGTGGTGAGCGAGGCGCCTCGGCGGAAGGTCATGGCAGTGTTGCGGGAGGTTACCGACAGGCGGTGGACCGGCGGTCAGATGAACGGGGAGCGCGTCCAGAGCTCGGAGGCGTCCAGACTGGACGACTGCGGGACACCCAACAGGCTGACCACGTCGATCGGGCCGGGGAACCCGCGGAGCTCGACTTCGCCGTACGGTTCGGCCACGACGCCCTCGGGGAGTCGCTCGAGCTGCATCGTCGGCATGAGGACCTGCACGCCGCGGGCGTAGTCGCAGAGACGGGCGGCCATGTTGACCGCAGAGCCGATGTAGTCGTCACCTTCGAACAGCAGTGCGTGGCCGGTGGCCAATCCGGCGCGGATGGTCAACGGTGCGCACACATCGGTGGCGCGCTGTTCGAGGTCGAGGACGAAGTCGATGGCATCTCGCTGGTCGACCGCCACGATCATGCAACCGTCGCCGAGCCACTTGGCGATTCGTACACCTCGGTCGGACGCAACGGCTCGAACGATGCCGCGGAACGTGCTGAGGATGCGGCCGGCGGCATCGTCGCCGAAGGCAGCGGTGTAGTTCGTGAATCCGGACAAGTCGACGAATACGAACGTGCGGGGGACACGCATGCCCTGATGTTACGGGCTCCGAGCAGCGAAGCGCGGGAGGACCCGTTAAGTTCCAGTCATGGCGAAGCGGTTCGAGTACTCCCGCTGGGACGGCACCCAGACCGGCTTCGAGTTCGATGCCGACGCAGCATTCGACGAACTCACCGACGAGCTCCTGTACCACGGCGATGTCAACGCAGCGTTGCGCCGGATGATGCAGGAGGGCATGACCGACCGCAACGGTGAGCAGATGCAGGGTCTCCGCGAGCTCCTCGAACAGCTCCGCGCCGAACGCCAGCAGCGTCTCGAGAACTCCGATCTCGGTGGCGTCTACGACGAGATCAAAGCCCAGCTCGACGACATCATCGACGAGGAGCGACACGCGATCGACAACGCCCGCCGCGACGCCGAGAACTCGGGCGACGAACGCCGATCCCAGAACGCTCAGGCGGCTGCCGACGAGCGCAACATGCGGCTCGACCTGATGCCTGACGATCTCGCCGGCAAGGTTCGCGAACTCGACGCCTACAACTTCGAGTCGAAGGACGCCAAGCAACGCTTCGACCAGCTCATGGAGCAGCTCAAGGACCAGCTGATGCAGCAGATGGTCGACCAGATGTCAGGCGCGATGCAGAACATGAGCCCCGAGGACATGGCTCGCATGAAGGACATGATGGCGGCGCTCAACGAGATGCTGGAGAAGCACCAGCGCGGCGAGGACCCGGAGTTCGAACAGTTCATGGAGGAGTTCGGCGACTTCTTCCCCGAGAACCCCGAGACGGTCGAGGAACTGCTCGAGCAGATGGCCAAGCGCATGGCTGCGATGCAGGCGATGATGAACTCGATGACGCCCGAGCAGCGGGCGCAGCTCCAGCAACTGTCCGATCAGTTGATGGAGGACATGGACCTGCAGTGGCAGATGCAGCAGCTGTCCGGGAATCTGCAGCAGATGTTCCCGCAACTGAACTGGAACGAGAGCTACGACTTCGAGGGCCAGGATCCAATGGGGTTCCAGCAGGCGATGCAGGCCATGCAGGACATGGGTGATCTCGACCAGCTGGAGAACCTCCTCCGCAACGCAGCCAGCCCGGGAGCACTCGCCGAGGCCGACATGGACCGGGTGCGCGATCTGATGGGCGACGACGCAGCGAAGTCGTTGGAGCGACTCGCTGAGCTGACCAAGATGCTCGAGCAGGCGGGCTTGATCGAGCAGAAGGAGGGTCGGTTGGAGATGACGCCGAAGGGCCTCCGGAAGATCGGCTCCAACGCACTGCGTGACCTGTTCTCGAAGCTGGCCAAGGACACGCTCGGTCAGCACGACACCAGCAACCTCGGCCAGGGTCACGAGCGGACCTACGACACCAAGGCCTACGAGTACGGCGATCCGTTCCAACTCGATCTGAACCGCACGATTCGCAATGCGCTTCGACGCGGCGGCGGGGGGACCCCGATCCAGCTCGACCCGGAGGACTTCGAGATCGAGCGCACCGAGCACCTCACGCGGTCGTCGACGGTGCTGATGCTCGACTTGTCGCTCTCGATGCCGATGCGCGACAACTTCCTGCCCGCCAAGAAAGTCGCCATGGCGTTGCACAGCCTGATCACGTCGCAGTTCCCGCGCGACTACCTCGGCATCGTGGGTTTTCCGAGACCGCACGAATTCTCACCGCCGAGCAACTGCCGGAGGTGTCGTGGGACTTCGTCTACGGCACCAACATGCACCACGGCTTCACGCTGGCGCGCAAGCTGCTGGCCCGCGAATCGGGCACCAAGCAGATCATCATGATCACCGACGGCGAGCCGACGGCGCACATCATGGACAACGGCATGCCGTTCTTCAACTATCCGCCGGTGCGCGAGACCGTCGAGGCCACGCTGCGTGAAGTGGTGCGCTGCACCAAGGAGCAGATCCGCATCAACACCTTCGGCCTCGGAGCCGATGGTTCGCTGCGGCACTTCATCGAGCAGATGACACAGATCAACCGTGGCCGGGCCTTCTTCACGACACCTGAACACCTCGGCGACTACGTGCTCGTCGACTTCATGCAGGGCAAGCGCGAACTCGCTCGCCGCGGCCGTCGCGCCGGCTGATTCGCGCGCACCGCGCGAATTGTTCGAAATCCGCCCTTGCGAAATCTCGCTGTGCTATGGCAGAATGACGCCACTGTAATTACGTCGCTGT
This sequence comes from Ilumatobacteraceae bacterium, assembly GCA_963741875.1. Taxonomy (GTDB): domain Bacteria; phylum Actinomycetota; class Acidimicrobiia; order Acidimicrobiales; family Ilumatobacteraceae; genus Sva-07. The sequence goes on along the minus strand of CAVUJO010000006.1, from coordinate 167,548 downwards.
CGATCGTTCGTTGGGGGCGGGTGATTGCGGACAAAATCGACGCCTCCGGGCCCGCAGGGAGATCCTCCACATGCAGTTCATCACCACATCCAGCATCACGGTCAGTGCCATTCCGGTCGAACCCGACCCCGATTGGCACGATTCCGCGAACTGCCTGGGGGTCGATCCCGATCTGTTCTTCCCCGAACGGGGTGCGTCCACTCGCGAGGCCAAGGAAGTGTGTCGTGGCTGCGAGGTCCGCCACGACTGCCTCGAGTTCGCGTTGCAGAACGGCGAGAAGTTCGGCATCTGGGGCGGGCTGTCCGAGCGTGAACGTCGCCGGATCCGTCGCCAGCGCGCCCAGGTGGCGCGCAGCACCATCACCGCCTGAGGGCCGGCCTGACGAATTCCTGACAGACCGCGCCCCGGTCGGCGACCCCGGTGGGGTAGCGTGTCGGCATGCCAGGTGGTCCCGAGTGGATAATCATCTTGATCGTGGTGCTGGTGCTCTTCGGCGGCTCGCAGCTGCCCAAGCTCGCCAAGAACCTCGGCAAGGCCCAGAAGGAATTCAAAGACGGGATGGCTGACGCCGACAAGCCCGACGCTGCTGGCTCGACGCCGTCGAGCGCGTCAACCGACGACTCGAAGTAGCGCCTCGGCGAAACGCCGGGTCAGTTGGTCGTCGCGTCGACGCGACGCCGCTTGAGGATTCGGCGGCGTTCGCGTTCGCTGCAACCACCCCACACGCCGTGGTCGATCCGTTCCTCGAGCGCGAACTCGAGGCAGGTCGCCACGACCGGACAGTCCTTGCAGATCTTGCGGGCCCGGTCGACGCCGACGCCATCGCTCGGGAAGAAGGTGGCGGGCGGATGGAGGCGGCAGTTGCCATCGGCCATCCAGGCGGTCGCTGAATCGGGGTCGTGCGGAACGTGTGCAGTCTCGATCGGGATCGGCTGGGAGCGGACGGTGAGCTTGGCCATGATGACCCTTCCTGCGGGGGTGTGCGTGTGGAGTGCTGATTGGACGCTCGACACGCCCGTTCGGTTCCGGATTCCGTCCAGGAATCCGAGAGGGGATCAGATCCCCATGGGGAATGTCCGGAGTCAGTGTGGACCAGCCGGGTAAGAAGACGGTGGGTACTGTTTGTTGCGTCCTTGACTGCAAATCGTAACACGTCCGTAATGTGATTGCGAGGGGACGGTCCGACGACCGGTCGTGGTTGGTGGCGATAGAGTCGGCCGACATGACCGACCTCGCCGAGCCCCAGGCCCCGCGTGCCCACGCACGCATCGTGTATCACGGCCCGGTTGCGCCGCACTGGGAGGTCTACGGTGACTGGGGCGATCGCCAGGTGCTCGACGAGTTCCGGGCGCGGGTGCTGGCCAGGCTCGTGCTGCTGCCACGTGACGACCCGCAGTTCCGCCGCAATCGCGAGCGCATCGTGCGCGATGCCGAGCGCGAGTTGATCACCATCGAGTGGGATCTCGGCTATGCCGAGGACGACGTCTGAGCGCGCCGATTCGTGACGCTCGAGACCACGTAGGAACGAACTGGCGGCGATGACCGACGAGCGGTTCACCAACCGGGAACTGAGCTGGATCCAGTTCAACGATCGGGTGGTCCAGCTCGCGAGCGAGCCGGGAATTCCCCTGCTCGAGCGTGCAAAGTTCTGCGCGATCGCGTCGACCAACCTCGACGAGTTCTTCCAGGTGCGCGTGGCCGCGCTGAAGGATCAGATCATCGCCGGCATCGATCGACCGTCGCCCGACGGTCGGACCCCGGCGCAGACACTGGCCGAGGTCGGGCACCGAGTGTTGGAGTTCGTCGACCACGTCGACGGCGCCTTCGTCGATCACCTGGTGCCCGAGTTGCGTTCGGCGGGCATCGACATCATCTCGTGGGACGACGTCACCGACGACGAACGCGCCGAACTCGACGAATGGTTCGACGATCGCGTCTTTCCCGTGCTCACTCCGCTGGCCGTCGACCCGGGACACCCCTTCCCGTACATCTCGGATCTCGCGTTGTCGCTGGCGGTCAACGTCGCCGATCCCGAGACCGGCGACCGGCGCTTCGCCAGGCTCAAGGTGCCGCAGCTCTTCCCTCGGCTCGTGCCGGTCGCTCCGGGTCGGTACCTCCCGGTCGAGCAGTTGATCGCCGCCAAACTCGACCGGCTGTTCGTCGGCATGATCATCGAGGATTGGGCACCCTTCCGCGTGAGCCGCAATGCCGACCTCACGCTCGAAGAGGAGGAGGCCGACGATCTCCTCGAAGCCGTCGAGATGGAACTCCGGCGGCGCCGCTTCAACAAGGCGGTGCGGCTGGAGGTGTCGCACGACATCGGCGCCGAAGTGCTCGAGCTGCTCGTGCGTGAACTCGAGCTCTCGATGGACGATGTCACGTTCCATCGAGCACCACTCGACTTGAGTTTCCTCTGGCAGCTGCTCGAACTCGACCGTCCCGACCTCAAAGACGAGCCCTGGCCCGCGGTCACCTCGGGCCGGATTGCGGCTGCTGACGAGAGCGATCGGCCGATCTTCGACGTGATGCGCCACCGTGCGGTGATGCTCCATCATCCGTACGAGAGTTTTGCGAGCAGCGTCGAGGCGTTCATCTCCCAGGCTGCCGACGATGCGAAGGTGCAGTCGATCAAGATGACGCTGTACCGGGCCGGCGGTGACAGTGCGATCATCCGGAGCCTGATCCGTGCCGCGGAGAAGGGCGTGCAGGTTGCCGTACTCGTCGAACTGAAGGCGCGCTTCGACGAAGCCAACAACGTCCAGTGGGCTCGCCAACTCGAACGCGCAGGCGTCCACGTGGTGTACGGCATGGTCGGTCTGAAGACACACAGCAAGGTCGCACTCGTCGTGCGCGACGACGGCGACCAACTGCGTCGCTACGTCCACATCGGGACCGGCAACTACAACGCCAAGACCGCCAGGATCTACGAGGACCTCGGCGTGCTGACCTGCTCGCCCGACATCGGCGACGATGCCACGCAGTTGTTCAATCACCTCACCGGCTACAGCCGCTCGCACGACTATCGCAACCTGCTCGTGGCGCCCCGGGACCTCCGCCGCCAACTCGTCGATCTGATCGAGCACGAGGCCTCGTTCGGCACGGAGGGTCACATCGTGCTGAAGTGCAACTCGATCGCCGACGACGAGTTGATCGAGACGCTCTACGCGGCCAGCGCAGCGGGCACCCGGATCAACCTGATCGTGCGCGGGATCTGCTGCTTGCGCGCCGGAGTGCCTGGCCTGTCCGAGACCATCACGGTCCGCAGCATCCTCGGCCGGTATCTCGAACACAGCCGGATCTACCGGTTCGGTCACGGCAATGTCGTGCACGGCGAGCGGCTTGCGACGGCCACATCCGACGCTGTGTACCTGATCGGCTCAGCCGATCTGATGCCGCGCAACCTCAACCGACGCGTCGAGGTGATGGTGCCGATCGAACATCCACGTCACACCGCGGCCCTCGACCAGGTACTCGACTTCGCGCTCGCCGACGACGTGGTCGCATGGGACCTGCAGCCCGACGACAGCTGGGCCCGCATCGGGCCGACGAACGCGTTCGAGCCGCACAGCCAGGAGCGGATGTACCGCTGGATGGTCCGCCAGCAGCTCACCGGCCGTTCTTGACGGTTGCTTGCAGAGTTGGCTGAGACGACGGCGGCTGTTCACCTCTCGTTCACCCGGGTCGGGTCAGCGGTTCACCTGGGGTGTCTACCGTGCCCGCCGGAACACCGACGATGTCGGTGTCCGGTGAACACACCATGACCAAACAACACCCCCCTACGAACGGAGTTGGAAGCGTGAACACTCCCAAGCGCCGCATCCTTGCTGGTGCCATTGCACTCACCCTCGTCGCCGCTGCATGCGGCAGCGACGACGACACCACCGACGAGACATCGGCCCCCGCCGAAACCTCGGCGACCGAGACCACCGACGGTGACATGACCGAGACCACCGACGGTGACATGAGCGAGACCACCGACGGTGGATCCGACATGGTCGAGGTGTCCGGCACGCTCATCGGCGCCGGCGCATCGTCACAGGCAGCCGCCATGCAGGGCTGGCAGGCCGGGTTCCAGGCCGCCAACCCCGACGTCACCGTCGAGTACGACCCGATCGGTTCGGGCGGCGGCCGCGAGACCTTCCTGTCTGGTGGTTCCGATTTCGCCGGCTCGGACGCCGCGCTGAAGGACGACGAGTTCCAGCAGTCGATCGAGCGGTGCGCAGGCGACCAGGGTGCGATCAACCTTCCCCACTACATCTCGCCGATCGCCATCCCGTACAACCTGCCCTCGCTCGAGGGTGAGACGCTGAACCTCAGCGCTGACGTGATCGCCGGCATCTTCGCCAACGAGATCACGGTGTGGAACGACCCCGCCATCGCCGCCGACAACCCCGACCTGGAGTTGCCGGACACCACGATCAACCCGGTGCATCGTTCGGACGAGTCCGGTACCACCGAGAACTTCACGGACTACATGGCGCAGGCTGCACCAGACGTGTGGACCTTCGGTGCACTCGAGATCTGGGACGAGGGCCCGGGCGGTGGCGAAGGCGCTCCGCAGACCAGCGGCGTCGTTGCCGCGGTGAATGCCGGCGAAGGCTCGATCGGCTACGCCGACGCCAGCCAGATCGGTGACCTCCCGGCCGCCGCCGTCGGCGTCGCCGGTGAGTTCGTCGAGTTCTCGCCCGAGGCAGCCGGCCGGATCGTCGATTCGTCCGAGCGCACCGGTGGTCAGAGCGAGTTCGACTTCGCCATCGAGGTGAACCGCACGCCCGACTCGGCCGACACCTACCCGATCGCGCTGGTCTCGTACCACATCGTCTGCTTGCAGTACGACAGCCAGGAGACCGTCGATCTGGTGAAGGCCTTCATGGCCTACGTCGGTTCCGACGAGGGGCAGGCCGCGTCAGCCGAATCCGCTGGTTCGGCCCCGATCTCTCCTGAAGTCCAGGCCGAGATCCAGAACTCGATCGACCAGATCACGGTCGCTTCCTGATCACGGTCGGTGCGCCTCGACGGTGTACCGACCACGTTCCCCCCTGAGATGACCGCCTCACGAGGCAAGGGTCCGGGTCCACTACGGTGGACCCGGACCCGGGTCATCTTCCTGCCCTCGAATTCCGTCCACCACCCGTGCAGCCCGGAGCACGGCGGAGGCTTCCCACGTGACCATCACTGAAACGCCGCCAGGCATCGGACCACCGTCCTCATCGACCGAACAGACCAGCAAGCTCGGCGATCGTGTCTTCGGCGGCCTCTCGCTGGGTGCCGGCATTCTCATTCTCGTCACCCTCGCCGCGGTGGCGCTGTTCCTCATCACCGAGGCCTGGCCGACCTTCGGCGCCGACGCGTCGGAGTTCGACGGTGACGACAACTTCCTGCAGTACGTCGGCCCGCTGCTCTTCGGCACGATCTGGGCTGCGTTCCTGGCCCTCCTGATCGCGTTGCCCATGGCGGTGGCGGTTGCGCTGTTCGTCAGCCACTACGCCCCGAAGCGACTGGCGGTCACCTTCGGCTATTTCATCGATCTGCTCGCCGCCATCCCGTCGGTCGTGTTCGGCATCTGGGGCATCGCCGTGCTCGCTCCGATCCTGTCGCGCAGCGTCTACCCCTGGCTCGAGGACAATCTCGGCTTTCTGCCGTTCTTCGCCGGCCCGGCGTCCACCAGCGGTCGCACGATGATGACCGCAGCGGTGGTGTTGGCGGTGATGATCCTGCCGATCATCACCGCAATCTCCCGTGAGGTGTTCCTGCAGACGCCTCGCCTGCACGAAGAAGCGTCACTCGCCCTCGGTGCCACGAAGTGGGAGATGATCCGCCAAGCGGTGATCCCGTATGGCCGCTCCGGCGTGATCAGCGGCGCGATGCTCGGCCTCGGTCGTGCGCTCGGTGAGACGATGGCGGTGGCGATCATCCTGTCGCCGGCCGACGTCTACACGTTCAACATCATCAGCAACCAGAACCCGAACACGATCGCCTCGAACATCGCCCTCAAGTTCCCGGAGTCGTCCGGTCTCGAGGTCAACCGGTTGATCGCCACCGGCCTGGTCCTGTTCGCCATCACCTTCCTCGTCAATGCCGTCGCCCGCAGAGTGGCCAACGCCGGATTCTCGGGAGCCGCAGGATGACCATCACCGAGCAACGACCGGCACCGAGCGAACAGCAGTCGTCGATCACGGCGGGTCGCCTCGGCAGATCAGGCCACCTCGCGGTTGCCGCCGGAGCCGTGCTGATCGGCCTCGTGAGCTGGCTGCCCGAAGGATCGGTCAACTGGGCCCGCTGGATCATCGTGACGCTGGTGGCCTACTGCGTTGGCATCTATGTCGTGTCCCGGATCGTCGAAGGCCCTCGACGGGGCCTCGACCGGCTGATGGCGGCGGTCGTCGCGAGCTGTTTCGTGGTCGTTGCCATGCCGCTTGCGTCGTTGGTGTGGACGGTCGTCGAGCGAGGCTGGAACCGATTCGACGCCACCTTCTTCACCGAGACGATGCGCGGCGTGGTCGGCGAAGGCGGCGGTGCCTACCACGCGATCATCGGCACGCTGATCGTGACGGGTCTGGCGACGGTGATGTCGGTGCCGTTCGGTCTGTTCACGGCGATCTACCTCGCCGAGTACGGACATGGCACCAAATTGGCCAAGGCGATCCAGTCGATGGTCGACGTGATGACCGGCATCCCGTCGATTGTCGCCGGACTGTTCGCCTACGCACTGTTCGAGTTGCTCTTCGGGCCGGGCACACGCTCCGGCATCGCCGGGGCCGTGGCGTTGACGGTGTTGATGACCCCCGTGGTGGTGCGGTCGGCAGAAGAGATGCTGCGTCTCGTCCCCGACGAACTCCGTGAGGCGGCCTACGCACTGGGGGTTCCGAAGTGGAAGGTGATCGTCAAGGTCGTCCTCCCGACGGCGATCGCCGGCATCATCACCGGCGTGGTGCTCGCCATCGCCCGTGTCATCGGCGAGACGGCGCCACTGCTGGTGACGGCCGGTCTCGCCCAGGGTGTGAACTGGAACCCGTTCGACGGCCGGATGACCACACTTCCGGTGTTCACCTACTATCAGTACGTCCAGCCCGGCCTTCCGCCCGAAGCCGGCCAGGACCGTGCGTGGACCGCTGCGTTGACGTTGGTGATCATCGTGATGGTGCTGTTCTCCATCGCCCGTATTCTGTCCAGTGCGCTCAAGCCGAAGGGCCTGAAATGACCATGTCCGACCAACAGGCCACCATCCGATCGACCGCCGAGGAAGTTCCCGACATGACCGACCGTCTCGACACGCCCACCGATGCGATCGTCGCGGCTGCGCCGAACGAGCGGCCGACGGGCCCGGACAACCGCATCGTGGTCGAGAACCTGAACATCTACTACAGCGCGTTCCTTGCCGTGGAGAACGTCAACATGGTGATCGAGCCCCGCTCGGTCACCGCACTGATCGGCCCGTCCGGTTGCGGCAAGTCCACCTTCATCCGGTCACTGAACCGCATGCACGAAGTGATCGACGGCGCGCATGTGAAGGGCTCGGTCTACGTCGACGGCGAAGACCTCTACGGCCCCGGCGTCGACCCCGTGGCGGTCCGTCGCAAGGTTGGGATGGTGTTCCAGCGTCCCAACCCGTTCCCGACGATGTCGATCGCCGACAACGTGCTCGCCGGCAAGCGCCTCAACAGCAAGCGGTTCGCGAAGGGTGAGGCCGACGACCTCGTCGAGCAGTCGCTGCGAGGCGCCAACCTGTGGGACGAGGTCAAGGATCGTCTCGACAAGCCCGGCTCCGGACTGTCGGGTGGCCAACAGCAACGACTCTGCATCGCCCGGGCGATCGCCGTCGAACCCGAGATCCTCCTGATGGACGAGCCCTGCTCGGCCCTCGACCCGATCTCGACGCTGGCGATCGAACAGTTGATGAACGAACTCAAGTCGACCTACACGATCGTGATCGTCACCCACAACATGCAGCAGGCCGCGCGGGTGTCCGACCGGACGGCGTTCTTCTCGATCGATGGCACCGGCCTGCCGGGCCACGTCATCGAGATGGACGACACCGACATCATGTTCTCGAACCCGAGACAGCAGGCGACGATCGACTACGTGACGGGACGGTTCGGCTGATGAACGAGCTGCGCTCCGAGTTCCACCAGGAACTCGACGAGATCCAGACCTCGATCGCGTCACTGTCGGCCGGGGTCACCGAACTGATCCCGCGGGCCACCGACGTGCTGTTGTCGATGGACCTGGAAGCGGCGGAGTACATCATCCTCGGCGACGACGACTACGACCAGCGCAGCATCGACATCGAGGAACGCTGCTTCCGAGTGATTGCGCTGCAGTCGCCGGTGGCCACCGACCTGCGCGCCGTCGTGTCGGCGATCAAGATCATTGCCGACGTCGAACGGTCGGCCGATCTGTGCGTGAACATCTGCAAGGCCGCACGGCGGATCTACGGCCACGATCTCGATCCGAGCCTCCGCAACATCATCCAGAAGATCGGTGACCAGGCGCAGGTGTTGTTCAAGGAGGCCACCGAGGCGTACCTCAATCTCGATGGGGTGCGTGCTGCCGCGTTGCACGACATGGACGCCTACCTCGACGACCTGCATCGCCAGTTCATCCAGGTGATCTTCGAGAGCCATGCAGCCGGACACATCGACCTGCAGGTGGCGGTGCAGTTGGCGGTCGTGGCCCGCTTCTACGAGCGCATCGGTGACCATGCCGTCAACGTCGGTGACCGGACTCGATACGTCGTGAACGGCTGGTTGCCCGAACGGCCCTATCCCGAGAGCGACAACGACCTCTCGGGCGCGGTGACGGTGCCCGAGACAGACCACGGTTGAGGCAGTGATCGTCGCTGTCGCCGTCGCTGCTGTGTTGGGCGTGGTCGTCGGCATCGGCGTCGCCCGATGGTGGTCTCGACGCGACCTCGAGTCCGCTGTCCCAGCGGAGGTGCCAGTGGCCGACGCCGACGTGGACGTCGAGGTGTCGGCCTGGCTCAGAGAGGCCGTCGATCATCTCGAGATCGGCGTCCTCGTGGCCGACAGCTCCGCCGAGGTGCGCTATCGCAACGCCGCGGCGACCGAATTCCACGGCACGCACGTCGGGATCCTTCTCGACGAGTACGTCGAACGAGTCGTCAGCGCAGCGCTGACGGGTGGCTCGAACACCAGAGTCGTCGAGCTCCAAGGGCCACCGAAACGGTGGATCGAGATCGTGGCAGACGCCATCCCGACCGGAGGTGCCGTGGCCACCATCCGCGACATCAGCGAGCGGGCGCGCACGGACGCCATGCGCACCGACTTCGTCACCAACATCTCGCACGAACTGAAGACACCGGTCGGGGCGGTCGCGGTGCTTGCCGAGGCACTGATCGACGAAACCGATCCGGCGGTCATCCATCGATTGTCCGACCACCTCGTCGAGGAGGCACATCGTGCGGTGCGAACCATCGATGATCTCCTCAGGCTCTCCGAGATCGAGTCGACTCGGCCTGGCGACGAGATCGTCGACCTGGCTGCGGTGGTGAACGCGGCGGTCGCCCGCGGGCGCATCGTCGATGGCGGGCGTGGGGTCGAGATCGCGGCACTCGACGTGCCCGACGGTCTCTTCGTTCGCGGTGACGAACGTCAGCTGGTGTCGGCCGTCGGCAACCTGGTCGAGAACGCAGTGAAGTACAGCCAGAACGGCGGCACCGTGCAGGTGCGTGCCCGTGTCGACGCGACGGCCGTCGAGGTGATGGTGGCCGATCAGGGCATCGGGATCCCGAGACGTGACCTGGACCGGGTGTTCGAGCGGTTCTATCGAGTCGATCGGGCTCGGAGCCGCGACACCGGCGGCACCGGACTCGGGTTGGCCATCGTGCGCCACGTTGCGTCCAATCACGGAGGCGAGGTGTTGGTGTCGTCCCAGGAGGGTGAAGGCTCGACGTTCGTCCTTCGGCTGCCGGCGACACTCGTCGTGGCCGACGGCGCTGCCGCCAACACGGTCGTCGGCCCGGAGCAGGAGCGTCATGAGTGAGGCAAGGATCCTCGTCGTCGAGGACGAGGCGAGCTTCGTGGAAGCACTGACCATCGGTCTGCGCCGTGAAGGGTTCGACGTCGTGGTCGCGGTCGATGGCGCACAGGCCCTCGAGATGTTCGACGATGTCAAGCCCGACCTCGTGCTGCTCGACGTCATGCTGCCGAAGATCAGTGGCATCGACGTGTGCCGGCAGCTGCGCAAGAAGACCCAGATTCCGATCATCATGGTCACCGCCAAAGGGGCCGAGATCGATACGGTCGTCGGGCTCGAAGTCGGCGCCGACGACTACGTCACCAAGCCGTATCGGCTGCGCGAACTCGTGGCCCGCATGCGAGCCGTGCTGCGTCGAACCGAACCGAGCGGTGCGAATGGCGCCGACACGGCGCTTGCCCAGGGGATCGTGCAGGTCGGCGACGTCTCGCTCGACTCGGAGGAACACCGGGTCTCGGTGCGTGGTGAAGAACTGACCCTGCCGCTCAAGGAGTTCGAGCTGTTGCACCTGCTGCTCGCGAACGCGGGACGCGTGCTGCCGCGCGACACCCTGATCGACCGGGTGTGGGGCAGTGACTACGTGGGCGACACCAAAACGCTCGACGTGCACGTCAAACGGTTGCGCGGCAAGATCGAGATCGACCCGGCGACACCGACGCGGATCGTGACCATCCGCGGACTCGGCTACAAGTACGAACGCGCCTGAAGGCGAACAGCGCCTTGTTGTGACGGTGTGACGACGTGACGACGCATCGTCACTTAGGATCGGCTCGGTGGGACAGGTCAACGCGGCGCAGCGACCGACCTCTTCCAAGTTCCGTCGGCTCGCGATCACCCACGCCCTGATGATGGGCGGCGATGCCGCGATGGTGGTCGCCCTTGCCGACTCGCTGTTCTTCGACATCGATCTCGACGCAGCTCGTTCCCGCGTCCTGCTCTTTCTCGTGATCGGCTTCGCCCCGTTCCTCGTCGTCGCCCCGCTGATCGGACCACTGATCGACCGGGTGGCGGGCGGTCGCAAGTTCGTGATCCAGGTCGTCGCGCTGGCGCGTGTGGTGCTGACCCTGCTGATGGCGCAGTATCTCGACGCCCTCGCTCTGTTTCCGCTGGTGTTCGCGTCGCTGGTCCTGCAGAAGACCTATGCGGTGTCGAAATCGGCGATCGTGCCGTCGACCGTCCGCTCCGAGGCGGAACTCGTCGAGGCCAACTCGAAACTGGGCTTGATCGCCGGCATCACAGGTGCCGTTGCCGTGGTTCCGGCCGGCGTCCTGCTCCAGCTCGTCGGGGCGCCGGCGACGCTCGTCTACGGCGCGCTCCTCTTCGCCGGCGCGCTCGTGGCCGCAACGCGGCTGTCGCCCGACGTGGTCGCGTCCGATGCGGTCGATGCCGCCGAGACGACCGAATTGCACTCGTCGAACATCCAGCTCGGCGCGATCGCCATGACCGTGCTGCGCGGGCTCGTCGGGTTCACCTTCTTCCACCTCGCCTTCTGGCTGCGTTCGCAGGACCAGGGCACGCTGTGGTTCGCCGCAGTGGTGGGCGTGTCCGCGCTGGCCTCGATGGTCGGCAACGCGGTGGCCTCGCTGCTGCGCGCCCGTGTTCGCGAAGAGACCATGTTGACGGCAGCGCTGTTGGTGTGCGCAGGTGCCGGCCTCGCCGTGTCGGTGCTCGGCGGACCGTTCGGGGCGGTCGTGCTCGCCGCGGTCCTGAACCTGATGGCGGCGCTGGGGCGCCTCAACTTCGAGAGCATCGTCCAGCGCGATGCTCCGGGAGCGAACCGTGGCCGGGCGTTCGCCGTGTTCGAGACTCGGTTCCAGTTCGCGTGGGCGGTGGGCGCGTTCATCGCGGTGGCGCTGCAGGCATCCGGCACGATCGGCTTCCTGATCGTCGGCGCCGTCGCCGTCGCAGCGAGCATCCATCTCGCCGGCCGGCGACGAACCGGGCGATCGGATGGATCAGGGGTCAGTCGTCGGCAACCCGGGCGAGCCAGAGGCCAGGCGCCTCGATCTCGTTCGGGGTCGGAACGGCGGCCGGATCGGTGAACAGCGGTTCGAGACCGTGCTCGCCCGCACGGTCGACGACGCCCTGCACGAACGTCTTGCCGCGAGCGGTCTGTTCGGCGCCGAGTCGGATGCCGAGCAGGCGCTCGACGAACACCTCGTCCGGGGACGCCTCAGCGCGGCGGCGACGGGCCGCCTCGGCGATCTGCAGGGCACTGCCACCGATGATCCGGACCGCGACCGCGTCGACGACCCAATCGATGACGCCGATCGTGACCGCCACGGCGGCATCGAGTTCGGGCTCGAGCGCCAGCTGCTCGGGCGAGCGGACGGCGCCGAGCAGCACTTCGGGGTCGCCGAACGCCTGCTGCATGGCGGCCATCGGGTCGCTCTGGTCGATGTCGAGCGACGTGAGCTTGTCGGACAACGCTGATGGATCGGGCCGGAACCCGCCGACGTGACGTTGCACGAGCGATCGCAGGTGGTCGGCGATGTGGTCGACCGAGAACAGGGTGAGCCCCGCCAGCTCATGGGCGAGCACCCAGAGGCGCATCTCGTCGAGTTCGATCGACCAGGCGGCGGCGAACGAGTCGATGTTGGTCGGTACGAGCACGAGCGAAGGCGTGGCACGCGGGATCGGCAGGTCATAGACGCCGAAGGCGCGGCGGGCGAGGTTGCCGACCATCGAGCCGACACTCATTCCCATCATCGCTGGGGCCATCATCTTGCCCAGGCCGGCCATCATCTGGGCCATGGGGTCGTCGGCCATCTCGGCGGGCAGGTCGTCGCTGGCACCGAGCGATGTGGCGAGATCGGTGAACAGCGGTCGGTAGGCCTCGAGCGTCTGTTGCGCCCACTGTTCGGGTGTGGCGACGTCGGGTTCGGTGGCAGGGACCTCCAGCTGCATCACGTCGGCCACGTGGAGGCGGGCGATCTCGGCGAGCTCGCGATATTTGATTCGTACGCTCGGATCGACGTTCGGCGACGTCGAGACACCCGTTCCCGACAGCAGGCCGCCACCGTTGGCGGCGAGGACGGCGAATTGGCGTGCCGCATCCCAGTTCAGTGGGCCTTGCCCGGAGAGCGCCCGGGACAGATCGCCGAACAGCGGCATGCCGCTGAACGGGTCGAGCGATTCGCCGGGATCGTCCTGGTCGGCCATACCCCGATGCTACGGGTTTCGGTCGTCGACGGTACCGCGGTCACCTCGACCGGCGCCGGGTGGGCCGGAACCGTGGCGGGCGAGAGCTGATGGGTATCGTGCGGTCGATGGATGGCGCCGCCGACCGACCCGTGGTCGTGCTCACCGGGGCCTCCGGATCCCTTGGTCGCCGGGTCGCCGATCTGCTCGCTGACGACGAGGTCGTGTTCGCCAACTCGCTCGATGAGATCGACAGCGCCGACGTGGAGCGGCACGGGTGCGTCAGGGCGACGACCGTGGTCGATCTCGGAAGCAGCGACTACGACACGAGAGCCGCCCGCCGGGAGAGCGCGACCGAATCGGCGGCGACAACGCTGGCGATCGCCGACCGGGTCGCTGCATCTCATGTGTTGTTCGTGTCGTCGGCCCTCGTCTACGGCGCAGCAGCGAACAACCCCGTTCCGCTGACCGAGGACGCCACGCTGCGGCCGGACGTCGAGTTCGTGTTCGCACGTCAACTGGCATCGGCCGAGGAGCTCGTCGAACAGTGGCGATCCAGCGCTCCCGAGAGGACCACGTGCGTACTGCGGCCAGCAGTGGCGCTGGCAGCAGGGGGAGGGTCACGCCTGGCAACGGCGCTGGTGTACGGGTTCGGTCGGCGTCTCGCGCAGGCCGATCCGCCGTCGCAGTTCCTCCATCTCGACGATCTGGCGGCCGCCGTGAGCGTGGGTGTCGACCGCCGGCTCGACGGTGTGTTCAACGTTGCTCCGGACGGCTGGGTGCCCGGTGAGCGAGTTCGTGCGCTCTCGGGAGAACGGCCGCGTGTGCCATTGCCCGACCGACTCAGCGAGCTCGTGGCCGGTCTGCGCTGGCGATTCCTCCGAGGCCCGATTCCACCCGGGCTGCTGCCCTACACGCTCGAGCCGTGGGTGATCTCGAATGGACGGCTACGAGCCGCCGGATGGACGCCGACCGTCACCAACGAACAGACCTACGTCGAGAGCACCGACGCCCCCTGGTGGGCCATGGTGTCGCCGAAGCGCCGTCAGGAGCTGTCACTCGGTGCCGGCGTGCTCGTCGTGCTCGTGGCGGCCGTGACGGCCGTCGCCGTCGGACGTCGGAGGCTCACTCGCCGACGAGGCTGAGCAGGTCGCCGTTGCTGCTTCGGGCCACCAGGTCGCCGTCCTCGTCGAACACCACCGATCCGTCGGGCATGCTCATGGTCTTGGCGACGTCCCAGCGGAGGCGATACGTGACGGCCTCGGTCCGAACGAACACGGTCTCGTCGTCGGCAGGAGGCTCGGCGGCCACCTCGGTGCCGTCGACGTCGAGCTGCGGTCCGGGCGTGACCGCGTGGGGAAACGCGACGAACGACGTCAGCAACTCGGTCCGGGACTGCATCTCCTGGGTCGTGTCAGTGGCCGTGTCGGGCGCCGTGTCGGGCGCCGGGGGAGTGACGAGGGCACGGGCGGTGATCGGTGTGGTGGTCGCGCTCAGCGCGACGGGCCCGCTCGACGTACGAGGGGTCATGGCGACCACCATCGCGGCCACGGCGAGGACTGCCAACGTGCCGCCGGCGAGTCCGAGGAGGTTCGCCCGCGAGCGCCCGTTCGACTCGTCGACGTCGAGGCGCGTCGGTCCGAGTTCAGAAGGGTGCCGCCACGATCGCTCGTGAGGGGGCAGGGGGCCGTGCTCCACGAGCACGAGATCGTACAACGGAACGCGTCGGCGCTGGACGCGGCCACCGACTGTGGGCCGGGCATCGCTACGATGCCAGCGTGCATCCACCTTCAGACGGCGACGACTGGTTCGGCGTCGCCGATTCTGAACTTCCGGTCAGCGCGGCCTACGACTGGGCGATCCGACCGCAGTGTGGCGCTGTCGTGTTGTTCAGCGGCACCATTCGCGACCACGCCGATGGGCGTTCCGGTGTCGAACATCTCACGTACGAGGCCTACGAGGAGCAGGTCGTGCCGCGCTTTGCCGAGATCGGTGCGGAGCTGCGACGTCGGTGGCCGGACACCGGACGGGTCGCCGTGCTGCACCGCCTCGGTCGGATCGAGATCGGCGAGTCGTCGGTGATCGCGGTGGTGTCGGCTCCGCATCGCGCCGAGGCGTTCGAGGCGGCCCGGTTCGCCATCGACGCACTGAAGGAGTCCGCGCCGATCTGGAAACACGAGGTCTGGGCCGATGGCGCCGACTGGGGAACGGGCGCACACGACGTCCGAGATCCGAGCTCCGTGAGGACCGCCGAATGATCGTTTGGATCCTCGCCGGCGTCGCCGTGATCGGGGCACTGATTGCCGTGGTCGCTGCCGCCGCAGGCCGTACTCGGCGCCCAACCGACGACATCGCGTCGTTCCGGCGTCAGATCGATGCGCTGTCGCCCGAGGCTCGCCGGCAGACGTCGGATCGGATGAAACCGTCTGAACGCCCCGCCAGCGGCGATGATGGTGGCGATGACACGTGACGCTGCCTCGTTCGCCGGGGCTGATGCCCTCGGAACAGGACGGGTGAGTACGCATGGCACGTGACCTCGCCATCGACCTGGGCACCGCCAACACCCTCGTGTACATGAAGGGCCGAGGCATCGTGCTCAACGAGCCGTCGGTCATCGCCCTGAACCGTCAGACCGGTGAGGTGCTCGCAACCGGCCGCGAGGCCTGGCAGATGATCGGTCGCACGCCGGGCTACATCGTGGCGGTTCGACCACTTCGCGGCGGCGCCATCACCGACTTCGAGATCACCGAACGGATGATCCGCCTGTTGCTGCAACGCGTGGGAGTCAGCCGTTTCACCCGTCCGAAAGTGGTGATCTGCGTGCCGTCGGCGATCACCGAGGTCGAACGGCGAGCGGTCACCGACGCTGCTCGTCGCGCCGGCGCTGCCGACGCGAACCTGATCGAACAGCCGATGGCCGCGGCCATCGGCGCCGACCTGCCCATCGACGAACCCGTCGGCAACATGGTGATCGACATCGGGGGTGGCACGAGCGAGACCGCAGTGATCAGCCTGGGCGGCATCGTGGCGCTCGAAGCGGTGCGGGTGGGGTCGTTCGACATCGACGCGGCGATCCAGAACTACGTGCGCCGCGAGCACGGCATCGCGATCGGCGAGCGGACGGCGGAAGAGATCAAGGTGGCGATCGGCTCGGCCGATCCGACACCGGACGAGAACCAGGCCGAGGTGCGCGGACGCGACCTGATGACGGGCCTGCCGAAGACGGTGCTCCTCACCCCCGAGGAGGTGCGGTATGCGATCGAGGACGTCGTGTCGTCCATCGTGGCGTCGGTGATCCGATGCCTGTCGAAGGCGCCTCCTGAGCTGTCGCAGGACTTCCTGGTGCGCGGCATGTTCCTCGTGGGTGGCGGTGGGCTGTTGCGCGGGTTGGCCGAACGGATCGAACGCGAGACCGAGGTGCCGGTGAAGATGTCGAACGTGCCGCTCGAGGCCGTGGTCTTGGGTGCCGGACACGTGATCGAGCACTATGACGCCTTGAAGGGCATGTTCATGGGTGCCCGTCGCTGAACGGAGCAACGGCGTGAATGAGAACACCGGGCAACAGGTCACCGACATCGACAGCCTGATCGAGGAGTTCCGCTCGATGAGCGCCGAGGAGATCGCCGCCCGCGGCTTCACGGTGGAGGGCACGTTCGACCAGGTCGACGACCCGATCTTGCTCGGGCCCGACGGACTGCCCGTGAACACCTGGCAGGAGAGCTATCCCTACTCCGAGCGGATGTCGCGTTCGGAATACGAGGCCCTGAAGCGCGACCTCCAGGTCGAGTTGCTCAAGGCGCAGGATTGGATCAGGTCGTCGGGCCACAAGCTGGTGATGGTGTTCGAGGGACGCGACGCGGCCGGCAAGGGCGGCACGATCAAGCGGTTCCTCGAACACCTCGATCCGCGTGGCGCCGAGGTCGTCGCGCTCAATGTGCCGTCGGAACGTGAGCAGGGCGAGTGGTTCTTCCAACGGTACGTGCGACACCTACCCACTCGGGGTGAGATGCGGTTCTTCGATCGGTCGTGGTACAACCGCGCCGGCGTCGAACGGGTGATGGGCTACTGCACTCCGGAGGAGTACGAGGAGTTCCTGCGCACCGTCCCGCAATTCGAGGAGATGATCATGAATGCCGACACGACGCTGGTCAAGCTGTGGTTCTCGGTGTCGCGTCGTGAGCAGATCGCCCGGTTCACGATCCGGCGGATCGACCCGGTTCGGCAGTGGAAGCTCAGCGCCACCGACATCGCCTCGCTCGATCGGTGGGACGACTACACCCAGGCGAAGCTGACGATGTTCGAGCGCACCTCGACCGAGCTGGCGCCGTGGAACATCGTGCGCAGCAACGACAAGAAGCGCGGTCGGATCAATGCGATGCGTCACGTCCTGAACGTGCTGCCCTACGAGGGCAAGAACCTCGAGGTGGTGGTGGCGCCCGACCCGTTGATCGTCGGCACACCCGACACCCTCCCCGACCACGGCGAGACCTGGTAGCGCCTCGGTCTCGAAACTCGTTCGATCGGCTGGGCAGGGTCGGCTACGTTGTCCCTCGTCCACCGATCGAGAGGAGGGGTTGCACATGACTGTCACTGTGAGTTCCCCACTCGGTCGCGCGACGTGCTGATTCAGCCGTCCTGAGCTCGTGCTCACCTCGCTGTCGTTGCCGTGAGCAGCGCGACCGACGTTCGTCCCGTCGTCGTTCTCCCGCGCCCGAGGTGCACCACATGTCCGATCAACCGTCCTGGCTCGTCGCCGAGCCCTACACCGACACCGACCACGGTGTCGTCAAGAGCGGGAAGGAGGCCCAGGTCAACCTCGTCGAACGAATCGGCGACGACGGCCGCTCGTGCCTCATCGCCCGCAAGCGCTATCTGCCCCGCCACGTCACCCAGAAGGGCCAACTCGAGGCCATGGGGGTGCAACGAGCATCCGCGTTCCGTCACGACGTGCAATATCGCGAGGGCCGACAGTTCCGAAAGTCGCGCGACCGCCGTGCCATCGAGCGAATGTCGACCTACGGCAAGAAGCTCCTGCAGGACCGGTGGACCGGCACCGAGCACGAGGTGATGTCGCGGCTGTGGCAGGCCGGGGTCTCGGTGCCCTATCCGATTGCGTTCGCCGACGACGTGTTCGATCTCGAGTACGTCGGTAGCTGGGAGATGGCAGCTCCGCAGTTGGCTGCCGCTCGCCTGACCGCACCACAGATCACCGACGCATTCGAGCAGTTGCTGGTGGGCTTGCGGACGATCACGGCATCGGGAGTGGCCCACGGTGACCTGTCGGCGTACAACCTGCTGTGGTGGGAGGAACGGTTGTGGTTCATCGACTTCCCACAGTCGATCGACATCGCCGCCAACCTGCAGGGACTCGACTTTCTCCATCGCGACGTGATCAACGTCTGCGACTGGTTCGAGCGTCGGGGGTTCGAGGTCGATGCCGAGGAGGTCTTCGCGGATCTGCTCAGCTTCCTGTAGCGCGTTCTCGTTGGGGGTCATACTTGGTGCCATGCCGCGTCGTAGCCTCAGGCAATCGAACGCAACGACACACACGGACTGGGCTACGAGCGGGTGGATGACGATCCGAACGTCGCAGTGCTCGTCGACACGATGGACGCGACCGCGCAGTGGCCGGCAACGCGACGGTTGCGGGCGTGGGAGCGCGAACATCTGAGACTCGTCGCCGGGGAACGGCTCCTCGACGTCGGGTGCGGGCTGGGTGATGCTGCGCTTTCGCTCGCCATCGATCTCGGCGATGCCGGTGAGGTCGTCGGTGTCGACACGTCCGCAGCGATGCTCCGCGTCGCCCAGTCCAACGCCGATGCCGCCGGGTGTCGCGTTCGTTTCAGCGTCGGTGACGCGTGCGCGCTCGACGAGCCGAGCGGCTCGTTCGATGCTGTGCGATCGGAACGCACCTTGCAGTGGATCGCCGAGCCATTGGTGGCAGTCGGTGAGATGGCCAGGGTGCTGCGCCCCGGAGGTCGAGTGTCGCTCCTCGACACCGACTGGTCCACCCTCACGCTCGACGTCGGCGACAACGACATCGAATCACGGGTTCGCACGGCGATGAGCGTCGAGCGCAACCGGCCATCGAACATCGGCGGCCGACTCCACGACCTGGTTCGAACGGCCGGGTTCACCCCGCTCGCCGGGGCGGCGCAGACACACACGTGGACCGCATGGGATCCCGACGAGTCACCCGCCCCCGACGGCTGTTTCTCGATGGAGAGCCTGGCCGACAACCTCATCGACGCGGGCCAACTCACCGCAGGTGAGCGAGCCGACTTCGTACAGGTCGTCCGCACGGCAGCACGAAACGATCAGTTCGCGATGACCTTGACGATGTACGGCGTCATCGCCGAGCTCTGAGGAGCGCACACACGGCGACAGGCTGACGCTGCGCCGGTCTGCGGGGCCGCGAGGACCTGTCATACTTTGCTGCTCGGCAGATCGCCGACGGAGAAGGGGGTCGAGATGTCGACGAACAAGGAAATCGTGGAAGGCGTCTACGCGAACTTCGCGCTCGGTGACGTGCCGGCGGTCCTGGGCGCCATGGCAGACGACATCCAGTGGGCCGAAGCCGACGGATTCCCGCTCGCCGGGACCTACGTCGGCCCCCAAGCAGTGCTTGATGGCGTGTTCATGCGACTCGGAGAGATCGGCGATGACTTCGCCGCAGTTCCCGATCAGATCGTCGCTGAGGGTGACACCGTCGTGGCGCTCGGCAACTACAGCTGGAAGCGCAAGGGCTCCGGAGAGCCTGCCTTGGTGAAGATGGCCCACGCGTGGACCGTCACCGATGGCAAGCTCGCAACGTTCCAGCAGCACGTCGACACTGTCAGGGTTCGAGAACTCAGCTGACATCGCTCGGCTGACGCCGACATTGCGTTCACACACCCGGTCCCCGAATGCCGGGAGAGCGGCACGTCCGGACGAGGCCGTGGTGGCTACGGTGCTCGGCGTGGAGATCGCCATCCTCCGAGTCAACGTGTCGGGTTCGCAGCCGCTCGGACCACCGGCGTCGGAGATCACGTCGTCGATCGCCAAGCGACTCGTCACCGTCGAGCGCCTCACGCTCACCGAGTTGAATCTCGACGGCGACGACCAGTCCGACCGCACCGTGCACGGGGGTGTCGACAAGGCCGTGTACGCCTACCCGTCCGAGCACCTCGCCGGGTGGGCGATCGACCTCGACCAGCCCGACTTGCCCGATTCACCGACGGCACCATTCGGGGAGAACATCTCCACACTCGGCGCCACGGAGAACGAGGTGTGCATCGGCGACGTGTGGCAATGGGGTACCGCCGTACTGCAAGTCGCGCAGCCACGCTGGCCATGTCAGAAGCTGACCCTGCATCGTGGCACGTCCGCAGTCGGCGGACTGATGCGTTCAACCGGTCGGACCGGTTGGTACTTGCGGGTGCTCGAAGCGGGTGTGGTCGACGTCGTGGGACCGATCACCGTCATCGACCGGCATCCGGCCTCGCTGTCAGTGAGAGCCGCCAACGATGCGATGCTCGACCGCTCGCTCAGCCATCGCTCGAACGTCGAGGCACTCGTCGCGCTCGACGACGTCCTCGCTGACGAGTGGCGCCTACCCCTCCTCGAACGACTCGACCAGTACGGCACGCCCCGCTGAACCGCCGGCGCAGGGTGGTGGTCGGCAGCCGCATCCGCCGTTCGACCTCAGTTCGCGATGAATCGGGCGACCGTGCCACCGTTGGAGACGGCGTACACGTCGCCGTCGGGGCCACCGGCGATCGCCGCGAGGGCATCGAGCTGAGCGATCTCGACCACTCTCGGCTCGCTGGGCGGCGCCGTGGGATCGAGTGCCCAGATCTGCCCGCTGCAGTAGTCGCCGAACAGGTACCAGCCCGGCAGGTCGGGTACCGCCTCGCTGCGGGCGATGACGCCACCGGTCACCGAACAGCGGCCGCCGGTGTGGTCGTAGACGAAGAGGGGAGCGAGTGCGCCGTCGATCGGTTGGTCTTCGTTGAAGCGCTCGAAGCCTTCGAACGCGCTCCACCCGAAGTTGGCGCCCTTGGCGGCGTCGCGCCGATTGGTCGCGACCGTGTGGTTGATCTCCTCGAAATCGCCCTGGCCGACGTCGCCGATCCAGAGGTCGCCCGTCGTGGCATCGAACGAGAACCGCCACGGATTGCGCAGGCCGTACGCCCAGATGGTCGGGTCGGCAGCCGGGTCGTCGACGAACGGGTTGTCGTCGGGCACCGTGAACGGTGCGTCGTCGGCCTCCAGCGGGTCGATGCGCAGGACCTTGCCGAGGCGGCTCGTGAGGTCGAGGGCATGTCGTTCGGGGTCGCCGCCCGAGCCGCCGTCGCCCACACCGACGTACAGCAACTGGTCGGGTCCGAACGCAAGCTGACCGCCGTTGTGGTTGCTGTACGGCTGGTCGATCGTGAGGACCTCGCGGAGGCTGTCGCGGTCGAACCGTCCGGTGGCAGGGTCGATGGCGAACTCGGCGACCACGGTGTCGCCGCTCGCGTCGGTGAAGTTCACGTAGGCGAAGTCGGCGGTGGGGTGGAATGCCAACCCCAGCAACCCTCGTTCGCCGCTGGCGTCGGTCAGGTCGGTGATGTCGAGCACGACCTCGGTCGACAGATCGGTCACCGCGACCACCCGTCCTGGCTGTTCGACGACGTAGACCTCGCCGTAGCCGGGCCGAGCAGCGACGTCGACCGGTTGGTCGAACGAGCCGATCTCGAACAACGACACCGAGGGCTCGGGGAGTGGCCCCGACGGCGCCTGAGTCGTGTCGGGTGCCGACGCCACAGCTCCTGCGGTCGACGATGGGTCCGGCGCGGCAGTCGTGGTGGTCGATTGGCCGTCGAGCGGAGGACTCGTCGAGGGGCTGGACGGGGTCACGGGTGGCTGCCCGCTCCCGAACGTGCCGTCATCGCTGTTCGAACCGCACGCGGCCAGAACGAGCGTGGCGATGGCTGCGACGGCGAGACGGGTGGTGTTCACCCCCTCATCTCTATCGCGGCAATGAGCTGTCAGCTCGTCAGCCGGGTGAGTCCTTCCTGCACGACGCTGACCGCCAACCGGCCGTCGCTGGTGAAGATCGACCCCTGCGCCATGCCACGTGCCGACGACGTCGACACCGCCGATTGCGCATAGAGCAACCAGTCGTCGGCGCGGAATGGGCGGTGGAACCACATTGCGTGATCGACGCTGGCCATCTGCATGCCCGGCGTCTCCCAATCGAGACCGAACGGCAGCAGCGTGGTGTCGAGCAGCGTCATGTCGCTCGCATAGGTCACCACGCAGGCGTGCAGCACCGGATCCTCCGGCAGCACGCCGTCGGCGCGCAGCCACACGTGCTGTTTCGTGGTCGACCGACCCCGACGGCTGGTCGGGTCGCCGTCGACATATCGGAGATCGATCGGGCGCGGGCGGTGATACCAGTCGCCGATCTGCTCGGCGTACGGCGCCATGCGAGTGTGGAAGTCGGGGAGATCGAGTGGATCGCCCATCTCCTCCGGCATCGGGACCTGGTGGTCGGGTCCGGGTTCGTCGTCGTGGAAGCTCGCCTGCAGGTTGAAGATGGCGCGTCCGTGTTGGATCGCCACGACCCGTCGCGTCGAGAAGCTCCGACCGTCGCGGATGCGGTCGACCTCGTACAGGATCGGCACCGTTGGATCACCCGGGCGCAGGAAGTAGGCGTGCAGCGAGTGGACGAGGCGACCCTGCTCGTCGATCGTTCGTGCCGCAGCAACGAGCGCCTGTCCGGCCACCTGGCCTCCGAAGACCCGCTGGCGGTTCTCGTCCGGCGATCGCCCGCGAAAGATGTTGACTTCGATCGCTTCGAGATCGAGCAGCGTCACGAGATCATCGAGCGCGGCTTGGCTGTCCCGGTCGGTTGGTCGGTCGGTTGGCGGGTCGGGCGGCTGCTTGCTCTCCATGACAGCCGTCATGTTGGCACGTCGTACAGTCGTCGCATGACGTTGCTGGACATGTCCGCCGATGAAGTACTGAACACGACCCGCGCCGTCCGCAAGCGGCTCGACTTCTCACGGCCGGTCGAGGACGATGTGATTCGCGAGTGTGTGGCCACCGCAATGCAGGCGCCATCGGGGTCGAACGTGATGACGATGCAATTCGTGGTCGTCAAGGACGCGGACAAGCGCCACGCGATCGGTGAGATCTACAAGCAGTGCTGGGCGATCTACAGCTCGATGCCGTTCTTCGCCGGAGCGATCAAGAAGGACGGTGACGCCGAACAGGCCCAGCAGGACCGTGTCGTCGACTCGGCGACCTACCTGTCCGAGCACATGGCCGAAGCACCGGCGCTCGTGCTCGGATGCACGGCTGGCCGTGTCGACGGGGCACCAGCGATGATGGCTGCGTCGTCGATGGGCAACATCCTGCCCGGCATGTGGAGCTTCATGTTGGCTGCCCGCGCCCGTGGCTTGGGCACCGCGTGGACCACGATCTCGCTGATGATGGAGAAGGAGGTCGCCGACGTCGTCGGCATCCCGTTCGACGACATCCAGCAAGCGTGTCTGACCCCGCTTGCCTACACCGTCGGCACCGACTTCAAGCGGACGATGCGGCCCGAGCCCGACTCGATCATCCACTGGGACACCTGGTGAGACCCGAGCGTCGCGAACTGGCGCTCGACACCAAGGGGTTCATGCCCGCTGATGAAGGCGACGCGCTGTGGGACGCGGCGGTCGCAGCGAGTGCTGAGGTGCCTGGTGCACCGATGCTGGAAGTCGGCTCGTACTGCGGGCGATCCACGATCTGGCTCGGTGACGCTGCGGAGCGATCCGCCGTCGTGCTGTTCGCTGTCGACCACCATCGTGGGTCCGAGGAGAACCAGGCCGGCTGGGATCATCACGATGCCGAGGTCGTCGACGACCGCATCGGAAAGATGGACACGTTGCCGTTCTTCCGGTCGGCGATTCACGACGCCGAACTGGAGGACTCGGTGATCGCCGTCGTCGGCAGGTCGCCACTGGTGGCAGCCACGTGGACCACTCCGCTGTCGTTCCTCTTCATCGATGGCGGCCACGGAGAAGAGCCCGCTCGGCTCGATTACGAGGGCTGGACCCCGCATGTTGCCGTCGGCGGGACACTGGCGATCCACGACGTCTTCCCGGATCCGGCCGACGGCGGGCGCCCCCCGTACGAGCAGATCTTCCGGCCGGCGCTCGAGTCCGGTCGATTCCAGTTGGTGTCGGCGACCGGGTCGCTACGCGTGTTGCGTCGAGTCGACTGACGCTCTCGCCTGCGACCAGGCGCCGTACTGGCGGACCACGACGAAGCGTTGCCGGTCGACGTAGAGCAGCAGGCACCCACCGAACGACATCACCCCGGCAGCGACGAAACCAAGGCTGACCTCGGACCCGGCAGCGAGCAGTGTGCCGCCCATGATCGGCCCGAAGACTCGTCCCAATGCCATCACCGCCTGTGCATCGCCGGCGCGTTCCTCGGGGAAACTCGACCGTTCGGCGAGCAGATTGAACGCCGCTGGCACGCCCATGAAGAACACGAAACCCCAGCCGATGATCGCGGCACCGAAGACCACACCGCTGCGCGATGCTGCAATGGCGAGCGCGCACATCGCGGTGGCGATGAACCAGATGCCTGCGGGTCCGCGGCGTCCCGTCCAGCGCGCCGACGGGATGCCTGCCAGCGCATTGCCGCTGAACAGCAACGACACGGTCAGCGGCGAGAGGCCATCGAGATCTTTCCCGATCGCCGCGCTGTAGACGAACACCGACGATCCACCCAGCGTGATCGAGCCGAGCGCGACCAGGATCGCTCTCGCTGCCCGCGTCGGCGCGTGGCGAGTTCGATGCGGCCGGAGGCGATCGGTGCGCGGCACCTGCCGTGTCCAGAGCAGCGGCGTTGCGGTGATCACCGCCAGGATGACGAACAACCAGCGAAGGCCGATCGACTCGAGCACGATGGCGATCAACGGCGACATGACCATCCCGACGATCGGACCAACGACGGCAACGTCACCGGTCTTCTCGGTGTCGCCGAACGCCGCCTGCCAGGCGATCCATGCGGCCAGCCCGAGGGACAGGCCACTCGCGAATCGCATGATGGTCAGGATCTCGAACGTCGGGGCGGCGGCAGAACCGAAGTTCGCCATCACACCGATCAGCGTGCCGACGACGAACACCGAACGGACCGGTCGCAGGAACCGCCCGCCCACCCACGACGCCATGACGAATCCGGCGAGTTGGGCCGTCGACATCCACCCCGCAGAACTGATCGCGACGTCGTAGACGTCGGAGACGGCGGGCAGGAGGAACGGCGTGGCGGCGAAGACCGCCGTGCTCGATGCAATCGCCACCAGGAGCGCCGCCGGCACCGAGGGCCGCGCCGCGGCGAGGAGACGGATCGGCGCCTGGAATGCCACGCGTGACCGGACCCGTCAGTCGCCGAACTCGCGACGCAGGTCGTCGCGAGCGGCGCTGATGATGTCACGTACCTGGGCTCGGAGTGCGGGCATGTCGTCCATCGTGAGTCCCGCGGTGGGCACCGGATCGAGCACCCGCACCTCGGCTTCGGCGTAGCCGAGTCGCCAGTCGTGCTTGCGGAGCGCATCGCGGGTGCCGTAGACGGCGAGCGGGAGGATCGGCGCCTGGTGTTCGATCGCCAAGCGGAACGCGCCCGACTTGAACTCCCGCAATTCGCCCGTCTTCGACCTGGTGCCCTCCGGGAAGATCATCACCGAGACGTTCGAGTTCAGTCGTTCGCTCGATGCTTCGAGCGCCTTCGCCGTCGATGTCGCATCGCCCCGCTCGAGGGGGATGTCTCGAGCCAGACGCATCATCCAGCCCACGAGTGGGATGCGCAGGATCTCGATCTTCGACATCCACTTCATCTCCGTCGGAAGGTGCGAGATCAGGAGGATGTCGACGAAACTCTCGTGATTGGACACCACGACGTACGGACGGCGCATGTCGCTGGGCAGCGTGCCCGACGTCCGGAACTTCCACAGTGGGGTGAGACGCTCGTGGACGACGGTGAGTTTGCGGAACAGGTAGCCGGCGGCGTAGGCGCCTCGGTCGAACGGCATCGTGACGAGCCGGACGATCGCGACCATCGGTGTCCAGATGATCACGATCACGCCCAGCGCGAACCAGCTCCAGATCGAGAACACCGTTCGGGCAAACGTCGACTTCATCGCAGAGCAACGTAACAGCCGCTCAGGTCTGGCCGACCAGCGATGAGTTCAGTCGGGCAGCGTCCGCGCGGTGAAGTCTTGGGTGTGGCGGTCAGGCGGTTGCTGGTTGGAGTGACGCGATGAGTGCCTCGACGCGTGTGCGGATGTCGTCGCGGATGTGTCGCACGGTGTCGACCGGTTGGTTGGCAGGATCGTCGAGTTCCCAGTCCTCGTAGCGCTTGCCGGGAAAGATGGGGCAGGCGTCCCCGCAGCCCATCGAGACGATCACGTCGGCGGCGCGGGCGATTTCGTCGGTCCACGGTTTGGGGAATTCGCTGGCGATGTCGATGCCGACTTCCGCCATGACCGCAATGGCGTTCGCGTTGGTCTGGGTGCCGGGATCGGAGCCGCCGGAGAACACCTCGACGGTGTCGCCGGCGAGGTGGCGCAGCCATCCGGCGGCCATCTGAGAGCGGCCGGCGTTGTGAACGCACAGAAACAGCACGGCCGGCTTGTCGAGGTTGCCGGTCTCGAGGCGTTCGAGGGCGCGGAGGCGGTCGCGGGTGAAGCGTTCGATGAGGAGCGGCAGCCAGTTGGGCACGGTTGCGTCGAGGTTGAGCCTGTCGCGGGAGTCGTTGATGTACCGCTCGATGGTTTCGGCATTGAACGTGCCGGCGAACTCGTCGTGGAGGCGTGCGGCTGCTTGCTTGATCATGAGCTGCTGTTCGATGAAGCGGCCGCGGTCGCTGGTGGTGTCGGCCATGTCGTGGTTCCTCCCAGGGTCAGGTCAGGTTTCGGATGCGGGTGTCGAGCTGGGTGACCGCGTCGTCGAAGGCGCGCTCGGTGCCGATCTCGACCGGGTCGGGGATCGACCAGTGCCAGTTGTCCGGCGACGGGTCGAGTTGTTCGTGGGCTCGGTCGCAGACGGTCACGATCATCGCGCCCCTGTGTGAAGCGTCGAGGGCGTGGGGTGAGGCGCCGGCGAGATCGAGGCCGTGGCGTCGGGCGGTGTCGATCGCTGCGGGGTGGACCTCCCGCGCGGGTTGAGTGCCCGCCGATCGGGCGCCGTGGCCGGTGCGTTGGTTCCACAGCGCTGCGGCGAGCTGCGAGCGCGCCGAGTTGTGGGTGCACACGAACACCACGCCGTCGGGGAGACGGCCCTTCGGCGAGGCGAGTCCGTTCAGCGATGCCTCGACGAGCCGAACGTAGCGCCGTCGCTGATCGCCAGCGGATCGGAACCGCTCGATGACGCCGGCACGCTCCAACACGTCGAGATGGTGTGCCAACAAGTTGCCGCGGAGACCGAAGCGCTCGGCGAGCTCGCCGGGTGACCGATCGGAGGTGGCGAGATCATCGACGATCGCGAGACGGGCCGGGTCGCCCAGCGCCGCATGGACCGCTGCTCTGTCGTCGATGCTCCGTTTCACACGCCCATGATATCACTCAACAAATATCGAATCAATATCTACTGAACTACACGCAGTTCATCCCCGCGCCGTCCGACGACGGAGAGCAGTGCGCTGACTAGAACGGAACGAAGACGTCGCTGGCCGGGGTGGCGCGGGTGATGGCGTCGACGGCGAGGACCACGGCGGCTGCGGTGTAGGAGGTGTGCTCGTCGAAGGGGAACAACACCCGTCCGGGGTACACGATGCCGGTCCAGTACGACCCGTCGTCGCGGCGGTGCGTTCGAGTCCAGGCGAGCAGGTCGGTGGCGGTCGACATGTCGCCGATCGAGGCGTACGCGAGCGCACACTCGGCGGTTTCCGACGCAGTGATCCACGGTTCGTCGCTGACACATCGAATCCCGAGGCCCTCCATCGCGAAGGTCTCCCACCCCTCGGCGAGGCGCGCCTTGGCCGCTTCGCCCGTGAGCACTCCGGAGAGCACCGGGTAGTACCAGTCCATCGCCCAGCGAGTCTTCGGTTCGAAGGCCTCCGGCCGGGTACGGACCGCGTGGGCCATCATGTCGGCCGCCTCGATCCACGCCGGGCGTTGCTGGCCGACGCGTTCGCCGAGTCGAGCGCCGCATCGCAGTGCGTGCTGGATGCTGGAGGTGCCGGTGAGCAGCGCATAGTCCCACGGTCGGGCATCGGCTTCGACCGCCCAGAGCGGCAAGCCGTCGTCTCGGCGGTGACCGAGCACGAAGTCGAGTGCCCGTTCGACGGTCGGCCACATCCGTGCGGCGAATGCTCCGTCCCAGGTGAGGCGCAGGTGATGGCTCACGCCGGTGGCGATGTAGGCGCACACGTTCGTGTCGAGCTTGGCGTCCTCGACCGAACCGTCGCTGTGGTAGTACGCGTGCCATGACCCGTCGGGTCGCTGCGTGTCGACGAGCCAGTCGTAGGCCAGGGCTGCCTCGGCGTGGAACCCGGCGACGTCGAGCGCCATGGCCGACTCGACGTGGTTCCACGGGTCGCAATGGCCGCCCGGGAACCACGGGATCATCCCGCAGTCGAGCTGCAGCGACAGGAGGTGCTCGCCGGTGGCGTGCAGCTCGTCGGCGCTGAGGATGCCCGGGAGGTGCGCGACGTGCTTCACCGAACGGCGTGCTCCTGGTGCGGTGATCCGCCGGCCGCCTTGATGCCGTAGAACACGATGCTCTTGCCGAGTACGGGCGAGAGCACACGGTCGGCGACCTTGGTGACCGCTGGTTGTTCGGTGATGTCCCACTCGAGGAACTCTCGGTACTTCTTCACGGCGGGGTTGTCGTCGTTGCGTGGGCCGACGGCGCACTTCAACCACCAGTACGGCGAGTGCAGGGCGTGCGCGCGGTGGTGTCCCCGGAGATCGAGTCCGGCGGTGCGGAGCTTCGCCGACAGCTCGGTGGCACTGTAGATGCGGACGTGGCCACCCTCGCTCTTGGGGGCGTGGTACTCGTCGGAGAGCATCCAGTTGATCTTCTCCGGGAACCATGCCGGCACGGTGGCGGCAAAGTGCCCGCCCGGCTTGAGCACGCGAACCATCTCGGCGATCGCAGCGACATCGTCCTGGATGTGTTCGAGCACCTCGGAGGTGATCACGACATCGAACGAGTCGTCGGCGAACGGCAGCTGGGTGGCGTCGCCGCGGAGCACACCCTTGAAGCGCTCGACGTCGATCTCGCCGGCGTCGACCATGCCACCGAGCGTTGCTCGGGTCTGGACGACTTCGTCCTCGGCGTAGTCGAGTGCGACGACATCAGCGCCGCGACGGGCGCACTCGAACACGTGACGGCCGAACCCGGCGCCGACGTCGAGAACCCGGTCGCCCGGTCGCAGGCCGAGCTGTTCGAACTTGATCGTCAGCATCTCAGATGCGACCGTTCGCTCGCAGTTTCGCGACGTTCTGCGGCATGGCGAGCACCTCGCGGTACTGCTCGACCGTCTGCTGTGCGCACTTCGTCCAGGTCCAGCGGTCGAGCACCCGCTGCCGACCGGCAGCTCCGATCCGGGCACGCAGCTCCGCGTCGTCGAGACCACGCGAGATCGTGGCGGCCAGCGCGTCCTTGTTGCCGGCCGGGCACTGCAGCACGGTCTCACCGTCGGTGCCGGTGACCTCGGGGAGTGCTCCGCCGTCGGTGGCCACCAACGGCGTACCGGTGCACATCGCCTCGATGGCCGGGAGGCTGAATCCCTCGTACAGGCTCGGCACGACGGCCATCTCGGCCTCGGCGTACAGCTCGACGATGCGCTCGTCGCTCACACCCGAGACGAACTCGATGTGGGGAGCGAGGCCGTAGGAGTCGATGAGATCCATCGAGTGGCCGGGACGGGGCTTGCCGATGATCGTGAGGGTCACGTCACGCTCGGTGCGGAGCTTGGCCATCGCCTCGAGCAGATACGACAGCCCCTTGAGGGCGACGTCAGCCGACGCCGTGGTGATCAGTCGCCCCGGTCGCCGGGTGACGTGGTCGAGCGGCTTGAAGAGGTCGGGGTCGACCCCGACGGGCACGAGGCGCATCCGGTCGATGCTGACACCCATGTCGGTGTGGATGTCGTCGATCGAGTTCTGGCTCACCACGACGATGCGGGGCAGCTTCGAGGCGACCTTGCCCTGCATCTTCACGAACGAGTACCAACGGCCGACCGAGAGCCTCCGGGGGAGCGTCTTCGCATGGCTCATCTCGAGCTCGCGGTCCTTGGTGATCGGGTGGTGCAGGGTGACGATCGTCGGGATCTTCTCCTCGATCTTCAAGATGCCGTAGCCGAGGCACTGGTTGTCGTGGACCAGGTCGAATTCGCCGGCGCGGGGCTTGAGTTCTCGTGCGGCGCGAGCGCTGAACGCGAGCGGCTCGGGGAACACCCCGGTCATGAAGGCCGCCATCTCGAGGAGGTCTTCTCGGGTCTTGAGCTCCCAGAATCCGGGGAACCGCCCCGGGAAGTAGTCGTTGAACGTGTCGAGGCTGGGGAGCTTCGTGAGCGTGATCCGCTCGTCGAGAATCGGGTAGGGCTGACCGCCGAACACCTCGACGCTGTGACCCAGATCGGCAAGGGCCTTGGTGAGGTGACGCGTGTACACACCCTGCCCGCCGACGTGTGGCTTGCCGCGGTAGGTCAGGTACGCGATCTTGAGTGGGGCGTCAGGATCGAGACCGGCGTTCGACATCGCAGCGAGGCTATCGGCGCACTGTTACCACCAGGTGAAGCGACCAATGGAGACGTCGGGCCGGGCAGTGGCCCCCGGGAGACGGGGTCAGGGGTCCGGCGCGCGGTCGTCACCAGGCGATGGTCATGGTGCGCCTCAGCGGTGTGTCTGCGTCGACCACGTTCGGTTCTCGGTTGAACGAGTCGGGTGGGCCGGACTGCGGCTCGACGCAGGTGGCATCGGACGGTTGGTCGTAGACGACCCAGTGGTCGCAATCGGCCGTGACCGTCACCGCAGGCGCAACCCGACGGTCGTAGTGGAGCACCACCGGTGCGGTGTTGATGAAGCAGTCGTCCCACGGCCCGTCGGTGGGTTCGACCACCTGGCCGGTCGGGATGCCGCATTCGTCACGCACGAACATCGCAGTGGGAGCGAATTCGAGCCGGTCGGGTTTGCGGAACCACGGGTGCCAGCCGATCTCGGCGGGAAACCGGCGTTCGTCGGTCTCGATCCAGAGTTCACACGTCACCCGTTCGCTGCCCATGTCGATGCGCTGGTGGGCGGTCCCGCTGAACGGCCAGTCGAGGGCTCCAGCCAGCGGGCACGACATCGTGACGGCCGTCGCGGTCTGGTCGACGGTGCTCCACGGCCGGGTGAACACCGTGCCGTGGATGCTGTGTGACCGGCCCGGCCCGCCGTCGCCATCGATGTGGTTGATCGTCAACTGGTGATCGGCATCGTCGAAGCGGAATCGTCCACTGCGGATCCGGCCGGCCCACGGAGCCATCGGGAACGATCCCCACGCCATCGTGTCGGCCTCCCGCCGGGGCAGATCGACGAGCAGCGGCTGTGTGCCGACGTCGATCTGGCCGATCCTGCCGCCTGCCGTCGGGAGCACGACGACCGTGGTGTCGCCGGAACGGAGCAGTACGGCATCGGTGGGGTCGGGGACTTTCGCAACGTCGTGCACGTCGGCGATACTGCCCCGCATGCGTGCACTGGTGCAACGGGTGATCCGGGCCGAGGTGGTCTCGCGCCCGTCGGCCGACGGCCACTGGGAGGTTGCCGGATCGATCGGGCACGGGCTCTGCGTCCTGGTCGGCGCCACGCACACCGACACGATGGCCGAGGCCGACAAGCTCGCCGACAAGGTCTGGGGCCTTCGCGTGTTCGACGACGACGATGGCGTGATGAACCGGTCCGTCGCCGACGTCGGGGGATCGTTGCTCGTCGTGAGCCAGTTCACGCTCTACGGCGACACGGCGAAAGGACGTCGTCCGAGCTGGATCGCCGCCGCACGCCCCGAGGTGGCCGAACCCTTGGTCGATCGAGTCGTCGAGCAGCTCCGTGCACACGGAGCAACGGTCGAGACCGGCCGATTCCGCACCGACATGCGCGTCGAACTCGTGAACGACGGCCCCGTCACCCTCCTCCTCGAGACCACCCCGCTGTGAGCGATACACGCACATACCGCCTGCATCGCTCACATCACCGAGCACGTCCTCCTGACGGTGAGCGATACACGCACATACTGCGTGTATCGCTCACAGCGCCGGTGGGGGATGGTGTGCGTGGGCGCGGCGGCGCGAGCACCGAGCGCGAGGCGCCGAGCAGGGCGATCAGTGCGACGATGAACGGGCCGTCGCCGAGGTTCGTGTACCAGGTGCGGCCATCGCGTAGTTCGATCGTGTCGTAGAGCACCCGCTGCTCGCTGACCGCGGTGCGTTGGCGGACGTTGCCGTCGGCGTCGACGATCGCGGTGAAGCCGGTGGGCGCTGCCTGCGCGACCCACCGTCCGTTCTCGATGGCGCGAAGTTGACTGGACGCGACCTGCTGGGTCTGCACGATCGTGCCCGTGTAACTCGCACCGTTCGTCGGGTTGAGGATCGCCTCACCGCCCGCCTTCACGCCCTCGCGTGCCCGACCGGCGAAGAACACCTCCCACGAGATCACCACGGCCAGTCGAGTGCCATCGGGCAGGTCCACGTACGCCGGGCCGGTCCCCGCGCTGGCGTCACGGCCGATCTGTTCGATCGGCGCCCCCAACGCCTCGAGGACGCCCCGCAGTGGCACGTACTCGCCGAACGGCACGCGCCGCACCTTGACGTACTGATCGACGATCTCGCCATCGGGGGCGACGACGATCTGGGAGTTGATCCGAGGGTCCTCGGTGACGCCGACGGCGAACGGGGCATCGAGGCGCGCGGCCTGATCGGCGATGGCCTGGTAGATGGGAGATCCGTCGAACACCGACACGTCGATCGTGTTCTCGGGCCACAGCACCAGATCGAGATCGGCATCGTCCGGGATGGAGCGGGTTGCCTCGAGGTGGCGCTCGGTCACCAGACTCGACGGGACTTCCAGCGCGCTCGTGCCCTGTTCACCTCCTCCCTGCACGGCGGCAATCCGCAGCTGTTCGCCGGTGTTGGCACCTCGGGGCGCGACGACGCTCAGCACCACGATCACGGCGACGCCGATGAGCGCGAACGCCCCATGGGGATCGCCGTGCGCGGCGGGTCGGAATCGCCGGGCGAATGCCGGGATGCGGGGCGCGGGACCCGCGAGGGCGAACCCGAGCTGGAACACCAACCAGGTGATGAGGATCACGCCGCCGACGCGGACCACACCGACCAGAGGTCCATCGACCTGGGACATTCCCATCGTGGCGAGGGGAATGCCTCCGAACGGGAACGAGAACCGGACCGCCTCGACGAGGGCGTGGGCCGCCGGCCTGCCGATCACCCGCCAGACACCGATCGGAGCGACGAGGGCGGCGCAGGCATGGAAGAGCGAGAAGACCAGACCGGCGACCAGGTAGCCGGGCGCGGTCAGCTGAATCATCCAACCCATGCCGAGGTACATCCAGCCGGCGCCGAACAACAGCCCGAGCAGAAACCGCTCGCGGTGAGCGGGAGCCTCGCCCAGGGCGACCTCGAACAGGACCACGCCGATGATCGCGAGCGGCCAGAACCCCCACGGCGGCATCGACAACGCCACGAGCGTCCCTGCGCCGAGTGCCAGCGCGGGCCGCGCCAGGCGCTCGTGCAGCGCCGGAGGCGTGGGCGTGTCGGGGATCAAGTCGCCAGTGCGAGGTTGACGACGATGCGCTGGGCCGTCGATCCGAGCGGATGACATGCGAACAGTGTGGCGGTCGGCGTGTCGGTGGGGTTGACGATCCACACCGCGTCGGGGGTCACGATCTGCGTACCCGTCACGAGATAGGTGAAGGTGCCGTCATCGGTGGTGAACACGACTTCGTCGCCGGGGGCGAGCGAATCGAGATGCCGGAACTCGGCGCCGTGACTCGTGCGATGCCCCGCAACCACGACGTTGCCGATCTCGCCGGGCATCCCGGTCCCGGGCCAGTGGCCGGGTCCTCGATCGAGGGTGGTGAGCCGGATGCCGTCGTGCAGCTCGGAGTCGAGCCCGATCTTCGGGATGGCGATCCGGCCGAGTGGGGGATTGTTCTCGGCGCCTCGCTGGTCGCGTGGTGGCGCGATCGGCTCGGTCATCTGTTGCGGCAGCGTCGTGGTCGTCGTCGTGGTGGTGGTCGTCGTGGTCGTCGTCGTCGTGGTGGTGGTCGTCGTCGTTGTCGAGGACGTTGTCGTGGTCGGCGGCAGGGTCGTCGTGGTGGTCGCCGAATCGGAGTTGATCGAGGCGACGGTGTCGGGGGCGTTGTCGAGGTCGACGGCGACGACTGCACCAACAACGGCGAGCGCGAGGAGCAGGACGACCAGGGGCACGATGATCCGGCGTCGGGCGCCGCGCTCGGTGCTCGCTGGAGACCCCATCACGGAGATTCTGTCAGACCGCGAGCGGCGGCGCCCGCGCCAGCAGCGATCGACGTCGCCGCTCGGACACAGGCCGGGATGCCGATGCCTCGGAACCCAGCACCGACCACGAACAGTCCGGGTGGAAGCGCCGCCTCGACGTCGTCGACCCACGCGGCGTGGTGCGGGCGGTACTGAGCGAACGCCGCGGGCCAGCGCGTGACGCGGACCTCGGCGGGCGTGAACCTCACGCCGAGGTGGTGTTCGAGGTCATCGAGCACGACCCGGAGGACCTCGTCGTCATCGAGATGCATCACGGCCATGCCGTCGCGACCGATCGACACCCGGAGGATCTCACCACCGGCAGGTGGCCGCCAGTGCCCCCACTTCTGCGACGCGAACGACGCCGCCGTGACCCACCGCTGATCGGGCTTCGGCACGAGGTAGCCGCTCGAGCCGCGGAGACGATCCGGCCACTGGTCGGCACCCACGTGGAGCGTCACCATGATCACGTCGGCGGTCTCGGCGCTCGCGAGCAGCGTCGCCGCGTCGGGTGCAGCGGTGGCGATCGCCGCCGCCGTCGCAGCGGCGCCCGTCGCGAAGACGACGGCGTCGAAGGTCATGTCGCCGGCTGGGGTCGCCGATTCGTGTCCAGCCGTGGCCGACAGATTCCAGCGGGCTGCGTCCGCCGCCGTGATCGTGGTCACGGGCGTCTGCGTGCAGATTCGTCCCCCGGCGGCCTCGACGGCCGCGGCGGTGGATCGCACCAACTCGCCGATCCCACCGCGCGGCGTTGCGAAAACGGGACTCGACGCGGCGGTCGCCGTGCCCGCCTGGGAACGGCGTTGACGCCGAGCGGCGAGCAACACGCTCCTGTTGCCGTTGGCCAGTGCCGCGAGCTGGGGCACCTCGGCGAGGCTCGACCGGTCGGTGTTCGTGGCGTAGATGCTGCCGACGAGCGCATCCACGAGGCGATCGTGCACTTCGTCGCCGAATCGGGCGCGTACGAACTCGCCGATCGAGTCGGCGTCGGTCGACGTGCGGGGAAGGAACGGTTCGAGCGCTGCGCGGGCCTTGCCACGCCACGACAACAGCTTGGTGGTCGCCAGCGGCAGGATCTTTCCGGGCAGGCCGAGCATCAATCCATCGGGGATCGGGTGCAGGCCCTCGTGCCAGACGGCGGCGCCGACCGGCTCCGGTGAGACGAGGTCGTCGCCCAGCCCGACCCGGCGCGCCAGCGCCACGGCCTCGGGGACACGTGCGAGGAAGGCATCGGCACCTTCGTCGACACCGTCGACACCGGCGAACGGTGAGGCGGCGATCTTCCCGCCGATCCGGTCGGAGGCTTCGAACACGGTCACCTCGACGTCACCGCCGTCGAGGAGTGCGAGTGCGGTTGCCAGCCCGCTGATGCCGGCACCGACGACCGCGACGCGAGGAACGGTCACGGTGCGATGGCGCGCACTCGGTCAGCGAGCGCTGCCATGATCGCCGGGTCGTCGTTGACGCATGCTGTTCGGTCGAAGGCGAGGCCACGTGACGCTGCTCGGGCCGCCGCCTCGATGTCGAGGTCGTACAACACCTCGAGGTGGTCGGCGACGAATCCGCACGCGGACACGATGACGCCGTCGACGTCGTCGAGCGAATCGATCACCTCGAGGATGTCGGGACCGATCCACGGCTCGGGGGTGCGCCCGGCCGACTGCCACGCGATCTGCCAGTCGGCACCTTCGGTGAGTCCGACACGTGCGGCAACGGCCTCCGCAGTGGCGCGGAGTTCATCCGGGTACGGATCACCGCCGTCGATGATCCGCTGGGGCAGCGAGTGGGCGGTGAACAGCACTCGCACCCGTCCTCCGGTGCGCTCGCGCATGGCCGCGACCCGCTCTGCGAGGTCGTCGGCGAGGAACTCGACGAACGCGGGCTCGACTGCCCAGCTCTCGATGCCCACGACCGGGATCTCGACGCCCGACTCGTCGACACCCTGGCGGGTGCGGTCGAGGTACTGCCCGATCGAGTACGACGAGTAGTGCGGCGCGAGCACCAGGCCGACCACCGCGGTGACCCCGTCGTCGGCGACTCGCCGAGCGGTGTCCTCCACCTTCGGGTCGGCATGCTTCAACCCGAGTGACACCTCGAACCGGCCCGGTTCGGCGGCGTCGAGCGCTGCCTGGAGCGCGGTCCCCTGCGCCTCGGTGAGCTGGGCGAGCGGCGAGACCCCACCGATCGCGGCATACCGAGCGGTGAGGTCGGCGAGCGCTTCGGGCGTCGGCGGGCGACCCCGTCGGATGTCGGTGTAGTACGGCTCGATCTCCTCGGGTGTGCGTGGGGTGCCGTAGGCCATCAGGACGACGGCGACTCGGTCGGAGGCCATCAGACGGGGGTCCCGTCGGTGACGCTGGTCTGCTCGTGAACCAGCTCGACCACGGCGTGGAGCACGCCGGGGTCGGTGTCGGGCTGCACGCCGTGTCCGAGATTGAAGATGTGGCCGGGGTGCTGACCGCCGTCGGGCAGTTCGTTGTCGCGCAGCACCCGGCGAGTGCCGTCGAGCGCCGGTTCGGTGCCGGCCAGAACGAGCGCCGGATCGAGGTTGCCCTGTACGACCAGGTCGGCACCGAACCGCCGGCGTGCATCGGAGATCGGGGTTCTCCAGTCGAGGCCGAGCACGGTGGGCCCGGCGTCGAGCATCGAGCCCAGCAGATGGTCACAGCCGATGCCGAAGTGGATTGCCGGGGCTGCTGGATGCCGGCGGCGGAGTTCCCGGAACACGTGACGGGAGTGGGGGAGGACGTAGCGGTCGTAGTCGCGTCGGCTCAGCGACCCTGCCCACGAGTCGAACAGCTGGAAGGCAGTGGCGCCGTGGCTGAGCTGCGCGTCGATGAACGTGATCGCCGACTCGGCGAGGCGTTCCATCACCTCGTGCCAGAGCACCTCGTCGGTGTGGATGAGCGCCTTGGTGTGGCGGTAGTCCTTGCTCGGACGTCCCTCGATCAGATAGCTCGCCACGGTGAACGGAGCGCCGGCGAAGGCGAGCAGCGGCACGTCGAGTTCAGCGACGAGCAGATCGACGGTGTCGATCACGAACGAGATGTCGTCGAACTCCAGCGGTCGGAGTCGCTCGATGTCGTTGCTCGACCGGAACGGATGCTCGGCGACCGGACCCGTGCCCGGCGCGACGTCGATGCCGAACCCCACGGCGTGTGGCGCAACGACGATGTCGCTGTAGAGCACGGCCGCGTCGACCCCGTAGCGGCGTACGGGCTGCATCGTGATCTCGGCGGCCAATTCGGGCTGCTTGATCGCATCGAGGATCGAACCCTCGCCACGCACGGCCCGGTACTCGGGGAGCGACCGACCGGCCTGGCGCATGAACCACACGGGCGTGTGGTGCCCATGACGGCCCGATGCTGCGTCGACGAACGCATCGAGCGCCAGGGGAGCGGCACGCCGATCCTGGGGTGCGTCGTCGTGGGCGGCGAGGGCATCCATCACTCGGCGACGCTATCGCCGGGTCCGGAGTGGGGCCCCGGCCGATAGCATTTCGTGACCCGTTATGACCCAGCAGCACCCCGATCTCGCTGACGAACAGGCCTACATCGACCACGCGTACGAGTGTCTCGACACCAGCCGCGAGGCTGCTTGGCGCATGCGAGACATGACCGAAGCCGACCTCGGCGGCACGTTCCAGGCCCGTTTCGAGCGCAATGCGTTCGATGAGGCCCTGCTCAAGCGACTCGCCGACCTCGATCTCGGCGATGCGTCGTTGGTGTTCGGTCGCATCGACCGCTCGGCGGAGTCCCCCGACGTCGCCGAGAGCTTCCACATCGGCCGGCTCGCCGTCGCCGACGAGGACCGCGAGCCGGTGGTCGTCGACTGGCGGGCCCCGGTGGCCGAGCCCTTCTACCGGGCAACGGGGCGCAGCCCCATGGGTTTGCTGCGCCGGCGGCACTTCGTGGTCGAGGGTCGCAAGCTGCTCGGCCTCGAGGACGAACTGTTCGGCGAGGGCCATCTCGGCCTCGGTCACGACGACGGCCTCGACGGCGCGTCGATGTCGACGGACGCAGGAGACGGCACGGGGTTGCGTGGCTACTCCACGTTGCTCGCAGCGCTCGAGCGCGGGCGGACCGGAACCCTCGGCGACATCGTCGCCACGATCCAGGGTGAACAGGACGAGATCATCCGGTCGCCCCAGCACGGCGTGTTGGTCGTGCAGGGAGGTCCTGGCACGGGCAAGACCGTCGTCGCGTTGCACCGGGCCGCATATCTGCTCTACACCCACCGGTTCCCACTCGAGGACCAGGGCGTGCTCGTCATCGGGCCGAACCGTGTGTTCCTGCGCTACATCGAGCGTGTCCTGCCGTCTCTGGGTGAGGCCGGCGTCGACCAGGTCGTGCTGTCCGACCTGGTCCCCGGGGTGCAGTTCCTCCGTCCCGACGACCGTGCGGGCGCCGATACTCCGGCGGCAGCCCGCCTCAAGGGTGACGTCCGCATGTCCGACGTGATCGACCAGGCCGTCAACGATCGCGAACGTCCGTTGCGCGACGACCTGGTGATCCCGTTCCGCACCGGCTACGTGCGGCTGCGCGTCGATGAGTCGGCTCGCATCGTCAGGAACGCCCGGCGCCGGTTCCGTCGCCACAACAGCGGCCGCAAGTTCGTCGAGAACGAGGTCTGGGCGGCGCTGTCGTCGACGTACCACGATCCGGAGATCGGTCCTCGCGACATCAAGGACACGCTGCGCGGTACGCCCGAGATCCGTGAAGCGCTCGATCGGATGTGGCCGCTGCTCACGCCGGCGCAGCTGCTGCACGATCTGTTCGGTTCGAAGGCGTTGCTGAAACTCGCCGCACGCGGTGTCCTCGACGACGCGGAGGCGCTTGCGTTGTATCGCCGGCGGTCCGAGTCGGTCGACGACGTCAGGTGGACGCCGGCTGACGTCGCGTTGCTCGACGACGCTCGTGACGTGCTCGGACCCAAGCCGGGCCGCAACGGCAAGATCGACGACGCCGATGAGATCCGCACGTTCGGCCACATCGTGATCGACGAGGTCCAGGACCTCACGCCGATGCAGCTCAAGATGGCGACACGACGATCGCTGAACGGCGCCATGACCATCGTCGGCGACCTGGCCCAGGCAACCGGGCCGCTTGCGCCGACCGATTGGGACGACGTGCTCGCCCACCTACCGGACCGCAAACCGTCCAGGGTGATCGGGCTGTCGGTCGGCTATCGGATCCCCGGCCAGATCATGGACCTCGCGAACAAGGTGATGGCAGCGGCCACACCGACCCTTCGCGCTCCGCAATCGGTGCGCGTCGGCGACGCCATGCCCGTGTTCGTGCGTGCCGGTGGTGCGCTCGGTGAGTCCGTTGCCGACGAGGTGCGTTCGATCGTCGCCGAACTGCCGAATGCGAGCCTCGGTGTGATCGCCCCCGATTCGATGATCGACGAGCTGTCGGAACACCTCACCGCCGCTGGCGTCAATCACGGCACCGCCACCCGCACCGGGCTCGACGAGGGTGTCACCCTCGTGCCGGTCAGTGTGGTGAAGGGGCTCGAACTCGACGCGGTCGTGGTGGTCGAACCGGCCCGCATCGTCGACGACCACGAGCACGGCATGCGTTCGCTCTACGTTGCGTTGACTCGCCCGACCCAGCGCCTCAGCGTCGTCCACGCCGACGACCTCCCCGAGCCGCTGCAGTAGACGGCAGCGGTGTGCTCTGCGCATCGTCGACGTCCGTACGCTGATCGCATGGTTGCTGCGGCGTTCACTGCCATTCCCGAAGTCGACCTCGCGAGCTGGTCGGACGATCCGATCGAGTTCGCCGACCGCGTCCGTCAGATCTGCCACGAGGTCGGCTTCTTCCAGCTGATCGGCCACGGCATCGACGACGACTTCATCGACCGACACGCCGAGTACCAGCAGCGGTTCTTCGAGCTGCCCGAAGCGACCAAGGCCGCAATCGACAAGGCGCTGTCGCCGCACTTCCGGGGCTGGGAACGAGTCGGTGCCGAACTCACCGGCGGCCTGCCCGACCTTCGAGAACAACTCGACCTGTCGACCGAGCATCCGGTGCGCGGGCTCGATCTCGATCCGCCCTACCTCCGCCTCGATGGTCCGAACCAGTGGCCAGCCGATTCGGCGCTCCCGGGCTTCCGGTCGCACATGCTCGACTACTTCCAGCGGATGGCCGCGGTCGCCGACACGTTGCTCGAGGTGTTCTCGTTGGGGCTCGGGCTGGAACCGGAGCACCTTCGCCGGGTGTTCGGCGATCGCCCGCTGTCGTTCGTGAAGTTGATCAACTATCCGCCGACCCCACCCGATGGGGCCGGCGTGAATCCCCACCACGACGCCGGGTTCCTCACGCTGCTCCTCCAGCACGACGCAAGCGGGCTCCAAGTGCAGAACCCCGACGGCGAGTGGATCGACGTACCGCCTCGACGAGATGCGTTCGTCGTCAACATCGGCGAGATGCTCCAGGAGATGACCGGCAACTACTTCGTCGCGACGACCCACCGCGTGATCGCCGGGCAGCCGCGACAGTCGTCGGCCTGGTTCCACGGCCCAGATCTCACCACCCGGCTCGATCCGCTTCCGCTCGACGTCTCGTTCACCGAGGCCGTCGCCGCGAGTCCGCGACACGCCGGCGCCGGCTTCATGGCGCGTCGCTCCGAGATCGAGTCGGGCGTCGACGGCATCGAGAGCCGGGCGGGTGCCGGCGTCTACGGCCAGCAACTCTGGAACTACTACTGCCGCAGCTATCCGGACAACGTGGCCCGCCACCACCCCGACGCGGTGGGTTGAGCGTCAGCCGTCGCCGGTGAATCGGTCGACGAGATCGGTGAGGAGCTGGAACGCCTTGTCGCCATCTGCCGGCCGCACTCGGACGACGGCGATCCTGGCCATGTCGACCGTGGTGTCGATGCCGCTCACCAGCTCCGGGTTGGTCGACTCGACGTCGGAACGGGCGACGTCCCACACCGATTCGATCCGCTGGAGCGTCGCCTTCTCGTCGCCGCTGGCGCTGATCTGCGAGCTGAGTTGACTCATCTGCGTCGACATCTCTGCGAGGAGTTCCGTCGTCGTGCCGTCGATCGGCAAGGTGGTCGTGGGGACGGTCTCGAACGAGCCGCCGACGTTGATCTCGCCGCTGTCGGACTCGACCTGGACCACGGTGTCGGCGCAGGCGGTCAGGAGGGCGCCGGTGACGGCGATGGAGGCGAGGCGAGAAACGAAACGTCGATCGGTCACGAGGTGACCAAGATACGTTCGCTCGCAAACGATCCGACGCCGATGTGACGTCCGTCGATCTCGACGGTGACGGTGCCGTCAGGCGAGGCGGCCGTGACGGTACCTCGATTGCCCGGCTGGATCGCCGATTCCTCGAGGAACTCGAGCAGACCGGGCTCGAACTCGAGTTCTTCGGTGA
This sequence comes from Ilumatobacteraceae bacterium, assembly GCA_963741875.1. Classification (GTDB taxonomy): domain Bacteria; phylum Actinomycetota; class Acidimicrobiia; order Acidimicrobiales; family Ilumatobacteraceae; genus Sva-07. The sequence goes on along the minus strand of CAVUJO010000006.1, from coordinate 125,504 downwards.
TCCGGCGCACCGTGAACCGGGCACCGACGTCGATCTCGGAGAGCGGCCCCGAGTCGGGTGCCTCGTAGCCGGACCCGGGGATCGGGTTGCCGTGCGGGCAGGTCGTCGGCGAGCCGAGCAGGTCGTTGAGCGCGCGTTCGACCGCGTCGCTCATGATGTGCTCCCACTTGCCGGCCTCGTGGTGTGCTTCGGCCCAGCTGAGCTTGAGGACGTCGGTCAGGAACACTTCGGCGAGTCGGTGGCGACGCACGACGCGTTCGCCCAGCCGTCGACCCGCGTCGGTGAGGCGGATTCCGTCGTCGGAGGTGATCAGCCCTTCGGCTTCGAGACGCTTCATCATCTCGCTGACGGCGGGCCGAGACACCTGGAGCCGTTCGGCGATGCGAGCCTGGATGACCTCGACGTCGTCCTCGTGCAGTTCGAAGATGCACTCGCAGTACTCCTCGAAGGCGGGGTGGTGTTCACCGCTCGCAGGCATCCTTCGATCCTACCGCCGCCCCCATCTCACCGCCCCAGCGCTCGACGTCACTCCGCCATCTCGCACCGCCGTCTCACAACGAAATGTCACACCGGAATCTCACACCGTACGGGGTCTCGATGTGACCGTCAGCGCTGGAGTTTGCGCAGCCAGCTCTCGGAATACCGGAGTCGGCGTTCGAGTTGCTCGGTCGTCGCGGTCGCCACCCGCGTGACCCCCGCCAGGCGATTCATCTCGCCCTGCACCTTGGCGTGGCCCCAGCCGGTGATGTCGACGAGCCGTTTGGCGACGTGGGCGTTGCGAGTGCGCAGGTCGTCCTTGCGTTCGGCGACGCTGAGCGACCCCGAGGGCACGAGCCCCGCCGCAGTGGGCACCTCGGGCAGATCGATGCTCAGGAACGGGTCGGCGACGAACTGGGGCTCGGCGATCTCGAGCTCGTCGTCGTATCGCTCTGCCCGCAGGTCGTTCGGCGAGAAGAGCGGTTCGTAGCGAATCCCCTGCTCGGTGACGGTGTGCACCGTGATGTCGGTGGCCGTGGCCGACACCACGGCGAACAGGGCGAGCTGCTCGGCGGCGTCGTCGGGGTGCCGCTGGTCGTCGAGGCCGCCGTCGAGTTGGAAGTCGTCGCCGTCATCGTCGCTGCCAGGGGGACGAAGCACGTGTCGTCGCGCCTCGGCGATCTCGAACGCGTGCGTACGCAGCCGGGGATCGTCGGGGATGTAGACGTAGGCCTTCTGGCTCGGCCGCCCGGCCTGCCAGCGGACGAACCGGCCGACCGCCTGTCGGAAGAACAGTTCAGTGGACGTGGTGGTGGCGAACACGCCGACACGCAATCGGGGGATGTCGACGCCCTCGGACACCATCCGCACGGCCACCAGCCACGGCCGGTCGTTGTGGGAGAACTCGGCGATCTTCTTCGATGCGGTCGGATCATCGCTGATGACCACGTCAGCGGGCGTGCCGAAACGATCTCGCAGCAGGCGAGCGATGCCCTGGGCATGGTCCTGATCGATGGCGATCACCAGTCCACCGGCATCGCGGTGGTCCTGGCGAATCGAACGGAGTTGTTCGTTGGCGCGGGCGAGCACGCTCGGCATCCACTCGCCTTCGAGGCTCAACGCCGTTCGCAGACGCATCGACACCTGGTCCTTGGTGAGTTCGTCCTGGAAGCTCGCATTGATCACGTCACCCGAGGCCGTGGTCCACTCCATGTCGCCGTCGACGCGCGGGAAGTACACCGGTCGCACGACGCCGCCGTCTCGCAGCGCGTCCGCGTAGCCGTAGGTGAAGTCGGCGTGGGCCATGTCGCCCTCACCGCCGGTGGCGTCGTAGCGCACGAACGGGATCTGCACGGCGTCGCTGCGGAACGGGGTGCCCGACAGCGACAGGCGGCGGGCGGCGTGCCCGAAGGCCACTCGGATGCTGTCGCCCCAGGCCTTCTCGTGGCCGGCGTGGTGGATCTCGTCGAGGATCACGAAGCCGTCGGCGGAGAGCCCGGCGAGCTTTGCCGCTGTGTTGCCCGTGGCGATCTGCTGATACGTGGTGACGAGGCCGTGAACGTCGCGGGCGAGGCCATCGCCCGGGCTCCAATCGGGATCGAGCTGCAACCCCAAGCGGTGGGCGGCGAGTGACCACTGCACCTTGAGGTGGCTGGTCGGGGCGACCACCACCAGCGTCCGCGGCTCGTCGGCGAGGCTCGCACGGGCACACGTGAGCGCAAAGGTGGTCTTGCCGGCCCCGGGTGTGGCGACCGCGAGGTAGTCGGGGTCCGGGCTCGTGCGGAACGCTTCGTATGCAGCACGCTGCCAGGGGCGGAGGATCACGGTCGGCATCGGCACCCCGAGTGTGTCGCCTGCGCCCCTCGCCGACAACTCACCCCGGCGCAACCCCCCACCCCACCCACCCGAAACCCCACCCCACCCCACCCCACCCACCCGCCCACCCCTCCACCCGAAAAATCGCGTGAGCGTCGCGCTGAGCGCAACGCTCACGCGCCATTTCGGTCGATTGGGGGATGCCGTCGGGCCGAATTCGGGTCCCGTTGGCGGGGCACGGCCGGAAGTACGGTGGGCGGCGATGAACGATCGGTGAACCGTCCCTGTCCTGTCTGCACCGCGCCGTTCGGCGCGGCCGACCCCCGCCGATCCGGATGGACGGTGGAGACGGAGAACCTCATGCCTGCATCGCTCATCGCTCGATCCGTCACCGTGGTCCGTGGCCCCCTGGTGGTGCTCGACGACGTGGACCTGACCCTCGCTCCCGGCCACCGAGTGGGCCTCGTCGGGCCCAACGGCGTCGGCAAGTCGACGCTGCTCGGCGCACTCGCCGGCCAGGTCGAACTCGATCGCGGTTCGGTGGATGTCGCTCCCCGAACGGCCAACGTCGGGCTGCTTCCGCAGGAGCCCGAGCGTTCGGCCACCGAGACCGTTCGCAGCTTCCTGGCGCGGCGAAGCGGTGTGAGCGGCGCACAGGTCGAGCTCGATGCTGCGACCGGCGCGCTGGCATCGGTGGAGCCGGGGGCCGATGATCGATATTCGGACGCACTCGACCGTTGGCTGGCGCTCGGCGCTGCTGACTTCGACGCTCGCGTCGGCGAGGTGTGGAACGACCTCGGCCTTGCCGAACGGCTGCTCGATCAGCCGACGAACACGCTGTCGGGGGGTGAAGCCGCCAGGTCGTCACTGGCATCGTTGTTGCTGTCCCGATTCGACGTGTTCCTGCTCGACGAGCCGACGAACGATCTCGATCTCGACGGTCTCGACCGATTGGAGCGGTGGATTCTCGGCCTCGACGCGCCCGTCTTGCTGGTGAGCCACGATCGGTCGTTCCTGCGTCGCACGATCACCGACGTCGTCGAGATCGACCACCACTCGCACCGTGCGACATGGTTCGCGGGCGGATGGGAGTCGTTCCTCGCCGAACGGGAACTGGCTCGTCAACACGCTCGCGAACGGTTCGACGAGTACGACACCAAGCGGTCGGCGCTCCAGCAGCGGGCCCAGCGCGAGCGCGAATGGGCCAGCCAAGGGCAGGCGAAGGTGAAGAAGTCGGGCGAGACCGACAAGCACATCCGTCACTTCAAGATCAACCAGACCGAGCAGTTGGCGGGCAAGGCGGCGCGAACCCAGAAGGCCGCCGAGCGTCTGGAAGCGGTCGAGGAGCCGAGAGAGGCCTGGGAACTGCGGTTGACGATTCCCACGGCGGGACGCAGCGGGGATGTCGTGGCCACCGCTCGTGGCGCCGTGGTCGAGCGGGGTTCGTTCCGCCTCGGCCCCGTCGATCTCGACCTGCGGGTGGGCGACCGGATGGCGCTGGTCGGGCCGAACGGCAGCGGGAAGACCACGTTGATCTCGCTGTTGCTGGGCCGGTTGCATCCGGATCAGGGGACGGCGTCGTTGGGCGCCAGCGTGGTCGTCGGCGAGATCGAGCAGGCCCGGTCGGTGCTGCTCGGCGACGAGTCGCTCCTCGATGCGTTCACTACAGCGACCGGCCTGCTGATCGGCGACGCCCGCACGCTGCTCGCCAAGTTCGGCCTCGGAGCGGAGCACGTGCATCGAGGCGCCGGCACGCTGTCGCCCGGTGAACGGACGAGGGCGTCGCTCGCGTTGCTGATGGCGAACGGCGCGAACCTGCTCGTGCTCGACGAGCCGACCAATCACCTCGACCTCCCGGCGATCGAGCAACTCGAGCAGGCGCTCGACACGTTCGCCGGCACGGTGATCCTGGTGACACACGACCGCGACCTGCTCGATCGGGTACGCATCACCCGGACGCTCGTGGTCGAACACGGGATCCTCTCGGAACACCAGTGACCGACGGCTGACCGAGACACCGCCCCTCAAACGCCCCGAAAGCCCGGAAATGAACCCCGAACCCCGAAATGGCGCGTGGAGATTGCGCTCAGCGCCACGAGCGCGGGATTTTTCGGGTGAGGGGGAACCAGATCGGGGTGAGCGGCGACCTGTCGGGTCGTGAACAACAACCGAACCAAGTTTCTGCTGGCCCCCCTCGCCGCCTCGACGCTGATCATCTCGCTCGCCGCGTGCGGCAGCGACGACGACAGCGGCTCGTCGGAGACGGTTGCCGAGACCACCGAGACCACGATGGCCGACGACATGGACGACGACATGGCGACCGACGACACCATGGCTGACGACATGGACGACGACATGATGGAGCTGCCCGGTGGCGAGGCCACCGTCGGCGACATCGCGGTGACCGGTGCGTGGGTTCGCCAGCCCGCCGAAGGCCAGACGCTGTCGGCTGCCTACGGCACGATCACCAACAACGGCGACACCGACATCACGCTGATCGGCGGCTCGGTGCCGTTCGACGCGACCGTGGAGATCCACGAGACCCTGATGGACGACGAGGGCACGATGCAGATGCAGGAACGCGAAGACGGTTTCGTGATCGCTGCTGGTGCCACCTTCGAGCTCGAGCCGGGCGGCCCGCACATCATGATGCTCGACATCGACCCGGCCGACTTCGTCGGTGAGATCGACGTCACGATGATCTTCGACGACGGCACCGAGTTGACGGTCACCTCACCCGTCCGCACCCTCGACGGCATGGACATGGACATGGGTGACGACATGGGTGACGACATGGACAGCGACATGACCGAGACCACCGACGGCTGACGCATCTGCCGGCGATGATTTTCGGCGCAGACAGATCGCGCCGAAACTCATCGCTTCGTGTCGGGCGATCGTGGGTGATGGGTAGCGTGACGCAATCGCTGCCCATCCGGTTCTGGAGGCGTTCTCGCCCGCCGTTCGGGAGTGGTTCGCGGCGTCGTTTCCCGAACCGACACCGCCGCAGGTGCAGGGCTGGCCGCACATCGTCAACGGCGAACACACGCTGATCTGTGCGCCGACCGGCTCGGGCAAGACGCTGACGGCCTTTCTCGCCTCGATCGACCGGCTCACCACGACGCCACGTCCCGACGAGCGTTCGCACCGCACACGGGTGCTCTACATCTCGCCGCTGCGGGCGCTCGCTTTCGACATCGAGAAGAACCTGCGGGCTCCGCTGAAGGGCATCGAACTGGCCGCCGAACGACTCGGCGATGCGTTCGTCGCGCCCGAGGTCGGCATGCGCACGGGGGACACGGCGGCCAACGACCGGCAGAAGCTGATTCGGCGTCCGCCCGACCTGCTGATCACGACGCCGGAGTCGCTCTACCTGATGCTCACCTCGTCGGCACGCGAGACGCTCGCCGGGGTCGAGACGGTGATCATCGACGAGATTCATGCGATGGCCACCACCAAGCGCGGCGCGCACCTGATGTTGTCGCTGGAACGTCTCGAGGAGGTGACCGACCGGCCGCCGCAGCGCATTGGACTGTCCGCCACCCAACGACCGCTCGTCGAGGTTGCGGAGTTTCTCGGCGGGTTCGAGGAACCGGGGCGACGCCGCCCAGTGCAGATCGTCGATGCCGGGATCCGCAAGGCGCTCGAGGTCGAGGTCGTCATTCCGATCGAGGACATGTCGACGATCGGCCAGGTCACGGTCGACCTCACGCCCGGTCCCGCGACCGCCGCGCTCACCGAACGCCGCACGTCCATCTGGCCGAGCATCTATCCGGAGATCCTCAGCCGCATCCTCGCCAACCGTTCGACGATCATCTTCTGCAACGCCCGCCGTGCCGCCGAGCGGTTGGCCGCCAAGATCAACGAGTTGGCGATCGAACAGGGGGTTCCCGGCATCGTCGATCCCGAGACGGGCGAGATCATCGACGAGCTGGTGCGCGCCCATCACGGGTCGCTCGCACGAGAGCAACGGGTGGTGATCGAGGACCGGTTGAAGCGCGGTGAGTTGCGAGCGATCGTGGCAACCTCGTCGCTCGAGCTGGGCATCGACATGGGGGCGGTCGACCTCGTCATCCAAGTCGAGTCGCCGGGAGCGGTCAGCCGCGGTCTCCAGCGCATCGGCCGAGCGGGTCACTCGGTCGGTGAACCGTCGCGCGGGTCGATCTTCCCGAAGCACCGTGGCGACCTGCTCGAAGCGGCCGTGGTCACCCGTCGCATGATCGACGGCGAGATCGAATCGACGCGCTACCTGCGCAACCCGCTCGACGTGCTCGCGCAGCAGATCGTGGCCCATGTGGCGATCGTCGAGGAGTGCTCGGTCGCCGACGTCACCGCGATGGTGCGCCGCTGTGCCAGCTTCGCCGAGATCTCCGACGACCTGCTCGGCAACGTCCTCGATCTCCTGTCGGGGCGGTACCCGAGTGAGGAGTTCTCCGAGCTCCGGCCGCGCATCGTCTGGGACCGCATCAACGATCGCCTCCGGGCCCGCGACGGATCGAAGCGACTTGCGGTCACCTCCGGCGGCACCATCCCCGACCGCGGGTTGTTCGGTGTCTTCCTGCCCGACGGCACCCGCGTCGGCGAACTCGACGAGGAGATGGTCTACGAGAGCCGCCCGGGTGAGACGTTCGTGCTCGGCGCCTCCACCTGGCGGATCGAGGACATCACGTTCGAACGGGTCACCGTCTCGCCTGCCCCTGGCCAGCCGGGCAAGATGCCGTTCTGGCACGGCGATCGCCCCGGACGCCCGTTGGAGCTCGGTCGAGCACTCGGCGCCTTCGTCCGCGAGATCCGTGACCTCGACGAGCGAGCAGCGACCGCACGGCTCATGGATCACTACTCGCTCGACGCGTTTGCAGCGAGCAACCTGCAGCAGTACCTGGCCGAACAGGTCGAGGCCACCGGCGCCGCGCCGGACGACCGCACCGTCGTCGTCGAACGGTTCCAGGACGAGATCGGCGACTGGCGGGTCTGCATCCTCAGCCCATTCGGCACGCCGGTGCACGCCCCGTGGGCGATGGCGATCGAGCGGCGCCTGATGGACCAGTTCGACATCCCCGTCGAGACGATGTGGGGCGACGACGGCATCGTGATCCGCCTCCCGGAATCAGCGGTGGAGTTGCCGATCGAGTCGCTGATGATCGACCCGGAGGACATCGACGAACTCGTCGTCGCCACGCTGCCGCAGACGTCGCTGTTCTCGGCGCGGTTCCGCGAGTGCGCCGGCCGCGCGCTCCTGCTTCCCCGTCGTCGGCCGGATCGTCGAACACCCCTGTGGCAGCAACGTCAGCGCGCTGCCGACCTGCTCGCGGTCGCGGCGAAGTACCCCACGTTCCCGATTCTGCTTGAGACGTCGCGTGAGTGCCTCCAGGACGTCTTCGACGTGCCGGCGCTGCGCGAAGTGCTCGGCCAGCTGCGATCGCGGGCGGTGCGAGTGGTCACGGTCGACACCGGCAAGGCGAGCCCGATGGCGTCGAGCCTGCTCTTCAACTGGATCGCTGCGTACATGTACGAAGGCGACGCGCCGCTCGCCGAGCGGCGGGCCGCAGCGTTGGCGCTCGATCGGGACCTGCTGCGCGACCTGCTCGGCGCGGAGGAACTGCGCGAGCTGCTCGATCCCGACGTGCTCGCCGACGTCGAACTGGAGCTGCAGTGTCTCGCGGAGGGTCGCCGCGCTCGCTCCGCCGATGAGCTCCACGACGTGCTTCGTCGAGTCGGTGACCTCTCGGCGGTGGAGGTCGAGCTGCGCTGTGAGTCGGCAGCGGGCGCGGATCCCGACGGGTGGCTCGGGGTGCTCGTCGCCGAGAAGCGGGCGATCGAGATCGCGCTCGCCGGCGAGCCGCGCTTCGCAGCCGCCGAAGACGCCGCGAAGTACCGCGACTCGTTCGGGTGCTCGTTGCCACTCGGGTTGCCGATGGCGTTCACCGATCCGGTGGCCCGGCCGCTCGAGGAGCTCGTCGGTCGCTACGCCCGCACGCACGGTCCGTTCCTCACGGCGGAGGTCGCCGCCCGCTTCGGTGCGCCGCCCGAGCGTATTGCCGGGGCCCTCGCCGCCCTCGAGGGAGAGGAGCGCCTCGTCGTCGGCGAGTTCCGGCCGGGCGGCGTCAGCCGAGAGTTCTGCGACGTCGACGTGTTGCGTCAGCTTCGACGACGGTCGCTGGCAGCGCTCCGCAAGGAGGTCGAGCCGGTCGAGCAGGAGGCGTTCGCGCGGTTCCTCACGGCGTGGCACGACATCCCAGCCCAGCGACGGGGGATGGACGCACTGGTCGAGACGCTCGGCGTGCTGTCCGGCGCAGCACTCGTTGCGTCGACGATCGAGACCGACGTCCTGCCGGTTCGGGTGCGCGGCTATCGCCCGTCGATGCTCGACGAACTGTGCACGGCGGGTGAGGTCGTCTGGATCGGGGCCGGTGGGCTCGGGGCCCGCGACGGACGGGTTCGACTGTGCTTCGCCGATCAACTCCCGCTGCTCGCGCCGGGATGGGAACAGCGTGATGTCGTCGAGGGTGCCCTGCACGACGCCATTCGCACGCTGTTGGCCGAGCAGGGTGCGAGCTTCTGGGGCCAGATCCGTGGCGCGTCGACGGGCGCGTCCGATCAGGAACTCCTGGTTGCGCTCTGGGATCTGGTGTGGGCGGGCGAGGTCACCAACGACTCACTGGCGCCGCTGCGAGCCGTGCTCGGGGGCGCAGTGGTGAAGGCCGCTTCGAGCAGTCGTTCGAAGGTGCGCAGCCGTCCTCGTCCGGGTCGACTGACGCGGCATCGGGCCGCCTGCTGGCCAGGGGCGGTGGAGCCTGGTGGCACCATTGCTGCTGCCCGCTCCGAGCCCCACCGAAGCCGCCCATGCGCAGGCGCTGCAACTCGTCGAGCGCCATGGTGTGGTGACCCGCGAGGCCGTGATGGCCGAGGGTCTCGTCGGCGGATTCAGCGCCGTCTACGGGGTGCTCAAGGTGCTCGAGGAGCGCGGCCAGGTACGCCGCGGCTACTTCGTCGACGGACTCGGGGCCGCACAGTTTGCCGTACCCGGAGCGGTCGATCGCCTGCGAGCGGTTCGCGAGACGCCCGACCCCGTGATCTCACCCGATGACGTCCCCGACGCGATCGTGCTCGCATCCACCGACCCGGCGCAACCGTACGGTGCGGCGCTGGTGTGGCCGCCGACGTCGGGACGGCCGGCTCGAAGTGCCTCGTCGATGGTGGTGGTGCGGGCCGGGACACCGCTCGTGTGGTTCGATCGTCGGGGTCACCACCTGGTCACTTTTCCGGAGGCGACGGTCGATCCCTCGTGGGCCGATGCGCTGGTCTCGCTCGTCAAGGACGATCGGCTCCGATCCGCGGAGGTCCGCAAGATCGATGGAGATGGTCTCACCGACGCGCCGGCCGGTCTGCTCGAGATCCTGCGGGCGGCCGGCTTCGTCGACGGCTACCGCGGCCTGACCTACCGAAACTGAGCCGACCACATCCACGTTTGCGTTGCACTTCCGGTGGGGCGGCCCACCGGAAGTGCCACGCAAAGGGCGGGTCTGGTCCGTGCCTGGTCAGGAGCCGATTCGGGACCCGACGTTTTCACTCATCCGATGTGGGGGTAGGGCTGGAAGCACGCAACCGACATCCGAGGAGGATGACCATGCTGACCCTGAGCCACCCCGCTGCCACCCTGTTGACCGATGCCCGGTCGCAACAAGGAATCCCGGATGATGCGCTCTTGAGGGTGGCTCCGGCGACCGACGGCGAGCAGGGGATCTCGCTCGGCTTCGTCGACGCGCCCATGGTCGGCGACCACACCGGCGAGGTCCACGGTCTCGGACTGTGTGTTGCTCCGGAGGTCGCCGAGGCGCTCTCCGGCGCCAAGATCGACGTCCAGGATCCCGGGTCCAACGGCGCTGGCGAGGCCCACCTCGTCATCGTTCCCGCCGACTGACCCCGAATTCCACGTTTGCGCTGCAGTTCCGGTGGGACGTCCCACCGGAACTGTCACGCAAACGTGGGGCTTTGCCTGCCGGCAACGATTCAGTCCTTGGGTTGGACCGCGCGGAGGCCGGCCCACGCGAGGTCGGCAACCACGTGTGCGATCTCGTCGGGGTCGAACTCGTCGCCGCGCTCCACCAACAGACGACTGGCCCCCTCGGCCATGCCGACGAGCGAGTGGGCGATCGTGGTGCGATGGCGCTCGTCGATGTCGACCGCGATCAGCGGAGCGACCGCCTTGGCCGCCTCGGCGGTGATTCGCGTGACAGCGGCATTGAACTCGTCGTCGCGTCGGGTGCCCGATCCGAACAGGAATCGGAACGCGTCATGATCCTCTGCGACCCAGCGGAAATAGGCGCGGAATCCGAGTTCGGTCTGGCTCTTGCCGTCAGTGGCCTCGGCCGCCGCCTTCGCAATGTTCGCGAGGAGACGGTCGCCGACCTCGTCGATCAGTGCCTGATACAGATCCCGCTTGGAATCGAAGTGCTGGTAGAGCACCGGCTTGGTGACGCCGACGGCGTCGGCAACGTCGTTCATCGACGCGCCGTGGAAGCCATGGGTGGCGAACACCTCGAGCGCGACGTCGAGGATTTGTTCCCGGCGAGCGGTGGCGGTCAATCGAGGAGACATGTGTTACCGAATGGTAACGGGCGGTCTGCCCTCGCGGAATTCGGGTGTCGACAACTCAGAAGCCGCGTTCGCGGTCGTCGCGCTCGGCAGCCTTGACGGCGTATCCGACGATGATCGAGGGGGCCAACAGGACGCAGCCGATCACGAACGAGATGATCACGAGGTTGGCCATCAACGCCGAGAAACCCACGGCGAATGCAATGATGAACAGCGCCATCGCCAGGGCCACGAAGAGGTAGCCGACCCGATTGGCGAGCAGTGTCCACTTGGCCACCTGGGCTCGCTTGGCGCGTACGGGGTCGATCTCGTCGGGTGTGGCAGGGGGGTTCGACATACAGTCACCACATGCTACGAGCGCAACGCCTCCGGTCATGACGGTCGATCTCGACCACGACGGCCTCGTGGCGGTCGATCACGCTCGATCGCCCGTCGCGGCGCAACGCCGTCGACCACGCGACACTGTTGGAGCTGCTCGACGTGCAAGCAGCGATCGACGCTCGGACGCCTGACGCGATCCGAGCCGTGGTGCTGACGGGGACGCCCCCGGCGTTCAGCGCCGGCGCCGATCTCAACGGCGTCGAGGAGGGGCAGTTCGCGACCGATCTCGCCTCGGTGCTGCGCGGGTTCGGTCGACTGCCGGTGCCGGTGATCGCCGCAATCGACGGTCCGGCCCTCGGTGCCGGGGCGCAGTTGGCGATCGCCACCGACCTCCGCGTGGCGACGCCGACCAGCGTGTTGGGGATCCCGGCAGCGAAGCTCGGCCTCGTGGTCGATCACTGGACCATCCGGCGGTTGGCATCTGAATTCTCGCCGCCGATCGCCCGGGCGATGCTCATGGCCGCGCAGACGTACACCGCCGAACAGCTCCACGTCACCGGCGGAATCCACCGGCTCGGCACGCTCGACGACGCTGTCGCCTGGGCGCACGAGTTGTCCCGACTTGCTCCGCTCACGATCGCCGGCCACAAGATCGGCCTCGAACGCGCGCAGGGCGAACCGGGTGAGGATGCGCCGTTCGAAGCGGCTCGCAGCGCGGCGTGGGCCAGCGCCGACGCCGAGGAGGGCCGCACTGCGTTCCTCGAGAAGCGGCGCCCCGACTTCACGGGCAGGTAGCGGCACCACGCCGAGGCTCAGGTGTGTCGAGTGCCCGAGGCGATCGCTTCCTCGTCCTCGACGTTGAGATCGGGTGTCCGGAAGTCGGGGATGCCCCCCGCCGGCATGAGGGCGAGCACCTGGAGCACCCCGACGGCGACGTCGACCTCGACGGGCGACGCACCCGGTCGACAGGATGGCGACGTGGTTACGTGGTGCCAGGCACCACGTAACCCGACTGACACCGCGACGACTGGTTACGTGGTGCCTGGCACCGCGTAACCTTCAGGCGGGAGTGCCGAACTGGCGGTCGCCGGCGTCGCCGAGGCCGGGCACGATGAAGGCATCGTCGTTGAGGTGGTCGTCGATCGCTGCGGTGAACAGGCGAATCGAGAGGCCCGCCTCTTCGAGCGTTGCGAGGCCCTCCGGTGCTGCGAGTGCGCATACGACGGTGATCGGCTCTGGGGCGCCTCGCTCGAGCAGGAGTCGGATCGTGTGTACGAGTGATCCGCCGGTGGCCACCATCGGATCGAGCACGATCACCGGACGACCGGCGAGCGACTCGGGCAGCTTGTTCACGTACGGCTCGGGCTGATGGGTCTGCTCGTTGCGGGCCATGCCGATGAACCCGATGTCGGCATTGGGGAGCAGGTCCTGCGCGGGACCCACGAATCCGAGTCCGGCGCGCAGGATCGGTACCACCACCGGCTGCACGGCGATCCGGCGTGCCGGCGCGGTGGTCAACGGTGTCTCGACGGTGCCGTCGACCGTCGGCAGCGTGCGCGTCGCCTCGGCGATCAGCAGGCCGCCGATGCGTTCGAGGTTCTGGCGAAAGAGCGCATTGGGCGTCTCCCGGTCGCGGATGCGCGCCAACGCGTCGGTGCAGACGGGGTGGTCGACCAGAATCGTCTCGACGGCCATGTCAGGCCGCCCCGAGGGAGAGCTCGGACTTCAGGATCGAGTACCGCGGTTTGATCACGCCGTTGATCAGCTTCAGCCGTTCCGGAAACGGGGCGAACGACGACTTCATTGCGTTCACCGTGAGCCATTCCAAGTCATCGAGGCCCCACCCGAACGCATCGTGCAGCTTCTGCATCTCCTTGGTCATCGACGTGTTGCTCATCAGCCGGTTGTCGGTGTTGACCGTCACCCGGAAGCGCAGTCGCCGCAACATGCCGATCGGGTGGTCGGCGATCGAGGGGACGACGCCCGTGTTGACGTTCGACGTCGGGCAGAGCTCGAGCGGGATGCGACGGTCGCGGATGTAGGTCGCCAGTCGTCCCAGCTTCTCCGAGCCGAGACCGTCACCGGGGTCGATGTCGTCGACGATGCGCACGCCGTGTCCGAGGCGCTCGGCGCCGCAGAACTGCACCGCCTCCCAGATCGATGGGAGACCGAACGCTTCACCGGCGTGAATGGTGGAGTGGAAGTTCTCTCGATTGACGTACTGGAACGCGTCGAGGTGGCGCGACGGGGGATAGCCCGCTTCGGCGCCGGCGATGTCGAAGCCAACGACGCCGGCGTCACGGAACCGCACGGCGAGCTCAGCGATCTCGAGGGAGCGGGCGGCGGTCCGCATCGCCGACACGATCGAGTAGATGGTGAGATCGGTGTCGGCGGAACCGCGCCGGAACCCGTCGAGCACCGCCTCCATGACTTCGTCGAGCGTCATGCCCTTCTCGGTGCTGAGTTCGGGAGCGAACCGCACTTCGGCGTACACGACACCGTCAGCGGCGAGGTCCTGGGCGCACTCGTAGGCGACCCGTTCGATCGCATCTCGGTCCTGCATCACGCCGACGGTGTGGGCGAACGTCTCCAGGTAGAGCACGAGATCGTTGCGCTTTGCGCCCCGGTTGAACCAGGTGGCGAGATCGTCGACATCGGTGGTCGGGAGATCCTTGTAGCCGAACTCCTCTGCGAGTTCGATCACGGTCTGGGGGCGGACGCCGCCGTCGAGGTGGTCGTGGAGGAGCGCCTTGGGCGCCCGCTGGATCAGATCGGCCAGTGACATGGATCCACGTTACCGAGTCGTGCGCGGTCAGCCGAGCGGGCGCAGTGGCATGTCAGCGGGACGTTGCAGCCAGTTCCACTCGGGGTAGTCGGCGGCGCCGGACACGCAGTGCAGCGTGTACGCGTGCCGGCTGGTGCCCGATCGATTGACGTCGCTCCAGTGCGGCAACTTGGCGTTCAGCACCACGAGCGTGCCGGCGGGTACCTCGAGCGGGACGAGGTCGTCACCCGCCGGCGGCGGTGTCGGCAGGGGAGTCGCATCGAGCGGCTCCATGACGGTGCCCTCGCCGGAACCGTCGCGCTTGAAGAGTTGGCGCAGCGGGCCACGATGGCCACCGGGCGCTGCCCACAGACACCCGTTCTCCAGCGTGGCGTCCTCGATCGCGAACCAGAAACCGGTGACCGTGATCGGGTCGGTGTACAGGAACGTTGCGTCCTGATGGCAGCCGACCTCGCCGCCGATGTGTGGTTGCTTGAAGATGTACATCGACTGCAGGGCCCGGGCATCGACCATCCCGATGTCGGCGGCGATCTCGGCGAGGCGGGCGTCGTAGGAGAATCGTTCGAACTCGTCGTCGAGGTCGTGCTGGGCGTGGCCGATCTTGTTGATGCTGAGGTCTTTGGGCTGCGTCAACTCGCCGTCGGGGCCGAATGCGTCCTCTTCGAAGAAGCACCAGATCGTCGACCCGCTGGCGAGGAACTCGCTGTCGGAGACCCGTGCCTGCTCGTTCGTGGTGAAGACCGATCGCTGCTCGGACGGTTCCCACGCGTCGACGATGTCGATTGCGCGCTCGCGCAGACGGGCTCGATCGTCGACGGACACGAAGTCGTCCACCACGAGGAATCCATCACGTTCGTACGACTCGATCTGCGCGGCGCTCAGCACGCGGCTGATCGTAGTGGTCGGTGTTGCATCTGGGGTCTGACCCCAGATGCAACACGTCAGTCGACCGTGACGTTGGCGACCATGTCGGGGTGCAACGTGCAGAACAGCGAGTACACACCGGGCGAATCGAACGTGAGGGCGAAGTTGCTGCCGGGGGTCAGCAGACCCGAGTCGAATTCGTCGAGCGCCGGGTCGGCGGGCGTGCCGGCGGTGACGGTGTGGGGCACCGAGTCGACGTTGTTGAAGAACAGCGGCTGGCCGGCCTTCACCTCGAGGTCGCCGTTGTAGAGGAAGTCGGTGATCAGCGACTGCTCGGCGCCGTCGGGGAAATCCGACCCTCGGGACTGGCGGGTCTCGAGGATCAGGTCGGCCTCCATCACCGGCTGAATCGACGAGTTCCACATGCCGAAGACTCCGAGCTGGTTGTCGTGCAGTGGATCGACCCAGGCGTGGATCATCCACCCGAGCGCGGCGGAGAAGTTGCCGCCGGCTGCCTCGCACTCGCTCTTCGGGATGAACGTGTCGCGCCCTTGTGCGTTGCCGCGGCACAGGTTGTAGTGGATGTGCCAGTTGTCGAGCGGTCCGGCGAAGGCGTCGGGGTGGTCCGTGCCGATCACCGCCGGCGGGATGATGAACGAAGTCCCGACCAGACTCATCGGCGGACCGTTCCAGACGCCGTTGACGCATTGTCCGACCGGCCCGTTCGGCATCGTCCCGTCGGCGAGGGCGTACAGCAGGATCTCGGGCCGCGACGGAAAGAAGCCGTCGTTGATCCAGGCGGGTTGGTAGAAGTGCGACCCCATGTTGGCGGTCTGGATCTTGTCGCTGACGAAGCCCTCGGCGCAGGCACTGTTGACGTCACGATGCGTCTCGGCGAACGCGTTGAGTTCGTCGAGTTGGGCGACCAGCGTCGACAGCTCTTCGGCGGTCATCTGGAGCTCGGCCGGGATCGGGTCGCCGGAGTCCGCCAATTCCTTCAGTTCCAGGTACGAACAGGGAAGGGCTTCGTCCTGGCAGCGAACCGTTCCGTCGATCGGGCCCTCGACGAGCGTCGGGACCACACCGCTCGGAGTGCTCACGGAACACGTATCGCGAGTAGCCGGGCGCACCGCCCGCGGCGAATGTCAACCCCTGTGGGAACTGAGCGTCGGCGCCCGCCTGATCGAACGCTGCCGCCTGCGCCACGTACTCGTTGACCAGTTCGATGGTGCGGGCCTCGGCTGGGTCGATCGTGGTCGTCGGCGCCACCGTCGACTGAACGGTGGTCGGGGCGGCGGTCGTCGCCACGGTCGTGGGCGAGTCGTCGATCGCGACGTCGTCGTTCGATGACGAACAGGCTGCGACGGCGGTCGCGGCAGCGATACCGATGATCAGCAGGTGTCGATGTCTCACCGGCGCACGTCCCCGTCTCTGTCGTGGTCGAACCGTCACCGTAGCGGCGCTCGACGTCCACGTCGTGTCCTGCGCAACGTGGGCGTCAGCGGTATGCAGGCTGGATCTGCTCGGTGAGGATGCGGCGGCGGAGGTCCATCGGGGCGAAGGACGACATCATCGCGTTGGTCGCGAGCTGCTCCATCTCGGTGAGCGTCAGGCCGTGCGCGACGGCGATCGCGTGGAGTTCGCTCGACGGCATCACGTTGCTCATCAGCCGGTTGTCGGTGTTGTAGCCGACGTTGAAACCCGCCCGCAGGAACGGACCGATCGGATGGTCGGCGACGCTCGGCACGGCACCGATCTGCACGTTGCACGTCGGCGCCATCTCGAGGTGCACCTGATGATCGAGCACGTACTGAGCGAGTGGACCGAGCAACAGCCCGGCCGAGTCGTCGCCGTCACCGAGGTTCGTGTCGGTGCGGAGGCGGACGCCATGGCCGATGCGGTGTGCGCCGTTGGCGAGCGCGTCGGAGATCAACTCGAGATCCGGCGGCTCGCTGGCGTGAATCGTGACGTTGAGCAGCGCCGACCGGGCAAAGGCGAGCGCTTCGGCATGGAGCGACGGTGGGAACCCGGTTTCCGCTCCGGCGAGGTCGAAGGCCACGACTTTGTCGTCCCACATCCGCAGACGATCGACGAGGTGGGCGATCTCGACCGATCGGTGCTCGGTGCGCATTGCACACAGGATGGAATTCACCGTGATCGAGCGACCCGTCGCACTGACGTCGGCTTCGCCGCGCCGGAACCCCGACGTGACCGCTTCGACGACCGCCTCCAACTCGAGACCTCTCTCCTGGTGCAGTTCCGGTGCGAACCGGACCTCGGCATAGACGACGCCGTCGGCCGCGAGGTCGACGACCGCTTCATGGGCGACGCGCTCGATGTGCTCCACCGTCTGCATCACTGCGAGCGTGTGCTCGAACGTCGCGAGGTACTGCAACAGGTCGGCGGTCTCAGCGCCGCGCGTGAACCACGCCTGCAACTCCGCCGGGTCGACTTCGGGGAGCGTCCAGCCGATCGAGTCGGCCAGCTCCATGATGGTCTCGACGCGCAGTCCGCCGTCGAGGTGATCGTGCAACAGCACCTTGGGCAGGCGCCGGGCGTCGTCGAGGCCGATCGTCATGACGGTCGACGCGATGGTCCTACTGCATCCCCTTGAACCAGGGGATGCCTTCCTCGGCGGGCGGTCGGAGTCGTTGGGCACCGATCGACACGGCGATCAGCGTCACGACGTACGGGGTCACGAACACCAACTGGTTGTTGGGCGACTCGGCAGCGAAGTACGCCCACAGCGTCACCACGGCGAAGACCGTCACCGTGCCGGCCGGGGCGAAGTTCTTCTGAACCACCATCGAGATCACGAGCAGGATCAGGGCGATCGCCGCCGCGAGCAGCAGCGTGCGCACGAGGTCGCCGGGACCGGTGCGCAGCGTGATTCCCTGGGCGTAACCGAACAGTCCGGCGCCGATCGCCGTACCGGCGGGCATCCAGTTTCCGAAGATCATCGTCGCGAGCCCGAGGAAGCCGCGTCCGGACACCTGGTTCTCGAGGTATCGGTTGGAGAACAACACGAGGACAGCGCCGCCCATACCGGCCAGGCCACCTGACATCGCCATGCCGATCCAGCGCATCTTGTGGACCGACACGCCGAGCGAGTCCGCAGCCGACGGCCGTTCACCGGCGAAACGCAGTCGCAGTCCGAGGCGCATGTGCCACAGCAGGTAGGCGACGGCGAAGAACAGGGAGAAGGTCAGCACCACGTCCCAGGTGACCGCGGTCGTCAGACCCTTCCCAAAGCCGGCGACGTCGGCGATCATGAACCAGCCGGTGTCCTCGAGCCAGCCGAGGATGTCGGGCGACTGCCACCCGAAGACATCACCTCCCGACAGGAACGGGACCGTGAACTCGCCGATGCTGCCCGAGTTGCCGGGCGACGAGGTCACGGAACCACCCTGGACACCGACGAAGAGTTCGCTCGCCATGAATCTTGCGATGCCGGGAGCGATCAGGTTGATGGCGACGCCGGCGACGATGTGGTTGACGCCGAAGGTCGTGGTGGCGAGGCTCATCAGCAGCCCGCCCAGCATGCCGCCGATGATGCCACCGAGCAGGGCCGCCCACGGGCCGAACTCCCACCCCCACCAGCCGGCGAAGATCGTGCCCATCACCATCATGCCCTCGATGCCGATGTTGACCGTGCCGCTGCGTTCGGCGACGAGCCCGGCGAGGCCGGCGAGTGCGATCGGCGCCGCGGTGCGCAGCCCGACGCCGAAGGTGCCGCTCGACGTCAGGTCGGGGTTGTCGGCGATGATGCGGGCGGCCGACACGATGCCGATACCGATCAGCGTGATGGCGAGGAGACGGAACCGAGTCGAATGCAGGTAGGACGATCGTGGCGCCGACTCGACCGGTTGGGCGTCGATCGTGGCGGTCATGCCGGTGCTCCTGCTGCTCGTCCGTTGCCGAGATTGGGCGGCGACTCATACGGCGTGTCGTCGCGTTCCTTGTTGACCGCGGCTGCCGCAGCAGCGACAGCGGCGGCGTCGTTGCGGCGACGGACGACCTCGTATGCGATCACCGCGGTGAGGAGGAACGAGCCCTGCAGGATCTTGCCGATCTCGGGCGGGACGCCGATCGGGCCGAGTCGCTGCGTCGCTCGCTCGATCGTGGCCCACACGATGGCCGCAGCGGCGATTCCGACGGGATTGTTGCGGCCGAGCAGAGCGATGCCGAGCCCGGTGAAGCCGATCATCGTCGGGAAGGCATCGCCGTACTTGAGGAAGCTCGGGTCGGACAGCAGGAACGGCAGGCCGATCATCCCGGCGACGGCACCCGACATGAACAGCGTGATCAGCACCATGCGCTTCGGGTTGACGCCGGCGGACAGCGCAGCGGCTGGATTGAGGCCGGACAGGCGCAGCTCGTAGCCGAAGAGGCTGCGGTTGAGCAGCACGTAGTAGCCGACGCCGAGCAGGATCGCGATCGGTAGGAAACCGAACAGTTCGACGTTGTTCGGGAAATTGAAACCGAAGAGTTCGAAGATCGGATTCAACGACGGCAGCCGAGCTGACTCCGGCATCACCTTGGTCTGGGCGACGAGGCCGCCGTTCTCCTCGTCCCGGAAGACCTCGGCGAGCAGGAACGCGCTGAGCCCGATGCCGATGTAGTTGAGCATGATCGTCGACACGACCACGTTGACGTTGCGCGTCACGTTCAAGATGCCGGCGATCAGCGCCCAACTTCCACCGACCATGATCGCGACCAGGATCACGAACGGCACGTGGAGCAATGGTGGCAAGCTGACCTCGGCGCCCGCCCAGCCCGCGATCAGCGCCGCCAGAAGGTACTGGCCGTTGGTGCCGATGTTGAACAGGTTCATCTTGAACCCGATCGCCGCCGCGACGCCGGCGATGTAGAGCGGCACCGCGGTGTTGACGATGACGACGACCGACTGGGTCGAGTCGATCGTCTTCCACATCTCCTGGAAGGCTTCGACCGGGTTGTTGCCCGAGATCAAGAGGGCGATCGACGAGATGAGAATCGCCGATGCCGCGGCGATCAGCGGGGCGAGCGATCCTCGCCAGATCTTCTGCCACATCAGGCGGCCCCCGCTTTCGCTCCGGTCATGTACGAGCCGAGGTCGGCCGGGGTGACGGTGGAGGGGTCGACCTCGGCGACGATGCGGCCTCGGAGCATGACGAGCAACCGATCGGAGAGCCCGATCAACTCCTCGAGGTCGGCCGACACGAGCACGGTGCCGAGTCCAGCTGCTCGGGCGTCGCGCAGGATGTCCCAGATCCCGGCCTGGGCGCCGACGTCGACGCCGCGGGTGGGGTGTGCGGCCACGAGCAGTTTCGGATCGGCGGTCATCTCCCGTCCGACGATCAGCTTCTGCTGGTTGCCGCCGGACAGGGTGAACGCGGGCACGTTGATGCCGGGCGTTCGTACGTCGAACTCGTCGACGATCTCTTCGGTGTGCTGCTTGGCGCCGGCGACGTTGAGCCATGGACCCTTGCCGTACGGCGGCCGGTGCTGGTGCCCGAGTGCAGCGTTCTCCCAGAGCGCAAACGACATGACGAGGCCGTCCTTGTGGCGATCCTCGGCGATGTAGCCGACACCGTTGTCGCGTCGGTCGCGGGTCGACATGCGGCCGATGTCGACGCCGTCGAGCAGGACGGTGCCGCTCGAGCGGGCGAGGCCGACGAGGGCGTTGACCAGCTCGCTCTGACCGTTGCCTTCGACGCCGGCGATGCCGACGATCTCGCCACGATGCACGGTGAACGTCACGTCGTTCAGCGGCTTCGGCGCACCCGGTTCGGCGCTCGCGACGGTCATGTTGCGCAACTCGAGCACGGGGATGTCGGTGACCGTGCTGTCACGTGTCTCCGGCGTCGGGAGTTCGCTGCCGACCATCATCTCGGCGAGTTCCCTGGAGGTGACGCTGCTCGGGTCGTCGACCTCGCCGACGGTCTTGCCTTGACGGATCACCGTGATCGCATCGGCGTGCTTGAGCACCTCGTCGAGCTTGTGTGAGATGAAGATGATCGTGGCGCCTTCGGTGGTCAGTTCGCGCAGTGAGGCGAACAGCTCGTCGACCTCCTGCGGTACGAGCACGGCCGTGGGTTCGTCGAGGATCAAGATCTTCGCGCCGCGGTAGAGGACCTTGAGGATCTCGACGCGCTGCTTGTCGCCAACACCGAGTTCGGAGATGAACGCATCGGGGTCGACGTCGAGCCCGTATCGCTCACCGAGTTCGATGATGCGTCGACGCGCCTGCTTGATGTCGAGCGAGAACGCTGAGCCAGGTTCGTCGCCGAGGACGATGTTCTCCCACACGGTCAGGTTGGCTGCCAGCATGAACGCCTGGAACACCATGCCGATGCCCTCGGCGATCGCATCCTTGGGGGAGTGGAACACCTCGGCCTTGCCGTTGACGGTGATCGTGCCCTCGTCGGGCTTGTGGGCGCCGTAGAGGGTCTTCATCAGCGTCGACTTGCCGGCGCCGTTCTCGCCGACGATGGCGTGGACGCTGCCGAGACGCACGGAGAGATTGACGCCGTCGTTGGCGACGACACCGGGAAAGCGTTTGACGATGTCACTCAGCTGGATCGCAATCGGCGCATCATCGCTCATCCGTGTTTTCTAGCCGATCGGAGCGACGCGAGAGGAAGAGCCGCTGCGACGAGGTGTTCGGAGACGCGACGATGCCCGCCCGGCAACGCCGAGCGGGCATCGTACGAAGTGTCGGAGACGGCGTCCCAGGACGCCGGCTCCGTCAGTTCACCCGGTGCTCAGGGAGCGGTCGGGACTTCGATTTCGCCGGAGACGATCTGCTCCTTGTAGGCGTCGAGTTCGGCCGCGATGTCATCGACGAATCCACCGGTGGTGGAGTAGCCGACACCGTCGACCGAGAGGTCGAAGACCTGGACGCCCGAGGCGTCGCCGCCCTCGCAGAAGACCTTCATCGTCTCGAAGGTCGCAACGTCGACCTTCTTGAGCATCGAGGTCAGGATGTAGGGCTGCAGCTCCTCGGAGACCAGGTTGTACTGGTCGGAGTCGACGCCGATCGCCCAGACGTCGCCGGGTGCACCGGCTTCGGCTGCGGCCTCGAAGGCACCGAGACCCGAACCGCCGGCGGCCGAGTAGATGATGTCCGCGCCTGCCTCGTACTGCGAGGCGGCGATCTCCTTGCCGCGGGCGGGGTCGGAGAAGCCGGAGAAGTCCGGCGGCTGCGAGATGTAGTTGACCAGGATCTCGATGTCCGGGTTCACGGCCTGGGCGCCTGCGGCGTAGCCGGCCTCGAACTTCTTGATGAGGTCGTTCTCGACGCCACCGATGAAGCCGATCGTGTCGGTCTGGGTCTTGAGTGCCGCAGCGGCGCCGACGAGGAACGAACCCTGCTCCTCGGCGAAGACCAGCGAGGCCACGTTGTCGGCTTCGACGACGGAGTCGACGATCGCGAACGTGGTGTCGGGGTTGTTTGCCGCTGCCTCGGTGATTGCGTCACCGAAGAGGAAGCCGACGCCCACGATGAGGCCGTTGCCCTCGTCGACGAGGCCCTGCACGCGCTCGGCGCGGTCGCCGTCGCCGGTCGGGGTGGATTCACTTCCGGTGGCGCCGAGTTCGGCGACAGCCTGGTCGAGTCCGGCGCCGGCGGCGTCGTTGAACGAGCGGTCGCCGCGGCCGGTGATGTCGTACACCACGCCGACGGCGCAGTCGCCCTCGGGCATGGCGTCGGTGCTGTCTGGGGCGTCGGTGGCCGTCGGGGCCTCCGTGCCGTCCGGAGCGTCGGTCGACGAACTGGCGTCGTCGTCGCTCCCGCATGCTGCGAGGCCGAGTGCGGCGATGACGCCGATGGCGAGCAGCTTCTTGCTCTTGATCATGTTCTCCCCTTCAGGATGAATTGTTTGGATTCATGAGGCGAGCGGCGCGCGAGCGCCACTCATGTTCACGCGTCACACAAGCTACCTGCTGGTAACGGGGCTCTCGCGCCAGGGCCCAGCCTGGTCACGGAGCGTTCACACGGTCGAGCGTCTGCCGCCGTCGACGACACCAGGTCCCGTATCGTGGGGAGTCCCGTGTCTCCGACTCCGTCTCCCCGTCGCCGCCACAGCAGCCGGCGCTACGCGCTGCGCCGGCTCGGCGCGCTCGCTCTCGTGCTCGTGGCAGCGTTCGGGGTCTTCCGAGGCGTTGGTGCGCTGCTCGCCGGCGGCGACGACGGTGTCGCCGACGCCGATGGGGAACTCGAGTCCAGCGCTGCCGATGGCGCGGAGAGCGCCGGCAGCTCGATCGTTGTCGACGACGACTCGACGGAGCCCGATGACACCGTCGAGCCGGTCGACACCGAGCCCGTCGACACCGAACCGGTGAACACCGGCCCGGCGACGCCGGAGAACCCGGCGACGGTGTTCATCGTCGGCGACAGTGACGCAGGCACGTTCGGGCCGTACCTGCAGACCCTGCTCGACGGTACGGGCGTCGTCGAGACGTCGTTGGACTACAAGGTGTCGTCCGGCCTCGCTCGGCCGGACTTCTTCGACTGGCCGGCCGAGATCGACCGCCAGCTGCCCGAGGTGAACCCTGACATCGTGGTCGCCACGTTCGGCGGCAACGACGCACAGGGCCTCGCGGTTGCGAGTGGCGAGTTCATCATCGGCGACCCGGTCGCGAACGAAGCCGAATGGACCGCGGAGTACCAGCAGCGCGTCGGTGCCGTGATGGACCAACTCCTCGAAGGCGGTCGTACGTTGATCTGGGTCGGGATCCCGAACGACGACAATCCCGAGGTGACCGAGCGGATGGCGATCCAGGATCGCGCTGCGAAGGCCGCGGCGGCCGAGCGTCCGGACGTGATCTTCATCGACACCTGGACGCGATTCTCCGGTCGTGACGGCAACTGGGCCGAGTTCGTGATCGACCCTCGCGACGGCGAGGGCAAGGACGTCCGCGCGGACGACGGATTCCATCTCAACACCACCGGCGCCGAGATCCTCGCCCTCGACATCGCCCAGGCAATCCGCGACACCCTCCGCGCGCAGGGCGCTGCGATCTGACGACAACACGGGTCAGACCCGTGATGTCGCCTACTGCTGTTGGCCGCGTGCTTGGATGGCGGCGCGGCGGGCGGCGACGGCTTCGGGGCTGAAGCTGCTGCGTCGCCAGGCCCGGCCGTCGCGAGACTCGATCTCCCAGTGGTCGTCGTCGTTGGCGATCTGGGCATAGGTGTCGCGGATCTGACGCACACCCGGCTGATCGTTGCCGATGATGTCGGTCGCCAGCCCACGGGTGAACGGCATCAGGTCGGCATGCGCCACCACGTGATTGACGAGCCCGAATGCCAGCGCCTCGTCGGCGAGCATGAAGTTGCCCGTGAAACTCATCTCGCGGGCACGGCGGATCCCGACCGCCTGGGGCAGCAGCACCGTGAGGCCCCAGCCGGGCATCACGCCGACGCGCGAGTGCGTGTCGCCGAACTTGGCGTGCTCACTCGCAACCAGGAAGTCGCAGTTCAGTGCGTACTCGAGCCCGCCGGTGACCGCGACACCGTTGATCGCTCCGATCAGCGGCTTGGTGAGGGTCGGGAACGGGCCGCGCACGCCGTAGTGATTGCGGCTCCCCTCGGCCCCTGATCCTCCGGCCAGGTTGCTGCCGTTCGTGCCGAGCTCCTTCAGGTCGAGACCAGCGGTGAACGCCGGGTCGGTGCCGGTCAGGATGATCACGTCGACGTCGTCATCGCCGTCGGCGTCGACCATTCGCTCGGGAATGCGCGCCAACATCTCGCTGCTCAGCGCGTTGCGCGCCTCGGGTCGGTTGATCGTGATCGTCGCGATCCGCTCGGACACCTCGTACAACACGTCGCTCTCGGCCATCGGAGCATCTTCTCACCCCGTCGATCACCCGGCCGAACCCCGACCCCACCCGGGCGCACACGCCTCACCCCACCCCCCACGCCTCACCCCCAACCCGAAAAATTGCGTGGGCGTTGCGCTCAGCGCAACGCTGGCGCGCCATTTCGGGTTCGGTTCGGGTTTCGCGGGGCGAGTGTCGCTGCCGGGGCGTCAGTCGGCGTCGTCGGCGGGGTGGAACGCGAGGGGGAGGTCGCCGAGCTTGACGAGGGTCGCGGCGATCCAGCCGCCGAGGGCGCCGAAGTGTTCGTCGAGCAGCGTGCTGGTCCCGTCGGCGACGGTCTCCTCGGCGAGTTCGTACAGGCCCTCGTAGGTGATCTCGGCGGCGTACTCCGTGCGCAGATCCAGTGGGTCTACCTCGGTGTCGGGATGCGAGGTCTCCGACGTCATGCCGGCGCGTTCGAGGCGGTCGTCGCCCACCAGGGGACTCTGCTCGGGCACCGTCTTGTACAGCACTGCAGGGTCAGCGGGTTCGGCGAGACGCTGGATGCGCAGCACGATCTCCATCTCGATCGCCGGGCGCTTCTCCAGCTCCTCCTCGACGTACCACTGTCGATACGCCGCCTGGCTCCACGCCGGCCAATCGAAGGTGATGTGGGCGACCACTCGCGGCGGCTCGCCTTCTCCGGGGAGGCCGTAGCTGGTCTCCCAGGTGAGGTCGCCGAGCAGCACATCGCTCTGGAAGTGCTCCTCGAACGCCTGGCGTTCGAGGAATGCGGCTTCGAACGCGTCGCGGAGCGCGCTCGATGGCATCGGTGAAGACGTGGTCGAGCATGTGCTGAACGCAGGCTAACCCCGTGCGAGAGCCGTGCCGTCGAGACCGCCGTGCAACACTGGCTCGCATGTCTGGTACCGAATCGTTCGTGCTCACCGACGTCGCTGACGGCGTCGCCACCCTCACCTTGAACAATCCCGACGAGCGCAACACGCTCACCGCACCGATGGTGGCGCAGATCCTCGAGGCGATGGATGCCTTCGAAGCCGACGAGTCGGTCGGTGCGCTCGTGGTCACCGGCACCCCGCCTGCGTTCTGCGCCGGGGCCAACCTCGGCAATCTCGCTGAGGCGTCCGGCGAGAGCCTGGGCACGATCTACGAAGGATTCCTCCGAATCGCACGCAGCCCCCTCCCGACGCTTGCGGCGGTGAATGGCGCTGCTGTCGGCGCCGGCATGAACCTGGCGCTGGGGTGTGACGTTCGCATCGTCGCTGACTCGGCGAAGCTCGACACGCGTTTCCTGCAACTCGGCATTCATCCGGGCGGCGGCCACACGTGGATGCTGCGGCGGATCGTCGGCCCGCAAGCGGCGATGGCAGCGGTCGTGTTCGGTCAGGTGCTCGACGGCAAGGAGGCAGAACGGATCGGCCTCGCGTACCGGTCGGTCCCGGCGGAGTCGTTGCTCGACGTGGCCCATGAGTTCGCCGCCAAGGCCGCGAGCGTCCCGCGCGAGCTGGCGATCGTGACCAAACAGACGATCCAGGCGATGGCCGACGTCGACGATCACCCCGCCGCGGTGGCACGCGAACTCGAACCACAACTCTGGAGCACCAAGCAGCCGTGGTTCGCGGAACGCCTGGCGGCGCTCCAGGCCCGCATCTCGAAGAAGTAGGACTCAGCGCCGCGATCGCTCCAGCGTTCCCAACGCAGATCGCGTGAGCTCGTAGCGCTCGTCGTCGTCGGTCCACGCTGGATCGAACGCGACCCGATCGAGTTCGTCGGCCACGGCCAGCGCGGCCTCGTAGTGGTCGGTGTCGGCGACCGACTCGGCGAGACGAGTGTTGGTGGGCACGATCGGTCGCTCGGCTCGGGTGAATGTCGCGCCGTCTGCGAGGGACCCGAACCGATCCTGGAGGAGTCCCCAGCGGCCGCGCCGACGCCGGTAGCGCGCCAACATGGCGAGGCGGACGAGCCCGAACGCCACGCCGGCAGCCACCACGACCGCGATGATCTCGATGCGGTACGACACGATCGACGACACCGTCGCGCCGATCAGGTCGCCGCCCACGGTGCCGTTGCCGGCGTCTGCCGCGAGTGGTACTTCAGCGGTGGGATCGAACGCCTGCCACCCCGTCTGCGGGAACCACACCTCGACCCAGGCGTGGGCGTCGCTGCCACGTACATTCCACACGCCCGACACCCGGTCGCGCTCGCCGGGAACGTACCCGGTGGCAAGTCGGGCGGGTACGCCCTGGCTGCGCAACATGATCGTGAGCGTGGAGGCGATCTGTTCGCAGAAACCGAGTCGCGATTCGAACAGGAAATCGTCGACGGCGTCAGCACCATCGGCGGGCACCGGCGCGTCGAGGTCGTACTCGGTGTTGGCGCCGAGCCACGCCTCGTACGCGAGGATCGTGTCGTAGGTCGACTCACCCGGGGTGCGCAACGCATCGGCCAGATCGATCGTTCGTTGGGTGGTCGACTCCGGAAGTTGCAGGAACGGCTCGAGCTCGTCACCACCTGCCATCTCACGGAACCCCCGGAAGAACTCACCGAGGTTGCCCTGGCCGCGCAAAATGTCGGCGTCGACCAGCGGTCGCTCGGAGATCACGGTGTACACGGAGCCGGCCGTGAGCGTGACGTCGGAGCGCAGCGCGCTGTCGGGCCGGGTCCACAGCGATCCGTCGAAGATCACCTGCACGGGTCGGGCGGCGGCGAACACCACGTTGGGAAGGTCCTGTTCGACGAAGTACGTCTGGACCAGCTCGCTCGACGGCACGGAGCTGCCGAGGGCGTCGCCCGTCGTGGGTGGCACGTCGATCACGGGACCGTCCTGGCGTCGTCCGATCTCTGGCGACACCGTCCAGGTTCGCCCGTCGAAATCGGAGAAGGTCTGCCCTCGCCAGAACGCCGGCTCGGGCGCGCGCACCCGCATGACGATCTGGTCACCCAGCTCACCACGAATGCTGGTGTCGAGCTGTTCGCTGAACCCTGGGTAGCCGACCACGTTGCCGATCGAACCGCGATCCGGGTTGCGTCCGCTCGATCCTGCATCGGATGGGGGAGCGGAGCCGTCGGGCAGCGCCAGTCCGCCGGGTGACGGCACACTCGGGGCGCCGAGCGACAGCGCCGGCAAGCCGAGGCGCGCCGGCCCGTCGGGTATCGGCACCAGGCTCAACACGCCGAGCGTTGCGATCCCGAGTGCCATGATCGTCATCGCCCAGCGAAGCGTGAGTCCAGCCGAACCCGCCGCCGGTCTGCGCAACGGGCTGATCGGCATGCCGGCCCGGTGTGGGCGCCGCGACGCCGTGAGCATCGACGCAGTGAACGGGATCCCCCAGGCAGCGAGCCACCAGCCGAGCGCGGCGTCGATGCGGAGGCCGGCGGCATAGGCCGCGAGCACGAACGTGATGGCCAGATGCACCCGCAGCGTCCGGCGGTCGATCGTTTCGAATCCGTGGAGCACCACGAGCAGCATCAAGACATTGGGGAGCGGGCCGCGCAATGCGGCGAGCAGGCCATCGACATCCGCGGCTTGGACAGCGATCGCCGCGAGTGCAACCAGGATCGCGGCGACGATCATGAGCTGCATCAGCAGCGGTCGTCGGCCGGATCGGCGAGCGACCCACAGTGAGACGACCGCTCCGAGAGCGACCGCCGCGAACACCATCGCGAGGAGTGCCGCCGACCCGTCCAAGGCGCCCACGAGCATGCCCATGCTCGCGAAGGCAGCGCCTGCGGCCGTCCACCGAGCGGTGCCGGAGATCGCGGTGTCGGTCTCGATGGTGGGCGACTGCAGGCGGATCTGGCGCCGCAGGATGTCGCCACGGCGTCGCCGGTCGGCGTCGGGTTCTCGATCGGCCTCGATCTGGGCGGCGATCGCCGACCAACGAGCGGCGTCCTCCTCGTCGCGCACGACGTGTTCGACACCATCGGTCGTTCGCACGGAGACGTCGTGACCCTGACGTCGGCCCTCGGTGAGCGTCCATCGAAGCCGGCTGGGCTCGGCGGACGCCGAGCCGAGGTCGACGATCCACCGCTGGTCGGCGGACGTCAGTCGATCGTGCACGATCAGCTCGTCGGTGCGCAGCGACGACGCCCAGTGCACCGAGTTCGTCGAGTCGCCCGGCCGCCATGGTCGGACGCCGTCGATCTCGCCGTCGTGATGCCCGAGGCGGGCGGCGACGGAGCCGTCTGCCGTGGCGGCGACGGACTCGATGTCGAGCAGGGGGCCGGTCGCGCGCGGCGCGAGATGGAGTGGCTCGATCGACGTCGTCGCCGACCGTCGCCACCAGATCAGCCCCGCCGGCCCGGCGACGTCGACCCGCACCGTCAACTCGTCGATCACACCTGGCCGGTCGACGTGGGCCACGATCGCAGCGTCATCGCCGGCGCTCGTGCTGATCACGGTGCCATCGGTGCGGGCGAGCGTGACGCGCCTGCGTTCGGTCGCTCGCGGCGTGTCGGGCGCGTCCGTGGTGACCACCACGTGCAGGTGCTCGCCCACGTTCGCGACCGCGGGGGTGACGATCGATCGGACACGGACGGATCGGGTGCGCATCCATCCGGCGAGGATCTCGAACACGAGGGCCACGAAGCCAGCGGCCAGCAGCAAGATGACGGCGGTGGCCCCGGTGAGTCGAGCGATTGCGGCGCTGATGATCCAGGCGCCGACCAGCGTCCCGGCCCCCGGCGACCACCCCGCCGGGCGTACTCGTCCGATGCCGGATCGTGTCGCCGCTCGAGCACTCGCTCGCGGCGCGGTTCGATCGGGCGCCTGCATCAGATCGTCGGTGGAGTGATCCCGGCGAGGCAGTCGGCGACGAGCTCTCGGCCCACCTCGACGCTCACATGGGTGCCGGCGACGCGATGGGCCAGTGCCGGCCCTGCGGCGCGCACGATGTCGTCGGGCGTCAGAAAGGTGCGCCGTGACATCGCCGCGAACGCCCGTGCCAGTGCGACGACGGCCACGCCGCCACGGGTGGACGCGCCGACGCGGATCTCCGGGTGCTCACGGGTGGCCTGCAGCAGCTGTACCACGTAGCCGCCCACGGCGTCGCTGATCTGCACGCGTGCGACTGCCTCCCGGGCAGCGCCGAACTCGCCGAGGCTGGCGACGGGCTGGACGCCGTCGAGCACGGTGCGTCCACGGCGCCCGGTGAGGACGTCGAGTTCGGCCGACGCCGGGGCGCGGCCTGGTGTGATGACCGAACGGAACCGGTCGAGCGATCCGTCGCCCAGCCCGTAGGTTCCCGCGATGTCGATCGGATTCTGTGTGGCCACGATCATGAACGGATCGGGGAGGGGATGCACGACGCCGTCGACGGTCACCGTTGCTTCCTCGGCGAGTTCGAGCAGCGCCGACTGGGTTCGGGGCGTCGCGCGGTTCAGCTCGTCGAACACGACGATGTTGGCGAACACCGGGCCCGGTCGGAACACCATGCTGTCGACGTCGAGGCGTCCACTCGGCACCATCGAACCGGTGACGTCGCCGGGGAGCAGGTCGGAGGTCCCCTGGATCCGGTGGAACGTGCCACCGACACTGCGCGCCAGCACCTGCGCGAGCAGGGTCTTGCCGACGCCGGGGATGTCCTCGATCAGGAGGTGCCCGCCCGACAGCATCGTGGCGACGGCGACCTCGGCCGCGTCGTGCTTGCCGGCGACGACGCCATCGATCGTGGCCACCAGACGCGAACCGAGTTCAGCGACATCGAATCCGACGTCGACATCACCGTCGGCTCCGGCGTCGGGCGCGTTCATGGTCGGCGGCGGCAACGTGTCCACGAAAGAGCTATCGGCGCTGATCGACGAGTTCTTGACCCTTCCGCATCGCCCCGAATTGTCCCCGAATCGCGCACAATCGTTACAGAAGTCCCACGACACGAGCGGTCCAACTCCACTAGGTTGACTGAGGCAAGCACCGAAACCACCGTGGTATGGCCACGAAGCAGGAGGTAGCAATGAGCCAGCGTCACCGGTCCCCCGAGACCGTGTTGCCACTCAAGCAGGAAGTGCGTGCCCACGCCCACAGCGAGCGGCACCGCATCCACGTCGAGTTGCAGAGCGTCGCTCAAGACGTCAGTGCCGGTCTCGAACCCGAGGACGTACACGAACCAGGGATGGCGTGGAAGCCGATCGGCCACCACGACGCCGAGGTCGCGAAGAGCAAGCTCGCCAAGCGCGGCCGCTCGACTCGCCACTGGAAGACCAAGATGTGGAAGCGCCGCACCCAGTTGCGTCGCGATCGGGCCGACCAGATGCGCCTCGCACGCGACAACTCCGGTCTTCTCGGGTACTGACGTCCCGGCCGTTCACGGCTGGGGTGTGACCGAGATCGACCTCGTCAGACGAGGTCGTGTGGGTGATTGATCCAAGCGGCGACGAACTCGTCTCGCCGCTGGGTCCACTCTTCTGCCGTGATGCCGTAACGGACGTGGTCCTCCCACGTACCGTTGATCTCCAGATACCGCTCAGCGACGCCTTCATCTCGAATGTCGAGCTTCTGCATGATCCGTCGGCTGCGTTCGTTGCGCGGGACGATGCAGATCTCCAGGCGGTGCAGTGCGAGCTGCTCGAAGCCGAATTGCATGACCACGGCGACGGCCTCGGCCACGTAGCCGTTGCCGGCGTGGCGTTGGTCGACCCAATAGCCGATCGTGCCCGACTGCATCGCCCCGCGAATGACGTTGTTGACGTTCACTTCGCCGGCGACGCGCTGGTCGACGAACAGGCCGAACTGGTACGCAGTGCCAGCGGCACGGTCGCGGTCGCGCTGCTGACAGCGGGCAGCGAAGGCCGTTCGATCGGTGACGGGATCGGGCTGGTGCAGGGGGCGGCTCGGCTCCCAGACGGTCAGCCAGTCGGCGTTGCGTTGGCGGACTTCGCTCCACGAGCGGAAGTCGTTGGCGGCAAGCGGGCGCAGCATCACACGACGCCCGTACAGCCGAACCGGCGAGCTCGCCCGGGACGGGTGGCGCAGCGCCATCAGTTCGCCCCGTCCGGGTTGCCCGGCAGCGACGCACCGATCCCGATGTGGATGGCACCCAGTTCGAGTCGGCGCATGATCCCCAGTATCACGCAACACGTCGCAATGATCGACTCGACGTGTGCTTCGGGGAGGCCGGGATTGTGCCGCCGGTCTCGGGCGGGCTCGACGGCCAGGGTGCGGAACACCTCGTCGGCGTCGGCGCGTTCGAGGACATAGCCGGTCGGCACGTCATCGGCGCCGATTTCCACCCGGGCCATCGCCTCGGCGTGGGCGCCGATGACGATGACATCGGGGGCCGCGGCGATCGATGGGGACTCGATCAGGAGATCGTCGAGGTGGTCCTGAACGAGGCCGAGCGCATTGGTGAGGTGTGCCGCCGGAGGGGGATCGTCGCCTCGGAGCGGCCCGTCGAGCAGTGTCGCCGGCCCGATCGGCACGCGGTGCCGAGTACCCCCGGCGACATCGACGGTCATCTCGTGGTCGTCGACGTCGATCGTGAGTGTTCCGGGCGTCATCCCGTGCTGCCCTCGTCGATGCGCTCATCGCTGCGCTCGTCGATGCGCTCGAGTGCCCAGCGACCCACGGGGTCGTCGCCCCCGGCGAGCTGGTAGGCGACGTGGGCGTGGAGACACTTCACGCCGACACGGGTGCCGCCGACACCACCGGAGGGTCTCGGGCCCACGTGGTCGGTTGCGATCTCGGCGTCACGTTCGGCGCCGTAGCGCAGATGCAGCGCAGCGAGTTCCTCGGGGTCGATCGCTGCCTCGGCGGCCTTCACGCCACCGCCGGCCTCGAGACGGCTCACCTCGCGGACCAGTTCGGCGCCGACGAGGTAGAAGCGCGTCGGCATCGGAGTGCCATCGTCGAGGAACGGCGCATTGCGGACCACGATGGGATCGCCGGACCGGTCGCGGACCACGACGTCGAAGGCGCCGGCCGGCTCGCGCCCCAGGAGTTCGGCGACGCGAGCGCGATCGTCCATCAGCCTCGTCGACGACGCACGAGCAGCAGGATGAGCACGATGGCGATCACCGCCGGAGCCACACGCTTGATCATCGACGAGCCGCCGACCTCCATCAGGTCGATCGGCTCGGTGGCCGGGCCCTCGATCTTGCGGATCTGGGGCGGCGCCGCGGCGTCGACGGGTGAGTCGGCCTCGGTCGGTGCGCCGTCGGTGGAGTTCGCCGTCGACGTGGCCGTGTCGGCAGCCTGCGGAGACGCCGAGGCGATGCCTTCCTTGTCGATCATCTGGTTCAGGTTGTCGGCGAACTGGGCCATCAGTTTCGAACTGACGTCGCCCATGATGCCCCGCCCGAACTGCGCCACCTTGCCGGTGATGTGGAGGTCGGTCGTGACCGCCACCATTGTGCTCGTCGGTGACAGGCTCTCGGCCTGGGCGGTGATCTCCGCCGAGGCGTTTCCCCGCCCGCCGGTGTCGCGTCCGGCGCCCTTGATCACGGCGCGGTAGTTCTCGTCGTCGCGCTCGATGAAGTGGGCCTCGCCCTTGAACTGGCTGCTGATCGCACCGAGCTTCACCTTGACGACGCCGCGGTAGGTCTCACCCTCGACCTCTTGGAGTTCGGCACCGGGCAGGCAGGGAGCGATGCGCTCGAGGTCGGTGATCAGCGGCCAGGCCTCCTCGATCGGGCGATTGACCGTGAACTCGTTGATCAGTTGCTCTGCCATCGGCGAAGGTCCTCTGTGGTGTCGATGTCCGCGGGTGAACCAGCGCACGCTACTTCACGTACCAGTTCCGGGCGAACACGCATCAGGGCGCGGGCGCCCTCGTCGCCGGTGGTCGGCAGGAGATCCCACACCTCGGCGTCGAGTCTCACCGGATTCGCTCGACGCCCGGCATAGGTGGCCGCGACGATCGGTCCCGGTCCCTCGGCCACTGCTCGCCACGCCGTCGGGTCGATGAAGGGTTGGTCGGCGAGCCCGACGATCACCGAGGTGGCGCCGAGCGCTCGGGCGGCGTCGATCCCCGCCTGCACGGAGGTGATCTGACCCTCGCTCCACCGGTCGTTGTGGCGGATCGTCACCGACCCAGCCAGGTGAGGTGGCACGACGTCGACGACGGCACCGGTGACGACCACGACGGGTCCGACGTCGGCGGTGAGCGCGCGCTGGCGATCGACCGTTCGATCACCGTGGAATCCACCGTGGAATCGCCGTTCGGGCCCGGTTGACCAAATCTTGCCAGCAGCTTGTGGCCGTCACCGTCGAAGCGCGATCCCGCACCCGCTGCGAGCAGCACGACGACGCACGGTGTGCCCATCGCCCCTGCGTGTGGGCCAGATCCGGAAGCTGCGGACGCCGGCATCCTGTCAGTCTGGCCGACATCTCGCCGTCATCTACGTGACGGTTCGATGACGAAGAGTTGGCGGCCGCGCTGAAGTATTGCGATTCGGTGACGATATGTTACGCATCCGTCACGGCCGAGTGCCGTGTGGTACCCACCCATGAGCGCACCAAACATTCTTCCTGCCGGCCAGCTCCGGACCTCCACCCGTGACCGATCGACGATTGGCGCTGCGCTACGCGCGGTCCTGCTCGGCGTCATCGTCACCGCCGCCACCGTGGTCGGAACGCTCGCGGTGGCGGACGACACGGCCGACGCGGTCTCGGGCCCACTGGCGACGAACGCGATGGCGTCGGTTGTCACGACGTCGGCGACACAGGCACTCGACAGCTACGACCGGTGGGTGGCGACCGACGACGCGGCGGCCTACCGCTCGTTCGTGTGGCTGCGCACCCAGACCGCCCAGTACGCGGCAATCGAGCTGGGCTACGCCGAGGCCGAGATGGTCGAAGCGTGGGCGGCGACCCCGTTGGATCACCAACGTGCCGTGCTCGCCGCGATGACGCAGGTCGGTGTGCCGTACCGAACCAACTCCAGCAAGGCTGGTGTCGGATTCGACTGCTCGGGTCTGACGACCTATGCGTGGTCGAAGGCGGGCGTGTCGCTCGAACGTCAGTCCGGTGCCCAGATCCGCAATGCCGCCGGTCTCGACCGCTCCGCAGCGAAGGCGGGCGACCTGGTGCAGTACCCCGGTCACGTGATGATGTACCTCGGCGTCGGCGACGCGATCATCCATTCGGTGATGAGCGGCCGCACGGTCGAGCTCGACACCATCAACGGCCGCCGCACCAACTCGGTCCGCTTCGGCGACCCGACGCTCTGATCGCTGCTCGGCCTCACCGCGAGCCGGTGCTTGGCACTCTTGGTCGGCCTCGTGCAGCTCGTCGCTGGCGCTTCCCTCGCCGCGCGTGACCACCACGCGGTGGTGATGAGCGAAAGCCCGGGATCTGGTGGGTTCGCTCATCGCGGTGGCAGTCGTTCTGGTGGTGATGAGCGAAAGCCCGGGATGTGGTGGGTTGGCTCATCGCGGTGGCAGTCGTTCTGGTGGTGATGAGCGAAAGCCCGGAATCTGGTGGGTTGGCTCATCGCGGTGGCAGTCGTTCTGGTGGTGATGAGCGAAAGCCCGGGATTCTGGTGGGGTCGCTCATCGGGGTGGCCTGCCAGGGCGCGCCGGTGAGGGAAGCGCCAGCGACGAACCGGAGCGAGGCCGACCAGACCTGCGACGCAGTGACCAGCGGTGAGGCCTCGCAACCAGCTACGAGTGGATGGCGCCCTCGCCGTCGCGGAGAGAGGGGACGTTGCGTCCGGTGCGTCGGGCGATGATCTCGGCGCAGATCGACACGGCGGTCTCCTCGGGGGTCCGTGCGCCGATGTCGAGTCCGATCGGCGACATCAGCCGCTCGAGTTGTTCGGGGGTCACACCGGCGTCGACGAGGCGGTCGGAGCGTCGTTCGTGCGTCGATCGGCTGCCCATCACCCCGATGTACCCGACCCGGGTGGCCAGAGCGCCCTGGACGGCGGGGACGTCGAATTTCGGGTCGTGGGTGAGGATGCAGACGGCGTCTCGCGGTCCGAGTTCGTCGCCGTGTTCGACGAAGACGGGCGTGGGCCACGTGACCTTGACGTCGTCGGCCATCGGGAAGCGTCGGCGGGTGGCGAAGACCTCGCGGGCGTCGCACACGGTGACCCGGTAGCCCAGCACCTTGGCGACCCTCGCGAGGGCGGCGGTGAAGTCGACGGCACCGAAGATCCACATCTGTGGCGGTGGAGCGTGGGATTCGACGAAGACCCGCACCGCGGGCTGGTCGACGAGATCCTCGGGAGTGGTCTGACCCTCGGGGCCGTAGTTGCGCACCCCGGACTGGGCTGCCTCCAACTCGGCGAGGGCGTCGCGGGCGACCACACGGTCGAGTTCGGGGTGACCGAGCGTCCCCAACGGCGACTGACCCGGTTCGACGAGGAGTTTGGCGCCGACGTTGGGCCCGTCGATCACGGTGGCGAGCGCCACCGGCGTCGCTGCGCGCAATCGTGCGGCGTACCGGTCGAACAGCGTCGGGCCGTCGGGCCTCGGTGTGGTCACCAGTCGAGTTCCTCGATGTACAGGTGAATGGTGCCGCCGCAGGTCAGTCCGACGGCGAACGCCTCGTCGTCGGAGTACCCGAACGTGATCACGCCCGGCGCACGCTCGCCCGAGAGGATCGACAGTGCCTCGGCGACCACGGCTCCCTCGACGCAGCCGCCGCTGACGCTGCCGGCCACTTCTCCGTCGTCGGTGACCGCCATGGCGGCGCCGGGATCTCGCGGGCCGGAGCCTTCGATGTCGACGACGCGGGCGACGGCGATGCGATGTCCGGCGTCGCGCCAGCGATCGATGTCGGTGAGCAGGTCCTGCATGTTCGGCTCCTCAACTCTGGTCGTCCCGAGCGGGGCTCAACCCTCGGCGATCACTCGGGTCAGTTCTTCCATGGCCGCCACGGAATGGCCCTCCACGAAACGATCAACATACGGCAGCGCCGCCGCCATTCCCCGGGCGAGCGGTGCGTAGCCGGGCGTGACCTTGAGCGGGTTGACCCAGATCAGGCGGTGGGTCACCCGTTGGAGTCGTTGCATCTCGGCGCCGAGTTCCTCCGGATCGCCGCGGTCCCAGCCGTCGGAGAGGATGACCACGATCGAATTGCGGGCGAGGCCGCGAACTCCCCACTCGTCGTTGAACTGCCGCAGGCCGCTACCGAGGCGGGTGCCGCCGCTCCAGTCCGTGACGCGCTGGCCGGCAGCCCGCACGGCGATGTCGGGGTCGCGGCTCGCGAGCTCGCGAGTGATCCGGGTGAGGCGCGTGCCGAGGGCGAACGCTTCGACCTTCTGTCGTCCGGCCACGGCGGCGTGGACGAAGTGGAGGAGCGCCCGGGCGTACGGCTCCATCGACCCGCTCACGTCGAGCAGCAGCACGAGGCGTCGCAACCGGGGTGTCGGCGCGAGGTGGTGGCGTTCGATCGGTTCGCCGCCGGCGCGGATGGCCGAGCGGACGGTCCGTCGGATGTCCGGCATCGAGGTGCGCCGGGACGTGGGCCCGCGGCGGAGCGACGCCCGTGGCGCTCCGATCAGTCGGAGGTGGCTCATCAGCGCCTGAGCCTGGAGGAGTTCGTCGGGGGAGTAGTTCGCGAAGTCCTTGTGCCGCAGGATCTCGGTGGCAGAGAACCGGAGCTCGATCACCTCGTCGTCGGTGGCGTCTGCGTCGTCGTCGCCATCGGTGGAGTCGTCGTCGGTGTCGACGGCGATGGTGATCGACAGTGGTTCGTCGAGTGGGGCCTCGGGGCCGGTCGACTGGCGTCCCTCGAAGAACACCGCGAACGCCCGGTCGTAGAGCGCGATGTCCTCCACGTGGCGCACGAGTGTGGCGCGCCCGGCCCAGTAGGTCGTGTCGCGATCGTCGAGCCCGGTTTCGCAGAGCGCGGCGGCGAAGGTGTGAGTGCAGCTCGTCGGCACGCTGAGGCCGAGCCCGCGCAACAGCTGGGTGAAGGCAACGGCGATGTCCGCCGGTGATGCGGCGACGACGTGCTGGCTCACGCGTCGTCGATGGTGAGCTGGCCGGGGGACTCTCGGTTGGCCCGTCCAGCGGCGATCGCCTGCTGGACCAGCTCGGCCATCCCGTGTTGCTCGACCCGCTGGTTGTCCTCGCGGTACTTCACGACGGTACCCAGCGTGTTGGCCACGACGTGCTCGTCGAGTTCGGTCGCGCCGAGGCGCCCCAATGCGGTGGCCCAGTCGATGGTTTCAGCGACACCGGGTGGCTTGTACAGCGACAGGCCCCGCAACGCCTCGACGGCGCCGGCCACTTGGCGGGCGAGCTCGGCCTCGATGCCCGGCACGCGCAGCTTCACGATCGCCACTTCTCGCTCGAAGCCGGGATGCTCCACCCAGTGGTAGAGGCATCGTCGCTTGAGCGCGTCGTGGACGTCGCGGGTGCGGTTCGAGGTGAGGATCACGATCGGCGGCTGGTCGGCGCGGAACACGCCGACCTCCGGGATCGTGATCTGGAAGTCGGACAGGACCTCCAGGAGGTAGGCCTCGAACTCGTCGTCGGCGCGGTCGATCTCGTCGATCAGCAACACGGGCGGGGGACCCTCGACGGGCTCGATCGCCCGGAGGAGCGCACGCTTGATCAGGAACCGCTCGCCGTACAGCTCGGCTTCGAGTTCGTCGGCGGTCCGGGTGGTCGACTCGCCGGTGGCCTCGGTCGCACGCAGGTGCAGGAGCTGGCGGGCGTAGTCCCAGTCGTAGACGGCCTGGGAGACGTCGATGCCTTCGTAGCACTGCAGGCGGATCAGTTGCCCACCGGTGGCGGCCGCCAGCGTCTTGGCCAGTTCGGTCTTACCGACGCCGGCTTCCCCTTCGAGCAGCAGCGGGCGGTGCAGGGTCATCGCGAGGAACACCGCCGTCGAGATCCCCTCGTCGGGCAGGTAGCCGTGGCGGGAGAGCGCCCCTGCGACGGTGTTCGGAGTCATCGCGCCGACGCTACCGGAGCCGCTGCCGTGAGGCCTGTTCGGTGGTGCGGGACCCCGGGGGGTGGGGCCGCCGCAGTTCTCGGGCATCATGTGCGGGTGGGCGGCGATCCGGGCCAGCGCGAATCGAGTGCCGATCGCCGCAGTTTCGACGTCGCGATCCACACCTCAGGGATCCGGTCGGTGGAGGTACGTGTCGACGGCGGCGCTCGGGTCGCCCTCGAACGCGACCCGATGACGGGGGACTGGCTCGGCGAGGTCCCGACGGGCTCGCGTTACGTCGTGGTTGCCGACGGCCGTCGCAGCGCCCTCGATCCGCGTGCGACCGAGGTGTGGTTCCCGCCCGGCCACTCGCGCGGCGCCAACTCGCGCGGTGGCTCGGCGGATGCCGCCGACTTTCCTCGTGCCGTCGCCGCTCCATGGCCCGAGCGCCGGCCGCAACGCCACACGTCCCGGCCGCTCGTGGTCTACGAAGCTCATGTGCGCGGGCTCACGAAATGCCGCGACCACGCCGATGCCGGCACGTTCCGAGCGGCAATCGACGAACTGGCCCGCCTTTCCGAGCTCGGGGTGTCGGTGCTCGAGCTGCTCCCGGTCCATCAGTACGACCCCGATGAAGGCAACTACTGGGGGTACATGCCGCTGGTGTTCGGTGCGGTCCACCGTCAGTATGCGGCCAGCGAGCATCCCGCCGAGGAACTCGCCGACCTCGTCACCGCGGCGCACGATCACGACATCGAGGTGTGGCTCGACGTCGTGGTCAATCACACCACCGAGACCGATCGGTCGGGGCCGCACTACTCGTTGCGAATCCTCGACGATCGCGAGTATTACGTCGTCCAACCCGACGGCACCTACCTCGATGAGGCCGGCACCGGCAACATCATCGACGCGTTCTCGCCGCAATCGCGCCGCTTGATCATGGAGGCGCTGGATCGGTTCGCCGATCTCGGGGTCGACGGCTTCCGGTTCGATCTCGCCGCCGTGCTCGCCCGCGATGCCGACTTCGTGCGTGCCATCGGTGACTGGGGTGAACGTCGCGGTGTGCGGCTGATCGCCGAGCCGTGGGACATGGCGCGGTACCTCCTCGGACCGGACTTCCCCGATCAGCGCTGGATGCAGTGGAACGGGAAGTTCCGCGACGACGTGCGCGGCTTCCTCCGCGGTGAACCAGGAATGGTTCCGCTGATGGTGCAGCGCCTGGCCGGCAGCCCCGATCTGTTCACCTCGCCCATGGCGTCGCTGAACTTCCTCACCGCCCACGACGGCTTCACGATGTACGACCTCGTCGCCTACGAGCACCGCCACAACGGTGCCAACGGCTGGGACAACACCGACGGTCATCACGACAACCGCTCGTGGAACTGTGGGTGGGAGGGTGACGTCGACGTCCCCGACGACGTGATGACGTTGCGGCGTCGTCAACTGCGCAACGCCGTGTGCCTGCTGTTGCTGAGCCACGGTGTGCCGATGTTCGTGGCCGGCGACGAGTTCGCCCGGACGCAGGGCGGGAACAACAACGCCTACAACCAGGACAACGCGACGTCGTGGCTCGATTGGGACCGTGCGGCCGAGTGGGCGGACCACGAACGGTTCGTGCGGGACGTGATCGCGGTGCGAGCGGCGCACCCCGTGCTGTGGGATCCCGAGCGCTGGGGGAGCCGCCTGGCCACGTTCGGGGCGACCGGCGAGCCCGATGTCGGGCACGAGTCGCGCTCGATTGCGTGGTCGGTCGACGGCCTGTACGTGATGGCGAACATGTGGTGGGAACCCGTCGAGTTCGCGGTTCAGGTGCCGGGCGACTGGCGCGCCATCATCGACACGAGCACCGAGCCGGGCGCCGTCGAGGCGGGTGCTCCACTCGGGCAGAGTGTTGTCGGACAGGGTGTTGGTGTCGGGCAGCGTGTTGGTGTCGGCGCAACGGTGACCGTCGGGCCCCGCTCGATCGTGGTGCTCGAGCGCTGAATCGCTGAGATGTGCCGGGCACATCTCGAACGCTCACGAGTCGAAGCCGAGACCCATCCGATCGAGGGTGCGGAGCCAGACGTTGCGCTTGCCGGTCGTGTCCTCGCGGTCCAGCGACCAGCGGGTGGCCTGGATCCCGATGAACCGGAAGGGTTCCGGCGGGAACGGCAATGGCTTGTCCTTGACGAAGTCGGTCTTGGTGGCGATCGACTTGCGGCCAGCGAGCAGCTCGAGCATCGTCGACGCGGCGAACCTGGTGGCGGCGACGCCGAGCCCGGTGTAGCCGACGGCGTACGCGACTCGGTTCGAGAGGGCGGAGCCGAAGAACACCGAGAACCTCGTGCTGGTGTCGATCGCTCCACCCCAGGTGTGCGTGAACTTCACGTCGTCGAGCTGTGGGAACGTGTCGAAGAAGTGCCCGGACAGCTTCGCCCACGTCTCGGGGCGGCTCTCGAGTTCTGCCGACACCTTCGACCCCCAGAAGTAGATGGCGTCGTAGCCGCCCCACAGGATCCGGTTGTCGGACGTGAGCCGGTAGTAGTGGAACTGGTTGGTGATGTCCGAGAGCCCCTGACGGTTCGCCCAACCGATGCTGTCGAGTTGCGCCGCCGACAGCGGTTCGGTCACCAGGCAATAGTCGTACACCGGCACCATGTACTGGCTGATCCGCTTCAACAGTGGCTTGTCGGCGTTGGTGCCGAGCACCGCCTGTGCGCAGCGGATCGTGCCGAGTGGGGTGACGACCGCGACGCCGCGTCCGTCCTTGTCGACGGACGTCGCCTTGGTGTGTTCGTAGATCCGAACGCCGAGCTCCTCCGCGACGCGCTTGAGCTCCCATGCCAGTTTCGCCGGGTCGACGAGTGCCGCCCGGCCCATCCGGAACAGCCCACCGGTGTAGGTCGGCGAATTGATCTCGGCACGCATTGCGTCCTGGTCGAGCCACCGCACCTGCTGTCCCATCGAGCGCAGCACGTCGTGTTCCTCGCGCAACTCGTCGAGGTAGGACGGCGGATGGTTGACGTGGGCGACATCGATCACCCCGTTGCGTTCGTAGTCGCAGTGCATCGAGTAGCGCTCGATCGCCGCTTCGATCTCGTTGAGGTTGCGCAGGCCGAGCTCTTCGAGCGTGTCGATCTCGTCGGCATGGCGGTCCAACCCGTTGCCGACGCCGTGGGTGAGCGACGCCTCCATGAACCCGCCGTTGCGGCCGCTGGCGGCACCGCCGACCTCTCCCTTGTCGATCAGTACGACGTCGCGTGACGGATCTCGCTCCTTCGCGATGACGGCAGTCCACAAGCCGGTGTAGCCGCCGCCGACGATGCAGAGGTCGCAGTGCTCGTCTCGGACCAGGGTCGGGTTCGACTCGGGGATGTCGGCACTCTCGAGCCAGAACGGGTACGGCTCGGCATCGGCGATCGCGTCGAGGGCCCGCTGGTCGTACGGAGCATCGCCGTTACCGGATTGGTCGCTCATGATCTCACTCGCCGAGATCGTATCGGTCGCGCCGGTCACGTCGCTGCCGGTGGCTGCCAGGTCATACGGTGACGGGATGGAACTCGGAATCAGCGGACGGCGTGCCGCAGTCGCTGCGGCAACATCAGGACTGGGGCTGGCCTCGGCGGTGGCGCTGGCGGCGGAGGGCGTCCACGTCGCGATCTGTGGTCGTGACCCCGATCGCCTGGCAGAAGCGGCCGAGAAGGTCGGCCATGCCTGTGTGCCGATCGTGGCCGACGTGTCGACGCCCGAGGGCGCTGCCGGCTTCGTCGCCGATGCCGCTGACGCGCTCGGCGCCGTCGACATCTTGGTCCCCAACGCCGGTGGTCCACCGCCGGGGACGTTCGCATCGACGCCGGTCGACGCCTATCAGGCGGCGCTCGAGCTGAACCTGCTGTCGGTGGTGGCGATGTGCAAGGCCGCCGTGCCGGCGATGCAGGAGCGTCGCTGGGGGCGGGTGGTGGCGATCACGTCACTGTCGGTTCGCCAGCCGATGGCACAGCTCATCTTGTCGAACACCGCTCGGGCGGGGGCCACCGGCTTCCTCAAGACGCTCGCACTCGAGGTGTCGGGTGACGGGGTCACCGTCAACAGCGTGCAGCCGGGACTGCACCGCACGCCGCGGGTGACCGACCTGTACGGCGATGAACAGCAGGCCTCGATGCGGATGGGTGACGCGGCCGACTTCGGCCACGTCGTCGCGTTCCTGTGCGGCGAGCCCGCCAAGTTCACCACGGGCGTACAACTCCACGTCGACGGTGGCGCCTTCCTCGGCCTCCAGTGAGCGACGGCCGTCCCGCGCCCCGCCGGCCGGTTACGCGGTGCCTGGCACCGGCGTAACCTCCCTTTCGGCGAACACGTGCCCGAGGCGTGTCCAACCGATCCGATCGAGGTCCGGACGTGATCGATCCGCGGGATGTGAACGTCAGGCGGCGT
The DNA here is from genome assembly GCA_963741875.1 of Ilumatobacteraceae bacterium. Classification (GTDB taxonomy): domain Bacteria; phylum Actinomycetota; class Acidimicrobiia; order Acidimicrobiales; family Ilumatobacteraceae; genus Sva-07. Next base: position 82,608 of record CAVUJO010000006.1, on the reverse strand, counting down.
CGTCCGGGTTCGACGCGAGGTAGTCGTCGACGTCGATCGGCGTCGCCTGGGAGTAGCCGATCGGGAGGCGCACGGTGCCGGCCGACGTGGCGAAGAACACCTGGAAGGCGTGGTAACCCGGGTACAGCTCGGGTTCGTCGCGCAGATTCTCGGCGTGGGCGGTCACGACGGCGACGTAGCCGTCGTTGGGGTTGTACTGATACAACGCAGCGGCCATGTCATCGGGGCCGCCGCTCTGCATCAGATAGGTGGCCGCGCCGATGATCGCGTCACGCGTCACGGTCGGATCACCCACACAGCAGGTGTCCCACGTGGTGGGCAGGAACTGCATCGGACCCACTGCGTCGGCCGTCGAGACGCCCTGGATGCGGCCCATCCGGGTCTCCTGCAGATGGATGGCTGCCAGCCAGTACCACCCGATGCCGGTGAGCGCCTCGGCCTCGGCATAGTGGGCGAGCAGGACGTCGACGGGCTCGGGCTCGACGACGGTCCACGCCGGCAGTTCATCGGGCAGCGGGCGCGGTGGGCGTGACGCCGTGCGTGCCTGCAGGAACTGCCGAGCGCGGACGGTCTGGGTGAGCGCCGGTTGGGCAGTGGGGTCCGCTGCCGCGAGGACCGCCTCGTCGAGGTCGGGGCGATCGGCGAGGTCGCGCAGCAACAGTTGGTACTCGACGCCGGCACGCTCGCGTTCGGCGGGTGTGGCATTCGTGTCGACGATGGTGTCGTGACGCTGCGTCAGTTGTGCCGCGAACTGCTCGGCGTCGAGGTCGGCGCCGAGGCGTGCGGGCGGGTCGACGGGGATGGGTGCGGTCGTCGTGGTGTCCGAGGTGGTACCGATCGGCGGTTGGGTGACGGCTGGATCAGTGGTGGCCGGTGTGGTGGTCGATGTCGTGTCGACCGTGGCGGCGACGGTTGGTGCGGTCGCCTCCGAACCAGGCTCGCCGGTGACGTCGTCACCGCTGGAGCAACCGCTCGTCGATGCGCCGATCAGCACGACGACCGCGACGAGCACCGCAGCCGGCGAGCGCATCATGGGCTCGGTGGAGCGTCGCCGTACTCGGACCGCGACGCTCGCAGGCGGAGGTCTTCGAGCACCCGCCGGTTGGCCGCCTGGAGATCGGCGAGGAACGCCACCGCCCACAGCTGGGCGGCCACCATGATCAGCCCGATGCCGGCGAGCAGGCTCGGCACGCGGCTGGTGTAGTCGTCCTCGAGGAGGTACAGCCCCAACCAGCGCAGCAGCAGCAGCAGGCCGAGCGCGAAGGGCACCAGCCCGACCAGGAAGAAGAACCGGAACGGCTTGTAGAGCGCAAAGCTTCGGATGATCGCCTGCGCCGACCGCCACACGTACCGTCCGCTGCTCCTGACCAGGCGCGATTCCCTGGTCTTCGGGTTCACGCCGATCCGCACCGACTCGATCGCGATCCCGTTCCACCCGGCCTGGACGATGGTCTCCATCGTGTAGGTGTACTTGCCGAACACCTGGACCCGCATGGCGGCGTCGCGGCTGTACGCACGAAATCCGCTGGCGGCGTCGCGGACGCCGGTACCGGAGAAGCGCCGCACGACGGAGCTGCCCAGGCGTTGCAGGAACTTCTTGGTGCGTGAGAAGTCGTCGATCTCGGCGATCGGTCGTTCGCCGACCACCATGTCGGCGCGACCGGCCAGCACGGGCGCGACCAGGTCGGGGATCGACGAACCCCGGTACTGGTTGTCCGCGTCGGTGTTCACGATCACGTCGGCGCCGGCGCGCAGGCAGGCATCGATCCCGGTCATGAAGGCCGAGGCGAGTCCACGGTTGCGTCCGTGCACCACGACGTGATCGACGCCGAGCTCGCGGGCCACCTCGACGGTCCGATCCGTACTGCCGTCATCGATCACCAACCACTCGATCACGTCGACACCGGGGAGGTGCCGTGGCAGATCGGCCACGGTCATCGGCAGCGTCGCCTCTTCGTTGAAGCAAGGGATCTGGATGATCAACTTCACCGGGCTCGCCGCGTCGCGACCAGGGGCGGCGCTGGCAGTGGACATCACGGCGCAGCGTAACCGTCGGGCGTGCGCTGATCATCTCGACCGTCCGCGAGTGGCATGGGTGCACTGCGGGCGATCGGAATCGAGGCGCCGGCGCCCACCAGGTCGACCAGGATCGACACCACCCGGCTGAGCACGGCGGCCGACACGGCGACACCGGCACCCAAGGGTGCGGTCATCATCGAGATGAAGATGGTCTCGCGTACACCGATGCCCCCGGGCACGCCGATCACCACGAAGCCCGCCATCCACGAGATGCAGGTCACGTAGACCAGTTCGATGACCAGCGTGGTGTCGAGGTCGCTGCCGAGCGCGACCACGGCGAAGATGTTCATGCCGGCGAACAACACCCACACGGGCAGATGGCGAGCGACGAGGAGCGTGAACCAGCGTTGATCGGGGAGTCGCAGCTCTCGCTTGGTGACGCGTCGTGCGAGCCGGTTGAGTGCGGCACGGGAAGCCGGCGTCGCCAGTGCAGCGAACAACACGCCCAACACCACGGCGATCGCCAGCGGCACGAGCCGGCCGTCGGTGGGAGCGATCAACCCGCTGATCGCTCCGACGGTCGCCGCGCCGAGAAACGTGGCGACCATCGACATGCCGGTCGAGGAATAGGCGACACCACGTGGTGTGGCTCCGCGGTGTGCGAGTTCGGCTTGACCGACGATCGGCCAGATCCCACCGGGGACGTACTTGCCGAGCTGCCCGACGAAGAACCATGACATCCCGCGCCGCCACGGAGCCGCAGCGCCCGCATGTCGGATGATCCACAGCCAGTTCGCTCCGATCAGTGCCATGGCGAGCAGGCCGGCGACGCCACCGACGGCGAGCCAACCGAGGTTCGCCGACGACAGCGCATCAGCAATCTCCGTGCGGTCCCGAACGATGCGGCGGACGACGAAGACGATGCCGGCGACGCCGATCGCGATCCCGACGAGGTTGACGAGTCGCGTCCGGGTCATCGCTCAGGCCGAGCGGTGAACGTGGCCGGTGCCCACGTTGGCGAGCACCATCGTCCACGGGAGCGGCGTTGCTCGGTCGGCCACCTCGAAGTGCTCGGCGACGAGCTTGGTGAAGCCTCGATGGGTCCAGTGGTTCACGTGTCCCGGCGTGTTGCCGAGGTCGCGCAGGTACCGGCCGCGTGCCATGTTCCCGACCCGCCAGATCGGCTCGAAGGGCACCGACGCAATCAGTGAACCGGAGCACACCCGAGCGAGTTCTGCCATGGCGGCCGAGGGGTCGGGAAGATGTTCGAACACTTCGATCGCGAGGACCAGGTCGAACGAGTCGTCGGGGAACGGCAGCTGTGATGCATCGCCGAACGCACACGAGAGGTCGCGCGATTGCCACTGTGCGGCCAGGTCATCGTCGGGGAGGTCGAGGCCGATCACGGGAACACCGGTGAATCGTTCGATGACCCGGCTCGTGACGATTCCCTCGCCGATGCCGATCTCGAAGATTCGAGTCGGTGCGGTCGTGTCGAGGAACCGGTCGAGCGCGGTGAAGAACCCGCGCATCATTCGTTGTTCGATCGGGTTGGTCGACCCGTACTTGTCGTAGGTGTTTCCGGTGGGGACTGCGGTTTCGTCAGATGGGGTCATGGCTCGTCTCGGCGCGGGAGCGTATCGACCGCCGACGACGCCGGGGCGTCGTCGGGAAGTCGCCACAGGATCCAGCGCTGGTCCGACCACACCTCCTCGAACCCGGCATCGAGCGCGTCGGAGGTGCTGAGTTCGGGTTGCCAGTAGGTCGAGTTGCGGCGTTCCGCGTAGTAGTCGGCGCGGTCGATGATGCGGTCGAGTTGCTTGGTCTGGATCGAGCGCCGATCGGTCATCAGTGTCATCGTCCGAGCGCGGAAGTACGCCACGATCGCGTCGGGCGGGGTGAGCGCGTTGACGGCGTCGAAGATCGGCGTCACCACCGGGTTCGACGGACCCGACTGGACCCGCCCGGCGTCGTTGTACTCCTGGGCCTCGGAGATGTCGCCGGGCAGCACGACGAAGTGGGCGACCACGAGTGCGCCCAGCGGGACGAGTGCCACCACGGTCGCCACTCGGGCGAGCCGGGCCGGCACGAATCGCTGCGCGAACAGCCAGCCCACGCCGGCCAGCAGTGCCACGGTTCCGAAGTAGATCACCCACGGCGTGACCTGGAACCAGTATCGATCGACGCGTCGCAGGTGCGTACTCACCACGAGCGCGCTGAACATCGCCAACAGCAACAGTGGACCGTCGAGGGCGGGCCGGCGTCGCACCCCGATCACCGCGCCGACCACGGCCACCAGCAGGACGATGACGCCGATCGTCGTGTTCTCGCCGAGGCCCAACTGGTCGCTCAGGATTCCTGGGTACTCACTCATCCGGTCGCCGATGAACGCCGAACTGTTGCCGTTGTCGGGGAGGAGGTCGGTCGGCAGCAGCAGCTGCGCGAGCACTGCGCTGGCCGCGAACGAGACGAACGGGGTGACGATCGCCTGCCAGTGGGCTCTCACGGTCTGCGTGACGCCCGCGATGAACGAGGCACCTCCCGACTGGCGAGCAGCGCCGTCGGTCGCGATGTCGTACACCGCCATCACGCCGATCACACCGAGCAGCACGATGGATTCCCGGCGCACGTTGAACGCCAGCGCACTCAACGCTCCGAGCGCGATCAGCTGACCACGCGATGCGGTGAGCAGGGTGGCGTCACGTCGGATCCGGTCGTAGCACCAGATCACGAGGGCGACTGCGGCCATGTGCGGGAACTCGGTGAGGAGCTGGTCGGTGTGCAACAGAAAGAGGGGAGCCGTGGCGAACACGGCGACGATCGCGATCGCCGGCCACCAACCGATCCGTCGCCGCACGATGCCGTGTACGAGCACCAGCCACACACAGAACATGGCCACTTCGACCACCTTCAAGCGGCCATAGCTGAACCCCCAGGCGTGCACGAACGGCGACAGCAGGAGCGGCCACACCCACGGATACGCATTGGGGCTGAACCCGCTGTCGGAGTTGAGCACCGCGAACCGGTTGTCGGACACCACCTGGCCGATGTCGCCGTCGAAGATGCTGCGCGCCTGGCGGAGGTAGAGCGCGAAGTCGTCACCCTGGGTGTGCCCGGCGCGGTGGAGCAGCACCGCCATGACCGCCCCGATTGCGACGATCGCCGCCAACACCAGTCGGCGCACCACGCTGCTCGAGGTGGCGGACAGCCGACGCATCGGCGCCAGGTTAGAGGTTGGAGGCCCTCACGCAGAGGCGGCGTCGAGGGCGCGGCGTGTCAGCACCCGAGCGAGGTGCTGGCGGTACTCGACGCTGGCGTTCAGATCGGCCTGCGGGTCGGCGTCGGCGGCGGCCTGCTCAGCGGCATCTGCCACGCTGGCGCCGCCGGCGATCGCGGCGGCCACGCTGGTGGCCAGCACCGGTGTGGCCCCCATGTTGACGAGCCCGACGCCGGCCTGGTCGCCGTTGCGCCACGCCGCCACACCGACGATCGCCCAGTCCTGGGCCCGACGGTTGAACTTCTGGAAGTTCCAGCCGGCACCGTTCATCTTCGGCACGCGGACCTCGGTGAGGATCTCGTCGGGCTCGAGCGCCGACTCGAAGAACGTCTGGTAGAAGTCGCCGGCAGCGATCTCGCGGGTGCCGTTCGGACCCTGGGCCACGTAGGTCGCCCCCAGAGCGAGCGTGGTGGCGGGGAGGTCGGACGCCGGGTCGGCGTGGGCGATCGTGCCGCCGAGCGTGCCGCGGTGACGCACCTGCGGGTCGCCGACGTGGCCGGCCGCATGCGCCAACAGGGGCACGTGCTCCTTCAGGAGGTCGGACGTCTCGACGTCCATGTGGCGCGTCATCGCGCCGATCGCGATGTGGCCGCCCTCGTCGCGGATGTACGACAGGTCGGTCAGGCGTCCGATGTCGATCAACACGCTCGGCTGGGCGAGTCGCAGCTTCATCATCGGAAGCAGGCTGTGACCGCCGGCGATGAACTTGGCCTCGTCGCCGTGCTGCGCGACGAGGCTGATTGCCTCCTCGGCGGATTCGGCTCGGACGTAGTCGAACGGTGCGGGGATCACAGGGTGCCTCCGGAGGTGGTGTGTTGGCTGGCGGACGCGATCGCGTTCCAGACGGTGTTGGGGCTGGCTGGCATGGGGACGTCGTGGACTCCGAGTCCCGACAACGCATCGACGATGGCGTTCATGACGGCAGGCGCAGATCCGATCGTGCCAGCTTCGCCGACGCCCTTCACGCCGAGCGAATTGGTCGGTGACGGAGTGACGGAATGTCCCAGCGTGATCGGCGGAACATCGCTCGCCGCCGGCACGAGGTAGTCGGCGAGTGTCGAGGTGCGCAGGTTGCCGTCGGAGTCGTAGTCGGCCCCCTCGTACAACGCTTGGGCGAGACCTTGGACGACCCCGCCGTGCACCTGGCCCTCGACGATCATCGGGTTGACCTGGTTGCCACAGTCGTCGACGGCGACGTATTTCAGCACGTCGACGTCGCCGGTCTCGGTGTCGACTTCGACGAGGCACATGTGTGTGCCGAAGGGCCAGGAGAAGTTCGGCGGGTCGTAGGTGACCTGGGCTTCGAGGTTCGGTTCGAGCCCGTCGGGGAGGTCGTGGGCCGTGAATGCGGCGAACGCGATCGCTGCGAGCGGTGTCGACCTGCTCGGGGTGCCGGCCACCCGGAACTCGCCGCCGACGAACTCGAGGTCGTCGGCGTTGGCTTCCATCTGGTGCGCGGCGATCTGCTTGGCCTTCTCGATGACCTTGTCGCATGCCATGCCGACGGCGACACCGCCGACGGGCAGCGACCGTGAGCCGTAGGTGTCCATACCGAGCGGGGCGATGGCGGTGTCGGAGTGCAGCACGTCGACGTCAGCAGGATCGATGCCGAGTTTGTCGGCCACGATCATCGACCACGCAGTCTCGTGGCCCTGGCCATGCGGCGAGGTGCCGGTGACGACCTGGACCTTGGCCGTCGGGAGGATGCGGACCGTTGCCGCCTCCCAGCCACCGGCGGAGTAGTTGAGCGAGGCGAGCACGCGCGACGGCGCCAATCCGCACATCTCGAAGTAGCTCGACACGCCCAGGCCGAGACGCTTCGTGGACCCCTCGACGTTCTGGGTCGCCTGGCGGGCGCGGACGGCGTCGTAGTCGATCAGATCGGCGGCGATCGTGGCAGCCTTGTCGTGGTCACCCGAGTCGTACACGAGCCCGGTGAACGCCTCGTACGGGAACTGCTCGGGCTGGATGAAGTTGCGGCGACGGAACTCGAGCGGATCGACGCCGACCTCTCGGGCCAGCGCATCCATCGCCCGCTCGATGGCGTAGGTCGCTTCGGGGCGACCGGCGCCGCGGTAGGCATCAGTCGGCGTGAGCGTGGTGAACACGCCGGTGCACGAGAAGTCGTACGCCTTGGGCAGGTCGTAGACGCCGGCGTAGAGGAACGCGCCGAGCAGGGGGATGCCGGGCGTGATCAGCTGCAGATAGGCGCCCATGTCGGCGGTGAGGCGGACACGGACGGCGGTGAGCTTGCCGTTGGAGTCTGCTGCGAGCTCGATGTGCTGGATCTGCCCGCGGCCCTGGATGCTGGCGACAGTGTTCTCGGAGCGAGTCTCGTTCCAGCGCACCGGGCCGCCGTGCTTGCGGGAGAGCGCGACACACAGCAGCTCCTCGGCGTACACGTCGAGCTTGGCGCCGAAGCCGCCGCCGACCGCCGGTGCCACGACCCGCAGTTGGTGCTCGGGGACACCGAGCGTGACCGCGATCATCACCTTGAGCACGTGGGGGATCTGCGTCGAGGTGTACAGCGTGACGTCCCCACCGAACGGCTGCGGCACGGCGACCACGGCCCGAGGCTCCATCGCCATCGGGATCAGCCGCTGCTGTACGTAACGCTCGGTGACGGTGAAGGCTGCGTCGTCGAACGCCTGCTGGACGGCGCCGTCGGTCTCCTCGACGAGCAGGTTCCACGTGTACGACGAGTTCGTGCCGAGGTCTGGGTGGACCAGCACGCGATCGCTCAGGGCGTCCTCGAGGTCGGTCACGGCTTCCAGGGGGTCGTAGGTGACGTCGATCGCATCGATGGCGTCGTGGGCGATCGCGTCGCTGTCGGCGAGCACCACGGCCACACCGTCGCCGACGAAGTTCGCGGTGTCGGTGGCGATCGGATGGTGCGGCGGGTTCAACATGTCGTCGGTGACCGGCCAGGCACACGGCATGGGTGCAACCCAGAGGTCGGTGAGGTCGGCGCCGGTGTACACCGCGCGCACGCCCGGCATGGCCGCCGCGGCACTCGTGTCGATCGCGAGGATCTTGGCGTGGGCGTACGGACTGCGCAGCACGGCCATGTGGAGTGCGCCCGGCACCTTCATGTCGTTGGTGAACACGGCCTCGCCGGTGAGGAGGACAGGGTCCTCCTTGCGCAAGAGGCGGGTGCCGAGCACCGCGGTGTCGGTCGATGGATCGTCGGTGATGGTCATGTCTGGACCCCCATCCAGTTGACTTCGTGTTCGTTGATCAGATCACCGTGTCACGGCGTGACGTGGTTGCTCAGGCGTTGGCGCTCGCCGCAGCGAGGACCGACTTGACGATGTTGTGGTAGCCGGTGCAGCGACAGAGGTTGCCTTCGAGGCCGATGCGGACCTCGTCCTCGGTCGGGTTCGGGTTCTCTTCCAGCAGGCTCGTGGCGGCCATCACCATGCCGGGTGTGCAGTAGCCGCACTGCAGGCCGTGATTCTCCATGAACGCCTGCTGCATCGGGTGCAACGTGCCGTCGGCGTCGGCCATGCCCTCGATCGTGCGGATGTCGGCGCCATCGGCCTGCACGGCCAGCACCGTGCAGCTCTTGACGGCCTCGCCGTTCATGTGGAGCGAACACGCGCCGCACGACGACGTGTCGCAGCCGATGTTGGTGCCGGTGAGACCGACGTGTTCACGGATGTACTGCACGAGAAGCGTGCGTGGCTCGACGTCGTGCGTGTGTTGCGTGCCGTTGACCGTGACGTTGATCTCCACTGGTGCCCCCAAGTGATCGTCGATGTGCTTCGTGTGGGATGGTCGACGCCGTCGTGCGGCGTCGGTGACCCATCATGCACCATCCGTCGGGCGGAGTCGACATCGAAGTGCGTGGTCGAACTGGAACCCGCGGGGTGTGCCCCGTGGGTCCCGTGCGCTCACGACGAAATGGTCGACAGATCCTTGGCCGCCAGGTAGATCAAGAAGCAGATGATCACGGCGCCGAACACCGTGTAGTGCCACCGCTTCGAGTGATCGGCCCGCCAGAACCGGCGGATGCTGTACACGATCGACACCATCGCGAGCACGCCGATGACGAGACCGATGTAGGGCCCGACACCGCGGGCGATGCCGACCGCCGGCAACACGAACGGGAACACGATGTACATCAACAGGCAGCGGCAGGTGCTGATGAACAGCGACTTCTGGAACGCGGAGCGGGCCTCGTCGGCGGTTGCCGTGCGACCCTCCGGCAGACGCAGCAGTCGCCGCATGAAGCGGTCGGCCGACGAACGCGACGTCGGCGACGGGGCGGTGGTTCCGGGTATGGCGGTTCCGGGTGTGGCGGTCTCGGGTGCCGTGCTGGTGGCGGTGTCGATCGGCGGCTGGTCGGTGGTGCTCATGGACGCACCGAACGGTACGTCGCCTCGACGGCCGCGGCAACTTCGCCGGGGGTGTTGACGAGCGCTGCGGCGCCGGCCGATTCGAGTTCGTCGGGCGATCCGAACCCCCAGGTGACGCCGATGCAGTCGATGCCGTTCAGGTGGGCGCCCTCGACGTCGTGGTCGCGGTCGCCGACCATCACCACCCGGGCGAGGTCCGCCGGACCGAGCCGGAGCAGGATCAGGGCATAGTTGATCACTTCGGCCTTCGTCCTGCGGCCGGTGCCGACATCGACCGTCGCCCCGGCCTGCACAGCGAAGTGGTCGGCGAACCCGAAGTGCTCGATGATGCGCTTCGCGGTCGGCTCGGGTTTCGCCGTCGCGATCGACAGGGTGTGGCCGGCGCCGGCGAGTTCGTCGAGCATCTCCGCAACGCCGGGGTACACCGTGTTCTCGAACAGTCCGATGTCCTCGTATCGCTCGCGGTATGCGAGGACCACGCGTTCGATGTCGTCGACCGGGATCCCGAGCGTGGGGAAGCTGACTTCGAACGGTGGCCCGATCACGGCGCGGACCTGCTCGTCGGACGGTGGCTCGTAGCCGCACGCACTGAACGTGTGCTGCAGCGAGCGTCCGATCCCTGGCGACGAGTCGGACAGGGTGCCGTCGAGGTCGAGCAGCACGTGGGTCGCTTGGTTCATCGCCTCGCCCGTCACTTCGCCACCAGTTCGAGTCGGTTGAAGTCCTCATCGGTGCCGACCGCGATCAGCACCTGGTGCGGTTCGATCACGGTGTCGGGATCCGGGTTGGTGGTGAAGCTGCCGTCGACTCGGCGCAGCGCGAGCACCAGCACGCCGGCTCGCTTGCGCAGATCGGCCTCCCGAAGCGTTCGCCCGGCGAGTGAGGAGCTCTCGGGCACGTCGTACTCCTGCATCCGGAACTCGAGTGAGCGTTCGTGCATCACGACGTCGATGAACTCCGCAACGTGCGGGCGAGCGACGAACGACGCCATCCGGGCTGCGCCGAGCTCTTGCGGGTTGACGACGCGATCAGCGCCCGCGTTGGCCAGCTTGGGGACACTCTCGTCCTGACGCGCTCGTGCCACGATGAACAACTCCGGCATGATCGCCCGGGCCGAGAGCGTGACGAACAGGTTCTCGGCGTCGCCCTCGAGGGCCGCGATCAACGCCCGGGCTCGCTCGATTCCGGCGGTGCGCAATGTCGCGTCGAGTGTGGCGTCACCGACCACGACAGGGTGCGGCACGTTCGCCACGCGGTCGCCATCGACGTCGACGATCACGACGGTGTGGCCGGCCTCGATGAGATCGTCCGCGACCGCACGGCCCACGCGCCCCCAACCGCACACGATCGTGTGGCCCGCCAACTTGTTGATCTCTCGGTCCATCAGCCGCCTCCCGACGAAGTCTCGCAGTTGTCCCTCCACGACCACCTGCACGGCCAGGGTGAAGGTGTACAGCACCGTCGACACGCCCGTGATGATGATGACGATGGTGAACCATTGTTCGAGGTTGTTGAAGTCCTGCAGCTCGCGAAACCCCACCGTGGTCACCGTCGTGACCGTTTGGTACGACGCATCGGTGAGGCTCATGCCGAACAGCCAGTAGCCGATCGTGCCGACGATGCCGACGGCGAACACCATGGCGATCGCGCGCTGCAGCCGGCCGATCGCGGTGTCGTTCACGCCGCCGACGGTAGCCGCCGCGGCGTCGGGTCCCCGGTTTGCCGACCGACCGGCTCCGTGGACGCGTCAGCGGCCGTGGAGGAGTTCGCGGATCAGCGGCTCGTAGTGCTCGAGCGGGTTGCTGACGTAGTCGGCGTCGAAGGCCGTCTGGTCGTACTTCGCGCAGAACTCTTCGGTGTGATCGAAGTACGGCGAGTCGCGGTGCTGTTCGCGGGCGTTCTTGTCCAGGCCGATGTAGTCCCAGAAGTAGTAGCCCTGGAACTCGCCGTGGTGCTTGACCATGAAGTGGTTGGCTTCGGACACGAACGGCTTGAGGATGCCCGCCGCGATGTCGGGATGGCTGTACGGGCTGAGCGTGTCGCCGATGTCATGGAGCAGCGCGCACAGCACGTATTCGTCGTCTCGTCCGTCCCGCTCGGCGCGGGTGGCCGTCTGCAGGCTGTGTTCGAGCCGGTTGACCGGGAAGCCGCCGTGGTCGAACTCGAGTGCCCGCATGAGGTCGATGACCCGGTCCGCAACGAACGACTGGGTGATCTTGAGCTGTGGTGCGATGATCGCCCAGTCCTCGGCGGTCGACTCCTCGAACGAGGTGAACGACGTTCGTGGATGTTCGATGGTTTCGTTGGTTTCGGTGGCCGTCATGAGGTTGCTCCTTGGATGGCTCGCCACACCTTCTCAGCCGTGGCGGGCATGTCGATGTGGCGGACGCCGAGATGGCTGAGGGCATCGATGACGGCCGACTGGACCGCCGGCGTGGAGCCGATCGTGCCGGATTCGCCGATGCCCTTGGCGCCGAGCGGGTTGACGAAGGTCGGGGTCTCCATGTGGATCACTTCGAAGCTCGGCAGTTCGGCCGCCGAGATCATCCCGTAGTCGGCGAGGTTCGACGTGACCGGGTTGCCGTCTTCGTCGTAGCGGACCTCTTCGAGCAGCGCTTGGGCGGTGCCCTGTGCGATGCCGCCGTGGATCTGACCGTCGAGCAGCATCGGGTTGACCACCCGGCCGGCGTCGTCACAGGCGATCTGGCGGAGATGCTTGACGTGACCGGTGCCCGTGTCGACTTCGACCACCGCCACGTGCGAGCCGAACGGGAACGTCGCCTGACCGGCGTCGAAGCGGGTGCTGATCGTGAGGTCGTCGCCCTGGCCCTTCGCGGCAACGGCGAGGTCGGCCCAGGTCGTGGCGACCGCCGGGGTGCCGGCGACGTGGAACGCTCCCTGGTCCTTGTCGAGCACGATGTCTGCCTCGTCGGCCTCGAGCACCGATGCGGCCAGCTTCTTGGCCTTCTCGACCAGTTCGATCGACGCCTTGTCGACGGCGACCCCGCCTTGCTGCAGCGATCGTGAGCCCATCGTTCCGCCGCCTTCGGGAACGAGATCGGTGTCGCCCCAGATCAGCGTGATCTTGTCCATCGGGATGCCGGTCTGGTCGCTGGCGATCATCGACCACGACGTCTCGTGGCCCTGGCCGTGCGGCGACGTCCCGGTGTAGACCAGCGCCGAGCCGTCGTCCTGCACCTCGATCTTCGCGGCCTCGCCCATCGGGTCGACGCCACCGGTGACCTCCACGTAGACGCTGACGCCGATGCCGAGCAGCTTGTCGTCGCCAGCCTCGCGGCGGCGAGCCTGTTCCGCTCGGAGATCCGCGTAGCCGGCGGCCTCCAGCGCTCTGTCGAGGGCGCCTTCGAAGTCGCCGACGTCGTACGTGTGGCCGATCGCCGTGGCGTGCGGCTCGACGAACTTCGGGATCAGGTTCATTCGCCGGACCTCGGCGGCGTCCTTGCCGATCTCCGCGGCGAAGAGGTCCATCGCACGTTCTGCGGCCGCCGTCGCCTCGGGCCGACCCGCACCTCGATACGGCACGGTGGGCGTGGTGTTGGTGATGACGGTCGTGGCGCGACACTCGACGTTGGCGATGTCGTAGACGGCCGAGACCATCGGTCGCGTCATCGCGAAGCCGAGGATGCCGCCGACGTCGGCGAACGCCCCGGCATCTTGCAGGAGGTGGAGCTGATAGTGGGTGACCTTGCCCTCGCGGGTGCCGCCGATCGTCACGTGCTGCAGCTGCGCGCGGCCGTGGCCGAGGTTCATCATCGACTCGCTGCGGGTCTCGCGCCAGCGCACGGGACGGCCGAGCGCCTTCGAGATCGGCCCGAGCAGCATCTCCTCGCTGTAGGTGCCGATCTTCGCGCCGAACGCACCGCCGACGTCGGGGGTGATCACGCGCACCACGTCGGGCTCGACGCCGTTGGCGGCAGCGATCGGACCCTTGACGCCCTGGGCGTGCTGGGTCGACAGCCACTGATACAGCCGCCCATCGACCCAGGTCGCCGCCGAGCCGCGCACCTCGAGTGGGCACGGAGCGACGCGCTGGTTGAGGAAGCGACCGGTCACGACGACCTCGCAGTCGGCGAAGTAGTCATCGGTGGCGGTGTTCTCGGGCATGCCGATCGCGGCCGTGTCGAACACGGCGTTCGATCCGGCGGCCTCGTAGATCAACGTGTCGGAGGCCATCGCCGCCTCGATGTCGACCAGCGTCGGGAGGAAGTCGACGTCGATGAACACCATCTCGGCGGCGTCGGTGGCCTGCGCTGCGGTTTCGGCGACGATCGCAACGACGGGTTCGCCGACCCAGCGAACCTTGTCGCTCGCCAGCAGGGTGCGGGCAACGATGGGGTTGTACGACGACGGGACGGGTTCGAGTGCGAGTGACTCAGCGGTGAACACCCCGACCACCCCGGGCATGTCCTTGGCGCCGTCGATGTCGATCGACAGGATCGTGCCGTGGGCGACGGCTGAGCGGGCGTAGACCACGTGGAGTGCGCCGCTGAGGGCCTCGTCGGTCAGATCGTCGACGTACATGCCACCGGTGGTGAGGAACTTGGGGTCCTCCTTGCGCTGAACTCGGGTCCCCAGGATGCTGCCGGCCACGTGTGCCCCCTCGTGAAATGTTCGGATCGTCGGAGTGATCGCTCGCGAACCTAGTCGGCGATGGCGGGTGCGGGCCCAGCCGTGCGAGCGGCAAAGATCTGCGTGACCACGTTGTACGGCCAGCCGCCCGGGAGTTCCCGGGGCACCGGCGGCAGCGGCAGGATCGTCGACCGCTGATCGCCCTGTTCGACGAAGCCGATCTCCTCGCGAGCGGCCTCGCGGATCCCGTCGTCCGTGCGGAGTCGCTCGACCTCACCCGAGAGCTGCCCGTTGACGCGTTGGAGTTCGTCGAGTTCGGCCTGTCGCTGGTCGAGCTGCTCGCCCTGGTCGAACCACGTGCCCATCGGCAAGATGAACACTGCCGCAGCGATCGTGCCGATCACCAGCAGGACGAAGACGCCGCCGAACAGCGCAAACTTCGGCCGGCGGAGGATCCGCTTCTCGATGGGGATCGGTCGCGTGAAGTCGCCGAGACGCGAACGTCCCTCGTCGGATGCCTTCGCCGGCTCCTTCGGCCTCGGAATCGAGGTGGTCTTCGACCGCGTCACGGCGTCATTGTCGCAGGGCCCGGCCGCAATTCCGTGGCACCGCCATCACGCCGCCCGCCACCCCACCAGCGATGAGCCAAATCCCCAGATCCGGGGCCGTCGCTCATCGCCCCCGGTCCCACTCCACCAGCGATGAGCCAAATCCCCAGATCCGGAGGCGTCGCTCATCGCCCCCACTCCACCCCCGAGCGATGAGCCAAATCCCGGCATCCGGGGGCGTCGCTCATCGCCACCGGTCCCACTCCACCAGCGATGAGCCAAATCCCCAGATCCGGGGCCGTCGCTCATCGCCCCGCCGGTCCACACCGGCGAGGGAAGCGCCAGCGACGAGCCGGACGAGGCCGACCTCGATCGAGCCCCACCTGTCCACACCGGCGAGGGAAGCGCCAGCGACGAGCCGGACGAGGCCGACCCGGACCGAGCAACCCACCGACGTGCGGTGAGGCCGAGCACTCAGAGCGTGCGGTGAGGCCGAGCACTCAGAGCGTGGGGCGAGGCCGAGCTACTTGAGCGGCGCGAGTGCTGCTCGGCCGCGGTATTCGGCGGTGTCGCCGAGTTCGGACTCGATGCGCAGCAGCTGGTTGTACTTGGCGACGCGGTCGCTGCGAGCTGGGGCGCCGGTCTTGATCTGGCCGCAGTTGGTGGCAACGGCGAGGTCGGCGATCGTGGCGTCCTCGGTCTCGCCGGATCGGTGGCTCATCACCGACGTGAAGCCGTGACGGGTCGCCAAGCCGACCGTGTCGAGCGTCTCGGTGAGCGAGCCGATCTGGTTGACCTTGATGAGGATCGAGTTGGCCGCCTTCTTGTCGATGCCGATCTGCAGCCGGGCCGAGTTGGTGACGAACAGGTCGTCGCCGACGAGCTGCACCCTGTCGCCGACTGCCGCGTTGAGGGTGGTCCACCCGTCCCAGTCGTTCTCGTCCATGGCGTCTTCGATCGACACGATGGGGTAACTGTCGACGAGTCGTACCCAGTAGTCGGTCATCTCCGACGGCGACAGCACCTTTCCCTCTCCGTCGAGGTGGTAGGCGCCGTCACGGAAGATCTCGCTGGTCGCCGGGTCGAGTGCGATCGCGATGTCGTCGCCAGGTGTGAACCCCGCCTTGGTGATCGCTTCGACGAGGATCCGGATTGCCTCCTCGTTCGAGTCGAGGTTCGGTGCAAAGCCGCCCTCGTCGCCGACCGCGGTCGACAGCCCCCGATCATGGATGATTCCCTTGAGGACGTGGTAGGTCTCGGTGCCCCACCTCAACGCCTCGGAGAAACTCGGCGCGCCGACCGGCATCACCATGAACTCCTGGAGGTCGATCGAGTTGTCGGCGTGGACGCCACCGTTGATGACGTTCATCATCGGAACGGGCAGCACGTGGGCGTTGGGGCCACCGAGGTAGGTGTAGAGCGGCAGGTCGAGCTCGATCGCGGCGGCCTTGGCGACCGCCAGGCTGGTTCCCAAGATGGCGTTGGCGCCGAGGCGCGACTTGTTGTCGGTGCCGTCGAGGTCGAGCATGACCCTGTCGACGAGACGTTGGTCGATGGCGTCGTATCCCTCCAGTGCGTCGGCGATCTCGTCGTTGACGAATCCGACGGCGTTCAACACGCCCTTGCCGCCGTAGCGGTCACCCCCGTCACGCAACTCGACGGCCTCGTGTTCGCCCGTGGAAGCGCCGGACGGCACTGCGGCGCGGCCCAACGCCCCGGAATCGAGGAGCACCTCGACCTCGACGGTCGGATTCCCGCGGGAATCCAGGATCTCGCGGCCGGTGATGCTCAGGATCTCGCTCATGTTCACAACGTATCGGAGGTCGCGTTGGTGCTCCGAGAGGCGGAGGACCCGAACGCGGATCCAGCGGGGCGGGAAAAGAACCGCAGTTCGTTGAGTTTTGTCTCAAGTTGTTCAGCGCCCAGGCCGATGACGACGACATGGAACCGTTGGATCCTCGACCGCGGGGTGCGCTGCTGCCACCACCAGTGGATCCCGGCCCGCCCGCGCCCGCTGCCGACATCACGACCCAGATGCCGATCACTGGGCCCCCTGCATCGTCGGCTGAGCCGGCCTGGACGGCGGTCCCGCCGAGCCCGTCGTCTGGCAAAGCGGTTCCGGACACGTCGTTCCGCCTCCTTCGCATGGCCCCGTGGAGAATCGGTGGTGCGATGGCGCTGGTCGCCACGTTCGCATCGATCGGTTGGCAGGTGCAGCGACTGATCGACGACCAACCGTGGTCGAACGCACTGATGTGGGCGACCGTTGCCGTCGGCGTCGTCGTCGTGCTCTGCGTGCTCGCCTGGACGTGGGCGGCAACCGAGAACGCCAGGCGCCTCGTCGGACCCGCCGCTCGTGACGACCTCCCGGACCCCAAGGCAGCGTTGCGGACCTGGATCATCCCATTCGCGTTCGTCGGGGTCGCCGTCGCCGCCGTGGCCGTGGTGGGTGCCCGAACGGAGCCGTCCGGTGATCAGACGGTGTCGGCGCTGCCGCTCGCGGTCGCCGTGGTCGCGCTGCTGTTGGCGATCCCCATGACCTACCGCCCGATGCACCACCTGGCCGGCGTCGTGCGCCAGGTCGGCGGATACACCGTGCGGGTGTCGCAGTGGATGTGGGTGCCGGTGGTGATGGGGCTCGTCGGCATTGCCTCGATCGTCGCCCTGCGCTACGCCCCGATGGACGACGTCGCCACCGGCGGGTCGACCGACGCAGCCGACTGGGCGCCGCTCTGGGTCGTCGCTGTGGTTGCGATCGCCCCGTGCGTCGTCGTCGTCCTGCTCGCCTGGCGAGCCGCATCCTCGGTCGAGGACGCCATCGTCGTCGCGTCGTCACGCCGTCGACCGGGGTCGGCGTTCGGGACTCCGGTACCCGGCGCAACACCGGTCCCGAAGGTTGCCCGCAAGCGAGCGCATCCCCGCCGTGCCACGGCCGAACTCGGCGGGCGGATCGATCTGTTGCCCGGTGCCGACCTGCTCCGACTCACGACCGTCACGTTGCTGGCGGGCGCTGCGCTCTTGAGCGTGGTCGGTGCCATCGTCACCGGCATGCTGTGGGTCGACTCGCGTGACGTCGGCGTCCTGCCGGCGGAGCGTCAACGCGCCTGGGACGCGCTGGAAGCGCTCGAAGCGGCGTCCCGCGGCGTCACGATCGCCATGCTCGTCGCGGTCAGCTCCTGGACCTTCGTGACCGTGCTGAACATCCGCATGACGTCGGGTCGTCGCCGCAATCCGCTGATCGCTGCGCTGTCGTGGCCGGCTGCTGCTGCTGCGGTGTGGTGGATTGCCGACGGCGTCGTCTCCGATGCCTCGATCGGTCGTGTGGTCCTCGGGTTCCTTGCCCAGGCGGCGGCACTCGCCGTGCCATTCCTCGTGCTCGAGCGCAGCGCCGACGCGATCGGGGCCCGACGCACGCCACTGCGAATCGTCTACGTGCTGGCCGTCGTGCTGCTGGTGCACGTCCAAGGTCTCGGTGGGCTGGCGCGTCTGCCCGAGTCGATCTCCACGACCGAAATCGGGCGGCTCAGCGGCTATCTGGCAATCGGCGCCTTGATCCAGTTGTGTTCGACGCTTGCGGTCACCGATGCGTGTCGCTCGATGTCTCGTGCCTGCCAACACGAGGCCGATCACCACAACATGCTCGTCGAGCAGCAGGAGACCCGCGCTCGCGGTCGAGAAGCGGCGGCCGGTCGATGACGCCCGCCGGTGACCGCCGCGAGGCGCGCTCGTTGCCGTCGTCGGTGCCGCCACCACCCTCGGCACCTGCGCCGGACGCTGCGCCCTCGCTGCCGTCATCGGCACCGACACCACCGGTTCCGTCATCGGCGCCACCGCCACCGCCACCACCGCCACCCGGACCAGCGCTGGCATCACCCGGACCAGTGCTGGGAGCGACCACGCCGCCCGCCGGGTCACCCCAGGTGCCGGGATCTCCACCACCGGCACCCTCACCGCCGGCATCTGGCTCGCCGTCGCAGGTCCCGTCGGCGCCGGCCCCGGTTCCCGGTGATGCTCGGCCCGCGCCGTCGCCGCACTCGGGGTCGTTCGGTACCCCGGCGTTCTCGCCGCTGCGATCCGAACCGCCACCTCGGCTCTTCGCGACCTGGTGGTTGCGCTACCTGCTCGCGCTCTCCCAACTGGTCGGCATCGCCGTGGTGCTCCTCCGCGAATATGCGGTGCCCGGTGGCATGGACGTGCCGTTCGTGGTGGTTCCCCATGTGATGGCGGCCGTCATGCTCGTCGGGTGGAGCGCACTCGCCATGCTCGACGCCGCCCGCCTCGTCCCCGCCACCCGATACCGGCAGCGGTCGCGGGCGTGGGTTGCCGTGGTGCTCTGGCTGGGCGCTTTCGCCGCCCCGGTGGGCGCATTGCTGGTCGTCGAGTGGCTCCGGGAGCGTTTCGACGAGGGCACCGACGACCTTGCCCCGATCGCCATCGGCACGGTTGCGCTGCTCGCGTGCTTCGTACTCCTCTGGTTGCCGTTCCGCTACCACGTGCGCCAGGCTCATCGAATCGGCGCTCCCGCTGGGGTGGTCGCCGCGTGGTTCTGGCTCCCACTGGTCACGGTTGTCGGCGTGTTGCTCGCCATGGCGTTCGGACTGCACGACTCGCTCGCCGACGGCGGCTTCACCGATCTCGAACGCACCGTGCAGGTCGGCGTGCTCTACGGCCTCCCGGCGCTGATGTTCGCGATGTCCACGTGGCGAGCGACGACCGTGTTCGACGAGGTGATCGAACTGCGCTGGTTGCGTTGGCGCAACGATTGGGAACAGACGCTGGCCGCCCTGGCTGCACAACCGCCGCCGGGCCCCGAAGCGTCACCCGTCATCGATCACCATCACGCCTGACTTGACCTCGTCCCAGAGCGCGTCGAGCGTGGCGAGGTCGGCGCTCCGCAGATCGATCGACCGCTCGATCGCACGACGTTCGACGCCCTCGAATCGTGTGCGGAACTTGTCGGCCGCGGCGCGCAACGCGAGTTCGGGGTCGATGTGCAGGTGTCGCGCCACATTGACGATCGCGAAGAGCAGGTCACCGAGTTCCTCGGTGGTGGCGTCACCGGCCGCATCGGGGTCGTCGAGTGCTTCTCGCAGCTCCGCAGTCTCCTCCGCGATCTTCGGGAACGCGCCGCTGACATCGGGCCAGTCGAAGCCGACCTTCGAGGCCTTCGTCCCGACCTTCGCGGCGTAGGCGAGCGCGGGCATCGAACGCGGGATGCCGTCGAACACCGACGTGCGCCCCTTCTCCTGACGCTTGATCTCGTCCCAGTTCGACAGCACCTGGGTGGTGTCGAGATCGCTGCCGGCCAGGTCGCCGAACACGTGCGGGTGTCGTCGCACCAGCTTGTCGTGGATGCCGTTCGCGACGTCGGCGATGGTGAACCGGCCGTCCTGTTCGGCGATCGTGGCGTGGAACTCGATCTGGTACAGCAGATCGCCGAGTTCCTCGATCAGGTGCTCGTCGGCGCTCGAGTCCTCGATGTCCGGGTCCTGTGTCCTGGCCTGGTGTCCGGGTCTCCGGTGTTGCGTTCACCGGTGTCGAGATCCTGGATCGCGTCGACGACCTCGTAGGCCTCCTCGAGGAGATGGGGGACCAACGACTGGTGGGTCTGTTCGATGTCCCACGGACACTGCTCGCGCAGCGTGCGAGTCAACTCGTGGAACCGCACGTACGCCGCCCCGACCGGCGCTCCGAGGTGCGGAATCCAGAGCGACGTCAGGTGGTCCGCGTCGATGGTGCGGTCGACATCGGCCCAGGTGGTGTCGACGATGCGTTCGTCGGGTGTGCCGAGCGCATGGAGGATCGTGACCGGCTCGTCGCCGGTCGCCTCGTCGACGGCGAGCTTGATGTCCGACAGCACCCAGTTCGCGTGCGTGTGAGCGACGAGCAGCGGACCGCGCTCGCCGGCCGCTGCGGTGGCGAACTCATGACCGTCGACCAGGCGGACGCCGGCCTCGACGGGGTCGATGCCGAGGCGTGCCCACGCGACGTCGAGGAACGACATCGCCGGCCGCAGGTCGCAGTCGACATCATCACGTTGTTGCAGCAGACGTACCGTCCGCTCGAGCACCAACGGCGAGCCGGGGACGGCGTAGAGGATCTCACCGTGCTCCAACGCGGCGGCGGCGAGGGTGTCGGCGATCTCGGCGTACACGTCGTCGAAGGTGTCGGCGCTGTCGTAGAGGTGATCGAACGTGATCGCGTCGGGCACCAGGTCGGCCGAGGGGTGCACCGACGTGCGCAGGTAGCGGTGACTCGCACGCTCGATCGACGTGCGGGTTTCGGCGGTGACGTGATCGTGGCCGCCGGGGCCGAGGCCGACGACGACGATACGAGGACGCTCGGCGCCGCTCATCGTCAGCCCAGCGGGACGACTTGGCCGGTCGACGCGTCGAACGTGCCGTACCGGGGGTCGACGAACACATCGGCGTCGGCGAGTCGGGTCGCGGTGTCGATCGTGCTCGTGACGATCTCGACGTCGGCGGGTGTGAGTTCGGCGAACGGACGGAACGACAGCACGACCCAGGCGAACTCATTGCCCTCTTGGTCGTACAGCGGGGCGGTGTCGACCAGGTTGTTCGACGAGAGGGTGGCGGCCACCTGTACGAACTCGATGTCAACGGCCTCGGCCAGCTGATCGCCGGTGATGCAGCCGATGTCTCCGCCGGCGTCGCCGAGGCTCGCATCGAGGTTCTCCGTGGCGAGCAGTTCGGCGAAGTCGGCGCCGCCTCGGAGCTCGTCGGCGACGCGGGTGGCGGTGTCGCGCTCCTCGACGACGATGCCGCTGATGCACGTCGCGCCGCTTGTTTCGATTCCGGCGTCGTAGAGCGCAGCGGCCTCCTCGGCGCTGACGCCCGGGGCGTCGGCGTCGGCGAGCTGCTCACCGATCCACGTGGCGATCTGGGACCGTACGGCCTCGGCCGGGAGGAGTTGATCGCTGGGAGCACCCAGCTCGGTCAGCTGGGCCTGGAAGTCATCGTTCGTGAGCGTTGCGTCGCCCACGCGGGCGACGTTGCTGCTGTCGGAGAAGGTTGCGCACCCGGTGGTGAGCGCAGCGATCGCGGCGACGGACAGCACGAGCGAGAAACGTCGATTCACCCGCCGCACGCTACCGCCCTCGGTTCCTCGCGCCCAGGTCGCTCGGAACACCCTCAGTCGTCGGCGGGGACGAGGTCGCGCAGGAAGTTGGCGAGGAAGGTGCTGGCGTCGGTGCCGCGGGGGAACGGCACCACGAGTTGCCCGAGATCCTCCTTGTACTTGGCGCCCTTCGAGATCCGCCGCAGGCGCATCGTCTCGCTCAGTTTCAACTGCAGCGGGGCGAGCTTGGCGGTCCCGCCAGTGGACGACGACCCGGAGATCTGGATGTCGTTGATCTCGAGGCGGTGGCACTCGGCGCGCAGGTATCCCACCTGCAGCAGCGCGCCGGCCGGGTCGGGGAGTGGGCCGTAGCGGTCCTCCCACTCGGTGCGGATGTCGTCGACCTCGGCCTGCGTGGTCACGCCGGCGAGACGGCGGTAGGCCTCGAGGCGCAGCTCTTCCTTCTCGACGTAGTCGGTCGGGAGGTACGCGTCGGTCGGCACGTCGAGCTTGATCTCGCTCGGCGCATCGGGTTGCGGCTCACCCTTCATCTCGCTGACCGCCTCGGTCACCATCTGGCAGTAGAGGTCGTAGCCGACCGCAGCGATGTGGCCGCTCTGCGACTCGCCGAGCAGGTTGCCGGCGCCACGGATCTCGAGGTCGCGCATGGCGATCTTGAATCCGGAGCCGAGCTCGGTGGACTCGCCGATCGTGCGGAGGCGCTCGTAGGCCTCCTCGCTGAGGATCTTGTCGCGTGGGTGGAACAGGTAGGCGTACGCCCGCGACCCCGAGCGTCCCACGCGGCCGCGCAGCTGGTGCATCTGGCCCAGCCCGAGCAGGTCGGAACGCTCGACGACGAGCGTGTTCACCGTTGGCATGTCGATGCCCGACTCGATGATGGTCGTGCAGACGAGCACGTCGTAGTTGCCGTCCCAGAAGTCCTGCACCACCGTTTCCAGCCGGGCTTCGTCCATCTGGCCGTGGGCGATCGCGATCCGCGCTTCAGGCACCAGCTCGCGCAACCGGCTGGCGGCGGTGTCGATCGACTGGACGCGGTTGTGGACCCAGAACACCTGGCCCTCGCGCAGCAGTTCGCGTCGGATCGCTTCGATCGCGACCCGTTCGTCGTACTCGCCGACGTACGTGAGAATCGGCATGCGGTCCGCCGGCGGCGTCTGCAACAGCGACAGGTCGCGGATGCCGACGAGCGACATCTCCAGCGTGCGCGGGATCGGGGTGGCGGAGAGTGTGAGGACGTCGACGTTCGTCTTCATCTTCTTCATCGTCTCCTTGTGCTGCACCCCGAAGCGCTGCTCCTCGTCGACGATCAATAGGCCGAGATCCTTGAACTTCACGTCGTTCGCGAGGAGGCGGTGCGTTCCGATCACGCAGTCGACCTCGCCGGTCTTCACTCCCTCGATCACCTTCTTGGCCTGGCCGGCAGTGAGGAAGCGCGACAGTGTCTCGACCCGGATCGGGAAGCCGGCGTAGCGGTCGGCGAACGTGTTGCCGTGCTGCGTGGCCAGCAGCGTGGTGGGGGCGAGGACGGCAACCTGTTTGCCGTCCTGGATCGCCTTGAAGGCCGCGCGGATGGCGACCTCGGTCTTGCCGAAGCCGACATCGCCGCACAGCAGCCGGTCCATCGGGTGCGCGAGCTCCATGTCGCGCTTGATGTCGTCGATCGCGGTGCGCTGATCGGGGGTCTCGACGTAGGGGAACGCTTCTTCCATCTCGGCCTGCCAGGGCGTGTCCTGGGGGAACGAGTGGCCCTCGGCGTTGACGCGCTTCTGGTAGAGCACGACCAACTCCTGGGCGATCTCGCGCACGGCGGAGCGGACCTTGCCCTTGGTCTTCGCGAAGTCGGATCCGCCGAGCTTGTGCAACTTCGGGGCCTCGCCGCCGACGTACTGGCGCAGCGTGTCGATCTGGTCCGACGGCACGTACAGCTTGTCGCCACCCTTGTACGAGATCAGCAGGTAGTCGCGCTCGACGCCGCCGATCGCCCGCTTGACCATGCCCTCGTACTTGCCGACGCCGTGCTGGTGGTGGACGACGTAGTTGCCCGCCTTGAGGTCCTCGAACGTGCTGGCGCTCTCGCGCTTGGCCTTGCGCGCCACGCGGTGGGCGCGGCGTCGACCGGTGAGGTCGCTCTCGGCGACGATGGCGACCTTCGCGTTCGGCAAGGTGCAGCCGCGATGGAGCGGCGCGACGGTGACGCTCCCACCTGGCTTCAGGGGTGCTCCGGGCGGAACCACCGGAAAGTCGAGACCGTTGTTCAACAGCAGGTCGTGGAGACGTTGCGCCGAGCCGATGCCGTCGGCGGCGACGACCACTCGGTACCCGCGGCCGATCAACTCGATCAGACGGTCGGTGAGCCCGGAGCCGTCGCCGGCGACCGGACCCCAGCCCGACGCTTCGACGAGCGGCGTGTCGGGCGACTCCGGGGTGGAGTCGATCGACCAGAACGATCCAGCACCGTCGAGCAGCGTGTCGGGATCGGCATGCAGGCGCGGGAACGACTTGTCGGGATCGCGCGCCCACGTCGACGCGAGGGTGCGGGCGAGGTCGTCCTCCTCGGCGATCAGGTCGAGCGCGCGGTCGCGCATCCTCCGGGGTTCGACGAGCAGGACCTTTGCCCGCTCGGGGAGCACGTCGGTGAGCAACTGGTCGTCGTCGACGAGCCACGGCAGCCAGCTCTCCATGCCGTCGAAGTGGACGCCCTCGGCGAGGCGTTCCCACTGCTCTCGGCCCCACGGCTCGCTGGCGACGAGTCGCTCGGCGCGGGCGCGAACGTCGGCGCTCGGCATCAGCTCGCGCGCCGGGAAGATCATGACCTCGTCGAGATCGTCGGTGGAGCGCTGGTCGTTGACGCCGAAGCGGGTGAGCCGGTCGACCTCGTCGCCCCAGAGGTCGATGCGGATCGGGGCGTCGGCGGTGGAGGGGAACACGTCGACGATCGCGCCACGCCGTGCGAACTCCCCCCGGTGCTCGACGAGTTCCTCGCGTCGATAGCCGAACTCGACGAGGCGTCGGCCGAGGGCATCCGGATCGACGTCGTTGCCGGGGCGCACGATGATCGGCTCGGTGGAGGTCGCACCCGGGCCGAGCTTCTGCATCAGCGCCCGCACGCCGGCGACGATGATCGCCGGGCACCGCTCGGGATCGCGGAGGCGCCAGAGAATGTCGAGACGCTGGCCCATCGTCTCCACGCTCGGACTGACCCGCTCGAACGGCAGCGTCTCCCAGCCGGGGAAGTGCACGACCTCGCCCGGTGGCAGGAATGGCGTCAGGTCGTCGGCGAGCTGTCCCGCCATCGTGCCGGTCGGGCAGCTGACGATCAAGGGACGTCGCGTCGACAACGTCGAGAGTGCCGCGATCGAGATCGGTCGCGCCACCTCCACCACCGCGAGCCGTGCCTCGGGTTCGCCGAGCGCCCGTGTCAGCCCCGGCTCGTCGCGCAGCAGCGCCGGCAGTTCGCCGAGCGCCGCGCCGTTCGTCCCGGCGAGATCCCTCACCCCACTCACCCCACTCACCCACCACCCCACCCCAGTCCGATCCCGAAAAATTGCGCGAGCGTTGCGCTGAGCGCAACGCTGACGCGCCAGTTCGGGTTCGATCCGGGTTCGGGCCGGAATTCGAGCGGCATCATCGCTTGCCGTTGTACCGCTGCATGGCTGCGTCCACACCTTGGGCGATGATCAACTCGACCGCGTCGGCGGCATTGGCGATCTCGATGTCGAGGAGTTCCCGCTCGCGCTTGGGCACCTTCGACAACACGTGGCCCTTGCCGACGTCTTTGTGGTCGGGCTTGCCGACGCCGATTCGAACCCGCAGGTAGTCCTGCGACTTGAGGTGTTGGGTGATCGAGCGCAAGCCGTTGTGACCGGCGAGCCCGCCACCGGCTTTGACCTTGAGCTCGCCCGGGGCGAGGTCGAGTTCGTCCTGCACGACGATGATCTGTTCCGGTGACTCGATCCGGAACCGGCGGACGAGTGCGCTCACGGCCTGGCCCGAATCGTTCATGAACGTGATCGGGAAGGCCAGCACGACCCGCTCGTCACCGTCGGGTCCTCGCAGACGGGTTTCCGCGACGAGTGCGTTGTCGCGCCCGCCCTTGAGCGTCACGTTGCGTCGATCGGCGAGCAGCCTGACCGCTTCTTCGCCGACGTTGTGGCGAGTCCGGGCGTACTTCTCGCCCGGATTCCCGAGCCCGACGACCAACCAGTCGTACGGCTCACCCTTCCCGATCCGTCCGAACAGCCCCATCAACGCCCCCCAACCCGAACCACCCGAAAAATTCCGCGAGCGTTGCGCTGAGCGCAACGCTGCGCGCGCCAGTTCAGGATGTTGCGGTTCGCGCTGGGCGGTGGTCGGAGCGACCCTCATGTGGCAACCGGTCATCGGGCCGGTGCCGAGGCCGTCACTCGCCGTCGGAGTCGGCGGCAGCCTCGGCGCCTTCGTCGGACTCGCCGTCGGCGGCTTCGGCAGCGGCAGCTTCTGCTGCGGCCTCTTCCTCGTCGAGGACCGGTGTGCGCATCGTGAGCACGGTGACGACGGGTGCTTCGGGCTCGCCCTCGGCGGTGACGCCCGACGGCAGGGGAAGGTCCTCGATACGAATGACCGTCTCCATGGTCATCTCGCTGATGTCGATCGTGACGCCGTCGGGGATGTTGCGCGGGGTCGTGCGGACCTGCAGCTCCTGCATGGTGAGGTCGACGAGGCCACCATTGGCCGAGACGTCCTTGGCTTCACCTTCGAGGTGGATCGGGATCGAGACCACGATCTCCTCGTTGAGGTTGACCTGGATGAAGTCGATGTGCTGGACCGAGCGCTTCACGGGGTGACGCTGAACGTCCTTGATGAGCGACGGGTACACGGTGCCGTCGACGGTGAGGTCGAGGATCGTGTTCATGCCAGAGGCGCCCGAGAGCGCCTGGCGCAGCTCGCGGCGATCGACCGACACGCTGATGGGGTCCATCCCGTGGCCGTAGACGACGGCGGGGATCTTGCCCTCGGTGCGCAGTCGACGGGAGTCGGAGCTTCCGGCGCGGCGGCCAACTTCGGCGGTGAGAACGGTCTCAGACATGGTGATCGGCTTCCATCGAATCTCGTGACGGCGCCCACACAACAGACGCCAGGTCGTTACAGCAGCGTCCCAATCTACCGCCCGCCACCGCCATCCCCTCCCGCCGTCCCAGTGCCGAAAAATTGCGTGGTGGTTGCGCTCAGCGCAACGCTCACGCGCCATTTCGGGGTTGGGGCGTGAGGGACGTGAAGATTCGGCGGATCTGCCGGGCGGCCGAGGCGAGGTCGGATCGGATCGATTCGTCGAACCGGATGACGTTCCAACCCAGCTCGACGCACGCTCGATCTCTCGCCTGGTCGCGACGGACGGCAAGGCTGCCGCTGTGGAACCACGCATCACCAGGTTCGACGGCGAGCTTCACGTCAGGCCACGCGATGTCGAGGTGAATGACTTCGCCGTTGGCGAGGGTGAGTGGATACTGACGCTCGGGCGACGGGAGGCCGGCCGCCTCGAGTGCCTCGATCAATCGGCGCTCGAGGTTGCTCTGTGTCGCTCGGGAACGCCCCAGCGCTCGATCGAGCCAGGTCTCCAGACGCATGACGCCGTCCTTGCCGCGACAACGATGCGCCTCGAGATACTCCGCTGCGCCGGGTGGATCGATGAGACCGAGGTTCCACGCGTCCTCGGCCGCCCGCTCGAACCGGAATTGGTTGAACCCCGCCGCGAGACCCCAGAGCATCCGCATCGGTGTCGCGATCAGGAGCCCGTCGGGGAGCACCTGTCGATCCGTCGTGTCGAACCACCGGGTGATGTGCAGGTCCGCCCAGGCGGGAAGTGTCCGTCTGAACGAGCGCGGGGCGGTGTAGTCGACCGGCGAGTCGGGCATCGCACGGAGTCCGAGGATCCGGGCGGCCGTGAATCCTCCGATGAAGCCCGCTGACTCGCCCTGGAGTTGGAGCGTCATGCAGCGTTGGCGGAACGTCTCCGGTGACGATGCGAGCCGGACGACGGTGGTCGCGACATCGACCAGCACGCCGCGTCTTCGAGCTCGGCTGATGGCCGAGTGGCTGCGTCCCATCGCCAGGAGTTGGTCGACTGCGACCACTCCATGTTGACGGCCAGCGAGGAGGAGTACGTCATCGTCGAGCACACTCGATCAGTGGGTGAGCGGCGCGCGAGTTGGGAAAGTCCCGAATTGGCGCGTCAGCATTGCGCTCAGCGCAATGCTGACGCGAAATTTCGGGGTGGAGCGAGGTGGCGCGGCGGAGCGGGGTGGCGCAGTGGAGCGGGGTGGCGCGGCGGAGCGGGGTGGCGCGGCGGAGCGGGGTGGCGCGGTTCGGTGGAGCGGGGTGGCGTCAGGCGAGGTTTTCGCCGTCGAAGATGTCGCTGACGCTCGTGTCGTCGAACACGGCCCCGAGGGCTTCGGCGATCAGCGGGGCGACCGACAACACCTCGATCTTGTCGAGTTGCTTCTCGGGTGGCAGCGGGAGCGTGTTCGTGAGCACGATCCGTGAGAGCGGCGCATTCTTCAGCCGGTCGATTGCGGGGCCCGACAGCACACCGTGTGTGGCCATCGCCCACACTTCGCTCGCGCCGCGCTGCACGAGGAGTTCGGCGGCCGCGCAGATCGTGCCGGCGGTGTCGATCATGTCGTCGGTGAGCACGCACAGGCGCCCCTCGACGTCGCCCATCACCTCGGCGGCCTCGGCCACGTTGGTGGTGCCTTTCGGCCGTCGCTTGTAGATGAACGCCAGGTCGGCACCGATGTCGCCGAGATGCTGCGCCATCCGCTCGGCCACCTTGATGCGACCGGCGTCGGGCGACACGATCACGGGTGCCTGTGCGTGGGTACGCACGTATTGCTCGAGCACGGGCATCGCGGTGAGATGGTCGACGGGCCCTTCGAAGAAGCCCTGGATCTGACCCGAGTGCAGGTCGATCGAGATCATCCGCTTGGCGCCCGCCGCCTTGAACATGTCGGCGATCAGACGTGCCGTGATCGGCTCGCGTCCTTCGGCCTTGCGGTCCTGGCGGGCGTAGCCGTAGAACGGGCAGACGGCGGTGATCCGCTTGGCGGACGCCCGGTAGGCGGCGTCGATCATGATGAGGTGTTCCATGATCGAGTCGTTCACGGAGTGGTTGTCGACGCCGTAGTGGCTCTGGATGACGAACACATCAGAGCCGCGGATCGATTCACCGAACCGGCAGCGGACTTCGCCGTTGGAGAACTCGACGAGGTTGTCATGGCCGAGTTCGATGTTGAGGTGCGATGCCACCTCCTGCGCCAACTCTGGGTGGGTCCGGCCCGAATAGAGGGCCAATCGCTTGGTGGTGACCTTCTCCATGAGTTGTGACGTCCTCCCCGAACGTGGTGCGGCTTCAGCCGGCAGGGGCAGTGTAGAAGGCGCCGGTCGTCGAGTTGGAAGCGACACTCGAACCGGCTGGAAGATGGGCGTACGGCCCAACGGTCGCCGACGGCCCGATTTCGGCGTCGTGGCCGACGGTGTGCTCGACGACGGCCCCGTCGCCGACCGCGCAGTCGACGAGGCGAGTGTCCGGCCCGATTTCGCAGCCGTCACCGATCACGGTGGACCCCTGCAGGATGGTGCCCGGGTACAACGTGACGTCACGACCGATGGTGACGGTGACATCGATGAACGTCTGGCGGGGATCGAGCATCGTCACGCCGCCCAGGAGGTGGGAGCGGTTGGTGCGCGACCGCAGTTCACGCTCGGCCAACGCCAACTGCCAGCGATCGTTGACGCCCTGGGTCTCTCCGGCGGGCGCCTGCACGATGCCGATGCGGTGCCCCATCGCCCCGAGCACCGAGATCACGTCGGTGAGGTAGTACTCGCCTTGGGCGTTGTCCGTGGTCAGCTTGCGCAGCGCCGGCCCGAGCAGATCGCGCCGGAAGGCGTAGATCGACGTGCAGATCTCCTTCACGTCGAGTTCGTCCGGGGCGGCGTCACGGTGTTCGACGATGCGCGCCGCTTGCCCGTCGGCTTTGCGGATGACCCGGCCGTAGCCGGTGGGATCGTCCATCACGCTCGTGAGCAGCGTGGCGGCGTTGCCGCACTCGTTGTGGGTGTCGACGAGTTCGCGCAGCGTCTCGGGTCGCAGGAGCGGGGTGTCGCCGGGCAGCAGCACGATGGTTGCGTCGTCGTCGTAGTCGTCGCCGGGGAAGGCGGTCATCCCGATCGAGGCGGCGTCGCCGGTGCCGTTCTGCTCGTGCTGCTCGACGAAGGCCACATTGGCCCAGCCGGGTGCCATCTGCTGCACCTTCTTCGTGACCTGCTCGGCGCCGTGGCCGACGACCACGGCCGTGCGATCCGGGGCGAGGAGTTCGAGGGCGTGGATGACGTGCAACACCATCGCCCGGCCGCAGATGAGGTGCAGCGGCTTCGGGCGACTGGAGCGCATGCGGGTGCCTTCGCCTGCTGCGAGGATGATGGCGGAAACGCTCATGGCTCCGGGGAGAGGATTCGAACCCCTACACGCGGCACCAAAAACCGCTGTCCTACCATTAGACGACCCCGGACTGACTGTGACTGTCGGTGGAGCCACCGTATCTGGCCGCGCGGACGGTGCCCACCCCGCGTTGGCGACGCCGGACCGTCGACCTCCGGACGATCATCGGCGATCGCCACGGTGGCGCGGTGGATCGGAACCGATAGCGTGGCGACCCTTATGGGTTCTCTGATCAAGAAGCGTCGCAAGCGCATGCGGAAGAAGAAGCACAAGAAGATGCTGCGCCGCACGCGCCACCAGCGTCGCAAGTAGTCACGTCCGCGTCGGCCGGATCAGGCCCCGACACACTGTTCACGCAGTGGTGTCGGGATCGTCCCGTCCGGTCGCCACATCCCTCGGCACCGTTCGTGCCGTCACCACTCGAGCGCCCTCGTCGACCAGATCGCCGAGGGCGTTTGCGCGTTCGCCCTCGGTGAACCACGTCGCGCCACTCCCGGCGAGTACCGGTGCCACGCCGAGGCGGTCGCCGATCAGGTCTCGCCATCGGCGCAACGCGGGTTCGACGACGAGCGCTGCCGGTTCGAGGTCGTTGGGACCCTCGGCCACGGGCCCTCCGAGGGCATCCCACGCCCGGTATGCGGCAGGGGTGCTGACGCTGAGCGGCGGGATCACGAGCGTGACGACGCGGTCGATGTGCGGGAGCGACTCGACCACCTCGCCGATACCTCGAACCCTGGCCCGCCCGCCGACCAGGCAGAACGGGATGTCGGCGCCGAGCTGTGAGGCGCGTTCGAGATCGGGAGGCATCGTGGTGAATCCGCCCCACCGAAGTGCCGTGGCCGCGTCGGTCGAGCCGCCGCCGAGACCACCGCCGTGCGGAATCTGCTTGTCGAGATGCACGCCGCAGGACGAGCCGGCGCCCGTCAGCCGCAGGGCGCGTGCGACGAGATTGCCGTCGTCGAGGGGGAGGCCGTCGCTGAACGGGCCCGAGGCGGTGAGCCCGGAGGCTCCCGGTGTCAGCGTGATCAGGTCGTGCAGATCGAGACTGACCATCTCGGCGTCGATCAGGTGATAGCCGTCATCTCGAACACCGGTGATCCGTAGTTCGAGCGTGAGTTTTGCGTGGGCGCGGAGCGTGATCGGCGGACTGTCGGGCCGACTGGCGCTCGAAGCATCCGACGTCGTCACGGCGCGACACCTTCGTCGGTGTGATCGTCGGGCGCCGCGAGATGGGCGTCGGCGAGCCGGCACCAGGCATCGACGTCGAGCTCTTCGGGGCGAGCGGTGGGGGCGATGCCGGCGGTGTCGTACGTCGCCGGGGCCACGATCCCGGCGAGCGATCGGCGCAACATCTTGCGGCGCTGTCCGAACCCCGCCCGCACCAGCGCGAACAACGTGTCGGGATCGGTGGCCGGCGGCTCGTGTCGTGTGATCTCCACCAGCGCCGACTCGACGTTCGGGCGCGGTACGAACACCGAAGCCGGCACGTGTCCGACGACCTTGGCGACGCCCCAGTACGCGGTCTTCACGCTGACGGCTCCGTAGGCCGGCGTTCGAGGGGACGCGGCGAAGCGCTCGGCGGCCTCTCGCTGCACCATCACCAACATCCTCGCGATGGCGGGCACCTCGTCGAGCAGGTCGCAGATGAGGGGGGTCGCCACGTTGTAGGGCAGGTTGGCGACCAGGACCCAACCGTCGTGGCCGGCGAGGAGTTGCTGCCAGTCGAGGTGCATCGCATCAGCCTCGACCACCGTCACGTTGGCGCGGTCGGCAACGACGTCGCGCAGGATCGGGACCACCCCCCGGTCGACCTCGATCGCGGTGATGTCGGCGCCGGTGTCGGCGAGCGCGAGCGTCAGCGATCCGAGGCCGGCGCCGATCTCCACGACGTGGTCGCCGGCGCCCACCCTGGCGAGGTCGGCGATGCGGCGAACCGTGTTCGGGTCGGCCACGAAGTTCTGGCCGAGGTCTCGACGGGGTGAGAGCGAACGTGACTCGAGGAGTTCGCGGATCGCGGGACGCGAGTGCGTCACCGACGGATCTCGACCGAGATCGGAGCGTCCGTGAGATCGGCGATGCTCGCGAACGCGGACGTGTGCATCACCAGGTCGCTGGGCGCGTTCCCGGGCGCCAGGGTGGTCGTGCAGGTGATGGACCGGTTGTTGTCGAGATTGACCACGGTGATCCGGGTACCACTGGTGAGTCCGGCAACGACGCACACGTCCGGCGAGACGCTGCTGCGGAACGTCGCCTTCACCATGACGCCGTCGACGAGTGGCCTGGCGGGGACGGCGATCGCGGACTGGCCCGCCCCGGCCGCACTCGCTGGTCCCTCGAGGAACACCGGTGCGGCATCGCCGACCCGGTCAGTTGCGCCGTCGGCCGGTGTGGCCGGGGGCTGACTCGGCGGGTTGACGGCGCCGACGTCGATGCCCGGGTCGATGCCGGCGACGGCCAGATTCGGCGACGACGAGTTCTCTGAGGTGTTGGCCCACCACAGTGCAGGCAGTGCCATCAGTGTCAGGACGGTCGCTGCGAACAAGCGGCGTCGGTCGGTGTCGTTGAGTGCCATGATGTCTCGTCGTCGATGTCGGGGCGGCAGCGACGATGAGGTTGTCGCCCGCTCCGTTCGAGGACGATCCAGCGTATCGGTAGCGCCTCGAGACGACGAGTCGGAGCGTGACCCTCAACCACTCAGAGTGGTTGCTGCGGATGATCGGTCACGTGCCACCGCTGGGGCGAGCGAACCGAGCCGGTTCCGTTCGCGCCGGGTTGGACGAGCCTGGCTGGTCTCAGATGGGGAGGGCGAACACCGTGCGGGCGTTCGAGGTGGTTGCCGCAGCAACCTCGTCCAGCGCGATGTCGCGCAGATCCGCGATGTGTTGGCCGACGTGCGGAACCCAGGCCGGGCGGTTGGGCTTGCCCCGATGCGGGACGGGGGCGAGATACGGACTGTCGGTCTCGACCAACATCCGGTCCAACGGGCACAGGGTCGCCGCCTGTTGGACCTCCGGAGCTCCCTTGAAGGTGACGATGCCGGAGAATGACAACAGCGCACCGATCTCGAGCGCGCGGCTCGCCTCGTCTGGGCCGCCGGTGAAGCAGTGGAAGATCGTGCGACGGGGCACACCGACCTCAGCGAGCACGGCGAACGTGTCGTCCCACGCGTCGCGAGTGTGGATCACGAGCGGCAGGTCACGATCGTTCGCGAGCGCGATCTGCTCAGCAAACACGCGTTGCTGGGTCTCGCGCGGTGAGTGGTCGTAGTAGTAGTCGAGGCCGCACTCGCCGATCGCCACGATGCCAGGTGTGTCGATCAGGTCGACGACCGTGTCGACCCCGTTCACGGCGTCGTGGGGATGCAGACCCACCGTTGCGTACACGCCCTGATGCGCGGCGGCCACGGCGATTGCGGCCAACGACGTCGCCCGGTCGCACCCGACGGAGATCAGCGTCGTGACCCCGGCCTCAGCGGCAGCAGCCACCGCGCCATCGGCCCCATCGGGGATCCGCTCGTCGTGTACATGGCAGTGCGAGTCGACCCATTCCACATTGGCTCGGCCTCACGGCAGGTCTCCGCGCAACGGTCGTGGTCGGCCTCGCTCCGGCTCGTCGCTGGCGCTTCGTGTTGCTGGGCTCGGCCTCACGGCAGGTCTCCTCGCGGCGATTGAGGTCGGCCTCGCTCCGACTCGTCGCTGGCGCTTCTCCTCGGCCCGGCAGGTCTCCTCGCGGCGATTGAGGTCGGCCTCGCTCCGACTCGTCGCTGGCGCTTCCCTCGCCGGCGCGCGGCGATCGGGGTCGGTCTTGCTCCGGCTCGTCGCTGGCGCTTCCCTCGCCGGCGCGGTTCGCCTCGCTTTGCATCACGAGAGGCGGGGGAAGAGGGCGTCGCCCTTGGTGACCGGGGAGCCGGGGATGTAGCGGCCCCAACCGGCTGCCTCGGGGAGGCGTTGGTCGGCGACGTCGCCGGGCATGCCGATGCGCTCCCAGATTGCCTGCGCGGTGTCGGGAATCGCCGGGTGGGTCAACACCGCCACGATGCGAAGCGCCTCGAGGGCGTCGCCCATCACGGCATCGACGCCGGGGCCCGGCTCGGCCTTCCACGGCTCGTTCGTCTCCAGATGCGAGTTCGTCGCGCGCACCAACTGCCACGTGGCGTCGAGCGCCTTGCTCGGCTGCACCACATCCCACTGCGCAGCAGTTTCGGCGTAGGCCGATGCGGCGACCGCCGCCAGTGGACTGTCGGGATCGGGCGCGGTGCCGACGCCGTCACACTTCTTCGCCACCACCGTCGCCACGCGGGCGAGCAGGTTGCCGAGGTTGTTGGCCAGGTCGGAGTTGTACCTCGACGTGAACCCCTCGATCGAGAAGTCACCGTCGTTGCCGTAGGCAGTGTCGGCCAGCACGTAGTAGCGGAACCCGTCGAGTCCGACCTCGTCGATCAGGTCGAGCGGGTTGACCACGTTGCCCGAGGTCTTGCTCATCTTCTCGCCGCCCGACAGCAGCCAGCCGCCGATCGCCCACCCCTTCGGGAGGTCGACCCCGGCCGACATCAGCATCGCCGGCCAGTACACGCAGTGCTGGCGCACGATGTCCTTGCCGATCAGGTGGTAGTCGACGGGCCACCAGTCGCGGTAGCCGTCGGTGCCGTCACCGAAGCCGGCGCCAGCGAGGTAATTGGTCAGCGCGTCGAACCACACATAGGTGACGTGCTTCGGATCCCACGGCAGCGGGATCCCCCACTCGAGCGAGGTGCGACTGATCGAGAAGTCGCGCAGCCCGCTCTTGATCAGTCCGATGGCTTCGTTGCCGCGATGCTCCGGGGTGAGCGCCGTCGGGTGAGCGGCGTACCAGTCGAGCAAACGGTCTTCGAAACGTGACAGGCGGAAGAAGTAGTTCTCCTCCTCGAAGTACTCGACGGGACGATGATGGATCGGGCAGCAGTCGGCGGTGCCGTCGATCGTGACCAACTCGTCGTCGGCGTAGTACTCCTCGCAGGCCACGCAGTACTTGCCGGCGAACGTGTCGAGTTCGATGTCGCCGGCGTCGTAGCACCGCTGCAGCAGCTCGGCGACAGCGGCCTTGTGGCGAGGCTCCGTCGTTCGGATGAAGTCGTCGTTGGAGATGTTGAGCCGGTCCCACGCCGCAGCGAACTTGGGAGCGATGTCGTCGGTGAACTCCTGCGGTGACACGCCGGCGGCCTCGGCGGCCTGCTGGATCTTGAGGCCGTGCTCGTCGGTGCCCGTGAGGTACTTGACGTCGTCGCCGAGCAAGCGGTGCCACCGGGCGAGCGCGTCGCCGACGATCGTGGTGTACGCGTGGCCGAGGTGCGGCTCGGCGTTGACGTAGTAGATCGGTGTCGTCAGGTAGAACCGGCTCACCCCGTGCACGCTAGAGGTTCCCCCCGTCGCGCCCACCGGTCGGTTTGGCCCCGCCGACGCCCCGCGCGCCGGCCCCGCCCCGCGCGCCCGCCCCGCCCACGCCACGACGCTGTGAGCGATACACGCACCAAGCGCGTGTATCGCTCACAACGTCAGTCGGGGACGATCGTGTGGTGAGCGATGTACGCACGAGCGCGTGTATCGCTCACAACGTCAGTCGGGCGCGATCGTGTGGTGAGCGATGTGCGCACGGAGCGCGTGTATCGCTCACAACGTGGGTCATGAGCGAGGCCGGCGGGCGTCGGTGGGTGCGAGGGACCTGGGTGCGAGGGGGTGGGTGTCAGCGGAGGAAGCCGGACCGGCCGCGTTTGCCGGATCGTGAACCGGCGACGGCAATGCCTGCCGCGAAGCTCGCGCCGGCGATACCGATCGTGCCGACGGAGGCGGCGGTGCGCCGTACGACCGACTTCGTCTGCTGGCTGAAGATCACGATCGGCCACCCGTGGCGCCTGGCGTGGCGTTCGAGCTTGGCGTCGGGGTTGACCGCCACGGGATGTCCAACCGCTTCGAGCATCGGCAGGTCGCTCGCCGAGTCGCTGTACGCATAACACAGGTCGAGTTCGTAGCCGTTCCAGTTGGCGAGCTCGACCATCGCCTCGACCTTGCCAGCGCCGTAGCAGAAGGGGCCGTCGAGTTCGCCGGTGTAGCGCCCGTCGACGACGCGACTGCGCGTGCCGATGCCCGACGTCATGCCGAATGAATGGGCGAGCGGTTCGACGATCTCCTGCGGTGCTGCCGACACGATGAAGGTGTCACGGCCGGCGTGGCGGTGCCGATCGAGCAGCCGTCTCGCCTCGGGACGGAGCTTGGCGAGCAGGCGGGGGAGTACCTCGACGTTGAGCGCCTGGAGATCGCTCTGTCGCATCCCGGCCACCGCCTTCAAGACGCGCGCCTTGACGGCGTCGGTCGTGTCGTCGTCGGCCCCGAACAGCTGGAACGAAATCGCCCCGGCGGCATCGCGAGCGAACTCGACATTGGGGATCAGCCCGGCCTTGCGCGCCTGCAGCGCCAGCGTGAACGCCGACGATCCCGAGATCAGCGTGCGGTCGAGATCGAAGAACGCGGCACTCGGACCCGAGCTGGCGACATTGACGTACTCGCTCACGCGTCCGCTCCTCCTGGTCCACTGTTCAGCGCTACGGCGAGCGCATAGACCTCCCGCTTCGGCCGCCCGACGTCCTTCGCGACCACGGCAGCCGCGTCGCGTGTCGACGAACCGGCGGCGATCTCGCCGCGCAGGGCGTCGCGCACATCGTCGTCGCTGACCGGCCCCTCGTCGATTGCGGCGCCATCCAACACCAGGACGTATTCACCACGCGGGCCGCCGATGTCGATCGTCCCGAGCGGCCCGCGCACGACCTCCTCGTACAGCTTGGTCAACTCGCGGGTGACCACCACGACGCGGTCCTCGCCGCACACGTCTCGAAGATCCTCCAGTGTGCGCAGGACGCGATGCGGTGCCTCGTAGATCACTGTCGTGCGGCGCTCGGCGGCGATCTCGGCGAGGCGAGCGGTGCGCTCGCTGCCCTTGCGAGGGATGAAGCCTTCGAACACGAACCGGTCGGCAGCGAGCCCGCTGATGGTGAGCGCCATGATTGCCGCACTGGGACCGGGCACGGCGCTGACGTCGTAGCCGGCGTCGATCGCAGCCCGGACGATGCGTTCACCTGGATCGGAGATGCCGGGCGTGCCGGCGTCGCTCACGATCGCGACGTCGCGCCCGCTCCCGAGCACCGCCAGGGCGTCGGCGACTCGGGCGACTTCGGTGTGGTCGTTGCACACCGCGAGCCGCTCGGCCTGCACGCCGGCGTGCTGCAGCAGCAGGCCGGTGCGGCGCGTGTCCTCACAACAGATCAACCCGACGTGAGCAAGCACGTCGACCGCCCTCGGCGACAGATCACCGAGGTTGCCGATCGGGGTGGCCACCAGCCAGAGCGTGCTCACGTGGCCACCTCGCCGGCATCGTCGGCGTCGTCGGAGTCGTCGTAGCGGAGTTCGACCTCGTCGCCGACGTGCAGTCCCCATCGACCGAACGCGCCGCCCTCGGCCTCGATCACCCAGCTGGCCCGCCACACCGGGATGCCGAGACGGAAGCGATTCATGTGCATGGTCTTCACCACGATGCCGTCGGGATCGAGATATGCAACGTCGATCGGGAACTGCATGCCGACGGTGTGGATCCATCGGCACTTCTCGATGACGAGGGCGCCGTCGAGGCCGTCACGCCCGAGCAACCCGCGGCGACGGGCCCGGCGGGTGTCTGCCACTTCCGCCGAGGCCAGTACGCGGGCATCGCTGACCAACCAAGCCATGGTCGCAGTGTGCCAGATGAGTGGGCTGTGACGGTGGGCGTGTCACACAGGATCGCGCTGGGGTACCTTCGGCAGGTGACCGGAACGGTGAGCGCAGTGCAGCGGGTCGACCTTGTCGTCCGCTGACGCGTTCGAGCTCATCGGCGTCGATGCCGGGCCGGTTGCCGGCGACCCCATCTTGCGATCGATCGACCTCGTGGTTCCCGCGAACGGCGTCACGGTGCTCGCCGGACCGTCGGGCGCGGGCAAATCGACACTGCTTCGACTGTTGAACCGACTCGACGATCCGGCCGCTGGCGAAATCCGGTGGCGAGGCCGGACGCTCACCGACTGGTCACCCACCGAGCTGCGTCGCCAGGTGGCGATGGTGTTCCAACGGGCGCCGCTCTTCCCGGGCACGGTGTTCGACAATCTGCAGGTGGCGTTGGCCGACCTCGATGCCGAGCGCGCCGCGCACGTGCTCGAACACGTCGGGTTGAGCGCCGAGCTGCTCGATCACGAGGCCGACAGCCTGTCGGGTGGAGAGGCGCAACGGATGTGCGTGGCGAGGGCGCTGCTGACGGAGCCGGCCGTGCTGCTGGCCGACGAGCCCACGGCAGCGCTCGACCGGGCAGCTCGAGGCACGGTGGAAGATCTCGGTCGGATGCTCGCCGACTCGGGGATGGCGGTCATCTGGGTGAGCCACGACACCGATCAGCTGCGCCGGCTCGCCGATCACGTGATCGTGCTCGCCGACGGCGCGGTGCGAGCGGTGGGACATCTTTCCGAGCTCGACGCCAGCGACGACCTCCTCGTGCGCCAATCGGTCGGTGCCCCAT
This sequence comes from Ilumatobacteraceae bacterium, assembly GCA_963741875.1. Taxonomy (GTDB): domain Bacteria; phylum Actinomycetota; class Acidimicrobiia; order Acidimicrobiales; family Ilumatobacteraceae; genus Sva-07. The sequence goes on along the minus strand of CAVUJO010000006.1, from coordinate 43,677 downwards.
GACTCGTCGACCGCGTCGTCGGGCCGCGAGATCCGGTCTCCTCGGGCGGCGTGGACGGGGGTGTGCGTGATGATCGCGGTCGAGCAGGGCGACATCGGCATCGCCGGCCTGGCGGCTTCGGGGATCCTCGTCGCCGTGGCCGTCGGAATCTCGCTGTGGCGCCAGCTCGGCCTCGAACGCAGTCTGATCTGGGCGTCACTACGCGCTCTCGTGCAGCTGTTGGCGGTCGGTTGGGTGTTGCAGTTCGTGGTCGACCCCGACGACCCGCTGATCTTCTCGGTGGTGTGGATCCTCGCCATGGTGAGCTTCGCGGCGTACACCACCTCGCGTCGGGCAGCCGAGGTGCCGAGGGTGTTGCCGCTGTCGTTGCTGGCCTATGCCGCGTCGGCGATCGTGGTGCTGGGGGTGCTGTTCGGCTTCGGCATCTACGACGTCGAGGGTCGCACGCTCGTGCCGCTCGCCGGCATGGTGATCGGCAACTCGCTCGCCGCCACCGTGCTCGTGTCGCGCCAGCTGTTGATCGCGGCGACCGAACAGCGCGGCGTGATCGAGGGACGCCTGGCGCTCGGGTTGTCGTCCAGCGAGGCGTTCCGCCCGCATCTGCGTCAGGCGTTGCGGACGGCGCTCGTGCCGCAGATCGAGTCGACGAAGGCGGTGGGCATCGTGTTCCTGCCCGGTGCGATGGTCGGCCTGATCCTGGCGGGCGTCGATCCGGCCGATGCGGTCAAGGTGCAGGTGTCGGTGATGTACCTCGTGCTCGGCAGCGTCGCGACCACCACCGCGGTGATGAGCCTCGGGATCTCACCGCGAGCTGTTCACCCCGGCGCAGCAGCTCCGCCGACCGGTGCAGCGATCCGACGACTGAGCACGTCGGCGCAGCCGATCGCACTCAGACGTTGAAGCGGAACTCCATCACGTCGCCGTCCTGGGCGACGTAGTCCTTGCCTTCGACGCGCATCTTGCCGACATCCTTTGCCGCGTTCCACGACCCGAGCTGCAGCAGTTCGTCCCACTGGATGACCTCAGCCTTGATGAAGCCGCGCTGGAAATCGGTGTGGATCCGGCCGGCGCACACCGGCGCTGTCGAGCCTTCGTAGAACGTCCAGGCCCGTGATTCCTTCTCGCCGGTGGTGAAGTACGTCCGCAGGCCGAGCAGGTGATACGCGGAGCGGACCATCCGGAACAGGGCGCCTTCGCCGAGACCGAACCCCTCGAGGATCTCGGCGCGCTCGACGGGATCCTCGATCGCTGCGGCCTCGGCCTCCATCTGGACGCACATGCCGATGATCTCGACGTTGTCGCCGGCGTTGTTGAACTCCGCGGCGACGAGCGCCTCCTTCTCGGGGATCGACTCGATGTCGTCCTCGCCGACGTTGACCACGACGAGCACTCGCCGGTTGGTGAGCAGGAAGTACGGGGCGAGGGCCGCTCGGACGTCGTCCTTCAGACCGGCGCGGTAGAGGGGGAGTCCCTCGGACAGCGCGTCGTAGGCCACCTGGAGATGGGCTGCTTCCTCGGCCATGCCCTTGTCGAGCTTCGCTTGGCGTTGGGTCTGGTGGAGGCGCTTCTCGACCGTCTCGAGGTCGGCGAGTGCGAGTTCGATCTCGACCACCCGGAGGTGTTCGAGCGGATCGGACGGCCCGGTGATGTCGTCGTTGACGAATGCCCGCAGCACGAAGACGATGGCGTCGACCTCGCGGATGTTGGCGAGGAACTTGTTACCGAGACCCTCGCCCTTGCTGGCGCCTTCGACGAGCCCGCCGATGTCGACCACCTCGACCTGGGCGTGGATGGTCTGCTTCGACTTCGACATCGCCGACAGCTGATCGAGTCGGTCGTCGGGCACCTTGGCCACGCCGATGTTGGGGTCCTTCGTGGCGAACGGGTACGGCGCGGCGAGCGCACCACCGCCGGTCAACGCGTTGTACAGCGAGCTCTTGCCCGCGTTGGGGAGACCGACGAGTCCGAAACGTTCCATGAGCCGCCCGAGGCTACCGAGCGAACCCTCCGCCCATCCGGAGCCCCCGTCGGAAACTCGGTGGTGTGGGTGCCGGGTTTCGGAACTGGTGTCACCGAGATTTCGATGGCGGCGTGGCCGGTCGGGCCCGGGTCGGATTCTCGGTGTTGTGGGTCCCGGGTTTCGGAACTGGTGTCACCGAGATTTCGATGGCGGGGGTTGGTCGCCCGGGTCGGATTCTCGGTGGTGTGGGTCCCGGGTTCCGGAACTGGTGTCACCGAGATCTCGATGGCGGGGAGGTTGGTCGGCCCGGTCGGATTCTCGGTGGTGTGAGCCCGGGTTCCGGAACTGGTGTCACCGAGATTTCGATGGCGGGGAGGCCACGGCCGAGCGCTTCGTCACGCAGCGCCGGGGGAGGGGCTGGGCGCCCACCGGTCGGTCGCAGCTCGGATGCGGCGCGCCACCGAGTGCGGCGCGGTCGTGACGGCGCGATAGGTGAACCGGATCACGATCCATCCGGCGCCGACCAGGTCGGCATCTCGTTCACGATCGCGCTCGAACCCGGTCCGGTCGAGACCGTGATGGGTCCACCCGTCGCACTCGAGGATGACCGGACTGTCGAGCACCCGGAAGTCGACCTCGTAGCCCTCGATGGTCGGATGGAACTCGACGGGAGGGAGTCCGAACCGCCGGAGCAGGCGGGCCATCGACGCCTCGAGTACCGAGTCGGCGGGTTTGCCGTCGATCGTCCAATCGTCGATCGCTCGGCGCAGCACGGGGATGCCGGGCCGCCCTCGGCGAGCGTGGTCTGCGGCGGCGACCTCGAGCGCAGCAAGGTCCGCGAGTCGCACGGCGATCACGTGACCGACGGCGTCGTGAACACCGGCAGCATCGACGGCGCCGAGGTCGGCCAACGTGCGCAGGATGTTCGTACACCGAACCCCGAACTGTCGCTGCGGCTCCAAGCGTCGGCGATCGGTCGGGCGGTGCACGACGACACCGCGCAGGCACGCCTGGGTTCCCGACCGGTCGTCGATCACGTCAACGGGGTCGCCGTCCGGTCGGGGAACTCCCCAGAGCCGAGCGGCCGAGCGATGCGACGCGACGGCATCGGCTCCCACGGCGGCAACGCCCGCGAGTATCCGCTGTTCCGGTGTGTCCGCAGTGCCGGGGAGTCGCGCCACGTAGGGGTGGACCTGGACCAACGTGCCGGCATGGATCGCCCGGTACCACGCCGACCGTGACAGGCCCGATCGTTCGAGTGTGATGATGCCGTGGTGGGCCCGAGCCCAGTCGTCGTAGTCGGACAGCCGCATGCCCACTCAGTGGGTGTCGCAGGGTTCGATGCGGAAGCGATTCGATTCTCGGTGGCCGGAGTTCCGGAATGCGGAACCGACGTCACCGAGTTTCGGATGGCTGTCCGGCGACGGGCGAGCTTGGGGAGGGGTACGATCGCCGAGATGACGCCCGAGCAGGCGCTGCTGCGTGTGATCCACTGCCTCGACCGGGCCCACGAGACCGGCTTCAAGGCCAAGGCGTTCACCCGGGCGCTCGACGTCGTGCGATCCACCCCGCCTGTCGAACTCTCCGAACGCGCCGAGGCTGGCACTCTCACCGATCTCGACGGCATCGGATCGTCGACGGCCGCCGTGATCAGCGACGCGCTCGCCGGCCGCGAGCCGGCCTACCTCGCCAAGATCGAGGCCGAATCCCGGGTGCCGATCACGCCCGAGGGGCAGGTGTACCGCGACGCGCTCAAGGGCGACTGCCACCTCCACTCCACCTGGAGCGACGGCGGCGCGCCGATCGAAGCGATGGCCGCGACGGCGATGGCGATCGGCCACGAATACATGGTGCAGACCGATCACTCCGCTCGTCTCACGATCGCTCACGGCCTGAACGAGCAACGCCTGGCTGAACAGCTCGATCAGATCGCCGCGGTCAACGCCGACATCGCCGCGGCCGGGCACGACTTCCGGATCCTGGCCGGCATGGAGGTGGACATCCTCGAAGACGGCTCGCTCGACCTGTCCGACGACATGCTGGCGCGACTCGATGTGGTCGTCGCCAGCGTCCACTCGAAGCTGCGCATGGAGCGCCAGCAGATGACCGAGCGGATGCTGATGGCGGTCGCCTCGCCGCATGTCGACATCCTCGGCCATTGCACCGGACGGATGATCGGCAAGCGCCCGCCGTCGGAGTTCGATGCCGACTACGTGTTCGCCGCGTGCGCGCAGTTCAACACGGCGGTGGAGATCAACTGCCGCCCCGAGCGGCTCGACCCGCCTCGGGAGCTGCTCGATGTCGCGATCGAGTACGGCTGCTGGTTCTCGATCGACTCCGACGCGCACGCGACCGGCCAGTTGGAATGGCAGCCGCTCGGTTGTGATCGAGCTGCCGAGCGTGAGGTGCCGATCGACCGGATCATCAACACGATGTCCGCCGCCGACCTCCTCGCCTGGACCGCCTGACCATCGTCTGAACATCGGATTCGCGGTGCCGACGACCCGAAATGGCGCGGTTTCATCCCGCTCAGCGCAACGCTCGCGCAATTTTTCGGTTGTGAGACGTGGGTGGGGGCGGCGGTTGGCGGCGGTTGGCGGAGGCGGTTGGCAGTGGACGATGGCGGGTGGCCCGGTTGGGGTCGATCGTCGGGCGCCGTAGCATGGCACGCCTATGTCGAAGAAGACCAAGAAGAAGAAGGCCAAGATGCGCCGCTCGAAGGCGAATCATGGCAAGCGCCCCAACATGGGCCGCTGACCACTATTCATCGCGCTCGCCTCGCGGCGGCGTCTCGAACCGCTGAAGCGCCCGATGGGCCGCTCCGCCCGGAGCCGTCGATCGGGCGCTTCGTCGCGTTCGGGATCGAGTGCCCGGCTTCGATGAGCCGGCCCCGGCGCGGGAGACTGCATCCATGAGCGATGGAGCGGCCCCGATGGAACCACGCGTCGAGTTGCTGACCGTGAGCGGCGATGCCGACATCTGGCGTTCGCTCGGCCTCGCCGTGACCGACGACGGGATGATTCCGCTCGTCGGCACCTCGGTCCGGATCGTGCCCGACGACGCCTCGGAACGCGGGATCATCGGCTGGTCGCTCAGCGGAATCGCCAACGTGGGCTCGGCCTCGACCGCCGGCGAGCCCGGCATCAACCTCACCGCCATCGACGTCGACGGCCTCGACACCGACATCGTGGAGGCAACAACGCCGGTGTATGCCGAACACCCGCTCGGGGCGTCGGGACTCGACCACGTGGTCGTGCTCACCAGCGACCTCGAGCGCACCAGTGCGGCGATCGCCGACGCGACCGGATGCGAGCTCAAGCGGATTCGCGAGGTCGGCTCGATGCGGCAGGGTTTCCACCGCATCGGTCGGGGAGGGCTGATCGTGGAACTCGTGGAACGCCCGGACCTCCCCGACGGCCCGGCGAGTTTCTGGGGCCTCGTGCTCATCGTCGACGACCTCGACGTCGCCTGCGAACTGATCGGGTCCGACCGCATCTCGGCGCCGAAGGATGCCGTGCAGCCCGGGCGCCGGATCGCCACGATCCGAGCTGACGTCGGCCTCGGTCTCCCCGTCGCACTCATGACGCACTGAGTTGTGGGTCATTGGCGGTCCGATCGGTGCCGTCGACCCTGCCCTCCGCCGAGCGCACCCGGGACGCGTCAGGGGCGGACCCGGAGATCCGGATCCGCCCCTGACCGCTCGTGAGATGAGCTGAAGGTACGCCGACTCAGCCTGGGCTCGTCCACCCCCCAGAGTGACGGCGCCGGCGGGCGGCGGTGAGGAACAGCAGGCCGGCGAGGAGCACGGCAGCGGCGAGGATCGTCGCATTGCCGGGCCCGCCACCGGTGCTGGCGAGATCGCAGTCGTCGGCTGGATTGTTGTCGTTGTCCTGGCCGGGCACACACACGGTGGTGGTCGGCGTGCCGCCGGGGACGGTGGTCGTGGACGAGTCGGTCGGCGGGTTGGCGCACGGTGATGTCGACGGCGGATACGACACCGTGGCGGTGGCGGTCACCCCCTCCACCGTGACGTCGATCGTGAGTCCCTCACGAAAGAACGCATCGGTCGGATCCGGGATGTACGACACGCCGTCGTCGGCGAGCTTCCACCCGGGCCAGTCGGTGGCGTTGCCGCTGGCGTCCACCGTGGCGCCGGGCCAGACGATGGTGCCCGAGAAGCTGTCGACGACCTGCGTCTCGATGAGGTTGCCGTTGCGGTCCCGGATCTCGAGCGTCGCCTGCGTCGAGGTGGGGGTGAAACCCTGCGGCACGATCGAGTACCGGATGAACGGCGCGTCGCCGATGCATTCCGGTGAGAACGCCGACACGTCGAGCGAACGGTCCGCTGCGGTGGTGGTCACGTAGTAGCCGCCGTCGTCGGCGGGTTGGCTGGTGCCGGTCTGCGCCGCCGCGGCGATGGGGGAGCAGAGTGCTGCCGCGAGCGTGACCAGGAACCCGATCTTGAGGCGCCGACGCCGTCCGCGAGCTGGGCTCGCGGTGCGCCGTGTGGTCTCAGATGAGGTCATCGTTCCGCCCTTGTGGTGTTCGCCGCCGTGAGTGTGTTCAGAGATTGACCACGCTCAGTGATGCGCAGGATATCGGTGCCGAGCGTCCGCTTGGCAAGCGGGAACATCCGGAAGTGCTTGATTTCATTGAGGATCAAGGAACTGTCTCGGTCGGCGAACGTTCTTCACGCTCGGCGGTCAGCCGAACACGGCGGTCGAAGAACCACGTAGAGTGGTATTTCGGCGGGGTGCTCGAGGCGGGATCAACGGGCGCGGGCGTGGTTGCCGAGCTCGATCGTGGCGGAGCCGGGATCAGCCCGTGTCTCGGACACGCGATGCTCGACGCCGTCGGCGTCGATCCACGTCGCGTCGATCACGAGCGGCGTCGGGGCGACCGTCGGTGGTGTCCGAGTCACGAGCGTGTAGCCGTCGGCCACGTCCATGGGCCCGTCCATCTCCAACGACAGCACCGTCGACGCTCCAGCGGGCAGCGTGACGTACACCGACGTGACGAAGTAGTCGGCCTCCGAGCCGGGCTCACTGACCGCCGCCCGGCCGCCGAGCAGCACCTGCTTCACCGGGAGTCGCGTGAACACCGAGACACGGGTGCGGTTGGTACCGACGGGCAGCCCGACGGGGTTGCCGATCACGTACCCGGGCTCACCCTCGGTCGGTGCGCCGTTCGTGATGGTGACGTCGAGCCGAGCCGAAGTGGTGCCGGTGCGGGCATCGGCGGTCACGTCGTAGGTGGCATGGGCGGCGAGGTAGTAGTCGATCTTGTTGCCGGCGGCGTTGTTCAGCGCCAGTGCCACGCCATCGCCGGTTCCGGGGTCGAGCAACGTGCCGCTCATGCCGATCTGCTCGAGCACCGTTTGGTCCTCGGGTGCGCTCATCCATCCGGTGAAGCGGCCCTGGTCGACCATCGGGCCGAGCGTCTCGATCAGGGACGTCGGCGCGGGCAGGGTGCCCGCGAGCAGGGTGTCGATCACCGATCGCGAGAAGTTCTCCAGCACGTCGACCCGCGCATCGACTTTGGTGAGGTCGTACTGGTCGTGGAGGAGGTACTTGGCGGCGGTGTCGGCGGTCAACGCAGCCGCTCCGTCGACGGACGCTCCTCCAACCGGTGCCCCCTCGGGAAGCGGAATCGGCCCGGTGAACTCGAGGAATCTGGCGAGCGTGTACACGTCCATCATGAAGACGCCGTCGAGCTGCCCGCCGCCGCTCTGCGGATACAGGTCGGCGATCGCCTTGCCGGTCGTCGCGACGTCGGGCGACATGTTGATGTTCTTCCATGGCTCGGAGCCCGTCGTGCCGTCGGGGCCGGAGGTCAGGTTGAACGGTCCGTACCGGGCGGCCCATTCGTCGAGCCCGCTTGCGTTGCCCCTGCTGAAGCGTCGTGCGGTCGGATCGCCCGCGAGGTTGAGGTCGTCCGAGCGGCCGAATTTCGTCATCTCGATGTGGCCGTCGGTGACGGTCATCTCCGCCCAGTTCCCCATGAAGCCACCGCCGCCTCGTGCCTCGGACGGTGTGGTGAAGCCGATGTAGTAGGTGCGGGTGCCGTCGCCGCCGAGCAAGCGCGGCGCGGCGAGTGCGACCGTGAGCGCGTCGTCGCTCCGCTGATGCTGCGCGGTGAGTTCGGCGGCCAGATCGTCGATGCGGTCGTCGACGGGAGGGAGCAGCCACGGGCTGTCGATCTCGGCGACGCGCGCCTGCAGGAGCTCGACTCGTCGCTGGATGTTGCGCAACGGGATCTGCAGTTGTCGGATTCGATCGATGTCGATGCGGCCGCCGGTGACGGTGAGCCGGTCGAGGTCGACTTCGTCGAGTTGGGTGCTGAGGAAGCGGGCAGAGTCGGCGGCCTCGTGGCTGAGTTCGGTGGCGACGCGGTGATGTTGCGCGAGGCCGGGCACGAACCGGGCGGCGGACACGAGCGGGTTGGCGAGGCGCGAGTCGGCAGCGTCGAACGACACCGCCGCCGCGTCGAATGATGCCTTGGCGGCGCGGATGTCGCCCTCGCCGAGTGAGGTCAGACCGTCCTGGGTCTGGGCGGTGCCGTTTCGGAGGTCGTCGGCGGCCAGGTAGCCGAAGATGCCGAGCCCGACGACGGCAGCGAACGTGGTGACGGCTGCAGCGACACCGACCAGCGCGACGACCCGCCGGCTGTCTCGGGTGCGGCGGGCGAAGCCGACGGCGGCGACATAGCCGCCGAGCGCCACGCCGATCAGCGTGGACGCGCCGAGGAACCAGTCGAGTTGGCTGCGGGTAGCGATGTTCAAGGCGACGCCGATCAGCGCGGCGTTGAGGAGGCCCTTGCGTCCCGGGATGATCGGGAGCACGAATCCGACCACGGCCGCGGTCACGCCGAGGACGGTGCCGATGATCGAGAACGACGTCAGTCCGGCGACGAGGGTGACCAGGGTGGCATCCCATCGCAGCGCGCAGGCGCCGAGCCAGGTGGCCCCGCCGACGGCGACACCGACGAGCAACGCGTCGACGAGCGGACCGCCCGTTGGCTGTGGCCCGCCGATGGTGGCGACCAGTCCCGCGAGCACGGAGACCGCGAGGATCAACCAGCGCACCCGCGCTGGTGACCACGCGGTGCCTTCCACCGGCGACGGTGGGGCCAGCGTCATGCCGGCACCACCGTGTTCCGCTTCGGGGCCCGCTCCGCCCGCCGGGCCGCAGCCCGTTCCGCCTCCATGTGGGGCGTCACGCTAGTGGCGCGCCGTCGGCCGTGCCGGAGGCCTGACGATTCCTTGACACTCGCGTGGGGTGCTTCGAAGATCGAGGATCGTGTGGATGGGTCCGGGTCTCACGATCCGACGGGTGCCCGACCGGACGGTCATCATGAGGAGGCCGAGTCCGGCGAGGACGAGCGCGACGCCGATGATGGCGATCGACGGGGAGACGCCGTTCCCTGTGCTCGGCAGGGGACCTCCACCGGTGACGACCGGTGACGCCGTGGTTGTGCTGGTCGTCGGTGTCGTCGTGGTCGTCGTGGTCGTCGTGGTCGCGGTCGTCGTCGGATCCGTTGACGGCGGGGATGCGGCCGTCGATGACGGTTGGACCGGTGGCTCTGTCGTGGTCGACGGAGGTTCGGGAGTCGTGTCCGGAGCAGTTGGCGGAGTCGTCGTCGGACTGGTCGTCGTCGTGGGAGCGTTGTCGAATCTGATCGTCTGCTCGACGGCGTCGGGGTCGTTGTGCACGGCCACGACGCGGCCCGAGTTCGCCACCCGCAGCTGCTGGTAGACCACCACGAGGTGACCGAGGAGTGGCGAGTCGGCCGGCACGGAGAACTCGACGTCGACGGCTGCCGTCGGGCGTGTCCGGTACGAAGCGGGTCGAGCCGGTGATCCCGGTGGGGATCGGCGGGCCGGCATCGCTGTCGCCCATCGAACCCCCGGTGGGGATGACCATCAGTTCCCCGGCGGCGAGGTACTCGGTGCCAGGCACGAGGTCGGCGTACGTCACGGCGTCGATGACCCGAGCGTCGCCGCCGCCGAACTCGATCACCTGGTCGCCGTCGCTGGCGTCTCGGACGGCCGTGCCGATCGACGCGGCGGGCACCGTGTTGGTGTAGGTGATCTCGACGACGTCGTTGTCGTTGCTCGGCACGAGGGTGAACGTGACCGGTCCGCTGTCGCCGAGCGCTGCCGCCCACGCCGGCCGAGCCTTCTCGGTGATGGTGTATGTCCCGGCGACGGTCTCGATCGGCGGCGTGAGTCCGTCGGCGTCGGTCGTGACCCGGCTGAGCGATCTTCCGTCGTCGGTGGCGGTCACGTCGAACTCGAAGCCCGACATGTCGCGGGCGCCCTGCACGTCGGTGTCGTCGAGGACCTTGCGCACGGCGAAGGCACCGACCGCCGGCGCTGGTGGCGGCGGTTCGACCGCCACGTGCACCGACGCGGATTGCGGACGTCCGCTCCACGTGATCTGACCTTGAATGCCGGTGCCCGCGTAGAGCGACACCTCCGCGGTCGGGGCCTGGGTGTGGAACGCGAGCTCCCACTCGGGCGATGTGACGGTCACCTCGAACCGTGCGACGCCGGAAGCGTCGGTCACGTCGGCGCCGAGCGGATTCTCGATCAACGCGAACCGGGGGTCGGATGCCATGGTCGCCGCCATCTCCATCGTCGGCCAGCCGAGTTGCTCGGCCGCGGTCCACCGGGACGTCTCGTCGGCCGAGTCGCCCGAGCGCTCGACGGTCGCGGTGGCGCCGATCGTGCGGGCGCCGTCGATGCCGACGTCGGACAGCGCCACGACGGGTACGAACCCCACCGGCTTGCCGGTGGCGTCGGTCGCCCGCACCTCGAGTTGGTGGGCGCCGAGCTCGGTCGGAGCCGACCCGTCGGGGGTCGCCCAGACCATCTGGAGTCGAACGCCGCCGACGGCGTGTTGCACCTCCGCCACGTCCGTGAGGCGCTTCGCCATCTCGTAGCCGTTGCGAAGCGCCGAGAACTCGCCGCCGGATCCGTCGACGACGGCGGTGTCGCGAGCGAGCTTGAGTCCTGCGACGGCGCCGCTCGGGCTGACGTCCTCGACGAACATCTTCACGCCGAAGTTCACCGCCACATGACGTCGGCGTGTGTACTCACCACCTCCGAGCAGCAGTGGGTGTTGCCATTCTCCCGAGGCGAGGTCGTACTCGCCGGACGCGTCGATGCCGTAGGGGACCACCCGGTCGCCGCCGAAGCTCGACATGAGTGCCGCCGCCCGTGCCATCTCGCCGGCGTCCCACATCGCGGGGTCGGGCTGCAGTGACACCGACCCTTCGCCGGCGACGTCCTCCATCACGCAGTAGCCGACGCCGCGCGAGTTGTTGTGTGCCGCGGGGACCTGCCACCGCGAGCCGTAGTGGGCGCCGATGAACGCGAACGGCCCGCCGTTGCCGTCGGAGCCCGTCCCTGGCCACGACCGCATCGTCGGCGAGGGAGCGATCGACCCGCCGAACCCGTTGCGCCCAGTACCCGGCGGCGCCGTGCGCGAAGCTGCCCGGCGGTGGGGGAGCAGCATCGGTGGTCGGTGCGCGGCCGGTGCCGGCGATCACCAGCAGTGCGACGACCGCCGTGGCGATCGCGGCCGTGGCTGCCGCGCCGTGTCGGTCGGCGGAGCGTGCCCGATCCGTGGTCGCCTGCGCTGTCCATCTCGTGCTCCGTTCGTCGTGTGACCCGTGCCGTGTCACCACGGCAGTGGGTGTCGACGCACTCGAAGCGGCACACAACGTCGTCCGAGATCCGGAGCCTCAGTTCGCGTGTTCTGACGCCTGGATGTTCAGGAATCGTCAAGGCGACCAGCCAGAGGTGAGCGCAGCGGCGCAGTCAAACCACGCAAAGTGGCCATCGCGCAGCAGGCCGGCCAAATCACGAGACGACTCGGGTCCGTGCCAACACTGCGAAACACGAGGTTGCCGGGGTTGCTGAACGGAATCGTGATGAAATCCTGATGGATTCCTGTGACCACGAACAGTGGTGAGCGTCTACGGTGGTGTCGGCGGAAGTCAACGAGCGGAATCGAAGGCGGACATGAACATTCGAGCATTACGGGAGCAGACCCTGGCGTTGCCGGTTGCGGTGACGCGTACGTCGGCTGATCGCCGGCAGGGTGGGGACTTGCAGTTGGTTTCGTCGCCGGGCGAGCCGGAGTCGGTGCAGCCCAGCCCGCGGCGGTTGCGCCGATTGTTGATCGCATCCGATGTTGTGGCGATCGTCGTTGGTTACGCCGCGGCGACGGTGATCCAGCAGATGGTGAATCCGGTTCCGGGGGCGACGTTGCGTGATGAAGTGTTGTTCGCCACCTTCATGGTGCCGATCTGGGTGCTGATGATGGGCGCAAACAACTTGTTCCTGGCCCGGGCGGTGAGCCGCTTCGGAGAGGAGCTGCGACGCCTGTTCGTCAGTGGCTTGATGGCGACGGGGTTCTTGGTGGCGGTGTTGTTCCTCGCCCAGTACGACCTCTTGTCACGGTTGTGGGTCGGGTTGTTGTTCGTGTGCGTGACGTCGTCGCTCGTGGCCTCGCGGCTCCTTGCGAGGCAGATGTTCGCCACGTTGCGTCGGCAGGGTCGGATTCGCCGGCCGGTGATCATTGTCGGCACGGGTTGTGAAGCGATCTCGTTGCTGCACGCAACGCAGCGCCGTCCCGATCTCGGCTACGAGGTGTTGGGGCTCACCGGTGATCAGCTCGATGAGGCGGGGAGCCCCGTGCTGGGTTCGATCGACGAGACGGCTGAGGTGATCCGGCGCACCGGGGCGGTCGGTGCAATCCTGTCGGTGGCGTCGCTGGAACCTGACGTGGTGAACCGGCTCACGCGAACGTTGACCGATGCTGGGTGCCATGTGACGTTGTCGTCGTCGTTGCACGACATCGACATCACCCGCACGAGGTCACAGTCGATCGATGGGCGGTTGATGATCTATGTCGAACCGACGAACCGTTCGCGGATGCACCTGTTCCTGAAGCGAATCTTCGACGTGGTCGTAGCGGGCGTGGCGCTGTTGTTGACGTTGCCGATCGTGGCGATCGCGGCGGTGTTGATCAAGCTCGACTCGAAGGGGCCGGTGCTCTTCCGGCAGGTTCGTGTCGGCAAGGACGGTGAGTCGTTCGAGATGATCAAGCTGCGCTCGATGGTGCAAGACGCCGAGGCGAAACGATCCGAGCTCGACGACCTCAATGAGCGGTCGGGGCCCTTGTTCAAGATGAGCGCCGACCCGCGAATCACCCGGGTGGGGCGCATCCTGCGCAAGACGTCGATCGACGAGTTGCCGCAGTTCTGGAATGTGTTGCGCGGCGACATGAGTGTGGTCGGTCCTCGTCCGGCGTTGCCGTCGGAGACGGAGCAGTGGAGCCCGGAACTGCGCGAGCGGCTCCGTGTGCTGCCTGGTATCACGGGCATGTGGCAGGTGTCAGGACGGGCGGAGGCGGACTTCGAGCTGTATCGCCGTCTGGATCTCTTCTACGTCGACAACTGGTCACTGACCCACGACATCCAGATCGTGGCCAAGACGTTCCTGGTCGTGTTGACGAGTCGCGGGTCGCAGTGACGGCGACGACCGGGACTCGCGACACCCCGGACGTCTCCGGGTGACTGGATAGGGTCGGCAGGGTGAGGATTTCGGAGCGGGTCGACAACGCCGTGCGGGCGATGGCCGAACTCGCCGCCACCGGTGGCTCGAGTGCCAAGGCCGAGGCGATCGCCAACAGCCAGGGCATCTCGTTGAAGTTCCTGTTGGACATCTTCCGCGACTTGAAACGCGGCGAACTCGTCCGATCGAAACGGGGTCCCGACGGTGGCTTCACGTTGTCACGCCCCCCGGAGGAGATCTCGCTGGCCGACATCTTCCGTGCGGTCGACGGTCCATTGGCCGACGTGCACGATGAGAGCCTCCGTGATCTCCACTATCAGGGGCCGGCGGCCGGGCTGCCCGAGGTGTGGATGGCGGTCAGGGGAAGTTTGCGTCGCGTGCTCGAGACCGTGACGCTCGCCGACCTGGTCGGCAGGCGAACTGCCCGCCGACGTCGCAGAACTGGCTGCCGAATACCGCCGAAGCACCGAGGAGCGACATGGCACACGACACTGATTCCACCACTGGCCCCCTTGCCGACGAACTCGCGGCAGCACTCGGCGCGGTGCGGGCCGCGTCGGAGGTCTGCCGCGGTGCGCAGGGTCGCCTGCTGGCCGGACACACCTTGACCAAGGGCGACGAGAGCCCGGTCACGATCGCCGACTTCGCAGCGCAGGCCGTGGTGTGTGCGGAGCTGACCGACTCGCTCGGAGCGATCGAGATGATCGGCGAGGAGGAGTCCGACGATCTACGAGCACCCGACGCGTCCGATCTGCTCGATGCGGTGGTTGGCCTCGTTGCGACCCAGCGCGGCGATGCGGCGTCGCGCAGCACCGTGCTCGACTGGATCTCGGTGGGTTCGTCTGCCGGCACCACCGACCGTTACTGGACGCTTGACCCGATCGACGGCACCAAGGGATTCCTGCGCGGCGAGCAGTACGCGATCGCGTTGGGCCTGATCGAGCGCGGCGAGGTGATCCTCGGTGTGTTGGGGTGCCCGAACCTGCCGAATCCCGACGGCTCGACCGGCGCGATCTTTGCCGCCACCGACGGCGTGTGTGAGGCGTGGTACGGATCTGCTGCGACGCCCCAAGCCGGTCCGGGTCGCGGCACCGGCCACGCTCGCCGAGGCGCGCTTCTGTGAGTCGGTCGAGTCCGGCCACTCGAATCAGGATCACTCGGCACTGATCGCCGCCCGCCTCGGGATCACCGCGGACCCTTACCGCATCGACAGCCAGTGCAAGTACGCAGCGGTCGCCCGTGGCGACGCGTCGATCTACCTCCGGCTGCCGACCCGGGCCGACTACGTGGAGAAGATCTGGGATCACGCCGCCGGCAAGTTCGTCGTCGAGCAGGCCGGTGGAGTGGTCACCGACGTCACCGGGGCGCCACTCGACTTCTCGCACGGAGCGAAGCTGCAGGCCAACAGCGGCGTCGTCGCCACCGATGGTCGCTTTCACGACCAAGTGATCGAGGCCGTTCAAGCGGTGCTCGGCTGACGGCCGGCAATCGCACGCCCTGCCCCGCCTCCCGGATCCGCAAGACTTGGCGAGTGCAGGAACTCCCCACGATCCTCGTCACCGGCGGTGCCGGCTACATCGGCTCGCACACCGTGCGTGCGCTGCGTGCGACGGGCCGCGACGTGGTGGTGATCGACACGCTCGAGCTCGGCAACGCCGACGCGGTGATCGATGCGCCGGTCGTGCAGGGCGACATCGCTGATGCGGAACTCGTCGGTTCGGTGCTTCGCGACTTCGGCGTGTCCGACGTGGTCCACTTCGCCGCCTACAAGTCCGTTGGTGAATCGATGGAGTCGCCGGGCAAGTACTGGCGCAACAACGTGGCCGCCACGGCCGAGTTGCTGGAGGCATGCCGGCGCGCAGGTGTCGAGCGCTTCGTGTTCTCGTCGTCGTGCTCGGTGTACGGCACGCCCGAGCGAGTGCCGGTCACAGAGGACGCAGTGATCGCGCCGGAGAGCGTGTACGCCGAGACCAAGGCCACCGTCGAGCGGATGCTGCGCTGGTACGGCGTCACCAGCGATCTGCGTTCGGTGAGCCTGCGCTACTTCAACGCGGCCGGTGCGAGTGTTGACGGACGCATCGGTGAAGACTGGAACCACAGCATCAATCTGGTTCCGCTCGCCATGAAGGCGGTGCTTCTCGGCGACCGCCGGTTGCAGGTGTTCGGGGCTGACTACGACACCGTCGATGGAACGTGCATCCGCGACTACATTCACGTCGAGGACCTGGCCGGTGCGCACGTCAGGGCGTTGGACTATCTCGTCGGCGGCGGCCCGACAGTCGAGGTCAACGTGGGTACCGGCGTCGGCTCATCGGTGTTCGAGGTGATCGAAGCGGCTGAACGGGTGAGTGGTCGTCCGGTGCCGTACGACGTCGTTGATCGTCGCCCAGGTGATCCGGTCACGACGTTCGCGGATCCGGCACGGTCACGTGAGGTGCTCGGCTGGACGGCCGACCGTGATCTCGAAGAGATCGTGCGAACGGCCTACGACTGGCACCGCAGCCAGGTGTGACGCCATCGCCACGCTCGCGGTGCTTGATCGATGCTTGATCGACTCTTGACCGCTCAGGGGGTGCGGGCCCGCCGAGATCAGACTATTCTCCACCGAGTTGATAGAGAATCGACGATGGAGGAGCCCATGACGAACACGACGACGAGCGCCGGTGCGAGCCCGACGGTGCAGCTCACCGCAGGACGGTTGACCCACCTGCAACGGCTCGAGGCCGAGGCGATCCAGATCATGCGTGAGGCGGTGTCGGAGAGCGAGCGCCCGGCGATGCTGTATTCGATCGGCAAGGACAGCTCGGTGATGCTGCACCTGGCGATGAAGGCCTTCTACCCGTCGAAGCCGCCGTTCCCCTTGGTGCACGTCGACACGACGTTCAAGTTCAAGGAGATGTACGCGTTCCGCGACAACACCGCCAAGGAGCTCGGCCTCGACCTGATCGTGCACCAGAACCCGGAGTGCGTCGAGAAGGGCATCAACCCGTTCGATCACGGCTCGGCGGTGCACACCGACATGTGGAAGACCGAGGGCCTCAAGCAGGTCATCGACGACAACAAGTTCGATCTCTGTTTCGGCGGCGCCCGCCGCGACGAGGAGAAGTCGCGGGCCAAGGAGCGCATCTTCTCGATCCGCACCGCGCAGCACCAGTGGGACCCCAAGCGGCAGCGCCCCGAGTTGTGGCAGGTGTACAACGCCCGACGCAGCAACGGCGAGACGGTGCGCGTGTTCCCGATCTCGAACTGGACCGAGCTCGACGTGTGGCAGTACGTCCACCTCGAGCAGATCCCGATCGTGCCGCTCTACTACGCGGCGCCGCGTCCGGTGGTCGACCGCGACGGCACCTTGATCATGGTCGACGACGACCGCCTCCCGATTCGTGACGGCGAGGTGCCGGAGATCAAGTCGGTGCGTTTCCGCACGCTCGGCTGCTACCCGCTGTCGGGTGCGATCGAGAGCGACGCGGACACGTTGACCGGGATCATCCAAGAGATGTTGTTGGCGACCACATCGGAACGTGAAGGTCGGATCATCGACTTCGACTCGTCGGCGTCCATGGAGAAGAAGAAGCAGGAAGGGTATTTCTGATGGCACATTCATCGGAGTTGATCGCGGAGAACATCGACGAGTACTTGACGTCGCACCAGTACAAGAGCCTGCTGCGCTTCATCACCTGCGGCAGCGTCGACGACGGCAAGAGCACGCTGATCGGCCGTCTGTTGTACGAGACCCATCTCGTGTTCGAGGACCATCTCGCAGCGCTCGAGGCTGACTCGGCCAAGGTGGGCACGCAGGGCGGCGATCTCGACTTCGCGCTGCTGCTCGACGGGCTGTCGGCCGAGCGCGAGCAGGGCATCACGATCGACGTCGCCTACCGGTACTTCTCCACCGAACATCGCAAGTTCATCGTGGCCGACACCCCGGGCCACGAGCAGTACACGCGCAACATGGTGACCGGCGCGTCGACAGCCGACGTCGCGGTGATCCTGGTCGACGCCCGCAAGGGCGTGCTCACGCAGACGCGCCGTCACAGCTTCCTGGTGTCGCTGCTGGGCATCAAGCGGGTCGTCGTGGCCATCAACAAGATGGACCTGATGGACTACTCGCACGAGGTGTTCTCAGCAATCCAGGACGAGTACACCGACTTCGCTCGCCGGGTCGGTCTCAACGACGTCACCTTCATTCCGCTGTCGGCGCTGAAGGGCGACAACATCGTCGAGCCGAGCCCCAAGACGCCGTGGTACCACGGCCCGACGCTGCTCGGCTTCCTCGAGACGGTCCCCGTCGACGACGACCTCGCTGACCAGTCGTTCCGGATGCCGGTGCAGTGGGTGAATCGCCCCAACCTCGACTTCCGTGGCTTCTCGGGACGCATCGTCGGTGGTTCGATCAAGCCGGGCGACCCGATTCGGGTGCTCCCGGCCGGGACCACCTCGACGGTCGATCGGATCGTCACGATGGACGGCGACCTCGACGAAGCGATCGCCGGCCAGTCGGTCACGATCACGCTCGCCGACGAGATCGACGCCAGCCGCGGCGACGTGATCTGCGCGGCCGACGATCCCGCCGAGGTGGCCGACCAGTTCGAAGCGCACGTCGTGTGGATGCACGAAGACGCGATGCTGCCGGGCCGGCCGTATCTGGTGAAGATCGGCGCCCGCACGGTGGGTGCGACGATCTCACATCCGAAGTACCGGATCGATGTGAACACCCTCGATCACCTGGCGGCGAACACGCTGGAGCTGAACGAGATCGGCGTGTGCAACCTCAGTCTCGATCGACCGATCCCGTTCGACCCGTACGACGTCAACCGTGACACCGGCGGCTTCATCGTGATCGACAAGCTGACCAACGTCACGGTCGGTGCCGGCCTGCTGCACTTCGCCCTGCGCCGGTCGCACAACATTCATTGGCAGGACGTCAAGGTCGACAAGGACGCTCGCGCCGGGCTGAACAGCCATGCTGCCGGCGGTCGTCTGGTTCACCGGTCTGTCCGGTTCGGGCAAGTCGACGATCGCGAACATCGTCGAGTCGAAGCTGCACGCCCAGGGTGTGCGCACGTACCTGCTCGACGGCGACAATGTGCGCCACGGTTTGAACCGTGACCTCGGCTTCACCGATGCCGACCGGGTGGAGAACATTCGCCGAATCGCCGAGGTCGCCGGCCCTGATGGTCGACGCCGGACTCGTGGTGCTCGTGTCGTTCATCTCGCCGTTCCGTGCCGAGCGACGACTCGCTCGAGAAGCCGTGGAGGACGGCGAGTTCATCGAGGTCTTCGTCGACACCCCCCTCGAGGTGGCCGAGGAGCGCGACCCGAAGGGTCTCTATGCGAAAGCGCGGCGCGGTGAACTCTCGAACTTCACGGGCATCGACTCGCCGTACGAGCCACCCGAGGACCCCGAGGTCCGCGTCGACACGAGCGCGATGACTGCCGAAGAAGCGGCCGATTCTGTCATCGTCGTTCTCGAACGAGGCGGGAGAGCCTGAGCGCTCGGGCCAGGCGGGTACGCGGGTTCGTTGAATGCCGGGGCCGGGCAACTCGCCTGATGATGCCTTCGCCGACGTCGGGATTCAACAGTTCGGATCGTCGGGGAAGGTGCGCTCGGCGACCAACCACGTCGCGTCGACTCGTCGAAGAACGAAGATGTTCAACGACCGCTCGGGTGTGTCCGGCGGACGGACGTCCCTGCCGGACTCGTTCAAGATCTGCACCCCAGAATTGTCGAGACACACCTCGACGACTGCGTCGAGAGGCTCTTGGAGTGTCGGTGCCCGGACCACTCGCACGTCGACGATCTCGGGCGTACCCGACTGGGTCCAGCCCATCGCTTCGAACTCGGCTGCGGTTGCGAGTACCTCGTCGGCCATCGCGCCTGTGACGATCTCGGAGATGTCAGTCGACGCGTCGGTGGTGCTGTCGGCACCGGACGTGTTCTCGATCGCAGTCGGATTGATGGCGACAGGAATTCGGTCGAGAAAATTCATGACCGAGGTGGCCGCGTCCTGTGTGGATGGCTCGCCGACGGGATCAACGGTTCCGAGCGGAACGCTCGACTCGATCGGGTCGGAGACGTTCGGGGTCAACGTCGTAGGTGCGGAACCGGTGGACTCACTGGTCTCGGCTTCTGGGCTCTGGGGAACAGTGTCTGACGCGTCAGGAGCGGCGTCGTCGGCGTCTGTGCACTGTGCCAGTCCGACGCCGGCGAGCAACACGACGAGGAGCATGCTGGAGAGCACGAAGACTCGCGTCGGGATTCGTTTGCGCCGCGCACCCGCATCCGGATTCGCGTCTATCGTCTCGCCCACCTGGTCCTCCGACGGCACCCGTTGCCGCGAGAGAATGCTACCGGCGCTCGAGACGACATGAACTCACCCTCCACCAACCAGCAGCGCGCGGCCCAGTCGTCCTTTGCTCGTGCAGGCCTGTTCTCGTTCGCCGGGGCGAGCGTCAGTGCGTTGTTGGGTTTCAGCCTCCAAGTCCTGCTGGCTCGCACACTTGGCGACAGCGACTACGGCATCGTGCTCCAGGTCATTGCCGTCTTCTCGATCGCCTTGAGTTTCGGTCGCCTGGGCATGGACTCAACTGCGGTCTGGGTATGTGCGCGATCGCAGTCGATCTCGCGCTCGCAGTTGTACTCCGCGGTCCGGATCATGCTGTGGTGGACATTGGTGGGCTGCAGCGTTGCTGCGGCGGCCGTGTGCGGCGTTGGGTGGTGGTTGCGATCGTCGTCGGACTCCGACACGCGGCTCTTCGGGACAGCGCTACTTGCGGCCGGCTGGGCGCTCCCGTTCGCCGGACTGGTGCTGGTCGTGCTCTCGGCGAGCCGTGGTCTCGGGGCGATCAAGCCGTTCGTGCTCATCGGGAGCGTGGGGCTGCCATTGTCCCGGATCAGCGGCGCAGCCCTTGCGGCTTGGGCGGGATGGCGCGTGACGGGTCAATCGTTCGTGTGGGCCGCGGCGCCAGCGTTCCTCATATTGATCGCCTTACCGGTGCTTCGCTCCCAGTTGCGACAGGCTCGAGTCGCCGATGTCTCGGAATCGGACGTGGTGGGAAGTCGTCGGGAAATCCGCCGTTATGCGGTTGGTCGGACGATCTCGACCGGTCTCGAGCAAGGGTTGCTCTACCTCGACGTCGTGCTGGTCGGCGTCCTCGCCGGCAGCGCAGCCGCAGGTGTCTATGGCGGGGCAGTTCGCTTCGTGGCCGCTGGTCTGATCGCCGAGGTTGCGATCCGCGTCGTTGTCGCGCCTCGCTTCGGTGCGCTCATTCAACGTGGAGAGTTCGGCGAACTCCAAGCCCTGTATCGGCTCTCGGCAGTCTGGCTGGTGCTGCTCAGTTCGCCGGTGTACTTCACCCTTGCGTTCTTCGCGCCAGTCGTGCTCGGGTGGCTCGGTCCTGATTTCACAGCCGGCAGCGCAGCACTCGCAATTCTTTCAGTCGGCACGATGGTCACCCTTGCGGCTGGCAACATCCACTCCGTGCTGTTGATGAGCGGCCGGAGTGGGCTCGCTGCCGCGAATAAGGCGGCTGCACTTGGCACGAATGTGGTTGCCAATCTGATTCTGGTTCCCCGGATCGGCATCGTCGGCGCAGCACTTGCGTGGGCGGCGGCGATGCTGCTCGATGCTGCGCTCGCCACCATCGAGGTTCGTCGCTACGTGGGGATCAGCCCACAGGTTCGAGCGGTCCTGTACCCACTCGTCATTGCGGGCGTTTCGTTCGGTGTTCCGGCGGCGATTGCGCGGGTGATGTGGGGACCAACGACGGCGGCCATGTCGATGGCCGTCGCTCTGTCGGTGGGTCCATTCGTTGCGTGGTGCGCTCTGGACCGTGAGCGGCTCGGGTTGTCGAATCTCGGCAGAGCACTTCGACGACGCCCCGTGGGCTCGCCGTTGGAGTGACGGTGCTCAGGTCGTCACCCTCGCTTGACTCGATCGCAGATTCGGCGCTGTCGCGGCAAGCGTGGCCCGACGGTGTCGCTTTGCTGCGTGGCTGGACCCGATTCGTGGGGGTTCTTGCGCAAGCGAGACGAGCCTGGTGAGTTGGAGGGCGTCGACGGGGCAGTTCGGTGGCACGTGCGACGAGGATCAGGACCCCAGTTGGGGATCAGGGACTCCCAGTTGTCGCATGGTCAGGGGAGGAGTGGGCGGAACGATGACTCGTCGGGTTGTCGCCAGGCGGCGGCGATCATGACCATGAGGACGACAAGGCCCATGCTGACGAAGCCGTAATAGAGCACCTCCACCATGATGACGAGGGTGGCCGTGTGCATCGCCAGTCCGATCCCCGTTCGATGTTTCGCGGTGTGGACGAAGCGACGACGAGCCAAGCGACGAAGATGGCTGCTGCGGGTATGCCGTGTGAGAAGGCGACCATCCAGAAGTGTCCCTGTGTGCCTGCGGATGGGAGGCCGTCATTCCCCGATGGACGCGGCCCCATCGCCGAGGATCGGCGATCCGAGCACTCGGTCAACGTCTCCTGGGTCCGGCTCGAACGGCTCTCGGTCGATGGACTTGCCTCCAGGCGAAACGAGAGGCGGTCCTGAACTCCGAGCAGGGCAAACGCAATCACGGCGATGAGGGCGGCGGCCGCGACTCCGAGCACGGTTCGGTGTCTGTCGGATGCGACGCTTCGAATCGTGATGTAGATGCCAGCGACGCCGAGCCCGATGAACATGCCCCGGTTCAGGGTGAGGAATGCGGGCGCGAGAGAAGCGACGATTGCTGCGATGAGCGTGAACCGCCTCCAACCTGAGAGCTGGAATGCGTATGCGATGACGACCGGCGTCAGGATCGTGTACGCATTCCCAGCCATTGGTGTATGGGGAACAGTGCGCTCGGTCGCGGGGCCAGCACGATCCGGGCATCAGGGTTGAACTGTGTCACTCGACGGATCGCCATCTCGTTCTCGAGTTAGTTGGCCAGCAACCCCTGCGGGAAACCGCGCGAGCGGCGTCCGCAGTGTGAGTAACGGCCAGATGACACCGAGGTATCCGCCAACGACGAGCACGCCCCAGAATCCGCTCAGAAGGCCGGCGACACACTGGAGCAAGAAGGTTAGGCGATGCGAGTAGATGTAGAGGAACGCGATCGTGGCCGCCACGTAGATGAGCCCTGGGTAGCCGAACCCGATCGACCTGAGGGCTCCAGTGGATTCGAACGACCGAGGCGGCGACCCAGGCCAGGAACAGCAACCAGACGCCGAAACCGGCTGGGGTGACGGGCTGGACTCGACGGCGGAGCAACTGGTGCACCATGAAAGCTGCGGCGAGGCCGAGCGCCATGTCTCCGACCCCGAGCACCCACCAGATCGGGTATCCTACGAAGACGAGCTTCAGCGGCAGGGCGGGGAGCCGCCGGCTGCTCGGGCGAGACGTCCAGCTCCGACGCCCCAGATTCATGGTCGGGCCGGTTCACCGAGGGCGTGAGGTGAAGTTCCATGCCAGCCTGCTATCCTAACGCTGTGAGCGGGCGGCGGGTGCTCGATGGCGCATGATCTGACGGCAACGTCATCGCAGGTCAACGACGCAGTTTCTCTTCGTTGGTACCTCGCGGTCCTCCGCGAACGCTGGAAGGTCGTTGTTGTCGGTGCGGTGGTCGGGCTGCTCCTTGCGTCTGCGTTCCTCGTCCTGACCGAGAAGTCGTATACGGCGCGCACGGTGGTCAGCATGAACGTGATCGGTTCGTTGCCGACGCGCCCGACCGACGCCGCTTCACGATTGATCGACACGACGACGGAAATTCAGGTGGCGTCCTCGTTGGAGGTTGCCAGCCTCGGCGGTGAGGAACTTGGCGGCACCATTGAGCGCGTGAGATCCGAGACAACGTCTCGGTCTCAACCGTTGCCGAGGCCACCGTTCTGGTCGTCAACTACACAGCGACGACAGCGGATGGCGCCCGGGAAAGCGGGGACGCGTCGCAATGGGGTACCTCGACTATCGATCGGCGCTTGCGGCAGAGCGCATCGACGAGGATGTCGCATTCATCGAAGTTCGAATCGAGCAGCTGCGGAGCGAATTGGACGATCTGGCCACCGAACTGACTCGCCAGGAACCTGATTCTGACGGAGCACTCCCCGTCGAGACCGACCGCTCTGTGTTGCTCAAGTCGTTGCAAACCCTTCTCGGTCAGCAGTTCGAACTCGAGCGCATCGACACGTCGGCGGGCCTCATCATTTCACCCGCAGATGAGAATTACGTCGAAGTCTCGCCGTCGAGAAGCATGGTGCTCGCAAGTGGTCTACTGGGTGGGCTGCTCGTCGGTGTGATCGTTGCGTTTGTCGCGAACGCGACGAGTCGTACCGTCGCCTCGGAGCGCCAAATCGAAGCGTTGCTTCGGCAGCGAACTCTTCGGCTTGGTTGTGGTGGGTGCGACAGCTGCATTCCGATGAGCACGTGCAAGCAGTGAGGGTGTTCGGAAAGCGGCAGGCAGGCTCGTCGGACAGCTCGCCGATGAGGACCAATTCGGTCGTCATCTACGACGCAGCCGGTGATTCGACACCGACGGTCCTCCCATTCATGCTGGGTGCATCGCTTGCGCAGGGTCGGCAGCATGTGAACATCATCGTGTCAGGACTGAGCGACGAAGAACAAGGTCGAGTGATCGAGGCGCTGCATATCGAGCCGGTTGAGCCGGCCCAGCCTCGATCAGCATTCCGAGGGGCGTTCTCGAACCGAGTCCGCGTGTACTTCGTACCGCTGATGGGCGAGTCGAACGAGTTCGGGACGACGGTCAAGCGGGCACGCGAGAGTCGCACGCGTGCCGCCAAGGATTCCCACCCCCCGGCTGGTCTGGTTGAGTCGTCACTGACAAAGCGGACTTCCGTCGACCCACGCTCCGGGTGGGCCAGGAAGCCAACGCCGCCGTGCTGGTGTCGCGCCTCGGCTCGACAAAGCGGAGTTCGATTGCGAGACCTCCTCGAGATGGCCAAACGTAACGACTTGTCGCGTCATTGGGTCGGTGACCGCTCTCCGGGCCAAAAAACAGGATGGCCACAACAAGGTCACCGAACAGATAAGCACTTGGGGGCCGATGGGAACGACGCCCCCGCGTGGGAGCGGCCGTCTGTGCAGGAGAAGGGGACCCCAACGGCCCTCGGATCGCGATGAACTTGACATCAGTCATCATCGTCGGCGTGGACGTGGATCTCGTCGATGCTGATTCGCTCCTGGATGAGGTGATCTCCTGGTCCGGCTCACCCCGCGTCGCGATCGGGATCGACGCGCACGTGTGCAACTCAGTCGGCGACCACAGGAATTCAAGCGCTGGTGAACAGTGTTGACGTCGGTACCCGGACAGTGAGTCGATGGTCTGGCGGCGCGTCTGCTTGGTCCGTGTGTTCTGAGCGAGTGGCGAACACGGGTCCCGCACGTCAGCTTGCCATGCGTTCACGGTGGAAGGAAGAGAGTCTTCCTTTTCGGCGGCGATTTAGGCGTGGCGGCCCGCGGCAAGCGTCTGCGAGCCGATACCCAGGTTGAACATCGCCTACGGCCACCGCTACGTGCCGGAAGACGAGATGGATGATCTCGTGGCCCAGATCGACGTGCGACCCCCACGTGGTCTTCGTCGGGCTCGGGATCCGCTGAAGAGCGGCGGGTAGCGACGCATCGAGCCTCCTTTCGGGCGCCGGCGATTCTCACCTACGGTGGTCTGTTCGACTGGCTGAGCGGGCGCAACCGGCGCCCGCCGTTGGTACGTGCGCTACGGTCTCGAATGGGCCTGGAGGCTGCGGTTGGACCGCGTCGACTGGCGCCGCGCTATTTCGTGGGCAACCCCAGGTTCATTGCGATGCTCAGTTCCCAGATGCTCCGGGCGAGATGGACGGGCCATCGCCGCATCGCCGTCTGAGCGTCGAGCGTGCTCGTCTGTCAGGCCAGGCGACGCTCGACTTCGTCGAGGAGGTCGGGATGAAGAGCCGGATTCAACCTCACCGCCTGCAGCAAGTCGGTGCGTTCTCAACCACATCTCGATGAGATAGGCGACGAGCACCACATTGCGTTGACGGGCGGTCGTACCGAGTTGCGCTGATGTGCGCACGAGTTGGGCGTCCGCCCGTTCGACCCCCGCTGGTGTATCGAGACCTTCGAGCACGATGGCGCGCTGGAGTGCGTCGTGAGCGATGTCGGAACCGACCCGGCATGTCGGGGCCACTGTGTTCCCAGTCCCATGCAACGAGCCGACCGTCGACGGTGCCGAGGTTCCAAGGCACCCAGTCGCCGTGCCACCAACCGAACTCGACTTCTGTGTCTTCACTCTGGCGAGCAAAGCGGTCGGTGAGGGCGGTGAGGCGATCGCCGATGACGTCGTGTACGGCCTGTGATCTTGCCGCTTGGATCGTTCGCTCCATGAAGGGGCTTCCGACGAGCGGTTGCAGGGGGTTCGGCGGTCCGCCTCGCCGGGCGATGGCGAGCGCTTCGGTGACCCGAACTCGATCGCCTGGACGGACGCCACGGACGCGAACGGCAGTGGCTCGATGACGACGACCGTCTGCCCGCACCAGTTCGTGGTCAAGGTGACACGCGGGACGATCGGGTGATCGAGCGACGAACGATCGACCAGCTGGAGCGCTGCTGCCTCCGCGGCGACGAGTTTCGGGTGGCATCGCTCCAGCCGACCTTGGCGAAGCCGACCGCGCAACCGGAGCTGTCGAACAACTGCAGCGTCGGCTTGTTGTTCGGGTCAGGTGGCCGAACGCCGCAGGCTCCACCAGATCGCTGACGCCCAGTTCGATCGACAGATGGTGGGTGAGGTCCACCGCTGCTCGGTCGATGCCAGCGGGTGCGGTGACGGTGAGCCTCGATGCCATTGGTAGGCGGAGTCCTCCGAACCGCGCGATCACGCTGAGCCCGGAACGCGCCATTCGGACCTTGCGTGGGCGGAGCGCGTTGTACGCGCTCAGTGAGTTCGCCGCCACGCGCCGGCTCCCCAACGGCACGAGGAACCGTGGTCGTGAGACAGACGGCACCACGGCGTAGCTCGTCAGTTGTACTCGATTGGGCTGGAGAATCGGCGTTGACCGGCCAGTTCCAACGTGCAGATCCACGCGGGGATCGGGGAACAGTGCGCTCGTGACCCAACCGAGCCCGTCGTGGCGGCTTCGTGGGTCGTCGGCGCCCAGACCCGAGAGCGGTGGTGTCACGGGTTCGGGCTCGCCCAATCGAAGTCGATATCAGCCGGCTGCTCAATGCGAGGTTGTGCGGGTGGTAGTACTCGACGAGCTCGCGGCGCGTGATCGGGTCCATGGGGTCGGAGGGTCGATCGTTGTACACCTCGAAGGCGGCGAGCTGATGGTGGGGGAGGTCGAGAACGACAACGTCCTGGCGTAGACCTCGGCCGGCGTCCGGTACAGGTCTTCGCTCGCGATGAAGAGGAACCGAGATCGGTCGAACAACCCAAGCCACGGTTCGAGGTGCTCGAGGCAGCGGCCGCGTGCGGGTAGGTGTACCAGTCGTACGGCTCGCTGAAGTAGAACGGGTCGTCGATGAGTCGGGCTCGCTCACCGGCCGTGCGTTCAGGCTCCGCAGCGAGGGCGTCGGCGAAGCTCAGTGGTTCGACGTCGTTTGTCGCGGTTCCTTCCAGTGGGAGTACGCGGCTCGACGGGGTCACGCAACAGCACGATGATCCGAACCCCGGGAATGATCTGGTGGACTCGTCAGGCGTCGACGGGTGGAACATGTCGAGCGGGCCGACTCGCCTGCGCGGCTGCGCCCTCCGTGACGCTGCCGAGTCGCTGCCCGGCGCGGTCCGTGGGAAAGTGCGACCGGTACCACGAGAGTTCCCGGCTCCAGTTCTCCTCGAAGTAGTGCGATGCCTTGGTGTTCCAGGCGGGGCCCAATCGAGGGACGAGTGGATGCTCGACCAGATAGTTCCACAGGGAGGTGGTTCCCCGCCTTGGTGCCGATGATCAGGAAGTCCGGAAGCGGGCGGCGATTGCTGGTGTGCACCCCGTACTGAACGAGGGACCGACGCGGAAGCTCGGTCAGTGGCCGTGGTAGTGCACGCTTGGCGTGATCGCGGAATGTCTCGGGCATGAGGACCTCGGGCAGTCGGGGACGACGCGGCGTCAGGAGCAATCCGTCCGAGCGCAGGCCATCGGGACCACCCGCTCCCGACACCGACGAAGTCGGCGCTGGTTTCCGCTGTTGTTCGACGATGCTAGCGATGTGGCCCGTCAACTTCTGAGGATGGCTTCGAAGTTGAAGTGCACCTAGAGGGGGGCGATGACGTTTTCGGCTTCGACGGCGTCGATGTCGAGGTAGGTGCCGGTTGATGGCGGGTTGTTCGTTGCGGTGTTGACCACTTCGAGGGTGTGGGGTCCAGCCGGCAGTCCGCTCTGTTCGAACACGACCTGTTGGTACTGGTAGGACGGTGAGTACATGTCGACCAATGTTTCTACGCCGTCGACTTTCACTGATGCGATTCCACGGTTCGGGCCGGTCGTTGCCAACAGGCGTACGACGGATCCTTCGAAGTTGACGTTCAGTGACGCACCTGTTGCGACGGATGTTGTCGACGAACCATCAGAACGCGCCGTCGACGATGACAGCCACCAACCTGCTGGTGAGAACACCAACCCCGGATCGGTGTTCTCGAACCGGGTAGCAGGGTGGGGGCGATGACGTTTTCGGCTTCGACGGCGTCGATGTCGAGGTAGGTGCCGGTTGATGGCGGGTTGTTCGTTGCGGTGTTGACCACTTCGAGGGTGTGGGGTCCAGCCGGCAGTCCGGTCTGTTCGAACACGACCTGTTGGTACTGGTAGGACGGTGAGTACATGTCGACCAATGTTTCTGCGCCGTCGACTTTCACTGATGCGATTCCACGGTTCGGGCCGGTCGTTGCCAACAGGCGTACGACGGATCCTTCGAAGTTGACGTTCAGTGACGCACCTGTTGCGACGGATGTTGTCGACGAACCATCAGAACGCGCCGTCGACGATGACAGCCACCAACCTGCTGGTGAGAACACCAACCCCGGATCGGTGTTCTCGAACCGGGGTAGCAGGGTGGGGGCGATGACGTTTTCGGCTTCGACGGCGTCGATGTCGAGGTAGGTGCCGGTTGATGGCGGGTTGTTCGTTGCGGTGTTGACCACTTCGAGGGTGTGGGGTCCAGCCGGCAGTCCGGTCTGTTCGAACACGACCTGTTGGTACTGGTAGGACGGTGAGTACATGTCGACCAATGTTTCTGCGCCGTCGACTTTCACTGATGCGATTCCACGGTTCGGGCCGGTCGTTGCCAACAGGCGTACGACGGATCCTTCGAAGTTGACGTTCAGTGACGCACCTGTTGCGACGGATGTTGTCGACGAACCATCAGAACGCGCCGTCGACGATGACAGCCACCAACCTGCTGGTGAGAACACCAACCCCGGATCGATGTTCTCGAACCGGGGCAGCAGGATGGGGGCGATGACGTTTTCCGGCTTCGACGGCGTCGATGTCGAGGTAGGTGCCGGTTGATGGCGGGTTGTTCGTTGCGGTGTTGACCACTTCGAGGGTGTGGGGTCCAGCCGGCAGTCCGGTCTGTTCGAACACGACCTGTTGGTACTGGTAGGACGGTGAGTACATGTCGACCAATGTTTCTGCGCCGTCGACTTTCACTGATGCGATTCCACGGTTCGGGCCGGTCGTTGCCAACAGGCGTACGACGGATCCTTCGAAGTTGACGTTCAGTGACGCACCTGTTGCGACGGATGTTGTCGACGAACCATCAGAACGCGCCGTCGACGATGACAGCCACCAACCTGCTGGTGAGAACACCAACCCCGGATCGGTGTTCTCGAACCGAATCGTCACCGGCGGCAGGGTGGGCGTTGCGGGCACGGCATCCGACAGAGGCGACTGCTGGTCCGAGGCGTCGACAGACGCAACCGCGAAGTCGTACGACTGGCCATTCACCAAGCCAGCCACCACGAAACTCGTCCCGGTGATCAGCGGGGTCACGAGTAGCTCGTCGTCCACGAACACCCGATACGAGGCCGCACCGGCCACCGCATCCCATGAGAGTGCTACCTCACCGTCACCTGGGTTGGCCACCAACCCTGACGGTGCGTCAGGCACTGACGGAACGCTGGCGACCGGGCTGCTCGCCGAACGGTTGCCTTCGGCGTCGGCGGCCCGCACGAAGAGTCGATCGGCAGGCTCGACGTCGACCGTTGCGGTTCGTGCGGTCGTGGTCGCGACGACGCGGTCGTTGCGGAGGATCTCGTAGCGCACCGATCCGCTGTCATCGGACGATGCGTTCCACGACAGTGACGCCGTTGCGCCAGCCGCGGGCACGGTGATCTCGACGCCCGGGGGTGTGCTCGGCGCGGTGTGATCGTTCAGCGGGAAGCGGGCGAAGCTGCCCACCCATTGGCTGCTCGACACGTTGTATCGAGCACTGGTCAGATCGCCTCCGGCCCAGACGGTTCCAGCGTCGTCGACTTCGATGGCCCAAACACCTCGTCTGGCTCCGGAGATGCCAGCTCCGAGGAAAGGTGGGTTGAACGTCGGGAGGAAGTCGCCGGACGCTGCGTCGTAGGCGCCGATCCACAGGTTCTTGTCGGCCTGTGTCCACGTCGTTCCGAGGGCTCGCCAGGTGTAGCTGTCTTGGTAGTTGTAGCTCTGCGCATGGCTCCCGCCGTAGACGACGCCATGGCCCACACCGATGGCCTGGAAGTCGCCGCCAGTGCCGTGTCCGGTCGAGCCGCTCGTTCGTTCGAAGGTGGTGGTGTCCCAGGAGAACAGCGAGTGCTCGGCGCCTCCCACGAAGACCCGGTTGCCCGTCTCTTGAATTGCCTGCTGGTAGGGGTTACCCGAATTCGACCACACCGGGGACCAGTCCTCGACCGGTGCGCCCGGCACCGTCAGGACGGCTGCGGCTCTGTCGGTGGTGGCTCCCGTCTCGAGCGAGCTCGTGAAGAATCCCGCCGCGTACATGCGGTCGCCGTTCGCAGACATGTCGTTGTCGATGACCGTCCCATTGAACGCAGGGTTCCATGAACCGTCCGGTGTCCCCGTGGCCCATTGGATGCGAGCGGCGGACCTGGCGTACACCTTGGAACTTGTCGGGCTTGCGCCGACATGCGTGAACCCGCCGGCGATGTAGGCGAAGTCGCCGTAGACATCCACCGTGGTGACCGTGCGCACGCCGCTCGTGAGCCGGTTCTCGATGTCGACGTCCCACGAGGGGTCGATTGCTCCCGTGATCGGATCCAGGACGACGGTGCCGGTTGCAGCGGTTCCGTTGACCGTGCTGAAGTCGCCCACGGCGATGAGCTTGCCGTTCGGAAGCTCGGCGACACCCTTGACCTGATCGTCGAACTGCGGCGTGAACGTCGGGATGTAGACGCCGGTGTCCACGTCGAACGCAGCGAGAGCGGCCTGGTTCACCCGGTTCTGGGTGCCCGAGCCGCGCTGCACGTACTCGAAGTTCCCAGCGACAAACATGCGGTCGCCGATCTGTACGAAGTCCTGAACCTCTTGGTTGCGTTCCGCGTTGCTTCCGTTGAGGTGTCCGGTGACGCCCCACTCGCCCCGAGCTGCGTAGCTGCTCGCGACGGCGCGCTGCTCGAGTTTGGCGGTGCCTTCATCAGGGATCGCAGTCCAGCCGAGGTCGGCCTGGGTCAACCGTGGTCGGAGATAGACCTCGGTGTACGGGCGCGAAGCGCTGCCGTCGGCGATCGCCGAGTAGAGGAAGTTGTCTGGGGCAGTCGAGCCGCCGGTCGACGATCCGCCGTAGGCGAAGCCTGCAGTGTAGTTCTGGTTCTGGGGGTACGAGAACGTGACCCGGCGCCAGGCATTGTCGTTGCCGAAGTTGAACGTTCTGCCGCCGTTGGTGCTCGATCCATCGAAGCCGTAGCTCGTCATTGGGTGCTCGGCGCCGAACGTCCAGACGAACCGGTCTCGGGCGCTGAGCGCCATTCGGACGTTCTGCCACTCGGTACCGGTCGAGTTTCGAGCACGCAGCAACCTGACGCCGTCGGTCAGATCCTTGACATCGGAGCCGTTGAGCAGGTCGTCGACCGTCGAGGCGGGTAGTTGAACCGTCTGGAAGTAACTCGGGGTGCGCGGGGTCGGCGGATTGAGGAGAGTAGCGGCATTGCCTTGGCCGTTGTAGAACTCCTGCCAGCCCTCGCGCCCCTTGCCGATCAGGACCCAACCGCCGCCGTCTGTCTCCTGATCGCAGTAGAACTGCTCCGGCGCCTGCAGTGCCGGGGTAAGCAACCAATATGCCCCGCTGGTGCTGTCGGGATCCACCTGCTTGATTTCCCAGCAAGAAGCTGCTGCCCGTTCTGGCGCAGTGCCGTCATACACGGCTTCCGCGTGGGCCGTCTGGCCTTCGAGTGCACCCAGGACAAGGGTGCCGACCAACAGGGATGCCGCCAGCGCTGCTCGCCCGGCTCGTCTCATCGTCGAGGTATCTGCGTACATGCCCGCCCACTTCTTGTCTCGCCACGTTCGTGGCTGTCCGAACCGATGCCACGATCATGCCACTTGGCGCGGGGCTTGCCTACGGGGTCCGGATCTGTATTCGTCCAAGCTTTGGGGCGATTCGCGCCTTTTGTGGTCAACCGATGACGCACGGTCGCATGGCGAAAGAATTCGCCCGGAATCAAGACGGTCGATTGCCGCGTGTCCGAACTCGGAATGAGAGGGGTCGCGACTGTTGCGCGGTCGGAGGCGCCGGTCGTGGCGGCCGGGATGCTTCGTTCAGGGCGTGGTGACCAGAAGGTCGTCGACTGACAACGTGATCGGAGCATTCGAGGCCGATCTGGACAAGACCACGTTGAAGCCGACACTGCCGCCGGTCTGCATCGAAGAGGTGTTGTCGGTGGTCGACACGAGCCATGACGACGGTTCTGCCGTGCCCGTGCGCCAAGCTCTCGCCCGAATCGTCGTGGGTGAGGTCCCAATCGCCTGAACACGCACGTTCAGCTGCACATCGGCGGCGTAGGTGACTCCCGGCACGATCACTTCAGGAGCAATGGTGCCGTAGTCGAGGCCCAGACCCAGACTCAGTCGCCCATCTGGCCTCAGTCGGAGGTCTCCCCGGTACTCGGCTGCACCGGCGACAGCGCGAGGTGTCACCGACGTGTACAGCCCGCTACCCGTCGCGATCTTGTCGCTCGAGAGTGTCACCAACACGTCAGTGTTGCTACTGGTGACAGATCTCAGATAGGCGCTGCGGACGCCGCCGGCGGGGAAGTCGATGCGTCCAGCCGCGCCGTTCACCGAGAACGCCGCCGACGTGGACACCGTCCACGGGCCGCCGACGTTGGCCGCACCCCATCCGGTGCCGAGTGATCTCGTGAACGAGTCGCGGGCCAACACGCTGTCGGGGGGTTGGGTGGTGGTGGATGTTGTGCTGGTGGTCGTCGGCGACGTCGTCGTGGTTGAGGTGGTCGTGGTCGACGAGCTTGTCGTCGTGGGTGACGTGGTCGTGGTGGTCGTTGTAGATGTCGTCGTGGTGACGTGGTCGACGTGGTCGTTGTCGATGACGTCGAGGGGGTCGACGATGTCGTTGTGATCTGCGGCGGCACACCTTGCGTGATGGTGAAGGTGTCGGTGAAGTCGCCGCCTTCGGCCCGCACGAAGGACGCGATGAGCTGTTCGCTGCTGAACCTGATGTCGAGCACGCCGTAGGTCGGGTTCGACGTGAGTCCGGACCACGTTGCGAAATAGCTCGCTTCGGGACTGTCGGGTGTGACGCTGCGAAGCGGATTCCTCCGGTTCCGACCGTGGCGAAGACCGTTCCCTCGCCGGCGATGAAGTCGCTGTCACTGTCTGCCACGCATGCAGCGTTGAACGCGCCGACGGACACGGTGGTGCAGTCGGTCACTGCGGACCGAAGTTGGTGTGAGCGATGGTAGGAGTGCTCGTGGCCGTGGAGCACGAGGTCGACCCGCTTGGCGACGAGGAGGTCATAGAAGTCTCGGTCGGCGGGGCAGCCGTACGTTCCTGGAGACTGGCATGGGATGTGCGAAGTGACGATGATCCATTTGGCCCCGCGGGCTCGCCCGTCGTCGATCGCCGCCGCAAGCCAGTTGTAGTGCGCGTCTCCCTGCCTGTACGGCCAGTAGCCCCCGGGAAAGCTGATGGACGGTGAAGCCTGGATCACCCGCACCAGTGGGGTGCCTTGCGGGAAGTCCATGTAGTACTCGCGGCCATAGGTGCCGACGGCACCTGGAATCTGGTTCGGGAGACAGGCGCTGAAATTGTTGATCTCGCCGTGGGCGGGCCAGTCCAAGCTCTCGTGATTGCCCGCGACGAGCTGGAATGGGAAACCTTCACCGACATGCTGCTTCACGAAACCGCACCACGCGTACTCGTCGAGCGAGTCCCCATAGGCCAGGTCGCCGAGCGCGAGGTGGGCGTCGGGGTTGATCTCGGCGATCTTGTCGAGCACGGCTCCGGTGGTGGGGCGGGCCCCGTAGTCACCTGCCGCGGTGAGATGCACTTCGACCGCTGCGCTACTCGGCGAGATCGTCGTCAGTAACTGTCGTGGCGGCAATGCCGCCCACGAGCATCGCTGCGAACCATCCCCGTCGACGTTGATTCATGCCCGCTCTCCCCGTTGAGTCAACGTCAGTATGCGCTTCGGGTGGTTGATGCGCAAGGCGCAGAGTATTGGCCGCAATTTGCTCCGGGTTGGCCGCCGCACCCCCGAAGTCGGTTCGACGTGGTGGCGGGTGTTCTCGATCCGTTGCGGTGGGTACGTCGATGGAGTCGCGGGTGGTCGAGCCCCTCAGGGGTGAGCCGGTGTACTCTTTTCCACCGATCCACTCGGCGTTCTTTGTGCGGTGGCCGCCACTGCATGGATTCCTCTGGAGTGATGACTGCGAGCTCGGTGACGCGTTCGAAAGTAGAGGCAACGTGAGCGGTCAGCAGCTCTTCATATTCAGTGGTGTCCGGTGGAACTTCACCTGGCAACGACACCACTCACTCGCCCGTGCCGCCTCGGAGGCCGGCTACGACGTCACGTTCGTGCTGCCCGCGCCTCGATCCGTACGGCAGATCATGGCGCACGTCTCCCGAAAACTTCGGGGCGCTCCTTCTGACGGGATTGCGCACCCGATTCCCACCGGAGTGACGGTGACCACATTGCACAGAGTGCTGTTGCAGCAGATGGCAGGCAGGGCACACAGACTGCTGCGCACGCTCCGTATTGGTGGAGGGCAGGAAGCGCTGGTCGTCTGCTACGTACCGTCGCTGTGGCTGCCGTTCGTCATCCGCCTCATCAGTCCCAAACGTGTCGTGTACGACATTGTGGTTCTGTGGTCGAAGGCGCCTGCTTCGTTCTATCCGCCACGTTGGTCGCAGCTCATCGAGAGGTGGTTGGCACGACAGCCCGAGGTCCAGTTTGCATCGGACAGCGAGCTGGTGTCTTCGTCGTGGGAGGAGCGTGGGGTGTGTTGCCGTACGGTCTTGCCGGCAGTTGACGAGGAGTTTCTTCAGTATCCATGGGCGTGGAACGACGAGCCTTCGGAGATCGGCGATGTCGGATATTTCGGCGCGGTGGTTGCATCGGAGATCGATCTCGACGTGTTTGCCTATCACCGGACACTCGGCAGGTTCGTGCACGTCGTTGGTCCGGTTGGCCAAGACGTCACCAAGGATCTCGCGGCATTGGGCGTCGACGTACAACGGCCTGTGGAGCTCACGAACCTCGTGGGCATCATCGAGTCATGGGATGCGATCTTGCTTCCTTACCGGGGCGACTTGTCTCGAGGTGGTGCAGTGACTCCGGCGAAGCTGTTGAACAGCCTCGCGACCGGAAAGCCGGTGTTGCTGAGCGGGATTCCGCTCCCGAGCGGGATCTCGGATCAGTGTGATGTCGAGGAGGCCGATCGAGGGCAGGTGGCAATTCGCTGGCGGAATCTCAGCGAATTGCCCACCTGGCGAACCCGACTGGACGAGCTCCTCGTCGGCACACGAACCAGTGACGACTGAGTGATTGCGTTGCGGTCTGCGTTGTGGTGAACCGTCCCTCGCGGGTGGCTCACGGCGTGTTCGAGACATGCCACAAGCACCGCCTCCAACTCAGTAGCCTTCGCTGACGTGTCAGCCCCCTCCTCGCCTCGTGCCAACCCTGGGCATCCGGTGATTGAGGCCGCCCGCCGGCACCTGCCGGTCGTGCACTTCACCGTCGACAGCTTGCTGTGGGTGGTGTCGATCCCGCTGGGCGTGCTGCTGCGGTACGACTATCGGTTCTCTCAGCTCGGCGCCGACCTGGTGCTCGCCGATGGTGCTCGCCGTCGTGCTGCAGGGCGTGTTCGGGCTGACCACCGGGCTGTATCGCCGCCGGTGGCGCTACGGCAGCTTCGACGAAGTGCGTGTGGTGGCGCTCACGGCGGCGTCGGTGGGGATCGTGTTGACGGCCGGGTTGTGGCAGTGGAACGGCGTCCCCCGTTCGGTGCCTGTCTTGGCGACGGGCTTCAGCCTGCTCGGCCAGATCGCCGCCCGGTCGATGTGGCGCCTGCGCAACGAGAGTCGCAACCGTCCCCACGGCGAACACCTGCAACG
This sequence comes from Ilumatobacteraceae bacterium, assembly GCA_963741875.1. Classification (GTDB taxonomy): domain Bacteria; phylum Actinomycetota; class Acidimicrobiia; order Acidimicrobiales; family Ilumatobacteraceae; genus Sva-07. The sequence goes on along the minus strand of CAVUJO010000006.1, from coordinate 7,627 downwards.
CCTGGTGGTCGTCGGCGCCGGCGACGGCGGCGAGCAGGTCGTGCGCACGCTGCTCGGCTCGAGCGAGTCGTCGTACGTGCCGGTGGCGTTGCTCGACGACGACCCCGCCAAGCGCCACCTCCGATTGGGTGGTGTGCGCGTCGAGGGTCGTGTCGACGACTTGGCGGCGGTGGCCGAGAAGCATCACGTCGACGGCGTGTTGATCGCGGTGCCGAGCGCCGACAGTTCGCTGATCCGTCGCGTGTCCGATCTGGCCGCGACGTTGAAGCTGCCGGTGTTGGTCCTGCCCCCGGTCGACCAGTTGCTGGGCGGCGTCGGCGAGTCGGACATCCGCCCGGTCAACGAGTTCGACCTGTTGGGTCGTCATCCGGCCGACATCGATCCCGAGGCGGTGGCGGACTACATCACCGGTCGTCGGGTCCTGGTGACGGGCGCCGGTGGTTCGATCGGTTCGGAGCTGTGCCGGCAGCTGGCCCGGTTCGAGCCGGCGATGCTGTTCATGCTCGATCGTGACGAGAGCGGCCTGCACGCCACGCAGCTGTCGATCGATGGCCGGGCGATGCTCGACGACGACCGGCTGATCCTGGCCGACATCCGCGACGCCGCCCGCGTCGACGAGGTGTTCGGCAAGTGTCGGCCCGACGTGGTGTTCCACGCTGCGGCGCTGAAGCATCTGCCGTTGCTCGAGCGGTACCCCGACGAGGGCTGGAAGACCAACGTGTGCGGCACGCTCAACCTGTTGAACGCCGCTCGGGCCCACGGCACGGCCCGGTTCGTCAACGTGAGCACCGACAAGGCGGCGAGCCCGACCAGCGTGCTGGGCTGGACGAAGCGGATCACCGAGCGTCTCACGGCGAATGCGTCCGAGCAGGGCCCGACCGAGTGCGTGTCGGTGCGGTTCGGCAACGTGCTGGGATCGAACGGTTCGGTGCTGCGGTCGTTCGAGGCGCAGGCCGCGCACGGGCTGCCGATCACGGTGACCCATCCCGACATCACCCGCTACTTCATGACGATCGCCGAAGCGTCACGCCTGGTGATCTACGCCGGCGCGATCGGCGATCCCGGCGAGGTGCTCATCCTCGACATGGGCGAGCCGGTGCGGATCCTCGACGTGGCCGAGCGGTTCGCTGCCCAGCACGACCCGCCGTTGGAGATCGTGTTCACCGGGCTGCGTCCGAGCGAGAAGCTGCACGAAGATCTGATGTCGCCGGACGAGCTCGGCGAACACCGGGTGCACGAGCTGATCACGCACGTCACGGCGCCGGGCCTGACGCCGAGCGACGAGATGGTGAGCGGTGGCGCGGTCCCCGACCCCGAACGGATGCGGGTCATCGCGCTGAGTGGCCTTCCGGCCGCCATCGACGTCTGACGGCTCAGATTCTCCCTGCGCACAGTTCTCGGTGGCGTGAGTTCCGGAGTCCGGAACCGGAGCCACCGAGATCTCGACAGGAGGCCGTGGTGGCCCCTCGCTGCTGTCGAAGTGTGACGGTCAGGTCACCTGCACAGTTCTCGGTGATCTGAGTTCCGGGATCCGGAACTGGAGCCACCGAGATCTCGACAGGACGCCGAAGAGGCGGTGAGCGCAAGCCGTCCGCAGATGTTCCGACGGCTCCGCCGAGTGGCGACGCCCGACGGGCGAGCCGAGGGTCAGGCGGTGGTGGTGCGGCGGCGGCGCACCTGCGACACGACCAGCAGCAGTGCGCCGGCACCCAGCAGCACGATGGCGCTGGTGGTGGTGGTGCTGATGCCGCTCGATCCGGTGGCGGGGAGTCCGCCGCCGGGAATGGTCGGCGGCACGGTGGGGCCGGCTGCGATGACCAGGATCGACGTGCAGATGGTCCGTGGCCGTACCACGCCAGAGGGCACGGTTGCGCCGGTTCCGGTGAGGTCGGCGCACACCTGGTAGGTGCCCGGTGTGGTCGGGGCGACGATCCCGAGGCTGGCCTGCAGCGTGGTCGGGTTGCAGGTCACGGGTGTCGAGACGCCCTGGAAGTTGAAGATCACGGTCTCGCCGGGCAGGCAGTTGGCGACGTTGGCGGTGAAGGTGCCGCCGGGGACGACGTCGGGCACGTCGGTGGTGATCGACGACGTCGCTCCGACCGGGTAGGCGCTGGCGATGCCGGCGGGTCCGAGCGCGGACACACCGAGCAGCGTCGCTGCCGCAACCATCAGTGTGAGAACGAGACGCTTCATGTCCGAGACCCTTCGTCGAGAGACGTCGGCATGTTAGCAGCGAGCGTCCGTTGCTTCACGGAGGGTGCAAATCGCGAGGCACATCGACGGGCGCCGGTCGGGGGAGCGGGTCGACCGCGGGCGGCCAGCGCCGGCGAGGTGCGCGTGTTGGGTGGGGGAGCGGCCGGTCGGCCTACGATGCCTGCGATGAGTTTCCGGGACACCGCCGATGTGGCGCGCCGCAACGCCTGGCTGATCGTCATTCCGGTCGTCACCGCGGCGGTGGTGGCGGTGGTGCTCTCGGCGCTGGCGACCCCGTACTACCGGGCGACGGCCGAGGTGTTGATCACCGGCTCGACCGACGGTGTCGAGCGGGTGGTGGCGACCGAACTGGCGGTGGCGTCGGGGTCCGAACTGCGCTCGGAGGTGGTTGCCGTGGTCGGCGACGAGCCCGATCTGACGGTCGATGCGGCAGGCGGCGCCGACGTGCTGCAGTTCACCGCCAGCAGCACCAACGCCGCCAACGCTGCCACAGCCGCCAACGCGTACGCCGACGTCTACGTCGCCCGGGCCCCGGGTGCCCAGGTCGTCGACCGTGCGGTTCCGCCGTCGGATCCGTACGAGCCGACCGTGGCCCGCTCGGTGTTGCTCGCCGCGCTCGCCGGGCTGGTGATCGGCGTTGTGGCCGTTCTCGTCGTGGCGTGGCGTGACACCACGATCCGGTCCGAGCGCCAGCTCACGAAGCTCACGGGGGCGGCGAACCTCGCCGTGATCCCGCGTCATCCGCTGGGTGAGGTCCGCCCCGACGACGTGGCGGTGCTCCGTGATCCGAACTCGATCGAGTCCGAGGCCTACCGCACGTTGCGCACGGTGCTCGACTTCGTGGCGCAGGACCGCCCGTTCACGGTGGTGCTCGTCACGAGCCCCCGCCCGGGTGAGGGCAAGTCGTCGGTGGCGGCGAACCTGGCGGCCACGGTGGCGCAGGCGGGCCGCAAGGTGGTGCTGGTCGACGGAGATCTGCGGCGCCCGCAGGTGCACCGGCTGTTCGTGACCGGAAACGATCTGGGCCTGTCGTCGGTGCTCACCGGCGACGCCAGCCTGCAGGAGTGCGTGCAGCGTGTCGACCGCGATCGCAACGTGGCGTTGCTCACCGGCGGTCCGCCGCCGCCGGATCCTGCCGAGCTGCTGTCGCACGAGCGGCTGCGACTCGCGCTCGAATCGCTGGCGGGTGCGTCCGATCTGGTGGTGATCGATGCGCCGCCGGTGCTGCCGGTGGCCGATCCGATCATCCTGTCCCAGGTGGCCGACGTGACGCTGCTGGTGGCGACGGCCGGGTTCAGCGACCGCCGGGAGTGGGCCGAGACGCTCGACCGTCTGCGCAAGGTCGACGCCGACGTGATCGGCACGGTGCTGCTGCGTCCGGATTCACGGGTGCACGCCACACCGAGCTACCGCTACGCCCCGAGCGCCGCCCCGGCCCACTGGTGGGTGGCCGAGGCGTCCCAGCGATCCGATGCGACCTCGACCGAGGCGCCGGCTTCGACACCGGCGTCGGAGAGCGGCGACGGCGGGAGTGGGGCCGACGCGACCGTGGCGATGACCGTCGATCAGTTGGTCGACGACGAGCGCGCGACCGCCGACGTGGTCGACGAGGCCCCGCCCGTCGACGCCTGCGCAGAAGCCGCCGGTGACCGAGACGTATCCATGGGGCAAGACGGCCGCAGCCGAAGATCTGGCATGGCTCGACGAGTTCCACTGGTGAGATCCGGCGCGTCCGCGTGACCGAGGACGAGGGTGGCCGAGCGCCTCACCGACGGCGATCCGCCCGCGGGCTGATCGAGGCGACGACGAGCGCGACCGCCAGTGAGGTCGGGAGCGCGATCGCCACGGCGATCAGCGCCGGTCCCGACCGTCGGCTCGAGTGCGCCGGTTCGGGCGACCGCCACGGCGGCGATCCCGCCGATCAGCCCGATGATCCAACGCACGATCGGCCGGGCCGCGGCGCGGCCCGGCCAGTGGCACACGATCACCACGAGCACGAGCGGCCAGAACGCGAACAGCGCGCCGACGATGGCCGACTCCCGCCCGGCGGCCCCGTAGAGGCCCGACCACAGCACGATGCCGATGGCGACGGCGTGCACGAGCAGCGCCGGACGGCCTGGCGGGCGACGAGTTCGATGACGAACAGCGCAGCGAGCATCACGCCGATCGCCGGCATCTGGTCGGTCTCGGGCACGCAGCCGTAGATGGCGATGGCGGTGAGGCCGAGCAGCGCCGGAACTTCGCCGGGCGACCAGTCGATCCCGAGCGTCCGGGCGTCGGTCATCGCTGGCAACCGGCGCTCAGCGCCGGGGGAGGGGAGCGGTGCCGCCGGCCGGCGTCCGCTCGCTTCGTCGGCGGCGCGGACGCGGGCGTCGTTTCGGGCGTCGGTCTCGGCTCGGGCCCGTTCGCTGGCGAACACGATCGGTGGCAGGCACCAGAACACCAGCAGCAGGGGGAGCACGAGCGATCGCTGCCGGGTGAGGATGCCGAGGTTGCCGATGCTGGCGAACGCCACGCCGAAGGTGACCACGCACATCGCGGCGAACACGAGGTACGGCGTGGTGAGCATCAGCTTGGGCGTGTTGGCGAGCCGCCGCCAACTGAAGATGCCCACGAGCAGCAGCGCGGTCATCTCGAGTGCGGGGAGCGCGGCCGCGAGTCCGCGGGCTTCGAACAGCAGCGGCCGGGTGAGGGTGCGGAACGCGGCGAGCGGCCAGTCCTGTGGGCCGTCGATCGAGATCGGGTCGAACGACGAGCCGCCCTGGGTGGTCCGGTCCTCGACCTCGTCGAAGATGTTCGAGAGCCGGTCGGTGACCTGTTCCTCGCCGACCACCTGGTCGGAGTTGTCGTCGGCGGGGTCGAGGTAGCTGAGTGTGATCTGGGCGACGATGACGAAGCCGATGCCGGCCACGGCGAGCAGCAGAATCGTGCCGAGCTGGCTGCGGCGTCGTTCGTCGGTGCCGCGGTCGGAGCGGCGCATCAGGTCGAGCGCGACACGGGCGACGAGGGCGATCATGATGGCGCCGGCCCAGATGGCGGCGAAGTGCGGCCGCACGAAGGCGGCGCCGACGAGTCCGACGGCGAGCATCACGAACCCGCGCACGGCACCGCCGCGGCGGGTGAGCACGAGCGAGGCGCCGTAGGCGGCCAGCGCCGAGGCAGAGCCCGACGAAGGCTTCCTTGCCGATGCTCGATCCCCAGTAGACGAGGCTCGGGAAGAAGAAGATGGCGATCGCGTAGCGGCGGGTGGCGAAACCGCCGATGGCGTGGTGGGCGGCCTTCACGCAGAAGGCGAGGCCCCAGAAGCTCATCCAGGTGAACACGATGAACCCGCCGAGGCGGCTGGTTCCCGACACCGCGTAGACGAGGCCGGTGAGGTTCTCGAGGAACTCGGTGCTGGTGCCGCTGGGGATGAGGCCGAAGATGCCGATGGTGCCGTCGTGGAACTGGCCGGCGATCAGCTTGCCGGCGTTGTGGTAGCGGCCGGCGTCGGCGCTGCCGCCGTAGGCGTCGAAGCGGATGTTGTAGCCGGCGATCGCGCCGGCGAACTTCACGGCGAGCCCGGCCCACACCCAGGGCCGCAGCGGGGCGAGGTCGCCGCTGAAGGCCCGGGTGATCAGCGGGGCGGAGATCAGCGCGAGGACCGGGATGACCACGAGGGCGCCCCAGATGTCGTACGACAGCGACTGCATCGCCCAGCCGAGCACCACCAGGTAGGCGGCGCCGGCGGCGACGACGGCCGCCTCGTAGCGCCTTCACGACCCGACCGTCGTCTCCTCGGCGAGTGCGTTGGCGTCGCGGCCCTTGCGGCGGCCGAAGCGGCCGGTCTGCGCTGCCGGGGCGGGGCGTGAGTAGTAGTAGTACTTGCCGGCGTCGCCGGTGGGCGCCGCCGACGAGCACGAGCAGCAGGTTGCCGCTCGACAGGGCCCGCACCATCTCGATCGAGCGGCGGGCGGTCTGCGCGGTGGTGTGGCCGAGGCGGATCGACCATCACGACGTTGTCGGCGAGCGGCAGCACTTCGAGCACTTCGGCGGTGGCGCCGATCGGTGAGGTGTCGACGATCACGGCGTCGGCCACGTTGGCGACCCGCGGCAGCATGCGGGCGGTGACGCGTGCGAGGTCGCCGGGGCTGTTGCCGCGCATGCCCGACAGGTCGAGCATCGCCAGGCCGGGGTCTTCACCGGGGGCGAGGACCAGTTCGAGCGGCGCGTGCTCCACGTCGTGCAGGCTGAGCCCGGCGGGTTCGGCGTTGACCACGCCGAGCCGGCTGCTGAGGGTGGGGCGGCGGAAGTCGGTGTTGACCGCCACGGTGCGTTCGTTCGATTCGACGAGCGCGGCCGCGACGTTGGCGGTGACGGAGGTCTTGCCGTCGGACGGGCCCGGTGACACGACGACGGTGATGCTGCCACGGTCGCTGAGCGTCTGGTTGCCGGCGTCGAGGAAGGCGATGAGGCTGCGCAGCGTGCGGTACGAGTCCGACAGCGGGTCGTGGCGTCCGGGGACCACGGCGAGTTCGTCGGTGCTGTGGCGCTTGACCTTGGGGATGCTGGTGTTGGGTTCGAGGCCGAGCAGTTCGGCGGCCTGCTCGCTGGTGCGGATCTTCCGATCGGCCCGGGCGAGCAGCATCGCAACGCCGAACCCGACCGCTGCACCGGCCAGTGCGCCGAGCACGGATCGTCCGATGCGAGAGCGGGGCGCGCCCAGGCCGGTCTCTTCGATGGCGATGGGCTGCGCGCGTTCGAGGGTGGTGAGCACGAGTTGCGCGGAGTCGGCCTGGAGGTTGTTGAACTGTTCGAACACCACGCTGTACTGGCGCGAGAGTGCGTCGAGCCGGGCGCGGGCGACCGGGTCCTCTTCCGGTACGGAGAATGGATCGTTCGGGTCGGCCGGGGCGATCAGCACCTCCTGTTCGACCTCGTCGATCTGGGTCTCGAGATCTTCGAGTCGGGTCAGCGTCGAGGTGAGACGCTCTTCGCGCAGCTCGTCCTGGCGCTGCGACATGAAGCTGATCAGCTCGTCGGCGATGGCGTCGGCGTATTCGACGGCGTCGTCGGCGGTGCTTTGCGTGGTCGAGATGCGCAGCGCAGCACTCTGCTGATCGGCGGTCACGGTGATTTGGGCGGCGAGTGCGGCGGGCGGCCCGTTGAAGCCGATCGCCTCGGCGGCCCGCTCGGGCACGTCACCGGTGGTGGCGAACAGCTGGAGCTGGTTGAACGCCTGCGGGTCGGTGAACACCGAGCCGGCCCCGGTGGAGCTCGACACGAGCAGCGTGTGGTTGGCGTTCCACGTGGTGACCGAGTCGGCCGCCTGCTCGGGTTCGGGGAGCCCGGCGATGACGGCACCACCGATGGTGAAGATCACCACGATCCACCAGAATCGTCGAAGAGCGTCGGTGGGTCGCGTGCCGTTCAC
>CAVUJO010000005.1:0-222922 GCA_963741875.1 Ilumatobacteraceae bacterium | reverse complement strand
GGTTCACCGAACGTTTCGACATTGCGCCCAAATCCACGTTTGCGTTGCAATCTGGGTGACCCAGTCCACCCAGACTGCAACACAAACGTGAATTTGGCGGGTCAGGACGGGGGTGGGCTGAGGAGTTCTCGGCGTAGGGCGAGGAGTTTGGGGGCGGGCTCGCCGTCTGACCAGGCGTCGGCCACGAGCACCCGCTCGTACGACTCCCACTCCTGGCGGACTCCGGCGAGGTCACCGGACCGTGCGTGTGCCTGCATCCGCAGTGCGATCAGTTCTTCGTGGCCGGGAAGTACCCGCAACCCCTTGCCGGTGGCCCAGAACACGCCCTCGGTGTCGCCCAGCGACAAGGCATGGCCTGCGAACTCGGCGGTGGCGCTGATCGCCAGCAGCACGAGGTTCGAGGTGATCCCCTCGGCGTCCGGCCACAGGTAACTCGTGCCGGCAAAGGGCATGTCGCGCACGAGCTCCACCGCGGGCCGCAGCGTCTCAACTGCCTGACTTGGCGGCTGCAACCGGGCGTGATCCAGTCGCTCGGCCACGAGGTCGGCGTCGGTGACCACGAGGTCGTGCACCGGCAACTGCTCGGTGAGTGTCCGGGCGACCCACTCCTCGTCACCGGGCGGCGCGACCAGCCGCGCCAGTGACCGCCGGGCCTCCGACACGACGTTGGCGAACGTGGCGTCGCGAACGTCGAGATCCCACAGCGCCGTGCGCGCCCCTGATCGCGTCGCCCGATCGCGGTGCGTCGTCAGCCATGCGATCAGCTCGACCGTCTTCGATCGCTCGAAGCTGCCCGCCTCGCCGGTGCGCGCACGAACGTCGACCCCACCGAGCAGCCCGACGACGATCTCATGCTGGCGGGGCTCGAACGGCGACGCCGGTTCGATGTCGACGGTGGCGTCGTCGGCCCACTGGATCACATCGTCGGCATCGGACGGTTCGAGGCGGCGCTCGGCGTCGACGATGAGCTCGGTGATCTCCTGCAGGTCAGCGGCGCTCACCCCCACCGGGGTCAGATCGATCGAGCTCCCGAATGCTTCGAGGTGCCATCCATCGGTGCGGGCGACGAGGCGGGCGGGAGGAGTCGACGACCGTTTCGTGCTCGTCCGCGATCACGATCGCCACCCCATGGCCGCTGTCGGGCATCGCTCCCGTCGCGTAGACCGCACCGCCGTCGTCAGCCGACCGCAGCAGGACGACAGCGGGTTCCCACATCTCGCCGCCGGTGCGAAGCGAACGCAGCTCGAACGATGTCCGTTCGTTCACCGCCGTGGTGCCAACGAGGTCGCACGCCAATTCCAACGCCGCGTCGGCCGACCCCGTGATGTGAGTGTTGCGATGGCCGAGTAGGGCCTCCTCGGGCAGCGATGCCGCAACGAGGTGGGCAACCTCGGCGAACAGCGACGACGCCAGCGCCGTTGCCAGCGCGGTGACGACCTCGTCCGCCTGATCGGTTCGAGCGGCGACGGCGAGCACACCGCACGCCTCGAGGTCGACCAACAACTCGTGTCCGTCGGGCGTGACACCCAGTTGCACGAGGGCCACACACGGTTGTCCGACCTGACGGGCGTCATCGCTCAAGATCTCGATCGGTACCTCGGCGCCGAGGCGCCACGACTGTCCGTCGCCCGTCCATGGCGACGGAAGCATCGCCGGGGCCGTCAACCGGACGTCGAGATCGCCGTCGGTGGAGACCTCGACCCACCCGATCTGGCTGTCGGTGTCGATGAGCGACCGGGCGGCTGCCCGCAACCCGACGTCGACGCGCAACATCCGCTCGCCGGCGTCGATGGTTCGCAATCGTCGCTCCGTGCTCGCCACCTCGGTGCGCGGCTCCGGCACCCGATGGCGCGGCCTCGCCGCCCGCAGGCGCTGGCGTCGCCGAACTCCGACGAGAGCGAGGATCCCCGCTGCGACGAGCGCCGCATGTTCGAGTCGGATCGGCGACGGCGCGTCGGGTGCGGTGGAACTTGACGTCGCATCCCCTGCCCCGTCGCCGGGGTCGGCGGCCGCTGGAGCGATCGTTGTGTCCGGGGATGGGACGGAGGCGGTCGTTGGGGTCGTCGTCGACGCTGGTGATGTCGGTGTCAGCGGCAGCGGGCCGTTCGCGTGTGGCGGCGGGGTCGCGACCGCCGGCGCGGTGTCGTGAGCCGAGGTGTCGTGAGCCGAGGTGTCGTGAGCCGAGGTGTCGTGCGGTGACTCGTCGGTGGTCGGCTGCGGGTCCGTGGTGTCGAACGAGTCGACCGCTGGCTCGCCGGTCGGTTCGGCCGCGACCGATTCAGTCTCGACCGGCACCGGGTCGGTGAGGTCGAGCTCCCAGCCCGGCAGGATCAGGTCGGGGTCGTCGAACGTGCGCCCGCCGCCCATGTCGTCGCCTCGGTTGCGTTCCCAGATCTCCGGCCACGCAGCGGGATCACCGAGTTGCTCGTCGGCGATGTCCCACAGCGTGTCGCCCCGTTCGACGGTGTAGGTCGCGGCGACGTCCGCGTCGCCGGTCTCGCTCACGGCCACGTCTCCCGGGAGTTGCAGTGTCCAGCCCACCTCGATGTAGGCCGGATTCGTGAAGCGTTGCCCGCCCGGCATGACCGCGCCGAGATTCGCCTCGATGATGGCATCCGCGATCTCGAGCACCCGTGCCGAATCGCCGCCCGCCAGACCGACCGCGATCGCATAGATCGACTCGCCCGGCGACACGACGTGGACGTTTCCGGCGACCTCCCTCGGCCTCGTCGTGTCCGCCGGTGTCGGAGCGGTGGGCCGGGTGGTGTGGGCCGGGTGATGTCTGGCGCCGCCATTGGCGATGTAGCCGCCGCTGGCGCACGTGTCGGGGCGGCGACGGTGCGCGTGCCGAGCGTGGATGCCAATGAGGTCGCCGACGTCGCGATCGGCAGCACCGCGATGAGCCCCACCGCGATGAACCGGGCGATCGACTGTGCCCACCCGACGCCGCGCACGTCAGGAAACGAAAGACCACGGTGACGAACCGCGTGGACGACCTCGACCAGTGTGGTCACCACGATGATGGCGACGCCAACCCACGCCACGCACAGGCTCACACGGATGATGCCGTCGATGACCGTGTCGTCCGCGATCGGACCGGAGAGGGCCTCGCCGACCTTGTCGGATCCCCACGTCCAAGGCGGATCCGCACCGGCGAGCGGGTTGCCCGACCCGAACCGTGAGCGCGATGCAACGAGCAGCCCGATCGGCACGGCAACGACCAGGGCCACCAGGGCGGCCAGTGACGCGGCGAAACGGACCCAGCGCGTGCGGATCGCGTTCGTTCACCTGTCCTCCCGTTCCGTTGGTTCGTTGTGGTCCGCGCCCGCTACGCGAACAGTGGGGCATCGCACCGGAAGAGGGGAACGCCGGATGTTCACGGCGCTCGCTCCGCCCTCACCGTCCCGGCACCGGTGACCGTGCGGCCATCGTCGGTGATCGTGACCGACACGGACACGCTGTCGGCGACGACGTCGATCGAGGTGATGCTGCCCTCCACCCCGTAGCTCGTGAACAGCGCGGAGGCGGTCGAGGCTGCCGCACGAGTCGCGGCTGCCGGATCGACCAGCGACGTGCCTGATCGAAGATCGATGATTGCGGAGGACTGTGCGCCTGATCGGGCGGCTTGGAAGGCGATCGACTGGGCCGCCGATCGATTCGACACGCTCCGGTCGACATCGCGTGCGAGCCACACCAGCCCGAGGAACGTGAATGCGAAGATCAGCGCGATCCCGGCGACCAGCCCCGAGCCCCGTTCGCCCCGTACCCGGCACGTCACGGCGCCTCCTCCGTCGCTCGGAGCGGATCGATGGTGGCGAACGCGGTGGCAGTGGTCGGCCCGGTCGACGGTGGGTCGATCAACTCGAGGCCGTCCGCCGAGACGGTGCACGACACGGTGACGACGACCTGGCCACCGGGCCGGAACTCGGAGGCGTCGACCGACACCTGCGGTGAGGCGCACGAGGTCGGATCGACGAGCATCGCCCGCCCGACCTCCTCGGCCGCAGCGATCGCTGCGGGAACCGAACGCTCCTGGGCGGCGGCCTGCGCGGCGGACTCGGCGGCGCTCTGCACGGTGGCGCGGCTGTCCACGCCACGCCCGAGGAACACGATCACCAGGGCGAGCCCGATCGCTGCCGGTGTCAGCAACGCAAGCCCGAGGGCGTCGGACGACCCTCGCTCGTCGCGCACTCGCCAACTCATGGCGTGAGCTCCTCGATCGGCACGGCGGACGTCACCGAGACCGAGTTGGTCGTGCCGCGAATGATCCCCGGTGCATCGGCGGTGACGGTCACGGTCACCACGCCCCCGGCTGAACTCACGACCACCACCACCTCGCGCAGGTCGGTGTCGGCTTCGAGGACCGCCGTTGCCGAGGCCTGAGCGTCGCCGGCGGCGACCCCCGACCGGGCCACCAGTGCGGCGGTGTCACGTGCGACAACTCGCGCTTCGGTTCGAGCATGGCTCCACAGCGCCGCCTGGAACGCGGCGAACGCGAGGAAGACGAACATCGGGGTCAGCAACGCCACCGCCAGCGACGTGGCAGCTCCGCGATCGCCGCGCAGGCGCCGCGGCACCGAGGCCTGCGGTTCGTCCGATTCGACCATGGGTTCGTCGATGGATCAGGGAGCCGACGGCGACTGGACGGGCGTGCTCGCCGTGTCGCGGATCTGGCTCCAGATGATCGCGGCGACCACCGCCACACTGATTGCCGCGGCGGCGTACCACAGCACCTGCTCGATCGAGACCGCGCCGCGATCACGCGGTGCATCAGACGTGTCGTGCATGCGAAGTGTGTGCGCGATGGCGGCGAGAACGCCGGTCAGCATCAACATCGGATCGTGCATGTTCAGTTCCTCCTGGTGTTCGGTCGGGTCCTGGTGTTCGGTCGGGTATCGGTTCGGTCGGGTCTCGGATCAGTTGAGATTGAGGGCGGGATAGATGATGAGCGCCATGAACAACAGCGCCATGGCGACGAGCGGTGGGGTGACCTTGTCGTTGCGCACCCGGGCGTCGGCCTCCTGCTCGGCAGCCAGCGTCGAGCGAAGCGTCGAGCACTTCGCAGCGAGGCTGCGGGCGACCGGTGCTCCCTCGGCCGCTGACAGCGTGGCGGTGGCTGCGACCTGTTCGAGTTCGACGATGCCGTAGTCGTCGGCGACACGTTCGAGCGCACGCACGAGGCTCTGGCCGGTCGTGCCCGCCTCGCGCATCGCTCTACGTAGTTCCCGGAACAGCATCCCATCGCCGGCGCGGGCAGCCTGGTCGAGTGCGCCTTCGTAGCCGGTGTTGCCGGCCAGCAGCATCGTCACCATGTCGAGGTAGGCGCCGAGTTGGTGGCGAAGGTCGATGGACACCTCGTTGCTGGCGGCCATCGTGATCGAGTGCAGCAGCATCGGGGCGGCGACGGCGCCGGCAATGGACAGGGCGGCCGGAACCCAGATCCCGAGCGACACTGCCCCGACCGCCTGGAGCACGCCGAGCACGAGTGCGGGGACCACGAGGCCCATGAGCGAGGCGAGCACGAGGTACGCCAGGTGGACGTCGACACTGCGGCCGACGAGGCGCAGCGGTCGGACCCAGGCCCGCGACCACGTCGACGCGCCGTGACGCTCGACGAAAGCGCCGACCGAACCGAGCGCGCCCCGAGCGTCCCGTGGGGCCACCGTCGCGGGTCGACGAAGATGGGACATTGCCCGCTCGAGGCTCGGCCGCGGCTGGCGCCATCCCGTGAACGCCAGCCACGCCCCGAGGCAGAACACGACACTGCACAGCACCAGCCCGCCACCCGGTCTCACCGCACGACCCCTTGCACTGTCGGCGTGCCTGCCGTGAGGAAGCGGCTGGGACGGGGGAACCTCGCGAGGCGTTGCACCCGCAGCAGCAACAGCGCGTAGACCGTGAGGACCAGACCGAGGAACAGCTGTCCGCCAGCGGTGTCGTACGGCTCGAGGTACTCGGCTCGGCCGAACACGAGCAGCCCGACGACGAGCGATCCCATGATCACCGTCAGCAGAATGACCTCGCGCTGGATCGGCGCCCGCTCGGCCTCGACCAGGCGTCGGCGGTCGGCCTGACGCCGGGCCTGCTCGGCCAGCGAACCCAGCACCGCTGCGGTGCGAGCGCCGCGCTGCACCGCGATCAGCAGACCCGCGGCGATGAGATCGCCCAACGGGTCGTCGATGTCGTCGGCGAAGCGCCGGAACACGACGGCCGGATCCTGCCGCCCCAGCCCGGCTGCCAGGCGCCGTACCTGCGGTTTGATCGCTGGTGGGCACGTCGAGACCGTGGCGTTGATCGCACCCACGGGCTGATCCCCGGCGATCAGCACATCACGCAGGTTCTCGATCCACGACGCCAGCGCATCGATCCGTTCGACGTCGCTGACCCCGCTCCGCTCGCGCTGCTGCCACGCCGCGATCGAGTACCAGCTCCCGACTGCCACGATGACGCCCGCGACGGCCCAGCCCGAAGCGGCGATCACGACCAGGGCCGCAACTCCGGCTCCGGCGAGACGTATCCAGCGCCCTGGTCGCGCGACCCTCGTCGGCGAGGGCACCACGTCGTCGCCGGCGGACAGCACCAACACCGCGAGCACACCGGCGATCGTCGAGGCCACGAGGAGCGCTACCGCCAGGCTCATCGCACCATGCCCTCCACGGCGAACTGGTGGGCCGGGTAGCCCGAACGTCGAAGTCGGTCGAGGTGTCGTTGTGACAGCGGCGCCACCTGGACGAGGTCGTCGCTGTCGTCGAGCGCCCACACCTCGGTACTCGACACGCCGCCTGCCTCGCCGAGCCCGCCCACCTCGATGATCGACGTCACCCGTCGGACGGCTCCCTGGTCTTCGATGGCGTTGCGAACCAGGTCGATGTGCACGACGAAGTCGACGGTCTGTGCGATCAGGCTCGACACCGCGAACTCCGGGAGGCTCGTGTTCGACTTCGACACGTAGTAGGCGAGTCGCTGGAGGACGATGTCGGCGGTGTGCGCATGAATCGTTGCCAACGACCCGCGCTTGCACATCGACGCCACGTCCAACATGTCGAGCGCCTCGTCTTCGACGAGTTCACCGACCACGACACGATCGGGGTTCAGCCGGCGGGTGAGTTCCACGAGTTGGCGGGTGGTGATCTCACCCTCGCCTTCGGAGTTCGCATGGCGGGTGAACAGCGCCGGCGCGTCCGGATGCCGAGGGTCGTCCTCCAGGCGCAACTCGAGCAGGTTCTTCTCCACGGTGATGATGCGCTCGAGCGGTGACACCTCGCCGAGCAGTTCCGTCAAGAGCGTGGTCTTGCCGGCGCCGGGAGGACCGGACACGAGGATCGTGAAACCGCAGCGCACCAGTGCTCGCAACCGGGCGACGAGTGTGTGGGGGAACAGGCCGAGGTCGGCCAACCCACTCAACCCGACCTGGCGGACCACGAATCGCCGGATCGCCATGCGCGGGTGGGTCGACACACCGTGCTCGTTGGCACCGCCGAGCACCATCACGATGCGTGCACCGTCGCGCGACTGCAGCGTGAGCATCGGCGATGACGTGTCGAGTCGGCCCTCGCCGGTTCCGGTCATCCGCAACGCCATCCGCTTCTGGAACGACGTCAGCTCGGCCGCGGACGCCCACAGCTCGCCGACGTTCACCTTGCGCCCATCGGTGTAGGTCACCCAGGTGGAGTCGGGGCCGTTCACGTCGATCTCTTCGACCAGCGGGTCGCTGAGAAAGGGATCCAGCGGTCCGGCACCGGTGAGCTCGGCGACGACCCGAGCGCGCACGTGATGTTCGTCCCCTTGCGAGAGCGGTCGCATGCCTCGCTGCAGGCGTTCGTCGTTGACCGAGGTGACCTCCTCGCTGATCCACGCGCCGACCAGGAGCTGCTGACGGCGCTCGTCGGTGGCCAAGGCGGCACCGGGAGCCCTCGACGTGCTGCGAGCGAGGTCGTCGTGTTCGATCGCTTCGATCAGACGGTCGGTGACGCGGTCGGTCACCAGTGCGATCGTGGCGTGGAGGCCCTCCCGGCGTTCGGCGCCCGCGCTCGCCGGTGCCGTGGCCTGCTCCAGCGTCACGTCGACTCCCCGTTTGTCCCGGCCCGAGTGTTCGAGCGCTGTTGCTCCCGGACATCGACGAGGTCGAACAGATCGTGAGCGAGACGCAAGGCGTCTCGCATCAGCGGGAGTCGGCGGAGTCGTTTGGCGGACACCCCGGCGCGCCCGGCGATGGTGGCTGCGGCGAGCGGATCGTCGGCGAGCGACGCGGTCGTCCGGATCGTGTGCGGCACCGACTGGTCGACGAACGATCCGATCTCGACGGGATCGAACGGTGTACGTCCGATCACGGCGAGCACGAAGACGGCATCGAGAGGTGCCAGCTCCTCGACGATCTCGACGAGTCGTTCGATCCGCACCGTCGCTGCGGCCGCCGACGCGGTTGCCTGACGGTGCACGATCACCACGACATCGGCCGCCCGTAGCGCTGGCGATGGGAGCTGCCCGGAGCGGTGACGGCCGACGTCGGCGATCACGGTGTTCGCCGCAGCGGCGATCGTCGGGAGGACGGTCACCGCTGCTTCCTCGACCGCACGATGCGCGGCTCGGGCCCGCACGGCATTGGCGACGAAGCGCACACCGGAGTCACTCCGATGCGTCATGTCGTCGAACGTCTCCAGCACCGATTGGTGGCTGCGACCGACGTTTGCGACGATGGTCCCGAGGGACGGGTGCGCGGGCGTGTCGAGCCATCCCGCCAGCGAGCCCCCGGCAGGATCGGCCTCGACCACGATCGCTCCGTCGTCGGCCGGCCAGCCGACCGCGAGCGCAACCGACGACGTGGTGGCAGCGTCGCCTGTCACGGCGACGATGGTCATGGCTCGCCCTCCGCAGTTGCGTCCCCATCGATCGGAACGGCACCCTGGTCCAGCGACGGTTCGACGAGGACGACACGCACATCGTCGGCCGCCGCAACCGTGGCGGCGTCCTCTGCGGCCACCTCGACCGACAGCGACAACAGGCCGAGCGCGGACGACGTGGCGGTTGGAAGCCCCACCACCTGACCCGGTATCGAAACGCTGCCGGACTCGTCGCCGACGCGATCGGCCGGGACGACCAGCACGACCGGAACCCGTTCGCGGAGTCCGATCGGCAACGAACCGTCGCTGACCTGGATCGCCACCACCGAGTTGCCGGGTGTCACCAGTGGCGATGCCTGTATCGACTCCGGTGTCACGAGCGAGCCGGCGACCAGGCGAACTCGCGCGTAGCTGCCGACGAGCGATTGGAGACGGTCGCCGTCGATCACGTTCACCGTCGGGTCGGCGTCGATGTCGACGGTGCGGAACATGTCGCCGGTGAGCTGTTCACCCGCTGGAATGTCACGAACTGCTTGGACCACGGGCTCCTTCGAGTCGAGCGATGCGTAGACCAGCACGTTGCCGCCGACGGCGATCGCCGCGAGGGCCACGCCGGCTGCGATCCGGTTCCGACGCCTCGACGCCGGGCGGAATCCGCGGGCTGCTGCGACACCGGGCTCGGATCGGGCTGAGGGTGGTGCTGCCGTCATGGGGTGACCTCGCTGTTGAACAGTGCGTCGAGGATCGGGCCGTGGGCGAGGAGCGCGAGTCCGGCTCCGAGGACCAGGAACGGACCGAAGGGGATCGTGTGCCGCCGCGTCAGCAAGCCCGTGACGGCTGCGGTCAGTGCGGCGACGCAGAGCGCCACGGCGCCCAAGCGCCAGTCGATCGTTCCGACAGCGGCGCCGAGCACGACCGCTGCTTTGACATCGCCGAACCCCATCGAGGTCGGCGACACGAGATGGAGCATCAGCAGCGGCAGGGCCATGGCGAGCGCGCCGACGACGACGTTGCCGGCGTCGATCGGTTGCCCGATGGCACCCTCCACAGCGACCGCGACGACCAGGAGGATCAGTCCGGCACCGACCCATGCGTCAGGCAGGCGACGTTGTTCGACGTCGACCACCGCTGCCGGAACCAGGACGGCGATCGCTGATGCTCCGGCGATCGGAGCGACGCCGACCGCGGCGGCCACGACGATCGATCCGATGGCGACTGCGGCCACGGCAATGATCCTCGGGTCTCGTGTGGCAAGCGCGTCGAATCGCGCGCCCGACGATCGAGTCCGACTCGATCGGGCCATGGCCCGAACGGGAATCAGTGGAACCCCCAACCGTGTCTCCTCTTCCCCATGGACGTCCCCGCAGACGTCCTGCGGGCACAGTAGCCCGTGTTCAGGGTCGGGTTTTCCGGCGGCGCGGTGGTCCATGCCCTGGCGGTCCATGCCGGGGCAGTGGGCGACGCGAACCGGAAATGGGGAAGTGGGGACGCCGAACCGGTAGGCCCCACGACGTGGGTCTCCGGCGCTACGTCGGCGACAGCGAGCGCACGGTCCACTCGAGCAGCCAACTCAAGAAGTCGTACAAGTGGTGTTCGGGTGAGTCGGTGTCATCGGCGGCGTCGGCCGACTCGTCGTCCGTGATGCCCAGCATCGAACCGAGTACGAGGCGGATCGCGTTGATCGACTGCATGAACGCGATCGTCTCGCCCTCGTCGAGGAGGTCGCTTGCGTTCGCGGGGTCGATCGTGTGGGCCACCGATTCGATCGCTGACAGCCGGCTGGTGACGAGTTCCTCGCGCATCAGGCGCTGGTACTCGGCCTCTTTCTCCTCGTCCTCCGGATACGCGACCGGGAACAGGCGCCGAAGCAGCTCGTTGTCGTCGGGCCCGGTCAGGAGCGCTCGGAGCTCGCCCATCAGGCGAAGCAGCAGGTTGCGCTCCTCGTCGTCGAGCGTGATGCGCCAACCGCCACGGACCGCTTCGACCGGGGCGACGAACCTACGACGAAGGGCCATCGTGTTCCATCGTGGCCCACAGGCTGTGCTCGTGGAGCCGGAACACGTGCATCTCGGCCTCCTCGCGACCGCACGAGGCGACGACGGCACGACCCTTCTCGTGGACGTCGAGCATCAGCTCGGTCGCCTTCTCGAGCGAGAAGCCGAACAGCTTCTGGAACACGTAGGTGACGTAGCTCATCAAGTTCACCGGGTCGTTCCACACCAACACCACCCACGGACGGTCGATCGCGACCGCGTCGTCGAGATCCGGCTCCATCACCTCCGTGGGTTCCAGCGTGGTCGGCACCGCACCAGTGTGCCCCTGACCAGGCAACACCGCACACGGGCCGCGCAGACCTGGGGGCGGGTGACCAGAGTCGGCGCGATCGGCTGGGCCGCGCGTCGGAGGCCCCGGTACGCTGACGCAGTCATGTCCGTTGGCAGCCGCCCCCTCGTCCCGTCCCGGCTGGCGCCCGGTGGCGTGGCCCACGGCAGTCGGCGCACGCCCACCACCGTGGTCGGTGCGTACATCGCGCTCACCAAGCCGCGGATCATCGAACTGCTGCTGATCACCACGGTGCCAACGATGGTGCTCGCCGAAGGCGGCTGGCCGGCGTGGTCGCTCGTGGCGGTCACCTTGCTCGGCGGCACGTTGTCGGCCGGGAGCGCCAACGCCGTCAACATGTACGTCGACCGCGACATCGACGCCCTGATGGCCCGCACGCAGAGCCGCCCGCTCGTCACCGGCGTGATCGAACCGCGCAATGCGTTGATCTTCGCCATCGCACTCCAGGTGTTGGCCTTCGCCGTGCTCTGGGCCGGCGCCAACCTGC
The DNA here is from genome assembly GCA_963741875.1 of Ilumatobacteraceae bacterium. Taxonomy (GTDB): domain Bacteria; phylum Actinomycetota; class Acidimicrobiia; order Acidimicrobiales; family Ilumatobacteraceae; genus Sva-07. The sequence continues at coordinate 211,252 of CAVUJO010000005.1, read as the reverse complement.
TGTCGGCCGTGCTGGCGTTCGGTGCTGCGGCCTTCTACGTCGGGGTGTACACCCTCTGGCTCAAGCGCACGAGCCGCCAGAACATCGTGATCGGCGGCGCCGCCGGCGCCGTCCCGGTGCTCGTCGGCTGGGCGGCGGTGCAGAACTCGTTGGCGTGGGCGCCGATCGTGCTGTTCATCGCCATGTTCCTGTGGACACCGCCGCACTTCTGGGCGCTCGCGGTCAAGTACGCCGACGACTACCGGGCCGCCGACGTGCCGATGCTGCCCTCGGTGGTGCCGATCGACGTCGCCGTGCGACAGATGATCTGGTACACGGTCGCCCTGGTGATCACCACCTTGATCCTGATCCCGGTCGCTGATCTCGGTTGGATCTACGGCATCACCGCCGCAGTGCTGGGCGCGCTCTTCCTCGGCGGCACGATCGCCCTCAAACGGCACCCCACCCCGGCTGCCAGCATGCGGCTGTTCGGCTTCTCGATCACCTACGTCACCGTGTTGTTCGGCGCCATGACCGTCGACGTCCTCGTCCGCAACGGCTGGTGACACCAAACGCCACACCGTTCGTCCATCCGCGCGGCCTTGGTCGGCTCGTTGCAGATTCGCGAGGATTTCGGGTGCGCAGACCCGTTCCAAGTAGTCTCGGCGCTGTCGTGCCCTGCCACGTTTCGAGTCGCCCGCTGACCACAGGGGCAACAGACAAGTGAGACACCACCCTGTATGACCACCATCGAATCAAGTCCTGAATCGGTTGCTGTCGCCCCGAGCGACAGTGACGCCGACGCCTCCGACGCGTTGCGCTCCGTCGCGGCCGTCTTCACGTCCACCGACCACAAGGTCACCGGACGGCTGTATCTGGCCGGCGGACTCCTCGGCCTGATCACCACCGTGGCGATCAACCTGCTGATCGCCATCGAACGCCTCGACGGTGCCGACGCCCTGCTCGACGTCGAGGTGCTCCCACAACTCGTCGACGCCCAGCACGTCGGCCTGGTCTTCGCCACGCTGCTCCCACTCGTGATGGCAGCCTGCGTGTTCGCCGTGCCGCTGCAGCTCGGCGCTCGTTCGATCGCCTTCCCCCGACTCGCCTCCACCGGTTTCTGGATGTGGTTCGGCGGTCTCGTGCTCACCACGATCGCCCTGATCAACAACGGCGGCACGCTCGGCGGCGACGCCGACGCCGTCGCGCTGTTCATCGCCGGTCTCGGACTGATGGCGGTCGGCCTCACCGCAACGGCAGGGGCAGTCGCCACGAGCATCCTCACCACGCGGGCGCCCGGGATGACGATGCGCCGGATTCCGCCGTTCTCCTGGTCGGCGCTGGTGTTCTCGCTCGGCGTGATCCTGGTGATGCCGGTGCTCCTCGGCACGCTCGTGTATCTGTTCCTCGACCACCGCAACGGCCGCACCGGCTTCGGCGGCAACGAGGGCATCTTCGTGTGGGCCGGCTGGGTCGTCACCCAGCCCGTCACGTTCCTGTTCGCCATCCCGGCGATCGGCATGCTCGTCGAGTCGGCGCCGGTCGTGTTCGGCCGCCGCACGCCGGTACGTGGAGTGATGTTCGGCGGACTCGCCCTGGTCGGCGTCGCCGCCCTGGCCGGGGTCACCCAGCAGAACATCCAGAACCTGCCGTGGGCGGGCAGCCAGCTCAACGTCGACGACCTCGAGACCAAGGTGCGCGACCTGGTGCCGTTCCTGTTGTTCAACGCCCTGCCGATCCTCGGCATGCTGCTGGTGTTGCTCGTGGTGCTGCAGACAGCCCGCCCCGGTGACGACACCCGCTTCCACTTCTCGCCGGCGATCCTGTTCGCCTTCTTCGGCTTCGGGATGATCCTCGTCGGCATGCTCGGCAACGTCCTGCACGCCGCCGACGACCTCGCCCTGCAAGGCACCGTGTTCGAGGAAGCCACCCTGATCTACGTCGTCTACGGCGCCGTGCTGGCGTCGATGGGCGCGGTGATCCACTGGGCGCCCAAGTTGTGGGGCTCCACGATCAGCTCGTCGAAGGCCATCCCGCTGGCGCTGCTCGGCGTGACCGGCACGATCCTCGCCGCGTTCCCGATGTACATCGCCGGCTTTCTCGACCAGCCGGCCGGCCTCTCCTACGTCGACGACGATCTCGTGCTGTGGAACATCATCGCCCTGGTGGGCCATGCCCTGATGGCGCTCACCGTGCTGGGATTCGTCGGTCTGCTGCTCACCTCGCTTCGTCGTGACGATGCGGTCGGCGACGATCCGTGGGACGCCCAGACCCTCGAGTGGACCACCACGTCGCCGGCCCCGCGTGACAACTTCGTCGACGTGCCGGTGGTGCATTCCGCCGAACCCCTCCTCGACCTCAAGTACGCCGCAACATCGAACACGGCACCAAACGACGGGAGCAACGCCTGATGCACGCCCTTCCCGCAGCCCCCGCGCCGGCGCCACAGCGCCAGATGCTGGTCGGCTCGTCCCTGGCTGTCGTGGCCATGGTGATGCTCACCGGCAGCATGCTCGCCGTGTGGGCACTGCAGCGCCGCGAAGCGATCGATGCAACCGGGACCTGGCTCCCCAGCGGTACCACGGTTCCCGAAGTGCCGACCAACGTGATGCTGATCGCCTTCGTCGGGATCTGTGTGTTCGGCCAGTGGGCCGTCTGGAGCGCCAAGCGCAACGACCGACCGCACACCGCGCTCGCCCTCGGCTGCACGGCGCTCGTGGCCCTGCTGGTCATCAACGCTCAGGCGTTCGTGTACTACCGCATGGACATCGGTATCGCCGACGGCACCTACGCGGTGATGTTCTACGCGATCACCGGGATGTTCATGGCGCTGATGATCATCGGCATCCTGTTCACCACGGTCGCGGCGTTCCGATACATCGGTGGTCGCTCCGGCGACCAGGAAATTCTCGTCTCCCACGCCATCTACTGGTACGCGATGTCGGCGATCTTCGCCGCCATCTGGTTCCTCGTCTACGTCACCAAGTGAGCCACTGAATGTTCACCACCGGTTCCAAATTCCTCATCGGCTCTGCCGTCATCGCCACCATCTCGGCAATCGCGTACGGCGTTGCCCAAGACGGTGTGATGGGCACGGTCGGCCTCGCCTCGGCGGCGATCGCGCTCGCGTTCCTGGCGGGCATCAACATCTACACCCGCGACTCGAACATCTGGGATGACGAGATCTCCTCGGTCGAGACCGCACCAGCCGCCGCGAGGCCTCCGGCCAACAGCATCTGGCCGATGGCCTTCGCGCTCGGCGCCGCGGTGCTCACCGTTGGCCTCGTCACCTACCAGGCAGTGTTCATCATCGGTGTCGTCCTGCTGCTCGCCGCCGGGGCTGAATGGACCGCCGAGGCCTGGGCCGAACGGGCATCGGGCGATGCCGCGTACAACGCCGAGGTCCGCAGTCGCATCGCCAACCCGCTCGAATTCCCGCTGGCGGCCGCCATCGGCATCGGCATCATCGTCTTCGCCTTCAGCCGCATCATGCTGTGGCTCTCGAAGACCAACACCGTGATCGCCTTCGCCGTGTTGGGCGTGATCATCATCGCCTTCGCCTTCTTCTTCGCGTACCGCCCAGGACTCAAGTCGCGCGCAGCGTTCGGAGCGATCGCGGTCGGTGTGCTCGCCCTCATCGCCGGTGGCGCCGCTGCCGGCCTCGACGGCGAGCGCGAGATCCACGAGCACGAGACCACCGAGGGCCTCACCGAAGAGGGCGAGGAGATCTGCCTCAGCCCCGAAGAGTTCGAAGCCGACGAGAACGCCTCCCAGTCGGTCGGTGCTGTCGCCGCCGTCGCCGCCACCATCACGCTCGGCGACGACGGCCAACTCACCTATGCGGTCAACGGCCCGATCGAGGAGGGTGCGGCCGGACGACTCACGCTGCCGCGGTCGAACCCCAACAACGTCATCTTCACCAACGATTCCGATGAGGCGCGTCGATTGTCCGTCGACCTCACCGTCCCGCCGGCGGCTGCCGCCGAGGACGTCGGTCCCTTGCTGAAGTGCACCACGCTCGTCGAGCCCGGGGGCCGCCAGAACATCACCCTCACGATCGGTGCGCCGAGCTTCGCCGCCGCTGACGGCTACTTCTTTTTCGTGCCGGGTGTCGAGTCGGCCCGCCTCGAACTGGTCGTGCCATGAGTAACTCCCCACTGAAGAGGCATCCGTTGACATCCGCGACTACCGTCAGGAAAATGAGTCGTCGAGCACGAATCGGACTGGTCGCCGGGCTCGGCGTCCTGGTCGCAGGCTGTGCGCAGGACGCCCCACAGGACACGTGGGATCCCGCCGGACCGAACGCGCAGATGATCCACAACCTGCAGTGGCCCGTGTTCGCCATTGCCGGCCTGGTCGGCGTCATCGTGCTGACCTTCGTCGCGATCATCATCGTGAAGTTCCGCGACAAGGGCCAGGCGATTCCCGAGCAGACCCACGGCAAGCCGGCGCTCGAGATCGGCCTCACGATCCTGCCCGCGCTGATCCTGATCGGTGTGGCGATCCCCACCGTCGGCACGATCATGGCGCTCAACGAGACCAACGACACCGAGTGCGTCATCAACGTCACCGGTCAGCAGTGGTGGTGGGAGATCGACTACGCCCAGCAGGACGGCTGCGGTGGTGTCGCCGAGCCGATCATCACCTCGGGCCAGATGGTGATCCCGATCAACACCCCGGTCCTCGTGCGTGGAACCAGCCGTGACGTGATCCACTCGTGGTGGATCCCACGCCTCAACGGCAAACGTGACATGGTCCCCGGCCGTGTCCAGACGGTGCGTCTCGAAGCTGACGAGCCGGGTATCTACGCCGGACAGTGCACCGAGTTCTGTGGCCTCTCGCACGCCAACATGCGCATGGAGGTCATTGCGATGACCGCCGACGACTTCGAGGCGTGGAAGGCACAACAGCTCGCTCCGTACGAGGCACCTGTAGCGGGCACGCTCGCCGCGGCCGGCGAGAGCACCTTCATTGCGCAGTGCTCGCGGTGCCACCAGGTCAACGGGCTCGAAGACGCCAACGGCGAACCCGTCATTTCTCGTCCCGACCTCCAGGTGTACTCGGGTGCCGCACCGAACCTGTCGTACCTCATGACCCGCAACACCTTCGCCGGTGCGTCATGGGACCTGCTCAGCCCTGGCGAGTGCCGCGACAACGTCTGGGACTCCGACCCCGCCACGCTGGGCCCGAAGTATCTCGCCGGTGTCAGCGCCGACTGCCTCAACTCGGTGCAACTTCGCGAGTGGCTGCGCAACGCTCCAGCGATGAAGCCGATGTACGCAGACCCCACCAAACTCGAGCAGACCGACGGTCTCGTTCGAGGCATGCCGAACCTGGCCCTCAGCGAGGACCAGATCGACGAACTGATCGCTTACCTGCTGGAACGCAAGTGACGGGAGCCCGATAGATCATGGCCATCATCGAACGACCGACCGATACGCCGGCACTGGCGGGCGGGGCCGCGGTCGTCACTCCGAGCACCTCATACGGGTATTTCCGGCGTCCCGTGCAGACCACCGGCTGGAAGTCGTGGGTCTTCACGGTCGACCACAAGAAGATCGGCATCATGTACGGCGTCGTCGCGATGGCGTTCTTCTTCATCGGTGGCTTCGAAGCGCTGCTCATCCGGGCCCAGCTCGCGCAGGCGAACGGGACGATCCTCTCGGCTGACAAGTACAACCAGATGTTCACGATGCACGCCACCACCATGGTGTTCCTGTTCGTGATGCCGATGGCTGCTGCGTTCGCCAACTACATGATGCCGTTGCAGATCGGCGCCCGTGACGTTGCGTTCCCACGTCTGAACGCGCTCAGCCTGTGGACGTTCGTGTTCGGTGGCATCTTCATCAACAGCTCGTGGATCCTCGGTGGTGCCGCCGACGGCGGCTGGTTCATGTACGCACCGAACAGTTCGGTGCCGTTCTCGCCCACCCACGGTGTGGACTTCTGGGTGCTGGGTCTGCTGATGACCGGCGTCGCCTCGCAGGTCGGCGCCGTCAACCTCATCGTCACGGCGCTCAACATGCGTGCACGCGGGATGACGCTGATGCGCATGCCGATCTTCACGTGGATGGCGCTCGTGGTGCAGTTCCTGTTGCTCTTCGCCATCCCGATCATCACCGTGGCGCTGTTCCTGCTGCTCTTCCAGCGGAACTTCGACGCCACCTTCTTCTCGGTGGCCGACGGTGCCGACCCACTGCTGTGGCAGCACCTGTTCTGGCTGTTCGGCCACCCCGAGGTGTACATCCTCGTCCTGCCGGCGTTCGGCATCATCTCCGAGGTGCTGCCCACGTTCTCACGCAAGCCACTGTTCGGCTACCCGTTCGTGGTGTTCTCGGGTGCGGCGATCGGCCTCGTCGGTTTCGGTGTGTGGGCCCACCACATGTTTGCTGCCGGCCTCGGCCCGATCTCCGTGGCCGTGTTCTCGGTGGCCACCATGGCCATCGCGGTCCCGACCGGTGTCAAGATCATCAACTGGACCCTCACGATGTGGGGCGGCAAGCTGTGGTTCTCCACCGCGATGCTCTTCGCCATCGGACTGATCGTGCAGTTCACCATCGGTGGCTTGTCCGGCGTCACGCACGCCGTGGCGCCATCCGACACTCAGCAGACCGACACGTACTACATCGTGGCGCACTTCCACTACGTGATCTTCGGCGGTGCGGTCCTCGGCCTCTTCTCCGGGCTCTACTACTGGTGGCCGAAGGTGTTCGGCAAGATGCTCAACGAGAAGTGGGGACGCTGGAACTTCTGGCTCATGATCATCGGCATGAACCTCACGTTCGGCCCGATGCACCTCATCGGGCTGCAGGGTCAGCCCCGACGCATGTACGTCTGGACCGACAACCGCGCCGGCGAGGGCTTCTTCAACCTCGGTTTCTGGAACCTGGTGTCGTCGATCGGTTCACTCGTGCTGGGTATCGGCGCCGTGTTGTTCCTGGTCAACGTGTGGGTCAGCCGCAAGAACCCGCCGGCACCCGCCGACCCGTGGGACGCTCGCAGCCTCGAGTGGATCACCGAGAGCCCGCCCAAGGAACACAACTTCGACCGGATCCCGACGGTGCACACGCTCGACGAGTTCTTCCACCGCAAGTACGAAGACCTCGGCGAGAACGGTCAGCACGACTACAAGAAGGTGCGCACCGGCGAGCAGGTCATCGCCGAGGAAGCGGCGAACGCCGACGCACACATCCATCTTCCGTCGCCGTCCTATTGGCCGATCATCTTGTCGTTCGGCATGCTGGTCATCAGCTACGGCGTCATCTACAGCACGCTCCTCCTCGCTGCGGGTGCCGCAATCATCGTCCTGGCGCTGTTCGGCTGGGCACTCGAGCCGCCGACCGCTGACGATTCGGAATTCGACCCGCCGTCCGACGGTGGCCAGCCGAGCAAGGAACTCGCGCATGTCTGACACCACCACTGAACCGCCGATTGCTCCCGAGCCCTCGGCTGTCGACGAGGCCGTCCCGGCCGGACTCGACGACGGTCAGGACCACATCGGCCTGGTGCACCACACGACGACCGGCCTCTCGAACACCAAGTTGGCGATGTGGTTGTTCCTCGGGTCGGAGTGCCTGCTGTTCGGCGGGTTGATCTCGACGTACATGCTCTATCGCAACCGGCAGGGCGACGCCATCGGCCCCGATCAGTTGTGGGACATCCCCTTCACGTCGGCAACCAGCTTCGTGCTGCTGATGTCATCGCTCACGATGGTGCTGTCGGTCTCGGCAGCGAAGCGACGCGACGAACGGCGCACTCGCCTCTGGCTCACCGTGACGGCGTTGCTCGGCGGACTGTTCCTCGCCGGTCAGGTGTACGAGTTCACGGTCTTCTACCGAGAGGGACTCGGTTACACCACCAGCTTGTTCTCCTCGAGCTTCTACACGCTCACCGGATTCCACGGCGTCCACGTGGCGGTCGGCATCATCATGCTGATGTCGCTCGTCGGAATGCTCGTCAAGGGCCGCGTCGCCGGCGACAAGGCCGAGACCGTCGAGATGATCGGGCTCTACTGGCACTTCGTCGACGTCGTCTGGATCGTCATCTTCACCCTCGTCTACCTGATTCCGGCCTGATATGAGCATCGACACCGACACCACCGAGACCAACCCACAGGCCGAGCACGACGACCTCTACGGTCACCAGATCTCGGACAAGACCTACATTCTGATCGCCCTGCTGCTTGCAGTACTCACGGCGATGGAAGTGGCCATCACCGAGATCTCCAGCGTGCCGGATGCGCTCCTGATCCCGTCGCTGCTCATCATGATGGCGGTCAAGTTCTTCGTGGTCGTCAGCTACTTCATGCACCTCAAGCATGATGCAGCGCTCTTCAAGTTCGGCTTCTACGCCGGCCTCATCGGCGCGATCGTGCTGTACGCCATCATGCTCACCACGTTCCACTTCTTCATCAACTGACCGACCCCTCGGAGGGGCGCCCCCATGCTCGCCCAAGTCCTCGATCCCTGGCGCTACCAGTGGCACCCGGAAGTGTGGGTACTCGTCGCTTTCCTCACCGGTGCGTACATCTACATGGTGCGCGTGATCGGACCGAAGGCCGTGGCTCCCGGGCAGCCCGTCGTGACCCGGTTCAACATCGGCTGCTTCATCGGCGCGATGGTGATGCTCTGGGTGGCCAGCGACTGGCCGATCCACGACATCGGTGAGGAGTACCTGTACTCCGCTCACATGCTCCAGCACATGATGCTGAGCTACTTCCTGCCGCCGCTCGTGTTGATGGCAACACCCGAATGGCTGCTCCGCGTCCTCGTCGGCGACGGCAAGCTCTACCGAGGCGTCGCCTTCATGTGCAGGCCGGTGATCGCCGCCGTCGTGTTCAACGTGGTCGTGATCGTCACCCACATTCCCGGCGTGGTCACGGCGTCGGTCGACAACGGTCCGCTGCACTACTCGTTGCACTTCGCCGTCGTGCTGGCATCGCTGCTGATGTGGATGCCCGTCGTCGGACCGTTCCCGGAACTGCAGATCGGTCCACTCGCCAAGTGCGTCTACCTGTTCGTGCAGTCACTGGTGCCGACCATTCCCGCCGCATGGCTCACGTTCGCCGAGGGCGCCGTGTACGAGACCTACGACCAACCGGTCCGCGTGTGGGGTCTCTCGGTACAGCACGACCAGCAACTCGCGGGCGCAATCATGAAGACCGGAGGTGGCATCTTCCTCTGGACGATCATCATCTTCTTGTTCTTCAGGCGGTTCGCTGCCGGCTACAACGCAGCCAACAACGACAGCTACCGACGCCCGCGCCCGATGCCCGACGCGGAGCTCACCGGCGATCATGCCACCGACACCGGACACCCGCTCACCACGGCCGATGTCGAGCGGGAATTCGCCCAGGTGCCCGCCGCACCCGACGAGCGCTCGTCCTAACGGATCGACACCGCTCGGCCACCGAGCGCTAGCGTTCGATGTCGTGATCGACCAGCGACTTCTGCGCACCGACCTCCCCGCCGTCAAGGCGGCGCTGGCCAGGCGCGGCCGTCCGTCACTGCTCGACGAGGTCGATGAGGCTGCCGGGCTGGATGCTCGGCTCCTCGACATCACGGGCCGTCGCGACGCCATCCGGGCGCGCGTCAACACGATCTCCAAGGAGGTCGGCCAGCGCCGCCGCGATGGTGATGTGGCGGGCGCCGAGGTGCTGCAGGCCGAGAGCCGCGAGCTCGGCGACGAGGAACGAACCCTGGCCGCCGAGCACGATCAGGTGTCGTCTGCGCTGCGCGAGTTGTTGCTCGGCATCCCCAACCTGCCGCATCCCGAGGCGCCCGATGGCGTCGACGACACGGACAACCCCATCGTCACCGGCCCGGTCGGACTCCTCGACGAGGTTTCCGACCACCTCCGAGTCCCGCACTGGGAGACCGCGGCCGCGCTCGGCATCCTCGACAACGAACGGGCGGTGAAGATCTCCGGCGCGATGTTCACGATGCAGCGTGGCGCCGGCGCGACGCTCGCCCGAGCCCTGTGCCAGTACGGCCTCGATCTCAACGCCGACGTCCACGAAGAGGTCCGGCCGCCGTCGCTGGTCAGCACTGCCACGCTCACCGCGACGGGGCAGTTGCCGAAGTTCGCCGACGATGCCTACGCCATCGAGCGCGACGACCTGTGGTGCATCCCCACCGCCGAGGTCCCGCTCACCTCGATCTATGCCGACGAGACCCTCGACGACACGGTCCTGCCGATCCGCGTGATGGCGCACAGCTCGTCCTATCGGCGTGAGGCGGGCTCGGCGGGTCGCGACACCCGCGGCATGCTGCGCGCGCACGAGTTCGACAAGGTCGAGATCCTCGCATTCGCCACCCCCGAGCAGGCCCCGGCGTTGCTGACCGACATGGTCGCACGGGCCGAGCGGGCGATCGTCGGGCTCGGGCTGCCGTACCGCGTCATCGAGATCTGCACCGGTGACATGGGTCAGAGCCATCACCGCAGCTTCGACGTCGAGGTCTACGCGCCGGGTGCCGATGCCTGGCTCGAAGTGTCGTCGATCAGCTGGTTCGGCGACTATCAGGCACGCCGGGGCAACGTTCGCTTCAAGCGTCACGATGCCGCCGGCAAGCCGGTGAAGGGCACCGAGTTCGTGCACACGCTCAATGGGTCGGCACTCGCCGTGCCGAGGGTGTGGGCGGCGATCGTCGAGAATTATCGCAACCCCGATGGGTCGGTCACCGTTCCTGAGGTGCTGCGGCCCTACATGCGCGGTATCGAACGTATCGAGCCCCAGGCCGGGTCGAAGGTCGAGTGACGAGATGACCGACTGGGCCGCACCCGACAAGCGCGCGGAGCTCTGGGGTCGGCGCGTCCAGTACGAAGCAGCGGGCCTCGACATCGCGGACCTCGATCCGAATCCGGTGACCCAGTGGCATCGCTGGCACGACGACGCGTTCCACGGCGGTGTCGCCGAACCGAATGCGATGACGCTCGCCACGTTGGGCGACGACGGTGTCCCCGATGCGCGGCATCGTGCTGGTCCGCACTGCCGATGAGCACGGACTCGTCTTCTACACCAACTACGAGGCAGCCAAGAGCCGCCAACTCACCGCTGCACCGGTTGCGTCGGGGGTGTTCGTGTGGCTCGATCTGCATCGCCAGGTCCGGCTTCGAGCGCGTGTCGAGCGGGTGTCCGACGCGGAGAGCGATGCGTACTTTGCGTCGAGGCCGCGCGAGAGCCAGCTCGGTGCGTGGGCGTCGCCACAGAGTGACGAGATCGACGATCGATCGGTGCTCGAAGAGCGCATGATCGCGTTCGACGAGCGCTTCGCCGACGCTGACGTACCGCGCCCGGCCTCCTGGGGTGGCTGGCGGCTGATCCCGTTCGAGTGGGAGTTCTGGCAGGGCCGTCCGAGCCGCCTCCACGACCGCCTCCACTACCGCCGCACAACCGATGCCGCCGGTGAGCCATCGAGCGGTGAGACAACCAGCGCGACAGCGTCGTGGACCATCACCCGCCTCGCCCCCTGACGATCACCCCCCAATCCGAAAAATCTCGCGATGGTTGCGCTCAGCGCAACACCCACGCGCCATTTCGGGACACGTTCCAACGCATTCGTGAAATGGCGCGTCAGCGTTGCGCTGAGCGCAACGGTCGCGGAACTTTTCGGATTTGGGGGACGGTGGGGTGAGGGAGGGTGGGGTTGGAGCTGGAGGATGGTTGGAGCTGGAGGGGTGGGCGGGGTGGGAACGATCGGGAAACTGCGGGGCCGGGGGGTTGAACACGACCGCCCGAGGGGCGAGGCTGTCGAGATGACGAAGGTGCTGGTGGTCGACGACGAGCCGACCGTGCGCGAAGTGGTGGTCGGGTACCTGCGTCGCGATGGCCACGAGGTCGCCGAGGCGGGTGATGGCACCACGGCACTCGAGTTGCTCGACGCCGACCCGCCCGACCTGTTGGTGCTCGACATGATGCTGCCCGGTGTGCACGGCCTCGACGTGTTGCGTCGGGTTCGCGCCACCAGCGACATTCCCGTGATCATGCTGACCGCTCGCGCCGAGGAATCCGACCGGGTCGCCGGGCTCGAACTCGGCGCCGACGACTATGTCGTGAAGCCCTTCTCCCCGCGTGAGTTGGCGGCGCGTGTCAACGGGGTGTTGCGGCGCACGAATGGCCGCCAGACGGCTGCGCCAGGTCCGATCGTGCACGGTCCGCTCACGGTCGAGCCGCTGAGCCGACAGGTCACGCTCGACGGCCGCGAGATCGACATGACGCCGAAGGAGTTCGACGTGCTCGCCTTCCTCGCGGCGTCGCCGCGCCAGGTGTTCTCGCGGGCGCAGCTCCTGGAATCGGTGTGGCAGTCGTCGCCCGAGTGGCAGGACCCGGCGACCGTCACGGTCCACGTGCGCCGGATTCGGAACAAGATCGAGGACGATCCCGAACATCCGCGCTGGATCACCACGGTGTGGGGCGTCGGGTACCGGTTCGAGCCGTGAACGCCCCGGTCGATCGCACTCGTCGTCTTCGTCCGTTCGACCGCATCGGCGTGCGATTCGTCGCCGCGATGCTCGCCGTCCTCGGCGTTGCGGTCTTGATGATCGCCATCGCTGCGCAGTCGATGTTCATCAACGAGCACGATCAGCGTCTCTTGATGTGGGTCCTCGTGCCGGCCGTACTCGGTGCTGCACTCGTTGCGATGCTGATGGCGCGACCGGTCGCACGCGACGCGTCGAAGATCTGCGATGCGGCGATGCGCGTCGCCGACGGCGATCTCGGCGCGCGCACCGGTGTGGTGCGTTCGGACGAGCTCGGTGAGGCAGCGGCGATGTTCGACACGATGGTCGACCGGCTCGGTTCGATCGAACACGAACGTGCGGTGATGCTGTCGTCGATCTCGCACGACCTGCGCACCCCACTCGCCGCGTTGCGCGCCTCGGTCGAGGCCATTCGCGACGGTGTCGCGCCCGATCCCGATGCCTACCTGTCCGGTATGGAACGCCAGATTCGGGCGCTCGCCTCGCTGGTCGACGACCTCCAGCTGCACAGCCGCATCGTCAGTGGCACCATCGACATGACCCGCACACGGCTCGATCTCACCGAACTCGCCGACGAAGCGATGGAGACGTTGCGTCCACTTGCCGAGACCCGACACGTGTCACTGCTCCTCGAAGCCGACCAACGTGTCACCCTCGAGGCCGACGCATCGCAGCTCGCTCGGGTCATCCGCAATCTGCTCGAGAATGCGATCCGACATGCGCCTGACGCTTCGGTGGTGCTGGTGCAGGTCGCTTCCGACGCGACGGCGGCCACATTGCGGGTCGTCGATCAGGGCGACGGTTTCCCGCTGGACTTCCGCGATCGTGCGTTCGAGCCGTTCACCCGCGCCGACCCCGCTCGCGATCTGCGCACCGGCACCGCTGGTCTCGGACTGTCGATCGCTCGCGGCATCGTGACGGCGCACGGCGGCACGATCGGCGTCGCCGACGGACCGGGAGGCATCGTCGAGATCGCGTTACCCGTCTGACGCTGGTGTCCGTCACGCTGGTTCAGATCACGCGGGTTTCCAGGACGTCGCGGCGTCGGCCAGTCCGTCGATGAGCGACTCGGTGTGCGGTGTGAGCCCGGGGCCCTCCCAGTCCCACCAGAGCGGGCTCGACCCTCGTACCCGTGGCGGGAGTTCGATCTGGACGCCGCCGTCACGTGGCAGGTTGACCGGGTTGGCCGGATGTAGCCCGCGGAGGGGCTGGGGGATTGCGTCGATCTCGGTGCGGATGTCGTAGGCCGGCAGCGTGCGGCGGAGCGCGTGGCCGACGTGTTCGGCGAACGGGCGATTGCCGCCGCCCAGCAGCAGCGACCCGAAGAGGCCCCGGCGGCCGTACCCGTGCACCGTGATCACGATGTCGACGTGCTCGACGAACGTGGCGAGTGCCTCTGACTCGTCCGGGTCGACCTTGATCGACGGGAGGTGATCGCGCATGCCCGGCGGCTGGATGACGCTGTAGCACGACGCATCGGCTCGCGCTGCGGCGCGACGGGCGATGACGTCGGTCATCGCCTCCAGCGCGCCACCGTGATACGCCATGAACCCCACACGACCGCGGAGTTCGCTGACCTCCTCCACCCCCGGCTGCGCGAGGAGGGTGGCGAACGCGGTCATCGCCCCATGATCGCAGCATCTCGGCCGTACAGTGATGTTGATGCTGGTGTGGATGGACCTGGAGATGACCGGACTCGATCACACGTCCGATGTGATCGTCGAGATCGCAACGATCGTGACCGATGACGATCTGACGATCATCGCTGAAGGCCCCGATCTGGTCATTCACCAACCGGACGACGTCCTCGCAACGATGGACCCGTTCGTGGTCGACATGCACACCAAGTCCGGACTGCTGGATCTGATCAAGGCATCGGAGATCAGTCTCGAAACGGCTGGTGCGGCGACGCTCGAGTTCATCAAGCAGCACGTTCCCGAACCCGCCAGCGTGCCGCTCTGTGGCAATTCGATCGGCACCGATCGGCGGTTCCTTGCCGCCTATCTGCCCGACATCGAGAACCACCTGCACTACCGCTCGATCGATGTGTCGAGCGTGAAGGAACTCGTCAAGCGGTGGTATCCCGGCATCGACGCCGACCGTCCTCGGGGGCATGGCTCACATCGGGCGCTCGACGACATCCGCGAGTCGATCCGCGAGATGGCCTACTACCGCGAGCACGTCTTCGTGCCGTGCGAGTCGGTGGACCCCGCGGTCACCGACGGCGACCCGGCTGCCGATTAGGGACCATCGGCCCCTCCACGTCGATACCCGCTGGGGTACGTTGGACGTCGAGAGGTCGAGGCCAGGTTCTCCAATCCCTGGTCCTCCCGCCGTCTGCCGGAGCCGATAGGTTCCGGCAGATGCGCGCTCGTTGTACTCCGTTCTCATGGTGGTCCCGAGGTCTTGACGGTCGAGGAGGTCGACAGCCCGGTCCCGGGACGCGACGAGATCGTCGTCGACATCGAACACACCGCGATCAACCGTGCCGACATCCTCCAGCGCATGGGCATGTACCCCGACCCGCGCAACCAGGCGCTGGAGATCCCCGGCCTCGAGTACGCGGGGGTCGTGTCAGCGGTCGGCGAGGACGTCAGCGGCTGGTCGATCGGCGATCGTGCGATGGGCATCGAGGCCGGCGGTTGCTACGCCGAGCAGGTGGTCACCCACGCACGTCAGGCGCTGCCGGTTCCGGCGTCGGTGGAATCGGCGGATGCAGCGGCGATTCCCGAAGTCTTCCTCACGGCGTGGGACGCCCTCGTGGTGCAGGGCGGACTCACCAGCGGTCGCTGGGCACTCGTGCACGCGGGCGCGTCCGGGGTCGGCACGGCCGGCATCCAGATCGCCAAGGCGATCGGCGCGCGCATCGCGGTCACGTGCTCGACCGGAAAGATGGATGCGTGCCGCGAACTCGGCGCCGACGTCGTCCTCGAGCGGAGTCCCGCCGACTGGCTCGATGCGCTGACCGAACAGGTGCCGGGAGGCGTCGACGTCGTGCTCGACGTGGTCGGCGGTGAGGAGACCGAGCGCAACCTGAAAGCGGTGCGCATGGACGGCACGATCGTGCAGGTCGGGCTGATGGGCGGCGGCAATGCGTCGATCAACGTCGGGCTCATCTTGGCGAAGCGGATCACCTGGATCGGCACCACGCTCCGCGCCCGCCCGATCGAACGCAAGCTCGCTCTGAGCCAGCGCTTCATCGATGAGATGCTCCCGCTGTTCGACAGCGGTGCCCTGCGTCCGGTGATCGACTCGCGCTACGCCTTTGCCGACATCGCCGACGCCCACCGTCACATGGAAGCCAACGCGAACGTCGGCAAGATCCTCGTCGATCTCTGACCCCGGTCGGTCATCAGTCCGGACGAGCGGCGACCGAACGCTGCTTCCAGGTCACCTCGCGTCGGAACACGATCGCGAACAGGCTGCGCAGGAAGATCCAGGCGAACACCGCCACCGCCAGCGGAAACAGCAGTGCTGTCACCGGGTGAATCGACCCGGCTCGCCGTCCGAGCACCCAGAACTGGAGAGCGCTCAGCGGATACACCAGTGGCTCGGCCAGCCAACCGCCGGCGAGCGACCACACCCAGAACACGACAGCGAGCGACAGCCACCACGGGGTGAAGCGGGCCCCGGTGGCGATGCTGCGCGTCCACCCCTGGACGAGCTCGGCGAGACCGTCCGGGTACATGCGAAACGATGTGTCAGGTCGGCCGGTGTACAGCGTCGTCTGCCCGACGCATCGGGCCAGCCCGATGTCCTCGGTGTGCATCGTGCGTACGGCGGCATGGCCACCGACCGCGTCGTAGGTCGTGCGCCCGATCGCCAGGATCGGGCCGAATGCCACCGTCGGCGCCAGTCGCGAACCGGCGACGGTGAAGCCCCCAGATCCCATCAACGCGGTGACGTTGGCGAGCAGGCTTGCCTGCTCGGTCCAGCCTCCGGTCTGATGCCACGGCTGCATCGAGACGACGCTGTCAGGGTGCGCCGCCCACGCGGACGCCACCCGGTCGACGAGATCCGGAGCGGGGCGCACGTCGGCGTCGACGAACAACAGCAGCGGGGCCGTGGTCGACTCGACGCCTCGCCAGCAGGCGTGGGGCTTGCCCAACCAGCCCTCGGGAAGTTCGGGCGGTGTCACCACGCGGGCGCCGAGCCGCGCGGCGATCTCGCTGGTGGCGTCGTCGGAGTGGTCGTCGATCACGACGAGCTCGTCGCCCGGTCGGAGCTGGGCGACCAGCCCCGGGAGCAGGTGGGGGAGGGCGCCGGCCTCGTTGCGTGCCGGGATCACGATCGCCATCGACGGCCGCTCGTCACCGATCGAGTCGACCCCGCTGGTGACGGCGGGGAGCGGGCGGAGCCGCCACAGCAGCAGCCATCCGAGGACCCAGCCGACGGCGTACAGCGCAAGATCCACGGCACCACTCTTGCTGGCAGGGAGGTGGTCGGCCAACGGCCTCCGCGAGAAATTTGACGAGATCGTGGAAACTTCCTTGACCCGCCCAACCGGGACGTGGTTGTGTATCCATCCGGGTCAGCACTTCGGCGCCCGCGATGACACGAGAGGAATCATGATGAGCACTTCACCCACCGCCATCATCCGCTCGGCATCGCCGCGCCCGTACGCCGACGCGGCACTGCTGTCGGTTTCGACGTACTCGGGTCTCGTCCAGGACTCGTCGTTCGGCGTGAGCTGGGCGTGCTGCGACCACATGTCGACCGAGCACAACCCGACCACGGCCAACAACACCGGGTCGAAGCGACTCCACCCCGGCTCCTTCGTAGGAGTTCTGACGTAACACCAACGTCAGATCACCTCTCACGAGGCCGCCGGGTTCCGACCCGGCGGCCTTTTTGGTTTTTCCCGCAGCGTTCCATCCATCCCAACCAAGTGTCCATCCATCCACATCACCCCGAATCACACCCGAAAGGCACCAACCATGACCCTCACCGAGTCTCTCGTCACCGCCACCGCGTCCCCCACCAACCATTTCGAACAGGACAACACCATGTACAGCTCCATGCTCATCGAACCTCGCAGCTCAGCGCAGCTCGAACCGCGAGAACCAGACAGTCCGAGACCGCCCGGCGAGGAACCGACCCGACGTCTGGTCGCTCGCTGTGCGGACGGCCACGGCACCTTGAGTGCCCTGTTCTTCTCCGACAACGTCATCGACATCGCGAGAGCGAAGGCGATGTGCGGCCTGTGCCCATTGCAGGCCGACTGCCTCGCCGGCGCCCTCGAACGCGAGGAGCCGTGGGGTGTCTGGGGCGGTGAGCTGCTCTCGGGCGGCCGGATCATCGCCAACAAGCGCCCCTGCGGGCGCCCACCCAAGCACCCCCGACCGGAGATGGTGATCGACGAACTCGGCCCGGTCGAGGCCGCCGTCGCCGTCGCCTGATCCGTTCCGAGCCCCCAGTTCACGTTTGCGTGGCATTTCGGGTGACCCCCCACACCCGGAGTGTCACGCAAACGTGTCTGGCTGGGGCCGGCGGTGAACGAATGCGAACAACTGTCGGGGCGAATCGGCGGGTGGAGGCGCTCTCAGTAGCCTCGGGGACGTGAAGAATCGTCCTGGACTCCTCGCCGGGTCACTGCTCGTGGCGGTCGCCGTGATCGGGATCTTCGTCTGGACCCAACGTTCCGACGACGACGGCGCCGAGTTCGACGCGACATTGCAGGACCCCGGTGCCGTCGTCACGTTTCCCAACGACGGGCTCGGCAACGACGACGTGCAGGGTGACTCGTTCCCCGACATCGTGCTCGTCGACCGCGACGACAACGAAGTCACCACCGCCGATCTGGTCGGCGAACCACTCGTGGTCAACCTCTGGTATTCGACCTGCGCTCCGTGCGCCAAGGAACTGCCCGAGTTCGCCGAGGTCGACGCCGAGACCGACGACGTGCGCTTCGTCGGCGTGAACACACTCGACTCGGTCGAGGTGATGGAACGCTTCGCCGGTGAACGCGGCGTCGAGTACGACCTGTTCCTCGACGAATTCGCCGAACTCGCTGATGCCATTGGTGCCACAGCGATGCCGATCACCCTCTTCGTCACCTCCGATGGCACGATCGTGGAACAGACCGGGCCGCTGGATGCCGATGAACTCCGCGGCAAGATCGCCGATCTGCTCGCCGCCGACCAAGGGGCAGCATGAGCCTGTCGTTCATCAGGGGCATGGTCGCCGCGGTGAACCCGTGCGGGTTCATCCTGTTGCCGACATACCTGATGTACTTCCTCGGTCTCCAGGGCACGATGCCGGGTTCGCAGCGCGCGACGATGCGACGTGCGGTCATCGTCAGCGCCGCGGTGTCCACCGGCTTCCTGTCGGTGTTCCTGATCGCCGGCGTCATCTCCTACAACTTCACCAGCTGGATCAACGAGAACGCGAAGTACGCGACCGGCGCGATCGGCGTGGCGCTGCTCGTGCTCGGTATCGCGATGGTCTTCGGGTACAAGCTGCCGTTCATGACACCGCGGATCGACACCGGGGGCGAGGGTCCCAAGCAGACCGTCGGCGCCATGTTCGTCTACGGCATTGCCTACGCCGTCGCTTCGATCGGCTGCACGATCGGGCTGTTCATCGCCACCGTGTTCAGTACCACTCGGCGCGACGGTCTGGTCTCCGGTGTCGGCAACATGCTCGCCTACGGAGCAGGGATGGCCCTGCTGGTCAGCGCATTGACCATCGCGCTCGCGTCGGCCAACACCGGCCTGCTCAAGCTCCTTCGCGGCAGCCTGCAGTACGTCGACCGGATCGCCGCCGTCTTCGTGGTGCTCTCGGGGCTGTATCTGCTCTGGTACTTCTACTGGGTCGACATCCGTGAGGAGGGCGACCCGATCACCGACTGGGCCAGCGAACGCCAGATCCGTGCAACGGTGTTCCTCACCGACCACTGGCAGGTCGTCGGGATCGTCCTGGCCGCGATCGTGGGCGGAGCGATGGTCTACGCCTGGTCGCGACCCAATGCTGCCGTCGATGCGTCGTCGGCACCCATCGACGAACCGTCGGCATCGATCGACGAACCGTCGGCGTCGTCCGGCCCCGCCTGAGCTGTGCCGGTCGTCGATGAGCCGGTCGTGAATGTGCCGGTCGTCGATCAGAGGTAGTTGATCGCCTCGGCCTGGGCTGTCAGCTCGTCGCGATGGTCGGGGTGGGCAACGGCGATGAGCGCTCGGGTGCGCTCGCGAATCGATCGCCCGCGCAGCTCGGCGACACCCCACTCGGTGACGATCTTGTCGACGGTGTTCTTCGGCGTGGTGACCACGTCGCCGGCCGCGAGCTGGGGCACGATGCGCGAGTCGCCGTGCGACGTGGTCGAGTGCAACACCACGAAACCCTGCCCGCCCTCGGAGTAGACGGCACCGCGTGCGAAGTCGTTCTGGCCGCCCGACGACGAGTAGTACTGCCCGCCGATCGTTTCGGAGGCGCACTGGCCGAGGAAGTCGACGGTGAGCGTGGCGTTGATCGAGACGAAGTTGCGTTCGTTGGCGATGATGCGTGGATCGTTGACGTAGCGCACCGCGTGCAACTCGATCGCGGTGTTCTCGTGGAGGAACTCGTGGAGTCGGCGTGTCCCCAAGGCGAATGTTCCCACCACCTTGGTGCGGTTCAGGCGCTTGCGCACGCCGTTGACCACGCCTGACTCCATCAGGTCGACAACGCCGTCCGAGACGAGTTCGGTGTGGATGCCCAGGTCCTTGTGTTCGGTCAGTGACGCCATGATCGCGTTCGGGATCGCGCCGATGCCCGTCTGGATCGTGGCGCCGTTCGGGATGCGTTCGGCCACGAGTTCGGCGATGCGCAGGTCGGTGTCGCCGGGAGTCGCAGGAGCCACCTCGACGAGTGGGCGGTCGCTGCGGCACCATCCGACGACCTGTGACACGTGAATCTGGTTCCGCCCGAACGTGCGGGGCATCTCGTCGGTGACCTCGAGAAAGAATCGGCCGCGGCCGATGAAGCTCGAGGTGTAGTCGGCCGACACGCCGAGCGAGAAGTAGCCGTGACGGTCTGGCGGCGACGCGGCGGCGATCACGAGCGGATCGTCGGTGCGCATGCGCATCAGCGTGTACACCTCGGAGAAGTGCGCCGGTACCAAGCCGATCGTGCCGTTCGCGAACGGCGCTCGGGTCACGTGCGACAGGAAGTACGAGATGTGCTTGAGCCGCGTGCCGTGTGCGCCGTGCAGGTAGGGGCGGTCGTGGATCGCGTGCATCTGGTGCACCCTGACCTCGTCGATGCGCGGGTCGCCAGCGGCAGCTGCGATCTCGAGCTGCTCCATCACCGCCGTTGCCTCGCCGTTGCCGAGCGGCACGATGATCTGCGTGCCCGGCGCGATGTGTGCGAGTACATCGGCGGGTTGGTTCGGTGCGGTCAGCGGTACCGGGTTCATGCCCCCACCGTAGAACCCCCCGGCTCGAACCAAGCGGCTCGATCCAAGCCCTTCGGTTCTCGTTGGCTACCGTCGATCGAGCATGACCGGCCCGTCGTCCAGCTCGCCCATCGACCCAGCCCTGGTGCCGGTGAAGCCCGCAGCCACCGTGATGTTGGTGCGCGATGCCGTCGACGGCGAGCCAGGTGTCGAGGTCTTCATGTTGCGCCGTACCGCGAACGCTGCGTTCGGTGCGGGCATGTACGTCTTTCCGGGCGGTCGGGTCGACGGGGTCGACGGCGCCGACGACATCGCCCCGTTCTGCCGTGGCCTCGATGACGTCGCGGCCAGTGAGCAACTCGGTGTCGATCATGGCGGGCTCGCCTACTGGGTCGCCGCGGTGCGCGAGTGCTTCGAGGAGGCCGGCGTGCTGCTGGCGGAGCGCCGCGACGGCGGACCGCTCGAGTTGCGCAACGAGGACCGCCACGAGATCCACGACCACGACAGCTCGCTGTCGTTGGTCGAACTGTGCCGCCGCGACGACCTCGTTCTCGACGTGTCGACGACGCACTACGTCGATCACTGGATCACGCCGATCGGCGAGCAACGCCGCTTCGACACGCGCTTCTTCCTCGCCGAGATGCCGACCGATCAAGAGCCGCTCCACGACGACAAGGAGACCGTCGACAGCTTGTGGGTGCGCCCCGCCGAGGCGTTGCGCATGCAAGCGGCGGGTGAGCTGATGATGATGCCGCCCACCATGGCAAATCTCCGATTTCTCGAACCCCACCCGACCGCCGCAGCAGCGTTGGCCGCCGGCGCCGCGATCGACCAACCGCCGTGCATCCTGCCGAAGCTTCGACGCGACGCCGACGGTCGCCTGGTCGGCGTCGCCATGCCGAGCGATCCCGACTACGACGAGCTGCCCTGAGTCCTCACCCGTGAGGTCCGCATGTTCCACGGCGATGAGCGAACCCTCCGAATGGAGGGGTTCGGCTCATCGCTGGTGGGGGTGATCAACCGCGGCTGACCGCGACGGCGGTGACCGACTCGAACTCGCGAGCGGTGCAACCGGCCATGTCGAGATCTGTCGGCGGCGTCGGCGGCGCGATCTCGGTGAGGATCTGCTGCGCGATCGAGCGGAACTCGTCGGCGGCCGCACCGGTGCCGTCGAGCGACACCGGAGTGCCGGCGTCACCACCGGCGGCCACCGCGGCCTCGAGCGGCACCTTGCCGAGCAGCGGCGCGCCGATGGCGTCGGCGAGCGACTGTCCGCCACCCTCGCCGAACAGCGCGTACGACTCGCCGTGATCGCAGGTGAACGCACTCATGTTCTCGATGACACCGACCACCTCGAGGAAGCTGCGCCGCGCCATGTCGGCCGCGCGTTGTGCGACCTTCTGCGCAGCGAGCGCCGGGGTGGTGACCACGATGAGCGAGGTGCTCGGCAGCATCCGTGCCAGCCCCATCTGCACGTCGCCGGTCCCGGGCGGCATGTCGATCAACAGGTAGTCGAGCTGGCCCCACTTGACGTCGCGCAGGAACTGTTCGACGGCTTTGGTCAGCATCAGGCCACGCCACATCAGCGCGGTGTCCTCCTCGACGAGGAAGCCGGTCGAGACCACCTTCAGTAAGCCATCGCCGACGGATCGTTCGTTCGGCACGATCATCGGCTTGTCGGATCCCTCGATGTGTCGGGCCTCCATGCGATCGGAGATGCCGAGGAGTCGGGGCACCGAGAACCCCCAGATGTCGGCGTCGAGGACCCCGACGGTGTGGCCGGCGCGCGCCAGGGCGGCTGCCAGGTTGACCGTGACCGAGCTCTTGCCGACGCCCCCTTTGCCACTGGCGATGGCCAGCACCCTGCAGGTGATCGGGATCTCGGTGTCGGGCGCATTCTCGCGGGCGTTCCAGCGGGCCTTGGTCATCACCTCGGTCCGTTCGTCGGCATTCATCTCGCCCCACGAGATCTTGACGTCGGAGACGCCAGGATGCACCGAGACCTTGCTCTCGACTTCGTTCTTGATCTCGGCTCGCAGGGGGCAGCCACGGATCGTGAGCTTGACGCCGACGGTGACGAGGCCGTCCGCGCTGATGTCGACGGACGGCACCATGCCGAGCGACACGATGTCGGCCCCGAGCTCGGGGTCGATGACGGTGCCGAGCGCCGCCATCACCTCATCGTGTGTCGGCGGGGTGTGCGTCGGCGGGGCGACTGCGCCGGCGACAGCGTCGTTCGCGTCGGGAGCAGTGTCGGCAGGCATGACTGGTATTTTACCGGCCGATGCCGTGTAATCTCCGGGTGTGGATCAAGAACACAGGAGCGTCACCTCGGCGGTACCCGGGCCGCCGCAGCTCGACCTGCTCAAGGCGCTGGGTGACAACACCCGCTACGCGATCTACCTCGAACTCGCCCGGTCGCCGCGACCGCTCGCGACCGCCGACATCTCCGAATCGCTCGGTCTGCACCCCAACACCGTACGCCCGCATCTCGAGCGGATGCGCGAGGCGGGCCTGCTCGAGGTCGAGGTCGGCGGCCGCGGCGATGTCGGGCGTCCCCAGCATCGATACGCGGTCGCACCGAACGCACCGTCGCTCGGTTTCGAGCCCCCGACCATGCCGGTGCTCGCGCGCATGGTGTTGTCGATGGCGGCCCGGCTGCAGGCGAGCGCGGACGATGCCGAGGCCGTCGGTCACGCCGAGGGCAGCACGCGCGCCCGGCCCTATCAGCAGGCGCCGTCGACGCTCGAGGCGCTGGTGTCCGATCTCGACCGATTGGGATTCGATCCCGTGGTCACCGATGCCATCGACGACCCCGATGCGGCCGTGGTCGCGTTCACCCACTGCCCGTTCGCCGAACTCGCCGAGAAACACCCCGAACTCGTCTGCGGGCTCCATCGTGGGCTCGTCGCCGGGTTCGTCGCGGAGATGGGCGATGCCGACGTCGCCGAATTCTGCACCCTGACCAGTCGCACACCATGTCGTGTGACCGTTGCTTCCCGCTAACTTGAAACATCTGCAACCCAGGAGGTTCCGAATGATCACGCTCACCGATACCGCCGCTGTCAAGGTTCGCCAGCTGCTCGCCGACGAAGGTGCCGAGGATCTGGCACTCCGCGTCGCCGTGCGCCCGGGAGGCTGCAGTGGGTTCTCGTACGAGATGTTCTTCGACGGCGACATCGCCGCCGACGACAACCAGGCCACCTACGGCGACGACGGGTTCGTCAAGGTCGTCGTCGATCCGGCCTCGGCGCAGCTGCTCGAGGGCGCAACGCTCGACTACAAGGACGGGCTCGACCAATCCGGGTTCGCCATCACGAACCCCAATGCGTCGCGTACCTGCGGCTGCGGTTCCAGCTTCTCCTGAACCGACCCGATCCTCGGCCCGGCGTCTCGCGCACGAGCGCGGCGGTCACGACGAGGCGCGCTCGAGCACTTCGACGAGTTCGGTCTCGTCCCACACGGCGTCGAGTCGCTCGATCACGTTGCCGTCGGCCCCGATGACGAACAGCGCAGGCTCGAACGTGAGGTTCGCCGCGCCCACCGCGTCAGTCGTGACGGTGGCGGTGTTGTCGTTG
Source organism: Ilumatobacteraceae bacterium (assembly GCA_963741875.1). Lineage (GTDB taxonomy): Bacteria > Actinomycetota > Acidimicrobiia > Acidimicrobiales > Ilumatobacteraceae > Sva-07. The sequence continues at coordinate 186,847 of CAVUJO010000005.1, read as the reverse complement.
TACACCTCGGCGTGGACCCAGGTGAACGCCTCGCCGAAGCGATCCTGCACGGCGATCATCGACTCGAGCGCCGGGGCGCACGTGCCCGTTTGACAGAACGCCGGCGTCCCGATGAGGTACGCAACGGGTTTGCCGGCGAGGAGGGCGTCGGTGAGCGTGACGTCGTGGAATGGGCACGGCTCTGGTTGGCGAGTGCACAGCGGGTCGACGCCGCGACCGTCATCGACGGTGGGCGTGTCGAACGGCGGCATCGGCGCACCTGGCCCGGGAACCGCGACTGCACCCGGCTCCATCACCTGGAACGCGGCACCTCCCTCAGGCCCTCCCTCGACGACCAGGTAGTAGAAGCCTGGTGTCTCCATCGGGACCCGGAAGCTGTAGTACGGGCCCGACTCGAGGTCGCGGCGGGTTGCCGAGATGCTGATCCCGAGCGGGACGTCATCGAGGTCGTGGACCTCGGCTCGCAGCGTGTCCGGCCCGTCGGACACCAGACGGCCGTCGGCGGACGCAAGGCTGATCGGCAGGCGTTGCAAGCCCGGTTCCTGGACGTCCTGAGGGAATCGCTGCGCCAAGACGTAGGTCCCGAACGCGATGCCCGGAGACGACGAATCGGTCGCGTCGGATCGAGTCGGTCGAGTCGGACGAGTCGGACGACCCGTCGTCGCTGGACCCGCAGGCGGCGAGCACCGCGCTGGCGGCCGCGCCGGCGAGCAGGACGCGACGCGAGACCCGGAACGACTCCGGGCCGGGTGAGGGGGTGGTCGGGGGGTGTGCCATGCGGGTTCGACGATAACGGCTCGTGCGCCAGCGGCTTCGGCGCCCCTGGCACAGGTGGCCGCGGTGGCACTAGGTTGCAGCGCCATGAGCAAGCCCCTCGGTCCCTACACCCCGGTCGTGCGCGCCGGCGACTTCGTCATCGTCTCGGGACAGGGTGGTATGCGCGACGGCGTGAAGGTCGACGGGGGCGTGGGCGCCGAGACCACCCAGACGATGGCGAATGTCGCCTCGCAGTTGGCGACCGTCGGGGCGTCGCTGAGCGACGTCGTGAAGACGACCTGCTTCCTCACCGACATGGAGAACTTCGGTGCGTTCAACGAGGCCTACGCCGAAGCGCTCGGGACACATCGCCCCGCTCGTTCGACGGTGGGAGTTGCGTCGCTGCCGGGCAACTTCCTCGTCGAGGTCGAGGCCTGGGCCTACGTGCCCCAGGGGTGAGCACCTCGCCGGTTCGCTGTGACTGGGCGCTCACCGGCGGCCCTCGGATCGGTGACGCCTACCTGCGCTACCACGACGAGGTGTGGGGCGTCCCCGAACGCGACGCGCAGGTCCTGTTCGAGTTTCTGATCCTGGAAGGGGCCCAGGCCGGTCTGTCGTGGTCGACCATCCTGCTCAAGCTCGACGGGTACCGACGCGCCTATGACGGTTTCGACCCCGAGACCGTCGCCCGATACGGCGACGACGATGTGGTCCGACTCCTCGCCGATGAGGGCATCGTCCGGAACCGGGCGAAGGTCGCGGCGTCGATCCGCAACGCCCAGGCATGGCTCGAACTCGACGACCCCGTCGAGTACCTGTGGAGCTTCACCGACGGTGTCGTGATCCAGAATGCCTGGGCTGACATGGCGGCGGTGCCGGCGGAGACCGAGCGGTCGAGGGCGATGAGCCGCGACCTGAAGCGCCGCGGGTTCGGCTTCGTCGGCCCCACCATCTGCTACGCGTTCATGCAGGCGACCGGCATGGTCAACGATCACATCACGAGTTGCTTTCGCCACCACGAGTGCAGCGAAGTAGCCTGACCCCATGCCCGGTGCCATCGCGCTCGTGATCGTTCTGCTCCTGTTCCCCGTCGTGGTGATCATGAGCGGTGCCGTCGCCTCGGCGATCATCGGCGAGGTGTTCTACCGAGACGGTCGTTCCCGCTTCGAGGACAGCGAACTGCTCGACCTCCCCGACTGAGCCGGCGCCCATGCATTCCCACGATCGGGCGACCGAGGAGTTGACCGAGGCAATCGTCCGCTACTCCGTCGAACGGATGCGTCTCGATCCGCCGCCGCTCGATCACCCCCGTTCACCGAACGAGCTGCGTGAGGCCGCTGGCGTCACGATCACACCGGCCGGGATCGGCGGGCTCGAGGCGCTGCGGGTCTTCGAAGAGGTACTTGCCCCGGCGTGCATCTCGGTCGACAATCCCCGGTTTCTCTCCTTCGTCCCGGCGGCGCCCACGGAAGCGTCGATCCTGTTCGACCTCGTCGTCGGTGCCTCGAGTGTCTACGCCGGCTCGTGGTTGGAGGGTGCCGGCGCAATCCACGCCGAGAACGAAGCGCTGCGATGGATCGCCGATCTCGCCGGCCTGCCCGACACCGCGGGCGGCGTGTTCGTCAGCGGCGGCACCGCCGGGAACCTGAGCGCACTGATCGCTGCACGATGGCAGTGGCGGGATCGCGCCGCCGGGGCACACGACCGCACACGCGGGTTGATGATCGCCTCAGCCGGGGCTCACTCGTCGATCGCTCAGGCTGCACGGGCGATGGATGCCGACGTCGTTGCCGTCCGTGCCGACGACCGCGGCCGAATGACCGGCGCTGCGCTGCGGTCGACGGTCGACGCACTCGACGACACCGATCGTGAGCGACTCTTCGCGGTCGTCGCCACGTCGGGGACCACGAACGTGGGCGTGATCGACGACTTGGCCGGCGCCGCCGACGTTGTCGGCGACCTCGACACGTGGTTCCACGTCGACGGCGCCTACGGAGGTGCGGCGCTCGCAGCGCCGAGCGTGCGTCACCACTTCGACGGGATCGAACGGGCCGACAGCTTCATCGTCGACCCGCACAAGTGGCTCTTTGCCCCCTTCGACTCCTGCGCGCTGTTGTACCGCACTCCCGCAGTGGCCCGCGCCGCCCACACGCAACACGCCGAGTATCTCGATGTGCTCCACGCCGACAGCGCGGCCGACGAACCGTGGAATGCGAGCGACTACGCCCACCACCTCTCGCGCCGGGCTCGAGGGCTGCCGTTGTGGTTCAGTCTCGCCACGTACGGCACCGATGCCTACGTCGAGGCCGTCGAGGCCACGTTGGAGACGGCCCGGAGTGCCGCTCGGCTGATCGAGGACTGCTCGGTGACCGAACTGCTGATGGAGCCGGAGCTCTCGATCGTGCTGTTCCGGCGTGTCGGGTGGACGCCGGAGCACTACCAATCGTGGAGCGACCGCGAGCTCGCGGCAGGTCGGTCGTTCGTCGTGCCGACCACCTGGCAGGGCGAGATCGTTCTGCGATTCTGCATCGTCAACCCCCGCACGACGACCGACGACCTCCGAGCGATCCTCGCCACACTCGACGATTCCGGCGACGGCGCGACATGACCGTGACTCCGCCGGCCGCCGATCTCGTGATCGCGAACGCCCGCACCGTCGCCACCGTCGATGCCGAGCGGCGTGAACTCGCCGGCGGTTGGGTGGCGATCGCCGACGGTCTCGTCAGCGGCGTCGGGACCGGCCCCCCGCCAGCGGCGACCACCGTGCTCGACGCCACCGACTGCCTGGTCACGCCGGGCCTCGTGAACGCGCACCATCACCTCTACCAGAACCTCACCCGAGCGTTCCCGCCGATGACCGACAAGCCGCTGTTCGGTTGGCTGCAGTCGCTGTATCCGCTGTGGCGGGGACTCGACACCGAATCGGTCCACGTCTCGGCGTGGGTCGGCCTCGCCGAGCTCGCGTTGGCGGGGTGCACCACGTCGACCGATCATCTGTACCTCCATCCGCGTGGCGCCGGCGATCTGCTCACGGCCGAGATCGAGGCGGCCCGCGACCTCGGCGTCAGGTTCCATCCGACTCGTGGTTCGATGTCGCTGTCGCAGAAGGACGGTGGGCTGCCCCCGGACGACGTCGTTGCTGACGACGATGAGATCCTCGCCGCGTGCGAGGACGCCGTGCACCGGCACCACGACCGATCGTTCGGAGCGATGACCCGAGTTGCGCTGGCTCCGTGTTCGCCCTTCAGCGTCACCGAGGACCTGATGGTGCGAACCGCCGAGCTCGCGGATCGGCTCGACGTGCGCCTGCACACTCACTTCGCCGAGAACGCCGAGGACGACGAGTTCAGCATGGCGACGTTCGGGTGTCGGCCCATGGAGTACCTCGAACGCACCGGATGGTGCACGGATCGCACGTGGGTCGCGCACTGCGTGATGCCCGACGACGACGAGATCCGCCGCCTCGGAGCGGCGGGTGTGGGCGCGGCACACTGTCCGTCGAGCAACATGATCCTGTCGTCGGGCATCGCCCCGGTGATCGAACTCCGGGCCGCCGGTGTTCACGTCGGCCTCGGCGTCGACGGGTCGTCGTCAGCCGACGCAGCGTCGCTCTGGCTGGAGGCGCGTCAGGCCATGCTGCTCGCGAAACTCCGCAGTGGTGCCGCTGCCGGCACGGCGCGGATGGCACTGGAGATGGCCACGATCGGCGGCGCCGGCTGCCTCGGTCGTCTCGGCGAGATCGGCTCGCTCGCACCGGGCGCTGTCGGTGACGTTGCGGTGTGGCCGCTGACCGGGCCATCGTTCGCCGGCGCGATCGCCGATCCGATCGAGGCGTGGTTGCGCTGTGGCCCGGTTACGGCCCGCCACACGGTCGTGCACGGCCGCCCGGTCGTGCGCGACGGTCAGCTCGTGTCACCGCGGCTCGAGGAGATGCTGGGCGCCCACGACCAGCTCGCACGGCGCATGCAGGCCGGCTGACGCGTGACTGCCCCGGTGTGACCAACGTCGGGTGACGCCGCGGACGCGCTGCGGGTGACCAGACTGTGCCCTTGTGAGATCACACCGTGTCGCGATCGCAGCCGCGGCCATCGCCGCGTCAGTTCTGGCCGGCTGTGGCACGACCGAGTCATCGTCGACGGCCGTTGACGCTGCGGTTCCCCCGCCGGCGATCGCCGTGTCGGGTGATCCGGCAGCGATCAGCGGGGCCGGCGACTCGAATGCCGAGGCAGCCACCGACATCGACAGCGTCGTGATGGTCGGCGATTCGATCACCAAGGGATCGATGCCGTATCTCGACGAGCGGTTCGGATTGCTCGGCCTCGATGCGGTGATCGAGGCCGAGAACGGCAAGCGGATGGCGGTGTCGGCACCGAACAACCCCAGCGGTGCGGCCGTGGCAGCGTTCCTCGCCGAGAACGGCGACGGTGATCACGCCGACGAGGTCTGGGTCGTCGCGCTCGGCACCAACGACATCAGCCAGTACTCGAGCCCCGACGACATTGCCGCCGCGGTCAACGAGGTGCTCAGCGAAGTGCCCGATGACGCGGCGCTGGTCTGGGTCGACACCTACATCAGCGGTCGCCCGGAGCAGACCGAAGCGGTCAATACGATCATCCGTCAGCGCGTCGAACGACGCGGTGACAGCATCATCGCCCCGTGGACCGCGTTCGTCGAGGACGACGGTGTCCTGACCGGCGACGGAATCCATCCGACGAACGGCGGCGCCGACGTGTTCGCGTTCGTGGTCACCGACACGGTCCGAGCGTTCCTCGACCGCTGAACCCCACCCTCACCCTGAACCCATCCCGTTTGCGTGACGGTGTCGGTGGCCCGCCCCACCCGAATCCGAGCGCAAACGTGGGGGGTGTCAGGTGTCCCAGCGGGACTGACCGAAGCGGTAGCCGACCGATCGCACCGTCTGGATGAGGTTGGCGTACTCCTCGCCGAGCTTGGCGCGCAGGCGTCGGACGTGGACGTCGACCGTTCGGGCGCCGCCGTAGTACTCATAGCCCCACACCCGGCTGAGCAGCATCTCCCGCGTGAAGACCTTGCCCGGGTTCTGGGCGAGAAACTTCAGCAGCTCGTACTCCATGTACGTCATGTCGAGCGGCCGCCCGGCAATGGCGGCTTGATATGTCTCGAGGTTGAGCGTCAATTCGCCGTACTCGACCAGATCCGCTCGGTGCAGATCGATGTCGGCCGCGAGGAGGTGGCGCAGTCGCGCCTCGAGTTCGGCGGGATGGAACGGCGTCAGACAGAAGTCGTCGAAGAGTTCGTCGCGGTGTTCGAGATCGCCGAGCTGGCCGCCGCCCACGAGCAACATCACCGGAACGGTGCGGTCGCCGCCCTTGCCGATGGCCCGCAGGAACGCCCAACCGGCGTCGGCATCAGCCGCGATGTCGACGATCGCCCCCGACCAGCCACCCGCCGGCTGGTGCTCGTCGCCACCGGTGATCGACACCGCCTTCCAGCTGTAGCCGGCGAGATCGAGCGTGCGCGCCAGGTCGGGCGAGGCCGGATCTGGCACGACCGCCAACATCGAGTCGGGAGCAGCCACCGTCACAACGTCCCGAGGTAGCGGTCTCGCTCGAAGGCGGTGACCTGGGTCTTGTAGCTGCGCCACTCGCTTCGCTTGTTGCGCAGGAACCACTCGAAGATGTGCTCACCGAGGGCTTCTTGCACCAGCGTCGAGTTCTCCATCACGATCAGCGCATCGTTCAGCGACTGGGGGAGTTGGCGGACACCGAGCTTGGCGAGCATGTCGTCGCCGGCCTCGAACAGGTTGGCGTCGGCCTCGTCGGGCAGCTCGTAGCCCTCGCGGACCCCGCGCATGCCGGCGGCCAGCATCAAGCTGAACGCCAGATACGGGTTGCAGGCCGGGTCGGCTGAGCGGTATTCGATGCGCGTCGCCATCGGATTGCCCCGCTTCGGGATCGGCACCCGGATGAGTCCGCTGCGGTTGTTGCGCGCCCAGCTGATGTGCACCGGCGCCTCGAACCCGGGGACCAACCGCTTGTAGCTGTTGACCGTCTGGTTGGTGACGGCGGTGATCTCTGCGGCGTGGTGGAGCAGGCCGGCCATGAACGCCTTCGCCGTCGGCGACAGGAGGTATGCGTCGTCGGCATCGAAGAAGGCGTTGTCGTCGCCACGGAACAGCGACAGGTGCACGTGCATGCCCGAGCCCTGGACGCCTTCGAGCGGCTTCGGCATGAACGTCGCGTGCACCCCCTGGTGCGAGGCGACCTCGCGAACCGCCAGCCGGAACGTCATCATGCTGTCGGCCATGGTGAGGGCATCGGTGTGGCGCAGGTCGATCTCGTGCTGACCGGGAGCGTCCTCGTGAAAGCTGTATTCGACGGGGATGCCGAGCGCCTCCAAGGTGCGGATGGTCTTCTTGCGCAGTTCGCCGGTCACGTCGCTCGTGGTCAGATCGAAGTAGCCGCCCTGATCGATCGGCACCGGCGCCTGGCCGGCCACCAGCGGCTCGAAGTAGAAGAACTCGACGTCGGGTGCGACGTAGAAGGTCAGGCCGTCTTCGTGGAGCTCGTGCACGTGGCGACGCAGCACCTGGCGGGGGTCACCCTCGAACGGTGTGCCGTCGAGGTGGTGGATGTCGCAGAAGATCCGTGCTTCGGGAACCTTCGAGTCGCCCCACGGCAACAGTTCGAAGGTGTCGGCGTCGGGCATCGCCAGCACGTCGGCTTCCTGCACGCGGGAGAACCCGTCGATCGACGACCCGTCGAACGTCATGCCGTCCTCGAGTGCGTTCTCCAGCTCGGCCGGTGAGATCGCCAGGCTCTTCAGCGTGCCGAGCACGTCGGTGAACCAGAGCCGCACGAGGCGGACGCCGCGCTCTTCCACGCTGCGTAGGACGTAGTCGCGCTGTTGCTCGCGCATGTCGGTCATCTCCTGAGTCTCTCGCGGTCGGCGTCGAAATGCGACAGGACGGGAGCCGGGGCCCCCGTCCTGTCAACGTTCAATCGGCTGGGGCGGCGCCCCGAGGTGTCACTTCATGGCGCCGCAGATGGTCTCCACCATGAGGCGGGCAACGATGTACGGGTCGATGTTGGCGTTCGGGCGACGATCTTCGAGGTAGCCCTTCTTGTCGACGGCGACCTGCCACGGGATGCGAATCGACGCGCCACGATCGGACACGCCGTAGCTGAACTGGTCGTGGCGCTGCGTCTCGTGGGCGCCGGTCAAGCGTTCCTCGATGCCCGTGCCGTAGTTGGCGATGTGCAGGTCGGCCTTGGTGCCGAGGGCCTTGGCGCCGGCCTCGATGTACGAGTAGCCACCGTCCGCACGCATCTCCTTGGTGGAGAAGTTGGTGTGGGCGCCGGCACCGTTCCAATCGCCCTTGGCCGGCTTGGCGTCGAGCGTGGCGGCGATGCCGTAGTCCTCACCGATCCGGTACAGCAGCCAGCGTGCCACCCAGAGTTGGTCGGCGACCTCGAGGAGGCCGAGCGGGCCGACCTGGAACTCCCACTGGCCGGGCATGACCTCGGCGTTGATGCCCGAGATGGAGAGTCCGGCGGCCAGACACGCCTCGAGGTGATCCTCGACCAGCGGGCGGCCGTGGATCTCGTCCTCGCCGACACCGCAGTAGTAGCCGCCCTGCGGCTCGGGGTAACCGGCCGGCGGGAACCCGTACGGGCGGCCGTTCTTCATCAAGGTGAATTCCTGCTCGATGCCGAACAACGGCTCGTGCTTCTTGTACTTCTTGGCGGTCCGTGCGGCAGCGGCGCGGGTGTTGGTCGGATGTGGCTTGCCATCGACCAGCATCACCTCGCACATGACGAGCACGTCGTCGCCGCCACGGATCGGGTCGGGGTAGATCGTTGCGGGCTTGAGCACGCAGTCGCTCTTGTCGCCGGTGGCCTGGTTGGTGCTCGAGCCGTCGAAGCCCCAGATCCCGGGCTCGACGCCGTCCTCGATGACCTTGGTCTTCGACCGCAGCTTCGCAGCTCCCGGCGTCCCGTCGATCCAAATGTATTCGGCCTTGTAAACCACAGTTGTCCTCAATTCGGTCCAAGTGTTCGGGGTACAGGCGATCCAACCTAGATGGTCCGGGTCGATGTCGCCCGATGGCAGGCGGCATCGTCGCAGCGCCCGGTTGCCGAGTCGTTGCCCAGTTGTGAACGGCGTGTGAACTGGCCGGGTCAGAGCTGCCGGGTCAGTCCTGCCGGCTCAACGGCCGGCGACGGTGGAGGTCTCGAGCTCTGGGTCGGCCTCGATCTGGTCGTCGGTGAACGCGACCTGCCGCCACTGTTTCTCGCTGAAGTCGACGGTCTGCGAATCGAACAGCGGCGACGAGCGATCACCGGTCTGTCCGTAGACGAGCAGCGCCCATGCCTGGACGTCGTCGCCGGTGAAGTCGACGGTCATCACGAAGCTCGTGCCGTAGTTGATGCGGTATCCCTCACCGCGCAGCGAACTCCCGACCGCAACAGCCGCCCCCCGCTGAGGTGCGGGTTCGCTCGACGACGACCGCGCGCTCCAGGTGACGATGTTGGTGACGCCGTCGACGTTGTTGCCGCCGTGGATCGGGATCCGTGTCTCGGACCGCTCCGTGAACTGCGATGCCCCGAGCGTGGTGTCGAGCGCGAATCCCGCCGTGGTGATCGTCTGGACGGCTCGGGCCATCGCCTGCAGCAGCGGCGCCGGGTCGGTGGCGGGAACGGCGGGCGTCAGCGTCGGCTGCGCAGGATCGAACGGGTCGGCGAACAGTGCGCCGGCAGTGTCGAATGCTCGGGCGTCGAACTGGCCCATCGTTTCGCGCCAGATCATCGGGCCCGATCGATCGAGGTCGTACACACCGTCCCAGGCTGCGAGCACATTGCACGCAGCGGTGAGGTCGACCGCAGCGGCAGGCAGGCTCACCGAGCCATCGGTGGCGAGCAGTTCGGGGACCTCGACGACCGGTGTGGTGGAACAGGCGTTCACCGCCGCTGAGCGCAGCAGCACCGCAGTCCGACCCGAGTTCTCGAACGCGGCGGTGCGTACCTCGTCGGCGTCGAACAGTCCGTCGGGACCGGCGAGACCCGCAGCGTTGGCGGCGCCGAGGACTGCGGCGTTCTGTCGGGTCCGCATGCTGAGCGGGCTGTTCTGCTCGCCCTGCAGGATCGTGTAGGGGCCGGTCAGGGTGAACTCGGCGCTCGGCACCCAGAAACTGTCGTTCGCGTTGAAGACGTAGTCGGTGCGCTGCACCATCGGCATCTCGGAGAACGGGACGAGCCCGGGGTCGCGGGCACCCTCGACCACCTCCCACTGGAAGCGGCTGTCGGATCCGTCGAGGAGGACGAAGCCCTGGTCGTAGGCGATCTGGGTGAGCGGATCGGTGAACAGCTTGTCGACGTAGGCCTGCTCGGCCTCGGCGCTCAGATTCGGCGTCGCGGAGGTGTCCGCGTACCAGGTGGTGCCGTCGTCGCCGACGGCGACGGTGTTGAAGAGTGGAACGCCCTGGTACTCGGCGTTGAGTGCTTGGAGGTCCGCGATGCTCTGGATCTCGGGCATGCGGGCGTACTGCTCGATGAACTCGTTGTTGTCGATGTTCGCGTCGCGGTACGACAACACGTTGGCGTCGGTCCATCCGACCCCCGGGAAGTCGATGATCGGGCCGTACTGGCTTCGCCACAGGGTGCGGGTCTCGGTGTCGACCGTGCCGTCCGGGCGCAGGATGTCGATCGTCGCGTCGGTGGAGGTCATCGGCACCGACTGGCCATCGACGAGGTACGAGGTGGGCGAGCCGGGGTCGAGTGTGAGGTTGTAGCCGGTCATCCGCTTGCCTGCCGACACCGTGTGGGTCCAGGAAACGCCGTCGGTGAAACCGATGCCGACGCCGGGCACCCCGAGCAGTTGCGCGCCGTAGACGTCGATTTCCCCCGGCACCGTGAGTTGGACCTCGGCGAACCGCAATTCACCTTCCCAAGGGAAATGTGGATTGGCCAGCAGGAGGCCACCCTCGTTGCCGGCCACCCGGTCCTCACCGATCGCCCATCCGTTGCTCGCGAGGCCCGCCTCGTCGCGCAGCCCCAGATCGGCCGCCGCTGCGGCGTCCAGGTCGATCTCGCCTGAGGCGGCGGCGGGGTCTCGATCGGTGCGAGCCGGCTGACGCACGCCGACCGGCTCGGTGGTCGGTGGCTCGGCCGAACCGAGGAACTCGATGATCGCCGAGCTGCTGGCCTGGAGCGCGATCGTGCGAGCGTAGGTGTAGACCTCGACGGCGGTGATCGGACGCACCCAGTCGGCGCCGGCACACCATCCGGTCAGTCGCTCACCGCCCACGTCGGCGAGCTGATCGTTCCAACCAGCGGTGAACGCCTCGAACTGTTCCACCACCGCACTGGATGCCGTCTCGAAGTCACTGGCTGCGATCTCGACGATGCCGATGGCCGCCCAGGCGAAGTCGCTGTCGACGTTCTGGCCCTCGGGCCCCGGCCCGAGGTTCGCCGAGCGGGTGCTGGTCACCTTCAGGATCTGGTCGATCAGCGTGCAGCCGTGGTCCTCGCCGCTGGCCCATCCCTGCCCGTAGGCGACATCGGTGATGGTCTCGCCGCTGATGTGAGGAACGCCGCCGGTGGTGCGTCGAATCGTGGCTTCGTACCGTGGCGGCACCGTCGTGGTGGTCGTGGTGGTCGTGGTGGTGGTCGAGGTGGTCGTGGTGTCGGGTGAGGTCGGAAGCGGAATCGATTCGGGCCCGTCGCCTGGCGAGCACGCAGCTACGAGCAGCAAACCGATGATTGCCACCCGACCGACGCGCACGTGGCCATAGTGCCAGATCACGCCAACCGTTTCGCAGCGAGGCCCGTCGCCATCGCCACGGATAGCCTGATCGATCGTGACGGTGCTGCGAGTGGGGCTCGCTCAACTCAACCCGACGGTGGGCGACCTCGACGGGAACCTGGCCACGATGCTCGACGCCTACGACCGCGCCGAGGCCGCCGGATGCGATGTCGTGGCCTTCCCCGAGCTGTCGACCACCGGCTACCCGCCCGAGGACCTCGTGTTGAAGCCGGGATTCGTGGCCGACAACATCTCGTCGTTGGCGAAGCTCGCCGCTCGCACCGGTCGGTGCGCTGCCGTCGTCGGGTTCGTCGACCAGGACCGCGACCTGTACAACGCCGCGGCTGTCTGCGCGAACGGCGAGATCGTCGGCACCTATCGCAAGCGCCTGCTCCCCAACACCACCGTCTTCGACGAGGCGCGGTACTTCACGCCGGGTGACGAGTCCGATCCGCTCGAGCTGTTCGTCATCGGCGGCGTCAAGGTGGGCATCTCGATCTGCGAGGACATCTGGAGCCCGTTCGGTCCGGTGGCCGAGCAAGCTGCCGCCGGCGCCGAGATCAGCATCAACATCAACGCGTCGCCGTTTCACGCCGGCAAGGGCGCCGAGCGCGAGCGGATGCTGGCGACGCGGGCGTCGGACTCGCATGCGGCCATCGTGTACGTCAACCAGGTCGGCGGCCAGGACGAGTTGGTGTTCGACGGCGGATCGGTCGTGTTCGACCACGAAGGCACGCTGCTGGCGCGGGCCGGGCAGTTCGTCGAAGACCTGCTCGTCGTCGACGTGCCGGTTCCGCCGGTCTATCGCAAGCGACTGCTCGATCCCCGCGGTCGTCTCACCGAGGCATTGCTGCCGACGGTCGTGGTCACGTCCGAAGCCGGTCGTGCACGACGATGTGGCGGTCGGTTCGATCGCGACGCCGTTCGACGCCGACCGCGAGTTGTACGACGCACTGGTGCTCGGCACGAGGGACTACTGCACGAAGAACGGGTTCGACGACGTGGTCATCGCGCTCTCCGGTGGGATCGACTCCACGATCGTGGCCTGCATCGCGGTCGATGCCCTCGGGCCAGAACACGTGCACGGCGTGTCGATGCCGTCGCGCTATTCGAGTGAGCACTCGAAGAGCGATGCGCAGCTGCTCGCCGAGAATCTCGGTATCGACTTCCGGACGATCTCGATCGAACCGGCCTTCTCGGCCTACCTCGACATGCTCGCGCCGTCGTTCGAGGGGCGCGAGCCGGGCCTCACCTACGAGAACATCCAGAGCCGATGTCGCGGGTTGCTGCTGATGGCGCTGTCGAACGAGTTCGGTTGGATGGCGTTGACCACCGGCAACAAGAGCGAGGTCGCCGTCGGCTACTTCACCATCTACGGCGACTCGGTCGGTGGCTACGGCATCATCAAAGACGTGCTCAAGACCCGCGTGTACGACCTGTGCCGGTACGTCAATCGTGCCGCCGGCCGCGAGATCGTGCCCGAGGACGTGATCACCAAGCCACCGTCCGCCGAGCTGCGACCGGATCAGCGAGACGACCAGAGTCTGCCGCCGTACGAGGTGCTCGACCCGATCCTGCGGCTCTACGTCGAGGACGATCGAACGGCGGGAGAGATCGTCGAACTGGGCCACGACGAGGAGATGGTGCGTCGCATCACGCGCCTCGTCGACATCGCCGAGTACAAGCGTCGTCAGACACCGCCGGGCGTGCGCGTCAGCCGCAAGGCGTTCGGCAAGGACCGGCGCATGCCGATCACCAGCGGCTACCGCGGCTGAGGACTCGCCGTGTCGCCTGCCCACGCCGAGATCCACCGCACCGTCAGGGACCGCCTCGACGAGAACGACCAGCGCTACACCACCGGCCGTCGGGCAGTGGTCGATGCGTTGGCTTCGGCAGACGGCCCCGTGACGCTGCCGGAGTTGATCGATCTCGCCCCGGCGCTGGCGCAGAGTTCGGCATATCGCAATCTCGCGGTGATGGAACAGGTGGGCGTGGTGCGCCGGCTGGTGCACTCGGCCGACCACGCCCGCTACGAACTCGCCGAAGACCTCACCGAGCACCATCATCACCTGATCTGCGAGGTGTGCGGCACCGTTCGTGACGTCACCCTGACGCCGACACTCGAACGCCAACTCGACGCGGCGTTCGACACGCTGTCGAGCGCCGAAGGCTTCGAGGCGACCCACCACACGATCGATCTCTACGGCCGCTGCGCCGACTGCCGCCCCTGACCCCCCGCCCCTCCCCGACCCCCGACCCCCCGACCCCCGACCCCCCGACCCCCCCGAAAATTCCGCCAGCGTTGCGCTGAGCGCAACGCTGGCGCGCCATTTCGGAGGGGGAGTTCGGCGGGGGAGTCGGATGGGGCAGGCGGATGGCGGTGGGTCAGGCGGGGGCAAGCGTGCGTCGCTGCGCAACGGCGCGTCGTGCGACCGAGCCGGCGAGCACCACGAAGAAGATGATCACCGAGGTGAGCGCCATCGTGGCGCCCGCTGCGGTGGCGTGGTGGTAGCTCACGAGGATGCCGATGACGGTGGCGAGCGATCCGAGGCCGATCGAGACGACCATGATCATCGGCACCCGTCGCACCAGCAGTGAGGCAGCTGCCGGCGGAGCGATCAGGAACGCGAACACGAGCAGATTGCCCACCGACTGGAACGACGACACGATCGAGATCGCCAAGAGCGCCAGCAGCGCGGCTTGCGCGAGACCAGGTCGCAGGCCCAGCATCGAGGCGAGGGAGACGTCGAACGTCATCACGAGAAATGCCCGATACAGCACGACCACACCGATGAGCGCGATCGCGGCGGCGATCGCCTGACGGATCACATCGGAGCTGTCGAGCCCGGTGATCGAACCGAACAGGAACCGATTCAGGTCACCGGTGTACGACGCCCGCTGCGTCGACATGATCACCACGGCCAGCGCCAGGAACCCGACGAACAGCACGCCGATCGACGTGTCGTCGGGCAGCGGCGAGTGTCGACGGATCACGGCGATCCCCGCCACCATGGCGCCCGCGGCGACGAGCGCACCGATCGAGGTGTCGACACCGATGATGAAGGCGATCGCGATGCCCGGCAGCACGCCGTGGGCGAGTGCATCACCGAGGAAGCTCATCCCACGCAAGACGACCCAGGTGCCCACGAGCGATGTGGTGACGACGGTCAAGAACCCTGCCAGGAGGGCGTCTCGCATCAGCTCGGAGTCGACGAACGGCGTGATCCACCAGCCCCAAGGATCGGTGAGGAATTCCACCGCCTCAGCTTGCCCCGGTCCGGGTGAGTGCGTCGACGATGGTCTGGGCGTTCGTTCGGAGCCAACCGATGTACGTTCCGGCCTCGCTGCCCGGCTCGTCGAGGGTGCCGGTGAGCAGGCTGACCACCTCGACACCGCCGAGGCGGTTGGCGAGTGCGTCTGCGTCGGTCGAGGAGCTCTGGGTGTCGGCGAAGATCGCAGGGACGCCGGTGGCCTCGATGTCGGCGGAGAGTGCGTCGAGCTCGGCCGGGCTGGTCGCTGCCAACGAACTCGACGACGGGATCACGCTGCCGAGCACCTCGAAGTCGTAGCGGTCGGCGAAGTAGCTGAGCGAGTCGTGATTGGTGACCAGGAGCCGCTCGTCGAGCGGCAGCACGGCGACGATGTCAGCGACGTCCGTGTCGAGCGTCGTCAACTCCTCGACGTACTGCTCTGCGCACGCGTCGAGTGCCGCTCGATCCACGCCGGCGTCAGCGAGTGCGTCGGCGATCACCGCGACCGCTGCGACAACGCGGGTGGGATCCCACCACACGTGCGGATCCGACCCGGCATGGTCATGATCGTCGGTCCCGGCCTCGTCCGTCCCGGCCTCGTGATCGTCGTCGTGATCGTCGTCGTGCGCCTCGCCGGTCGGGAGCGGATCCAGCTCGTCGGCGACACGCAGCACCGCGACGCCATTGGACTCGACGGCGTCGATCGCATCGGTGAGTGACTCTTCCAGGAACAGCCCGTTGGCCACGACGAGATCGGCGTTGTCCATCGTCTCGCGATCGCGCAGCGACGGTTCGAACGAATGCGGATCGCCACCCGGCGGAATGATCGTCTCGATCTGGGCGAGACCGTCGCAGGCCACGTTGGCGGCGACGTCGGCCCAGATGCTCGTGGTGGCCACCACGGTCGGTGCAGCAGCGTCGCCCTCGTCGGAACCCGGCTCGCCGTCCGAGGCGCAGGCTGTGACCAGCAGCGCCCCGAGCGCCAACGCGGCAGCCGTTCTGTGTGTGTACGTCGGGGACATGATGTCAGTGTACTGAGAATGACTCTCATTCCAAATGCGCTAGCGTTTCTGGCCGTGGCCACCCGTGAAACGATCGGCGAACTGGCGGGCGTCTCGGTTCGATACGCCGACGTCATCGCGCTCGACACGACCTCGACCTCCTTCCAATCGGGGACATCGGTGGCACTCGTGGGCGCCAACGGAAGCGGCAAGAGCACCGTGCTGCGCCTGTTGGCGGGCCTGCTCGCACCGACGACGGGTACGGTCGAGCGAGCACCCGACCTGGACGCAGCGTTCATCTCCCAGCAGCACGAACACCACGACTGGATGCCGCTCCCGGTCGACGAGGTGATCCGTATGGGCTGCTACCGAACGCGCGGGCTGCTGGGTCGAATCACACGAGAGGATCGCGCCGAGATCCACTCGGTCGCCGAACGGCTGGACGTCGCTGATCTGCTCCGACGATCATTCAGCGAGCTCTCCGGTGGCCAACGTCAGCGGGTGCTCGTCGCCCAGGCATTGATCGGCTCACCAAAGCTGCTGTTGCTCGACGAGCCGATCACCGGGCTCGATCTGCCCAGCCAGGAGACGATCCTGGCGATCATCGACGCCGAGGTGTCGACCGGCTCCACCGTCGTGTTCTCGACCCATCACCTCGAGGAGGCCAAGCGCGCCGGCCGCGTGATGTTGCTCGCCGGCTGCGTGATCGCCGATGGCACGCCCGAGGAGGTGCTGCGGCCGGAGCATCTCGCCACCGCGTTCGGCGGCCGGCTGCTGCGCATCGGCGGTGAAGCGCTGCTCGTCGACGACCACGGCCACGGCCACAGCCATGACCTCGGTGACGAGCACAACCACGACGACGTCGGACATCGGCACCTCCACCAGCCCGAACACGCAGCCGAACGCTCGGACGAACACGCTCGAACCACCGCCACCGAATCACGCTGAGCACGCCGTCGCCTCGAACTCGAGCGTCTCGGACGGTCACCCACAGGTCGCGTCCCGTCGATCAGACTGGACCGATGGGTTCTGGGCACGCACACGGGTTCGACGACGGTCACGACCTCGACGGGTCCGTGCGGCCGGAGATCCGCCGGGCGATGTGGACGGCCGTCGGCATGTGTGCGTTCCTGGTGGTCGCCGGACTCATCGTGCTCTGGCCCAGCGGGGGCGGTGACTCGACCGACCCACTGGGCCTCGACGGCGACCCGGTGAAGGCGAACGTCGAAGCGGTCGAGGAGGTGCCGTGTTCGTTCGACCCGCTGTTGGCGTGTACGAGCATCGGGCTGTTGGTGACCGACGGCGAGTTCGACGGCGAGCGCTTCGTGATCGAACAGTCGCTCGACACGACCATCTCGACCGGCGACGGCATCCTCGTCGACCTCGTCGACATCGGCGGGGGAGCCCGCCAGGCGGTGTTCTACGACTTCCAGCGCGGCACGCCGATGCTCCTGTTGTTGATCGTGTTCGTCGCAGCGATCGTGGTGTTGGGTCGTTGGCGCGGCGTCGGCGCGCTGGCCGGCCTGGCGATGAGCCTGGTCGTGATCGTCGTGTTCGCGCTGCCCGCGTTGCTCGATGGATCGAACTCGATCGCCGTGGCACTCGTCACCGCAGGGGCGATCGCCTTCGTCGCGCTCTTTCTCGCGCACGGGCGCGGATTGGCGACGGCGGCTGCGCTGTTGTCCACCTTCGCCAGCCTTGCGCTGACCGGTGTGCTCGCCTGGATCTTCTTGGCGGCGTCGAAGTTCACCGGGTTCGGCGACGAGAGTGTCGGGTTCCTCGACGCACTCGGATCGCAGATCGACCCGAGGGGGCTGCTGTTGGCCGGCGTGGTCATCGGGTCGCTCGGCGTGCTCGATGACGTCACCGTCACCCAGGTGTCGGCGGTGTGGGAGTTGAAGCGGGCCGCACCCGACGCCGGTTTCGGCGAGTTGTACGGCAGGGCGCTGCGGATCGGACGCGATCACATCTCGTCCACGGTCAACACGCTCTTCCTCGCGTACGCCGGCGCCTCGTTGCCCCTGCTGCTGCTGTTCAGCGAAGCCCAGCAGGGCCTGGGATCGGTGGCGACACGCGAGGTGGTGGCCGTCGAGATCGTCCGGGCGCTCGTCGGATCGATCGGGCTCGTGGCTTCGGTGCCGATCAGCACCGCATTGGCTGCCAAGGTGTTGGCATCGACGACGCCGGACCATCCCGAACCGAACACGGAATCGATCGCCGACTCGATGACGGGGCCTCCGCCGCCCGAAGCGACGAACCCGTGATCGACCTCGACGACGACCTGCGATCGACCATCTCCACCAACCTTGCTGCGCATGATCGTCTGGAGCTGCCGCTCGAGGGACGGCGACACGCGGCGGTCGCGATCCTGCTCGTCGACTCGGTGACCGGCTCCGACCGGGTCGACCCGTTCGGCGCCACCGCTGACGATCTCTCCGTGATCCCATCCGATGTCTCCGACCTCGACGGTCGGATGGCCGATGTGGCCGGTGGGGCGTCGTTCGTGTTGTGTCGTCGCAGCGCCGGGCTCAACCGGCACGCGTCGCAGTGGGCGCTGCCCGGAGGCCGTCTCGACGCCGGCGAGACCGCGGTCGACGCCGCGCTCCGCGAGACCGACGAGGAGATCGGGGTGCGTCTGGGTGCCGACTCGGTGCTCGGCCTGCTCGACGACTACGCAACCCGCTCGGGCTACGTGATCACCCCGGTGGTCGTGTGGGGCGGGGTCGGTGTCGAGATCGTCCCGCAGCCGGATGAGGTGCTCGCCGCGTACCGCATCGGATTGCACCAGTTGACTCGTCATGATTCCCCACGCTTCGTGACGATTCCCGAGAGCGACCGCCCCGTGGTGCAGGTGCCGCTCGGCGGCGATCTCATCCACGCGCCGACCGGCGCCCTGCTCGTGCAGTTCCGCTGGGTCGGCCTCGACGGGCGCGTCAACGAACGTGTCGCCGACTTCGAACAGCCGGTGTTCGCCTGGGGCTGACGCCGAGCCCATCCGTTTGGGTGACACTTCCGGTGGGACGGGCCACCGAGAACGCCACGCAAACGGGGTTCAGCGGCCGGAGTGGCCGAAGCCGCCGCCTCGGTCGACGCCATCGAGCGATTCGACGACCTGCCAGGCGACCGATTCGACGCGCTGGATGACGAGTTGGGCGATGCGGTCGCCGCGCTGCACCTCGTAGTCGGCGTCCGGGTCGGTGTTGATCAACACGACCTTGATCTCACCACGGTAGGCAGCGTCGATCAGCCCGGGTGCGTTCACCACGCTGATGCCGTGCCTGACCGCCATGCCGCTCCGTGGGAGCACGAACCCGCCGTGGCCCATCGGGATGGCGATGGAGATTCCGGTCGGCACGAGCGTTCGGCCACCGCCGGCGGCGAGCGTCACCGACTCCCGCGCGTAGAGATCGAGGCCGGCGTCGCCCTCGTGGGCGTACTCGGGCAGTGGCAGGTCGGGGTCGAGTTGGACGATCGGTACCGGGAGGCTCACGCCGCCGAGCGTAGGCGTTGCACGGCGGGTCTGACCCCTGATGTGATCACTCTGATGTCGTCAGGGGGTGAGTTCGACGATCGTCCAGTCGGTCAACTCGCTCGGGTCGCACGAGCCTGCGGTGGTGATCAGGATGCGCTCGTCGGCGGCGCCGGCCTCGGGGAACGACTCGATGCCATCGAACGAGCAGGGGGCGAACAGTGGCGTGTTCGTCCACCGCAACTCGCCTTGCCACGAGTGCACCAGTTCGGCGTTGTTGCGTCTCACGTGGGCCAATGCGAACTCGGCATCGTTGCGGTCGTCGATGCGATCGAGCTCCGCGACGATCCGGCTGTTCAGTCGTTCCATCGGCTGTGAGGCGTCGACCACCACGAAGACCTGCTCGGTCTCGCGCAGCGACGTCGTCACCAGCGCGTAGCCACCGAAGACGATCGCGACGATGGCGAGCCAGATCGCGAGCGGCTTCACGAACGAGCCAATCGGTGCACTGCTGGATCAGCCACCGGCGTTGAACAACGCGGCGATCTTGAACTCGACGTCGTCCTCACTGGCATCGATACTGGCAGCTTCGACCAACGACGACACGCGACCGAGTTCTTCCAGATCGGCTTCGAAGCCCACCGTGTAGATCGGGATCCGCAGCCCGGCGATCATCTCGTCGACGTCACCGAACTGCAGCCCATTGGTGGTTTCGCCATCGGTGAGCACGACGAGCAGCGTCTTGAGATCCGGGTCGGCGGCGCGCTGGTCCTCGAGCATCTTGAGCCCGAGCACGATGCCGTCGTACATCGCCGTGCCACCGCCGGGGCTGAGGTCCTCGGCGATCGCGGCGTACCGGCCCTGCTGGTTGAGGTCGAATTCGGCGACGTCGAGCCGCTTCATCGCGGTGTCGTTGAACTCGACCACGCCGACCTCGGTCTCGGGCTTGATGAACTCGCGAGCCGAGATCATCGCCTCGCGAACGGACTGGATGCGGGTGCCCTCCATCGAACCGCTGACGTCGACGACGAACACCGTCGCCACCGGCCGGCCGCCGTCCTTCTTGTCCTTCCAGACGTTCTGCACCTCGATCAGCGTCGCGCCGGACGGCACCTCGACGGTCGGGGTGTACGCCGGCGGGTCGAACCCGAACTCGACGGCCAGGTCCTGGTACTCGGGTGCCTCGGCGAACTGCGCGAACAACTCCAACGCCTCGCTCTGATCTGGGGTGAGATCGCCCACCGCGTAGAGCGGGTTGTCGTGGCGCGGCCCGAACGGGATGAACTCGAAGCCCGACTGCAGCGAGTCGGTGTTGGTGTAGGTCTGCCACTCCATCACGAACGTGTCGAGCGTGCCGGTGTCGTTCTCGACCGAGTCGCGCATCTGCAACGTGGTCAGTGCCACGAACGGCACCTGGCGCTGGAACTGTTCGAACACACTGGCGACGTCGGGCGACGTGAGTTGCGCCTCGTCGCCGCCCGCGATCGAGTCGAGCACGGTGAGCAGGAAGTTCAGTCCGGTGCTCGACGCGAACGGGTCGGTGTAGCCCATCACGAGATCACCGGCGATCACCGCGTCGACGAGGTTCTCGGCGCTCAGGTCGCCGTAGGTCGCTCGGAGCTCGTCGGCGGTCTCGTTCTTCATCACGATGCCGGCCACGTTGTCGACCATCCGCGGGCGCACTTCGCTCATCGTCTGGAACTCGCCGGCCATCTCGATCCACAACTCGTTCGACGGGGTGAACGCCTCGGGCAGCTCCTGGCCTCGGGCGATGTACTGGTAGCCGGTGCCGGATGGGATGCGCCTGAGGTCGACGCCCACCGGCGTGCCGTCGGCGAGGGTGATGCCTGCGTTGTTGAAGTCGGTGACGACCTCGGTCATCCACCCGTCGGTGTCGTCGCCGGATTTCTCGGTCGACGACCAGATCTCGACGACTTCCGACGCACTTCCCGGCGCCGTCACCTTGATCGGGAATTCGTCGATGTCGGGCAACGTGTTGGAGAGGTTGGCGCCGGTCGGCGGCGGGATCGATGCGCTGCGGGTGACCTGGTTGTCGACCCACCCGATGTCGTCCGCGAGCTCGTCGAGGCGCTGCGTTGCCTCGGCTGGATCGAGCGGCTCCGACGAGTCGTCGGTTCCGAGATCGCCGCAGGCGGCGGCGATCAGCGCGAAACCGGCGAGGGCGGCAACGACCGTGAGACGGCGTGTGCGCACCGTCACTCGCTCTCCTTCGCGGTGATCTCGCCGATGTCGATCGCGCCGCCAGCGCCACCACCGCCACTACCACCAGCGTCGTCGTCGAGACGGGTCGTTGCGGTCCGGCCGCGTTCCATGTTCTCGATCGCCGCTTCGCTCTCGGCGGTGAGCTCGTCGAGTTCGAGGATCGTGCCCGCCATCGTCGGCAGGGCCTCTCGCCGGTAGCGGGAGATCTCGTCGAGCGCGGTGTCGATGTCGGCAAAGGCTTGCTTGAGCGACTCCATGTCGAGCATCGTGCTCGAGGCCTGCTGGTGGATCGCCGTCCCCTGGGTCTTCAGCCGTTCGGCGGTGCCGGCGATCATCGCCGAGGTCGTGGTGTTGATCGCCTCGATCTTGTCGAGGACGATCTTCTGGTGGGCGAGTGCCAACGCGACCGTCACAGCCACCTGCAGCGCGCTGATCGTCACGTCGAGCGCCCGATCGACGCCGCGGATCGAGCTCGCGGTTGTTGCGGATGATGATCTCGATCGCCAGCACGCCCTGCTGGTTCACGGCCAACTGCTGTTGCAGGTCGAGCGTGCGCTGGCGGAGGGCGAACAGGATGTCCTCCTCGACGAACTGGCGGCGCGGGTCGTCGGGGCCGATCTCGGACGCGAGCTTCTCGACCACGGCGGCGTCGAGCGCTTGGGCGAGTGCGATCTGATCGGTGAGCAGGTGGGTGAGTTCGCGCATCTGCTTCTGGTCGTCGCCGAGCGTGACGTTGTCGCGCTTGAGCTGATCGCGCCCCTTCTCGAGTGAGTGCACGATCGCGTCGATCTGGGTCTGGGAACTCTCGTAGCGCATGAAGTAGCGCTTCAGCGGCGTGCCGACGCCGGGGATCTTGCCGACGGCTCGGGTGAACCAGCCCGCCTCGGTGTCGAGCCCGGACGGGTCGAGCTTCTCGACCTCGATGCGGAGATCGGACAGCGACTTGGCGACCTCGCCACCGTCCTCGGTGCCGTGGGAGATGTCCTTGAGTGGTGCCTGCAGCATCCGGCTGCGCGTCGCCGAGCGAGTCTGGAGGTCGCGGCCCATCGAGTCGACGGCGTCTCGAGCTGCAGCTCGTGCGTCCTCGTTCGTCGGGTCGACCGCGAGGAGCTGGTCGACCTGGGCCATGGCCTGGGCTCGCAGTTCGTCGGTTGGTTCCGGCTCGACGACGACGATCTCGGCCTTCGCGGCCTCGACGTTGAGGTTCAGGTCCAACACGGCCGTCGTGTGGCCATTGGTCGTTGGTGCGGTGTCACTCATGGGTGGGAGCCTTTCGGGGTGGCGGTTCAGGCGTACTTGGCGGCTCGGTCGGCGAGTTCCTCGAGCGCCGCCATGGCGGCGTCGGCGTCCTCGGGCTTCTTGCCGATCGGGACATCGGCGAGCGCCGTGGTGGTCCGGTCGAGTGCGGTGAGCGCGGACTCGTTCTGAGCGAGCAGCTGGGCGATGCGGCGACGCTGCGTGGTGCGCATCTCGCGGCGGCGCTCGAGTGTGGCGCGCTCGCGCTCGGCTGATTCCGCATCGCTGTCGTCGGCAACGAGTTCGGCGAGGCGGCGATCGATGTAGGTCTCGTCGATCGTGCTGATGCTCTCGTAGGCGACCGCCACCTCGTGGAGGTTGTCGAGTGCTGAGCTGAACACCTGCTGCGACGTCGAGAGATACCGGGCGTAGGTGAGCTCGCCGGCATCGAGGCGTCGTTGCAGCACGTTGATCAGGCTCTGCCGCTTGGACAGCAGTGCATCGAGCTGCTCGGTCGGTTGCGTGTCGACGAGCGCGTCGAGTTCGGCTCGCAGCGCAGCGATTTCGGCGGGATCGATCTCCTCGACCCGGGGGATCTCGAACTGCAGCTTCGTCAGCGTGCCGGTCGCCGACATCGTGAACGGCCACGCGATGGCTGCGACGATGGCCAGCACGATCAGGACGACCACGAACACGCCGGGCGGATCGAGCACGGTGAGGACCAGCCAGACCGTCGCACCGAGCAGTACCGCGGCGATCCACGTCGGCGGGTAGCTGACGATGGCCTTGCTCCAACTGGTCACGACCTGATGCAGGATATCTGCATCAGGTGCTCGATGTCCGCGGGTCGGCGCAGTGGACCGCGTGATGGAATCCTGTGACGATGCGCCCTGAACGGTTCCCGCTCACCTACGACGAGTGTCGCGAGCGTTTCCGCTGGACCTGCCGGGCGGCCGGACTGGAGTTCGCGGCCCATCCGATCGTCGCCACGGGCGAGCACGGCCAGGAGCTGACGATCGACGTGACGTCGTTCGGCGCGACACGGCCACGTCGCGCGCTGCTGGTGCTGGCCGGGGTGCACGGCGACGAAGGCTTCTCGTCGTCGACGCTGATGTGTGACGCGATCGAACGATGGGTGATCGACGGTTCCGATCCCGATCTTCCCGACGACGCCGCCGTGCTGCTGGTGCACGCCGTCAATCCGTGGGGGATGACGTACTGGCGCCGTCAGAACGAGTCCAACGTCGACCTCAACCGCAACTGGGCCCGCGACGAGCGCTCCGACGTCCCCGACAATCCCGGCTACGAGGTCCTTCACTCGGCGCTGGTGCCTGCCGGTGACGAACCGCCCACGGCCGAGTCGCTGCTCGAGGTCACCCGAGCGTTGATCGCCGAGCACGGATACCAGTGGGTGAAGTCGGCGGTGAGCGAGGGGCAGTACTCGCATCCCGACGGCCTGTACTTCGGAGGCGATCGAACCGAGGAATCGAATCAGATCCTGGCTCGTGTGGTCGGTGAGCGACTCGCCGGCACCGAGGAGGTCCTGGTGCTCGACCTGCACACGGGGCACGGTGAGTTCGGCACCTACACCCTGTTGTCGCACGTCGCCGAGGATCATCCCGACGACGCATGGCTGCGCCGGATCTTCGATGCCGACCGCATCGAGCGCACCGCCGCTCCCGAGGCCACCACCGGACCGAAGCACGGCCAGATCGCCGTCGGCCTCGCCGAGGTCGTGCCCGACGCCGTCTGGCGCACCGTGACGATGGAGCTCGGCACGATCTCCGACACTCGGATGATCATCAACGAACGCGCCGAGCACTGGGTGCACCTGCACGGTGACCGATCGAATCCGGCCCATGCTCGGATCGTCTGGGATCATCGTTGCGGATCGACCCCTGACGATCCGGACTGGGAACGGTCCGCGCGGATCCACGGTGTCGCCGTGCTGGATGCCGCCCGCCGAGCGACGTTCGAACCCTCCGTCGAACGTCCGGTACGGTGACGGTCGACTCGACAACGCGAAAGGACTCTCGCAATGGGACTCATGGATTCGATCAAGTCAAAGCTGGGTGGCAACAAGACCCAGATCAAGCAGGGCGTCGACAAGGCCGCCGACGTCGTCGGTGGCAAGGCAGGTGCCCACGCCGACAAAGTCGACAAAGGGGCGAAGATGGCCAAAGACGCCGTCGACAAGCTGCCCGACGCCTGAGCCGAGCCATCTCGTAGGCTCGGGTCGATGAGCGCTCCGGGGGACCGTCAACGGCCACCCTCGGTCGACGCGCTCGCCCGATCGTTGGCATCGACAGGCCTCCCGCACCCGATCCTCGTCGACGTCGCGAGGGCGGCGATCGAGGCCGGTGACGTCGAGTCGGCCGCCGCACGCGCCGACTCGTTCCGCCGAACGCTGCTGACCCCGGTGGTCAATGCCACCGGCGTGCTGTTGCACACCAACCTGGGCCGAGCGCCGCTGCGACACCACCAGCCGGCCGCCGCCCAGACCGTCGAGTTCGACCTCGCCTCCGGAACCCGTGGGTCGCGCCAGCGCGCCGTCGGTCAGCTGCTGGCTCGGCTGTGCGGTGCCGAGGCGGCGATGATCGTCAACAACAACGCGGCGGCGGTGCTGCTGGTGCTCGCCGCGTTGGCCGCGGGCCGCGACGTGCCCGTCAGTCGCGGTGAGAGTGTCGAGATCGGTGGCTCGTTCCGGGTCCCCGACGTGATGGAACAGTCCGGTGCCCGTCTCGTCGACGTCGGCACGACGAACCGCACCCGGCTCGACGACTACCGCCGAGCGCTCGACAAGCCCGGTGTCGACGCAGCGCTCGTGCTCAAGGTGCACCCGAGCAACTATCGGGTCGAAGGATTCGTCGAGGAGACCTCGGTGCGAGAACTGGCAACGCTCGACGTGCCTGTCGTCGCGGACATCGGCAGCGGTTTGATCGACGCGAACTGCCCGTGGCTGCCGGGCGCGCCGCCGCGTGGCTCACCGGCGAGCCAGCGGCGTTGCAGACCCTCGCCGACGGCGCGGCGCTCGTCACCTTCAGCGGCGACAAGCTGCTCGGCGGGCCGCAGGCGGGCATCATCGCCGGGCGTGCCGACCTGGTCGAACAGTGCCAGCGCCATCCGCTGGCGCGGGCACTGCGACCGGGCGGGCTGGTACTCGCGGCGATGCAGGACACGGCGTTGGCCTACCTCGACAAGCGGGCCGCCACCGACGTCGCGTTCTGGGCGATGGTGGCGGTTCCCACTGCGTCGTTGCGTGCTCGTGCCGAGGCGGTCGTGGCGTCGGTGTCCGAGGCGCACCCGTCGGCCGTTGCCGCCCCCATGGAGGCGTTGCCCGGCGCTGGATCGGCGCCGGGCGTCACGATGCCGTCGTACGGCGTCGAGCTCGACGGCGATCTGCTCGCCGCACTGCGTCGCCATGATCCGCCGGTGGTCGCCCGCTCGCGCGACGACCGCACGATGCTCGACCTCCGTTCGGTCGCGCCGGCCGATGACTCGACCATCGTGGCGGCGCTGATGGCGTCACACCCGTCGTCGTGACGGTCGTCGCGACGGCCGGTCACGTCGACCACGGCAAGTCGTCGCTGGTCCTCGCGCTCACGGGCACCGATCCCGATCGGTTCGAGGAGGAGAAGCGGCGCGGCCTCACGATCGATCTCGGCTTCGCCCACACGACCCTGCCGTCGGGGGAGGAGCTCAGCTTCATCGACGTTCCCGGCCATGTGAAGTTCTTGCGCAACATGCTCGCCGGCGTCGGCGGCGTGACGGCGTGCGTGTTCGTGGTCGCGGCCACCGAGGGATGGAAGCCGCAGTCGGAGGAGCACCTCCGCATCCTCGAACTGCTCGGCATCGACTCGGGGCTGATCGCGTTGACGAAGTGCGACCTCGTCGACGACGACCTGCTCGAGTTGGCGCAGATGGACGTCGCGGATCATGTCGCCGACACCTTTCTCGCCGATGCGCCCGTCGTCGCGGTCTCGGCGACGACCGGGAGCGGGCTCGAGCAGTTGCGCGGCGAGCTCGACGCGCTCGTGGCCCGCACCGATCGGGCGGGCGACCGTGGGCGCCCCCGCTTGTGGGTCGACCGAGTCTTCGCGGCGAAGGGGAGCGGCACCGTGGTCACCGGAACGCTGACGGGAGGACGCCTTGTCGTCGATCAGAACATGGTCGTCGCTGCGCAGGCGGTGCGAATCCGGGCGTTGCAGACCGCAGGTCGATCCGTCGAGGAGATCGGACCGGGCACTCGCGTCGCGGTGAATCTCTCCGGCGTCGACCACCACGACATCAGGCGCGGTGACGCCCTCGTCGCCCCCGCCCAGTGGCGGCTGACCGATCGGTTCGATGCCTCGGTGCACGTGCTGGCCGCGCTCGATCATGACGTGTCGCGGCGGGGTGCCTTCGTGGCCTACATCGGATCGGGTGAGCATCCCGCACGACTGCGCGTGCTGGGCACCGAGACCCTGGCTCCCGGGACCGATGGTGCCGTCCGTGTCTTCCTGCCCCAGGCGCTGCCGTTGCTTCCCGGTGATCGATTCGTGCTGCGCGAGTCCGGCCGTGACGAAACGGTCGGCGGCGGGGAGGTACTCGACATCGAGCCCGTGCTGCGGGCCTCGCGGGCGGCACCCGACCGCACGGTCGAACGGGTGGTCCGCGAGCGGGGCTGGGCCACCGTCGCCGACGTCGAGCAGCTCACCGGTGAGCGGGTCGAGCCGACCGTCGGCGAGTGGTTGACGACCGCCGAGGAGCTGTCGGCGATGCGGATCGCGCTCGTCGAACGCGTCGAAGCTGCCGGGCCGACCGGGCTCGACCTGGCCTCGTTCGACGATCGCGAACGTGCCGTGCTCGCAACGATCGACGAGGTCGTCGTCGACGCGGCGACGGTTCGGACTGCCGACGTCGTCGACCCCTACGTCGACCATCCGTACCTCGACGCGGTCCGATCGGGCGGCTTCACCCCGCCGCAGCCCGACGACATCGACCGTGCCGAACTGCGCGAACTCGTGCGTCGCGGCCATGTGGTGACGCGTGACGGGATGTACTTCCACGCCGACACCATCGATGCCGCTGCGGCCCTGGCAGCTCAGTTGTTGTCGAACTCACCGACCGGGTTCACGGTGGCCGAATTCCGTGATGCCACGTCCACGAGCCGAAAGTTCGTGTTGCCGCTCGTGGCCGAACTCGACGCTCGTGGGGTCACCCGTCGCCGCGACGACCTGCGCATCGCCGGTCCCCGACTTCCCGACGTGTGACGATCAGCTGGCGTCGGCCGGCTGGTTGTCGTCGGTCGTATTGTCGTCGGTCTCGCCGTCGGGGGTCTTCTTTCGCATCTCGCGGTAGTCGCGAGCGGCGCCTTCGAGCGGCTCGACGTCGAGGGTGACCCCATCGATCGCGGCAACACGGATCGGCTCTCCTGAGGCGATCGGGGTCGCGCGGTTGGTGCGGGCCCGCCAGGTGGCCGAGCCGACCATCACGAAGCCCTCCGGGTCGATGGCGTCGATGGCGCTGCCCTCTTGGCC
Source organism: Ilumatobacteraceae bacterium (assembly GCA_963741875.1). Taxonomy (GTDB): domain Bacteria; phylum Actinomycetota; class Acidimicrobiia; order Acidimicrobiales; family Ilumatobacteraceae; genus Sva-07. Next base: position 158,610 of record CAVUJO010000005.1, on the reverse strand, counting down.
GATCATCCACTCGCGCCCGATCGTGGGCGTGGCGAATCTCGTGCGCACCATCGACGGCATCCCGACGATGAACGTGAGCGAGATGCCGCCGACACCGGCGATGAGGGCGAGCCATGACGGGCGCATCGACGAGCCGGGGATCGACTCGAACAGGAACCAGCTCCCGATGATCGTGAGCACGATGCCCGCGCCGGTCCAGAATCTGGGAATCCCCACTTGCACGTCGATCGCGAACGCGAGCATCGCGAGCATGATCAAGGCGACCGCCCACGTGCGCGTCGGGAGCACCGCCAGCCCGGTGAAGGCGAGCACCGTGCACACGGCGCCGACGGCGCCGGCGATGCCGACACCGGCGGTGAAGAACTCGAAGATCAACAGCGCCAGTCCGGTCAACAGCAACAGGTACGCAACGGGCGGGCTGGCTACGGTGTGGAAGAGCTGATCGACCAGTGTCAGCTTGGAGAACCGCACGACCGACACGGTGTCGAACCGGGTCGAGCCGTCGTCGAGCACCACGAGTTCGGTGGTGACCAACGCAACGCCGTTCTCCTCGTAGCCGTCCATCGCCGCCACCATGTTCGTGATCGTCGGGATGCCTTCGTCGTCGATGCGCTGCTTGAACACGTCGAGCAGTCGGGCGTCGGACAGACCGACCGAGTCGTTGCGCAAACGGTCCTCGGCCACACCGAAATCGACAGTGACACCCTCGGGCAGGCCGGGTGGGTCGAGTGGGACCCCGATGTAGCCGACCCGGGCGCCCGGTGCCATACCGGTGACGTCGGCCACGGCCAGCAGTTGCGCCGCGGCGCCGTAGAACCGGGCGCCGCTCGGACCGACCCAGATGCCGATCGGGACGGGAGCGTTGGCGACACGCACGAGAAGGTCCTCGACGACGTCGTCGTCGACCACTGTGCCATCGCTGTTCACCTGCAGGATCAATGCCTGCGAGCCGTCGTCGACGGCGCGGTCGATGGCCTCGTCGATGGCGTCGACCAGGATCGGGTCGACGTAGCCGCTCACCTGCAACACGTCGATTCGTCCGACCGCCGCGCTTGCATCGCTGTCGTCCTGGGCCTGGATGTTCGACCCGAACAGTGTGAGCCCGGCCACCAGCGTGAGCATGCCGATCGCTAGTCTTCGCACAGGTGCCTCCAGAGAGCGAGTTTCCGCTGCAGTCGTTGACTGCCGCCCGCGTCGTCGTGGTGGCGGGCAAGGGCGGTGTGGGAAAGACCACGGTAACGGCTGTGATCGCCCGTGCCGCATCCGATGCCGGGCGGCGCGTGCTGGTGGTCGAACTCGACGGCAAGCCGGCGCTCGCCGACCTGCTCCCCGACGTCGAGGTGCTCGCCATCTCTGCCCCCGACGCGCTGGATGAGTACCTGCGCGACCATGGCTTCGCCCGGATCGCGAAACGACTGAACCGCACCGGCGTCATCGACGTGGTCGGCACGGCAGCGCCCGGGATCGACGACATCGTCGTGCTCGGCAAGATCAAGCAACTCGAGCGTTCGGGCGAGTACGACCTGATCGTGGTCGATGGTCCGGCGGCGGGACATGCGATCACATTTCTCACCTCGGCAGCGGGGCTTGCGGACGCGGTGAGTGCCGGCCCGGTGCGAGCACAAGCGGACGAGGTGCTCGAACTGCTCCACGATCCCGAGCGCTGTCAGGTGGTGCTGGTCACCCTGCCCGAGACGACGCCGGTCAACGAAGTGGTCGAAACCGCGTTCGCGCTCGAGGACGACGTCGGGGTGCAACTCGGACCGGTGGTCGTCAACTCCGTCGACGTCGGCGATCCGCTGCCCGACGATGCCACCGTTCGCCTGGTCGTCGCCGATCTCGATCTCGACCCGTCGACCGCCCAGTCGCTGGTCGATGCTGCAGCGTTCCGTCGCTCACGGCGGGCGATGGAGGCCGGCGAAATCGCCCGTCTCGCCGCCGAACTTCCGCTCCCGAAAGTGACGTTGCCGGCGTGTCTGGCGGCCGGCCTGACATCGTCGGACATCCAGCGTCTGGCCGACACCCTCGTCCACACCCGCCTCGACACCGGCGCCGACACCAGCGGAGCGCGGCCATGACGGGTGCCGACGGCGACATGATCGACGCGTCGACGGTGATCGTCTGCTGCGGGTCCGGCGGGGTCGGCAAGACGACGACTGCGGCCGTGCTGGGACTCGAAGCGGCTCGTCGTGGGCGACGGGCCGTGGTGGTCACGATCGATCCGGCGCGGCGGTTGGCCGATGCGCTCGGCCTCGAGGACGGCCTGGCCTCCGAGCCGCAACGCATCGAGCCGCACTCCGACAGCGAATGGAAGCCGGGCGGCGAGTTGTGGGCGATGATGCTCGACACCGCGGCGACGTTCGACGGATTGGTGCGCCGTCACGCCGACTCCGACGAACAGATCGAGCGGATCCTGACCAACCCGTTCTACCGCAACATCGCCGGGGCGCTGAGTGGCACGCAGGAGTACATGGCAGCCGAGACGTTGCACGAACTCCACGGCGACGAACGGTTCGATCTGGTGATCGTCGACACGCCACCGAGCCGGAATGCGCTCGACTTCCTCGAAGCGCCCGGCGTGCTCGCCCGATTCCTCGATCATCGCCTGTTCCGGCTGCTGATGCTGCCGACCCGTGGTGGCCTGCGGGTGATCAGCACTGCCACCCAGCCGCTGCTGAAGGCGATCGGCAAGGTGGTCGGCTCCGATGTCCTGGCCGACTCGGTTGCGTTCTTCCAGGCATTCGCCGGAATGGAGACCGGATTTCGAGAACGAGCAGACGAGGTGGTGCAACTGATCCAGGCGCCGGAGACGTCGTTCGTGGTGATCGCGTCGCCGCATCACGACACGATCGGCGAAGCGGTCTGGTTCTCGGCGCAGTTGATCGACCAGGGGGTTGGCGTGACCTCGGCGATCGTCAATCGGACGCATCCTCAGTTCGGCGACGGCAGTGCGGTCACCGCCACCGATGCGGCCGCATCCGCTCGCGAGTCGGGAGACGACGTCCTCGCGGCGCTCTGGGACAACGTGGCGGCGCTGCGCACGATGCGCGATCTGGAACTCGACGTGATCGCACCGCTCGCCGAGATCGTCGGAGGCGACCGTCTGGTCGTGCTGCCGCTGCTCGATGGCGACGTGCACGACCTCGACGGCCTGCTGGTGATCGCCGGCCATCTCTTCGACCATCCGGTCGCCGACGGGTAGCGTCTGCGTCGTGCACATCCTGCTTGCCACCGATGCCGACTGGATCGTCGACGACGTCACCGCTGCGCTCGGCGATGACGACGTCAATTTCACCGTGTGCCGTGACGGCCGAGCGGTGTCGCATCAGGTCACCGAACGGATGCCTGATCTCGCCATCCTCGATCTCCAAGTCGGGTCGATGGGGGCCATGGCCGTGACGATGGCGCTTCGGCTCGACGAGTCGGCCGGCGTCGTCGACCATGTTCCGGTGTTGATGCTGCTCGACCGTCGAGCCGATCTCCACCTGGCTCGCCGGAGCGGCGCCGAAGGCTGGCTGGTCAAACCGCTCGATGCGCTACGTCTGCGGCGTGCGGCCGATGCGATCATCGCCGGCGGGACCTACACCGAAGGGCTCGCAGCCGATGCCGCCCCGGTGGAACCGATGGTGCCGCTTCCCGACGCAGATGTCCCCGAGGTCGAGAATTCGTCAGAGGAAGAACCGGCCACCGCTGGATAGCATGGCCAGCCGCTACGGGGTGTAGCGCAGCTTGGTTCAGCGCGCCACGTTCGGGACGTGGAGGCCGGAGGTTCAAATCCTCTCACCCCGACCACAGCCCGGTGGCTCTGCAGCCGGCCGGTGCAACCGCCTCTCACATCGTGAGACAGGTTTTCTCACGCCTCCACATCGAGCGCTGGCCATCGGGGCCAGCGGGGAATGGAGGAGGTCTCGTGATGTCAGCCACGAGGAGGATGCTCGCCGCCGGGGTCGTCGGGGCGCTGGTGATGGTTGGTTGCGGCGACGACGGTGATGACAGCACCTCGGCGTCGATCGAGGACTCGTCGACGTCGGAGCCGCAGACACCGGCCACGCAGCCGGAAACGACGGGAGCGCCGGAGACGTCCACAGCCGGTTCGGAGCCCGAACAGGCCGACGCATCCTCGGACGAGTACTGCGCCGTCATCGAGGAGGTCGGCGACGATCTTCCCACGGACGAACAGTTCGACCAGATCCTCGCCACCGCGCCGGAGGAGATCGCCGAGAACCTCGAAGCGGTCGTCGCTGCGATTCGCGCCGACGGCGAGGCGGCCTTCTCCGACCCGGACGTGGTCAGCAACTTCGCCGCCATCGAGTCGTTCGAAGCGGTCAACTGTGGCACCGGAGAACTGGCGGCGGAGATCGATCCCGACGCCGCACGAGTCGACGTGACCGCAACCGAGTACTCGTTCGACTTCGATGCACCCGCATCGGGCGCCACGTCGTTCGTGATGGTCAACGAGGGCGAAGAGGTCCATGAGATGTCGCTCGCCCGGCTCATCGGTGACACCACCATCGACGAGGCGTTCGCCGCCGAGGACCCCGAAGCCGAAGGGCTCGTCGAATCGGTCGGGTTCGCCGGTCCGGTGGCCCCCGGGCTCGAGTCGGTGCTCAACGTCGACGACCTCACGCCCGGGAGGTATGTCCTGCTCTGTTTCGTGCCAGCCCCTGACGGTCAGGCGCATGCCGAGAAGGGAATGATCTCGGAATTCGACGTCGAGTGAGGCCCGTGTCGACATGGAGCTCTCCACCTGGCCCAGGCGTTCACGTCCGCCAACTCGTGGGTCGCTCGGGCAGGTACGCGCAGTAGGTCCCGGTGGTCACTGCGTGGTGCAGATGGCTGTGCAGCTCCTCGTCGAGCGGCTCGATCTTGTCGAGTGCGTACCGGATACGAGCACGGACGGCCTGACGTGCCCGTTCGTGCTCGTTCGGCAGTGCACGCCCACGTCCGGCGATCCCGATGGCGCTGCGCAGCTGGTCGTGCAACGCGTTGCGTTCGCGTTGCGCTCGTTCACTGCGGGCGAGGTCGGCGAGCCGATCGGCTTCGTCGAGTTCGAACTCGATCTCGGCGAGCCGACGCCGATAGGCCGCCTTGGCCTCGTCGTCCAGGACGGGTTGGGCGCTCACGCCGGCCATCGACTCGCCATCGACGCCCATCAGCTCGAGCACGTGTACCTCGTCTCCCGATCTGGTGATCAACCGATGAATGTCACGAATGCCCTTCGTGTCGTCGACCTGGATCGTGTGACCGTTGAAACAGATCGTCCACTCCTGGCCCGTGAACGAAAAGGTGTTCGCGGTCGAACTCCCAGCGTCGCGTGTGGGCCGGATCACCGGCGACGACCGTGCAAATGCGTCGCGCAGCCGCTCCGCGTGAGTGGCCATCCCGAGACGCCGGAGGCTCGTCGTGACCGAGTCGAACCGTTGGTCGAGGCCGGTGTCACCATCGAGTCGTTCGGCGACCACGAGTTCGCCGGCCGCCCACGCCGCGACCGGGACGGCCCCGGCCCGCGATGCATCGGTCACCGCGTTCGCCAGTTCGTTCCTCGCTGTGCCGAGGTCCTCCATGGCGATGCTGCACAGGCCCCGGTACAGCGAGGCCGGCCCGAAGTAGCAGTCGGCGTAGGGGCCGATGATGTGCCGCGAACCGATCGGCTCGAGCATGTCGCGCAACGTGGCGGCCGCGCTCGACTGCGTGGTCAGATGTGCCACCCGAGCGAGCATGGCGACGGCCACGGTCCACGACTGCGATCCGGGGAGCCCCTGCATGCGTTCGTCGCCGACCAGGCTCCTCAGATCGGCTGCGGCTTGGTCGACGTCGCCGATCTCGGCCCTGATGTAGGGAACGGACGCCCAGACCGCCGGCAGTTCACGGAACTCACCAGCTGAGGCGATGGCGATCGGCAACATTTCCCCGAGCCGCCCCTGCCACGTCCGCAGGGCCATCAGGTGGGCGCCGTAGGTGGCCGGAGCGGCCTCGAAGCCGGCTCTGGCCCCGATCGCAAAGGCCTCGTCGCCCAGGCGCTCACCCTCGACGAAATCGCCCGTCATCACGGCGCGCATGGCCCGGTTGAGCAGGGCGGTCCACTGCCATGGGACGCTCGAGATCTTGCGGGCGATGGCGTCGCATGCGGCGACGTCTGCGTCGTAGGTGACCGCGTCGCCCAGTTCGGCCATCTGTCGAGCATGGTGATGGAGCGCAGATGCCTCGATCTCGCCGGAACCCGTCGTGCGGGCCACGACCAGCAGCTCGTCGGCCCACCGCGAGACGTTCCTCGAAGTTGGCGGAACTCTCGTGGACGAGCAGCCAGACGTAGAGCGCATGCGCGAGCGCCTGCGGATCATCGGTCGCTCGAGCGATCCTGATCGCGTCGTCGGACAGTTGCAACCGTCGATCGAGCTGGTCGGAGAACAGCAGGGCGTGTGCGAGGCTACGCATCACTTCCGAGACGAGGGCGTCGCGACGTCCGAGAAGTCCTGCGAGCGCCTCCTCGAGCAAGGCGACCAGTTCGGGGTCGGTTCGGGGCCGAGCGGACATCGCCGCTTCGCCGACCGCGGCGCGAGCAATGCCGTCCGGGTCGTGCTGCAATCGCGCCGAGGCCGCTGCTGCGTCGAACGCCTCGAGGCTCTCGGCGCGCTCGCCCGCCGTCGCCAACGCCGTCCCGAGCTCGAGATACAACTCCGTCGTGAGCGGATCGGAGTCGATCACGTCGAGTCCTTGCCTGAACTGCGCAGCCGCGACGGCCGGCGCGTGCCGCGACAGGGCGTCACGTCCGGCCCGCAGGGCCGCCTCGGCGACCCGGCGACCGGAAACGCGTGGCATCGCCGCCGCGAGGTGTCCGGCGATCTCGGACAGTCCGGCGCCCGGGCCGCCGGCCGCGGTGAGCGCGTCAGCGACCCGAACGTGGAGCTCTTGGCGCTCGCTCGCCGCAAGCCGATCGACGAGTGCCTCGTGCAGCAGATCGTGGTCGAAGCGAAGGCCCGTTCCGACCACGGAGACGAGCTGCTCAGCAACAGCGGCGTTCGCGGCAGTTGCGACATCCTCGAGCGACAGCCTGGAGGCGTCAGCGAGCGCCTCGAGACCGATCTCGCGGCCTGCGATCGCAGCGACCTCGAGCACTCGTCGAGCATCCGGATCGAGCTGATCGACCCGGCGCAGCAGAATGTCGCGCATGAGGGGCGGGAGCGGGATGCGGCGGAGCTCGTCGGCATCGAACCGTTCGCCCTCCGACTGCAGCAGGCGTACGAGCTCGCGCACCAGCAGTGGGTTGGCGCCGGTCCGATCGTGGATCGCTGCTGCGAAGTCGTCGGAGATCGGATGGCCGATCTGGGCGCTGATCATCTCCTCCAACGCCGGACGCGCCAGCCCTCGGAGGTGCACGATGTAGGTGGAGCCAGCGAGGTCGACGAGCAGCCGGCGCACATCCGATGCGTTCGCCGACTGCTCGTCGGTCCGCACCGTGAGGACGAGCAGGATCGGCAGACCTCGCAGCTCGCCGGCGCAGAGCCGCAGGGTTGCGAGCGAATCGAGATCCGCCCAGTGGAGGTCGTCGATCACCACCACCCCGGGATGCTCGAACCCCGCACGCAGGGCGTCGATGACCGCCTGGTGAACCCGGACCGCCGTGGTGTTGTCGGACCACTCCAGCGAGGTCGGGGCGTCGGTGGGCAGGTCGACCCCCAACGAACGGCAGATCGCCCGCCACGGCCACAGCGCCGGCGCATTCGCTCCGGTGCACGCTCCCCACGCCACGACGGCCCGATCATCCATCGACCGCACGTCCGCGGTCAGATCTTCGACGAGATGGGTCTTGCCGATCCCCGCGTCGCCACTCACGGCCACCATGCGTCCTCGCCCGTGGCAGACGTCGTCCCACAGCTGACGAAGTTCGCGGCGTTGCTGATCCCTGCCGACGATGAGATCCGTCGAGTGCGAATGGCCCGACGCCATCGGTCGAGTATCTCACACCTGTCCGTCACGCGTTCCCGACGCGGAGAACGAGCGAAAGCTCCTCAAGTCGCGGCCCCTCCCTGCCGATGACAGCCCGTCCGCCTGTACCGAACGGGAGCTGCCGTGGCCATCATCCGACCGTCCATCGAACATCTCGACGAACTCCAAGAACCTCTCGGCGCTGCGGAGCAGGAGGTGTTCGATGCGTTCGCTGCCCTCGGTGACGAGTGGACGATCTACGTGCGTCCCAAGGTCGGTCAGGACGTTCCCGATCTCGTACTGGTCCACGACGTCCGAGGTGCGGTCACCGTCGACGTGGTCGACTGGCGCTCCGACGATCACCGGCGCTCCGAACTCGGCGATGTCGAGGTGCTGGGAGCGGATGGCGTCTGGACTCGGAGCACCGAGCAACCCCTCGCCGTTGCTCGTCGTCACCGCAGCACCGTGTACGAGCAGTTCTTCGCCTTTCCGGGAGACTCCCGCGAGCCGGGCAGCGTCGTGCGGTCGGTCGTGGTGCTCCCGTGGTGCTCGGGCGCCGAGGCCGGCGCGCTCCTGGCCTCCGGCCTCGGTGACCCAGCGAACGCCGTGCTCGTCTGGTCCGGCGACGACCTGTCGGGGCGCCTGCAGTTCCTGGTCGACGGTCCGTCGGCGGTGCCCGCACCGGCGGCGTCGATCCGGCGGTTGCATCGCGAACTGGTCGTCGACGGCATGGTCCACGACGCGGTCATGCCGGTGCAGCTCAGCGACAATGCCCGCCGGGTCGTCGCCAACCCTGGGCGAGCTCACGTTCGCGGCGTGACCGGCACCGCCGGCAGCGGCAAGTCGTTCGCGCTCACCGCACGCGCCGCCCGATTGGCCGCCGAGGGCAAGAGCGTGCTCGTGCTGTGCTTCAACCTGACGTTGGCGAACCATCTCCGCCGATTGGTCGTGGAACGATGTGCCGAGTACGGAGCGAACCCGGCCCGGGTGACCTGCACCAGCTTTCACACGTTCTGCTCGCGGGCCGTCGACGACGCCGCGCAACAGGGCATCATCGCCGAGGAGCCCGCTCGCGGTACCTGGCCGGTGAAGATCGTCCTGAAGACTCGCGACGTGTTCCAGGCCGGCTTCGATCGGCGCTTCGATGCGGTCCTCGTCGACGAGGGCCAGGACTTCACGGTCGACTGGTGGAATCTGTTGCGCGAGCACGTCGTGCGACCCGACGGCGAGATGTTGCTCGTCGCCGACTCGACCGTCGACCTGTACGGCAAGTCGACATGGGACGACCCGGACGCGCTCGCTGCGGCCGGTCTCACCGAACCGTGGATCCGGATGACCAGCTCGTACCGGATGGCGCCGGATCTGGTCCGCTCGACCAACGAGTTCGCACGGTCCTTCGTCTCCGAGGATGCCGTGGTGCCCGAGATCGCCGATGACCAAGCCGTCGTCGTCGGACACGTCTCGGCGGCCATTCGTTCGTGGCGGAACGTCGATCGTGTCGCCGATCTCGGCGTGGCCGTCGGTCGAGAGGTGGTTCGGCTGCTCCAGGAGTATCCCGAACTCGCCCCGCGCGATGTCGTGTACCTGTGCGAGTACCACCACGACGGGCTGGCAGCCGCCGGCGAGATCGAGGCTGCCGGCTACCCCGTCCACCACGTGTACAGCCGTGATCCCGACGAACGCCACCGCAGCAAGGGTCGATTCTGGCCGGACGCCGACGCGGTCAAGGGTTGCACCGTGCACAGCTACAAGGGTTGGGACAGCCCCGTCGTGGTCGTGGGCGTCGGGATGGAAGAGCGGTCGCGGCGACTGGCCTATGCGTCGATGACGCGGGTGTCGTCCACGGTCCCCGGTTGCGCCACGTCGTATCTGGCGGTGGTGAACGCGGATCCTCGGATGGCCGACTTCCAGCCGACATTCGAGCTGGGAGCGGCGCTGGCCGTCGACGCCTGACGACGCTACGGTCGCCGGTCGTGGACTTCGCCGAGCTGCAAGACGTCATCGAACGCACCTACGGAGACCGCGATCGCGAGCGGGGCGTGTCGGCCACCGTTGCCTGGCTCGCCGAGGAGGTCGGCGAACTGGCGCAGGCGGTGCGCAAGGGCACGCACGAGGACCGGGTGCACGAGTTCGGTGACGTCATTGCCTGGGTGGCGACGCTTGCCAATCAGCAGGGCGTCGACCTGAACGAAGCGATCCAACGCTTCGCCCACGGCTGCCCCAAGTGCGACAGCAGCCCCTGCACCTGCTGACCCCAGTCGGTCGTCGACTCCCCGAAATATTGCGTCAGCGTTGCGCTCAGCGACACGCTCGCGTGCCATTTCGGTCTCTCGGGGTGCTCGGAGCACTGTCTCAGCCGACTGCTCGCCGCAGCGCTGCGATGAGCTCGTCGAGACTCGGCTCGAGCGTGCTGAGTTCCGCGAGGCAGCGACGAGTCGCTTCGTCGATGAGGTCGGTTCGATCGTCGGGCCGGTTCGGGCGAGTGGTGACGATCGTGCCACGACGGCCCTCGCCTGCGACGAGGCCGGCCTGCTCGAGTTCGCGGTAGGCGCGCACCACCGTGTTCTTCGCCAGCCCGAGGTCGCGCGCCAACTGTCTCACGGTCGGCAGGCGGTCGCCGGTGGCCAGTTGACCCGAGCGCACCTGGAAGGCGAGCTGACTCCGAAGCTGCTCGTACGGCGGAACCGTCGAGTCGGCGTCGATCGTGACGACCGCGGTCATACGCGTTGCAGTCGCGCCTGATCGACGTTCCAACGCTCGGTGGCAGCGAGGCTGTACCACACCCCGATCACGGCATAGAAGGCCAGGCCGGACACGAGGCCGAGCACGCCGCCGAACGCCGCGGTCAGGGCCAACGACGTCGCTGCGCCGGCCATCGCGAACGAAGCACCAACGATGTGGTGCACGCCATCTGCCCGTAGGGCATCGTCGAGGCGAAGGTCCTGTTCGCTGCCGGCGAATGATGGGCGGTTGACGACGTGGTGGACGCCGATGGTCATGGCCGCCAGCGCGAGCGCGCTCGCTATCGGGCCGAACCACGGCCATGCCCACGGACGGAGCGCTTCCACGCGGGCAGTGGCGACGATCGCTGCGACCAGCGAGATCGGCACACAGAGCGCCACGCAGCGGACCCAGAAGGCGGGAACGTAGTCGGCCCATCGACGCATCGTCACTGCAGCGGTACGGCGTCCTTGAACCGGGCGCCGCACGAAGGCGAGTTCCGCCGCGACCGATCCGAGCGCTGCGGCGATGAATGGCGCCTGCACGGTCAGTTCATTGGAGAAATCGGCCGATCGTTCGACGTCGATCACGTTCATGTACATCGGCAGCATTCCGAGGTTGACGCCCACCACGAACGCTGTCCATCGGATCGCCCGCGCCCGTCGAAGCTGTGGTCGGATCATCGCCGCAGAGCCGTCGCGGATCAACACGTTGAACCGGATCGACCACCTTGTGAGCCGCCCGTCGGAGATCGGCCGGACGCCGGCGATGACGACGAAGACCGAGACGCTCCACAGGACGATCAGGAATCGCCAGTCGTTGCCCACCGCTCGATTGTCGCAACCACCTGACACAAAGTCAAGCGGCGACGCTGCCCGTCAGCGTCGAGCCTGGATCAACTCAGCGATCTGGATGGCGTTGAGGGCAGCGCCCTTGCGCAGGTTGTCGTTGCTGACGAACATCGCCAGCCCGCGACCGCCCGGGGCGCCTTCGTCGACTCGCAGCCGGCCGACGTAGCACGGGTCCTGCCCGGCGGCGTCCAGCGGGGTCGGCACGTCGGACAGCACGACACCGGTCGCCGCGCCGAGGAGCTCGGTGGCGCGCTCGACCGAGATCGGGCGCTCGAACTCGGCGTTGATCGACAGTGAGTGGCCGGTGAACACCGGGACGCGTACGCACGTGCCCGACACGAGGAGCTCGGGGATGTCGAGAATCTTGCGACTCTCGTTGCGGAGCTTCTGTTCTTCATCGGTCTCGAACGAGCCGTCGTCGACGATCGAGCCGGCCATCGGCAGCACGTTGAACGCGATCGGCTTGACGAACTTCGACGGCGCTGGGAACTCGACGGCGGCGCCGTCATGGGTGAGTTCGGCTGCGCGATCGACGACCTCGCGAGCCTGCTTGTCGAGTTCGTCGACACCGGCGAGCCCGCCCCCGGACACTGCCTGATAGGTCGAGACGATCAGCCGGGTGAGCCCGGCTTCCTCGTGGAGCGGCTTGATCACGGGCATGAACGCCATCGTCGTGCAGTTGGGATTGGCGATGATGCCCTTGGGTGGGTTGCCGGCCAGGTCGCCGTTGACCTCGGAGACGATCAGCGGAACGTCGGGATCCATGCGGAATGCCGATGAGTTGTCGATGACGATCGCTCCGGCCGCAGCGAACTTCGGGGCGAGGGCTCGGGACGAGGTGGCGCCGGCGGAGAACAGCGCGATGTCGAGCCCGCTCGGATCAGCGGTCTCGGCGTCTTCGACCACGATGTCGGCGCCCTTCCACGGCAGGGTGGTCCCAGCGGACCGGGAGGACGCGAAGTACCGCATCTCGCTCACCGGGAAGTTGCGCTCGTCGAGCAGCCGTCGCATGACGCTGCCGACCTGACCCGTGGCTCCGACGACGCCGACGCGAAGTGCTCCAGACGTGGGAAGTGCTCCAGACATGCTCAGAACGATAACGGTCGGGATCGGTGCGCCCGCCCCAGGTTTCGGTGCCGCGCGTCGGCGCGCTGGGTGGATCGTCGACAGCTCTGGCACAATCAGTCCTCATGCGGCGCCGTTCCCAACTCGTCCCGTGGAAGGCGGCGGGCCAGACCAGCGAACGACAGGCCAGCGGCGACGACGTCGTGCGCGCGACCGGTTGGGTGTTCAACAACGAAACGGGCAGCGAACTCACACTCGAACAGTTCGTGGCCACCGGCGACTCCGAGGTGCCGGCGTACCTGACGGTGTTCGGGTTGCGCTCGCCCGACGCCGCGGGTCGCACGCCCGATCAGAAGACGCTCGTCGAGATCGGCTCGGGGATCGGCCGGATGACGTGCGCGTTCACGCGCGAGTACGCCTCGGTGGTCGCGTGCGACCTCGACGCGGGCTTCCTCGAACGGTGCATCGAAACCGTCAGCCAGTTCGGCAAGGTCGATCGGTTGCGTACCAGCCATGTCATCGACGGCCACACGCTCGACCTGCCGCCGAACTCCACCGACGTCGCGTTCAGCTACATCACGCTCCAGCACTGCGATGCCGACGACGCGCTCGAACTGACGTCGGAAGCGGTTCGCGTGACCCGACCGGGCGGCAGGGTGGTGCTGAACTATCGGACGCGGAGTCCTCAGGACGTCGTGCTGCTGCCGCTCGGATCAGCCACCCGTGGGCTCTTCCGAATCCCGAAGTTCGGGCCGTGGCTCTCGCAGCGCCGAACGGCCGCCCGCCTCGGCTGGCAAGCCAACCGGCTGCACCCCGACGAACTGATCGGGCCGTTGGCGCCGCTGCTCACCGACATCGAGATCTGGCGCAACCCGAAGAGCAAGATCACCGGGCGTGGTGCGGTCAACCGGGAGTTCGACGGCATCAACCCGCATCACTACTGGTTGATCGCCACCGTCCGTTGATCGTCGGCCGGCGCGACCGGCCGGAGGGCGACCTGGGTGATCCGGTGGCGACCGACGTTACGGATCGTGATCTGCCACCCCTCGATGTCGATCGATTCGCCTGACGCCGGGAACCGGTTCATGGTGTCGAGCACGAGGCCGGCAATGGTCGTGTAGTCACCGTCGGGCAACTCGACATCGAGGTCCGCGAGATCGTGGACCGGGTAGGTCCCAGGGAGCAGGATCGTGCCGTCGGCTTCGTGGACGACCGTCGCTGCGTCGGGGTCGGTCTCGTCCCAGATCTCGCCCACGAGTTCCTCGACCAGGTCCTCGACGGTGACGATGCCGAGCGTTCGGGCGTACTCGTCGACCACCACGGCCATCTGGGTGCGTCGAGCCTGGAACTCCCGCAGCGCAGTGAGGACCCGTGCCGCGTCGGGAAACGCCGGGATGTCCCACATCACTGACGACACCGGCTCGTCGCCACGATCGAGCAGACTTCGCAGGCGCACCATGCCCACCGGCCGATCGAGGTTGCGCTTCTCCGCGACCGGCGCTCGGGAGTGCCCGGATTCCACCATGAGCGTCAGGGCCTCGGCACAGGTGGCCTCGGCGTCGATGACGAAGACGTCGTTGCGCGGCACCATCACCTCGTCGAGCGTGCGCTCGGCGATCTCGAAGGCTCCGTCGATGATCTGGCGCTGTTCGGGCGGGAACGTCTCGTGCACCGCGACCATGTCGCGGAGTTCGTCGCCGGTCACTTCCTCGCGCTGTCGGTCCGGGTCGCCTCCGAGCAGCCGGACAGCGATGTCGGTCGACTTCGAGAGCAGCCACACCACGGGCTTGGTGAGCGTCGAGAGCACGTCGAGCGGACGTGCCATGACCATGCCCCACTTCTCGGCTCGCTGCATGGCGATTCGTTTGGGTGCGAGCTCGCCGAACACCAGGGTGAAGTACGCGAGGATCAGCGTGACCAGGATCACCGACACCGGGCCTGCTGCACCACCGAGGAAGCTCAACGGAGCTTCGAGTGGTTCGGCGAGCGACACGGCCGCGGCGGCCGATGCGAGAAATCCTGCGAGGGTGATCCCGATCTGGATCGTCGCCAGGAACTGGTTGGGTTGGCGGGCGAGTCGGGCGAGGACCCCGCCGGTCGCCGAGCCCTCTTCGAGCCGCTGCAGTTGGCTCTCGCGCAATGACACGAGTGCGAGTTCGGTGCCGGCGAACGCGGCGTTGACCAGCACGAGAATCGCGACGAGGAGCAGTTGCGGCCAGACGTCACCCATGTAGGTGCCATTCAAGCGCGCCGGGCGGCGCGTTGTTCGCCCGGCTCAGGCCGGTGTGAGCGTCCGGATCGCCGACAGGGGCTTGCGGAGCATCCCGATGTCGTTGACGAGCTGGAGCATCTCCGGCGATTCCGCACCAGCGGCAGCGGCTTCACCGAGCGCCATCAGGTCGGGAAGGTCGGCTTCGGGGAAGTCGCCGGTGCAGTTCGGGTTCGCGAAGTCGCTCATCGCGGCGAGGATCCACGGGCCGCGGACCCAGTCCTCCGCGATCGGGAAGAACTCCATCGCGAGACCGTCCAGCCCGCGGCCATTGCTCGCACGGTCGGCGAGGAGTACCCCGAGCCCGCGCGCCTGTCCTGCAGCCGATGACATCCCCTGGCCGTGCGTGGGGTTGAAGAAGCAGACAGAGTCACCGATCGGCACGATGCCCTCCGGGAAACGCGCGACCTGCTCGTAGTGATGGCGCACGGCGCGAGGCATCCGGTACGTCTTGATGTCGGTCTTCGGCGTCGTGGTGTCGACCATGTCGCTCCAGAACGGATTGATCAAGGTGCGCCCGAACTCGCGGAAGCCGTCCCAATCTGTCGGCGGCGTGTCGCCGTAGCGACCACCGAGGTTGACGAGCCACTCGTTGTTCGGCAGCTTGACGATTGCGCCCCCGCGAGAGTTGTACTCACCCTCGGCGGACGGGACCATGAAGAACACCGAACCATCGAATGCATCCCAATTCTGCGGCTCGCAGATCAACGAGGCGTAGGACACGTCGCAATTCACGTAGGTCTCCGGTGCCTGCTCGTAGCCCATTCCCGGGAGCCACTGGGCGGTACAGCTGTTGCGGCCGCTGGCATCGACGATCAGATCAGCGCGGAGGTCGTCGCCGTCACGGATGCTCACGCCGACCACCCGATCGCCCTCGGTCAGTGGCCCGTCGACGAGCGCGCGGTACCGGAAGCTGACGTTCGCCAGAGTGGCCACCCGGCGACGGACGTTCAGCTCCAGCTGCGGTCGGGTCTGGACATACATCATCGGGCCGTCATCGACGGGTTCGGGTACGTGCTGCTGCAGGCTGTAGGACTTGCCGAGGGGTGTGAACGCATAGAAGTCCCGGCCACCCTGCATCTCGACAGAGCCGGTGTCGATCAGGTCGTCGACGAATCCGGGGAACCACTCGGTCATTGCGTCGAGACCCCCTGGGAGCAACACGTGGAAGTGGTGGCCCTGGGGAACCGTGCCGCGTGGGTCGGCGGTGGTCGGTTCGTGATCGCGGTCGAGGACGATCACCTCGTCGAAGTGATCCGACAGCACCCGGGCCGAGAACAGCCCGCCCATGCCGCCCCCGACGACGATCGCGCGCCCTCCGAGATGTGCGCTCTTCGCCATGTCCGTACCCCCCATGTCCGTACCCCCCAGGTCTTGGTCAATCGAGTGACACAACCATCGTGGGTCTCGTCGGTGGGTTCAAGCGACGTCGGTCACGTGAGCCCGACGTCACGCGATCACTTGCGTTCGGGGAGGGGGGCGGAGTAGTCGGCACCCGAGTCGAGGCCGAACGCCGTGTGCAGTGCACGGGCAGCGCGCTCCATGTCGCCGGCGGCGCAGACGACCGACACCCGGATCGTCGACGTCGAGATCATCTCGATGTTGACCCCCTCGTCGGCGAGCACCCGGAACATCTTCGCGGCGATGCCGGGGGCCGACTTCATGCCGGCGCCGACCAGCGACACCTTGGCGATGTCGTTGTCGTGCGACACGCCGGTGGCACCCATTTCGCTGGCGACACGCGACACGATCGTCTCGGCTTCGCCCATGTCGGCCATCGGCATCGTGAAGCTGATGTCGGTGGTCCCCTGGGTCGAGGTGTTCTGCACGATCATGTCGACGTTCACGTTGGCATCGGCGAGCGGTTCGAACAGCGCAGCCGAGATGCCTGGCCGGTCGGGCACCCCGAACACGGTGACCTTTGCTTCGGTCATGTCGGTGACGACACCGGAGATGATCGGATCTTCCATCGAGGCCTCCTCGTTGGTGACCCACGTGCCGGGTTCCCAGGTGAATGCGGAACGGACGTGGAGTGGAACGTCGTGGTTGCGGGCGAATTCGACCGAACGCAATGCGAGCACCTTCGAGCCGGCGCCCGCCATTTCGAGCATCTCGTCGAAGTGGACCTTCGCCAGCTTGCGTGCCTGCGGCACGATGCGCGGGTCGGCGGTGAACACGCCGGTGACGTCGGTGTAGATCTCGCACGCGTCGGCACCCATCGCCTGGGCGAGCGCCGACGCAGTGAGGTCGGAGGCGCCGCGGCCCATCGTGGTGACTTCCTTGTCGGTGCTCACGCCCTGGAAGCCGGCGATCACGCAGACCTTGCCCTCGCCGAGTGACTGGCGAACCCGATCGCCCTTGACCTCGACGATCTTGGCCTTGCGATGGGCCGTGTCGGTGATGATGCCGACCTGGCTGCCGGTGAAGCTGATGGCCTCGATGCCACGGTCGGCGAGTGCCATGGTCATCAGTGCGGCGGTGACTCGCTCACCGGTGGTGAGCAGCATGTCCATCTCGCGGCCGGGTTGGGTGCGTGACACCGAGTTGGCGAGCGAGATCAGGTTGTCGGTGGCCTTGCCCATCGCCGACACCACGACGATCACGTCGTTGCCGCGCTTCTTCGTGAACGCAACGTTGTCGGCGACCGCGTTGATGCGATCGGGGTCGGCCACGGAGGTGCCGCCGTACTTCTGGACAATCAGTGCCACGGGTGCAGGAGGTTACAAGCCGCCGGCGCCCCCACCCCGACCAGTTCGAGCGAACGAGATGCGAACGAGTTCACCCTGTTCTGGTCATTCGGGCGAGCTGCTCGTCAGCGGGGAGCAGCCGGAGTGCGAGAGAGGCGTCCTCGACGCGGCCGTCCGGTCGTGTCGCGACGCTGGTCAGTTGTCCGACGAGCGATCGTAGGCGGCATCCTGGAGCCATGAGCGTCGTCAAGATCAATGCCATCACGATCCCCGAGGGCATGGGCCCGCAGCTCGAAGGCCGTTTCGCCGGTCGGGCGAAGATGGTCGAGGAGTTCGACGGGTTCGAGGACTTCCAGCTCCTGCGTCCCACCGAGGGCGAGAGTCGCTACTTCGTGTACACCCGCTGGGCGTCCGAAGAGCACTTCCAGGCGTGGAAGAACAGCCAGGACTTCGAGCGTGGCCACGGCAGCGGCCAGGCCGACGGCAACCAGCCCGCCGACGGCGAAGCCCCCCGCAAACCGGTCGCCCAGGGCGCCGACCTGATGAGCTTCGACGTCGTCGAACACGTCGTCAAGGGAGCCTGACGAACCTGGTCCCCCTCGAACAGTCCCGAACAATCCGAACATGAATGCGCGTCAGCGTTGCGCTCAGCGCCACGCTGACGGGATTTTTCGGGGTGTTGGGAGCTGCTGGGGGTCAGGAGACGAGGTCGGCGAGGGTGGTGAGGGCGTCGAAGACGTCGGCGTAGCTCGTCGTGAGCGGTGACATCCCGAAGCGGAGGATGTCGGGGTCGCGACGATCGATGATGACCTTGCGAGCGGTCAGCGCCTCGTGGAGTTCACGGGCATCGGCGTGACGGATCGCGAGGTGGCCGCCGCGCTGCGCTGGATCGCGGGGCGTCACGGTCTCGAGGCCGAACTGGTCGGCGAGATCGAGACCGAAGCCGGTCAGTGAGCGAGCTTTCTCGGCGATCGCACCGATTCCGGCGCCGACCGAGAGCCGGATGCCCTCGCGGGCGGCGGTGAGCCCGAGCACGGGTGGCGTGCCGTTGAGCATCCGCCCGATGCCGGGTCGGGGGTCGAACGATCGCTCCATGGCGAACTGGTCGTGCTGGGCGAACCACCCCCAGATCGGCTGCGTCACACGATCGTGGATCCGCCGTGCCGCATAGACGAACGCGGGCGCGCCGGGCCCGCCGTTCAGGAACTTGTACGTGCACCCCACGGCCAGGTCCACACCGGCGCCCGGAAGGTCGAGCTCGAGCACGCCCGCGGCATGCGACAGATCCCACACGGTGATCGCGCCGGCCGGCGCGCCCGTTCGGTCTCGCCCTCGAGATCGACGAGCTCGGCGGTCCGGTAGTCGACGAGGGACCGGAGCACGACGTCGACGTCCGAGAGGTCGTCGAGGCCATGGCGTACCTCGACGTCGCGCAGCCGGGCGATGCCGTCGACGACGTAGCGGTCCGTCGGGAAGTCGCCATCGGCGACCGCAATGACACGATCCCGGGACGCATCGCCAGCCAGGTCGAGCGCAACGTTGACCTGCTGGAAGATGCCGACCGTGGTCGACTCGTGCACCGCGACCTCGCCCGGACCGGCGCCGAGCAGCGGCGCCAACTCGTCGCCCACCGCGAGCGCCAGGTTCAACCAGTCGTGTTCCCACCACGACGAGATCAGATCACCTGCCCATTCGTCGATGACCCGGTGGAGGGCGTCGACGGTCCGCTTCGGTGTGCGCCCGAGCGAGTTCCCGTCGAGGTAGATCACGTCGGGGTCCGGGATCACGAACTCGTCACGCCACCGCGCCAATGGGTCAGCAGCGTCGAGTTGCAGTGCGGTCGATCGGTCGATCACGGCCCCACTCTTCCAGTTCGCCGTCGTTCGAACCCGAAATGGCGCGCCAGCGTTGCGCTGAGCGCAACGGCGGCGGGATTTTTCGGACGGGTGGCGCGGTGGTCAGTCGGCCAGGCGCACGAAGCTGGCGTGGCGGACGAGTCCGTCGTTGGTGAACTCCGCGATCTCGACCACGGCGGTCAAGGCCGGCTCGACCCACGTGGCGGTTCGGGTGATCGAGGTCGGCGGTGGCGGCGTGAATGGGCAGTCGGCGATGACCAGGTCGCGCAGACGGTCGGTGAGGTCGCGCAGCAGGGCCTGGTCGAAGCCCGTACCGACACCACCCGCGAAGCGCAGACCGTCGGTGGTCGGTCGACCGACGAGGAGCGCCCCGAACGTGCCCGCCCGATTGCCGGCGCCGACGGTGAATCCGCCGATGGTCAATTCGACGGTGGTCCGGTTCTTGATCTTGCGCCAGTCCTTGGTTCGCGCTCCGGGCCGGTATGGCGAGTCGACGCGTTTGGCGATGACGCCCTCGAGGCCTTGGTCGACGGTGGCGGCGACGAGCGCCGCTCCACCACCGAGGTTGAACGTCGGGATCGTCCAGTTGTCACCCGGTTCCACGAGTTGATCGAGCAGGCGGCGTCGATCGACATACGGCAGGTCGACGGTGTCGGTGCCGTCGACCTGGAGCACGTCGAAGAACTGGATGACCGCCTGGCGATCGGATCCGACGCCGCTGCGTTGCACCAACTCGAAGCGCGGTCTGCCCTCGTCGTCGAACACGACGAGTTCACCGTCGAGGATCGCTGACGGGGCGTTCACCGAGGCCGGGAGGTCGGCGAACTCCGGCCAACGATCGGTCACGTCGTGGCCGGCGGTGCTCTGGAGACGCACCGTGCCGTTCGCGACGTGGACAACCGTTCGGTAGCCGTCCCACTTGACCTCGAAGGCCCACTCGTCGCCGTCGGGGATCGCGCCGGTCGAGCCCATCGTGGCCTTCATCGGCAGAACGGGGAACCCGAGTGGCATCGTCGCTCAGCCGCCCGGGAGGCGACTCGACAGCACCCCGTCGGCCTCCAGCTGGTCGAGGCGATCGGCGTCGTAGCCCAAGAGTTCGCCGAGCACGGATCGGTTGTCCTCGCCGCGGTACTTCGGCACGCCGCTGACGCCGACATCCGGTGACGCGCCGAATCGCCACGGCACGTTCGGCACGCGGATCGTGCCGCCACCACGATCGTCGACGGCGACGACCGCACCGCGCTCGCGGGCCCAGTCGGTGTCGGTCAACTCGCCGGGCTGCCGGATCCGACCGACGGCCAGTTGATGCTTCGAGAACTGCTCTTCGAACGTGGCTGCATCGGGCACGGTCGCCGCATGATCGCGGATGATCTGGCGCAGTGCGTCGAAGTTCGCGAGCCGGGCCGCGACGTCGACGAAGCGGGAGTCGTCGGCCAGGTCGCTGCGGCCCATCGCGGCGATGAAGAAGTCGAACGTGCCGCGCTCGGCGGGGTGCCCGCTGACCACGAGCGACTCGCCGTTGGCCACGGTGAGCACGAGGTAGTCGCCCGGCCGGAAGCTCCGGATCCACTGCGGGTCGTCCTCGCCGTCCCACAGCGAGTCGTGGAGGTGTTCGTTGACGTACAGCATCGTCTCGGCCATCGACACGTCGAGCCACTGTCCCTCGCCGGTGTGCTCACGCTGGTAGAGCGCAGCGAGGATCGCCGAGGCGGTCTCGAGTGAGGTGTACACGTCGGCGTGGCTGTGCGGGTCCTTCGCGAGGTCGCCGCCGCGAGCGTTGCCCTGCGACGCAACGATCCCGGTCTCGGCCTCGACCACGGGTGCGTAGGCGCGGCGCCTGACCCACGGTCCGGTCTGTCCGTACCCGGAGATCGACGCATAGATCAGGCGGGGATTGCGAGCCCGGACGGTGTCCGCGTCGAGCCCGAGCCGGGCCATGACGCCCGGGCGGTAGTTCTCCACCAACACGTCGGCGTGCTCGGCCAGCCCGAGCAGGATCTCGACGCCGTCGGGTGTGGCGAGGTCGAGGCTGAGGTTGCGTTTGCCCACGTTCTGCTGGACGAAATAGCTCGACAGCCCGTGTCGGCGAGGGGTGGCGAACCGGGTGAGGTCGCCGGCGGGCGGTTCGATCTTGATCACGTCGGCGCCCATGTCGGCCAGCATCCGGGTGCAGTGGGGACCCGACAGCACCCGGCTGAGATCGAGCACCCGGATCCCCGAGAGCGGTCGAGCGGCTGGTGTCGGCGAGGTCACGCCGCCCATCGTGCCCGATCTGCGCGGTGTCACACGGTGCCGGGCCTGATCTGACCGTGCACCACACTGTGCGCATGTCGAACGATGCAACCAACGACGCCCGCGCGCTCGCGGGGCAGGTCGCCCTCGTCACGGGGGGCGGATCGGGGATCGGACTCGCCTGCGCCCGTGCGCTCGCCGCCGATGGCGCCGCGGTCGTGCTCGCCGCGCGCAACGCCGATCGGTTGGCGGCGTCGGCCGACGATCTCCGCTCCGAGTTCCCAGACGTCGCGGTCGCCGTGGTCGCGTGTGACGTGACCGACGAGGCCAGCGTCGAAGCGGCCTGCGCAGCGGCGGCAGCTGTCGGCCCCGTACGGATCGTCGTGGCGAACGCGGGGACCGGATCGGCCGGGCCGTTCCACCTCACCACGCTCGACGACTGGAACTCGGTGCTCACCACGAACCTCACGGGAGCGTTCCTCACGATGAAGCACTCGGTGCCGCACCTCGCGGCGAACGGCGGCGGATCGATCGTGGCGATGTCGTCGATCGCCGCGGTGTCGACGCATCGCTACATGACGCCGTACAACGTGTCGAAGGCCGGCCTCGAGATGCTCGTCCAGCAGGTCGCTGACGAGCTCGGCTCGTCGGGCATCCGCGCGAATGCCGTGCGACCGAGCCTCGTGCCGACCGACATCTCCGCCGGGCTCACGGCGAGCCCCGACATCGTGGACGACTACCTCGAACAGATGCCGCTGCATCGCCTGGGCACGACCGACGACATCGCGTCGCTCGTGCGGTTCCTCGCCGGGCCCGAGAGTTCATGGATCACCGGCATGTGCATCAGCGCCGACGGCGGCCATCACCTCCGTCGTGGGCCGAACCTCCATGGCGTGATGGAGATGGTCTTCGGCGATCGGCTCGCGCCGCCCGGCCCGTCGCCGGACTGAACCGGACGCGGGTCACAGTGGAAGTCGAGCTCCAGTCGGTAGCTTTGACGGTTGGCGCTGGTCGAAATACGACCAGTGAGCGCACTCGGATTCTTTGTTGCTCCGGTCTTGCGCTGTTGAGCTACATAGAGGAGTCCCCCCAATGACCATCATCGACGACGCCCCGCGCGTCATGTCCCCTGACGATGCCGACGCAGCAGTCGCCTTCCGCGACCTCGGTCTGCCGGACGCCATCGTCCATCGTCTCGAGAGCCAGGGAAAGCACACCGCGTTCCCGATCCAGGCCGCCGTCATCCCCGACGCGCTCGCCGGCCGCGATGTCGCCGGCCGCGCCCCGACCGGTTCGGGCAAGACCCTCGGTTTCGGGCTCCCGCTCGTCGCCGGTCTCACCGACGCCCGTCCGAAGCGCCCCGTCGCACTCGTGCTGGCGCCCACCCGTGAACTCGCCGAGCAGATCATGGCCGAGCTCACCCCGTTCGCGAAGGCAGCCGGCCACGACGCCGCGTCGATCTACGGCGGCGTCGGCTACGGCGGTCAGCGCAAGGCGCTGGACCGCGGTGTCGAGCTCGTCGTCGCATGTCCCGGCCGCCTCGAAGACCTCATCCAGATGCGGGCGATCGACCTTCGTGACGTCGCCACCGTCGTGATCGACGAGGCCGATCAGATGGCCGACATGGGCTTTCTGCCCGCCGTCCGCCGCATCGTCGAGCAGACGTCGAACAACCGCCAGGTCCTGCTGTTCTCGGCAACGCTCGACGGCCCGGTCGCCAAGCTCGTCGCGGACTTCCAGCACAATCCCGTGCGCCACGAGGTCGGCCCGAAGGGTCCCGACGTACACGCCGCGAAGCACCACTTCTGGCTGGTCGATCGCGAGGATCGCGTCTCCACCACTGCCGACGTCATCCAGCGCCTCGGCTCGACGATCGTCTTCACCCGCACCCGCCACGGTGCCGACCGCCTCGCCAAGCAGCTCGGTCGCAACGGGGTGACCGCTGAGCCGATCCATGGCGGCCGCAGCCAGGGCCAGCGTGACCGCGCCCTCGCATCGTTCAAGAAGGGTCAGGCATCAGCCCTGATCGCCACCGACGTCGCCGCCCGCGGCATCCACGTCAACGGCGTCAACGCCGTGGTCCACTACGACCCGCCGGCCGAGGACTCCACGTATCTGCACCGTTCGGGCCGCACCGCCCGCGCCGGCGCCACCGGCACCGTGGTGTCGCTGCTCGATCAGAGCCAGAAGAAGGATGCCCTCAAGCTGCAGCGTGGCATCGGCATCAACGAGCCGGTCACCAAGGCCGCCGTTCGCGACCTCGTGATCCATCCCGCGCCGGAGAAGACGCACACGGCTCGCACCGAGGTCGTCGACGCCGAGCACCGCGTCACCCGTGTCGCCCGCAACGGCGACGCAGCAGAACAGCCGAGGCCGAAGAAGCAGAACGCTGCAGCGAACGAGCACTCGACCGGCCGCCCGGTGCCGACCGGTGACCCCGGCGACGCCAAGGGCTCGGTGAAGTTCTTCAACTCCGGTCGCGGCTACGGGTTCATCACCCCCGACGACGGCGGCAAGGACCTGTTCGTCCACTTCTCTGCGATTCTCAACGACGGCTTCAAGACACTCGACAACGGCGCTCGCGTCGACTTCGAGGTACGCGAAGGCCGCAACGGTCAAGAAGCGTTCGACGTGCGCGTCGTCCCGTTCAACTGACCGCGCTGAACTCATCGGAATAGGGTCGCGGCGTGTACGCCGATCGTGACCTCGTCGAGAAACGGATCCAACGCGAGCTGTGGGAGCGGGTCCTCCCGCTCGTGCATCCGCTTCAGCGGCCGCTGACGATCGAGGCCGGCCCCGACGTCGAACACCTCGAGCCGTTCGAGGTCCGATCGTCCTGGGGCGCCCCGTGGGCCACCACGTGGTTCCGGCTGACCGGTGACATTCCCGCCGAGTGGGCCGGTCGACGCGTCGAGGCCGTGATCGACCTCGGATTTCACCAGCGCGCCGCCGGGTTCCAGTGCGAGGGCCTCGTCGTCGACCTCCACGACGACGGCTCGTTCACCCCACTGCAGGGCATCCATCCGCGGCGGACCAACTATGCGCTCGACGCCGAACCCGGACCCGTCACGCTGCACGTCGAGGCCGCGTCGAACCCGATGTTCCCGCAGTTCACACCGTCACCGCTCGGCTCGCCCGACACCGCCGGCGACCGGCTGCTCTACCGGTTTCGCCGGGCGTCGCTGGTGGTCGTCGACCCCGACGCCGAAGCACTGGCGTACGACATCGAGGTGCTCGACGGCGTGATGCGTGCGCTCGCGCTCGACGACCCGAGACGCGCCCGGCTCCTGCGAACACTCGCCGACACACTCGACCGCATCCCCGACGTGGCCGGGGCACAACGCGTCCTCGCCCCTGCGATGGCGGAGGACTTCGGCGACGCCGTGCGTCACCGGGCCGTTGCTGTTGGCCACGCCCACATCGACACCGCCTGGCTGTGGCCGATGCGGGAGACCAAGCGCAAGTGCACCCGCACGTTCGCCTCAGCGGTCGCGCTGATGGACGACTATCCCGAGTACGTGTTCGCGGCGTCGTCGGCGCAGCACTACACGTGGATCGAAGAACGCCATCCCGAGCTGTTCGCCAAGATCGTCGAGCGCGTCGAACGCGGTCAGTGGATGCCGGTCGGTGGCATGTGGGTCGAGGCCGACATGAACCTGCCGTCGGGCGAGAGCCTCGTGCGCCAGATCGTGTTCGGCCAGCGCTACTTCGAGGAGCGCTTCGGCCGCCGCTGCACGGAGGTGTGGATCCCCGACGTGTTCGGCTATCCGGCTGGTCTGCCGCAGGTGTTCGCCGCCGGCGGCATGCACCGCTTCGTCACCCAGAAACTCAGCTGGAACAAGCAGAACACCTTCCCGCACAGCACGTTCTGGTGGGAGGGCCTCGACGGCACGCAGGTCCTCACCCACTTCCCGCCGGTCGACACCTACAACGCCGAGATCACGCCGGAGGAGTTCGGCTTCTCGGTCACGAACTTCAAGGACCATGCCTGGAGCGTCGACTCGCTGATGCCGTTCGGCCACGGAGACGGCGGTGGCGGACCGACCCGCGAGATGCTCGAACGCGCCCGCCGCCTCGCCCACATCGACTCGCGCGCCACCCTCGAGGTGGGCGCCCCGGACGCGATGTTCGAGCGGATCGAACGCGACGTCGACCGCGGCGCACCGACGCCGGTGTGGCGCGGTGAGCTCTACTTCGAGACCCACCGGGGCACGCTCACCAGCCAGATCGAGACGAAGCTCGGCAACCGCCGATGCGAGCGCCTCCTGGTCGAAGCCGAACTGTGGGCAGCCACGCTCGGGCGTCCGGCCGAGGTGGACCATCTCTGGAAGCAGGTGCTCACGCAGCAGTTCCACGACATCCTTCCCGGCTCGTCGATCGCGTGGGCCCACGACGACGCCGAAGCCATCTTTGCCGAGGTCGGCGCCGAACTGGAGGCCCGGATCGCCGCGCTGCTCGCCGACGCGGTGGGACCGGGCCGTTCGCTCGCGAATCCTGCCGACGCCGCGATCTCCGAGGTCGTCGTGCTCGACGCCGAGAGCATCGACGTCGCCGGTGAACATCACCAGCTTCTCGCCGACGGTCGCGTGGCGGTGTTCGCCGAGGTCCCGGCGCTCGGAGTGTCGCCGCTCGAACCGCAGCGCGTCGATGATCGTGTCGTGCTCTCCGATTCGTCGATGACCAACGGTCATCTCGCCGTGCGCTGGGACACGCTCGGCAACATCATCTCGATCATCGATCTCGCCAGGGCCCGCGAGATCGTGACGCCCGGCGAGGTGATGGCGTCACTCGAGCTCGCCGTCGACCAGCCGGTGGAGTACGACGCGTGGGACCTGGAGTCCTGGACTCGGTCCAGCGGTGTGGCCATCATCGGGGCCGACGACGTCGACGTGACGATCGTCGACGATGGCCCACTGGTCGGACGGGTCCAGGTCGCACGGAGCTTCGGGCCATCACGGTCGATGGTCACCTACGAGCTGCGCGCCGACAGCCCGCAACTGCTCGTCCACGTCGAGCTCGACTGGCACCACGACGAGCATCTGCTCTCGATGGCATTCCCGCTCGACGTTCGCAGCGACGTGGCGATGTGCGACATCCAGTTCGGTGTGGTCGCCCGACCGACGCATCCGTCGAGTCCGTGGGACGCCGCCAAGTTCGAGGTGTGCGCCCATCGGTTCGTCGACGTCGCCGAACCCGACTTCGGCGTGGCGATCCTGAACACCGGCCGCTATGGCCACGGCGTGTTCGACGGGGCGGTCAGGGTCAGCCTCGCCAAGGCAGCCACGTACCCGGACCCGAACGCCGACCGCGGCCATCACGAGGTGACCCTGGCGATTCGGGCCCACGGCGCTGGGCTCGCCGACGTGCGTGACGCCGCCGCCCGACTCAACTCGCCGCTCCGGGTGGTGTCGGACGGCAGCGCGACCGGCGTTTCGTCGCTCGGTGGCCCGATCGTGCGGATCACGGGCGTCGACGGCGGTGCCGCACGCGGGGTCGAGGTCGACGCTGTCAAGGTGGCCGACGACGGCTCCGGCGACCTCGTCGTGCGGTTGCACGAAGCAGTCGGCAACCGCACCCGGATCTCGGTGGCATCGCCTGGCCGGATCACCGATGCCTGGCGATGCAATCTGCTCGAGGAAGTCGGGGCGGGCGAGGAGGTCGGTGACGGTGTGGTGACGTTGACGATGCGTCCGTTCCAGATCGTCACCCTGCGACTCCGGCGCAGCGCGACCGATGACGGACGGACCCGCTGACCGAGTTCCGATGAGTCTCAGCGGACCCCGTCCGCGCCGAGACTCATCGCAACCGGGTCAGGCCGGAGCGAGGTGGCGGAGGGCGGCCGCAGCGTAGAGCGCGGTGCCCGTGGCCATCGCCGGCTCGTCGAACATCACCCGATTGGAGTGGTTCGGTGCCGCGGTTGCCGGGTTCTCGCCCTGCGGGGTGCCGCCCAGGAACATCATCGCTCCCGGCAGGTTCTGCAGCACGTAGCTGAAGTCCTCGGCACCCATCACCGGGTGCGGCAGTTTCACGACGTGGTCGGCGCCCGCGACGTCACCCGCCAGATCGAGCGCCCAGTCGGCGAAGCGGTCGTCGTTGCTCGTGACCGGATAGCCGAAGACCACCTCGACGTCGCAGCCACACCCGTGAGCCGACGCGACGCCTTCGGCGACCCGCCGGATCCCGTCGTGGACCTTGGCCCGCGTGCGTTCGCTCGTGGCGCGAATCGTCCCTTCGATCTCGGCCACTTCGGGGATCACGTTGTTGGTGGTGCCTGCGCTGATGCGACCGACCGTGACCACCGACGGGTCGAACACGTCGATCGATCGGGTGATCATCGTCTGCAGCGCCTGCACGATCTCACAGGCCACCGGAATCGGGTCGAGTGCCCGGTGCGGCTCGCTGGCGTGACCGCCACGACCGATCACTCGGATCATCATCGTGTCGGCCGAGGCCATGATCGGACCGCGCCGACTGCTGACCCAGCCGCTCGGCAGCGCCGAGGTGATGTGCAACGCGAAGGCGGCGTCGACGGGCGACTCGCTGCCGGTGGAGAGCGCCGGCACGTCGAGCAGGCCCTCGTCGAGCATGAATCGAGCACCGTGGTGGCCTTCCTCGCCCGGCTGGAACATGAACAGCACCCGCCCGGCGATGTCATCACGCCGCTCGGCCAGCAGGTGCGCAGCACTCGACAGCATGGCGGTGTGGGTGTCGTGGCCGCAGGCGTGCATGCAGCCGTCGACGTGCGAGGCGAAGTCGAGCCCGGTGTCCTCGGGCATCGGCAGGGCATCCATGTCGCCGCGCAGCAACATGGTCGGGCCGGGCTTCGAGCCTTCGAGCAGCGCCACGATCCCGCTGGTCGATTCGTGGGTCGTGATCGACAGCGGCAGGCCCTCCAACGACTCCAACACCCGATCGCGGGTGATCGGCAGTTCGTTGCCCAACTCGGGCCACTCGTGCAACGTGCGACGCATGGCGATCGTGTCACCCAGCAGGTCCTGCGCGTGCGCCCTCACCGAGCCGATCATCGGATCGGTGTCGTTCGCCGGGCGAGTCGAGTGGTCGGCCATCGACGCATGGTACGCGTTCCCCTCCGGCGCTGTCACCGCCCACTGCGGCAGCGAGCGGCCGCACCCGGTGGCCCTCGACCGAACGAATCGAGCGAACGATGACGATGTACGGCGCCAATCCCGAACAGCTGGCCAACCTCGGCAGCACCCTCAACCGGCAGATCGACACCATCAGCCAGGTGATGTCGACCGTCGACGGCGTGCTCAACGGCACCGCCTGGACCGGACCAGCACGCGACCAGTTCGTCGAGGACTGGAACGGCAGCTTCAAGCAAGCGCTCGGCAAGCTCAACGAAGCATTCGGGTTGGCCGGACGCGACTGCATCGCGATGTCGGAGGAACTGCGCAGACTGCTCGGGGCTCGCGGCTGATTCCGCGCCCCCTACGCTGGCGGGAGTGGCATACGTCGAGTTCACCATCGAGCCGTTCGTCGAGGGGCGGCCGGGTCCGCACGTGACCGCGGCGATCGCTGCTGCCGCGGCGAGAGGGCTCGACGTCGAGATCGGACCGTTCGGATCGTCGGTCATCGTCGAACTCACCGAGGTCGGCGCCGTGATCGGGGACCTGTCCGATGCAGCGATGGCGAACGGTGCCACCCACGTCAGCGTCCACGTGGCCCGTGAGGTGCCGACCGGCCCGCCGGCGTACGAGGTTCCGCACGGGAGCGACGAATGAGCACGACGAAGCCGCCGCCCACCGGTCGCGTCTGCCGGCCCCGACGGGCGACCGGCGGTGCATCCGTTGCTTCGTTCGGTGAAGCCGGTCGTGGACGCCCTCGGCGCGTCGTTCGTCGCTGCCGACGACATGGAGGCCAGCGACGTGGCGCTCGTGTGGGAGGGCCGCACGGTTGCCGGCGTCCGGATGCCGCCGCTGCACGGCGCGCTCGATCGTTTGATCGATGCCGTCGAGGCCGAGTTGGGTGGCCGGCTTCCCTTGCTCTCGCGCGAGGACAAGCAACGAGCGGTTCGACTGCTCGACGAGCGTGGCGCTTTCATCCTCCGGCGTGCGGTCGAGGACGTGGCCGACGCCATGGGCGTGAGTCGCATCACCGTCTACAACTACCTCAACGCGATCCACCGGTGAGTTCGAGCGCTTCCACGAGTCGGCGCATCGATCAGTTCGACGTCGTTGCGTTCGACGCCGACGACACCCTGTGGCGCAGCGAGGACTCGTTCCGTCATGCCGAGCATCGATTCGCCGAACTCGTCGGGCCGTATGTGCCGGCCGGGGTCGATGTCGACGCGGCGCTGCATGCGGTCGAACGGGCCGACATCCCGGTCACCGGCTACGGCGTCAAGGCGTTCACCTTGTCGATGGTGCGAGCAGCGATCAACATCACCGAGGGCACCATCCCGAGCCTCGTCGTGGGCGAACTCGCCGACCTCGGTCGGTCGATGCTGGTGGAGGATGTGCATCTCCTTCCCGAGGTGAGCGAGGTGCTGGCGGCGGTGTCGCCGAGCATCCGAACGGTGTTGATCACCAAGGGCGACCTCGTCCACCAGACCCGCAAGGTCACCACGTCGGGCATCGAGCATCATTTCACCGACATCGAGATCGTCCTCGAGAAGGATCCCGACACCTACGCCAAGATCCTGCAGCGTCTCGGTGTCGCGGCCGATCGATTCCTGATGGTCGGCAACTCGGTGCGCAGCGACGTGCTGCCGGTGTTGGCGATCGGCGGCCATGCGATCCACGTGCCGTACCACATCACCTGGGAACACGAACGCGTCGACGACCACGGCGTCGATCTCGTCGAACTGGCCTCGATCGCCGATGTCCCGATCTGGCTCGGCCTCACCGGGCTCTGATCCAGCAGCGATGAGCGAATCCCCCGGATCGGGGGCGTTCGCTCATCGCGACTCGTGGGGTCAGGCGGGGGCGAATCCGTTGGTGAACGTGGCCGCGAAACGGGCACCCTCGGCGGGCGGCGCGTCGTAGGCGACCGTTCCGCCGGCGGCGACGACCACCGCGGCCAGCGCGGCGTGGTCCCAGTGCTGGCCGAAGTGCACGGCCACCTCGAGTGCCCCCTCGGCAACCATCAGCGCCGGGTACGTCGTCCACTCGTTCATCGGCACGTAGCGTCCGAGACCGTCCACGCCGTCGATCCGCTCCCGCTCGTCGCCGTCGAGTTCATCGACGATCGGGCCGCTCGACCACCGCATCCGCGCTGCGTTCGCCTCGGTGCTCACGCCGATCGAACGTGGTGTCGCCGCCGGTTCGTCGGCCAGCCACGCCCCGCCGTCGAGGGTGCCCCACCAGCGCCGCCCGAGGGCGGGCATCGCCACGATGCCGCCGATCGGTTGCCCGTCGAGCTCCAACGCGATCAGCGATCCCCACGCACGGCGCCCGGCCACGAAGCTGCTGGTGCCGTCGATCGGATCGAGCACCCAGCACCTCGCACCGGACCCCGTGTCGCCCTCCTCCTCGCCGATGATGCGGTCGTGCGGTCGATGCTCGGCGAGCACGCCACGCAGCAGGCGCTCGATCAGCTTGTCGGTGGCCGACACCGGCGAACCGTCGGGTTTGATCTCGACCTCGAGATCGTCACTGCGCCAGGTGCGCATCGACTCGCGCTCGGCGATGTCGGCGGCGAGCAGCAGGATGTCGAGGTCGGAGAGATCGCTCATTCCGAGACGCTGCTACAGCCGGAGGAGTTTCACGCCGTCGACTCGATGATCGCCGGTCTTGTGCACGATCAGCGAGGCGCGCTCACGGGTCGGCTCGATGTTCTCGCGCAGGTTCAACCCGTTGATCTCGCGCCAGATTCGCCTGGCGGTGTCGACGGCGTCGTCGTCGCTCAGCTCGGCGTAGAACCGGAAGAACGAGTCGGGGTCCTGGAACACCGAGGCCCGCAAGGCGAGGAATCGGTCGACGTACCACTGCTCGATGTCGATTTCGTCGGCGTCGACGTAGATCGAGAAGTCGAAGTAGTCGCTGACGAATTCCGGCGCACCGCTCCGCGTCTGCAACACGTTGAGCCCCTCGATGATCACGATGTCGGCGCCGCTCACGATGACCTTCTCGTCGGGCACGATGTCGTACACGACGTGGCTGTACACCGGGGCCTCGACCACGTCGTAGCCGCTCTTGATCTCGCGGAGCACCTGCAGCAACGCCTTGGTGTCGTACGACTCGGGAAAGCCTTTGCGGTTCATGATGCCGCGCGCTTCGAGCACCTGGTTCGGGTAGAGGAAGCCGTCGGTGGTGATCAGGTCGACCTTGGGGTGGTCCGGCCACTGTCCGAGCAGGGCCTGCAGGATGCGGGCGAAGGTGCTCTTGCCGACGG
The DNA here is from genome assembly GCA_963741875.1 of Ilumatobacteraceae bacterium. Lineage (GTDB taxonomy): Bacteria > Actinomycetota > Acidimicrobiia > Acidimicrobiales > Ilumatobacteraceae > Sva-07. The sequence goes on along the minus strand of CAVUJO010000005.1, from coordinate 126,650 downwards.
CGACGCTCCCGGCGATCCCGATGATGTAGGGCACCTTCGGTGCGATCGTGCCGAGGAACGTGGCCGACACACGGTGCAGGTCCTGCGTCGCGCTGATGTACAGATTGAGCAGTCGGCTGAGCGGCAGGTACACCGTGGCGACCTCGTCGAGGTCGATGCGATCGTTGATACCACGGAGGCGTTCGAGCTCCGGCTGAGCCAGGGTCAGCGGCGTGGCTGCTCGCAGCTCTGACCAGGCGCCCCGGTCGAAGTCGAGGTAACGACTCGTGCCGTTGGCCGCCGGGAGGGATCCGCCGCTCGCGGTCTGGGTCACGGCGCTGACTGTAGATCGTCCGACGCCCGACTCCCCAAGGCCCGGGGCGGATGCAGCGTCGGGCGTAGTCTGCGCGGGTGGCGACCGCTCGCAAGCAACTCGGTGCCTGGTACACGCCGCCCGACCTGGTCGAGGTCGTGGTCGAGGCCGTGGTCACCCCCGAGTTCGTGGCCGATCGCCCCGGCCCACTCGCCGTGCTCGACCCATCGTGTGGGGACGGCCGGTTCCTTGCCGCGGCCGATCGCCGCATCCGGTCGCTCGGCTCGACCGCAGCGCTGACCGGTTGCGATCTCGACCCGTCGGCGATCGCGGCGGCGCGTTCGACACTGCCGGCGGCCGCCCGCCTCCGGGAGGCAGATGCGCTCACGACGCCGTGGCCCGCGAGCCGGTTCGACCTGGTGATCGGAAATCCGCCGTTCCTCTCACAGATGGCGACCGCCACCACCCGTGGAGGTGCCAGCGAGCGCGGCGGAGGCCCCTACGCCGACGCTGCGGCCGAGTTCCTCGCGTTGGCCGGCGAGCTGGTCGAGCCCGACGGCGGTCGGGTTGCGCTGGTGTTGCCGCAATCGCTGCTGGCGTCGCGCGATGCCGACGTCATCCGGGGCGTGATCGGCGACCGGGCGCGCATGGTCTGGTCGTGGTGGTCGGACCGCCGGGTGTTCGACGCCCAGGTGTACGTGTGTGTGCTCGCGTTCGAGTTCGGCCGCCCGAGCCCGTCGAACGGCGATCGAACTGGTCGCACGTGGTCACGAGCCGACGAGGTGTTCCCGCCGTGCCTGGCGACGTCGGTGTCGACGGATGTCTCGGCGACCGGGCCCGCTTGAACGCCAACTTCCGCGACGAGTACTACGGCATGATCCCCGCCGTCGGCGATCACGAGGACGGGCCCCGACTGGTCACCTCCGGTCTCGTCGACCCGGGCCGGTCGTGGTGGGGCGCGCGGCCGATCACGTTCGCCAAACAGCGGTACGAACGACCGCGGGTGGACCTCGGCCGGCTCGATGGTGACATGGTCCGCTGGGCCGAGCGGCGCCTGGTTCCGAAGGTGCTGGTTGCCAACCAGACCCGGGTGGTGGAGGCGGTGTGCGATCCGCATGGCGACTGGCTGCCCGGTGTGCCGGTGTTGGGCGTGTATCCGTCCGGGGCCCACTGGGACGACGCTGATCGGCGGCGCCTGGACGAACTCGCCGAATCGGCGTGGGAGATCGCGGCGGTGCTCACCTCACCCTTGGCATCGGCCTGGTTGTGGCACCGCGGCGCCGGAACCGGGCTGTCGGCCGACACGATCCGCCTGTCGCCGGTGACGCTTGCAGCGCTCCCGTGGCCGAGCGGCGACCTCGGCACCGCCGTCGCGGCGCTGCGCAGCGGCGACGTCCGGACGTGCGGGGCTGCCGTCGACGCGGCGTATGGCGTCAGCGACGACGGGGCCCTGTTCGACTGGTGGTCGGCGTTACTGGAGCGGATCGAGGCGCGGCAGCCGACGCTCGCGTGAGCGGCGGCTGCGCCAACCCGGCGATCCTGCCACCATCCACAACAGCGCGAGCCCGGCCAGTTCGGTGACGTGGATCACTTCGGTGAGCGGTGTCCGTGAGCCCGTGACGATGTCGGCGATGACGCTCACCGTTGTGGTGGCGACGAGCGCAGCCGTGAACGGCAGCAGGCCGAACGCCCGATGCGGTTTCCAGGCGGCGTAGGCGAAGCCGATCGCGAGTGCGGCGCCGAACGCGCCGAGGTGGCGTGCGAGGTGGGGGCTGGTGCCGGACGTGTCGCCGAACAGCAACGCCGGCAGGCTCTGGACGAGCATGACGGCAGCGACCCAGGCGAGGGCCGGGCGGAGCCAACCGCCGCGACCGAGTCGCGCCGGTCGTGCCCGGGCGGTGACCGCCGCGACGAGGCTGGGGACCGGTTCCGCCGGGCGAATTCGTACCATTCGGTCGAGCCGTTCCATGTCGGCAGCGACGCGCCGACAGTCGAGACAGTGGCCGAGGTGGGCGTCGATGAACACGAGGTCGTCGCTGGTGGCCTCGCCGTCGGCGCGTGCGGACAGCGCCTCGCGAGTGGTCTCGCAGTCGATCGGTTGCATGTGGAGACTGGTCGCTCGTGCCAGGCGGTTGGTTCCCGCGCATGAAGCGATCGTGTTCAGCGGCCGGTCAGAATCTTGACGATGGTCTGAGGGAGTCAGCGCGAACCGCTGCAACACTGGGATCATGGACCACCTGACACGTCTGCTCATCGCTGCACGCGATGGCGATCGTGTGGCACTCGAGCGATTCGTGGCCGAGACGCAGGCAGACGTCTGGCGGATGTGCCGGTATCTCGGCGATTTCCAGTACGCCGACGACCTCGCCCAGGAGACCTACGAGCGAGCGATCGGATCGATCCACCGCTTCCGGGCCGACGGTTCGGCTCGCGGTTGGCTGCTCACCATCGCGCGCCGGACCTGCGTCGACCACACGCGCCGGGCCGGTCGTCGCCGACGCCTCGACCACGCGGTGCTGAGCAACACCACGGCTGGTTCGCTCGACGGATCGTTGATCGCACCCGACCTGTCCGGACGCGTCGATCTGGACGATGTCCTGGCGCGCCTCGACGACGACCGTCGCAGCGCGTTCGTGCTCACCCAGGTTCTCGGGCTGCGATACGACGAGGTGGCCGAGGTGCTCGACGTTCCGATCGGCACGGTCCGGTCCCGTGTCGCCCGAGCCCGACGAGACCTGATGGAGATGATGCGCGAACCTGGATCGGGCTCCAGCGGAGCCGCTGCACGGTGAGCAAACGAGGATGAGCACACAAGGCGGTGTGCCAGGCGTCCGGGAACCAATCGTTCTCGAACGACGACTGGGCAGGAACAGGTCGCTGGTTCGTCCCACGACAGGAGATGACGGGAGATGACAGGAGTTGGAGAACGTGCGTGAACGAGCAGGAGCGGGGGGCTGGGCGATCGGCCGCGTCCTCGCTGCGTCAGCGGCGACTGCGGTGTTGGCCTTCGCCGCAGTGTCCTGCGGAAACGACGCCGGCCAGCCCGGTGCTGACGGTGGCGACGCGGCCGACGTGACGACATTCGGTGGTGCCTCGGTGACCAACGGCGAACAGCTCGCGCGCAGCAGTGGGTGCGCCGGTTGCCATGGCCAGAACTTCGGCGGCGGCGCTGGTCCGAGTCTGGTCGGTCTCGCCGGCTCGGAGGTGTCGCTCGCCGACGGCAGCACGGTGATCGCCGACACGGCCTATCTGACCCGTTCGATCGCCGAGCCCTCGGCCGATCTCGTGGCCGACTACAACCTCAAGATGCCGGCCAACGGCCTCTCCGACGCCGAGATCGCCGACATCGTCGCCTTCATCGAGACGCTCGCCGATGGCTGAGCGATCACGAGCTGCTGCCCTGGCGGCTGTTGCGACGCTCGTCCTTCTCGGATGTGGGAGCGACGGCGACTCGACCGGCGCCGCCACGACACCGGCGCCGACCGTGACCAGCGACGCACGCGTGGAGCGTGCACTCGCCGGCATCGTTCGCGATCCGGCACCCGTGGCCGACGGCACGACCGTGCCATCGCTCACCGAACCCGGCACGGACGTCGTGTTCCGGGCCGAGCCCGGTGGTTTCCAGGCGGTCTACTTCGGCTACACGAACTGCCCGGACGTGTGCCCGACCACGATGGCCGACTGGGCGGTCACGCTCCGACGCCTTCCCGAGGATCTCGCGTCGCAGGTGCGGACCGTGATGGTCACCGTCGACCCCGACCGTGACAACGAAATCCTGCCCGGCTACGTCGAGAGTTTCGTCGCTGACGCCGTGGCCGCCGGCACCACCGACGCCGACCGCCTCGCTGCGGCAGCGGAGCCGTTCGGGGTGAGCTACGACGTCACGACCAACGACGACGGTGACATCGAGGTGTCGCACAGCGGATTCCTGTACCTCGTCGACGATCAGGGCCGACTCGTCGTCACCTGGCCCTTCGGCACCTCGTCGGTGGAGATGGCTGCCGACATCGAGCAGCTGTTCGCTGCCGAGGGGGCCGCATGACCCGGGTCGATGGCGATCGTCGACGATCGGTCCGTCTGGCCGCCGGTGTCGCACTGGCGCTCGGTGGCCTGTTCGGCGGCGCGCTCGCCGGGTGCGGCGGCGACGACGGCACGCAGCCGGCGACCGAAGCCGTGGACGACAGTGGGATCGCCACCTATGAGTACGTGATCCCGGTCGGCGCCGGCAAGGCGCTCGATGCGGGCACACCGCTCGAGATCCTGCCGGCCGAGCTGCAGGTGAACGTCGGCGACACCATCCGCATCGAGAACCAGGACGATCGTGGGCACACCGTCGGACCGTTCTTCGTCGGAGCGAACGAGACGCTGACGCAACGGTTCTCCACGCCCGGTGAGTTCGAGGGCGTCTGCACGGTGCATCCGAGCGGTCAACTCGTCCTCCGTGTGAACGCATGACCGGTGAACGCATGACCGGTTCGATGTGGCACCGATGTCGACGCATCGCTGCTGGAGTGCTCGTGGGTCTCGGGTTGGCCGGAGCGGTGGCGACGCCGGCCTTGGCCGACCCTCCCGGGCCGACCGACTACCGGTCGGAAGTTCGCTCAGTCGAGCCCGAGACCGCCTCGATCGAGGTCGGCATCATCGGCGGCGACTCGTTCGTCGAGATGCGCGTCGAGCCCGGGACCGACGCCATGGTGATCGGCTACGAAGGCGAGGACTACCTGTGGTTCCGAGCCGATGGTGCCGTCCTCGAGAACCAGAATTCTCCGGCCACCTACCTGAATGCAGATCGGTACGGCAACGACGGTGTGCCGTCGAATGCGAGTGCCGACGCCGAGCCGAGCTGGAAGCAGGTCGCGACCGACGGCCAGTGGGCCTGGCACGATCACCGTGCGCACTGGATGGCGAGCGTGCGACCGTTCGGGCGCAGCGCTGGTGATCAGATTCTCGAAGCCGTGATTCCGGTTGTCGTCGACGGCGACACCGTCGAGGTCACGGTGATCAGCACCTGGCAACCCGAGCCGTCGCCGTTGGCGATGGTGCTCGGCGCGCTCTCCGGCCTGGGCGTGGCCGCTGGCGCCTGGCTTCTTCGTGGCCGCCGGTTCCCGGCGATCGCGGCAACGGTCCCGCTGGTGGTCCTCGCGGTGGCGGTGGGGGCGGCTCAGTACCTGTCGTTGCCGAGTTCGACGGGTCCGCGGCCGATCTGGATCGCCCTCCCGCTCATCGCGGCGGTGTCGGCAGCGATCGGCGTGGTGCTGGCGGTGCGAGGCAGGCGCTTTGCCGCCGATGCCGCGATGTTGCTCGTGGGGGTCGAGTTGGCGGTGTGGGGGTTCGTGAAGCGTGACGGGTTGTCGGCGGCGATCGTGCCGACCGACGCCCCGTTCTGGCTCGACCGGTTCACCACCGCAGCGTCGCTGGTCGGTGGCGTGGCCGTGGCGGCACTCGCGCTGTGGTGGCTGTTCGCGGTCAGCGATTCCAGGGAGCCGACGGGCTCGCCGCGCCCGGCCCACCCGTGAGCACGTCGTAGCCGTCCTCGGTGACGAGGATGGTGTGCTCGAACTGCGCGGTGCGACGACCGTCGCTGGTGACCGCTGTCCAGTCGTCGTCCCACACCTTGTAGTTCACGGTGCCGAGCGTGATCATCGGCTCGATCGTGAACGTCATGCCGGGACGCATGATCGTGGAGGCCCGCGAGTCGTAGTAGTGCAGCACCTGGATGTCGGTGTGGAACTGCTCGCCGATGCCGTGCCCGACGAACGCCCGCACGACCCCGTACCGGTACTTCTTGGCGTGATCTTCGATGGCCCGACCGATGTCGCTGAGCGGGCGGCCGGGCTTGACCGCCTCGATGCCGTACCAGGTGCATTCCTCGGTGACCTGCACCAACTGGCGGCTCTCGGGATCGACATCGCCCACGAAGAACGTGGCGTTGGTGTCGCCGTGGACACCGCCGATCCACCCGGTGACGTCGATGTTGCAGATGTCACCGTCCTGCAAGGGCCGCGAGTCGGGGATGCCGTGGCAGATGACCTCGTTCACCGACGTGCACGAGGCTTTCGGATAGCCGTGATAGTTGATCGTCGACGGGTAGGCGCCGCGCTCGACGAACAGGTCGTGGACGTAGACGTCGATCTCCTCGGTGGTGACACCGGGCGCCACCATCTCCCCAGCGAGCCGCAGGACTTCCGCGGCGACCTTGCCGGCGTGACGCATGGCCTGGATCGTGTCGGGGGTCTTGATGCGAGGTTCGTCCCACGGGATCACTTCGCCCGTGTCGGCGTAGGGCGGACGAGCGATGGTGTCGGGAACGCTGCGCATCGGCGTGACGATCCCCGGGAGGACCCGACCCTCGGACTTCTTGTGGCAGCGCTTGTACTTGCGGCCGCTGCCGCACCAGCAGGTTTCGTTCGCCTTCGGCAAGATGGCGGGAGCGGTCGCCGTGACAGACATGGCACCAGGATAGAGGCAGGGCGGCGCCGGGCCGACCCGGGCGCTGCGATGTGATCGAAACGACCGGTCCGTGGCTCGTTCGTGCGTCCTTCGTCGGGCGCGCCTAGCCTGTCCGGCGTGTCCCAGGAAGAGGTGCTGGCCCCCAACGGCATGTCGCCGCTGTTGATGCTCCCCTCGATGGATGCCGACCGCGAGCGGATCGAAGACGCGATGCACGCCGCCGTCGTCACGCCCGACGCCTATCTCAACGAGATCGCGTCGCACCTGATCGTTGCCGGCGGCAAACGACTCCGGCCCGTCGTGGCGGTGGCCAGTGCCCAGATCTTCGGCGCCCCGGCGTCCAACGACGTGGTGCGCGGCGGCGTGGCGTGCGAACTCGTGCATCTCGGATCGCTCTACCACGACGACGTCATGGACGAGGCCGACACCCGCCGCGGTGTCGAAACCGTCAACGCGAAGTGGGGCAATCTGCAAGCGATCCTCGCCGGCGACTTCCTGCTCTCGAGGGCGTCGGAGATCGCTGCATCGCTCGGCACCGAGGTGGCGGGCCTGCTGGCGCGCACGATTGGCTGGCTCTGCGAGGGCCAGATCCAGGAACTCCGCCACACCTACGACCGGTCGCGCACCGAGGCGAGCTATCTCACGTCGATCCACGGCAAGACGGCCTCGCTGTACGGAACGGCGGCACGCATCAGCGGCATCGTCGCCGGTCACGACCGGCCGGTCATCGACGCACTCACCGAGTACGGCAACGCATACGGCACCGTGTTCCAGATCGTCGACGACATCTTGGACATCACGGCCACCGACGCCCAGCTCGGCAAGCCGGCGGGCCACGACATGGTCGAGGGCGTCTACACACTGCCGGTGCTGCGCACCTTGGCGCTCGGCACCGCGTCGTCGTCGGAGCTCGCCGATCTCCTCGGTTCGCCCCTCGACGCTGCCGCGCAGGACAAAGCTCTGGCGATCGTGCGGTCGAACGAGGGGCTGGCGTCGGCGGTCGACACCGCGCGCGACTACGTCGAGCGTGCCGAGGCGTACTGCGACGACTTCCCCGACTCCGACGCCACCGAGGCGTTGCGTTCGGCCCCGCGGGCGCTGCTCGCGTCGGTGTCCGTCACCGCCTGACCGCGCGAGTCAGGGCCACGCCGCAGTACCCGGCAGCCGGTGGTGTTGCGATCGGTGTTGCCATCGGTGTTCGCGATCGGTGTTCGCGATCGGGCAGTGTGGGGACATGCATGTCGTGATCGTCGGGGCCGGTGAGGTCGGTTGGTATCTCGCCCAACGGCTCGGAGCGGAGGGCAACGACGTGGTCGTCATCGAGCAGAACGAGGTGATCGCGGCAGCGATCGGCGCGGAACTCGATGTGCAGGTCGTGGTCGGCAACGCCGCCGTGCCGTCCACGCTGCGAGCCGCTGGCATCGAGCGGGCCGGCCTGCTCGCCGGCGTCACGCAGAACGACGAGGTGAACCTCCTCGCCTCGTTGTTGGCCAAGGAGTTCGGCGTCGAGCAGACCGTGGTGCGCATCCAGACCGAGGAGCTGCGCGGACCGCTCGGCGAGAAGCTGCTCGCCACGATGGGCGCCGACGTGATCATCGATCCCGACGCCGACACCGCCGACGAGATCATGGAACTCGCCCACGTGTCCGGTGCCGACGAGGTGTACCCGATGTCGAACGGCGAGTTGCTCGTGCTCGGCGCGGTGATCGGCGAGACGTCCCCGTTCGTCGGTCACGACCTGGCCGAGATCGGTCGATCGTTCGAGCCGAACTGGAAGTTCCTGTTCGGCGCGCTGACCCGCAACGGCGAGACGGTGATCCCTCGCGGTGACCAGGTGCTGCAGGCCGGCGACCACGTTCGCGTGCTCACCACACGGGCAGCCCGCCGGGAGATCATGGAGTTGCTCGGCGCGGCCACCCGGCGGGCGCGCCGCGTGATGGTGCTCGGCGGTGGCGCTGTCGGCACCCGTGTCGCCGAGCGATTGCAGAGCGAGGGCGCAACGGTCGTGCTGGTGGAGAACGACCCCGAGCGAGCGAAGGCGCTGAGCGTGCGGCTGCCGCGCGTCACGATCGTGCAGGGCGACATCGCCGACACCGAGTTGTTGCTGGAGGAGTCGGTCGCCCGCATGGATCTCGTGATCGCAGCGACCGGCGACGACGCCTCGAACGTGCTGGCGTGCGCCTACGCCGCAGCCGAGGGAGACGCGTTCACCGTCGCGGTGCTGCACCGCCTCGCGTTGCTGCCACTCGTGCGCCAGTTCGGCATCGACGCGGCGCTCAGCCCGCGCACCGCGTCGGCCAACGCCGTGCTCCGGCACATCCGCGGCGGAACCGCGTCGGTCGCCACCTTCCTCGAGAGCGACGTCGAGGTCAACGAGTTCGAGATCGAAGCGGGGAGTTCGGCCGATGGCACGGTCGTCGCCGACCTGCATCTGCGTCACTCCGTCCTGTTGGGCGCGGTGACCCGCCAGGACGGCACCGCCGAGATCGTGCGCGGGCACACGCTGCTGAACGCCGGTGACAACGTCGTGGTGTTCTCGCGACCCGATGCGCTCGCGGTCACCCGCAAGGCGTTCTCGGCGTGACGCTGGCCACCCATTCGACGGGCCGCGTGTCGTGGTTCGGCGGCCGTGGCGAACGTCTCCTCGCCCCGGGCCGCCACTCGTCGCTGGTCGCGAACGTCGTCGGGCTGACGATCGCCGTGGTCGGGGTGGGGATCGCAGCGTCGGGCGTCGTCGATGCGATCGACGGCGGTCCCGACGTGCTGGTGCTGATCGCCTTCGGGACGGTGGTGTGGGCGGTCGGCTCGGTGATGTGGCGCGTCACGATCGTGCCGAAACAGATCCGCATCCTCGACGTGTTCACCACGGTCACCCTGGCATGGGTCGCGATGGCGATCGTCGGCGGGATCCCGTATCTGCTCACCGGCCACTTCGATCGGATCGACGACGCGCTGTTCGAGTCGATCTCGGGCTTCACGACCACCGGCGCCACGGTGACCCCCGACATCGAGGCCACGTCGAAGGGGCTGCTCTTCTGGCGCTCGACCACCCAGTGGATGGGCGGCATGGGCGTGATCGTGCTGGTGGTGGCGGTGCTGCCGACGGTCGGCTCCGGCGGCATGAGCCTGCTCGCTGCAGAAGCGCCCGGGCCGACCGGTGAGCGTCTGACCCCGCGGGTGCGCGAGACGGCCCGACGTCTCTGGGCGGTGTACGTCGGATTCACCGTCGTGCTCACCGCGCTCTACGCCGTCGCCGGGATGAGCCTCTACGACGCCATTTCGCACAGCTTCACGACGGTGTCGACCGGTGGGTTCTCTCCGTATCAGGACTCGATCGGCGCATTCGACTCGGCACTGATCGAGTGGATCTGCATCCTGGCGATGCTGCTGGCCGGGGGAAGCTTCACCCTCTACTACCGCGCGCTCGAAGCGCGACCCGAAGCCGTTGCTGCGCTCATCGGAGTTCAAGGTGTACCTGCTCGTCGTGGCCGGCATCACCTTGTGGTCGTTCGTCGCATCCGGGAACGACGGCGGCCAGGCGGCAGGTTTTCGTCGACGCGCTCTTCACGACGACGTCGACCGTGACGACCACCGGGTACGTCACCACCGAGTACGGCCTGTGGAGCCAGACGACCCAGTTGGTGCTGTTGATGGTGATGCCGATCGGTGCGATGGCAGGCTCGACCGCGGGCGGCGTCAAGGTCGTACGGGTGATGGCGATTGCCAGCTTTGCCCACCGTGAAGCGCTGCGCCACCTGCATCCCCATCTGGTTCGTCCGGTTCGCGTCGGCAACGGGATCCTGCCCGACGACGTGGCCCGACGGGTGGTCGGCTTCCTGGTCCTCACGCTGGCCATCTTCGGCGGTGGCGCCGTGCTGATCTCGGCGACCGGCCCCGACATGATCACATCGTTGTCGTCGTCGGCCACGGCGTTCGGCAACGTCGGCCCCGGCCTCGGCTCGCTCGACCATGCCAACGACTTCCTCTCGATCCCGGCGCCCGGGCGGGCAATCGCCATGGCACAGATGCTGCTCGGACGTCTGGAGATCTACCCCGTGATCCTGGCGCTGTCGGTGATCACGCTGCGCCTCCCACGAGCCCTGCGACCCCGCCGTCGAGACGACTGAGGGAACGAGCAGGCGGGCCGGCGAGGGAAGCGCCAGCGACGAGCTCGACTACCAATTCGGCGCGAATTTGCTGACCGCGCTGGCGAGCGCATAGGCGCGCTCGGCACCGCCGGGACGACCGTCTCGGAGCTCGTTGGTGGCGATACGCAGGACGGCGCCGGCCATTCGATCGCTGCGAACCCCGACGCGAAGCGCCGGCCGAAGGAGTGCGGGGCGTCCCAGGAACCGTGCCGCGAGTCGGCCCACCTGGTGGTAACCACCGAGTTCGTCGGCCAGCATCGTCGGGTAGCGCTGCAGGGTGGTGGAGTTGCCTGCCGACAGCGCGTCGTCGAGCACGTCGGCAGCGAGTCGGCCGCTCATCAGGGCGGCGTCGACGCCGTCGCCGTTGAACGGGCTCGCCGCGCCGGCAGCGTCGCCGACGACGAGGAACGTCGGACCCATCTTCGGTCCGACCGATCCGGCAAGTGGCACGCGGAATCGGGTTGGCGCCTTGAGTTGCTCATCGGGGTCGAGCGTCCAGCGGTCGGCGACCTGGTGGGCAAAGGAGTCGAGCAGCTTCAACGCGTTGATGCCACGGACGTCTCGGTAGGTCGACAGCACGCCGACGCCGACGTTGACGGTGCCGTCACCGAGTGGGATGACCCAGCCGTAGCCGGCGATCGGGTTGCCGGCCGCATCGGGAATGCCGAGGTCGGACTCGATCCACGACTCCGCGGCCCGAGCGCTGCGGTAGTAGCTCCGCGTGGCGATGCCGTACGGCCAGTTGCGGTGGCGTGTGGTCCCGAGGTCGCGGCCGAAGCTGCTGTTGGCGCCGTCGGCAACCACGACGAAGCGCGAGCGCACCACATCGCGTCGTTCGGCGGCCGGGTCGAGATCGGGGTCGATGTCGAGCGTTGCGCCACGCACGAAGCCGCGCTCGACGATCGGCGCGGTGGCCTGATGCCCCATCAGCAACGTGGCGCCTGCAGCGACTGCCCGCTCGCGCGACGTGGGCGTCGAGGAGGTCGCGGCGCAGCGCGACGGCGTGATCGGGAAGGTCGCCGTGACGAGGCCAGGGAGCGGTGACTTCGCGCTCGCCGTGCCTGAGTCGCACACCCGCGAGGCGGTGCCCGCCGAGCGACGTCGGGTCGACGCCGAGCCGACTCAGCTCGCTGATCGCTCGCGGCGTGAGCGCGTCGCCGCACGCCTTGTGCCGAGCGACCGGTCGTTTCTCGACGACGGTGACGTGGTGTCCGGCACGAGCCAGCCACGTCGCGACCGACGCTCCGGCAGGTCCACCGCCGACGACGAGGACGTCGGTGTCCAGGGTGCCCGCCGTCAGCCGGCCGATGCGGGCGAGCCGGCGATGGCCTCGGGGCCGATCGGGGTGATGTCGGCCATCGCTGGTGCGTCGGGCGACGTGAAGTCGTACGTGCCGGCTTCGAGTTCAGCGAACACCGGCGACTCTTCCGAGCACCAGGTCTCGTACTCCTCGGCCCACTCGTCGCTGGTCGGGTCGGCGCCGCCGAGGCCGTAGCGCTCGTGGCAGACCACGGCGACGATCTCGTACTGGGTCAGCTGGCCGGAGAAGGCGGGCATGATGCCCCGCTGGCCGGTGATGTGGGGGCCGCCCTCGCGGTCGGGGTTGCCGTAGATCTCGACGCCGGCGGCGTTGTAGCCCTCGGTGCCGTAGTACACGTAGCGGATCTGATCCTCGATGTGGGGGAACGTCTCCAGCACCGACCCGTTGGCGAACGGGTAGCCGACGCTTGCGGGATTGTTGCCGTCGGCGGCATGGCAGCTCGCGCAGTTGCTGTAGATCTCGGTGCCGATCCCGAGTGGGCCTTCGACGACGTCGGGCGGTGCGGTGACGGCGCGGACGTACATGAACCCCCACAGCGGCATGAGGCTGAGGGTGGCCATGGCCCAGAACGGGATCTTGCGGCGCGTCTTGGCGGCTTGCACGTACACCGGATCGGGCTTCGGTGGTGGGGGTGCTGCCGGCGTCGGAGCGGCGGTACGAGCCGGCGGACCCGACGCTGCGGGGGCGGCTGCCGGCGTGGTCGTGGCGGGCGTGGTGGCCGGTGCATTGGAGGCGGTGGCTGCGTCGCTGGAGGCATCGGCAGCGGCGTCGCCGCCCTGCCCGACCGCGGAGCGCCGCTCGCGCGACCGCTTCAGGAGATGTTCGGGGATCTCGGTCACTTCGCAGATGATAGATGCCCGTGCGCGCGAACCGGGAATCTGTCGTCGGATCGATCGGGGTGCACTTACGCACAACCTCGCGCGCTCGCGAGACTTGCGTGCCAGACTTCGCACAACTGGTACCGACGACTACAGTTCACTGGCGAATGTCCCGGCTCGTCGACGAGGGATCGGTCCTCCGATCTCCGCAGTCGTCCGGCACCGCACACTGATCGACCACGACAGGAATCACCGCACGCATGATCGCAATCGCTCCACTCGAGTGGCCAGGGATGAACCAGGCCTTCCTGACGTCCCTCATCGCGACGCTCGTGTTGTCGTTGGCGATCATCCCGTACGGCAAGCGCCGCCCGGTTGACGCACCGTTCTCGTGGGGTGAGGCGATGCTCGGTTCGACCTACCTGTTCGGCGTGCTGTTCCTCGCGTTCGGCATCTTGCCCCACCAGTGGATCGACCACGCCGACAAGGACCTGGGCTGGTCGAAGGACAAGCTCATCTTCGGCCCGTTCGACATCTTGAAGCCCGAGTCGGCCGGCGGGTGGAACCCCATCACGCTGCAGTACGAAGCGGTCCGCGACATCGTGGCCGTGCTGATCCACGCGGTGTTGTTCGGCTTGTACATCTTCCTCGCGATCTGGTGGCAGAAGCGCGGCGACGTCAAGCCGAAGGAACTGCCGACGTCCACCTATGGTCGCCCGCTGGTGAAGAAGGCCTGATCGATGGCTCGTACCGACGCCAACCCCCCGATGATGCCGTTCACCGACGCGTACACGTTGGTGGAGGTCGACGCGGACTACCTGTCGAAGGCCGTCAAGCCGAAGCAGTTCATCCACATCGACCAGAGCGAGTGCATCGCCTGCGAGGGCTGTGTCGACATCTGCCCGTGGAAGTGCATCCACATGGTCTCGGTCGACGCGGTCGTCGAGGCCGACGGCACCGAGCAGCCGGGTACCGACCCGTCCGATGCCTTCATGTTCACGATCGACGACGACATCTGCACCAGGTGTGCGTTGTGCGTCGACCGATGCCCAACCGGCGTCATCATTCTCGGCAAGGCGGGCACCGCCACTGCCGCAGGCAATTCCCACGTCCGCACCAACAACCACGGCTACGGCTACGGCATGAGGCTCTGAGATTTCATGGCAAAGATCATCGACGACAAACCCCGCCCCACGGTCAAGGACCGCGTGAACACCGCGGTCAGCGACGTGCAGGGCAGCCAGGCCTGGAGCTCGATCTTCCGGCCCGGTTCGATCTTCCGCAAGGGCTACACCGACAGCCCGCGTAACCGCAGCTACGTCATCATGAACTCGGTGCTGTACCACCTGCACCCGGTCAAGGTGAAGCGTCACGCGGTCAAGGTCAGTTACACCCTCTGTCTCGGCGGGCTCAGCTTCTTCCTCTTCATCCTGCTCACCGTGACCGGCATCTTCTTGATGTTCTTCTACCGTCCCGAGGCAACGGCGGCATGGAACGACATCCAGAACCTGCAGACGTCCGTGACGTTCGGGCTGTTGGTCAGAAACATGCACCGATGGGGCGCGCACCTGATGGTGCTCACCGTGTTCCTCCACATGGCGCGGGTCTTCTACCACGGCGCGTACAAGCCACCGCGTGAGTTCAACTGGGTGATCGGCGTCATCCTGCTCACGCTCACACTGCTGTTGTCGTTCACCGGCTACCTGCTGCCGTGGGACCAGCTGGCGCTGTGGGCGGTCACCGTGGGTACCAACATGATGGGCTACACCCCGGTGTTCGGTGAAGAGGTCCGATTCGTCTTGCTGGGTGGTGCCGAGATCGGCTCGGAGACCCTCTTGCGATGGTATGTGTTGCACGTGTTGTTCCTGCCGTTCGTGATCGTGATCTTCATGGCGATCCACTTCTGGCGGGTGCGCAAAGACGGCGGAATTTCGGGTCCGTTGTGATTCGCCCTGTTGACTGGAGCATGAGGTAACCCCATGACCGAGATCCCAGAGCATCTCCTCAAGCGGGCGCAGGCAGCTCGCGACAAGTCGGCCGAAGCTGCGCCGGCCGAAGCCGCGGCCGAGCCGGCCGCGACCGAGGCGGCGGCGCCAACCGACTCGCGCATCCCCGAAGCGCTGTTGCAGCGCAGCAAAGCCGCCAAGGCAGCAAAGGCCGGCGGAGCCCCCGCCGACGCCCCTGCGGGCGGCGGCGCGGTGGCCGTTGCCGACAAGGTCGGAGCGGTGGTCGCGGCTCCCGCCGGTGGCGGTGGCGTCCCCGTCGGTGCCGGTCCGGGTGGCCATACGCAGCGTCTGCTCACCGTGGTCAAGTCCGGCTCGATCCAGGACGTCAAGGCCACCCCGGTCGACAAGGTGCACACGTGGCCGCACCTGCTCGCCGCCGAGTTCGTCTCGGCGCTGGCGATGACGGCGTTCGTCTTCATCTTCTCGGTCTTCGTGCATGCGCCACTGCTGCAGCTCGCGAACACCAACCAGACGCCGAACCCGTCGAAGGCGCCGTGGTACTTCCTCGGCCTGCAGGAACTGCTCACCTACTTCCACCCGATGGTGGCAGGAGTCACGCTGCCCGGCGTGGGCCTGATCGCCCTCGTGCTGGCACCATTCCTCGATCGGAACCCCTCGAACAAGCCCGAGGATCGCAAGTTCATGACCGGTCTGATGACCGTGCACCTCATGTTCTGGGCGGTGCTCGTGTTGATCGGTTCGTTCTTCAGAGGCCCTGGTTTCAACTTCGTCCTCCCTTGGGTCGAAGGCCTGTTCTTCGAATTGTGAGATTGCGAAAGGAGACCCCCCAGTCATGAGTACTGCAGCAATCATCGCCATAGCGATCGGAGTCGTCGTCGTCCTCGGCGCGATTTCGTTCTTCACCCTCGCTCGTCGCAGCGACGTCCGTGGCGCCGGTGCGCTCTCGGGCGAGACGGTGCACCGCGACAAGTCGGCGCGTAAGAGCGCCGAGCCCGTCGCCACGCAGACCACCGCGTCTGACGTCGAGGCAGCAGGTCGTGCGTCACGCAACCCGACCACCGAGGTCGCGGTGCGTGCCGAGACCGAGGTCGTCACATGGACCCCGCCCGACCCAGAGGCCATCGGTGTCAGCCGCCGTCAGTTCTTCAACCGCGCCACGGTGTCGTTGATGAGTGTCGGCCTCGCCGGCTTCGCAGCGGCAGCGTTCGTCGCGTTCCTCTGGCCGAGCGGTACCGGCGGCTTCGGCGGCGCGGTCACCGTCGGCAAGCTCGGCAACATCAAAGACGGCATCAAGCAGGGCGGCGGGTTCTTCTACGCCGCCGAGGCCCGTTCCTGGATCACCGACTACCCGGCCGAGGCGCTTCCGCTCGCGGCCACGGTGTACCCGGAGTCGGTGCTCTCGGTCATGCGTGATGGCATCGTCATCCTCAGCCAGAAGTGCCCGCACCTCGGCTGTCGCGTGCCCGAGTGCGCAACCAGCCAGTGGTTCGAATGCCAGTGCCACGGCTCGCAGTACAACCGTGTCGGCGAGAAGAAGGCCGGACCAGCGCCGCGGGGCATGGACCATTTCCCGGCAACGATCGCCGCCAACGGTGACGTCACCATCGACACCGGTACGACGATCCCGGGGGCTGCCATCGGCACCAACACCACGGGTCAGGAGGCCGAAGGGCCGCACTGCACCAGTGGCGGGGAGCACTGATGTCACCACTGTTTGCCGTGACCACGACCACCATCGGGGTCATCGGACTCGCCATCATCATTGCGGGTTGGGTCGTCTACGGGCTGTTCAACATCGTCGGCGGGCGACGCGAGGTCGGTTCCGAGATCGAACTCGCCGCCAACCGCAAGGAGTACTACGACGACGAGACCCTCGAGGGTCCGCGCCTCGAGCGTGTGCAGCTCCTCGGCGTGATCATGCTCGGCATCATCGTGGTGGCCCTGCCGCTGTACTGGGTGTTCGAGCCCAGCCGCCAGGCCGGTGCGCAGGAGGGTTGGGACAACCGTTTCGCGAGCTGGGGCTCGCAGCTGTTCGCTCCCACCGCCGAGGGCGGATTCAACTGTGCTGGTTGCCACGGTGGCATGGGCGCGGTCGGCGGCGAAGCTCCGTTCACCGTCACCGATCCGATCACCCAAGAGGTGCAGGCGGTCAACTGGAAGGCGCCGGCGCTCAACACGGCGCTGTACAAGTTCGACGAGAGCGAGATCCGGTTCATCCTCAACTACGGCCGCCCGTTCTCGCCGATGTCGCCGTGGGGCCTCGTCGGCGGTGGCCCGATGAACACCCAGCAGATCGACAACCTGATCGCCTACATCAAGAGCATCCAGATCCCGCGTGAGAGTTGTGGCGAGGGTGAAGACGACCCTCGTATCTGCGATTCGGGCAACCTGCCCGCCGAGAATCAGGCCGCGATCCAGGCCGCTGCCGAGAAAGCGGTCGCCGACGGCGATGCCGACACGCTCGGCGAGGCGCTGTTCAATCTCGATCTCGCGAGCGGCGCCTACAGCTGCGCACGCTGCCACACCCTCGGGTGGAGCTACGGCCAGCCCGGCGTGTCCGGCCAGGGAGCCTTCGGCTGGAACCTCACCGGCGGCTCGGTCAACTCGCACTTCGCCGACGACGAGCAGCTCGTGTCGTTTTTGAAGAACGGCTCGGAGTACGGCAAGCTCTACGGTCTCAACGGCCAGGGAAGCGGCCGGATGCCGGGATTCGGATCGTTGCTCACCGACGAGCAGATCCGTGAGATCGTCGATTACGTACGGAGCTTGTGACCATGACCTTGTTGGCAATCGGCTGGGAGCCAGAGCTCCGAGGTCTCCTCACCGTCATCATCGGCGTCGTCATCCTCTGCGGCAGCATCTACGGCATCCTGGCCACGAACATGGGCCTGCGGCTGGCGTTCTTGGTGACGGCAGCTGCGCTCGCCGGGTGGATGATGCTGATGGGCGTCGTCTGGATGATCTACGGCATCGGCCTGCGTGGGCCCGACCCGACGTGGCAGGCGGTCGCGGGCGCCGGCGTGCTCCGAGACGTCAACGCACTCAAGGCCTCGGGCGTGCTCGATCCCAACCCTGACGTGCCCGACGATGCGACGCCGATCGAGTCGGCAGATCTCGTGCGTGACACGTTCCTCGACCAAGGCTGGGTCGTGCTCGACAAGGCGTCACCTGCTTTCGGCCAGGCGCAGGCATCAGCGACCGAACTCCTGGTGGAGGAAGGCGCATTCGCCGCCGGTCAGTTCGAGATCGTCGAAGTCTTCGACACCGGCGGCGAGCGGTACCCGAAGATCAACGAGTCGCTCGACTTCTTTGCGTTCTTCCACACGCCCCACTACGTGGTGGCCGAGGCTGCACCGTTCGTTCCGGTGCGCACCGAGCCGGGCCGTGCGCCCGCCCGCCCGGAGATCGACGAGAACCGCCAACGCGAGTACGTCTACATGGTTCGTGACCTCGGCGCCCGCCGTCAGCCGCCTGCGGTGTTGGCGGTCGGTTCCGGCCTCATCTTCCTGGCGCTGTGCTACCTGCTGCACCGTCGTGACCGCGTGCTGGCAGACAACCTCGCCCAGCCGTTGCCGGCCGTCGTGGTCGAGCCGCCTCCCGCTGACGCAACCGCCGATGCCGAGCAGGAGAAGGTCGGAGCCGGGGTCTGACCATGGGTCAGTACCTCCCCATCGTCATCCTCTTGTTCCTCGCTGTCATCTTCGGCGTGCTCAGCTTCGCCGCGTCGCGGTTGCTGGCCCCCCGCCGTCCGTCGGTCGCCAAGGAGGCGCCGTACGAGTGCGGCATCGTGCCGAGTCGGGAACCACCTGAGCGTTTCCCGGTCAGCTTCTACATCGTGGCGATGCTCTTCATCATGTTCGACATCGAGATCATCTTCGTCTACCCCTACGCGGTGTCCCACTCGGCGCTCGGTGCGTACGGGTTCTGGGCGATCTTCGCGTTCTCGGGGGTGTTCTTCGCCACGTTCGTGTACGAGGTCGCCCGAGGTGGGCTCGACTGGGGTCCGATCCATCGCTCTCGCAGCCTGACTGCCGACGCCGCGATGGTCTCACCCGAACGGACGGCCACCACGACGGTTCGTCGCGTCGGCACCGAAGGACGCGTGCCGGCCAGCGGCGGCGCGGCAGCGTAGCGAGACCTCAAAGGAGTCATCACCATGGGCATCGTCAACGATGTACTCGACGACGGACTCGGCGGGCTGTCGCACAACGTCATCACCGGCAAACTCGAGGATCTGGTCAACTGGTCGCGGTCGCGCTCGTCGTGGCCGGCCTCGTTCGGCCTCGCGTGCTGTGCCATCGAGATGATGGCAACGGGCGGCGCGCACTACGACATCTCGCGCTTCGGCATGGAAGTGTTCCGCGCCTCGCCGCGTCAGGCCGACATCATGATCGTCGCCGGGCGCGTGAGCCAGAAGATGGCCCCGGTCCTCCGTCAGGTCTACGACCAGATGATGGAACCGAAGTGGGTCATCTCGATGGGTGTCTGTGCGTCGTCGGGTGGGATGTTCAACAACTACGCGATCGTGCAGGGCGTCGACCAGATCGTGCCGATCGACGTGTACGCGCCGGGCTGTCCGCCGACCCCCGAGACGTTGATCCATGCCATCGAGACGCTGCACGGCCTGATCGAGACCAACCAGATCCTCAAGCGTCGCGAGGCATCCGGCGGTGGCGCCAACGTCCACGTCGAGTACATCGAGCCGCGCGTTTCCACGCCGGTGCTGCTGGAGGCGAAGAAGTGAGCGAACCCGCTGACAGCAGTCACGACGTCTCGGACGACGTCCGCCATGTCGCCCGCGACGAGTACCTCGCCACGGTGAAGTCGCTCGCCGACGAGGGCTACGCCATGTGCATCGACCTCACCTGCGTCGACTACCTCGAGTTCCCCAGCCGCCACCTCCCCGAGGATGCCGAACCAGCGCAGCGCTTCGAGGTGGTGGTGAACCTGCTCGATCTCCGCAACCGACGCCGCACTCGCCTGCGCGTCCAGGTACCAGCCGACGACCCGACGCTGCCCACACTGTTCAATGTGCATCCCGGCACCGAAGCCATGGAGCGCGAAGTGTTCGACATGTTCGGCATCGAATTCCACGACCACCCCGACCTCACCCGCATCCTGATGCCGGAGGACTGGGTGGGCCACCCGCTGCGCAAGGACTACGAGATCGGTCGCATCCCCGTGCAGTTCAAGGGAGCGAACACCTGATGTCCGACACGACGATCCCCGACGCGTCCGCCGCTGACACGTCGACCGATTTCTACCAGCGCTCGGTCGCCGGCACCGACGAAGGCGATCAGCAGCTCCGTCCCCGCAGCGAACTCTCTGCGGCCGAGTTGATGCGCGAGATCGGCTCCGTGCTGCGGATGTCCGAGGCCGATGTGGCCAAGCTCGGCGACCTCCCCGATGATCCCGACGAGGATCAGACGATGATCATCAACATGGGGCCGCAGCACCCGTCCACCCACGGCGTGCTCCGGCTGATGTTGGAGTTGCAGGGCGAGACCGTGCTGCGCTGCAAGCCGATCATCGGCTACCTGCACACCGGCATGGAGAAGACCGGCGAGCAGCTCACCTACGCGCAGGGCGGCACCAACGTCACGCGCATGGACTACCTGAGCCCGATCGCCAACGAGCTCGCATTCGCCATGGCCACCGAGAAGCTCCTCGGCATCGACGGCGACATCCCCGAGCGGGCGGTGTGGATCCGCATGCTGATGGCGGAGATGAGTCGCATGGCCAGTCACCTGCTGTTCATGGCCACCAACGGCATGGACCTCGGTGCCGTCTCGATGATGATCTACGGCTGGCGTGAACGCGAAGAGGTGCTGCGGTTCTTCCAGGAGGTCACCGGCCTGCGAATGAACCACAACTACATCCGTCCGGGCGGTGTGGCGGCCGATCTGCCCGCCGGATGGCGCGACGGCGTGCTGTCGATCCTCGACATGTTGCCCGAACGCCTCGACGAGTACGACACGCTGATGACCGGTCAGCCGATCTGGCGCGAGCGGCTCCAAGGCGTGGGCGTGATCACGCCGGACGAAGCGCTGGCGCTCGGCGCCACCGGCCCGATCCTGCGCTCGACCGGCGTCGAGTGGGACCTGCGGCGCGATCAGCCGTACATGCACTACGACCTGATGGACTTCGACGTGATCGTCGGCTCCTACGGCGATGCGTTCGATCGCTATGCGATCCGGCTCGCCGAGATTCGCGAGTCGATGAAGATCGTCCGCCAGATCCTCGATCACCTGCCCGAAGGCGACTACCGCATCCAGGACAAGAAGGTCACGCCACCGCCGCGCGCACGCATCGACGAGTCGATGGAAGCACTGATCCATCACTTCAAGATCTTCACCGAGGGATTCAAGGTGCCCGAGGGCGAGGCCTACGTCGGCCTCGAGGGCCCGCGCGGTGAGATCGGCTGCTACATCGTCAGCGATGGCTCGGCCAACCCGTATCGGATGCACATGCGCGAGCCGAGCTTCGTCAACATCCAGTGTCTGCCACACATGATGCGTGGCGGATTGGTTGCCGATGCGGTCGCTGTGATCAGTAGCGTCGACCCCGTGCTGGGAGGCGTCGACAGATGAGTCGGTTGAGTGACCACAACGTGGTGGTGGCCAAGGAGATCATCGCCCGGTACCCGAAGAAGAAGTCGGCGCTGATCCCGCTCGTTCACCTCAGCCAGCAACAGAACGGCTACGTCACCGACGACGCCATGCGCCACGTCGCCGAACTGCTCGACGTGACGCCGGCCGAGGTGTACGGCACCGCGTCGTTCTACGAGATGTTCCGGTTCGAGCCCACCGGCAAGTACCTGATCAACGTGTGCGGCACCATGTCGTGTGCGCTGATGGGTGGCAACGACCTGATGCACCACGCCGAGCACACGCTGGGCATCCGAGCCGGCTCGACCACCGGTGACGGCCTGATCACCCTGCAGCACGCCGAATGTCAGGCCGCGTGCACCGAAGCGCCGACGCTGCAGGTGAACTACCGCCACCGCTACCGGGTCACCCCCGAAGCATTCGACGAGTTGGTTGCCGATCTGCGCGCGGGCAAGCTCGACGCCGACGTGCCACCGCACGGCACGCTCGGTCGCAACCGCCAGCAGATTCCGGCCGATCGTGCCGTGGGGGCGCGTCATCCCGACGACGTCACCGATGGACCGGCCTGGATCGAAGTGAGCCCCGCATGAGCAGTCACACCGGAGCGTCGACCGACCGGGTCGTCAGCCCGTACCCCTGGGCGCCGGGCTACTACCCGAGCGACCGTCCCACCGAACGACCGGCAATCGTGACCTCGCGGTTCCAGTACGAAGACGGCCACACGCTCGAGCGGTACCTCGCCACGGACGGGTACGAGGGTCTGCGGGCCGCGCTGACCAAGCGCCCCGCCGACGTCGCCGAGGAGGTCAAGAACTCCACGCTGCTCGGACGCGGCGGCGCCGGTTTCCCGGCCGGCACGAAGTGGGGCTTCACCCCGCAGGGCGTCTGGCCGCGTTACCTCGTCGTCAACGGCGACGAGTCCGAGCCCGGCACCTACAAGGACCGGCTCCTGATGGAGTGCGATCCGCACCAGCTGATCGAGGGCTGCCTGATCGCGAGCTATGCGGCCGGATTGTCGCAGTGCTTCTTGTACATCCGTGGCGAGATGCCGCTCGCGCACGAACGCGTGGCGAAGGCACTCGACGAGGCGTACGCCGCCGGGTACATCGGCACCAACATCCTCGGCACCGACTTCAGTATCGACATCGTGCTGCACTACGGCGCCGGCGCGTACGTCGTTGGCGAAGAGACCGCGCTGATCGAGTCGCTCGAAGGCGAGCGCGGCATGCCGCGACTCAAGCCGCCGTACTTCCCCGCGGCGGTCGGCCTCTACGGTCAGCCGACGATCGTCAACAACGTCGAGACGTTGGCCAACCTGCCGTTCATCGCCAGGGAGGGCTCGGCGGCGTACACCGCGATCGGCACGGCCACTTCGCCGGGAACGCGGATGATCGCGGTGTCCGGCCATGTGCAGCGGCCCGGTGTCTACGAGATCGTCAACGGCTCGACCACCTTCCGTGACCTGCTCTACGGTGACGACTTCGCCCAGGGCATCCGCGACGGCAACGATCTCAAGGCGTTCGTGCCCGGCGGCGGATCGGCCCCATGGTTCACCGCCGACCAGCTCGACATCGCGTTCGAGGGACCGCAGGCCAGCGCCGCCGGTTCGATGCTCGGTTCCGGTGCCGTGATGGTGATGGACTCCACCACCGACATCCCCGCTGCGGCGCTCACGCTCGTGCGGTTCTACGCCCACGAGTCGTGTGGCAAGTGCGTGCCGTGTCGCGAGGGTGGCACGTGGCTGTATCGCTTGGTGCAGCGCATCGTCGACGGCTACGGCACCGACGCCGACCTCGAGACGATCCGCCAGGTCGGCGAGTCGATCTGTCCGGGCGACATGCCGCACGCATCCAGCGAGCGCCTCGGCCTCGATGCCGTGCCGTTCCCCTACAAGATGACCACGATCTGCTTCGTCGGACCATCTGCCTACGTGCCGATCCACTCGGCGCTCACGCTGTTCCCCGAGGACTTCGACGCCTTGGTGACCAAGCGCGCCGAGCGGCGCCACATCCCGGTGGTTGCGAACGTCACCACCGAGCCCGCAGGAGCGACGGCGTGAGCGACGAGACCGACCAGACCGCCGAGGAGATCGCCGAACACACGGCCGAGGAGGCCGAGGACGTCGCCGACCACGCGGCGACGCCCGACACGGCCGCGCCCGACACCCCCGAAACGGCAGCGCCGTCGGATGTCGAGGTCACCGAGGAATCGATCGAAGAGGCCCCCGGCGACGTCGAGGCCGTCGAGACCCAGCCCGAGCCGGAACCGGACCCCGACCTCGTCACCCTGACCGTCAACGGCCGCGAGGTTCCGGCGCGCAAGGGCGACATGGTGATCTCGGCGGCGCTGCTCGCCGACGAGTACGTCCCGCACTTCTGCTACCACCCGCGCATGTCACCGGTCGGCATGTGCCGTCAGTGCATGGTCGAAGTCGAGGGACCGCGCGGTCCGATGATGGTGGTGTCGTGCATGACCCCGGTCGCCGACGGCCAGGTGGTCCGCACCGACACCGCGCAGGTCAAGCGAGCTCAGGAGGGCATGCTCGAGCTGCTGCTCGCCAATCACCCGCTCGACTGTCCGGTGTGTGACAAGGGTGGCGAATGCCCGCTGCAGGATCAGGCCTTCAGCCACGGTCCCGGTGAGTCGCGGTACGTCGAGGAGAAGCGTCACTACGAGAAGCCGATTCCGATCAGCGACCTGGTCTATCTCGACCGTGAGCGCTGCATCCTGTGCGATCGCTGCACCCGCTTCGCCGACGAGGTGGCCGGCGACAAGCTGATCCATTTCGTCAGCCGTGGCAACGACACCCAGGTGATGACGTTCCCCGACGAGCCGTTCGTCTCGTACTTCTCCGGGAACACCGTGCAGATCTGCCCGGTCGGCGCGCTCACCGCCAAGCCGTATCGATTCAAGGCTCGACCATGGGACCTCGCTCACCGCGAGTCGACGTGTACGACCTGCTCGGTCGGCTGCCGAACCGTCATCCAGTCGAGCCGGGACGAGCTGCTGCGCTACCAGGGCGTCGACTCCGATCCCGTCAACTGGGGTTGGCTGTGCGACCGCGGACGCTTCAACTTCGAAGCGGTCAACTCCGATCACCGACTCGCTGCGCCGATGGTGAAGACCGACACGGGTCTGTCGTCGACGAGCTGGAACGCTGCCCTGCGTGCGGCGGCATCGCTGGTCACCGACGCGTTGACCAGCGGCGGCCCCGACAGCATCGGCCTGCTCGGCGGAGCGCGCGGCTCGAACGAGGACGCGTTCGTGTGGTCGCAACTCGCCGACTCGATCGGCATCTCGTATCGCGACGCGCAGCTCGGTGACGGCCTGCCGGCGGAGATCCTCGGACTCGACCGGGCGACGATCGACGATGCTGCCCACGCGCCCACCGTCATCCTGCTCGGCCCGGACCTCAAAGAAGAGCTGCCGGTGTTGTACCTGCGCCTCCGCGACGCCGCCGACAAGAAGCGCACGCGGATCATCGAATTCTCCACGCTCGACACCGGGATGACGCCGTACGCGTGGAAGTCGGTCCGCTACGAACCCGGTGCGCAGCAGGCCGCGGTGGCCAAGGCGCTCGCCGACGCCGACGTCGCTGAACAGATCGCCAGCGGGGACGTCGTCGTCGTCGCCGGACGCCCCAACCTCGCCGAGTCACCCGACGCAACGATCGCTGCACTGCAGACGGTCCTCGACGGCTGTCCCGGCGCGACGGTGCTCCCTGCGCTGCGGCGAGGCAACGTGGTCGGTGCCCTCTCGGTCGGCATGGCGCCGATCGACGCCGCCCACGACGGATTGGCCACGCTGCGCGCTCGCGGCCGAGGGCAAGCTCGAACTGCTCGTGCTGCTCGGTGCCGACCCGCTCAACGACTGTCCGGACGCCGACCTCGCCCGCCGCGCCATCGCCGGCGCACGACGCGTGCTCGCCATCGACACGTTCCCGTGTGAATCGACCCAACACGCCGACGTGGTCCTGGCCGGCTCTGCCTACGGCGAGAAGGCCGGCACCACCACCAACCTCGAGGGTCGCGTCACCACGCTGGCCCAGCAGGTCACCGCGACCGGCACGAGCCGACCCGACTGGATGATCGCCGTCGAGCTCGGCCTGATGATCGGCGACCACGCGTTCGGAGCCGATCATCCGCTGCGCGGCGTCTCGACCGTCGACGACGTGACCGCACTGATCGCGTCGAGCGTGCCGGCCTTTGCCGAGGTCACCCTCGACGCGCTCGCAGGAGAGCCGAACGGCGTGCTCATCGCGCCGGTGTCGATGGCGATGCCGGCGGCATCTTTCTCCGCACCGGGTCGGAACAGCTATGACTATCGGTTGGTGGTGAGTCGCAAGTTGTACGACCGAGCAGTGGGAACGCAGATGTCGCGCTCGCTGGTGAAGCTCGCGCCGGGTTCGGCACTGCACGTACACCCGCTCGACCTCGACAGCCTCGGTGTGGCCGACGGCGACGACGTCAAGATCGTGAGTGCGAAGGCCGCCAGCGTGTTGCCGATCACCGCCAACGCGCGTGCTGCCCCGCGGCGTCGTGTGGTCGCCGTTCAACCAGGGTGGCGGCACGATCGAAGACATCGTCGACGCGGCCGCTGCGACCACCGACGTCAGGATCGAGCGCGTCTGATGCTGGCGATCGACCCGTTGCTCGAAGGCGGCCTGCTGTGGACGCCGCTGCTCATCGTGATCGCCAAGGTGCTGATCATCTTCGTGCTCGGACTCGTGTCGACGATGCTGATGATCTGGTACGAGCGCAAGGTCGTGTCGGGCATGCACAACCGCATCGGCCCGAACAAGGCCGGCCCGTGGGGCATCCTCCAGAGCCTTGCCGACGGCATCAAGGCGTTCTTCAAGGAAGATCTCCTGCCGAGTCGCGCCGACCGGATCGTGTTCCGCCTCGCGCCGTTCCTGTCCTTCGTGCCGGGTTTCCTCATCTGGTCGGTGATCCCGCTCGGCGGCGACTACTCCGACGGACGTGACGGCACCGTCGAGATCTTCGGCCACACCACCCAGGCGCAACTGGCCGACCCGCCGATCGGCATCCTGCTCGTGCTTGGCACTGTCGTCGATCGCCGTCTACGGCATCATGCTCGCCGGTTGGTCGAGCGGCTCGAAGTACCCGCTGCTCGGATCCGTGCGCGGCTCGGCGCAGATGATCTCCTACGAGGCCGCACTCGGGCTCAGCCTGGCCGCGGTGCTGCTGTCGTCGGGCACGCTGTCGACCTCTGGCATCGTGGCCGGCCAGGACAGCTTCGTCGACTGGAATGTGATCTCGACCGGCATCGTGCCGTTCGTGGTCTTCCTGATCGCGGCCACCGCCGAGCTGAACCGGCCCCCGTTCGACCTCGTCGAAGCCGAACAGGAACTCGTCGGTGGGTTCAACACCGAGTACTCCGGCATCCGTTTCGCACTGTTCTTCCTCGCAGAGTTCATGGGCGTGGTCACGATGAGCGCCGTCATGGTCACGCTGTTCTTCGGCGGCCCGCAGGCGCTCTTCGACATCCCGCTGATCCCCGGTGCCCTCGAGGGCACGCTGTGGTTCTTCGTGAAGCTGATGGGGTTCTTGTACCTGTACGTCTGGCTGCGCGCCACGCTGCCACGCCTGCGCTACGACCAGTTGATGGACTTCGGTTGGAAGATCCTGATCCCGATCGCCCTCGGTTGGTTCCTGCTGCTCGCTGCGCTGCGTGAGTTCTCACCCGATGGCGACTTCGGTGACAGCCTGCGCGTGGTGTTGATCTCGTTCGTCGTCGCCGTCGTTGCGGTGGCGCTCTTCGGCGCAGCGCTGAAGGTCAGCGCCCGCAACCGGGCCGCGGCCGCCGACGCTGCGCAGGACGCGGAGAAGGGAGTGCCCGTCTGATGGGATATCTCGAGGGATTCGGCGTCACCATTCGCCAACATCGCCTGTTCGGCGGCAAGCGCGTCACCACGGAGTACTCCGGGGGCCGGCGCGCCAAGAAGCGGAGCGACACCGCTCGCGACGTGCAACACGACGAGAAGTTGCAGCGGCCCGAACGTCTGCACGGCCGTCACGTGCTGAACCGGTACGAGGACGGCATGGAGAAGTGCATCGGCTGCGAGCTCTGCGCGGGCGTCTGCCCGGCCGACTGCATCCACGTGCGCGGCGCCGACAACGACCCCGAGAACCCGACGTCGCCCGGCGAACGGTTCGGCTGGATCTACGAGATCAACTACCTGCGCTGCATCCACTGCGACATGTGCGTCGAGGCGTGCCCGACCGAGGCGATCACCGAATCGAAGTTGTTCGAGTTCTCGTTCACCAACCGCCAGGACGCGATCTACACCAAGGCCGAACTCCTCGTCGACGACGAGGGCATGCCGAAGAAGCTGCCCTGGGAGGATTGGCGCGACGGTGACGATCTGCTCACCAGCGGCTGGATGCGCGCCACGTCGCCGTCCGGCGACGCCACGTTCGAGGGGCAGGTCGGTTGGAGCGGTGAACTCGGTTACGGCGTGCGCCAGCCCGAGCCGACCCAGGACGTGCGCGACGCGTCCGCTCGTGACAAGACGGTTCGGAGAATCGAGCGGTGAGCGACACGACCTTCCTCGAATACGTCGTCTTCTTCTCTGCCGCGGTGATGATCCTCGGCGGCGCGATCGGCGTGATCACCCTCAAGAACCCGGTGCACGCAGCGCTCGGGCTGGTGCTCACCCTGTTCGGCGTTGCCGTGCAGTTCGTCGCGATGGAGGCGAACTTCCTCGCCGCAGTCCAGGTGATCGTGTACGCCGGCGCGATCGTCGTGCTCTTCCTGTTCGTGATCATGTTGCTCGGCGTCGACGAGTCGATCGACCTCTCGATCGAGCCGATCCCGATCCAACGGCCGCTCGCTGCGGTCATGGCCGTCGGCCTGGTCGGCC
This sequence comes from Ilumatobacteraceae bacterium, assembly GCA_963741875.1. GTDB lineage: Bacteria > Actinomycetota > Acidimicrobiia > Acidimicrobiales > Ilumatobacteraceae > Sva-07. Next base: position 98,163 of record CAVUJO010000005.1, on the reverse strand, counting down.
TGCTCGGGGCCGCAATCGTTCGGGCGGAGGACGCCCTGGTGATCAACCCGGGTTCCGGCATCGACACCGCCGCTCAGACCGGCAACAGTGACGCCAACATCCAACAGCTCGCCGCGAACCTCTATGGCGACCACGTGTTCGCGTTCCAGCTCACCTCGGTGCTGCTGGTCGTCGCCGTCGCCGGCACGGTGCTGCTCACCCGCAAGTGGCCCCGCGACGCAGGCACCCCCGACAACGAGAGCAGCGACGCATGATCGCCGCCGTCGGCACCTCGTCGTACCTGCTGCTCGCCGCGGCGCTGTTCGCCATCGGCGCGTTCGGCCTGTTGGTGCGTCGCAACCCGCTGATCATGTTCATGTGCATCGAGCTGATGCTCAATGCCGCGAACCTCACGTTCGTGGCGCTTGCTGCTCAGCTCGGAGACATCAACGGTCAGACCGCGGTGTTCTTCGTGCTGGTCGTGGCCGCTGCCGAGGTCGTGGTCGGCCTGGGCATCCTCGTTTCGATCCTGCGCCGCCGCCCCGGCGCCACCGCCGACGACCTCGCGGAACTGAAGGGCTGACGCCATGGCTGACCTCGTGTGGTTGATCCCTGCCTTCCCACTGGCCGGATTCTTCCTCATCCTGCTGTTCGGACGTCGTCTCGGCGACCCGAAGTCGGGCTACCTCGCGACCGCGATGGTGTTCGCCTCGTTCGCCGTCGCCGCTGCCATCTACTTCGATCTGCTCAGCCAACCCGAGGACGAGCGCCAGACGGTCGTCACGCTGTTCTCGTGGGTGCCGGCGGGCACGCTGCAGGTCGACCTGGCCTTCCTCGTCGACCCGTTGTCGATCGCGATGTGTCTCTTCGTGACGTTCATCGCCGGCTGGATCCACATGTTCGCCGTCGGGTACATGCACGGTGATCCGAAGTTCTCCAAGTTCTTCCTCTACCTCAACCTGTTCGTCTTCTCGATGACGATCCTGGTGCTCGGCGAGAACCTGCTGGTCACGTTCCTCGGCTGGGAGGGTGTCGGTACCTGTTCGTATCTGTTGATCGCCTTCTGGCACACGCGCGAATCGGCGGCCACCGCCGGCAAGAAGGCCTTCATCACCAACCGCGTCGGTGACTGGGGCGTCATGCTGGCGATGTTCCTGTCGTTCTCGGCGGTCGGATCGTTGTCGTACACGGTGCTCAACGAGAGCGCTGAGACCGGCGAACTCGCCGCATCGACGGCGTCGGCGATCGCACTCCTGCTGCTGATCGGCGCTGCCGGCAAGAGCGCACAGCTGCCGCTCTACATCTGGCTGCCCGACGCCATGGAGGGCCCGACCCCCGTGTCGGCGCTGATCCATGCCGCCACGATGGTCACCGGCGGCGTGTTCCTGCTGACGCGCATCAACCCGGTGATCGCCGCGTCGTACGACTGGGTGCCGACGACGATCGCCTGGGTCGGTGCGATCACGGCGCTGTTCGCCGCAACGATCGCGCTCGCACAGAACGACATCAAGAAGGTGCTCGCCTACTCGACGGTGTCACAGATCGGCTACATGATGCTCGCGGTCGGCACCGGCGGATACGTCGCGGCGATCTTCCACATGGTCACCCACGCCGGTTTCAAGGCGCTGCTGTTCCTCGGTGCCGGCTCGGTCATCCACGGGATGCACGAAGAGCAGGACATGCGCTTCATGGGTGCCCTGCGCAAGTTCATGCCGATCACCGCGGCGACCTTCATCATCGGATGGCTGGCGATCGCCGGCGTGCCGCCGTTCTCCGGCTTCTGGTCGAAGGACGAGATCCTGCTCTTCTCGCTCGCCGAGAGCCCAGCGCTCTACGCGGTCGGGCTCATCACGGCGGTGCTCACGGCGTTCTACATGACCCGTCAGATCATCATGGTGTTCTTCGGCGAAGCGCGTTGGACGAGCCTGGCCAACGCAGAGGAGGCCCCCGAGGTCGCCGAGGGCGAGGCTCCCGTCGAGACCCACAACGCGCACGGCGAGTTCAAGCCGCACGAGTCGCCGCCGATCATGTGGATCCCGCTCGTTGCGCTGGCTGGCGTCGCGGCACTCGGCGGACTGATCAACGTCCCCCAGTTGTTCGGCATCCCCGGGAGCGTCTCCCACAAGCTCGAGGACTGGTTGCATCCGGTGATCGAATTCGGCGAAGCCGACATCTCGGGAACGTGGGCGTACGACAACAAGTACCTGCTCGTGGCGTTTGCCGTCGCTGCCGCGTTGATCGGGGTCGCTCTTGCGTGGCTGGTGTACGAGCGCAAGCGCATCAAGCCGTGGGAGCCGAGCCTGTTCGCCAACGGCTGGTACTACGACGCGGCGATCTCGTGGTTCATGGGCAAGCCGGGCCGTGAGGGCTTCCAGGCGGTGACCGATTTCGACGCCAAGATCGTCGACGGTGCCGTCACCGGTGCGGGTGTCGCCGTCAAGGCGACCGCCACCGAAGTGCGCAAGGGCCAGACCGGCTACGTACGTCAGTACGCGGGGATCATCGGCATCGGCGTGGTGCTGCTGCTCGGCTGGTTCGTGGTGATTCGAGGGATTCTGTGATGTTGGCAGCCGAAACGGGACCGATCGCGTTCCCGATCCTCACCGCCCTCATCCTCGTGCCGGTGATCGGCTCGCTGCTGGTCGCGCTCGCGCCGAAGTCGCGTCCCGAGATCGCCAAGGTGATCGCGCTGATGTCGACGGTCGGCACGTTGGCGATGTCGATCTGGCTGATGGCCTCGTTCGAAACCGGCGTCGCCGGGTTCCAGTTCGTGTCGAAACACACCTGGATCGAGCCGTGGGGCATCTCGTGGCACCTCGGCGTCGATGGCATCTCGCTGTTCCTCGTCGTGCTGACCGGGGTGCTGTTCCCGCTCGCCATCATCGGTATCGACCCGCATCACGACGAGAAGCCGTACCTCGCCTGGCTGTTGCTGTTGCAGGCCGGCGTGATGGGCAGCTTCCTCAGTCTCGACCTGTTCGTCTTCTTCATCTTCTTCGAGATCGTGCTCGTGCCGATGTACTTCCTCATCGCCGGCTGGGGGTACGAGAACCGGGTCTACGCAGCCACGAAGTTCTTCTTGTTCACGATGCTCGGCTCGGCGTTCATGCTCGTCGGGCTGATCGCCACCGTCGCGATCGCCAGCAAGGATCTCGGCTACACCACCTTCGACCTCGTCGAGATCGCCGAGGGCGCCGACTTCGCGGCGTCGACCGGACGATGGCTGTTCTTTGCGTTCGCCATCGCCTTCGCCGTGAAGGTGCCGCTGGTGCCCGTGCACACCTGGCTCCCCGACGCCCACACCCAGGCGCCGACGGCCGGCTCGGTCGTGCTCGCCGGCGTGATGCTCAAACTCGGTACGTACGGCCTGCTGCGCTTCGGCGTGTACCTGTTCCCCGAGGCATCGTTCTGGAGCCGCCCGCTCTGGCTGACCCTCGCGGTGATCGGCATCATCTATGGCGCCATCGCGGCCACGATGCAGACCGACCTGAAACGACTCGTCGCCTATTCGTCGGTCGCGCACATGGGCTTCATCGTGCTCGGTACGTTTGCGTTCACGACCCAGTCGATGTCCGGTGGCGTGATCCAGATGATCAACCACGGCGTGTCGACCGGCGCGCTCTTCCTGTTCGTCGGCATGATCTACGAACGTCGTCACACCCGCTCGATCGCCGAGCTCAACGGACTCCAGAAGGTCGCCCCGATCTTCGCCGCCGGGTTCATGGTCGTGATGCTCAGCTCGATCGGCGTGCCCGGCCTGAACGGCTTCGTCGGTGAATTCCTGATCCTCACCGGATCGTTCCTGACCGCTCGCTGGTGGACGGTCGTCGCCGCGTTCGGTGTGATCCTCGCCGCGCTGTACCTGCTGTGGGCCTACCAGCGTGTCTTCCACGGCGAGCCGGACGAGGAGAACTCGAAGTTCCCCGAGCTACGGGTGAAGGAAGGCCTCGTGCTGTTGCCGTTCCTCGGGCTCATCGTGTTCATGGGTGTGTATCCCAAGCCGGTGCTCGACCGTATCGAGCCGAGCATCAACGCCCTGATCGCCCGGGTGGAGAACAACACCGACTACGTCCAACCCGTGCCGACCATCCAGATCGGCGAGCACTCGCCTGCGGACGGCGACGAGGAGGGTGACGAGTGATGTTGCAACAACTCGACACCTTCGTCGGCCCCGAGGTGAACTGGTTCGCGCTGTCGCCGATGCTGACACTGCTCGGCGGCACGCTCGTGCTGATGCTGGCCGGCGCCCTGACGCCGACGTGGCCGAAGGGTCTGTACGCGTTCGCCACGGCAACGATCGCCGGAGCGGCCGGCGTGCTGGCAATGGTCCAGTGGGACGACATCACCGACAACGGCCCCCGGACACTCGTCGGGGGCGCGATCGCCTACGACACGCTGTCGATGTTCCTGACGATCACGATCTGTATCGGCGTGATCCTCGTGGCGATGATCAGCGACGAGTACCTGCGCGGCACACCCAACGACGGCCCCGAGATCTACGCCCTGTACATGGTGGCGGCGATCGGCGGCATCGTGATGGCGTCGGCCAACGACCTGATCGTGCTCTTCCTGGGCCTCGAGACGCTGTCGCTCGCGCTGTACGTGCTCGCCGCCAGCAACCGTCGCAGCAACGAGAGCGCCGAATCCGGCATCAAGTACTTCGTGCTCGGCGGGTTCGCGTCGGCGTTCTTCCTCTATGGCATCGCCCTCGTCTACGGCGCCACCGGCACCACCAACATCAGTGAGATGGTCGCCGCGCTGCAGAACGGTGTCGACCCGTTCGGCAACGAGTCGCTGGCACTCGCCGGCATCGCCCTGTTGGTCGTCGGGCTCGGCTTCAAGGTCGCCGCCGTGCCGTTCCACGTGTGGGCCCCCGACGTCTATCAGGGTGCGCCCACACCGGTGACCGCGCTGATGGCCTCGGTCGGCAAGGCCGCCGCGTTCGCCGCGATGTTGCGGGTGCTCGTGATCGCGCTGCCGTTCTACCGCGACGACTGGCGCCCGATCATCTGGGTGCTCGCGCTGATCACGTTGCTGGTCGGCTCGATCCTCGCGGTCGTGCAGACCAACGTGAAGCGGATGCTCGCCTACTCGTCGATCAGCCACGCGGGCTTCATTCTCGTCGGCGTCGAAGCTGCTGGTCACGGCGCCGGCGACGCCGACCCGGGCCCCGGCATGCCTGCGGTGGTGCTGTATCTGATCTTGTACTCGGTGCTGGTGATCGGGTCGTTCGCCGTGGTCACCGTGGTGTCGCGCAGCTCCGCTGGGGACACGAGCCTCGATTCGTTCAAGGGCCTCGCCCGCCGCCGCCCGATGCTGGCACTTGCGTTCACCGTGTTCCTCCTCGCCCAGGCCGGCGTGCCCTTCACCAGCGGGTTCATCGCCAAGTTCGGTGTGATCCAGGCCGCGGTCGAGGTCGACAGCTACGCGATCGCCGTGATCGCCATGGTCTCCGCAGTCGTCGCGGCGTTCCTCTACCTGCGGATCATGGTCACGATGTGGACGTCGGATCCCGCCGAGGACGTCGGACCGGTCGCCATCCCGTTCTCGATCGGCGTGGCGATCCTCGCTGCGGTGGCCTTCACGCTCGTCGTCGGCATCGTGCCCGGCTGGCTGATCGACGCCGCCGACACCGTCACCCAATACGCCCGCTGACCACTCAACTGCGATGAGCCAGATCCCCGCATGTGGTGCTTTCGCTCATCGACGGGCGAGATCGGTGCTGCGATGAGCGACGTCTCCGTACGTGGTGGGTTCGCTCATCGACCCGAGGCTGGGGTGGGGTCAGGTGGCTCAGCAGGAGAAGGACTCGGCGCCGAAGCCGATGACCTCGCCGTCGACGACGACGTAGAGCCCGCCGATCGGTGAGGCCACGTTGTAGGGCGTGAATGCCGGGTTCTCCGACAGCACCGAGAAGATGACGGGGTCGTTACTCGGGCCGTCGCTGCGGACGCTGTCGGAGATGTCGAACCGATCGGGGATCGAGGTGACGGGATCACCGACACCGACGCCGTCCTCGGTGGTCAAGCCGGTCGGTGTCGCCGGACCGGCCTCCACGTCGGGGATCAGGAAGGCGGTGATGCGTTCGTCGCCGACCTTCCAGTAGTGCAGGAACGTTCGTGAGCCGTCGACCCAGAAACCGAAGGACAGGTCGCCCCACCACAGCTCGCGGTACTCGGCACGGCCGCCGCACGGCGAGTACACAGTGACGTTGCCGTCGTCGTCGACGTTTCGTTCGGCTGGGAGCAGGCCCGAGTCGAAATCGGGCTCCCCGAAGCGAGGGACGAGCTCGGCGAGGACATCGTCGGGGCCGGTACCGACGCCCGGCTGGAACCCGAAGACCGAACCGGCGGCGAGGGTGATGCCGTCGGGGTCCGGTTCGACTACGGAGAGACGCCGCAGGTACAGCGCCGAGGAGTCGTCAGCGAGCACGATCCCTGCTGGGGCGACGAACGCCTTCGCACCGCCAGCAGCCACCTCGGCCAGCCACCCACTGCCGGGGCCGAACTCCGACGGGCAGTCGGGGTCGGTCTCCAGCAGGTCGACCGTGACGCTGTCTGCGGCTTCCTCCCAGCTCACTCGTGTGCACCGCGTCACGCCGACACCGGAGACCGTGAACCCCACGCTCTCGAGGCCGTCGACGAAGAACGTGTAGGGCATGTCGTCGGCCGAAGCCGGATCGAGGAGGGCGAGGTCGTGGAAGCGGGCGAGCGGCGAGCCGTCCGCGCCGACGAGCACGAGCGTCGACGCGTCGGGTTCCAGTTCGATCGAGCCACCGAAGCCGAGTGTCTCGACGTCGCAGCCGACGGTCTCGCTGGTGATCTCGCCACCCGCGATGCTGGTGCCGTCGAGCTCGAACGACCCGGCGTAGCCGTTGCAGCCATCGAACCCGGCCACGACTGGCCCGTTCGGTGTCGAGCTCACGGTGAATTCGGGTGTCCGAGCCGTCGGCGATGGGTCGTCGAAGCGTTCCAGGGCCACCCAGCGCCGATCCGCCAGTTCGCTGACCAGGGCGTCGTCAGCCAGCGGGACGTTCTCGGGTGTGGTCGGCGCGGTGGGCGCGCCGGAAATCGCAGTCGGGTCGCCGTCGGAGTTGACGACCACGAGGGCAACGCCGGCCACAGCGACGATCACGGTTGCAGCCACGGCGAGCAGCCAACTGCGGTGGCCTGTCGACTCGCCGGTCGTGGAGGCCGACGCTGTGCGCAGCGGTTCGAACTGGGTGGCAAGCGACTCGGTGGCGAGTGACTCGGTGCCGAACGATTCGGGGGGACGCGCCGGGGGAGCGGCATTGGCCAGTTCGCCCATCGCCCGGCGGATCTCGGTGTCGAGGGGGTCGATTGCGGGATTCATCGCAGCAACACCTCCAGTTCTCTGCGGGAGACGGTCAGTTCTCGTTCGACGGTCCGCACTGACACGTCGAGTTCGTTGGCGATCTCGGTGGCGGATCGGTCGAGCCAGTAGGTCAGGTACACCACGGCGCGCTGGCGTGGTGTGAGGCGCCCCACGGCATCGAGCACCTCGGTACGCACGTGGTCGTCCAACGACGAACTCGGAGCGGACATCGAGTCGCGCCGCTCCCGGCGCCGTCGACGGCTGCTGCGGCGTTGGCGGTCGATCGCCTCGTTCATCACCGACCGCATCAGGTAGCCGCGCAAGTTGCGGATCGAACGCCAGTCACCGCTCTCGACGAGCACCCGCATCACCACGGTGGCCACGATGTCGTCGGCCGCCGACGGTCCCGCCACGGCCGACGCGAAGCGCAGCAGGTCGTCTGCATGCTTCAGGTATTCGGCGGTCGCGTCCTGGTCCATCACCCCTACTGACGTCACCGTGGGACCGATCCCGCCAGGCGACTCATTGGTTCGAGACGACGGTCAGGGCATCGTCGATTCGGTGGAGCACCATCACGCCGCCGCGATGAGCGACACCTGCGCATGTGGTGGGTTCGCTCATCGCTCGGACGGGATCAGTCGGAGAGCGCGAGGAGGGCGGTGTTGACGATCGAGCCGGCATCGATGCCGGTGAGTTCGTGGAGGTCGGCGATCGTGCCGGACTCACCGAAGCGGTCGACGCCGAGCGTGTACTGGCGGGTGCCGACTGCCGAACCGAGCCACGCCAGGCTGTGGCTGGCCGCATCGTGCACACTGACGATCGGGTGGTTGCGCTCGGCCGGCGGGATCAGCCGGTCGAGTTCGACGGAGCCCGAGATGGCGCGAGCGGCGGACGCGGCGGAGGTGACGCGCGTGCGCCAGTCGCGGTAGATCCGGTCGGGGCTGGTGAGGTGCACCACCGTGGCGGCCACACCTTCGTCGTCGAGCGCGTCGGCCGCCGCGAGGGCCTCCGGCGCCATGACGCCCGTGCTCACGATCGTGACCGCAGGTCGATCGCCGTGCCGATCGTCGTGCCGATCGCCGTGCCGATCGTCGGGGTCAGGCTCGAGCAGTCGGTAGCCGCCGGCGAGCACCTGGCGACGCAGCTCGTCGTCGCCGAGGCGTTCGAGCGCGGCGGCGAACGGCGCCTGGTCGATCGGGCGTGTCGACAGCCGCAGGTAGCTGCTGGTGCCGTTCGGTTGCGAGAGCTGGTCGAGTGCATCGCACAGCAGCCAGTCGACCTCGGTGGCGTAGGCGGGTTCGCTGTAGGTGAGGTTCGGGAGTTCCGCGCCGACGGAGGCCGTGATCGTCGATTGGTGGGCGCCGCCCTCCGGCGCCAGTGTCACGCCGGCCGGAGTGCCGGCGACGATGAACCTGGCGTCGTTGTACAGCCCGTAGATGAACGCATCGAGGCCACGCAACACGAACGGGTCGTAGACCGTGCCGACGGGCAGCAGGTGGTGGCCGTGGTGGTCGTGGCTCAGGCCGAGTTGGCCGAGCAGCATGAACAGGTTCATCTCGCTGATGCCCAGCTCGATGTGTTGGCCGCTCGGTGACGGCGCCCACTTCAACAGTCGGTCGGCGCCACCGTGGTCGTCGCGGTCGGTGGGGGAGTAGACGCCACGCTTGTTGATGAAGCCACCGAGGTTGGTGGAGATCGAGACGTCGGGTGCGGTGGTCACGATCCGCTCACCGACACCCTCGACATCGGCGAGGCTCGCGAGTACCCGCCCGAACGCTTCCTGGGTCGACGTCGAGCCGTTCGTGACCGGCGGACGAGCCGCCGTGGGAATCGGCAGCGCCGGCCGGGGTGGCGTCGGCTCGTTGTTGATGTCGCCACCGACCGTGTCACAGAGCCGGCCGGCGTCCGATGTCGGATCGAAGCGGTCCCACTCGGTGTCGGCGTCGAGGCCGACCAGCGTCCGGAGGTCGTCGATCTGTTCGGGGCTCAGCATCGCTGCGTGGTTCATCGGGTCGCCGGCGATCGGCAGTCCGTGGCCCTTGATCGTGTACGCGAACACCACCGACGGCCGGTCGGTTTCGGCGTCGCATGCCCGGTAGGTGTCGATCAGCAGACCCAGGTCGTGGCCACCGAGATCGGTGACGAGGCGCTGCAGCTCGTCGTCGGCGAGTCCATCGGCCAGATCTCGCACGACCGGGTCGGCGCCGGTGAGGAACTTGCGTCGAGCGTCGGCCGGACCGAGCGAGAAGAGCTGTTGGTACGCCTCGTTCGGCATCTCGTCGATGTGAGCGCGTAGCGCGTCGCCGTGCGGCTCGGCGAAGGCTGCGCTGAGGCGCCGCCCGTACTTCGCCTCGGCGACGTGCCAGCCGGCATCCTCGAAGAATCGCTTCAGGCGGATCGCGGCGATGTCGGGGATCACCCGATCGAGGCTCTGGCGGTTGAGGTCGACGATCATCGTGAAGTTGCCGAGGCCCTGCGTGGCCGGATCGGCGATCGCCTCCCAGACGTTGCCCTCGTCGAGTTCGGCGTCGCCGACCAGCGCGATGAATCGTGCAGGGGGCAGGCCACCGACGTGCGAGTCGACGTAGCGGCGGGTCAGCGCCGAGAACAACGGGGCAACGGCGCCGAGGCCGACCGAACCGGTCGAGAAGTCGGCGACGTCGGGGTCCTTCGTGCGCGAGGGGTAGGCCTGCAGCCCGCCACGCTGGCGCAGCGTGGTCAGGTACGAGCGATCGAGTTCACCGGTGAGGTATTTGATGGCGTGGTACACCGGCGACGCATGCGGCTTGACGGCCACCTTGTCCTCGCCGTTCAGGTGCCCGAACCAGAGCGCGGTCATGATCGAGGCGATCGACGCGCTCGACGCCTGATGTCCGCCGACCTTCACATCGGAACCGGTCGCGGTCGGGCGATGGTTGGCGTGGTCGATGATCCGCGTCGCGAGCCACAGCACACGCTGTTCGACGGCGCGCAACACCTCGATGTCGGGTTGGGCATTCAGGTCGGGTTGGGCTCGGTTCAGATCGTCGTTCACATCGCCGCCGGGTCGCATCGCAGGAAGTCGATCACGGTACGCATGGCGTTGTCGAGGTGCACTTCGAGCAGGTCGACCGCCGCATCGACGTCGCCGATGCGACAGGCCTCGAGCAGTGCACGATGCTCGTCGTCGGACGGGTCGCGCCCACCGAGGCTGCGGAGGTACAACAGCACGTAGGGCGCCATCGCGGCGTGGAGCATTTCGGCAATCGCCAGCCCGCGGGCCCACCCGGCGCCGCGGTACAGCGCCCGATGGAAGCGCCAGTTGGCCTCGGTCATCGACGCCGCCGTCGACGCGAGGTCGAGTTCGTGGTCGGCGCTGGCGAGATCGACGACCGACAGCCTCGGCACGGCCTGACGGAGCAGTTCGACCTCGATCGCCCGTCGGAGCGTGGCATTCTCGATCGCGTCGTCGACCGTGAGCACGGGCACCCGGGCACCGCGATTGGTCTCGAACACCAGCAGCCCGCCGGCGCCCAGACGTTGCAGCGCTTCACGCACGGGAATCTTGCTCACCCCGAGCCGGGCGGCGAGTTCATCCTGTCGTACCGGGCTGCCCGGAGGGTGTTCGCCACGGAGCAGTTCGTCGAGCACGACACGTTCGACCTGGTCCACGGTTGACACGAGGCAGATCGTATACGAATATGCGATCCATGTCACTCGCTGAGTTCCCCCGCCATCCGCTGCTGTTCGGACCGTCACCGATCCATCCGCTGCCCCGCCTGTCCGAGGCGCTCGGCGGCGAGGTCGAGGTCTGGGCCAAGCGAGAGGACTGCAACTCGGGCATTGCGTTCGGCGGCAACAAGGTGCGCAAGCTCGAGTACCTGGTCGCCGAGGCGTTGGCGCAGGGGTGCGACACGCTGGTGTCGATCGGCGGGATCCAGTCGAACCACACCCGCCAGGTCACCGGGGTGGCCCGCCACCTCGGGCTCGGGTGCGTGACCGTGCAGGAGGGCTGGGTCGACTGGCCCGACATGAACTACGACAAGGTCGGCAACATCCAACTCACGCGCATCATGGGCGGCGACATCCGTCTCGACCCCGCCGGATTCGACATCGGCATCCGCGACAGTTGGAAAGACGCCATCGCGTCCGTCGAAGCCGCCGGTGGCACGCCCTACGCCATCCCAGCCGGTGCGTCCGATCACCGACTCGGTGGCTTGGGCTTCGCCAACTGGGCCGTCGAGTTGGCTGCGCAGGAGGCTGAACTCGACATGTTCTTCGATCACGTCATCGTGTGCACGGTCACCGGTTCGAGCCACGCCGGCATGGTCGCCGGCTTCGCACTGGAGGACCGCGACGACCGCCGGGTGATCGGGATCGACGCCTCGGCAACCCTCGACAAGACGATCGAGCAGGTCGCCCGGATCGCCAGGAACACCGCGGAGTTGATCGAACTCGGGCGCCCGCTGCACGACGACGAGATCACGGTCGTCGCCGGCTACGAAGGGCCCGCGTACGGCGTCCCCGATCGACAGACGATCGACGCGATCCACCTGGCGGCGCGCACCGAGGGGATGCTGACCGACCCGGTCTACGAGGGCAAGTCGATGGCCGGATTGATCGGCATGGTTCGCTCGGGTGAGATCCCTGCAGGGTCGAAGATCATGTACTGCCACCTGGGTGGACAGCCCTGCCTCCCCGCCTACGCCGGAGCGCCCGGCCTGGGTTGAATCCGGGCGGGGGACACTCGCCCGTCGTTGCGCAGTCGCCGGCTTGCAGATCTGAGCTGGTGGCGGCAGGCTGATCGTCTGTGAAGTGGCCGACATGGAGTCAGGCGGCGGTCGCCGCCATGATTGCCGGTCTCGTCGCGCTGGCGCTGAAGCGATCGCGGCCGACGCGGCTCGGCGACATCGTGGGCCCTGCCTCGCTGGAGTTCGCGATCGTCGCGTCGCTGTACTCGGTCTGGCGGATGGCCAAGAATCTGCCACTCACCCAGGCCGACGGGGCGATCGATCGGGCCTACGACATCGTCGCCGTGCAAGAGTTCTTCCGCCTGCCGACGGAGTTGTCGTTGCAGCGTTTCGTGCTCGATTACGACTGGCTGGCCGGGTTCTCGGCCTACTTCTACGCCATTGCCCACGTGCCGGGCATCATCATCTTCCTCGTGTGGCTGTATGCCCGCCACCGCGAGGTGTATCCGCACTGGCGCAACGCGTTGGCGATCCTCACCGCGTTCTGTCTGTTCATCCGATTCGTCAAGGTGGCGCCGCCGCGGTTTCTCACCGACCTGGGCTATGTCGACGTGTCGGCGATCTACGGCATCGACGTGTACGGCGAAACCGGCACCGGCGTGTCGTCGCAGTTCGCCGCCATGCCGTCGCTGCATGTCGCGTGGGCTGCGGTCGTCGCCTTCGGGGCGTTGGCGGCGAGCACCAGTCGGTGGCGCTGGATCGGCATGGTCCACCTCGTGATCACGATGCTGGTGATCGCGGCGACCGGACACCACTGGTGGCTCGACGGCATCGTGGCCCTCGTACTCCTGTGGGTCTCGCTGCAACTCGACACGCTCGGTCGGCGGGTGGTCGGTGCCGTACGGGCGTCGTTGGCCACCGGCGCCGTTGACGGCCCGGTTCCGCTGCACGAGCCCGTGGCGGATCCGGTCGACGGTTTGCAACCGGCGTTCGTGGAGGGCGATGTGACGTGAGTGCCCATCGCGACGTGATCGCCGATCTCGATCGGCTGGGGTTGACCTACGAGGTGATGGACTGTGATCCGGAGCTGGCGGACACCGCACAGTTCTGCGAGGCCTACGGCGTGTCGTTGGAGGAATCGGCCAACGCGATCCTTGTGGCGTCGAAGAAGCCGGAGGGTCATCACGTCGTGTGCGTGGCGCTGGCGCACACCCGCCTCGACGTGAACGGCGCGGTTCGCCGCAAGCTGGGTGTCCGCAAGCTGAGCTTCGCGCCCGCCGAGCTCACCCGAGAACTCACCGGTCAGGAGATCGGCGGGGTCACGATCTTCGGACTCCCCGACGGTCTCGCGGTGTGGCTCGACGCCCGGGTGCTCGAATGTGATCGCATCGTGGTCGGAGCCGGGTCACGGTCGGCGAAGATCCGCCTCGATCCGCGCCAGCTGGTCGGCGTCGACGGCTACGAGTTCGTCGACGATCTCGCAACCGTTCCTGACGGCTGAGCTGTCGGTCTGATCGGCTGGGTCAGACACAGAGATCCACGCCGGCCGCTTCGCCCCGAGCGCAGACCTCGCCGGCGAGCACGTGACCTGACCGCCAACCGATTGGCCCGCTCCCGTCGAACTCCTGGTCGAGCCAGACGTAGATGACCTGGCCGGCGACCGAGTCGTCGCCACCGAGTTCGACCTGCGCGATGATCAGCGGCAGTCCAGCCGGCTGGATGTCAACGAGGCGTTCGTTCAGCGGGAACTCGGGGTCGCCGCCGAGCGTCCCGAGCGTTGTGAGGACGTCGTCGGCGAACGCGTCGACGGTCGGCTGCGTGGGGATGGCGACGATCGGTTCCGACCAGTACGACCGGAAGCCGGGCACCGTCGACTCGGGCCAGGCCTCCCACACGGACTGCGGAACGATCGGGAACGATGAGTCGGCCTCGATGCCGGTGCCGTTGTCGGTGATCGTCCACGTTCCGTTGGCGTCCAGTTGTGCGAGCCAGATCGAACCGTCCGGGGGACCGTCTTGGGTGAGTACCGAACCGGTGGTCAGTGACGCTGCGTCATCGATGCACCCGATCCCCATCACGATGCTCGACTCGGGCATGGCCTGGATGAGTTGGTTCGCCGAGTTGATCGAACAACCGCTGCTCGGCGCCATCATGTCGAGCACTCGGGCTGAGGTGATCAGCCCTGTCTCATCGACGGAGATCTCCCAGATCGTCGGTGCGATGGCACCTTCCCGATTCGGTTGGTTCAGGTCGAGCTCGACGAGGGCGGTGCGAACCCTGACGTCGAGGTAGTCGCACATCTCCTTCCAACTCGACCGGTCTGGTCTCAGCAACAATGCGCAGACCGCCCCAGACTGCGATGGCGCGGTGAACGCCAGTGCCCCTGGCAGTCCTTCGATCGGCGTGCCCACGCCGAGGTCGGTGCCGCCTGGCAGGTATGGCGTCGGCAGGGTGAAGTACGACACGCTGTAGTCGGCGCCGGGGTCGGGCACCGTGGTCAGACCCATCACCCCGGTGTCGTTGCACACCACCAATTCGATGATCGCGCCGTCCGGGATCCGAGTTGCGAGGTCGTCCCACTGGCAATTCGATGCGAAGGCACCGGTGTCGACGACGGTGGTCAGGTCGTCGAACGGGTCGGAGGAGCCCGAGGTGATCAGTACCGGACCGTCGAGGTCGGCCACGAACGTGCGCTGTTCGAGGTGGTCGAGATCGGAGTCCTGGGGGCAGCCGGTGGCGCTACCGGCCGACGTGGTGACGGTGATGCAGGCGCCGGACACCACCAGCGACGCACCGGTCGGACCGGGCCCGGTGGTGCTCGGCACTGCCGTCGTTGTCGGCTCTGGCGCGTTCGGTGCGGTTGATGGCGGCCCGATCTCCGGTGTCGTTTGAACCGGCATGAGGGTGTCGGAGTCGTCGGCGCGGACGGCGATCACACCGATCACGGCGGCCGTTGCGAGGCCGGCGCCGATCAGTGCCGGCCACCACGACCGGCGTTGCGGCGCTGGTGCGCCTGCTCGCTGCTTGACCTGGGCGAGCGCTTGGCGGGACGCGACCTCGTCGGGGGCCTGCTGGCGCAGGCGTTGCGAGGCGGCCTCGAGCATCGGGTCGCCCGGATCGTTGGACCCGTGCGCGTTCGGTGTGTCGTCGTGGTGGTTCATCTCGGTGCCTCCGCGTCGGGAGAGATGTCGGTGGAGAGGTGGGTAGCGAGGGCGCGTCGCGCCCGTTGGAGATGGGTCTTGACCGTGCCCGCACTGCAGCCGAGCACGACTGCGATGTCGGCCAGCGGAAGGTCGTCGACGTAGCGCATGATCGTGGCGTCGCGTTGGGCCGCCGGGAGCGACCGGACTCTTGCCCACAACTGGTCGTCGGTGGTGGGGATCAGGACCTCGGTCGGGTGGGTTGTTCGCACCCGCGTCATCGCTGCTCGTTCCCGCCGCCGTCGACGTCCCTCGTTCGACGACCGGTTCAAGGCCACCCGTCGCACCCAGGTGCCGGGCTGGTCGAGCGTGGCGACGGTCGCCCAGTTCCGGTGAGCCTGGAGGAGCGCGTCCTGGGCGAGGTCTTCGGCCACCGACCGGTCACCGCTCCAGGCGGTGAGCATCGACACGAGTCGCGGGAATTCGGCGAGGAAGAACTCGTCGTACGTTGCGGTCGGCACGTCGCGGTGCACCATCATCACCACCTTCACACACCGCAGCGCGGCGTTCGGTGGACACGAGGCAGGTTACGCCGGTGCCAGGCACCGCGTAACCGGTTCGCATGGTGGCGTCGGGGTCGAACTGGGCGGATATCGCTCGTTCAGGCGGCGGGGCGAAGCCACACGACGACGGCGTTGCCGACACGCTCGTCGAGCGTGTCCCCGTCGAGCGACTTCACCACGTTCGGGAACCGGGTGGCGTAGGACCGCAGCAGTGGAGTGACCGCATCGGGATCCTCGCTGCCGAGCAGCGCATGCGCCGTCATCGGAACCCACGTGCCGGCGAGCAGCACCTGGCACTGGCCCATCGTGGTGAAGTTGCGCCACCAGGTCTTGGTGTCGGATTCACCGACCAGCACGACGATGCCATGGTGGGTGTCGGCGTACTGGATCGGCAGCGTGTACTCGGTACCGGTCCGGTGGCCCTGATAACGGATCAGCACCAACTTGGCGGACATCGCGCGGTGCAGCGGCGACTTCAAGACAAACTCGACGACAGAGTTCGAACGTGATGCCATGACATCGAACTTACGCGGTTCATGCTCTCGACGGAACGTCCCGGTCGACCGGCAACACGATCTTCACTGTTCGGATCTGTTCGTGGCGGCACGACAGGTCGGGCATGATGGGTCGATGGCCAGAGCGATCCAGATCACTGTCGATGCCGCAGGTCCCCGCAAGCTCGCCGAATTCTGGTGTGAGGTGCTCGGCTACGTCGAGCAGCCGCCGCCACCCGGTTTCGACACCTGGGAGGCGGCGCTCACCGCGTTCGGTATCGATCAGTCCGATCCGGATCGGGCGTTCGCGATCGTCGATCCTGATGGCGCCGGGCCCCGTGTCTTCTTCCTGAAGGTTCCGGAGGGCAAGACGGCGAAGAACCGGATGCACCTCGATGTCCGCGTCGACCCGTCCGAACTCCACGCCCGAGCCGCCGAGTTGGTGGCGTTGGGCGCCACCCACGTCGCCGAGTTCGATGAACCGGAGGGCCACTGGATCACGCTGCTCGACCCCGAAGGCAACGAATTCTGCCTGCACTGAGCCCGCGAGCGGTGCCATGCTGGGCCCGATGGGGGAGACGCACAGCGGCGCCGAATGGAACGCGAATGCGCCGGCCTGGATCGAGATGAGCCGGGCGGGCGCAGATCGATATCGGGACCTGGTCAACACACCGGGGTTCCTCGATGTGCTCCCGCCGGTCGAGGGATTGCAGGTGCTCGACGTCGGTTCCGGCGAGGGCCACAACACCCGGCTGCTCCGCGAGCGTGGAGCCGAACTCACCGCGGTCGACGTCTCGGAGACCTTTGTTCGGGCGGCCCGCGACGCCGACGGCTCGATCGATCACGTCCTGGCCGACGGCACGACCCTCCCATTCGCGCGCGGCTCCTTCGACGCGGCCACTGCGTTCATGAGCCTCATGGACATGCCCGACCCCGCGGCCACGCTCAGCGAGGTGTCGCGGGTGCTGCGTCCTGGCGGCTGGTTGCAGTTCTCGATCACGCACCCGGCCAGCTCGGTTCCTCGGCGGCGATGGATCGACGATGACGACGGCGAGCGTTCGATGCTGGCGATCGGCGGCTACTTCGAGGAAGGCGAGATGGTCGATCGTTGGGTCTTCGGGTCTGCTCCGGCCGAGATGCGCGACCGGCACGAACCGTTCACGATCACGTGGAGTCGACGCACGGTGTCGAGTTGGATCAACCTGGTGATCGCCAGCGGGTTCTCGATCGAGCACGTCGCAGAGCCGCACGCCGACGAGCCGACGGCGACGGCGCACCCCGAGGTCGCCGACACCCGCATCGTGCCCTTCTGCCTGATCGTCCGCGCCGGGACCTGATCACGTCAGGTCGCGGCGATGCGGTCCGCGAGGGCGAGCATTTGGCGACCCACCGGCTGGAGACCGATCTTCGTGGTGACGAGGCCGGTCGAGACCCGCTCGACGACACCCCACTCCCAGATCGCGATCGGGTCGAGTCCGAGGCGTGCCGCCATCCAGTGCGCCGTTGCCATCGTGTCCGCCGCCAGCGGTTCGTCAGGGTCTTCGCGCAGCATCACACCCAGGTCGTACTCCGCTTCCGCGAGGAGGCCGTCAGGATCGACGAGTTTGAACGTGTCGCCCGCCTGGAGAGCGTTCCACTGGTGCACGTCACCGTGCACCAGCACGGCTCGCTCGTCGTCGTGAGCCGACCGGCGTCGCTCGGCGCACGCCACGGCATGATCCACGGTTCGGCGAGCGCACGGCTCGTCGAGCTCGGCCCACGTCGTGGTGATGAACTCGCTGAGCCACACCGCCTTGGCGGCACCGGTCGGGAGGCCGCTGCCGGTCGCCGGCCGCCAGATCCGAGATGCGGCGTCGCAGAGGATCGGCAACCGTTGCTCGTAGGGCAGTCCGAGGGCGAAGACCGACGGTCCGAGCTGTTCCATCAGCAGTGCGCCGCGGGCTGGATCATCGCGGTAGAGGATCGGGCACCCGTCGCCGTCGGCCAATCGCAGCACGGTCGCCTCGTGATCGTCGACGCCCCCGCCTCGTCGTGGCACGAGGACCTTGAGGACGGCGGGTGACCCGTCGGCCATCACCACGGCGGCGACGAACGCCTCGGTGCCCTCGTGGAAACTGCGTCCGACCTCGATCGACCAGTCGTGCTCGAGTCCGTGCACGAGGTCGGGCAGATCGTCGACCCATCGCGCGTGGCCCTCGGAGATCGCCCGGTTGCGCACCACGTCTGCCAGCTCGATCATGCCCGCCCGACGCTACTCATGGCGTCGGAGCGCCCGACGGTGGGATTCACACCAGGAAGGGACAGTGGCGGCAACCGCTGTCGCAGCAGTAGCCGCGTGCGGCGAGGAAGTCGGCGGTGAACACGCTGAGGCCGCTCACCGGGTCGGCGTAGACCGGATCGTTCCGGCCGAGCGCGTCGCCGTGTCGCTGCAGGATCTCGGCTCGGTGCGGGTGGTGCTCCGACAGCCGTCGGGGGTGTGGCAGCTCGCGCCAATCGTCTCGGAGCGTCGGCGAGGTCGGCACGGCGCCCATGATGGCGGCCCGGCAGGCGGTTCGCGCATCCGGCCGTCACACGTTGCTGGCGCGACCTTCCCAGTACGGCTTGCGAAGATCGCGCTTGAGAATCTTGCCCGAACCGGTCTTGGGGAGTTCGTCGATCCACGAGATCGAACGCGGGATCTTGTAGCTCGCCAGGTGCTCACGCGAGTGGGCCTTCACGCCGTCTTCGTCGAGGTCGGATCCCTCACGCTTCACGATCACCGCATGCACGAGCTCGCCCCAGTCGTCGCTGGGGATGCCGAACACGGCGGCTTCGTAGATGTCGGGGTGCGACTCGAGCGCCGCCTCGATCTCGGCCGGGTAGATGTTCATCCCGCCGGAGATGATCATGTCCTTCTTGCGGTCGCAGATGTAGATGAATCCCTCGTCGTCGCGGTAGGCGATGTCGCCGACGGTCTGGAACCCGTCGCGATGGTCCTCCTCGAACTTGTCGTGCTGCTTGTAGTAGTCGGCGAACACGGCCGTCGACCGCACGAACACCTCACCGGTCGCATCCGGCCCGGTGCCCTCGACGATGTTGCCCAGCTCGTCGTACAGCCGGATTTCGACCATTGGCGCCTCTTTGCCGCACGACCCCGGCTTGCGCATCTGGTCCTCCGGTCGCAGCACCGTGTTGACGCCCAGTTCGGTCGAGCCGTAGATCTCGAACAGCGACTCCGGCGGGAAGTCGGCGACGTACTGCTGCTTGAGCGCGAAGCTCCAGGGCGCCGCGTTCGCGATCATGACCCGCATCGACGAGGTGTCGTACTTCGCCTTCACGTCGTCGGGCACGTTGCAGATCATCCGGATCGGTGTCGGCGCCGAGAACGTCGACGTCGCCCGATGCAGCTGCAAGATGCGCAACCAGTCGACGGGATCGAACTTGCGTTGCAGCACCACCGTCTGGCCCATCGCGATCGCGCTGGCGGCGAAACCGCCAGGACCGGAGTGATAGAGCGGCCCGGTGGTCAGGTAGATGTCGTCGGGGCGGTACCCGATGTGTTGCATCAGTGCGGCGCCTGCCCTCGGGTCCGCGGCCGTTCGGCGGAACGCGCCCTTGGGCTTTCCGGTGGTACCCGACGTGTAGGTCATCGTGGCGCCCCCTTCGTCGACGTCAGTGCGCTCCATCACCTCCGTCGATGCTGCTGCGATCAGCGGGTCGACCGCGGTCATCCCGTCGGGCGCGCCACCGTCGAACACCAACACGTTCGCGACCTTCGGGATCTCGGCGCGGATACGCGTGACGAGATCTGCGAACTCGGCATCGATGTAGACCGTGGTCGCGTCGCAATGATCGATGACGTACGCGGCTTCCTCATCGGAGAGTCGATAGTTCAGCGGCACGGCGGTCGACCCGATCTTCCGAGAGGCGCTCGTGAGCTCGAGGATGCCGGTCGAGTTCTGGCCGCACCACACGATCTTGTCGCCCGGTTTCACGCCGAGGCCGTCGAGCACCTGGACGAGCTGGTTCGCCCGATCCTCGAACTCGGCGAACGTGCAGGTACGGACGTCGTCGGTGCCGGTCACCCCCGTCCGGTCGTCGATGATCGCCGTCTTGTCAGGTTGAGCCGCGGCCAGCGCGGTGAGCAGATCCCCCATGGCGCAGTCGTAGCACCTCGACGTGAGCCCGCTCGACGCGGACGCCGGTCACCCGGCCGGCTTGAGCGCCGTCACCTCGATCTCGATCTTCATGCGCGGGTCCTGCAGGCCGACGACGATCATCGTCGCCGCTGGCCGGGAGTTGCCGAAGTAGCGCCGAAGCGAGGGCCAGCACGCTTCGAAGTCATCGCGGTCGGGGAGCAGGTACCGCACCCGTACGGCGTCGTCGGCACCGGAGCCGGCTCGGACGAGCGCATCGTCGATGTTGGCGAGCGTCTGATCGACCTGGTCGACGATGTTGTCGGAGATGGTCATCGTCGAGTAGTCGAAGCCGGTCGTGCCGGCGACGAAGACCCACCTTCCGTCGACGATCGCTCGGGAATACCCGATCGTCTGCTCGAACTCGCTGCCCTGGGAGATCCGTTCGCGGCTCATGGCGTCAGCCTGCCAGCCCGTGGTCGACCGGGTGGCGACGTTTCGACGCTGCGATGAGTTTCACCGCAACCCGTGCGCGTCGAAACTCATCGGTGACCGTCGGCGCCATGGTGTGATGAGTTTCGACGCCACCTGGGTGCGGTGAAACTCATCGCAGCGTCGGCGCCGATGTCGGCTGGATCCGGACCGGACCGACCTGCACCGGCGAGCAATGGTTCGCTCAGCGTGTCGGCCAGGTGGCCACGGTGTCGTAGACGGCGCCGGTGTCGTGCAGCGTGCTCGCCACCAGCGCCACCTCGGTCACGTCGAAGGTGGCGTCGAAGCGCCGACCGGCGCTGCGTCTGGGCCGAGCGTTGCGTGACAGCCGGGCGACGGTGATGTGGCCCTGGAACTGCTTGCGTTCGGGCTCGGTGCCGAGGCCGCGCACGGCCTGGCGGACCACGTCGGCGAGGTCGTCGACCCCTGTCACGGGTGAGATCAGCGAGCGCTCACCGAGCAGGTCGAACGCCGGGCCGACGACGGCGGTCGCCGCGGGGAGCAGCGTCTCGTCGAGTCGGGCAGCGACCTCGACGTCGTCGGCGTCGCCGAGGAATCGCAACGTGATGTGCAGGTTCTCCTGCGGCACCCACTTGACGCCCTGGTCCTTCGGGCGTTCGATGTCGGCGAGCAGTTCGAGTACATCCTCGGGCGGCCAGATCGCGACGAAGAGTCGAGTCATCCGAGCCAGTCTGCCGCGCGCGATGTCCGGGTGGGCGTCCGGGTGGACGGTGGGGGAAACCCCACCACCGATCCGCCAGTGCGCTCCATGGCTGCACCGTCCACGAGGGCGCACGATCGTGGCATGGATCTCACCGCACACGTCTCGCCGCTCTCTCCACCCTCACCGCCCCGACGGGTGGCGGCGCCGCAGGCTCGAGCCACCCGCCCGTTGGTCCACGCGGTCGACCTCACACGCCGGTGGGGAAAGGGTGCCACCGCCCAGCTCGGCATCGATCGCGTCGACCTCGAGATCGACCGCGGCGAGCTCGTCGCCATCGTCGGACCTTCGGGATCCGGCAAGTCGACGCTCGGTGCGCTGGTTGCCGGCATCGATCGGCCGACGTCGGGCTCGCTCGTCGTCGACGGGGTGCGGATCGATCAGCTGGCGGACGACCGGCTCGCCCGTTGGCGTGGCGGCAACGTCGGCATCGTGTTTCAGGACTTCCACCTCCTCCCGACGCTGAACGCCCGCGAGAACGTCGAGCTGGCCCTGCAGTTCGGCGATCGATCGACCGCTCGTCGCCACCGCCGTGAGCGGAGCCTCGACGCTCTTCGTGCCGTGGGGCTCGACGGAAAGGCCAAGCGGCTTCCGACCGAGCTCAGCGGTGGCGAGCAGCAACGTGTCGCTGTTGCTCGGGCGCTCGTCACCCGCCCCGCCCTGGTCGTCGCCGACGAACCGACGGGCAGCCTCGACCAGGAGTCCGGCGCAGTGGTGTTCCAGCTGCTCGTCGGCGTCGCTGCGGCAGGCACGACAGTGGTGGTGATCACCCATGACGAACGCCTCGCCGAGCGAGCCGATCGCGTGGTGGAGATGCTCGA
This sequence comes from Ilumatobacteraceae bacterium, assembly GCA_963741875.1. GTDB lineage: Bacteria > Actinomycetota > Acidimicrobiia > Acidimicrobiales > Ilumatobacteraceae > Sva-07. Next base: position 75,833 of record CAVUJO010000005.1, on the reverse strand, counting down.
TGGTCGCGTCCACCGGACGTCGACCACTGACCGCCAGCTCGTTGCCGTCGGGGGCCGGTGATGCGCCAGTTGCTTCGCGAGATCGGACGGGCTCCTGCTCGCATCCTGACCAGCGTGTTCGCCCTCGCCCTGGCGGTCGGCGCGATCGGGGTGTTCGCCATCCCGGCCGTGGCGTCGAGTTCGTTGCGGGCGTCGGTCGACGACGACCAGATGTCGAACCTGGTGCTCTCGATCACCGACTCGGGTCCGATCGACCTCGACTCCGTCGTCGGCGACGCGGCGAATATCACCGTGTACGACGGCCAGCTGCTCGTCGACGTCGGCGTCGGCACCGGGCCGCAGGGCGCGGTCACCCTTCCTGTCGTCGGCATCGATCCGACGGATCAGGACGTCGACATCGTGTCGGTGACCGACGGCCGCCTTCCTGACGGCCCCGACGAGATCGTCGTGGCGGATGGTGTCGCCGACGTCGGCAGTCGGATCGTCGCCACCGCATCGGACGGCCACTCCGTCGAGCTGCACGTCGTCGGTCTCGGTGGCACGAGCTACTGGGCGGCCGCCGATGTCGGCTACACGACGCTGGCGACCGCACGCGAGCTCGCCGGGGTTGGCGGATTCAACCGGGTCGCGGTGCGGGCCGCGGGCGACTCCACCGATGCGCTTCGTGCGGTCGCCGATGACCTGCGATCGCGTTTCGCCACCGACGACGTGACGTTCACGGACATGCCCGTGTCGATCCCGGACGGCACCCACCCGATCGAGGGTGACATCGACCAGGTGAGCATGCTCATCGGATTCCTCGGCGTCGTCGCCGGCTTGGTCGCGCTCGTGCTGCTCGGTTCGACCACCACGACCCTGATCACCGAGCGCACCCGCGAAGTCGCAGTGATGCGTGCACTCGGCGCCCGCAACCGTGAACTCCGCCGCCGACTCCGGCGCCTCGCCGTCGGCATCGCCGCGGTCGCCGTGGTCGTGGGCGTGCCGCTCGGCATCCTGATCTCCAACGTGATCGCCCGACTGGTGCTCCAGGAGTTCGTCGGCATCACGCCGGCGATCGGGGTGTCGATTCCTGTCGTCGTGGCCAGCGCGGTGTTCGCGCTGGTCGGGGCCCGCGTCGTCGCCGGTGGAGCGGCGCGCCGGGTGAGCCGAATCCCGCTGGCGACAGCGCTGCGCGATCGCGATGGCCAACCATTCGGGCGCCGACGCACCGAACGCCTCTCGGCACGCAGCCGACTGGGCGGTCTGCTCGATCGAGCGGCGCTGCGCAACCTGGTCCATCGTCGTTCCCGCTCGGCAGCGATCTTCGCCGAGATCACTGCCGCGGTTGCGGCCCTCTTGATCATCGCCTCGCTGGCCACCACGGTCAACGCGTTCAACACCGCCGAGTACGAACCATGGGCGTGGACCAGCCAGACGACCGTCGCCGGTGATGGGCTCGACATCGACACCGAATCGATGGCCTCGGACCCGTCGTCGGAACCCGGCATCGAGACGGTCGGCGAGTTCGACGGGTGGGAGGTCGAGCTCGTCGGGTTGCGCCCCGACACCGCGATGATCGATCGCTCCGTCGATGCCGGCAAGTGGCTGAGCGGGCCCGGCGACGTCGTGATCGCGACAGGATTCGCCGAACGTGTCGGCGTCGGCATCGGCGACGACGTCACCGTGGGGATGGCGACCGGTACGGCGACGTATCGAGTGGTCGGACTTCACCCGTTGCGCGGCCGAACCCTGTTCCTCGACGTCGACCAGTTGGCGGCCGACCTGGGTCAGCCGGGTCGCGCCAACGTGGTGTACTCCAGGCGCGACGCACCCGCCGCCGATGTCGGCACCCTCACCAGCACGACGCTGTTGACCGACCGCACGGCGGACGACTCCGGACGCTCGGCCATCCTGCTGATCTTCGGCGCCATCGGAGTGATCGTCGTCTCGGTTGCGGGGCTCGCGGTCGCGTCTGGAGTCGCGGTCAACGTGTTCGAGCGCCGGCACGAGTTCGCGGCGATCCGAGCGATCGGCGGGCGTTCGCGTGACGTGATGCGTCTCGTCTCCGCCGAGTTGCTCCCGCTCGCGGTCGCCGGAGTCGCCGCCGGAGTCGTCGCGGGCTATGTCGGCAGCGACGCCATCATGACCTCGTTCGAGAACGCTGACGCGGTCGAGATCGGTCTCGTCTTCGCCTCGGCAGCAATTCCCGCCGCTGCGGGCGTCGTGCTCGTCGGGTGCTTCGTGATCTCGGCGCTGATGGTTCGCCGCATCGGCCGACGCTCCCTGGCTGAGACCCTGCGGAGCTCGGCGTGAGCACCGGCGATCTGCCGTGGGATCCGCCAGCGACGCACCGCTCGTCACGGACGGAGCGCGACACTGTCGCCGTGAGCGATTCGCCGACCCACGAGCGTCACGAACGTGATGTGCCGTTCTCGGTTCGCGGTGCGTTGGGATGGTGGTTCGGCCCGCTCGTGCAGCGGTCGAGTTGGGAAGCGCTCTGGTACGTGGTCATCGGCGTGCTGTGGTCGATCGTGATGTTCGCGGCGACGGTCACGGCGATGACGCTCACCTTCGGTCTGATGTTCGTGGTGGTCGGCCTGTTGCTCGTGGTGCCGACATTCGCCCTCGTCGAGACGATGGTCGGGGTCGAGCGTCGCCGTGCCGAATGGATCGGCCGACAGATCGCTCCGCGCCAGCGCCGCGGCATCGGCAGGGCGCCGCTGGTGGACTTCGATGAGCTCCGCCCTCACCGATCCCGAACGTTGGCGGCAGGTCGGTTTCGCCATGGCATACGTGGTGGTCGCACCAGTACTGCTCGGGCTGGCACTGGCGGCGTGGATCGTGCTCCTCGTCGTCGGCGGCGGCGTGCTGACCGACCCCGCCGGCATCGACGTTCTCGGCGTGGTGCTCGTGTTGGTCCTCCTCGGCGTCGCCCCGCGGATCAGCGTCGCGGTGGCGCAGCTCGCCGGATCGTTCGTTGCCTGGTTCCTGGGCCCGGACCCGACGGTCGAGCTGGCGGGTCGAGTGGAGGAACTGGCGACCCAGCGCGACGAGATCCTCGAGGCCGTCGCGTCCGAGCGGCGTCGCATCGAGCGCAACCTGCACGATGGCGTACAACAGCAGCTCGTGGTGCTCGGCATCGACATCGGTCGCGCGCAGGCCAAGCTCGCCGACGATCCCGACGCCGCTCGCGAACTCCTCGAGACGGCGAAGCACACCCTGCGTGCGGCGATCGGCGAGATGCGGGTGATCGGGCGCGGCCTGCACCCGGCCGTGCTCGACGATCGTGGTCTCGACGCGGCCTTGTCGGCGATCGTGTCCGCGTCACCGATCCCCATCGCTGTCGACGTCGACCTCGAGTCGAGACTCCCCGAGGACACGGCGGCGACGGCCTACTACGTCGTCAGCGAGGCGATCGCCAACGTGTTGAAGCACGCGCACGCCAGGTCGGCCTCCGTGCGGGTGACGGACGATTCCGTCGACCCGAGGGTGATCCGCATCACGGTGCACGATGACGGTAGGGGCGGCGCCGAGCCCGCCGCTGGAACCGGGTTGGCCGGTATCCGCGCTCGCGTCGAGGGCGTCGACGGCACGATGCGGATCGATTCCCCAGCCGGTGGACCGACCACACTGGTCGCTGTGCTCCCCGTGGATGACGCCGTGCGCCGATCACCGGCCCCGTTGCCACCGCCATCGCCGCGCTCAGGCCCGGCCCCGGTGGTGACGTGACCGCGATCGACCCGATCCGTGCCGTTGTCGCCGACGACTCGGTGCTCTTGCGCGATGGCGTCGTGCGTCTGTTGGAGGACGCCGGCATCGACGTGGTCGCCGCCGTCGGCGATGGTGATGCCCTCCTGCTGGCGGTCGCCGCCGAGTCACCCGACATCGCCCTCGTCGATGTCCGGATGCCGCCCACCCACACCGACGAAGGCATCCGGGCCGCGGTGCAGATCCGCCGCGACCACCCCGATGTCGCCGTGCTCGTGCTGTCGCAGTACGTGGAGGAGCGCTATGCCGCCGATCTGCTCAGCGGTGACACCTCGGGTGTGGGCTATCTGTTGAAGGACCGGGTGGTCGACATCGACGAGTTCGTCGGGTCCGTCCGCCGCGTCGCCGCCGGTGGGAGCGCCGTCGATGCCGAGGTGGTCCGTCAGCTGATCGGCAGGACCGCACGAGTATCGGAACTCGATCGTCTCACCCCTCGAGAACTCGAGGTGCTGGGTCTCATGGCCGAAGGGCTCTCCAACGGCGGGATCGCCGAGCGTCTGGTCGTGTCACTCGGCGCCGTCGAGAAACACATCTCGAACGTGTTCACCAAGCTCGACCTCGAACACGAGCAGACCGCGCATCGCCGGGTCCTCGCCGTGCTCACCTACCTCGCCGACCGGCGGTGAACTTGTGTCAGCACCGATCGGTGATTCGGATCTCGGTGCTGACACAAAAATCGTGCCACCTCGTTGTGTCAGCCCAGATCGGTGATTCGGATCTCGGTGCTGACACAAAAATTCGGGCCTGCGGTTGTTGTGAGCGCGGTGAATCGGAGGGGCGGCGCTCAGGCGTTGGCGAGGGCGGCGTCGCGCTTGTCGGCGAAGCGCTTGGCGACCTTCTCGCTGGTGGCGAGGCGCTTCATCAGCTTCTCCTGCGCGGCCGCGCCCTCACCGGACAGCCCGGTGATCTTGTCGGCGCCCCACTGACGCAGCACGACGGGAACGAGGATCTGGTCGTGGTGGATCTGCAGGTCGTAGATGCCGGCCTTGGCGATCAGCGCAGCGTGACGATCGAAGTCGGGGATGCCGGTGCCGGGCATCGCGAAGCTGCGCACCTGCTTCTCCATGGCGATCATCATCGTGTTCGGGTCGGCCTCGATCGCGGCAGCGGCCAGATCGCGGTAGAAGAGCTGGTGGAGGTTCTCGTCGGAACCCACGCGCTTCATCACCTCGTAGCCGACCGGGTCGCCGAGCAACGCACCGGTGTTGCGGTGCGAGATCCGCGTCGCCAGCTCCTGCAGGGCGAGATAGATGAACCCCTCGTGCAGTGGCGGGTCAGGGGTTTCGCCGCCCGACACCTGCGCCATGCGTGAGCGCTCCAACTCGACCGGGTCGATCGCCCGAGTGGTCATCAGGTAGCCGTAGATCGCCATCGAGTGGCGGCCTTCCTCGGCGGTCCAGCGTCGCACCCAGGTGCCCCAGGCACCGTCCTTGCCGAACATCCGCTCGACCGATCGGAAGTAGTACGGCAGGTTGTCCTCGGTGAGCAGGTTGACCAGCAGGGCGCTGCGCACCTCGGGGCCGATCTCGTAGCCGCCGAGGTCGGCGTCGTCGGGCGACCACTGCTCGCCGGGCTCGTGGTCGCGACCACGTCCGTACGGCACGTAGTCGTGGGGGAACCACTCCTTGGTGGTCGCGAGATGGCGCTCGAGGAGCGCTTCAGCGACGGGCGTCAGCTCGTGCAGGATCTCCGTCTCGTTCACCCCAAGCACCCTACCGACCAGTAGGTAGCCAATCCAGTCCTGTGTCAGATGCCGTCGGCGGCCGCAGCTCCAGCAGCGTCTTCCTCGCCAGGTGACTGCGACGGCGAGTTCGCCTGGTCGCGCAGGCGAGCGAACACATCGGGCGGCTCGCGCCACGGGTCGGGCAGGGTGCCCGCCCGGGCGTCACGGATCGTTCGCCACACCCGCTCGGGCGTGCACGGCAGGTCGATGTGGCGCACCCCGAGATGGGCGAGCGCGTCGATCACTGCGTTCTGCACGGCGGGTGTTGCCCCGATCGTGGCCGCCTCGCCGATGCCCTTCGCCCCCAGCGGATTCAGCGGTGTCGGGGTCTCGGTGGAGTGCACCTCGAACGACGGCAGCTCGGCTGCCGATGGCATCGCATAGTCGGCGAGGTTGGACGTGACCGGGTTGCCGTCGTCGTCGAAACGCACCTCCTCGAAGAGGGCCTGGCCCACACCGGCGGCGATGCCACCGTGCTGTTGACCCTCCACCAGCAACGGAGCCAGCACCGTTCCGCAGTCGTCGACCGCGACGTGGCGGACGAGTCGCACCTTGCCCGTGCCGGCGTCGACCTCGACCACGGCGATGTGCGCCCCGAACGGGAACGTGGCGCCCTCCTGGTGGAAGTCGAACTCGCCGTCGAGCTGTTCGCCGACCTCGCTCGCCTTCGCAGCGAGGTCGCCCCACGTCAACGCCTGTGCCGGCACGCCGGCGACGCCGATCGTGCCGGCCGCGGTGTCGACGACGATGTCGGCCTCGTCGGCCTCGAGCAGCCGCGCCGCGAGCTGCTTCGCCTTGGTCACCATCGCCTCGGTCGCCCCGCGCACGGCCGACCCGCCGAGCTGCAGCGAACGCGACCCGCCCGTGCCACCGCCCGTGCGCACGCGGTCGGTGTCGCCGTCGACCAGCGTGATGTTCTCGACGGGGATGCCGGTCTGGTCCGCGACGAGCATCGCGTAGGCGGTCTGGTGGCCCTGGCCGTGCGATTGCGTGCCGGCGAAGATCGTCACCGTGCCGTCGTCGTGCACCTCGATCGCCCCGAATTCGTCGGCGCCACCGCCGGCGGTGATCTCGACATACGACGCCACTCCGATGCCGAGCAACGTCTCGTCGCCGGCCTCGCGACGCCGGGCCTGCTCGGCTCGCAGCTCGTCGTACCCGACCGCTTCAGCTGCCCGATCGAGTGGGAAGTTGTAGCGACCCGAGTCGTAGGTGTTGCCCGTGAGCGTGCGGAACGGGAAGACGTCGTCGCCGAGGAAGTTGCGGCGCCGGATCTCGATCGGGTCGATGCCCAATTCGAGCGCGGCGTGGTCGACGAGTCGTTCCAGCAGCGCCGTCGCCTCGGGCCGACCGGCGCCGCGGTAGGCACCCATCGGCGTGGTGTTGGTGACCGCCACGGCGACGTCGAATTCGATCGTGGGGAAGGCGTAGGTGCCCTGCGCCATTCGCCGTGTGCCGCCCGGCAGGAATGCGCCCACGCTGGGGTAGGCGCCGGCGTCACCGACCAGGCGCACCTTCAACCCGGTGAAGTCACCGTCGTTGGTGCACCCGAGTTCGGCGTACTGGATCTGGCCACGGCTGTGGGGGAGCGCCTTCATGTCGTCGCTGCGCGGTGGTACCCACACCACCGGCCGACCGGTCCGTCGACTTGCGGTGGCGACCACGGTGTACTCGGCGTGGATGCCGGCCTTGCCGCCGAACCCGCCCCCGACCTGCGGCGTGACGACCCGAATGTCAGCCGGCTCCATCCCGAGCGCGTTGGCGAGCTGGCCATGCAGCCCGTGCGGCATCTGCGTCGACGCCCAGAACGTGAGTCGACCGTTGTCGTCGACCTCGGCAGCGCAGCAGTCGGGCTCCATCGGCACCACGGCCATCCGCTGGTTCACGTACCGGCCGCGCACGACGACATCGGCAACCGACAGATCGGTGCGGGGCTTGTCGACGATCACCGTCGCTTGGTTCGACCCGTGGCCCGGGAAGATCTCCTCGGTCCCGCTCGCGAGCGCGTCCTCGGCTTCGACGTACGCCTGAAGCGGATCGATGTCGGCCCACACCATCTCGGCGGCATCTTCACCCTGTTCGAACGTCTCGGCGAGCACCACGGCAATCGGCTCGCCGACGAATCGCACCCTGCCGTCGGCGAGTGGCGGCCGAGCGAAGTCGTCGTGCACCGTCGCGAACCCGTGATGCGGAGCGACGCCGAGCTCGGCGGCGGTCAGGATCTCGACCACCCCCGGCATCCCGATCGCGTCCTCGGTGTGGATCTCGTTGATCGTGCCATGGGCGACGTCCGACCGGACGAACACGGCGTGGAGTTTGCCGGGCAGGGTCAGGTCGGCGAGGTACTTCCGACTCCCGGTGAGCAGGCCCGGGTCTTCCGTGCGGAGCACTCGTGTGCCCAGGATCGATCCGGGTTGGCGCAGGTCACTCGTGGTGTCGGTCATCCTCGCCGAACCTACCTGCCACCCCCGATGCAGGCGATCTCGTGGGCGACTTCATCATCGATTGACGATTTCATGTCGATGGAACCAAACGGTCGTCTCGTGCGTTTGGGTGTGTGACGATCACCCGGGTGGATGTTGTGCCGAGCGAGCCGGTGGAGTTGGCGGCACTGCCGATGCCGTTCGACGAGTTCTTCGCCGCCCGCCACAGCGAGATGGTTCGGGCGTTGACGCTCGCTCTCGGTGACGTCGAATTCGGTCGGGACGCTGCGGCCGAGGGGTTCGCCCGAGCGCTGGAGCGCTGGTCGACCGTGTCCGGCTATGCCAACCCCAGCGGCTGGGTGTACCGGGTCGGGCTCAACTGGGCACGTTCGGGTCGTCGCAAGTTTCGTCGCGAACGCACCGGGATGCGGCTCGCCGAACTCGAGGCGCCCGAGGTGACCCCGCACGACGACGCGCTCGTCAGCGCACTCGGTCGTCTGTCGGTCGAACATCGCACGGTGGTGATCGGGCGGTACTACTTCGACTGGTCGGAGGCACAACTCGCCGAGGCGCTCGATGTGTCGCCCGGCACCGTCAAGAGCCGCCTGAACCGGGCGGTTTCCAAACTCGCATCTCTGATGGAGGGATCCAATGTCTGACCACGACGAATCAATGCCCGAGGAGCTGCACGACCGGCTCGCCGGTGTCGCCTCCACCATCGACGTCGGGCAGCTCGAGCACGAGCGCTCGAAGGTCGATGGCGTCGTCGGTCGCCGACGGACGCGCCGGCGGGTGGGTGCCACCCTCGGTGCCGTGGCGGTGTTCGCAGCAGGGGCCACGTTGGTGCTGACGGCCGGCGGCAGCGAGCCGGACACGTTCGCCACCACCGACGACACGCTGTCGTCGGTCACGGTTCCCGACGACAGCGTCGACGCCCCGGAGCCCACCTTGGAGGTCCCTGCCGCTGCGGCCGGACAGCCGGTCGAACTCAGCGACGTCGCCGCGGGTGGGGGCTCGTCAGCCGGCGCGAACGGTGCGCCGCAGTACGGCGAGTGGATGGTCCCGTGGGAGGACGGCTTCCTGGTGGGGTCGCTGTCGTACCAACCCCAACCGCTCCCTGACGAGCTGCCCGAGGAGGTGGTCGCGCTGTTCCCGCAGGAGGTGATCGATCTCTTCGATGGCGACCTCCCGGCCACCATCTCGGAGGCGACCGAGCAGCTCTCGGACGCCGGGTTGCTCGACGTGGTCTCTGAGATCATCCGGAACAACGCTGCGGCATCGGAGGCCATCTATGGCGCCGAGGCCGCACCGCCGACGCTCGACGTCCGCTACACCGTCGACGGCGTCACCTGGGAGCCACGCGACATGGTCGTACCGCCGGGTGCCACCTACTTCTCGACGGTTGCCGCTGTCGACGATCGTCTTGCCGTCGTGTACTCGAACATCGATCCGGCCACCGGCGTCGCGATCGATGGCACCGTCACCGTGGCGACCACCTCCGACCTCTCCAACTGGACCGAGCAGGACATCGTGCTGCCGTCACCGGGTGAACTGCCGGACGGGATCAACTGGTCGGTCTACGCGCAAGGGCTCGTCGTCAACGACAACGGCTGGCTGCTGTCGGTGTCGGATTCGATCGACGCCGACCCGTTCGCGCTGCTGCCCCCGGACGTTCGCGACGAGTTGGACTCCGAGTACGGGTACGGATATGGCACCACCGACACCGGCATCACCATCGACTACGACTTCGACGCTGACGGCAACAATCCATCCACGAGTCGAACGTTCACCTGGGACGAGCTCGGCATCGCACCCGAGGTGGCGCGGTTGCTGTCCGAACAGGACTACTCGCCGACGCTGTGGGCGGCATCGTGGGACGGCCAGCCCGTCCTCGCCGAGGCGGCGCCGCTCGGGGGTGGGATCGCCAGCACGCCCGCCGGATTCGTGCAGTGGACCGATCAGACGTGGTTCTCGACCGATGGGATCACGTGGACGGCGAGCCCGCTGCCCGAGGGCGCATCCTGGGTGTCCGGGGCGTTCAACGTCGACGGTGGCCTGGTCGTCCTCGCCTCCACCGAGTCCGGCGAGAGCGTCGTGTATCGCGTCGACGAACGCGGCGAGAATGCCGTGCTGCTCGATCTTCCGGTGCCCGACTCGTCGTCGCTGTCGATGACCGGCTCCTTCGGCGGTTCGGCCACGTCAGGCGCGGTGGTGTCCGTCGACCCGCTTGCCACCTCCGACGAGCGGCTCAGCCTCGACGTCGACGGCTACCGTCTCACCCTGCCGGGAGCTGCCGGGATCTTCGAAGTGACCGACCTGGCCACTGGTGAAGTCATCGTCAGCGAGAACCTGTTCGGTCCCGACAACGAGGGCGGCTGGCTGACGATGGACGAAGCGGGCATCACCGTCACCGATCCGACGACAGGCGACGTGCTCGTCGTGTTCTCGCAGGACGAGCTCGATGCTGCCGAGAGCCTGTACTTCGACCGGGGAGGCGGCGAGTACAACCCCGACTTCTGGCTGCTCGCCTCACTCGACGGCGAACGGTTCGTGTTCGAGGATCTCGACGACGTGACCGACGGCCCCATGTCGTCGGCGGCCAACGGCAGCCGCATCCTCCTCCAGTCGGGAGGCAACTGGATCACCTACGACCTCGCCTGATCGTCACCCACCCGGCGGCGAACTCGCCGGACGGCCAGCAGCGGCTCGCTACCTTCCGCGTCGGGCTCGCGTCGTGACATCCAGGATCTGACCCTGGCATCGAGCCGTGAGGTCACGATGCGAGGTGAACTCCGCGTGACAGAGTTCCCGGAGTCGCCACGTCCCGGTCACTCGATGCCAGACTCGGCGCCCGATGAGTGTGGACAGCCCGGAGCGGGAACGCAGCGGGCTTGCCGCATCGTTCCGCAACGCGGGCCTCCGGAAGCTGTACGGCGCCGAGATCATCTCGGGCGCCGGTGACGGGATCTTCTGGGTCGCACTCGTCGTGTTTCTCGCGGACCAGCCACGGTTCGGTCTCTGGCTCACGATCGCGGTCATCGCTCGCCTTGCGCCGCGAGCGCTCTTGAGCCTCCCAGCGGGATCGCTTGTCGATCGGAGCAATGTGCGACGGCTGATCGTTGCCATCGAGTTCTTGAGAGCGGCGCTGATGGCGGTGATGGCGGTGATGGTGTCACAAGATGTCGCCGCGCCTGCGGTGCTCTCGATCATGGTGGCGTCGTACGCGATTGCTGCACCCACACGTCCGGCGCTGTCGGCGATCGTGCCGGCGATCGCCGGTGAGCGGCACCTCGCCGTCGCGAACGCCGTCCTCAGCACCATCCGTCAGGTGATGACGTTCGTCGGGCCCCTCCTCGGCGTCGTGGTCGCAACGAGGTCGCCCTCGGCCGGCTTCGCTGTGAACGCGACGACGTTCGCTGTGTCCGGCGCGATCCTTGGCACGGTCCGGCGGATTCCGCACCGGGTGCCAACCGAGCGGGGACCGACGAGCCGTTGGCGGGGACTGGGCGTGATCTCGTCGTTTCGCGACGGGTTCGGTGCCGTCCGGTCGATCAGCGAGCTGCCGCCGCTGGTCGTGCTGATCGGGATCATGTACCTCGTGCGAGGCGCCGAGATGGTCGTGCACGTGTATGTGGTGCGCGACCTGCTCGATGCGCCCGTCGACGACATCGGGTTGCTCGGTGGCGCAATCGGCCTCGGAGCGCTCGTCGCGATGCCGATCGCTGCCCGCGCCGCCAACTCCCAGAGTCCGGTTCGACCGATCCTCGCCTCGCTGGTGCTGACGGCCATCCCGACGGCGGCGCTGGCTGTGATCACCCAGACCGTCTGGGCGTGCGCGGTACTCGTCGGCGTCGGCGTCGGCATGGTCGTGTTCGAGGTCGTGATCGTGATGACGGTCCAGCGAGTCACGCCCGAGGCGTCGCTCGGGCGTGTGTTCGGCGCAATCAACGGTGCCTCGAACACCGGCAAGCTCGCCGGAGCCGTCGCAGCACCGTTGCTCATCGCGGCGCTCGGTCTGCAAGCGGCGCTCGGTGTCGTCGCCGGACTGCTCCTCGTGGGCGGCGCACTTGCGATCCGCCCACTCGTCATCGTGGGCCGCCTGGCCGCAGCCCGCCAACGCGAACTCGACCCGCGAGTGCAAACGCTCGCCGCGCTGGGGATCTTCGACGGGGCACCCGAGGCGTCGTTGGAGCGCCTTGCGGCACTGGTCGAGCCGCTCGATGTCCCAGCCGGGACGGTCGTCATCCGCGAGGGCGATTCCCCGGACAACTTGTATGTCGCAATCGGCGGATCGCTGTTGGTGTCCGTCGCCGGCCGCGAGGTCGGCAGGCTCGGAGCGAACGACTGGTTCGGCGAGATCGGGCTGTTCGACCGGCGACCCCGAACGGCGACGGTGACCGTCGTCGACGACGCGACGCTGTGGCGCATCCCCGGCGAGACGTTCCTGTCGGTGTTGGAGAACGCCGGATCAGCCCCGTCGGCGTTGCTCGACGGCATCGCCGACCGGCTTGCAGCGCATCGCTGAAGGCGACGGGTCACGGCCAGACCCAGTCGCCGCCCAGTCGCCGACCAGTCGCCGTGGACAAGTATCGGTCGGGGTTCACCCGTGTGACGGTGTGGTGGCTACTGTCAGCGACGGCGCACCAGGGGCGTGCCGGTTCGAGCGGGAGAGGGGTGAAGGTGACCATCGCAGCGACATTGATCGAGAGTCTGGGCGCGAACGCCCGCTCCGTCTCGCTCGTGGATGGTGACGTTCTCGTCGAACAAGGAGACGCCGCCGACAACGTCTACTTCATCCAGTCGGGCACCGTGACCGCGTCCAAGTCGACGCCGCAGGGCGAGGTCGTCGTCGGAACCGTCCAGGCGGGCCAGGTGATCGGCGAGGTGACCGTCGTTGCCGGGGGACTCCGCACCGCGACGCTTCGTGCGAGCGGCCCGGTGGAGGTGCTCGAGATCGAACGTTCCGAGTTCGAGGGCTGGCTGAACAGCAATCCCGACGTCGCCGACAGCGTGTCCGATCAGGCTCGCGAACGCGTCGACCGCACGAACGTGGCCACGATGGTCGCCGAGCTGATGGGCAGCTCCGACCAGGCGCTCGTCCAGCAGGTCGTCGATCGGGTCGACTGGCGGCGGCTGGAAGCCGGCGAGGTGCTCTTCCGGGAGGGCGACGTCGCCGACGCCGCCTACTTCGTCGTGGGCGGCCGTTTGATGGTGTTGGCTGCCGACGCCGACGGCAACGAACAGTTGGTCGCCGAGTTGGGCCGCGGCGAAGTGGTGGGCGAACTCGGCCTCCTCGATCGGGCGCCGAGGTCGGCGACCGTGCGAGCGGTCCGCGATACGACGCTGGCGGCGTTCTCGACGAACACGTTCGAAGAGCTCGTTGCGACGTCACCACAGATGATGCTGAACGTGACGCGCGGCATCCTCACTCGGCTCCGCAAGCCGACGCAGCGCAAGTTCGACCGCGCCGCATCGTTGACGATCGCGGTCACGGCCGACATCGATGCCGACGCGCTGGTGTCCGAACTCGTCGAGGAGATCGCCCGGTTCGGCACCGCGAAGCACCTGTCGAGCGACCGTGTCGACCGCACGTTGAATCGCACGGCGATCTCCCAGGCGGCCACCGACAACGTCGGCGTGCCGCGCCTGGCCGAGTTCATGCACGAAGCCGATGTGGGCAACGACCACGTGGTGTTGCAGACCGACCGCGAGATGACCGCGTGGACCAGGCGTGCGCTCCGTCAGGCGGATCGGGTGCTCGTCGTGTGCTCCCCGAATCCCGACGCTGCCGAGCGGGCGCTGATCTCGGAGATCTTCGGAACACTCGACGACGCCAGTCACGTCGCCACGATGCTCGGGGTGCTGCACCCGTCCACGGTCGATCGACCCCGCCGCACGTCCGCGCTCACGGCCGCCTGGGCGGTCGACGACGTGGTCCACGTTCGCAGCGGGTCGTCGGATGATGTTCGCCGCCTCGCGCGTCTCGCCAGTGGACACGGCTACGGACTCGTCCTGAGCGGCGGCGGCGCCCGCGGGTTCGCTCACCTCGGCGTGCTGCGGGCGCTGCGCGAGCAGGGCATCCCGGTCGACGAGGTGGCCGGCTGCTCCATGGGCACGGTGATCGCTGCGGCGATCGCACTCGGTCACGAGGGCGACGTGTTGATGGAGCTCGCCGAGCAGCAGTTCCATCGCCTCCTCGACTACACCTTGCCCGTGGTGTCGCTGGTGAAGGGTGGACGGATCACGAAGAACATCGAGGACACCTTCGGATCGTTCGACATCGAAGACCTGTGGCTGCCGTTCTATTGCGTGTCGACCAACTTGACGACGTCGCATCTCGAGGTGCACCGTCGAGGCAGCGCTGCACTGGCTGTGCGGGCAAGCGTGGCCATTCCTGGCGTGCTGCCGCCGGTTCCCTACGAGGGCGACCTCCTCGTCGACGGCGGCGTGTTGAACAACCTGCCGTTCGAGATGATGCGCGACAACAGCACCGTCGAGACGATCATCGCCGTCGATGTCGCACCGGATCAGGGCCCTCGGGCCCGCGCCGACTACGGCATGTCGGTCTCGGGATTCCAGGCGCTCGGCGCGTCGCTGCGCCGGAGCAAGTCGATCTACCCGAGTGTCACGTCGGTGCTGTTGCGCAGCATGTTGACCGGGGCGGTCCGCAACCAGAAGGCGTCGATGGCCGACGGGTCGATCGACCTCCTCCTGACGTTGCACCTCCCAGGCATCGGTCTGCTCGACTTCGAACGTTCGCGCGAGGTGGCCGGCGCCGGCTACGCCGCTGCGAAACCGACCATCGACAACTGGGTCGCCACGCGCCCCGAGTTGGGAGTCAGTGCATGATCCTGTTGACCTTCCGTGACCTCGTCTTCCGCAAGACCCGGTTCATCGTGGTCACCTTGCTCGGCGCCGTCGTGTTCGCGCTGCTGTTCGTGATGACCGGCCTCGTGAACCAGTTCAATCTCGAACCGTCCGAGACGGTCGAGCAGTTCGGCGCCGACCAGTGGGTGTTGCCCGAGGGCGTGTCGGCACCATTCACGTCGGTGTCGGTGATGCCGGTCGCGGCGTTCGACGCCGTCGACGCAGCGACCAAGTCGCCCGTCGTGATCACCCGGTCGAGCGTGTCCGACGGCGGGACGCCCGAGGAAGTGGTGCTGGTCGGCTTCGTGCCGGGCGGGCTCGGTGCTCCGCAGGTGGTCGAGGGGCGTGCCCCCGAAGCCGAACGCGAGGTGGCGCTCGATCGCACGCTCGACATCAGCATCGGCGCCGACATCACGGTGTCGGGCGAGTTCTTCACCGTGGTGGGGCTGACGGAGAAGACGACCGTGTTGGCGGGCATTCCGTTCGCCTACCTCACGCTGCCGGAAGCTCAGGTGCTCGCCTTCACGTCGACGGACGTGATCAGCTCGGTGATCGTCTCCGGCGATGTCGGGCCACTTCCGCCGGGGCTCGTGTCGCTGTCATCCGACGCCGTGGTGACCCAGACCCTGCAACCGCTCGAAGGCGCGATCGCGTCGATCGACCTGGTCCGGGCGCTGCTGTGGATCGTCGCGGCGATCATCGTCGGCGCCGTCGTCTATCTGTCGGCGCTCGATCGGCAGCGTGACTTCGCCGTGTTGAAGGCGGTCGGAGCGTCGAACGGCACGCTGCTCGGCAGCCTCGCGCTGCAGGCGGTCTTGATCGCACTCGGCGCCGTCGCACTGGCGGCGATCATCCAGGTGTTCCTCGCACCGCAGTTCCCGCTGCCGGTGACGGTGCCGACGCGGGCGTTCTGGCAGCTGCCGCTGTTGGCGGTGGTGATGGCGCTCGCCGCCGGGGCGATCGGCATGCGCAAGGTGCTCAGATCCGATCCGTCGCAAGCATTCTCGGGGGCAGCATGACCATCGGGCCACTCACCGTCAACGATCTCGTCGTCGAGTTCGTTCACGACGGCTACGCCATTCGCCCGCTCGACGGGCTGTCGTTCCAGGCGCAGGCCGGCGAACTCGTGGTGCTGCTCGGCCCGTCCGGCTGCGGCAAGACCACGTTGTTGTCGTGCCTCGGTGGGATCCTCACGCCGACGTCGGGCACCATCCGCCTCGGCGATGTCGACGTCACGGCGATGAAGGGAAAGCAGCTCGACGCGTATCGACGCGACGACATCGGCTTCGTGTTCCAGGCGTTCAACCTGATCCCGTCATTGACCGCTCGGGAGAACATCGCGGTGCCGTTGACCCTCACGGGTCACCCGCGGAAGGAGTCGTTCGAGCGGGCCGACGAGCTGCTCGAGAAGGTGGGCCTCACCGAGCGAGCGCACCATCTCCCGAGCAAGTTGTCGGGCGGCCAGATGCAGCGCGTCGCCGTCGCTCGCGGGCTCGGCCACAACCCGCCGCTCCTGCTCGCCGACGAACCGACGGCGAACCTCGATCACATCCAGGCCGAGGCGATCATTCGCCTGTTGCAGAGCCTCCGCGACGACGGGCGGATGATCGTGGTGTCGACGCACGACTCACGGCTGGTGCCGATCGCCGACCGGATCGTGCAGATGGTGCCGCCAGACCAACACGAGGAACGGCCGACCCACGACGTCACGTTCAGCGCGGGCGACTCGATCTTCGAACAGGGCGACCCGGCCGACCTGGTGTACGTGATCAAGACGGGCAACGTCGACGTGATCCGGGTGCTCGCCGACGGCGGCGAAGAGCTGCTGACCAAGCTCGGCCCCGACCAGTACTTCGGTGAACTCGGCCCGTTCCTCGGATTCCCACGCTCGGCGTCGGTGCGTGCCACGACCGACGTCGTCGTCACCGCCTACAGCCCGCGGGTGTTCCGCGAGAAGGTCCTCCACAAGTCCTGACTCGGTGCGGGTCGGTCCCGATCGGGTCTGTCAACGTTTCGTCTGACGACGGGCATGCGGGGTCGCAGAGCGTGACCGGTTCGGCGCCCCTCGTCGTGGTTCTCTGAGACTTCGGGCACGTCGTGTCGGTTTTGTTGGCGGCCGCAACGAATTGGTGTTAATCAAGTGGCTGACCCGATGACATGGTGCAGGGGAGCTGCGCCTGGCGAACACGGGATGGGGTAGGAATGAACAGTTCGGCGGGCACGGCGATCAGGGAACAACACACCGAGCGTGGTCGGCAATCGTCCCGCAGTGCCGCACCGCCACCTGTGTCATCCCGTCCCCTTCGTCGCCCGTCGCTGGTGCCGCTGATGTTGTCGGCGGTACTGGCACTGACCGCCGTGGCCGTGGCCGATCGGGTCGAGCAGCGTCTGGTCGCTCCCACCGCACCCACCGCTCCCGCTGCCGCTCCACTCGCCAGCCCGACACCACTCACGTCCGCTGCGCTCCCTGCCGGCGAGATGGTCCTCACGTTCGCCGATGGGTCCGCGGCGATCTCCACCGGCGCGAATGAATCGATCTTCGAACTCGGAACCAGCACGATCGGCGACCTCGACCTGTCCGGCATCGAGCCGATGCTCGCGCAGGGTGATGCCGAGGTCTCAGCGGATTGGGGTGACGTCACCGAGTGGTACCGCGCTGTCGATGATGGCATCGAGCACGGCTACACCGTGGACGTGCCGGTGTCGGCCGGTGACGTTCTCACCGTGACCGTCGACGTCGTGGACGGCGAACCGACCCTCGTCGATGGCCAGAACGTCGCGATCGAGCGTGCCGATGGCGGCATCGTCTGGTACCGGGGCTTGTTCGCGTTCGACGCGAACGGCACCGACCTCCCGGCCGAGATGGCCGTCGTCGACGGAGACATCGAGCTACGCGTCGACACCGCCGGCGCCGAGTATCCGATCACGATCGACCCGACGATCACCGAAGAACAGGAGCTCCTGGCCTCGACACCGGAGGAACTGGGATACTTCGGATCGGTCGGAGCGATCGACGAGGCGCGGGGTCGAATGATCGTCGGCGCAGGGACGACCGCGACCATTTTCGAGTTGCAGGGCGGCGTCTGGACGCGGGTCCAGGAGCTGCTGCCGACCAACCCCGGTCCGCCTCCTCCAGGCTTGGGGAACCAGGTCGTGTCGTCGGTCGACATCAGCGGTGACATCGCGGTCATCGGTTCGATCTCGTTCGGAACGGTCGCGATCTACGATCGTGACGCAGGTGGCTTCTGGGAGCTCAGCCAGACGTTGGCCTCTGGCGACGCCGGCTTCGGCGCTGCCGCGGGTGTCGGTGACGGCGCTACCGTCGACTTCATCTTCACGGGGGCGCCGACGGCAGGCGCGAATGGCGGAATCATCCGCGGGTACACGCGAACCGGCGGCACCTTCGTCGCCGGGTTGAACGGGCTGGGTAACGCGGACTCGTTCCAGGGAACTTCGGTCGATGTCGAGCACCTTGGGGGAGACGACTTCTCGTATGGCTGGACGTTGACGGGCCAACTCAACTGGGTGATCGTCCGCACGATCTCGTGGAACGGCTTGTCGTTCGACCAGACAGATCAGCGTGTCGCCCGCTACTTCGATGCTGGACTCGGTGTTGGCAGCGGGTTCGGCGGCGACCTCGACATCGAGGGCACCGGCTTCGTAGTGGCGGCGGACGCCGCAAGCGGCGCCTTCGTGTACGACTTCGACGGCCCGGTGGCCCGGGTCGGGAGCGTCGGCACGGAACTCTTCCCCACCGCGAGTCTCGTCCCGAGCAGCGGTACCGGGCTGCTGTCGGTCGCGCGCGGAACCGAAACCATCGCAGTTGGCGTGCCCACCGCCGCGGGTGGCGCCGTCGAACTGTTCGAGTACTCGCCCGTCACTCAGACCTGGGCGACCACCGGTGAATCGTTCCAGCCGGCCGGCTACACCCCGGTGACCGGCGGGGCGTACGGCGCGTTCGTCGCGCTGTCAGGGCGAGTCCTGGCAACGGGCGACCCGCTGGCTGACGGGGCGTTCACCGATCAGGGCCGTGCCTTCACCGCCGACCTTGCCTCGAGGTTCATCGTGGTCGACGACAGCGGCGACGGGGCCGACGCGGTCGTCGGTGACGGAGTGTGCGACACGGGCGCGGGAGCATGCACGCTGCGGGCCGCCATTCAGGAGTCCAACGCCCTCGTGGGTGCGAACACGATTGCGTTCGCCATCCCGGGCGGGGGTCCCATCGACATCGACGTCTCGATGGCCCTGCCCGCGGTGACCGACACGGTCACCATCGACGGCTACACCCAGCCTGGCGCATCCGTGAACACCGATCCGGTCACCACCACGAGCGCTGTGGCACCGATCCGGCTCCTCGGGGAGGGTCCGCAATTCGGCGTCGTCGGCCTCGACCTCTCTGCGTCGACCGATTCGGTCGTCCGTGGGCTCACGATCGGGCGGTTTGCGACCGCGATCCTCGCCGGTGAGCGCTCGGTGATCTCTGGCAACTACATCGGTTCGGACGGGGTTGGTGTTCTGGGCGGCGGCGAGGGCGTCATCGTCGACGGTGTCGATGGTGTCGTCATCGGCGGGACTGCCCCTGCCGACCGCAACGTGATCTCCGGCAACGGTGGCGGGATCGTGATCCAAGGAGACGCCGACAACAACGTCATCCTTGGCAACCTGATCGGTACTGATGCGTCGGGCACGGCCTCGCTCGCCAACGGTGTCGGAATCCTCACGCGCGCGAGTGACGGAGCAGACACCTCGACTCGCGACGGCAACCTGATCGGCAACGGTGCCCTGAACGGTCGCAACACGATCGCCGGCAACAACGGCGACGGCATCTTCATCGGCACCGGCACGGTCGGCATTCAGATCCTCGCCAACTGGATCGGTGTCGGATTCGGCGTTGACGGCGCGACGCTCGGAAACAACCTGGCAGGTGGCGAAGGCGGCATCGTTGTCAACGGCGGCTCCGACACCACGATCGGTGGCATCGGCGACGACGGCAATCTCATTGCGAACAACAAGAGTGGCGTCGCCGTCGTCTCTGGAACCGAGAACCGGATCGTCGGCAACGTGATTCGCGACAACGTCGATCGCGGCATCGTCATCGACGGCGTCGGTGCGAACGACCCCGACGATCTCGACGAGGGCGCCAACCGGGGCCAGAACCACCCGATCATCGACAGTGCTCGGATCGAGTCCGGCAATCTCGTGATCGACTACTCGGTCGACACCGTCGACATCGAGGCATACCCGATCACCGTCGAGTTCTTCGCGGCCGACTCCGGTGCGAGCGGCGAAGGCGAACGCTTCCTCCGCCGCGAGACAGTCGCAGGCCCCGGTCCGACGTCCATCTCGTTCCTCGTCGGCACGATCGTGGGCGGTGACCCGATCGTGGCGACGGCCACCGACGCGTCTGGAAACACCAGCACGTTCTCGCCGGTCGCAGTGGTCGGAGGGAGCGATGCGCTGGTCTCCGCGAACGTCGGCGAGCGGTTCGGCAGCGCCGTGGCGATCGAGGGCAACCGGATGGCGGTCTCGGCGCCGAACGCGGACGTCCGAGCGCCGCTCTTGGATGTCGTGGCGCCGAACGCCGGCCTCGTGTACATCTACGAGCGCTCCGACGTCGGGTCGCCCTGGGTGCTCACCGCTACCATTGCGTCACCGTCGCCTGAATTCGGTGCCCGATTCGGCAATGCGGTCGACCTGCGCGGCAACCTGCTGGCCGTCGGAGAAGCGGCTCGTGAGGACGAAGGCCGGGTCTGGGTCTTCAGACTTAGCGGCGGAGTGTGGTCGCAGCTCGGCGGCTGGATCGAAGCCTTCGGCGACGGTTTCGGAAACAAGTTCGGCGCTTCGATCGCCTGGACCGGCGACAACAACCTCGCAATCGGCGCTCCGGGCGCCGAAGGTGGACAAGGGCGCGTCTACCTCGCCTCACTCAGCGGCGGCGAGGGCAGTTCCTGGGTTGTCGGCAACCCACTGCCGACGTTCAACAGTACGGCTACGCTCGACGCCGGCGACCAGCTCGGGTTCGCCGTGGCATTCGACGATTCTCCGGCTGGCGACGGTCGACTCGTCGCCGGCGCGCCGGGCGCAAGTCGTCGGTACTCCTGGGACATCGGTGGCCCCGGTCCGTACGGCAATCCCGGAGTGGCGCCGTTCGACGTGACCTGGAACATGGGCTCGGCGGTCGACATCTCCGGGGATCGTGTCATCACGGGCGGAATCTCCGACCAGCTTCGTGTCAATGTCAACGAGTCCCTGCCGGTGCAGAGCTCGAACACGACCGACCTCGGTCCCGTCGTCGCCGCGGGCCCGCTGAACGCCACCGTCAACGACTACCTCGACATCGAGGGCCAGAACGTCGCGGTGAGCCGTGGCGGCGGTGGTGGCCAGGTCGAGATCTACGGCATCAACGGCCTCCTGACCCTCGAGAACCTGACGGCGTACGCACCGCCAGCCAGCCCCGGTGACCTGGTCGGTTGGGCGATCGAGCTCGATGGGAGCTCGTTGATCGCAGGCGCCCCGGGGACGAACGCGGATGCCGGCGCGGTGTACTCGACCGACGTCGCGATGGAGGAGTCGACGATCTTCGGTGTCGTGCGAGATCCGGGTGGCGAACCGGTGGTTGGCGCATTGGTGGCCTTGTCGTCGCTCGGCCTGTCGGTCTTGACCGGAGTTGACGGTTCCTTCTCGTTCGCCGACTTGCCGCCCGGCGAGTACAAGGTGACTGTCGTGCCGCCAGCGGGCTCGAGTCTGGCGATCGAGTATTACCCGGACAGCTACGACCTCGCGAACGCCATTCCAGTGTCGACCGCAGCTGGCGTTTCGTTGACCATCGATCTGAACCAGTCCGGAGTGGTGTCGGGTGTGGTGACCGACGAGTTTGGTAACCCGCTCGAAGGCTTCGACATCTTCGTAACACAGTTCGTTCCGAACGTCGGCTGGGTCGCCGACGGCCCAGCCGGTGTTGTCTCCGGTGCCGGTGGCGCCTACTCGGTCGAAGTGAGCCCGGGCCGCTGGAGCATCTGCATCACTCCGGAGTTCGGATCGGGCCTGTTGGGTGATTGTGTGCCCGACGGCTGGAGCTTTTCGTCACTGGAGACCGACGGTCTGCTCGTGGTCGAGGGCTCGGACATCACCGGTGCCGACCTGCAGTTCACGGCCGACAACCGCGCGCTCGTCAACGTGACGTTGGTGGCCGACGACGGTGTCACTCCTGCAGCGGGCAACGTCCGCTCCTTCCTCGCCTGCACGCCTCCCGGCGTTCCCGTGTCGACATCGGAGCTCTGCTCCGTCGGCACCTCGGCGGTGCCGTTCCAGTTCAATCCGCCGGCCCCATTCGATCAGTTCACGGTCCGAGTCCCCGCTGGCACCTACAACGTTGCGGGTGGCGTCTCGCCGGACACGGGAACGACCATCGACATCTCCGACGCCACTTCGCTGACGGTCGCTGATGGCGACAGGTTCAACTGCACGTTCACGATGAACGGTGCAGCCTCCTGTGAGGCCGTCACGATCCGCTTCACCGGTGCCGTCGACGACAGCTGGAGCACGCCCGCCAACTGGAACACCGGCGTGGTGCCCGGGCCGAACGACAGTGTGGTCATCCCAGCCGGAATCACGGCGCGCGGTGGACAGCACCTTCAGCGTTGGTGCCGCCGATGTTGCGGGACAGCTGGGAATCGGCGAGGAGAACACGCTCAACATCACCGGTGGTGCCGACGGCTCGCTGGTGACCACCGTTCGTCCGACGGGCGAGTTGACGGTCCTCTCGCCCGGGACGCTGAACATCGCAGCAGCCTCGGTTGTGGTCGAGGCCAACGGGCAGTTCGAGGTCGGTACCGATGCTCGTCTGGTGGCCAACGGCACGAGCCCCCAGAGTGTCACCGGCGGAGGTGAGCTCCTGAATGACGGACTCGTTCGCTCCGAGAACCCGACCTCGGCGACCATCGCCGAGACGCTGAGCTATGTCGACGGCAGCGACTCACGCATCGAGGCGGCAGCCGGCCGCTTCGTGTTCGAACCGGCCGCGCTCGGGCTGACCGATGTCGTCGTCGAACGAGACGCAGTTCTCGCGTTGCCGGCGCTCGCCGTGACGACGGCCGGCGACCACGTGATCTCCGGCACGCTCCAGGTCGACGACGCAGTGACCTTCGCCGGCACCGCGCAGGTCATCGACGGCATGCTGCAGGGTGACTTCACCATCGACGACGGCGCCTCGCTGGTGTTCGTCGACGACCCAGGCCCTGACACCATCGCCAGCACCGTCGACGGGGTGCTGACCAACCGCGGATCGGTGCTGCTCGACGACGTGTCAATCGATTTCGGAGCGTCCGCCACGATCGTCAACCTTGGCGATTGGACCTGGGTGACGTCGGCGTCGTCCGATCGACGTGACATCGTCGTGCCGGGGGAGGAGTCGACGTTCACGAACGTCGGATCGTTCACCATGTCCGGCGAGGGCTCGCTGCGGGTGAACTCGACGTGGACCTCGTCGGCAACGAGTTCGGTCACGACCACGGGTGAGGGCCTTGCCTTCGCCGAAGACGTCACCGAGCTCGGCACGGTGTTCGTCGGTGCCGGCTCGTTGGTCGACTACCGCGGCGCAGTGACCTTCGGTGCCGGATCCGTGCTCGACATCGAGATCGTCGGCCCGTCGAGTCCAGCCAACTTCGGTTCCGCGTCGGCCCAACTCGGTGCCACGGTCGATGGGGATGCAACACTGCGTACGTCGAGCGGAGTGATGCCCCCGGTTCCGACCGTCTTCGACCAGTACCCGATCTTCGATTGCGGTGCGGCCGACTGTTCGACGTTCGGCATGCTCGACACCGACCTCGGACTCACACAGAGAATCTCCGGTGGCGATCTCGTGCTCGAGCTGCTCACCACGGTGCCGACGTTCACGAGCACCGATGTCGGTGCACTGTGGAGCGATCCGTCCAACTGGAGCGGTGGCCTCGTCCCGCCAGCCGGCGGTGACGCCCTCGTCCGTGCTGGCACGCGGCCGGTCATCGCTGCCGGCACCGATGTCGTCCTGACCGCGCTCACGATCGAAGGAACCCCACCCAGCGGCGACAACGGTGAAGTGCTGGGTGAGCTCTTCGTGAACGGCACACTGACGCTGCCGACCGGTTCGAACCTCACGATCGAGCAGCAAGGGCTCCTCTGGGTCGACTCGGAGGGCACCGTCGAGATCGGTGGCTCGGTCTCCTTCGACGGACAGATCCCGGTGGCGGGCGGGGTGCTTCGCCTCGTCGACGGCGCCGACCTGAGCGGCATCGGCCTCATCATCAACAACGGCACGATCGAGACCGACGGTGACGTCAACGTCGCCCCGTCGGTCTTCTGGAACTCGGGGACGACCAGCGTTCTCGACGTGCAGAGCGGCACGCTCACCAATACGCCGAACTTCGAGCCGCTCGGAGTGATCCGAGTGGCTGCGGGAGCGACCGCTGCGCTCGGCGGTGACCTGGCGCTCCGACCCACCTCTCGTCTGATCTTCGAGGTCGACCGAGAACGGAACGTCGGGGATCGTCGACGTCGAGAACCGGCTCGAGTTCGAACCGTTCGCTCCCGCCGACCCCGACCAATCGTTTGCGACCTTCGAGCTCGACCTCGTGAGCGGCACGGCTCCGGCTGGTCCGATCACCGTGATCGAGTGCGACGACTGTGCCACCGATTCTCGAAACTTCGACGAGTTCGTCACCGGCGCCTACGACGTGATCGTCGGCCGGACCACCGTCGACGTTGCGATCCTCGACAACAAGACCGTCAGCCCAGGCCCGAGTGTGGGATTCGGTGCCGCGATCGACGTCGACGGCGACTGGGCCGTCGTGGTACCGCCCGACGCGTCGACGATCGATGTCCTACGTCGAGTCGATGGGGCCGGATGGGAGATCGAGCAGTCGTTCAGTTCCGGCGGCGCCCTCAACGGTTCCAGCGTGGCGATCGGCAGCGATCACTTCGCCGTCGGTTCGTCGAGCGGTCTCAATGTGTATCGCCGCAGTAGCGCAGCGGACCCATTCGTGTCGATCGACTTCAGCGAGGGCGCCGTCCTCGATCTCGCAATCGATGGCGACAAGCTCGTCGTCGGCTCGTCCGGCGATGGCGATCGAGTGGTCGAAGTGCTGCAGCTCTCGTCGGATCTGGAGCTGATGTCGCCGCCCGCTCTGCTCGGCACGATCGACAGATCGTTCGACCTGGGCCTCGCCGGGTTCGGCGACTCCGTCGCCGTCGATGACCGAGGCAACGGTTCGTTGACCGTGCTCGTCGGTGCCCGCCAGACCGACGACGAAGGGCCGGACGTCGGTGTGGTGTACGTCTACGAAGTTGCCGCCGATGGCTGGGGCACCAACCCCACTCCGCTCGTGGCGCTCGAAGCGCCCGATTTCGACGCTGAGTTCGGGAGCAGTCTCGGTGTGTCCGACGGCATGGTCGTCGTGGGTGACCCGTTCAATGACAACCCGCTGAGTGACGAAGGTGTCGTCTGGGTGTACGACGAATCCGGATCTTCGCCGCAGCACCGACCAAGCTGACCGCATCCGACAGCGTGAATGGTGACACGTTCGGGATCGACGTCGACATCGATGGCGATGTGATCGTCGTCGGTGCCGGTGCGGCCCAGAAGTTCAACTTCCCGTTCCGTGACGGTGCTGCGTACGTGTACCAGTTCGACGGCGTCGACTGGGTCGAGACCGACCAGCTGCGAGCACCTGACGGTTTCAACCAGGAACGCTTCGGTGACGCCGTCGCCGTCTCCGCAACATCGGTGTTCGTCGGAGCGCGCCAGGATCGCAACAGCAACGGTCCGCTGGCCGGCGCCGTGTACGACTTCGAGATCGTGCCGATCGCCCCGGCGGTCAACACCTTCACCGGCGCAGTGGATTCCTCCTGGGCCGATCCGGCCAACTGGTCGTCCGGGTCGGTGCCCGTCATCGACGAGCCGGCGATCATCCCCGCCGGCGTCATCGCAGAGATCCCGGGGGGCTTCTACGCCGCCGGCGCACTCACATTGGCCGGCACCCTTCGGACGACGTCGGACGGAACTGACACCGTCTTCCTGCTCGGCGCCGGCTCGGTCATCGAGCCCAGCGGCCTGCTCGCCTTCGGTGGTTCCGTCACCTGTGCGGACGTCGCCGACGCGGAGTGCATCTCGGACAACAGGCTCACGATCGGCGGCGATCTGGTCATCAACGGCCAGCTGACAACGTCGGTGCGAAATCTCACCAATGGCCCAGAGGTCTCCCAGTCGATCCCCACGGTCGTGCTTGCGGACGACACCTCCGTCACCGGCGACGGAACACTGGTCCTTACGGTGCCACTCACCAAGTCGGGGACCGGTAACTCGACAGTCGGTCCTGATCTCGACGTCGAGCTGTTCGGTGAGCCTCCCGCCCCGACAGCTGCCCGAGGCGTCCTCCAGGTCGAGGAGGGCACCCTCGACATCCAGAGCGTCGCTCCGAACGGTTCGTTCACCGCAAACGGCACGATCGCAGTCTCGCCTGGCGCGACCGTGTCGGTCGCCGGCGACCTGGCCCTGAGTGTCACCTCCGTTCTGGACTTCGGCATCGATGGACCGTCCACCAGCACTGACAACTACGGGCGCATCGTCCTGCCGACCGGAACACTCACTGCCGCCGGCACGCTTCGGGCCACGGCTGACGGCCACGTGCCCATGTTCGAAGACATCTACCCCTTGATCGGCTGCACCGCCGGCGGCTGTGCAGGCGGAACGTTCGGCACCGTCGAAATCGACCCTCTGACGCTGTCTCAGTCGAGTAACACCGTCTCCGTCCGTGGACCCGAGGCTCCGGTCGGTCTGACCTTCGATCTCGATCGCACCTCGTCGGCAGCAATCCAGATCGGGTCGTCGGCGATTCCGGTCGCCGATCTCGATCGCACGACGGTCGCCGCCGCAGGAGGTACGCAGAGCAATGTTGCCGCGGCATCGGTGAACCTCATCGGAGCGGAGCAGAACTCGATCGCAGACATCGAGTTCAAGGACACCCTCATCGCCGATGCGATCCTCGCATCTCCGGTGTTGCGAGCGATTCCGCTTGTCAGTGTCGACATCAACACCGAAGGAGGGTGGCCGGCGATCGTGGCCGGGGTGCCCGAGCTCGCACGGGAGCCATTGACCAGTCTCACGCTCGGCCAGGTCCTCGCCACGGGTTCGGCGTCGAACGAAACGACCCCTGCGGGCCGCATCGGGGCGCTCCCGCTGGGCTCGATCAATGTCGAGGGAACGCCCCTCGGCTCGATCCCGCTCGGTTCGATCGCGCTCGGCTCCACCCCGCTTGGCTCGATCCCGCTCGAAGATCCCGTCACCGGTGAGAACCTGTGGTGTGTGGCTCTCGAAGGCTTCCTCGAGCCAGGCGAGACGTGCACCGATGCCCTGCTGAACGAACTCACAGCCACCGATGTGGCGCTTCGCGGCGTGCCGCTGGGTTCGATTCCGTTGGGTTCGATTCCGCTCGGTTCGATCGATCTCGCCGATACGCCGTTGGGTTCGATCCCACTCGGCTCCATCGACATTGCCGAGTCGCCGTTGGGGTCCATTCCGTTGGGTTCGATTCCGCTCGGTTCGATCGGTCTCGCCGATTCCCCGTTGGGTTCGATTCCGCTCGGTTCGATCGATCTTGCCGATATTCCGTTGGGTTCGATCCCGTTGGGTTCGATTCCGTTGGGTTCGATTCCGCTCGGTTCGATCGCGCTGGATCAACTGCAGACCTCGTTGGTGGTGGACCCCGCCGCGACCGGCCGCGTCCGCGGGAGCACCGTTGGGTTCGATCCCATTGGGCTCCATCGCGCTCGCTCAAGTGCCGCTCGGTTCGATCCCGCTCGAAGAGAACGGAATCGACATCGACTGGTGTGACGTACTGGCGGAGATCGCGCCGGACTTCCGGTGTACTGCAGCGTCGCTCCAGTCGACGACCATCGCGCAGCTGGCGATCGCAGGCGTGCCACTCGGTTCGATTCCGTTGGGTTCGATTCCGCTCGGTTCGATCGATCTTGCCGATACGCCGTTGGGTTCGATTCCGCTCGGTTCGATTCCGTTGGGTTCGATTCCGTTGGGTTCGATTCCGCTGGGTTCGATCGATCTCGTCGACACGCCGTTGGGTTCGATTCCGTTGGGTTCGATTCCGTTGGGGTCGATCGATCTCGCCGGCTCACCGTTGGGGTCGATTCCGTTGGGTTCGATTCCGTTGGGGTCGATCCCGCTCGGCTCAATCCCGTTGGGTTCGATCCCGTTGGGTTCCATCCCGTTGGGGTCGATCCCGCTCGGTTCGATCCCGTTGGGTTCCATCCCGTTGGGGTCGATTCCGCTTGGTTCCATCCAACTGACGGGGACGCCGCTCGGTTCGATTCCGCTCGGCTCGATTCCGTTGGGGTCGATCGATCTCGCCGGCTCGCCGTTGGGGTCGATTCCGCTCGGTTCGATCCCGCTCGGTTCGATCGACGTCGACTGTGGATTGGTCGACTCCGCGAACGCCACGCTCGCCGAGGCCGTCGCCGCGGGTGCCGTGGCTGGTGACCCGCTGCTCGAGGACCTGAACGGGGCCTTTGCCGGGATCCGAATCACCGACCTGGCCGGACTCCTCGGCCTCAGCGAGGCCGAACTCCGTGCGGCGGTCGACGCTGCGGGCCTCACCCTGGCCGACCTCATCGACCGCTCCGAGCTCACGCTGGCCGACATCCCCGCAGATCAGCTCACCCTCGACGGTCTCACGCTCGCTGACCTTCCGTCGCGCGTCGCTGCGCTGCTCGACGTCGAACTCGGCGATCTCGGCGACGGACTCAACCTGGTGACGTTCGCCGATGTCGTCGACGCCATTGTCGACCCGATCACCGGCGAGCCGGTGCCGGGCATCGAACAGCAGCTCGTTGATGCGATTGCTGCGCTCGGTCTGGTGGTCGCGCAACTCGACACGTTCGGTGACATCCGCCTCGCAGATCTCTTTGCCGCCGACGGCTCTGGGCCCGATCTCACCCTCGAAGCGATCGAACCGATCTTCGGCTTCATCTCCGTCGAATCGTTCGAAGCGGTCTTCGAGATCGACATCGTCATTCCCCCCGGAACGAACCTTGCCGATCTGGCTGCGGCGCAGGGACTGGGTGACATGACGCTGGCCGATCTCGCCGACGGCGCTCGGCCAGACGGGTGATTTCAGCTTGGTCGACCTGCTCGACTCGCTGGGGGTCGAGATCCTCGACGAGTACAGCTTGGCCGACCTCTTGTTTGCACTGCTCGGCCCGTCGTCTCGGGCGCTGGGTGGCTTGGAATTCGCCGACGTCGATGTCAGCGCCCTGCCGCCGGGCGCCGTTCCTGCATCGACGCTGACGGCTTCGTTCGAGGTCGCCGGTAGCCGCTCGCGGTCGGTCGACATTGCTGTCCAACTTCCGGCTGGTGCATCCTTCGTCCCGGGCTCGGCCACCATGGCCACTGGCACTGGATCCGCCGTGCCGACCGCGCCCGTCGTCGAGGGCTCGACGCTCACGTGGACGGTCATCGGACGGCCCGGCGTGCCCTACGTTGTGGAGTTCGATGTACTCGCAGGAGTCGCTCTCGGCGATGTCGAGTTCGCCGGCACCGCCAGCCTCGCCGGCACCGACGTCAACCGGGCGTCGACGGCGACGGTCACCATCGAAGAAGGCCTGGAGCCGATCAACTTCCTCAACGTCAACGACACGATCGCCGCCCACGATGGCGAGGTGTTCCTCACCTACCTGTCGTCGCAATCCGATGTCGACGTGTTCGAGGTGAACGTTTTGCAGGACGACCGTCTCGTGGTGCAGCTGTCGAATCTCGACACCGACCTCGATGTGGTGGTCTGGGGTCGACCCGGCGCCAACGCACCTGCGCTCACCAATACCAGCGGCGAGGCGCCGCTCGTCGCCATCACCGACCCGGACAGCCCGTCGCTCGATTCGCAGGTGAGCAGTGACTTCCCGCAGCTGGACGAGGTCGACCCCACGCTCGGCATCATCGCCGTGTCCAACGTCGGGGGAACCGGCGATGAGAGCCTCACCACACCGCGCCTCGACGCCGGCACCTACTACGTGCAGGTCGTCGGTGCCACTGCGGCGCCCAACGTCAGGCCCGCAGCGTTCCAGGTCGGCATCATCGCGGCGCCAACGAGGCCGGTCTGTCAGCCCATCGAGTTCAACTTCGCCGAGGCGGTCGCCGGGGACGCTCCGCTTCCCACTGACACCGACGGCATCGACACGCTCATCCTCGTCAACGAGCAACGCCTCGAGCGTCTCTATGGTGCGGCACGCCGCAGCAGTGTCGTCGCCGCCGCCGAACGTCTCGTCGCAGCAGGCCGCGGCCGATCCCACGCTCGGGATCTCCCCGGTGCTGGTCTCGGTCGATGCCTACGACGACGTGCAGTTGGCGTACGACGACTGGGACACCTCGCCGGATCGTGCGATCCGACGGCTGCCAACGAGATCGTCGGGGCGATCAACGCCAACGTGATCGACCCGATCGTGACCAGCTCAGTCACCTCGTGATCCTGGGTGGCGACGAGCTGATCCCGATGGCGCGTCTCGCCGATGAGACCACGATCGCCAACGAGTACGACTTCCGCAACGAGTTCAGCGGCGACCTCACCGGAGCTGATCCGAACGGTCTGAATGCCTTCACGGCGCCGTTCTGGGAGAGTCGGATCCGGTCGGACGAACCCTATGGCGACTCCGCCGCCCGTTCGCTCGGCGATCGATTCCTGTACGTCAGTGACATTGCGCTCGGCCGTGTCGTGGAGACGCCGGAGGAGATCGTCGCGGCACTCGACACCTACGTGGAGTTCAACGGCAAACTCGACATCGACACCGCAACCGTGCTCGGCTACGACTTCCTCTCCGACGGCTCGGAAGCCATCGCGGATTCACTCGCCGAGGCAACGGCGGCCGACGGGTCACCGCTGCCGCGTCGATCGGCGGCTGGCCTCCGGCGGGCCCGGCAATGGCTGGACGAAGCAAGACGCCACGACCAAGCTGATTGAGGCGGGCAGCAACGCGCTGGTGTCGCTCAACGCCCACTTCGACCACTATCGGGCGCTTCCGGCCATCGGTGACAAGGACCCCGCCTTCACGACAACCTGCTCGCCGCAGCAGTTGCCGAGGCCCTCGGCCCCGAGCACTCACCCAATCGCTGATCTTCTCGATGGGCTGCCATTCGGGGCTGTCGGTGAGCGACATCACGATCGGTGCAACCAATAGCCGACTGGGCGCAGACGCTCGGCAATCAGGGATCGCTCTACATCGGCAACACCGGGCTACGGCTACGGCGACACCGAGGCGTCGCCTACACCGAACAGCTGATGCTGCTCTTCGCCGAGCAGGTGACGGCGCCGTTCGACGTGAACCGCAACGGTGCACGACGTCGAGCACCGTCGGCGAGGCGCTCACCTGGGCGAAGAACGAGTACGTGGCCGGCCTGCAGTCCTTCAGCGTCTATGACGAGAAGGCGGTCATGGAGTCGACCTTCTACGGTCTTCCGTTCTACCGCGTCGGCACCGATCCGGCACCGCTGCCGCCGGCACCCGACGAACGAGCCGGTCGCCGACGCAACCGGCACCGCATCGATGCGAGACCACGCTGCAGGCGGCGCGCCCGCCGCCACCGCAATCGACCGATCTCGGCGCGTACTTCGCCGGGACCGACGAGGACGGTAACGAGCAGATCATCGTGGCCCCGGGCCGCCCGATCCAGCCGAAGGACAGCGACCGACATCTCGGTCGTCGACCCCGCCGACTCCGACGCCGGCTGTCGCAGGAGGCGCTCGGCGCGATCGTGCTCGAGATGGAGTCGACGTATCAGATCGTCGACAATCCGGTGATCGCGTCGCCGACGTTCGTGGGTGGCGCCAGCCTCCCTGAGACCCGGGTGGCGTCCGGTGTCTTCCCGACCAGGCAGGTCGAGATCACCGACCTCGACCGGCCCGCCGGCAGGCGCCAGCACCCTTGTCGTGGCCACCGGTCAGTACGACGCCGGAACCAGGAAGCAACGACTCGACACCGACGTCGACATGGCGGTCTACTACGCGGACCCGGACCGAGCCCGATCGCCGTGCGCCGGTCATCACCGACGTGGATGCGACCGTTGTCGGCGCCCTCCTCACCGTCGAGCTCACCGCCGACCGATGCGAGCGGAGTCGATCGGGTCTACCTCCTTGTCGCAGAAGAATCCGGGCGATACTTCGCCCGGCGCTGCCTCGACGACCTGGCGCGGGCTCGACCTCGCGCCGGGTCGGGACGACCAGTCGCTGGACCGGATCCCTCGACCTCGCCCCGGGCACCGTCTGGTCGAGTTCGTCGTCCAGGCAAAGGACACGCTCGGCAATGTTGGCTACGCGAGCAACAAGGCAACGCAACTTCGCCGAGCCGGTCCTCCCGGCTCCGCCGACTCCTCCGGCTCCGCCGGCGGCTCAGCTGACCGTGGTGCCTGAGGAGCCGTCGACGACTGGCTGGTACGCCGGCTCGGCGACCATCTCTGTCCCGAGGGCTCGCTCCGCCGTCCGGTATTCGATCGGTGGAATCCCAGCAGGGCGAGCTCACGGCCCCGGCATCGTTCGTGGTCGAGGGCGACGGCTTCCAGACCTGGTCGGTGACCACCCTCGACGGCACGTCGACGGTGTCGGGCCGGATCCGCATCGACGGCGACGGTCCACCGACCGTCCAGTTCGGCGCCCCGGTCGCTGGAGGGATCTACCCCACGGGTGTTCGGAAGCTGAACGTGATCTGCACGGACACGAGTGGCGCGGACTGCAGCTACACCATCAACGGAACGCCCATCCGGCCCGGTGACCCGCTCCCGACCCAGCCCGGCTCGTACACGCTCGACTTCGTCGCCATCGACAAGATCGGCAACGAGACTCGCGGTTCGATCGGGTTCGCCATCGAAGCGGTCGACGCACCGCCGATCGTCTCCGATCTGACGGTCTCCGGCGAGCTGGTGCCGGTTGGCGTGCCAGTACAGGTGGGTGCGTCGTTCGCCGACGCCTCGGGTCTCGTTCGACACGTACACGGCATCCATCGACTGGGGTGATGGAACCGTCACCGACGACCCGGCCCTCACGGCTCCGACGAACACCGTCGCCGGATCGGTCGCCGCCGAACACCCCTACGACTCGCCTGGTGTCTACGAGATCGTCGCGACGATCGAGGACGGCCAGGGGAACACCGTGAGCAGCGAGGCGTCGATCACGGTCTACGACCCTGATGCCCCGCCCGTCATCGTCGGCGTGACGGCCCCGACCGGCCCGGTGCTCATCACCGATCCGGTCGTGGTCATCGCACGGTTCGATGACGCATCGGTGCCGCAGGACTCGTTCACCGCGACCGTCGACTGGGATGAGGGTGACGGACCTCAGCCGGTTGCGGGCATTACCGAACCGACCGTCGCCGAACTCGGCACGTTCGAGGTCGCCAATTCCTATCGCGCTCCTGGCACGTACGACGTCATCGTCAGGGTCACCGACGAGGACGGCAACTTCGACGAAGAACGGGTCACCGTCGAGGTCGCCGCCCCTGATGGCGACCCGCTGATCACGCAGGTGGTCGGCCCGCTCACTCCGCAGGCGATCACCGAACCGGTCCAGATCTCGGCGGTGTTCAGCGATGATTCCGGTGCCTTCGACACCTACACCGCGACCGTCGACTGGGGAGACGGAAGCCCCGCTGCCGTCGCCAACGTGCTGATGTCCAGCGGTGAGACGATCGGGACGATCGACGCCGAGCGCATCTACACCACACCGGGGGTCTACACGGTCACCGTGGAGGTGAGCGACCTCGCAGGGGCGTCGGATTCCGAGGTCTTCGAGTTCGTCGTGGTCTTCGACCCGGACACACGTGGCCGGGTCTCTGGCAGCGGGCTTCTATTGGTCCGGGGCCGACGCTCGGCCCGGTGGCTCGAGCTGGGGCGCGCCAGCCTTCTTCGGCTACGACGCCCGGTACCACAGAAACGCCGATGTTCCATCGGTGGGACCTACCTGCGGCTGGTCGGCGACTTCTATTTCCGATCGACGAGCTACGACTACCTGATCGTCAATGACGCGATCGCCATCGCTGAAGGCACGGGCAAGATCAGCGGTCGGGAGTACCGCTTCCGGGTCCAGGGGATCGACAACGGCCGGCTGGACTTCTTCCAGATCACCATCTGGGACCCGGCCACCGACCAGGTCGTCTACGACAACGGCGTGCTCTACGACAAGGGCGACCTGGTGCTGCTCGGCGGCATCAAGGTGAGGTCTTGAGTCCGCATCGTTGCCGGAGCGCTGGCCGTCTGCCTGGTCCTCGTTGGCTGCACGGGCGGAGGCAACGACTCCGAGTCCGGAGCGGCTCCTCCGTCGGTCGATGACGGTCGCCCACCGACCGCGTCGGACTTCGATCGTTCACTTCCGGAGGGTGACGAGCCCGAGGTGCTCGGCCCGCTTGGTGAGACTCAAGTGGACGTGGAGACCGACGACGGAGTGGTGCAGATCGGTGCCGCCGACGTACCGGACGTTGTCGACGACTCGTTTCCGATTCCGTCCGATCTCCAGGTACAGATCTCCAGCCAGGAAGGCGCGGTTGCCGGGTTCAGCGGCGTGACGGAGCTGGCGTTCGGCGACCTCGTCGACTTCTACGAGTCCGCCCTCCCTGCCGCCGGCTACGAGTCCGAGCTCGGCAGGTTCGTCGATGGCGTGGTCGCGGTCTTCGACTTCTCGGGTCCCGCCGGTGAAGGCCAGGTTGCCGATCTCGACCGCACCTGGCGGCGGCCGCAGCGTCCTCGTGACGTTCACGGCGCGTTGATGGACGAACGCTCACCGGCGAGGGCCGGGAAGCGTTCGATGCCAAGCTGCGTCCGTATCTCCCCGATGCGTTGACGCCAGTTCTCCGACTCGGAATGCTCGGGCTCGACCTGATTCGAGGCCAGCAGCGTCAGAGCCAACTCGAAATCCGTGGGCGCCTCGGTTGCCCGTGCCTCTGCGAGTGACGAGATCGCCCCGGAAAGGCCCGTCAGGTGACGGCCGAGTCCCTGAATGCGCAGAAGCCGATGCCGCATCGGGCCGCTGGTCTGGAAGCGTGACTCGGCGACGGACCACGCCGACTCGTCGTAGCGCCCCTCCAACAGTGCCAGTTCGAACTCGCGCACCGTGAGGTCGGCCAGCAGTTCGTTCATCCCAGGGATTCGAAGATGGTTCGTGCTCGGCCGAGTCGACTTGCTGCCATGTTGACATCGCCCGCCCGCATCGCCGCCACCGCGGAGAACAGCAGCGCCGCTCCGGTTCCGGGTTGGTACTCGACCGCTTCGAGGTTCCGTAGCGCGTCGTCGCACAGCTCGATCGCCCGGATCCATTGGCCCTGATCGGCAAGGATCTCGGCGCTGTTGAACGCGGCATTGGCGGCGGGACGACGATGCCTGCCCGATCGCTGCGCCGAGTCGATCGAGGCGAGATACCAGTTGGAGGCATCGACCCAACGAGACTCGAAGTAGGCCGCGATTCCTAGGTTCGTCTGGACTCTCGCTGCCGCGGTCAGGTCGCCGTGGGCGAGGTGGAGTTCAAGCGCTCGCTCACCGGTGTGTTCGGAGTCGGGCTGTCGCAGGACCACGAGTGCAAGATGGATCCGCTCCAACGCCAGGGCCGTTGAGTTCTCGTCCCCGGCGCGCCGGCGTCCGCGAGGGCGAGTTCCGCCAGCTTCAGACAACGCACGTTGTCGCCGGCGCGAGAGCTGACACCGGCTTCCGCCAGCCGTGACTGAGCCCGCTCGGTCGACCAGGCCGCCGCGGTCGTCCGTGGCGGCACGGCTGATTCGGCGCGATGAAACCAACGAACGGCGCGCTTCGGTTGCCCCTTGCGTTCGGCGACCAGTCCGATCTTCCTGCGTAGGCCAGCTTCTCGAACGTTGTCGCCGCCACCGTGTCGAGCGAGCCGATACTGGCGTTCGGCATCCTCGAATCGACCGAGCACGTAGTAGAGGTCGCCGAGTTGCTCGGCGACTCGGCCGACGAGCATCGGCAGCCACGCTGCGGCAGTAGCGCCCCGACGCAAGCGCCCGCTCCAGCGCAATCGCAGCTTCGCTGGTTGCGTTCTGTGCCTCAGCGGCCTCAGCGGCGACCAGCGAGTATCGCCACGCCGGCTCGTGGGCTCTCGCTGCGGAATAGTGCAGTGACAACAGCGAGGCGACTGCTTGGCTGTCAGCGGCTCGTTCCTCGATGATCTCGGCGGCGAGACGGTGGAGCTGTTGGCGTTGCTTGAACGGGAGGCCCTCGTACGCGGTGTCGCGATACAAGGCGTGGATGAACCCCCAACGCGACCCCGGCCTGGGTGTGATCGCGCCTGCCGCTTCGGCCGCAGCGAGGGCGGCGCCGACGTCGGCAGTGCGGTCGACTGCACTCAGCAGTGAACTGACGATCACCTCGTGGAACAAGTTGCCGAGCACAGACGCCACCCGGATCAAGCGGCGAGCCGCCGGGTCGAGGCGATCGAAACGACTGGCGATGATCTGCTCGATCGTGTCGGGGAGCTCCGCGCCATCGGTCGCGGAGTCAGAGAGCGCCTTGGCCAGCTCGACGGCGAAGAGCGGATTGCCCTGCGCCCGGGTTGCGACCAGATCGAGATCCCGATCGGCGAGCGGTCGCGTACTGACCTCGATCGCCAACTGTCGGATTGCCTCGTCGTCGAGTGGCTCGAGATGGAGGCTCACGACGTGGTCGGCCTCGGGGATCTCCCACGAACCCTCGGGTCGGCGGGTGATGATGCCGGCCCACGGACGCTCGCTGCTGGCGAACACCAAGTGGTTCGTCAGATCGCCCGAGGCATCGTCGATCCAGTGGGCGTCCTCGACGACGAGGAGGATCGGCCCGGTCAGCGTGGCGTCGAGGAAGTCGACGACGACCTGGTGGATTCGCATCCGGCGGAACTCCGGATCGATCGCATCCACCTCGGGCGTCGATGGAACCTTCGCGCCGAACGGCAACGCGAGCAGCGGCAGCATCGGGAGCGAGTTCCGGGGCGTACTCGGCGACGATGTCGGTCAGCCGGTTGCCGGTCAGTTCCGCACTGGCGTCGATCGGGATGCCCGATCCGCTGCGCATCAGCGGCCGGTACACGCTGTAGGGAACGGCGGCGCCGTATGGCGTGCAGGCGCCCTGGTAGATCGTGAGTCCTTCGGCCGCACTCCATGCAGCGTCGAGGAGTCTCGACTTGCCGACGCCGGCGGTGCCGACCAGCTCGACGACTGCGTCCAGTTCGCCGATCGCATGGGTCAAGACCTGGAGCTCGTGCTGGCGGCCGACGAGTCGAGTGCCTGCGGAATCGCGGCGGACGTGGCCCGTGAGCCCCCTCACTTTGGCCGCGGTGATCGGTTCGGTCTTGCCCTTCACGAGGAACGGCTCGAGCTCCTCGGTCTCGAACACCGCTCGCGTGTCGTCGACCGCTGATGCCACGACGACGATGTCGCGGTCGTCGGCCTTTGCCGAGCATGCGGGCGGCGGTGTTCACCGGGTCGCCCATGAGCGTGTACGTCCGCCGGTAGCGGGCTGCCGAGGAACCCGGCGAACACACGACCCGCCTGAACTCCCTGACGGATCACGAACGGACTGTCCGATGCCGCGATGGCAAGGGCTGCCTGGAGCAGCGCGTCGGTGGTGTCACCCGGACTCACCGGCGCGCCGGCGCAGAGCACGAACTTGATGCCATCGGGGGCGATGTCGGTGTGGAGCACGGTGACACCGAACGCGTCGCACGCCTCGACGACGTCGTCGACGAGCTGCCCCAGTGCCTCGGCGACTCGGTGCGGGCCGACACGCTCGAGCTGGTCGTGTACCCCGATGACCATCGTGAAGCCGACGGTCACGAGGCGATGCTCGCCGCCCAGATCGGCGAACGCCGACAACTGCTCGATGACTGCGTCGGGGACGTACGCCCGCAAGTCCTCTCCTCGGAGGTCCCGAGCACCGGGCCCACTCGGCTCGTCGCCGGTCGAGCCGGTGATCACCCAGCCGCCGTGTTCTTCGCGGAGCTTCATCGAGTCGGGGAGCAGGGCGGCGATCAGCGGGTCGACGAGCGTGTCGCCCTTCGCGGCCTCACCTTCGAAGCGGATCACCTCGGTCGCTCGCGGGCCGGTGATCAGCAACTCTCGGTAGCCCGACCCGACCAGGAAGACGTCGAACGGCCCGGCTGCCGCACCGACGGTCATCGTGAGGTTCGCCCGCTTGGCGGCGGGCGACGAGTGCAGCGCCCGCTGCATCAGGAGCCCGGCGTCGGCGGCCCGCCGCTCGTGGTTCTCGCCGCGGAACAGGATCAGCAGCGCATCGCCGCCGAACTTGATGACCTCGCCGCCGTACTTGTATGCGGATTCGATCAGCGCGGTGAAGCACGTGTTGATCAGCGACGTGATCTCCTCGGCGCCCGCCTTTCCCTTGCCGGCGAGCTTCTCCGAGAGTGCCGTGAAACCGGAGATGTCGGCCGACAGCATCGACCCCTCGACGCTCGTCCAGCTCGGAACCGGCCCCCTGCCCAACTCGACGGCGAGCCGGGGGACGAACGCGGTCAGCGCATCGAAGGCATCGCTGTCTGTGCCCGTCCGAGCGGGCGGGTTGTCGATGTTCGTGGCCATCCGCACTGCTTCCTGGGCTCGAATCGAGAGTAGTCGAACCCGCTGACAGTTGCCCCGCCCGTCCTCGCGTGCGCTCAGGCGCCAGATGCCAGCGCGGCAAGCACCGCGTCGAGGGTGGCGTCGTCGATGCCCTTGAACTTGGCCATTCGACCGAAGACCTCACGCGCGGCGTCACCGAAACCGGTCGGGAGGTCGTGCTCGGCGAACGAGGCGGCGATCTCGGCCATCTCACCGTCGAAGCGCCACGCTTTCGGGGCGGTCATCCGAGCGGTCGCCTCCGAACGCTCGGCTGCGCCAGGTTGCGAGATCGCCCACTCGTCGAGCAACGCGCCCTCGACCCCCTCGGCGCTCGCGAGCGCCCGCACGGCGAGCAGTAGTGCGGAGGACACCTTGGTCCAGGCGGCGTAGGCGATCTTCAACCCCGACGCCGCGCCGGGGCCCCCGTCGATCGGCCGCGCATCGAGCAGCGAGCCGTTCCACAGCGAGGCGATGTCGGCCGCCTCGTCGCCCGACAGGTACAGCCGAGTGATCCCGGCGCTCGTCGCCGGCGGGCCGATGATGCCGCCGTCGACGAACCGCTCGAACCGCTGGCCGACCGTCCGGGCGGTGCCGGGAGCGATCGCATTCGCATCGACGTAGACGCCGTCGAATCCGAGCGCTGCGACCTGGTCCGCCACGCCCACCGCCGAACCCGGCGGGCACACCGACACGATCACCTCGCTGCGCCCGACCAACTCGTCGAGCGTGTCGACGGCGGTCAGCCCCGCCGATGTCGCACGGTCGACGGACTCACCCGATCGCCCGGCGGAGCACCAGATGACCTCGTTCGCACCGTCCGCAGCGCAGGTCGCAGCGACGGTGACGCCCATCGCTCCCGGATGGAGCACCCCGACCGTGGTTCGCGCAGCGGTCATCGCATCAGACCACGCCGTTGTCGGCGAGGAACTCCAGCGTCCGACCGAGGGCGATCGCCGACGACCGGGCGTCGTACTGATCGCGAGCGTCGCAGTTGAACCCGTGGTCGGCGCCCTCGTACACGTGCACCGGTACGTCGGGGTGGGCGGCGGCGACCGCTTGCACCTGATCGAGCGGGATCCCGTGATCGAGTTCTCCGTAGTGCAGCATCGTTGGCACCTTGGGCTGGCGGTCGTTCATCCCGAAGACCTGACCGCCGTAGTAGCCGACGGCTGCCGAGATCGGCAGGTCACAGGCAGCGATCCAGGCGACGCTGCCACCGAAGCAGTACCCGATCACGGCGACCGGCCCGGTGTCGCTCACGTGGTCGACCGCAGCTGCGACGTCGAGCATCGCGGCGTCGAAGGCGATCGGCATCACCAGCTCGATACCGCGCGTCCTGCCGGCGTCGTCGTAGCCGAGTTCGACGCCTCGCTCGCCTCGATCGAACAGTGCCGGCGCGATGGCCCGGTACCCGAACGACGCGTACTGGTCGACGACGGATCGGATGTGGGCGTTGACGCCGAAGATCTCCTGCACGATCACGATCGACGCCGCGGCGCCATCGGGGTGGACCTCGTAGGCGTCGAGTTCGTGTCCGTCACTGGCGGTGAGTCGAGTCATTCCCCGACGGTACGCGAGCACAGCGCCCGAGCTGAACGTGAGCCCGTGAACACCCGAGCGATGAGCGAACCCCCCGCATGCGGGGGTTCGGCTCATCGCGTTCGCGTTGGGGGGTCAGGGGATGTGGCGGGCGGCGGGGACGACGTCGGTGAGGTAGGCCTCGAGCGCGTCGGTCTGTACGGGGAGGCGCAACGCGACGTTGACGAGATCGGCGCCGGCCGCTCGGTACTCGGCGATGCGCTCGACGGCGCGATCCGGGGTTCCGGTGAGCGCGCCACCCGTCACTCGCGGCGCCACCTCGGGGCCCCATTGCTGTTCGATCCGATCCAGTTCGGCCTGGGCGTCGGCGGCGGTGGCGCCGAGGTGGAACGCCAGGTTGATCGACCGCTCGAGTGTCGCCGGGTCGCGCCCGATGGCGTCGCACGCGGCGTCGAGGCGGTCGTTGAGGCGCCGGAACTCGGACGGGTCGACGTACGGCACGTTCCACCCCGAACAGAAGCGAGCGGCATTCTCGGGCGTCCGGGTGCGCCCGCGGCCACCGGTCCACAGCGGCATCGGGCGGTCATCGAACGGCCCGGGTACGCACGTGACCTCGTCGACCCGGTAGTGCTCGCCCGCCACCGTGGTCGGTGAGCCGGGCTCACCTCCGGACAGCATCGAGCTGATGATCTCCAGCCCTTCGCCCAACATGTCGAAGCGCACGCCGACGTCATCGAAGTCGTAGCCGTGCGCACGGAACTCGGGCTCGTGCCAACCGGCGCCGAATCCCGGCTCGAAACGACCCCCCGAGATGTGGTCGATGGCGACGCACGCCTTGGCGAGGAGCGCCGGGTTCCGGTACGGGACGCAGAACATCAAGCAGCCGAGGCGCGCCTGCTCGGTGACCGAGGCGAGCGCGCCGAGGGTGGCGACCGCCTCGAAGTGCGGGGTGGTCCCACCGGCCGGCGGCGCCTCGTAGAGGTGATCCCACACCGAGATCCAGTCGACCGCACCGTCGAGCCGGGTCCACAATGCGACCAGCTCGGCCATCGTGGCGTTCTGCTGGCCGACGTGGACACCGAGCGAGAGCGAGGTCATCCATCCATCATGCTCGCCTCTCCCGACGCGCCGACGTACCGAAGCGATGAGCGAACGCCCGGTATCCGGGGCGTTCGCTCATCGCTCGACGACTGGCTGCGGCGCGTGAATCGACGGCGGAGCGGCGATGATGTGTCCATGTCGTCGACCGATGATCCCGCTGACCCCATTGCACTTCGCCAACAGATCGCCGAGCGGTTCCCGGTCCCCTCGGTGGCGTACTCGGCCGACGGCCACCAGGTCTCGTTGTCCGGGCCGCTCACGCTCGGGTTGCGCATCGGGGGATTCGCTGTGATCGAGCGCGGCGACGACCGTCTGGTCGTGCATGTTCGCGACCTTCGCATCGAGGAACGCCCGGGAGCGGAGCTGCGCTTCGACGAGGGATCGGCGGCATCCGGTGTCGGCCTCGCCGGCGCGCAGGTCAGCATGCGGGTGCGCGCCGTCGCCGGCGCTGGCGTCGTGCTCGGCCGGTTGGATGGCGCGGCGTTCTCCGCCTCGTCGAACGCTGGACCGTTCGGCGAGGAGCTCGTTCGTCCAGCGAGTGCCGACGAAGCTGCGGCCGTGTTCGAGACACTCGACGCGTCGGTGCCGACGATCGTGCTCGGACAGCATCGCGACCATCCCGGCATCCCAGCCAGGGTCAGGTCGGCCGGGTTCTCACGTCACACGTTCATGTGCGGGCAGTCGGGCTCAGGAAAGACCTACACGACCGGGGTCCTGTTCGAGCGGCTGCTGATGGGCTCCACACTCGACGTGGTCGTGCTCGACCCCAACTCCGATCACGTGATGCTCGGCTCGCTCGCCGACTCGGACGACACCCGGCCCGAAGCCGAGCGGTACCGCGCGGTGCAGCAGGCGGTGTCGACGTTTCGAGCGCGTGGCTACGACGCGACGCACACACTGTGCATCGACTTCAGCGACCTCGACCCGGAGGTGCAGGCGAAGTTGTTGCGCCTCGACCCGATCGAGGATCTCGACGCGTTCAACGGGCTGCAACGCATCACCGCCGGGCTCGGCGACGCGTACTCGGTCACCGATGTGGCCGAGGCCGCACTGCGCCACGACGACACGAGCGCGCTGGCCCGTCGGATCGAGAACCTCCGCCTGGCCGACTGGGGCCTGTGGCGTCGCGACGGGGAGACGTCCGCCGCTGCAGCCCGGCCGGCCACCGGCCGCCCCGCCGCGGACCAGCGGTGGTTCACCGTGGTCGACACCGGCAGCCTCGCCACCCCGAGCGAACGGACCGCCGTCGCGCTCGCGATCCTCGGCAACCGGTGGCGGTTGCGTCGCGATCGCCACCCGGTCCTGATCGCGATCGACGAGGCCCACAACGTGCTTCCCGCCGCCACCGAGGATCCGCTGCTCGAGTCGGCGGTCGAACTCGGCGCGCTCGATTGCCGGCGAGGGCCGCAAGTTCGGGCTGCACCTGTTCATCGCCTCGCAGCGACCCGGCAAGGTGCATCCGAACGTGCTGTCGCAGTGCGACAACCTGCTGCTGATGCGGATGAACGGCGCTGCCGACGTCGCCGATCTCGAGTCGGTCTTCTCTCACATCCCGCCGATGCTGCTGCGCGAATCACTGACGTTCGGCCTCGGCCAGGCCCTCGTCGCAGGTCCGCTCGCGCCGCTTCCCGTGTTGGCGCAGGTTGGCACCCGTCTGACGCGCGAGGGCGGCGGCGACGTTCCGACCACCTGGACCACACCCCCGAGCTGAGCTGGTTCAGGTCGAGCCGGTTCAGGTCGATCGCAGGGTTGCCGCTCGACCGTCGGCTGTCTGGGCCTGGATCACGTAGAAGTCGGCCTCGCGGGCGAGGCGTTGGGCGGGGTGCGACAGGTCCATCCCCGCGCCGCCCGTCGCGGCGAGCAACGCCGTCGTCGCTCGACGGGCGAGGTGCAGGCATGCGGCTCGATGATCGCTCGCCGCGTCGACGTCGTCGCGGTGCTCGATGAGATCGTCGACCCGTTCGTCGTCGCAGTGCCAGCGTTCGTCGAGGTCCGCGCGCAACCGGGCGGCGGCATCGACCGCATCTGCATCACCGCGCCGTTCGAGCAAGCGGATCGCCCGGTCGGCGACGCCGAGCACCGCCGGTTGCCCGAGCGCTGCCGTGCGTCGATCCGTCTGTCGCCACCCATCGAGGTCGGCGACGTCGACCACGTCATCGGCAGCAGCCACGTACCCGTCGAACGTGAACGTGACGGTGCCGGTGTGCGCGAAGACCGGCAGTGCGAGGGGCGCGACCACGAGCCCTGGGGCGGTTTCGCCGGGGATCTTCACCCAGACGATCGTGCCGTCGTCGGAGGCGGCCGCCACACAGAACCAGTCGGCGATTCCCCATGATGTCGCCCACGGCGCATGTCCGTCGAGTTGCCAGGCGGCGCCAACCCGAGTCGCCCGGATCGCCGGTGGCCCCGGCCGCCGCAAGTGAGCGAACGCGACACCGGCGATCACATCGCCGGAACACATCGGCGCGAGCAGTGCGTCGACGAGCGCCTGGTTCGATGACGACCGCAGCGTTCGGATCACACCGTGATGCTGGACCCAGACGAAGAACGTCGCACCGCAGCCCGACCCGACCGCAGCGATGACCCGTCGAGCGTGCTTCGGCGATGCATCGAGGCCGCCATGGGTGGTCGGCCCCGACAGCCCGAACAGTCCCGCGTCGGCCAACGCTCGAAGGCCCTGGTCCGGAGGGCGGCGCCCACGGTCGACGTCTTGCGCTGCGGGCGCGAGCGCATCGTCGGCCACGGACTGTGCGAGTCCGACGAGTGCGTCGGGTGTCACGAACCCGACAGCAGTTCGTCGGCCAGCGCGGGGTACGCCGCCTGCATCACGTGGAGCACCGGTTCGAGTTTCATCGCCTTCGACTTCGAGCCGTCCACCTTGAGCTTGCGGAAGAGCATCG
Source organism: Ilumatobacteraceae bacterium (assembly GCA_963741875.1). Taxonomy (GTDB): domain Bacteria; phylum Actinomycetota; class Acidimicrobiia; order Acidimicrobiales; family Ilumatobacteraceae; genus Sva-07. The sequence continues at coordinate 31,921 of CAVUJO010000005.1, read as the reverse complement.
CCTTGCCGAGCGGCAGCGTGCCGAGGAGCAGTTCGTGCAGCGAGTTGCCGGTCAGGTCGACGGTGAGCGTGGCGTCGAGGTCCTCGTTGCCGAACGAGGCCTGGACGGGCGCTGACCGCCCGTCGATCCACAAGTCGACCTCGGGTTCGCGGATGCGGAACCGGATCACCATCTGCTGCTCGACCAGTTCGTCGAGCCGATCGTCGTGCTCGATCTCGCTGAACAGGCGCGAGAAGAGCGCTTCGAAGTCCGCCGGCTGCTCGTAGACGCGACTCATGGCTCGACCGTACCGCCTGCCATGACGGGTGAGCCGTGGTGGGCGACGAGGAGCCAACGACCGTCTCGGCGTACGTAGAGGTTGGTGGCGGCGACCGTGCCGGTGCCGCCGGCGTCGACCAGGTTCTCGTCGAGCGTCACCCACGCGGTGTCGCCGTGCACGGCAACGGCTTCGTTGGTGAGGATGAATTGGTTGCGCCCGGGTCCCGCGAAGATTCGACGCCACGACTCCTCGACGTGGGACCACGTCCGCAGGATCGGCCAGCCCGGGTGCACGCACACGACGTGATCGCTGTGCTCCCACACCGCCTGCATCGCCGCGAGGTCGCGGGCCTCGTGGGCGTCGTAGAACGCCCGGTTGGCGTCGAGTACCTCTGCGATCACCGGCTCCATCGCACGACCGTATCCAACGGTCACACCGTGCAGGTCAATGCGTGCCGGGCAATGCGTGACCGTTCGCTGGACGTGACGGATGACTCAGATGACGTCGTTGTGATTTCGTCATCATTCCGTAACATTGCGGCCAACGAACACCAGGCCCGGCCCAGACACCTCTGCGCCGTCACGCCGTGCGGACCCATGTCGGTCCCCGCCGCCAAGGAGCGTCATGACCCCCCACCCCAATCCCCAAGCTCGTTCGCGTCCGCGTCCACGTCACCCGTGCCGCGACGCCCCGCTTCGCCGCGCTGCTCGCTGCGGTGCTCGTGATCGTCGGCACGCCGCTGGTGGCGAGAGCACTCGACGACGACGTCGCGCCGAACGCCCTGCGCCCGCCCGTGTCGAGTCGAGTCTTCGACGCCACCATCGACGCCGATCCGGCCACAGCCGACGCACTCATGTCGCTCGAGCCCTCGACCGCTGTCCCCGCCCCCGTTCCTGCCCCTGCCCCTGCCCCGACCGTGACACCTGCCCCGGACGCGGTGGTCGACCCGGTGATGGCGCTGCTGGCCGACACCTACACCTGGGACGAACGTGGTCCCCGGGTCGTCGTCCTCCAGGAGGCGCTCGGCGTCGCGGCCGACGGCTGGTATGCACAGGCCACCCAGCAAGCGCATCGCCTCGCCCTCGACTTCGTGGGGCTGCCCACCGACATCGCCCCCGCCCCGGTGCTGCCTCCCGGTCCCGATGCCAGCAAGTGGGCCGCGCTGCGCGACTGTGAATCGAACGGCAACTACGCGATCACGAACCCGTCGGGCAAGTACCGCGGCGCGTATCAGTTCGACCGACGGACCTGGAACTCGGTCGCCGAACGCCATGCGCCGCGCCTCGTCGGTGTCGACCCTGCAGCGGCATCACCGGCCGATCAGGACCTGATGGCGCTCGCCCTGTACAGCGAGCGCGGTGCCAGCCCCTGGCCGCAGTGCGGCCGCCACCTTTCCTGACGCTGCCCTGACCCCCAACAGCGCTCACCAACCACGTTTGCGTGACAATTCGGGTGGGGCGGTCCCTCCGAAGTGCAACGCAAACGTGGTTGGCGCGGGTGGGGGAGCGCTACGGTCGTCGTCACAACTGAATACCTGCGGGGTTGGGTGAAAGTCCCGACCGGCGGTGAAAGCCCGCGAACCCCTCGATTTCGATCGGGGGGCCGATCCGGTGGAATTCCGGGGCCGACGGTCACAGTCCGGATGGGAGCAGGTCGATGCGTTCACGGTCCGCGCCCTCATGGGTGCCGACCGGTGTCGTCGTGTTCCCATGCCCGCATTCACGGGATGGAAGGACCCTGACATGTTCACGGGAATCGTGGAAGAACTCGGCCGATTCGAATCGCTCGACGACGGTCGGCTGCGCATCGCGGCCGACCAGGTGCTCGCCGACGTGGCGATCGGCGAGTCGATCGCCGTCAACGGCTGCTGTCTCACCGTCGTGGCGTTCGGCGCCGACTGGTGGGAGGCCGACGTGTCCGATGAGACGATCTCACGCACCAGCCTCGCTGGGGTCCAACCCGGCGACGGCATCAACCTCGAACGGGCCATGCAGGTGTCCGACCGTTTCGGCGGCCACATCGTGCAGGGCCACGTCGACGGCGTCGGCGAGGTGGTCGAGCCGGTGCCCGACCTCCGTGTGAAGGTTCCCCATGCGCTGACGCGGTACCTCGTGGAGAAGGGATCGGTCACCGTGGACGGCGTCAGCCTCACCGTGGTCGACGCGCTCGATGACGGCTTCACCGTGTCGATCATCCCGCACACCGCCGACGTCACCACGCTGGGCGCCAAACGCCCCGGCGATCTCGTGAACCTCGAGGTCGACGTGATGGCCAAGTACGTCGAGAAGTTGATGGCCGCCTACACCGAGCCTGCAAACGAAGAGGGCAGACGAAGAGGGAGCAGACGAAGACGGTGCAGACGAAGAGGGAGCAACCCGATGAGCATCCACTTCGACCCGATCGAGGATGCCATCGCTGCGATCGCCCGTGGCGAGATCGTCGTGGTTGCGGACGATGAAGACCGCGAGAACGAAGGCGACCTGATCATGGCCGCCGATGCCGCCACGCCTGAGGCGGTCGCGTTCTTCGTCCGGCACACGTCGGGCGTGATCTGCGTTGGTCTCACCGGGGAGCGCTGCGACGAGCTCGAGCTGCAGGCAATGGTGCTCGCGTCGCAGCACACCGAAGCCCACGGAACTGCGTTCACCGTCAGTGTCGACCTCGCGGAAGGCACCACCACCGGAATCTCCGCCGCCGACCGGGCGGCCACGTTGCGGGCGCTCGCCGACGCCGCGGTGGGCTCGGCCGAGTTCCACCGGCCAGGCCACATCTTCCCGTTGCGCTCCCGCCCGGGTGGCGTGTTGAAACGCACCGGACACACCGAGGCCTCGGTCGACCTGGCCCGTCTCGCAGGCCGAGCACCGGCGGGTGTGCTGTGCGAATTGGTGCTCGACGGTGGTGAGATGGCGCGAGGCGACGATCTGCGCCGCTTCGCCGACGAGCACGGCCTGCTGTTCGTGTCGATCGCCGATCTGGTGCGGTATCGACGTCGCCACGAGAAGCTCGTCGAGCACATCGCCGACGCTCGCGTGCCGACGGTGTGGGGCGACTTCCGCTGCCACTCGTTCGAGAGTGCACTCGACGGCGAGACCCACCTGGCGCTCGTGCGTGGGGACGTCGTCGGCGACGAACCGGTACTGGTGCGTGTGCACAGCGAGTGCCTGACCGGCGACATCTTCGCGAGCGTGAAGTGCGACTGCGGGCCGCAACTCCAGGAGTCGATGCGCCTGATCGCGCAGGAGGGTCGCGGTGTCGTCGTCTACCTGCGTGGCCACGAGGGTCGGGGGATCGGCATCAGCCACAAGCTCCGCGCCGACGGTCTGCAGGAGGCCGGGCTCGACACCGTGGACGCCAACCTCGAACTCGGCCTGCCGGTCGACAGTCGCGAGTACGGGATCGGCGCACAGATCCTGGTCGACCTCGGTGTGAGCAATCTGCGTCTGCTCACCAACAACCCGGCGAAGTACGGCGGGCTCGACGGATTCGGCCTCACGATCACCGAACGGGTGCCGTTGCATCTCGCTGTGCATCCCGAGGCCGAGCAGTACCTGCGCACCAAGCGCGATCGGATGGGTCACCTCCTGCCCGACGATCTGGCGCCTCCCGTTGCCTCGATGGGTGAGGCGCCGTGAGCGGCAACCTGCGGTCCCCGAATTCGCCCGACGTCGTGGTCGACGGCACCGGTCGTCGCGTGGCGCTCGTGTGCGCCCGGTTCAACGATCTGATCGTCGAACAGCTCGTGCGCGGTGCCCGTCGAGCCTTGATCGACCACGGAGTGGCCGACGACGCGATCAGCACGTTCTGGGTTCCCGGTGCGTTGGAGATCCCACAAGTGGCCCGGGCTGCCGCACGCTCGGGACGCTTCGACGCCGTCGTCGCGCTCGGCGCGGTCGTGCGTGGCGACACCTATCACTTCGAGGTGGTGTCGGACGCGAGCGCCGCCGGCCTGATGTCGCTGTCGCTCGACTCCGATGTGGTGATCACGAACGCGATCCTCACCGTCGACGACGAGGACCAGGCCCGCGTGCGCGCCGGTGACGACGACGGCAACAAAGGCGCCCAGGCCGCGCTCGCCGCCCTCGAAACCCTCCACACCATCGAGAGCATCGCTGATCGACGCGCCAGGCTGAGCGACTGAGCTGGCCTCGCCAGCGTTCGTCAGTTCGCTCGAAGCACCTGGCCGGGGCGGGCGCCGGTGTGCCGGTCGTGTTCCAGGATCACGTCGCCGTTGCAGATGGTGGCGGTGAAGCCTTCGGCGCGCTGGATGAACCGGCCGGCGTCGTTCGGGAAGTCGCGCACGTATTCGGGGGTCTTCTCGTGGAGGCGCTCGTAGTCGATCACATTGACGTCGGCACGCTTGCCGACCTCGAGCGTGCCGCGGTCGGTCAACCCGATGACCTCGGCCGGCGCCGACGTCATCCTCCGCACGGCTTCCTCCACCGAGTACACGCCGCGCTCGCGGGCCCAGTAGCGCATGACGAACGTGGTCCATCCGGCGTCCATGATCTGGCCGACGTGGGCGCCGGCATCGCCGAGCCCGGGGAGGATGTGATCCGAGGTGAGGACCTCCTCGAGCGCTTCGATGCTGCGGTTGAAGAACTGCACGGTGAACAGCGCCGCGCCGTCCGACTCGCGCAGCAGTCGCAGGTAGGTCTCGACGGGCTGTTCACCAGCTGCGGCGGCGAGCGCGCCGAGGCTCTCGTCGGAGTTCGGCGTGTAGTTGGGCACGCCGGCGCCGAGCGGGAAGACCCACTCGGCCGGGTTGAGCGGACGGTTGGCATCGGCGATCAGGTCGGCCACGATGGCCGAGTCGTGGATCGCGTCGAGCCGGTCGCTGAACGACATCGCGCGGAGGCGCGACCATGCGCCGCCGCGCCACAGCAGCTCGTTCTGCAGCCCGACGAGGAAACCGGACGCCCGTGGGATGCACATCCCGGTCACGTTCGCGCCGTCGGCGCGCATCATCTCGACCGCGGCCGCCATCATCGCGCCCGTGGCGGGATCTTGGCCGACACCGGTGGAGAACAGCACCCGACCCTTGGCCGCCATGGCCACGCGGTGCATCATTGCGAACTCGCCGCGCAGGTCGTTGGAGTTGGGGACGAACTGCATCAGCCCGGTCGGGCCCATCGCCTCGGCGATCTGCACGAGTTCGTCCGGGTGGGCTTCGGTGCCGGGGACCAGTCGGCCGTCGGGCAGGAAGTGCTGCGGGAACCGTGACGTCGAGAACCCGACGGCGCCGTCGCGGTGCGCGGTGGCGACGATGTCGGCCATCGCGGCTCGGTCGTCGGCGGTCGACTCGTCGGCGATGCCCCGCTCACCCATCACGTACGGACGCACGGCGCAGTGTCCGATCAGGCCGACGGTGTTGATCGCCGGGTGCAGACCGTCGACGGCGTCGAGGTACTCGCCGTAGGTCTCCCAGGTCCACGGCAGCCCGCCGAGGATTGCGGCGGCGGGAATGTCCTCGACGCTCTCCATCATCGATGCGAGCATCTCGCGGTCGGCCGGCTTGACCGGCGCGAACGTGACGCCGCAGTTGCCCAGCAACACGGTGGTGATGCCGTGGTTGCTCGACGGGGTCAACATCGGATCCCAGCCGACCTGCGCGTCGAGATGGCTGTGGATGTCGACGAAGCCGGGCGTGACGATCTGGCCGGTGGCGTCGATCTCCTTCACGCCGGTTCGGGCGACGTGGCCGATCTCCACGATCGTGTCACCGTCGATCGCCACGTCGGCGCTGGCAGCGGGGCGGCCGGTCCCGTCGACGACGGTGCCGCCACGGATCACGAGGTCATGCGTCATCGTTCGAGTCTCGTGGCCGGCGCGTCTGCGGGGCGAGCCAGAGCAGTGTGGCTCTCGGTGTGTGGGGCTCGGTGTGTGGCTCGCGGTGCTGGCCCGAGCGTCAACTCAGCCGGACCACGCCGGGGATGCCGGCGGCGATCTCCCACGAGCTGATCGTCGACACCGGTGATGCGACGTCGAACTGGTCGGCCACGGCGCGGAAGGTGGCCTCCCAGCGTTCGGGTGTCACCTCGCACACCGTGTAGCCGCGTTGGGCGTCGAACCACTTGAGCTGGGGGTTTGCCGCGAGGGCGCCGGTGACCAGCGCTTCGACGGCCTCGTCGTCGTCGAAGAACGACGACGAGATGCTCGACGCCATGAACTCCGACCCGACGACGGGCAGCGTGATGTCGAAGGGGTCGGCGCGCAGGTCGGCGACCGCGGCTGAGTGGAAGTCGCCGGTGAGCACCACGAGGTTGTCGACCTCGGCCGTGACTGCATCGAGCACCGTTCGCCGGTCGCCGGCGTAGCCGTCCCACGTGTCGACGACCACGACGGGCGGCGCCGATCCGGCGAGTGCGTTCCCGCCGAACATGAACACCTGCTGTGCGAGCACGTCCCACACCGCCGTCGACGCCGTGACGCCATCGATCAGCCAAGAGCGCTGTTCGGCACCGAGCATCGTGTGGTCGGGGTCGTTGGCGAGCGTCTCGTCGCGGACCTGCACGGCTGCGCCGAGCTGCGCGACGAACGGTTCACCCTGCTGTTGGTTCGAGCGGTACTGCCGGGTGTCGAGCACGTGGAAGCGCACGAGGTCGCCGTGGGCGAACGATCGGTAGATCTCGTAGTCGGGCCCGTCGGGCGGATCGAGACGCACCGGCATGTGCTCGTACCAGACCTGGTAGGCAGCGGCGCGGCGCTCACGGAACGCGGCGGGATCGTCGTCGTTCTCGGAGATGTTGCCGGCGTAGTCGTTGTCGACTTCGTGGTCGTCCCAGGTGATGATCCACGGCACGAATGCGTGCGCCGACTGCAGCAGCGGATCGGTGTGGTAGAGGCCATAGCGCTCGCGGTACTGCTCGACCGTCTCGCACTCGAAGTCCTGTCCGGTCTCGCGCCCTCGCGCGGTCGGCGTAGCCGCCGGTCGCGTATTCGTAGATGTAGTCACCGAGGAACACGAAGGCGTCGAGGTCTCCCTGCTCGACGAGGTCGCGGTACGCGGCGTAGTGGCCCTGCTCCCAGTTCTGGCACGACGAGAACGCAAAGCGGAACCGGTCAGGCATCGTGCCGGGTGCGGCGAAGGTCCGGGTGCGAGCCGGCGCTGTCGTGAACCTGTCGAGGGTGAAGCGGTACCAGTACTCGGTGTCGGCGTCGAGCCCGTCGGCGTCGACGTGTACCGAGTGGCCGAGTGCGGCGACTGCTGGGGCGGTGCCGTCGGAGACGATGTCGGTGACGTCGGCGTCGCGGGCGATCTCCCAGATTGACCTCGATGTCGGTGTCGGGCAGCGGTTCGGCGGGGAGGAGCCGCGTCCAGAGGATCACCGAGTCGGCGAGTGGGTCACCGGAGGCAACGCCCAGGGTGAACGGGTCGGACTCGACCGTCGGTGCGGCGGTGGTCGGTGCTGTGGTGGTGTCGGCGGACCCGGCGGACTCGGTGGTCGCTGGTGTGGTGGCGCTCGTGGACTGAGTGCCACTGGACGTCGAGGGGGTCGATGCACCGGTACTCGAGCTGTCGTCGCTGCACGCGGCGAGCGCTGCTGCGACCGTCGTGGCGAGGAAGCCGCGTCGGGTGAGCCGGGGCCACTGATCGTTCGACGCGGATGCCACACCAGCAACGTACGCGGGTGGTCGACCAGCTCCTAGAGGCCTCCGGCCCAATCGAGGACTGACGTCAGCGCCCGGCGAGTCCGCTGAGCAGCGAGCGGTAGTCGTCGAGACCCGCGACGACGAGGCCGCCCACTTTGGCGGTGTCGTCCCACCGACGGACCAGCGTGGCCTCGCGATGGTGGGGCCGCCGCTCGAACGCCTCCACCTCGATGTCGCTCATCGGGCCACCCTGGAGGCGAAGGCTGCGGTCCGACGATGCAGACAGCCCGTCGAGATAACCCGCCTCGACAGCGCACAGGTACCGCTTCGCTGCAACGTGCAAGGCAACGGGTGCCGTGACCTCGGGGCCGAACCAGCGGGCCAGATACTTCGCGCCGACTCGTTCGTGATGGAAGTCGACGGTGAGGTCGTCGTCGAGGGTCACGTTGTCGTCCGACACCAGATGGCCGACGTCGTGCAGGAGCGCGGCAGCCACCAGATTGCCGGGCGCACCGTCGGCCGTGGCGAGGGCCGCTGACTGGAGCGCGTGTTCGAGTTCGGTGACGTCTTCGTCGTACATCCGCAGCGCCGCGGGCGAGGCGTAGAGCGCGAACAAGTCGTCGAGATCGCTCATCGCCGGTCGTCGGGCACGGGTCGACCCAGGAAGTCGTCGCTGATGCTGATCCGGACGCGCTCGCCCTCGAAGTCGCCGCCCTCGTTGGCGAACTCGGCGCGCTTGTCGGCGTAGTAGCGGTCGCGGTGGTCGCCGAGCGACGCGGCGTTGTAGGTGAGATAGGCCGCGCGCCGCGATCGTCGTGGTGGTGTTCGTGTCGCTGTAGTGCGGCGTGTACGAGTCGAAGAACAGCAGGTCGCCCGGCTCCAGTGGCACCGGCTGCCAAGCGAGTTGAGCAGCAGTCGCCTCGTCGATGCGGCCGCGCTCGTCGGTCGCCAACTGGCCCACCTCGTAGCCGGGTGCCACGTACAGGCAGCCGCTTGCCGGTGTCGCCGGGTCGAGCGGCACCATGCACGAGATGTGATGGTCGACGAATCGGTAGGCGGTGGCGTCCTGGTGGGGGGCGAAACCGCCGCCGCCGGGGTGCTTGTAGTTGACCTTCTCCTTGAACAGCGCCGCGTCGTCGCCGAACAGCGCACCGAGGATCTCGACGACGACACCGCCGAGGATCAGGTCGTGGAGCACCTGGTCGTCGTGCACGAAGTCTTCGCTGCGTGCCAACACCGCACCGGTATCGGTCTGCTCGAAGTGGTGCAGCCCCGGCCCTCCGTCGACGGCCCACCGCTCGAGCTGGGTGACGGCGGCGTCGATCGCATCGACCTGAACGACCGTCAGCGCTGCGGGAACCACGAGCCAACCGTTGCGCCGGAACGATGCGACGTCGATCGGATCGGTCATGTCGGCGTGCTGTCCAGTTGCAGGGCGCCGTCGAGTTGCAGGGCGTCGGTGATCAGTGGGGCCCAGTCGAGCACCGACGGCTGATGGCGTTCGATCCGGCGGGCCACGTCGGCCACCCGATGGTCGCCGCCCGACACGATCGCCATCTGGGTGCGGCAGCGTGGGCTGCCGTGTTGGCCATGGATCGGGATCGGAGTCGATCCGAACGAGCGGCCCGGTTCGGTCCACGCCATCCACACCTCGGACGTGAGCGCGCAGCTGGCCTCGACACCGTCGACCGAACGGATCAGCGAGTGGAGCCGGTCGTCGTCGATCCGATCACCCGACGATCCCCGGTGGACGAGAGCTGCGGTGCCCTCGTTGGCGACCTCGATGCCGTCGACGTCCGCGAGTGCCTCGGCCAGTTCGACCGGGGTGAAGTCGGTGATCGTCTCCTGGTCGTGGTCCGACACGGTGAGCAGCAACGTGTGCTCCCACCCGTCGGCGAATCGGGCGACGACGTCGCCGTACGCGGCGTCGGTGGCGCGGTACTGCTCGAGCGCCTCGACCGAGTCGGGTCCGTGGAGATGTGACGTGGTGTCGGGTTCGTTGAGGTGGACCAGCGCGAAGTCGACGTCGAGGTCGACACCCTCCAGCGCCGACAACACGGCGGCGTCGGATGCGTATCCGAAGGCGCAGCGCTCGGTGCCCTCCGGCAGTCGACCGTCGGGCGGCCACACCACGTCGGCGCGGGCGCCGCCCATCTGCGCGACGAGCTTCTGATCGCCGGCGACCATCACCGACGTCCCGCCCGCAGCGCCGACCCGATCGAACAGCGTCGTTGCCCGCGGGCCCTCCTTCGGTGACGGCACCCAGCCCCGGTCGTCGCTCCACGTGTGGTTGCCGTGCACGCCGGTGACCGCCGGGTCGGCGCCGGTGACGAACGCCGCATGATTCGCGTACGTGACCGACACGGGCAGCGACATCGCCCCCATCGGAGCGCGGCCCCCGGCTGCTGCCTGTCGCCAGAGGTGCGGGGTGAGGGTCGGGCTGACGTGACGGTGGGGCATCGCATCGATCACGATCATCACGACTCGGAGCCGCCCGGCGAGCTGGGTCACGCCGACAGCGTACGTGTCGGGTCGACACAGCGCGGTCGACACGGTGCGGTGGTTGCGCCATCCTTGGCCGATGAACACCGACGGCGGCATCCACGAGATCCCGCTGCCGCCATCGGCGAGCGGTCGCCTGTGGCTGTGTGGCAAGCATGCGATCGGCCCCGACCCGGAGGGCTTGCTGCAGCGGGTGGGCGCCGACGGCGTGGTCTGCCTCAACGAAGAGCACGAGCTCGCAGACCGCTACCCGGACTACGTCACGTGGCTTCGTGCACAGCCGGCGGAGCGGGCGCTCTGGTATCCGATCCCCGACCTGCACGCACCGGCTTTCGAGCAATTCGCGTCGGTCCTGACCGGCATCGTCGATCGCGTCGTCGCGGGGAACCGACTGATCGTCCACTGCGGCGCCGGCATCGGCAGAGCCGGCACCACGGCGGTGGCGGTGCTGGTGTCGCTGGCGGTGCCGCTCGACGAGGCGATCGACCACGTGCGCCGCCACCGCCCAGCGGCAGGACCCGAAGTGGGCTCGCAACTCGAGCTGGTTCGACGACTCCACGCGCACCTGATCGCTGACGGCTGACGACGTTCCGACCGACTTCGGCCCGTGGCTACGATCGGCTCGTGGATGGTGCCGGGGATGGTGTGGGGGATCGCGTCGAGGATCGTGAGTCGTTCGTGGGTCGGGATCTCGTCGGCGCCGAGTTCTGGAGTGTCGACCTCTCCGGGGCCACCTTCGAGGATGTGAACCTGTCGGATGTCTCGATCGCACGCGCGCGGTTGCACAACGTCACCATCGACGGTCCGATCGAGAACCTGACGGTCAATGGCGTCGACGTCACGGCATTCGTCAACGAGCACGACCCGTGGCATCCACTGCGCACGATGATCGACCCGCCCGACCCGGCCGGGATGATGGCGGCGTGGCAAGCGCTGGGCGAGCAGTGGAGCTCGACCATCGATCACGCCCGTGCCCACACCGACAGCCGGCTGCACGAGCGGGTCGGTGGCGAGTGGTCGTTCGTGGAGACGCTGCGGCACCTGGTGTTCTGCACCGACAAGTGGTTCCTGGTGCCGGTGCTCGGCGAGACGAGCTTCCATTCGATCGGCCTGCCGAACACGTTCTCGTCCGATGTCGATTGGCCCGGTATCGACTCGACGGCCGACTCGGCGGCGGACCCGACACTCGACGACGTGCTCGCCGTCCGGGCCGATCAGGGACGCCGGCTCGACGCGTTTCTCGACAGACTTCTCAACACACTCCCCGAAGCAGTGACGGATGACGAGCTGACCCGCTCGGTCGAGGTGATCGAGAACGGCACGGCGACGGTGGGCGACTGCGTGCGGGTGGTGCTGGAGGAGGAGTTCGAGCACCTGCGCTACGCCCGTCGCGACCTGCCCTGAGCCGTTGACCTTGAAACCATCGACCTTGGAACCGCGGACCTCAGGGTTCCATCACCACCCAGCCTCGGCGCTGGAGTTCGGCCGCGAGCTGTTCGTCGGAGAACGATTCCAACGGTGACGCGTCGCCCGCACGCTTGGCCGCTTTCGGCCGGGCTCGCTTCGGCGGGGTGGGAGCCGGGTTGGGAGCGGGAGCCGGGTTGGGAGCGGGAGCCGGGTTGGGAGTGGGAGCTTGGGGAGCGGTCGGGGCACGGCTCGGCTCGGGCTCGCTCGATTCGTGGGCGGCGTCCTGCAAGGCCGCGATGAACTCGTCGGCCTCGTCGCGGGTGAACTTGCCACTCGCCTGGCGCTGGGTGAAGCCCATCGGTCCGCGAGCGTCTCGGAAGTCGGAGTGACCAGCAGCTTCCAGCAACTCGGTCAGCTCGCGCATCTGGCTGTGTGAAGCGGGGGGACCCGACGCTTGTCCGAAGGCCATCGGCTCAGTCTCGCACCTGTGTTGCCGCGAGCGGACCGGTCGGGCACGTCAGTTGGACACCCCGATGGTTTGGATCTCGTCGACGTCGTAGTCGACGGTGATCGTGCGGCGGATGTCGGCCAGGGTGCCATTGGCGCCGTTGCTGGTGGTCCAGGCGATGTCGAAGACGGCCGTGATGGCGAGTTGGTACGGGTCGTCGTCGGGGGACGACCGGCGGTAGGTGTAGCCGCACGGACCCTGGTCGACGCTGTCGAGTGCGGCATCGGGGATCGGTGTGCCGAGCCCCTCGCAGGCAACGGTGTCGCCGTTGCCGAGGTCGATCTCGATGCCGGACACGTTGGCGCTGACCTCGGCCCAGACACCTGCGAGCGCGGCGCGGACGGTGGTGGTGCCCGGGTCGTCGATGGCGAGCCACATGCCCAGATTGACGATGCCGCCAGCAGCAGCGTCCGGGTTGATCGCGGGCGTCGGCACGGCGAGTTGCGCCGAAACCCGGTTGAGTGCGTCCGGGAGGAGATCGACGGGGTCGACGTCGGCGGGCGCCCAGTAGAAGGGATCGCCCGCGCCGCCGCCGGGACAGACGCGAACCCAGCCCCGTTCGACGCGGCCGTTGTTGTCGCGGTTGGTCTGCTCGTTCGGGTCAGGAATGGCGCCGGAGCCGTCGGGCACGACGTTGGGGTACTCGCCGTAGGTGGCCGGCCGATGGGTACAGCTCGGCCCGACACCGCTGACCGACACCGGACCACGCACGCCGTTGCGCCCAGGCTGATTGACCTCCGCACCGATCGTCCCGTCATCCGACGAATCGACCCTGAAGTCGTCGCCGATGGTGCTGTCTGGGAGGTCGGTGCTCTCGTTGCCGTCGTGTCGGGTGCCTTCGGATCTCGGCTGGCGCTTGGCTGTCGGTGCGTGGGAGCAGCAGGCGCTGGTGCGGTCATCGGGAAGACACAACCAAGGACGGCTGAGATGCGATGGCGCGTCTCACGGCTCGCACTCCTCCGAGTGAGCTCAGCTCAGCGATCATCTCACCGCTGTCCGCCTTCCACCGCTCCGTCGACAAGCTTCGAGGCGGACGAGACCAGTCGGTCGACCGTGACCTCGTCGGTTACCAGCGCATCAGAGCCGTCGGGGGCGCCGCCGACCTCGACGAAACGTCTCAGTGTTGACCTCGCAAGCCACCAACTCGATGAAGTCCGTTCGGTTGGGCAGGAACTGCGGCGCCAGCGAGAATCATCGTTCTGGATGGTTCGCTCGGCCGGGCGGGCGACCCAGTTCTCGCGGACGAATCCGTCGAGCTGGCTGATCGTGAACTCGAGGCTGGGTCCGGTGTAGAGCCGCTCGATCTCGGCGCGGAGGTCGGGGTTCGAGGGATCGCGGGCGGCCGCGATGTAGGCGTCGAAGGCGTCGAGGTAGGCCTGTTCGGCGGCGGCGAGTTGGGCGTCGGTGTCGATCGTGGTGGCCGGCGCGTCGCTGGTCGTGGCAGGCGGATCGGTGGTCGTCGTGACCGCGACCGTCGTCGTCGGCGATGCGGCAGCAGTGGTCGAGGCGTCGCTGTCGGATCCGGATCCGCCGCACGCGGCGAGCAGCAGGCACGCCCCAACGACGATGGCCACCCCGCGGTCCATCGTCGAATCGTAGACCGTTCGTCGTCGACCGAATTCGGCGAGGTATCCCACGGCACGACAGTGGGCGGCACCGCGTTGGAATGGGAACCGATCCGTCAGCGAGACGCGACTGCGCTCAGCTGGCTCGCCGGAGCGCACGGACACGTGCCCGGGCGCGGCGGGTCTGGTTGGCGATCTCGATGGGGTCGTCGCGGTCGTCGTCGGCTGCGTCGTCGTCGCCCTCGTCGGGGAAGGTCGGCGGCCGGGCGCCGACGGGCAGGATGATCGTGCCATCGGGCCGGATGGTGTAGCGCTGGCCATGGATGCTGCGGCGGGAGGTGAACTTTCGGCGGTGTTTCTGGTCGTTGTGGTGCCCGCACTCGGGGCCGGCGTTGATCTGGTCGGTGGCGCCGAGGTCGCACCACTCGGTGACGTGATCGACCTCGCAGAAGTCCGACGGCAGATCGCACCCGGCGTGGTCGCAGCGCCGCACGAGCAGCTTGGCGGCCTCCCGTGCCGGTCCCGTGAACAGGCGCACCTTGCGGCCCATGTCGATCGGGACGCTCTGGGCGTCGACCACGACCCGGCGGACGTGCCCGGCGAGGGCAGCGCGCAGGACGTCGTGCGGATGTAGCGGCGTGCCGTTGGCGGTTTCGCAGCGCAGACGGGCGAACGCGTCGGGATCGGCGACGAGGTCGGTGAGCAGGTCGCCGGTGGTATGAGCGGGGAGCCCGGTGAACGGATCGATCGGTTCACCGGAGAACGAGGAGGTGGGAGCGAGGCCGGCGTCGGCGAGCACCAGGGCAAACGTTCGTTGGTCGACGAGGAGGTTGACGAGCTTGGTGGGTGGCGCCGGCACCTCGGTGGCGGCGTCGAGGCTGGCGTTGGCTCGGCGCATCATGTCGACGAAGGCGTCGTAGCTGCGTTGCTGGTGGGTGCGCGCCAACGGCTTGCCGGATGCATCGGCGCCGTACTCGGCTCGGCGGGTGGCGGCGTCCTTGCGGAACTCGGTTTCGCAGAACCGCCGGAAGATCGCTTCGAGTTCATCGTTCACCAGCGGGTCGCCCCCGCTGGCGTCGAGGTGGAGTTCGCCGCCGACCGTGGTGACGTGGACGTTGCGGCCGTCGATCTGTGCGTCGCGGTCGCGGTGGGCGCCATCGAGGTCGGCGAGCATCTCGAAGCGCTTCAGCGCGATGACGAAGTCGTCGTAGCAGTACCGCTCGGCGAGTTCGAGCAGCATCTCGGCGAACTGGACGAGACGATCGCGGACCCGCGGGTTGCGGTACACCCGGGCGAATGCGGCCGCCTGCGCCAGACCGATCCGCCCGGTCTGCAGCGCCTCGGCCAGACCGGGCAGGCCATCGGCCGCGTTGGCGAGTCGGCGTCCGGCGGCCACGTCAGGGTTCGACCAGTTGCACGTTGCCCGCAGGTAGCCCTTCATCGAGCGATGCCCGTCGGCCAGATAGAGACGCCGTTGCTCGACCGTCGACAGCGTCAACGCCATCTCGGCGTCGACCCGGCGGCGCAGCAATTCGAGCATGCGCACCCGGTCGTCGAGCTCGCTCTCGGTGGCATCGAACAACTCGGCCGCAACGTCGTCGACCGTGCGGTCGTCCCGCCCGATCGTGTCGCACAGCGCCCCGAGATCCATACCTCCATCATGACGAAGGGGTGTCACAGAGTTGGGCGGATCGAACCGGATTGCGAGTCAGATCGCGAGATTTCTCAACCGAGGAGCCATCGGCCGACGCGGGCACGGCTGGCGGCGTTGTCGACCGTGACGATTCGCAGGTCGGCCATGCGTTGCAGCACGGAGCCGGCGAAGGCCTCGCCGATCTGATCGGCATCGAGCGGTTCACCCGACCCGCTCGCTGCGAGCACGGCTTTGGCGACGTGGTCCAGGTGGCGGCGCGTGAGCGGGTCGCCAGTGGAGCGGGCACGGTCGCGAGCCGAGCGGGTGAGCTGGTTGACCATCCGAGTCGACGGAGTCCCGGCACCGACACGACGCCAGGCTTCGGCGAGGTGTTCGTAGATGCGCCGCCACTGGTCGGTCTCGATCAGCGGGAAGCCGCTGTCGATGCGGCGGAGTTGGCGGGCTTCGTCGGGGATCGTCGACGAGTCGTCGGCCGGCGTCACGAGAACATCGGCAACGGCATCGGTGTCGTCGTCGCCCGATGTGCTCGTCGCTGGCAGCAGGTACAACTGGCGGTCGCCGCTGATCTCGCCGTCGGGGATCGCAGCGCGCAGGAACCGCTTGAACGTTCGATAGCCGAACCAGTCGTCGCTCACTTCGGCGCCGAACTCGTGCTGCAGCGCCCAGGCGAGCGACGAGATCTCCAGCGGACGGTCGAGCGAACGCCATCGTTCCAGCAGGATGTCGGCCGCATCCGCGCCGGGGCCCACCGTGAGTTCGGTTCCGGACTCGATGCCCGATTCGCCGTCGGGCTGGCCGGCGGTCTCGGTGACGATCGCCTCGTCGATGCGGTCGAGTTCGCTGCGCAGGTCCTCGGCGATGTCGTCGAGCGTGGCGAGCAGGTCGGCCATGCGCATGCTGAGCACCTCGACGAGCGGCGGCAGTTCGCCGGACTTGCTGTAGGCGTCTTCATGGGTGAGTTCGCCCCAGCTGTCCTGCAGCAGGGTGCGCACCTGGAGTTCGCAGGTGACCGGCGTGCCGTCGTGCTGGACGGCGAGGTTCACGTGCCAGCCGCGATAGCCCGATTCCTTCGGGCTCTCGACGTAGTCGCGCTCGGAGGCGGGATCGAGGCTGAGGGGGCGCTTCTTGCCGACGTGGTGCGGCAGGCTCTCGAGGACGACCTGGACCATCTCGAGGTCGCGCAGGTTCGTGCCGGTGAGGCGGATGCCGATGAGGTCGTCGATGAAGCGAGGGATGTCGTCGACCGTGGTGATCTGCTGGCGGTAGCGGGTCTGGTTGACCTTGCGCCAGGTGCGGCGCTTCGACTTGACCCGTCCGGAGATGCTGCGGATACGGGCGAGGTCGCGGTCGGACAGCGCGTCATCGAGTTCACGCTGGAGGGCATCCATCGCCCGGTCGAGGGCTGGCTCGAGCGTGTCGGCGCGGTAGGTGTTGTACCAGTTCCCGAACTCGGCGTACCCGAACGTGTCGCCGTTCCCGTTGCCCATCGCCCGAGACCCTACGTCGCTCTCTCGTCCAGGAGGGGTAGTTCAGGAGGGGTCGTCGAGGAGGGGTCGTCGAGAAGGGGAGTTGACCGGCAGCAGTGACCGGTCGTGAGCCAGAATGCGGCATGGACACGAGCAGCCCATCAGCGCAGGGAGTGAGGTCCGCCGGGATCGCCGCTTTTCTCGATGCGATCGAGGGCGACCAGCGGATCGAACCGCACGGGCTGATCATCCAGCGCCACGGCCGCCGCATCGTCGAGGGGTACTGGGCGCCGCACACCGCGGAGCAGATCCGCCTCGTGTACTCGTTGAGCAAGTCGTTCACCGGGACGGCGCTGGGGTTGCTGCTCGGCGAGGGGCGACTGTCGCTCGATGATCTGGTGAGCGATCACCTGCCCGAACTCTTCGACGCCGACACGCCGGCAGCAATCCGCCGCCTGCGGATCCGTCACATTGCGTCGATGTCGTCCGGGCACGCCGCCGAGACCCTGCTCGACGCAGTGGTTGCCGACCCCGACGACCCGGTTCGCGGGTTCCTCACGCTGGCACCGGACGCCGAGCCCGGCACCCTGTTCGCGTACAACCAGTCGCCCGTTCTCACCCTCGCGCGGATCCTGCAGGATCTCGCTGGTGAACGGCTCGCCGACTACCTGCGGCCGCGGGTGCTCGATCCGATCGGTGCCGGCGACCTGCGGTGGCGGCAGTTGCCTCCGGGAGTCGACATGGGGTTCTCCGGCGTGTTCACCGACCTCGACACGGTCGCTCGCCTGGGCCAGCTGTACCTCGACGACGGCGTGTGGAACGGCCGGCGTCTGCTGCCGGAAGGCTGGGTCGCCGAGGCGTCGTCGGTCCAGACCCCGAATGGCAGCTGGGAGCAGATCGACTGGCAGCAGGGCTACGGGTTCCAGTTCTGGATGGCTCGCCACGGCTACCGGGGCGACGGCGCCTTCGGACAATTCATGGTGATCCTGCCCGAACACGACACTGTCGTGGCGATGTTCTCGTGCACGAACGAGATGCAGACCGTGCTCGACGCGATGTGGGAGCACGTCCTTCCCGCGCTCACCGCCGACGAGTCGTTGTCGCCGTCGATCGACGACGACGCACTCGCCGAACGACTGGCGACGCTGTCGCTACCGACCGTCGCCGAACGCCGCGGCGGTGGGACACCCATCGAGGTGCCCGCGATGACGTTCGAGCCGCACCCGACCGAGGCGTCGCACTTCACCGTGACGGGCATCGAGACAACGGGAATCGAGACGACGGGAATCGAGGCCGGCGGCCGTCGGATGATCATCCACGAGGACGAGGGCTCGATCGAAGTGCCGCTCACCGAGGGTTGGTCGATCGTCGACGACACGATCGCCGCCAGCGCCACACGCCTCGACGACGGCACGATCGCGGTCGACGTGTCGTTCCTCGCCACCCCACATCGCCTCGAGATCGAACTCGACCCGACGGCCGGCACCTTCATCGCTCGATGGCCGCTGATGCCGCTCTTCGGTGTCGGCCCCGACCACCGCCTGGCAGCACTCCGATCACCCGCAGACTGACCCCCCGGTTGCGCGGTGCCGGGTCAAACGTAACCCCCGGTTGCGCGGTGCCGGGTCAAACGTAACCCCCGGTTGCGCGGTGCCGGGTCAAACGTAACCCCGGTTGCGCGGTGCCGGGTCAAACGTAACCCGCTCGACCTGCCGTCGACCTGCCGTCGGCCACCGTCGCCCGTGACGCGCGCGAGACTTCCTCGCATGGCAGACGTCGAACAGCAACGCCTGGGCGCGCTGGCCGCCATCGGCAACACGCCCGTTGTCCGGTTGTCGACGTTGCCGGGGCCGGACAGTGCGGATGTGTGGGTGAAACTCGAAGCCGCCAATCCCACCGGTTCGTACAAGGACCGCATGGCACTGGCGATGATCGAGGGCGCGGAGCGCAGCGGGGCGCTGCAACCCGGCCAGACGGTGGTGGAGTACACCGGCGGGTCCACGGGGAGTTCGTTGGCGTTCGTGTGCGGCATCAAGGGCTACCCCTTGAAGATCGTGTCGTCGAACGCATTTGCCGAGGAGAAGATCGCCACGATGCGAGCGCTCGGTGCTGACGTCGAGTTGATCCACAGCGATGTCGGCATCCACCCCGAGTTGATCCCGCAGATGATGGCCCGGGTCGGGGAGATCATCGAGGCGGAGGGCGCGTTCCCGACCGATCAGTTCAACAACCTCGATCTGCTCGACGGGTATCTCGGGATCGGCAAGGAGCTCGTCGAACAGATCGACGGCGAGATCCACGGACTGGCACTGTACGTCGGGGTGGGCGGTGCGTTCACGGGGACATGGCGCCCGATCCACGAGCGGTGGCCCGAGGTGATTCGCACGGTGGTCGAGCCGGCGGAGTCGGCCG
Source organism: Ilumatobacteraceae bacterium (assembly GCA_963741875.1). GTDB lineage: Bacteria > Actinomycetota > Acidimicrobiia > Acidimicrobiales > Ilumatobacteraceae > Sva-07. The sequence continues at coordinate 12,558 of CAVUJO010000005.1, read as the reverse complement.
TGATCTCCGGTGAACCAGCCGGGACGCATCGCATCGAAGGCGGCGGTGTCGGGTTCGTGCCGCCCCTGATCACCCAGGATTCATACGACCGGATCGAGGCGGTCAGCAGCGACGACGCGTTCGAGGCGGCCCGACAACTCGCGCGGGTGGAGGGCGTCTGGACCGGCCCGAGCGGCGGCGCCAGCATCCTCGGAGCGATGCGTCTCGCACGAGACCTCGGCCCCGGCCACACCGTGGTCACCGTGCAGCCCGACAGCGGACTGAAGTACCTGAGCGGCGACCTGTACCGCTGAGCGTCGAACCGGCCCGCGGGACGTCGTGCGCCGTACGCTCAGGCGAATGGGGAAGCGATCAGGCGACCGCTACGAGGTCACCGACGACGAGCGAGCACGGTTCGAGCGCGACGGCTACGTCCATCTTGCGGGCGTGCTGGATGACGACGAGTTGGCGGCGCTCGATCCGGTCTACGACTCGTTCATGCGCGGCGAGATCGCCGTCGAGGGTCGCGATCTCTACGACATGGTGACCGGCGAGTTCGGCACCGACCCCACGACCTACGCCATCTTCAATGTGATGCTGCCGCGCGTGTACTTCCCCGGCTGGCAGGGCAACATCTTCGAGCGGGTGGGTCATTCGATCGCCGAGCAACTGTGCGGCGAGGGCATGACGCTCGACTTCGACCAACTCCTCGCCAAGCAGCCCGGCCGCACCGACGCCGTGTTCGCATGGCACCAGGACCAGGCGTACTGGATCAACACCGACGACCGTCGCACGGCCACGTGCTGGCTCGCGCTCGACGACTCGACGATCGACAACGGGTGCATGCAGTTCCTCCCCGGGAGTCACGGCGAACCGGTCCGGCCGCACCGACCGGCCGGTGCGAGCCGCGAAGAGCAGCACACGCTGGTCACCGACCTGCGCCCCGACGATCGTCTCGTGGCGGTCCCGATCCGTCGCGGTGACATCACCGTGCACAACGAGGGCGTCCTCCACGGGTCGGGCGGCAACACGACCACGGCCAGCTGGCGGCGGGCATACATCAACGCTTACCGCTCGATCGAGACCGTCCGGCGTGAGCGCGAGCTGGGCTTCACCCACTCGCACAACGACGACCAGGACGTCCTCGCCCGGGTCGACGGCCTCCACACTTGACACTCCACACTTGACGCTGCACACCTGACCGTGTGGGGCAGATCTCTCTCGTGTGTGCCGACGTGATGATCGTCAGCCTGGTCGCCGCGATCCTGATGCCCGGAGCGGACGTTGCGTCCCGAGCAGGAATCTCCGACGCCCTCGAACAAGCGGCCACGGCGACCGCCTGACGGTCACGTTCGACCCGGCACCGCGTGACAGTTCAGGCGCTGGTGACGGGGCGGCGCAGACCGAGGAGGTGGATGTCGTCGAGGGTCCAGTCGCGTTCGGGGACGAACTCGAACCCCAGGCGGAGGTAGAGACGGTGCGCGGCGTGCATCCAGGTGCCGCTGTGGATGAAGACCGCATCGCTGCCGGCTGCGGTGGCGAGGCGCAGACATTCCCGTACGAGGGCGTCGCCGACACCGCGTCCCTGTGCGCTCGTGTCGACGGCGAGCATGCGGAAGCTGCTCTCGCCGTCGGCGAGGCGTTCGGCGTGGGGGTCGGTCGGGTCGGGCACGAAGGTCACACATCCGACGGCCCTGCCGTCGAGAAACGCTCCGTAGACGACGCCGTCGCGGACGCGGGCGGCGACGTCTTCGAGTTCGCGCTCGTACTCGGGTTCTCGGGGCATGCCTGCGACGGCGAGGTAGCTGTCGAGCACCATCCGCCCGAACGTCGCGAGGTCGTCGGAGTCGGTCAGCCGGCGGATGTCCAGTGCGGGGAACTCCATCGCGTGGCTCAGGACGCGGCGAGTTCCTGCAGGAGTGCTCGGGTGCGCGACCGCGACGCCGATCGGTCGTCGCCGACCGGCATCGGTGCCGCCCAGAAGTCGGTTGCACCGGCGTCGAACAGGGCGTTGATCTGCTCGGCGACGCTGGCTTCGTCGCCGACGATCGCGGCGTCGCCCGGCGACGTGATGCCGCCGTGTTCGAGGATCCGCTGATAGTTCGGCAACGTGCCGTAGACCACGAATTCGCGTGCGGCGGTCTCGCGAGCCTCTGCCACGTCGTCGTGCACGGCCACGGGCAGACCGGCCACGATGCGCGGCGCGGGCCGTCCGGCGCCGTCGGCAGCTGCGGTGATGCGCGGTGCGACGTGATCCAGCACCGCCTTCGCGTTGGCCATCCAGAGGATGGTGCCGGCGCCGTGCTGTCCGGCGACTCGCAGCAGTCGAGGCCCGAGCGCGCTCACGAGCACCGGGATCGGTTCGCCGTCGATCAGCGCCGGCGGTCCGGCGACGACTTCGAACTCGTCGCCCGACACGTCGACCGACTCGCCACGCAGGAGCGCCGCGAGGATCTGGACGTATTCGTCGGTGTGGCGTCCCGGTGTGTCGTAATCGAACCCGATCGGCTGCATCGCTGGTGCGTGCGACGGCCCGACCCCCAGCGTGAGTCGACCGGCCGTACCGATGGCCGCAGCGACGGACGCGAACCGGTTCGCCTGCAACACCGGGTGACACGTGTACGACTGCACCACGGCGGTGCCGAACTCGATCGTCGACGTTGCCCGCCCGGCGAGCGCGATCGCCACCAACGGGTCACCGAGCACGGCGCCCGGGTACCAGAGACTCGAGAAGCCGTCGGCCTCGGCCTGTTGCGCCTGGCGGATCACCGCGTCTGCGTCTCGCCCGCCACCTGTCAGTCCGATTCTCATCTGGTACCTCTCTCCGTTCGAGTCGCCCGTGCGGAGCATCCTCGCCGGTCCGCGCGGTAGGGCTCGAATCGGTCGGTGGTGATCAGGCGATGCGGGGATCAGGCACTGCGGGGCTCAGGCGATGCTGGCCGCCGGGGAGGCGATGAGTTCACGAACCCTCGGGGCGACGTCGGTGCCGTAGAGCTCGATGCTGCGCATCAGCGTCTCGTGCGGGAGCGTCCCGACGGAGTACTTCATGTCGAACCGGCTGGCGCCGAGCGCGTCGACGGTTGCGGCGATCTTGCGGGCAACCGTCTCCGGCGCCCCGATGTGGAGCGCGCCGTCCGGCCCGGCGGCCTGTTCGAACTCTGCCCGGCTCGCCGGTGGCCACCCGCGTTCGGCGCCGATGCGGTCGCGCATGGGCTTCCAGTGCGGCCAGACCTCGTCGAGCGCCTGCTCGTCGGTCGGTGCGACGTGGCCGGGGGAGTGGACCCCGATCGGCAGCGTGTCGTGGCCGAACTCGGCGAGGGCTCGGTGGTACAGCTCGACGTACGGGGCGAAGCGAGCGGGCGACCCACCGATGATGGCGAGCATCAGCGGCAACCCGTGGCGGGCTGCCCGCACGATCGATTCGGGGCTCCCACCCACGCCGACCCAGGTGCGCAGACCATTCTCGGTGCGCGGGTACACCTGCAGGCCGGGGATCGGTGCACGGGTCGTGCCGCTCCACGTGATCGGCTCCTCGCGGAGCAGATGGGTGAACAGGTCGAGCTTCTCCTCGAACAGTTCCTCGTACTGATCGAGCGGGTGCCCGAACAGTGGGAACGACTCGGTGAACGAGCCACGCCCGAGGATGACCTCGGCGCGACCGTTCGACACGGCGTCGACGGTGGCGAAGCGCTGATGCACCCGGATCGGATCGTCGGAGCTGAGCACGGTGACGGCCGATCCGAGGCGGATGCGTTCGGTGCGGGCAGGCGATGGCGGCGAGGACGGTCTCCGGCGAGGAGATCGCGAAGTCGTCGCGATGGTGTTCGCCGACCCCGAAGAAGTCGAGGCCGAGACGGTCAGCGAGGACGGCTTCCTCGACCACGTTGCGGATCACCTGTGCCTCGCTGAGGCGCTCGCCGGCGGCGGTCGACGGTGACGTCGCCGAACGTGTCGAGGCCCAACTCGACGGTGCGGGTGTCGGATTCATTGGCAAAAGTAGTTGCGGTCACAAATACTTCAACCGAGTTCGACCCGTCGCTATTCCCGATCGCAAGGTGAGCGCACCTGACACCTGCCTTCGCCGGGAGCTGATCCGGTGCGGCAGTCTGGGCCGATGTCCGGAGGGGAACCGATTCACCTGTACGACGGTCCAGCGCCAGGGAGTGAGGACTGGACCAACGTCGAACGCCAGTACTTCAGCGAGCACTGGGCCACCGAGGTCGTCACCAACGTCGTCGTTCCGACGATCGTGCCGGTCGTGCCCGACGGCGACGCAACCGGCGCCTCCGTGATCGTGGCGCCCGGCGGTGGCTTCCACGCCCTGTCGATCGACAGCGAGGGATTCGCCGTCGCCGATCGGCTGGCCGCCGAAGGCATCACCGTGTTCGTGCTGAAGTACCGCTTGGTCCCTGGCGGCCACGATCCCATCGGAGAGCTGGTCGAGAAGATGACGGCCGGTGACGCCAGCGCGCTGGGCGACATGGCTGCCGTCGCCCCGCTGGCCGGCGCCGACGGCGAGGCGGCGATGCGCCTGGTGCGCAACCGGTCCGACGAGTTCGGAATCGATCCCGCTCGGGTCGGGTTCATGGGATTCTCCGCCGGCGGCAACGTGGCGACGCGCGTCGCCTACTCGTCCGACCCTGCCGTACGCCCCGCGTTCGTGGCGCCGATCTATGCGACGACTCGCGGTATCGACATCAGCACTCCGCCCGAGGGCAGCGGCCCGATGTTCCTCGCGGTCGCAACCGACGACCCGCTCGGCCTCACCGACGACTCGATCGCGCTGTACGAACGGTGGCGTGCCGCAGGCCTCCGTGTCGAGCTGCACGCCTACTCGCAGGGTGGCCACGGGTTCGGGATGCGAACCCAGGACATGCCGTCGGACCGCTGGATCGATCGGTTCCTCGACTGGTATCCGTGAGCGACGTCCGCGTTCGCGCCATCGTGTCGGGCCGCGTGCAGGGTGTGTTCTACCGCGACAGCTGCCGGGCCGAGGCGCAGCGGCTCGGCGTACGAGGCTGGGTACGCAACCGAGCCGACCGGACGGTCGAGGTGGTGGCCGAGGGTCCCCGTGATCGGGTCGAACAGTTGCTCACCTGGTGTCGTCAGGGACCGCCTCGCGCCACCGTGACCGGGTTGACCGTCACCGACGAGTTGCCCGCCGCGGAACGCAGCTTCCGCATCGAGTACTGACCGGCCGCAGGATCTGGGCGCGGAACGTCCCGGAAAGCGAAACCCAGCGGGCACGGATCGGGTCGCCGACAGCTGACGGGAGGTATGGGTCGCGTTCGGTCGGGTTTCGGTCACACTGGGCGGATGGCGGAACGGCTCCTCACCCCTTCGAAGATCACCGCGTGGCTCGACTGCGCGCACTTCCTCACCTTGCAGCACGAGGTCGAGGCGGGCACGCGCACCGTCGAGTCGAGCCCGTTCGGCGAGATGGCGCAGATGTTGCTGGCCAAGGGGCTCGAACACGAGACCGCCGTCCTCGACCGGTATCGCGCCGAGGGGCTCTCGGTGTTCGAGGTGCCCGAACGGGATCGGGCCGCCAACGAGTCGTTCCAACAGTGGGTCGACCGGGTCGGCGACGTGCTGGCCGACGGCCACGACGTCGTGTTCCAGATGCCGTTCGTGCACGAGGGCATCCGGGGCATCGCCGACTTCCTGCGCCGGGTCGACGACCCCGACACCGGCACGTTCACCTACGAGCCGATCGACGCCAAGCTCGCCCGCAAGGAAGCCAAGCCTGGTCACGTGCTGCAGCTGTGTTTCTACGCCGAGGCGATCGAGGCCAGCACCGGCCGGATGCCCGACTGGATGCGCATCGAGCTCGGGTCGGGTCGCTCCGAGGCGGTCCGGGTCGCCGACGTGCTGCCGTACTGGCGACGCCTGCGCGGCCAGCTGGCCACGCTGCTGATCGACAGTGACGGAGCCGGCGACGCCGACACCCGGCCCAAGCCGTGCGATCACTGCCAGTTCTGCGAGTTCGAGCTGGTGTGCGACGCCCAGTGGCGCGCCGCCGACTCGCTCGTGCACGTCGCCGGTGTCCGCACCGCCGATCGCCTCACGCTCCAACAGAACGGCGTCACCACGATCGCGGCGTTGGCCGAACTCGACCACGACATCGCCGACATCGATCCCGCTCGTCGGAAGACGTTCGCGCGTCAGGCCCGCCTCCAGGTCGAGGCCCGCAACGCGCCCGACGGAAAGCCGCCGTTCCAGTTGCTCGACGCGCCGTCCGACATCGAGCGCGCCGCATTGCTCGATGGCGAACTCGACGCCCCCGACCCGATCGGGTTCGCCGCACTCCCGGCACCGGACGACGGTGACATCTTCCTCGACTTCGAGGGCCATCCGTTCTGGCACGCCGACGCCGAGCTGTTCTTCCTGTTCGGCCTCATCGAGAAGTCACCCGCCGGCGAGTGGGAGTTCAAGGCGTTCTGGGCGCACACGAAAGAAGAAGAAGCGGTTGCCACGAAGGCACTCATCGACCATCTCGCCGCCCGCCGGGAGCAGTTCCCCGACATGCACGTGTACCACTACAACCACACCGAACGATCGTCGCTCGAACGGCTGGTCACCGAGCACGGCGTCGCCGAACTCGCACTCGAACAGCTGATCTCCACGGGCCAGTTCGTCGATCTCCTGCCGATCGTGAAGGGGGCGATGCAGGTCGGCGTGGAGGGCTACGGCCTCAAGCACATCGAGCGGCTCACCGACTACGAGCGCGGCCACGAGATCGACAAGGGCGCCGGCGCCGTCGTCGAGTACGAGCGCTGGATGGGTTCGGGCGACCAGGCCAGCCTCGCCATGATCTCCGCCTACAACGAGGACGACGTACGCGCCACCAGGGCCCTGCGCGACTGGCTGGTGACGCAGCGTCCGGCCGACGTGCCGTGGCGGGCGGCGGTGCTCGGCCGCGAAGAGCCGGCCGCCGAACTCGACGCACGGATCGAGGCGCTCCACGCGTTCGGGCCCGGCACGGTCGAGCACCTGATGGGCGACCTGCTCGGTTACTGGCGCCGAGAGCGCCAGGTGGTCAGCGCCGACGCGTATCGCCTGTCGATCGCCGACGAGTCCGATCAACTCGAGTCGCCGTCGGCGATCACCCGGTTGACGTTTCGTGGTTTCGAGCCGCAGGTGAGCGTGAAGACCGGCAAGCCGTTGAAGTGGCCGTGGGCGCGCTTCACGTTCCCGCCGCAGCCGATCGACCCCGACATCCAGAGGGGCTCCAAGTTGATCATCGCGGTCAACGAGCAGGAGTGGGTGTTCTTCAAGCTGGAGCAGATCGACGGCGACGCCGGTGAGCTCGCGGTCACGTGGGACGGCGACGCCGAGCAGGCAGGCGTCCAGTCCGTCGTCGCTCGTCCACTACGAGTGGTTCCAGGAGGGGGCGAAGCTGACCGCGCTGGAAGCCCTGGCCGACGAGATGTTGGCAGGGAGCGCCGACCGGGTCGGCCATGCGATGTTGCGCCGCGACCTCCCCGCGTTCCAGCCGGGCCACGGCCCCGCGAGTGTCGACGGTGGCGGCGAGTTCGTCGGCGACGTCGCGGCGATCTGTTCGTGGGCGACCGGACTCGACCGGAGCTACGTGCCGATCCAGGGTCCGCCGGGAACCGGCAAGACCTTCACCGGTGCCCACATGATCCGCACGCTCGTGAACGCCGGGCTGCGCGTCGGTGTGACGGCGATGAGCCACGCCGCGATCGACAACCTGATGCAGGCCGTGGTCGACCGGTTCGCCGAGGAGGGCGACTCGGGCCAGCTGCGGGCGGTCCGCAAGGCCAAGGAAGGCTCGGTCCGCGGTCTTCGCTACGTCGACGACAACGGCGACGTCGCGCGGGGCGACTTCAACGTGGTCGCCGGCACGACGTGGCTGTTCGCCAGCAAGGTGATGCGTGAGAACCCGGTCGACGTGCTCGTGATCGACGAGGCGGGCCAGCTCGGCCTGGCCGACACGATCGCGGCGACGATCTCGGCGACGAACGTGATCCTGCTCGGCGATCCACAGCAGTTGCCGCAGGTGTCGCAGGCGAGCCATCCGGGAGGTGCCGGTGCGAGCGCGCTCGAGCATCTGCTGGGCGACGAGCTGACGGTGCCACCCGATCGTGGCGTGCTGTTGGACACGACGTGGCGGATGCATCCCGACGTGTGCGAGTTCATCTCCGACGTGATGTACGGCGGCAAGCTGCACAGCCACCCCTCGTGCGTCGGTCAGTCGGCCGCGGGCCAGACGGGCCTGCGTTGGCTGCGCGCCCAACACACCGGTCGCTCGACCGAGTCACCGGAGGAGGCTGCGATCGTGGTGGCCAAGGTGCAGGAGTTGCTCGGCCAGCCGTGGACCGATCAGCACGGCGTCACCCGCCCGCTCACGATGGCCGACTTCATCGTGGTCGCCCCGTACAACGACCAGCGCCGCTGCATCACGGACGCACTGCGAGTCGACCCGGCGACGAGGAGTGTCGAGGTCGGCACGGTCGACAAGTTCCAGGGCCAGGAGGCCGCGGTGGTGCTGTTCTCGATGACGACGTCATCGTCGGAGTTCATGCCCCGCGCCGCCGAATTCCTCTTCTCGAAGAACCGCCTGAACGTGGCGATCAGCCGGGCGCGGTGCCTGGCCTATCTGGTGTGCACCGACGAACTGCTCGACACGCGCGCCCGCGACGTCGAGGAGATGGCGCTGATCTCAGCGCTCTGTTCCTTTGTCGAGCGCTGCCGGCTGATCCTCGAGCCGTCGGTGCGGCCCGCGGCTGCGGGGGAGCGAACCGTCAGCAAACCGGGCGCAAACCGGGGTCGTCGAGAGTGGTCCTCGACAGCCGGACACCAACGTTCGGCCCGACGAAAGGATCCGCCATGACCAACTCACTCACCACCGTTCCCGCTTCCGTTCCGGCCTCGAACTCCATCGCCTCATCCTCTTCGACCGTTTCGGTGCCCCGACGGTTCGCCCTCGCCGCCGCTGCCGTCGTCGGCTTGGCGACCGTCAGCATTTTCACAGTCAGCGCCGTTCGCAGCGACACCGGGACCGACCGGTCCACCGAGGTGGCCACTGCGTCGATCACCGGTGACGGGCCGTGGGCCCTGCAGCCGGAGGAGGCGGCGTTCGTCTCCGGTGGCGTGTCGACCGCAGCGGCTGCGACCGTCGACACCGGCTGGACGCTGGAGCCGGAGGAGGCGGCGTTCATCACGCAGACGGCGAGCCCGGCCACGGCGGTCCCCGCCCCCGAGTGCATCGTCGGCGCTCCTTGCTGACCGAGGCTGCGCCGGCACTCGATGAACTACGGTCACACCGGGGGACAGCCATCATGAACCGGATCAGCATGCTCGGGCCGATGTCCGTGACGATCGGCGGCGAACCCCGCCACGTCGGTGCTCCGAAGCAACGGGCAGTGCTGGCCCAGCTGGCGCTCGAACCCGGCATGGCGCTCTCGGCCGACCGGCTCCTCGACGAGGTCTGGGGTGACCGACTGCCGTCGGGTGCCGCCAAGGCGGTCGCGTTCCAGATCACCAAGTTGCGTGACGTCCTGGAGCCCGACCGCAACGGCGAGGGTGCGTTCGTCCGCACGACACCCGGTGGCTACGTGCTCGACATCGATCCCCGTCAGATCGACGTGCACGACGTCGCAGCGGTGATCGACGACGCCGGCCGGGCGATCGTCGACGATCCGATCAAGGCGCAGTTCCTCGCCGAGGACGCGCTGGCAATGTGGCGAGGCCGTCCCTTCGCCGACATCCCGGAGAGCCGATCGGTCGAGGAGGAGGCCCGTCGGCTCGGCCTCCTCCACGACCGTGCCCAGCGTCTGCTCTTCGAGGCGCGGGTGATGCAGGGCGACCACGACGAGGTCCTCGCCGACGTGGCCCGGTACGTCGAACGGCACCCGCTCGACGAGGCCGCCACGGCGCTGTTGATGCGCGGCGCTCGACAACGCCGGTCGCACAGCCGAAGCCCTACGCGCCTTCTCCGGGCTCCGCCGCCGTCTCGTCGAGGAGCTCGGCCTCGACCCGTCGCCGGAGTTGGCAGACCTCGAGATGTCGATTCTGACCCGCGAACGCGTCGATGTCGCTGCGCCGGCGCCCACTTCGCCAACAACCGTGGTCATCAGCGAGCTACCGCGGCCGGTCACGTCGCTGGTCGGTCGCGACGGCGACGTCGCAACGATCCTCGAGCGACTCGGCGAACCGGAGTGCCGGGTCCTCACCCTGACCGGGCCCGGCGGCATCGGGAAGTCGCGCCTCGCGATCGAGGTCGCCCATCGTTGGGACGACGCGAACGGCCCCGCCCGGTTCGTCGGGCTCGCCTCGCACGAGGGCGGCGGCATCACCGAAGTCGTCGCGGAGTCGATCGGCTTCGTGATCGACCAGCACATCGTCGGCAACGGGCTCCACGGGCGGACGCAGTTGCTCGACTTCCTCGCGCTCCAGCGTGGGCTGCTCGTCCTCGACAACTACGAGCACCTCCTGCACGAAGCCGACTTCGTCGAAGAGGTCGCCGAACGCTGTGCCGACATCACCGTGCTCGTCACCAGTCGCGAGCGATTGAACGTCTCGGCCGAGTGGAGTCACCACGTCGGCGGGCTCAGCGTCGAGGGCCCCGATCCCGGCGCCGCCCGGCTGTTCATCAGCCGTTCGCAGCAGGTGGGCGCGGTGCTGACGGCGGCCGACCGAGAGCACCTCCTGCGGCTGTGCGTCGCGACCGAGGGCATGCCGTTGGCCCTCGAACTCTGTGCCGCCGCGACACCGGTCATGACCGTGGCCGACATCGCCGACCAGGTCGAGTCGAACGCCGCCGACCTCTCGACGGACATGCTCGGGGCCGACGACCGTCACCGGTCGCTGCACGCGTCGTTCGAACAGTCGTGGTCGATGCTCGACCCGGCACTGCAAGGGATGCTCCCTCGACTCGCCGTGTTCAGCGGGTCGTTCACCGGCGACGCCGCCGAGCAGGTGGCGGGTGTCGGTCGGTCGAGCCTCGCCCGGCTCCAGATGAAGTCGTTGCTCCGACGCTCGGGCTCCGATCGCTTCGACCTGCACCCGCTGGTGCGTCAGTTCGCACTGTCGAAGCTCGACGACATCGAGGGCCCGCGAACTGCACATGCGGTCTACTTCGCCGGTCTGCTTGAGCACCTCCGACCGACGATGCTCGGCAGCCCCGATCAGATGACGGCCTTGGCGGCCGCCGACGAGGTCATCGACGACCTCCGTGCGGCGGCGACGTGGTTCGCGTCGAACCTCACCGTGGACGGCTACGACGAGCGGTTGCTCGGCATGCTCCACGGGCTGAGCGCGTACTGGTTCGTCCGGTCGTTCGCGGTGTGGGCGACCTCGTTGCGAGCCGTCGCCGACACGATCGTGGAGTCCCTCGGCACGACCGATGCATGGTCGACCGCGTCGTACCGGTGGGCCCGCGCGTACCACGGCTACGGCGATTCGATGGTCAGACACGACGAGGTCGCGCCGATGCTCGTCGAGTTGCGCCCGCGCCTCGGCGACCTGGCACCGCAGGCAACCGCGTGGTGTCTCGTCGGCCAGGCGGTGTGCGCCGAGTCGGCCGGCGACATCGAGCGGGCGCTCGACCTGCTGGAGCAGGCAGCGATGATTCCCCACGACGACGATCCGCTGCTGCACGCCCTGATCACATCGTGGCACGGGTGGGAGGCGGCTCAGCTCGGTCGCCACGACGAAGCCGGTGAGATCTGGCGACGGGGGCTCGCTCACGCCGAGCAGGCGCAGAACCAGACAGCGCGCGCCTACCTGTTGAGCAAGGTCGGCATGTGGGCCGACGACAACGACGAACACGAGATCGCGATGCAGTGTCACCGTGATTCGGCGGAGCTGTTCCGCCGGACCGGCGACCACGGTGGGCTCGGCTACACGCTCAGCCGACTCAGCTGGACGTGCCGGTTGATGGGCGACTTCGACGCCGCAATCGTGCATGCCGAGGCGGCACTCGAGGAGTTCCGCCAGGTGAACCATCGGTGGGGGATCGGTGCATCGTTGGGCCGGATGGCGCATGCCCATCTCGATGCCGGCCATCCGGACGTGGCGGCCGGCCGGTTCCGTGAGTGTCTCGACTGGGGCGAGCGGACCGCGATGCCGTCGATCGTCTGTTACGGCCTGGCGGGGATCTCGCTCACGCTGGTGGCGGTCGGCGACGACGAGCGGGCGGCGGTGCTGTTCGCTCACAGCATGGGGGTCGCGCAGAATCCGTACGTGTCGGTCGTGTGCCGTCCGGGTCTCGCCGATGTCGGCGAACGTCTGGCGCCGGAGCAGGTCGAGGCGGCCGTCGAGCGTGGTCGATCGTTGGGGATGACCGAGGCGATCCTCTTCGCCCGCCACTGCTCCGACGAGATCGCCGGTCCGATGTCGGCAGATGCGAGCGGTCGGGCTGACGGGAGCGTTCCGTGACGCCGTGGCGGAATCAGCGACCGAGGGCGTAGCTCACTGCGGCGCACACACGCTCCAGCGTCGACTGGGCAACGGTGTGCAAGCCATCGGCGTTGATGACGGATGCCCGGTCGAGACCCGCCGCGACGTGATCGAAGCGGACCTCCTCGCCGAGCCCTTGTGCTGAAGGTAACA
>CAVUJO010000004.1:0-443212 GCA_963741875.1 Ilumatobacteraceae bacterium | reverse complement strand
TTGGCGACGACCATCCAAGTGAGCTCCTCGAACGCCCAGGCACTGATCGCGTGCCGGGGTTGACACGGCGCGCGGTCTCAGGGATCGAACGGGCTCCGTGGTGGGGTGTCCGTCGGGTCCTCGGGCGGCCGGCCGAACGGGTTGCCACGCCGCCGGCGCGAGAACGGGCTCGCTCCGGTGTTCTCGTTCGAGCCGGGCAGCCGATGGAACACCCAGGACAGCACGAGTGCGCTCACGATGGTGAGGCCCACCACCATCACCACCGGCCCGACACCGGAGCTCCCGCGTGATGCGCTCTCGACGCCCGCGATCACGATGCCCAGCACACCATGAGCCTACTTCGATGCCGCGGACATCCTTCTCGAAGATCAGACGGTGGCAAAGATTGGACAGAGTCCAGAATAGTTGTAGGGTGCTGGCTGTGCCCGACGTCGACCAACTCCTCCGCAGCAATGGGCTCCAGGTCACCGCGCAACGCATGGCCGTACTTCGAGCGGTCTCGGCGCATCCACACGCCGCTGCCGATGACGTGATCGACGAGGTGCGACGCACGATCGGCTCGATCTCTCGTCAAGCGGTGTACGACACGCTCGGAGTCCTCAGCGATCGCGGACTCCTGCGACGCATCCAACCGGCGGGATCCTCCGCTCGGTACGAAAATCGCGCTGGCGACAACCATCACCACTTGATCTGTCGCGGCTGTCGTGTCATGTTCGACATCGACTGCGCAGTCGGGTACACGCCCTGTCTCACCGCCGCCGACGATCACGGCTTCGAGATCGACGAAGCCGAGGTCGTGTACTGGGGCCGCTGCCCCGACTGTCGAGCGGCGGGCGAATCGGCGACATGAACACCGACAACGAATCCAACCCACCAATCACATCACCATTCACATCGAGGAGCACATCATGAGCGAGAGCACCGACGTCTGGCAGATCAACGACAGTGAGAAGGGCTGCCCGGTGATGCACGGGCCCAACTCGGCCCACACCGCGGCCGGCTCGACCGCCAACGAGCACTGGTGGCCCAATCAGCTGAACCTGCGCATGCTGCACCAGAATTCGCCCGCCTCGAACCCGATGGGAGACGACTTCGACTACGCGGCGGAATTCTCGAGTCTCGACTATCGACGCACTCAAGGCCGACCTCACCGCCCTGATGACCGATTCGCAGGACTGGTGGCCAGCCGACTACGGCCACTACGGCCCCCTGTTCATCCGCATGGCGTGGCACAGCGCCGGTACGTACCGGATCGAGGATGGTCGTGGCGGTGGCGGCAACGGCACCCAGCGGTTCGCACCGCTCAACAGCTGGCCCGACAACGGCAACCTCGACAAGGCACGTCTACTGCTCCTGCCGATCAAGCAGAAGTACGGTCGCAAGATCTCCTGGGCCGACCTGATGCTGCTCGCCGGCAACGTCGCAATGGAGTCGATGGGGCTGAAGATGTTCGGCTTCGCCGGTGGCCGCGAGGACGTGTTCGCCCCGGAGGAGGACATCTACTGGGGCCCCGAGACCGAGTGGCTCGGCGACGAGCGCTACCACGGTGACCGCGAACTCGAGAACCCGCTCGGCGCGGTGCAGATGGGTCTCATCTACGTCAACCCCGAAGGTCCCAACGGCAACCCGGATCCGCTCGCTTCGGCCCGTGACATCCGCGAGACGTTCGCCCGCATGGCGATGAACGATGAAGAGACCGTCGCGCTGATCGCCGGTGGTCACACCTTCGGTAAGGCGCACGGCGCCGGCGACCCCGACCTCGTCGGTCCCGAGCCGGAGGGCGCCCCGATCGAGCAGATGGGTCTCGGTTGGAAGAACGCACTCGGCACCGGCAAGGGCGTCGACACCACCACCAGCGGCATCGAGGGCGCCTGGACGCCCACCCCGACCAGCTGGGACAACTCGTACTTCGACACGCTGTTCGGCTGGGAGTGGGAACTCACCGAGAGCCCCGCCGGCGCCAAGCAATGGAAGGCGTCGAACCCCGAGGCGCAGGACATCGTGCCCGACGCTCACGACCCGTCGCGTCGTCACGCCCCGATGATGACCACCGCCGACATGGCGTTGCGGATGGATCCGATCTACGAGCCGATCTCCCGTCGGTTCCACGAGAACCCCGAGGAGTTTGCCGACCTCTACGCCCGCGCGTGGTTCAAGCTGCTTCACCGCGACATGGGTCCGGTGTCGCGCTACCTCGGCCCCGAGGTGCCGACCGAGAAGCTCATCTGGCAGGACCCGGTACCCGCGGTCGACCACGAGCTGATCGGCGACGCCGACGTCAGCAGCCTCAAGCAGACGATCCTCGACTCGGGCCTCACCATCTCCGAGCTGGTGTCCACCGCGTGGGCCTCGGCGTCGACGTATCGCGACAGTGACAAGCGTGGCGGGGCGAACGGCGCCCGGCTGCGTCTCGCCCCGCAGAACGAGTGGGAGGTCAACAATCCGCCGCAGCTGCGTCGGGTGCTGGCCAAGCTCGAGGAGATCAAGGCCGGCTTCGCCAAGCCCGTCTCGCTCGCCGACCTGATCGTGCTCGGTGGATGCGCCGGCGTCGAAGCAGCAGCGAAGGCTGCTGGCCACGACGTCGTCGTTCCGTTCCGGCCCGGTCGTACCGACGCCACCGAGGAGATGACCGACGCCGATTCGTTCGTTCCGCTCGAGCCGAAGGCCGATGCGTTCCGCAACTACGCCGGCAAGGCACCATCGATGACTGCGGAAGCGTTGATGGTCGACAAGGCCCAGCTGCTCACGCTGAGCGCTCCGGAGATGGCAGTGCTGGTTGGCGGCATGCGGGTACTCGGAGCCAACGCGGACGGCTCCGCCCACGGCGTGTTCACCGACCGCGTCGGCACGCTGAGCAATGACTTCTTCGTCAACCTGATCGACATGTCGACCGAGTGGGCGCCGACGTCGGCCGACGCCGAGGTGTTCGAGGGCCGCAACCGCTCCAGCGGTGACCTGAAGTGGACCGCGACGCGCTCTGATCTGGTCTTCGGGGCGAACTCGCAGTTGCGGGCGATCTCGGAGGTCTATGGGTCGAGCGATTCGAGCGAGAAGTTCGTGAAGGACTTCGTGGCGGCCTGGACCAAGGTCATGGATCTCGACCGCTTCGACCTCGCCTGAGCAGTGTGTGTCAACTGGGGTCTGACCCCAGTTGACACACCTGACGCCGGGCGGGTCAGGCGGTTGTCGCAGCTTCGGCTTCGAGCTGTTCGATCGTTGCCGGCGCGGCAGCTGTGCGCCGCTGGCCTCGTGAGGCTCCACCAACCGAAGGCGGCTGCGGCGACCGCTGCGAAGCCGCCGATCAACAGTGACACGCGGGCGCTGATCGTCTCGCCGATCCAGCCCATCAGTGGACCGCCGATCGGTGTCGACCCGATGAGCGCCATCGAGAAGATCGACATCACGCGGCCGCGCAACTTCGGATCGGAGTTGAGCTGCAGCGTGGCGTTGGAGAGCGAGATGACCGCCACGCTGGCCGCACCGACGAACGGCATCACCAGGAACACCAAGCCGATCTTCGGCATGATCGCAGCGATCAGTACCGACGCTCCGAACGACGCGGCCACCAACACCAGTCGGCGGGGGGTCGGCGGTCCGCTCGACGCGACGACCAACCCTCCGACGACGGCGCCGACACCCATGAGTGCCGTCATGGTTGCGAGCCCGCTGCTGCCGGCCCCGAAGGTGAACTCCGAGAAGAGCGGCAGCGTCGTGGTGAACTCGTAGGTGAACGTGCCGATGATCGCGAGCATCACGAGCGTGACTCGCAGCGTCGGGGTGTTCCAGGCGTATCTGAAACCCTCCCGGAGCTGGCCGGGGGCGCGAGCGCTTCTCGCCGATGGATGGAGTTCGGACGTACGGATGAACACCAGGGCGATGATCACGGCGAGGTAGCTGAACGCGTTGACGACGAAGCACTCGCCGATGCCCACGGTGGCGATGATGACGCCGCCGATGGCGGGGCCGATCGCTCGTGCGGCGTTGACGACCACACTGTTGAGCGTGACCGCGTTGGCGATGTCTGCGGGTCCGACCATCTCCATCACGAAGGTCTGGCGACTCGGGTTGTCGATTGCGGTGACCGCACCGAAGCAGGCTGCGATGACGTACACCATCCAGAGTTCGACGCGCCCGGTGATGGTCAGGATGCCGAGCGTCAACGCGAGCAGGCCGGCGATCGACTGCGTGATCATGATCAGCCGGCGCTTCTCGAAGCGGTCGGCGATCACCCCGCCGAACGGGGCGAGCAGCAGTGTGGGGAGGAACTGCATCGCCACGACGGTTCCCAGCGCGGTGCCGCTCCCGGTGAGTTCGAGGACGAGCCAGGCCTGTGCGATGCCCTGCATCCAGGTGCCGGAGAACGACACGACCTGGCTGAAGAAGTACAGGCGGTAGTTGCGGAACCGCATCGCCGCGAACGTGCGGCTGGAGATGGCGAGGACTCGCTCGTTCACGACTCGGCTGCCACGAGCTGCTCGAGGGCCGGGAGCGCAGCTGCCAGCGACTCGACCTCGCTGATCGCGAGGCCGGCGAGCTGGGCCGCCAGCCACGAGCGGCCGGCAGCGCGCACCTCGTCGAGGTACGCGAGGCCGCTGTCGGTGGCGGCGATCAGCGAACAGCGCCGATCATCGGGGTCGGATCGGCGCTCGACGAGGCCACGCGCTTCGAGCGAGGCGACGATCTTGCTGGCCGACGGCGGCTGCACGTGTTCGAGCTCGGCGATCCGGCCGATCGTGGCCGGTCCGTTCTTGGCGATCGAGGCGAAGACCGCCTGTTGCGACGGCGTGAGCTCGTCGACGGAATTGGTACGGATTCGCCGCGACAGCCGCAAGACGACCAGTCGGAGTCGTTCCACCTGTTCGGTGGTCGGGGCGTCGGACGAGCGAGTCGTTGCGGTCGGCACAGATGCGTAGTCTAGGAAACTATTTCCAAGACTATGCACCTCATCACGTTTGCGTGGCACAACGGGTGGACCACCCCACCGGAAATGCCACGCAAACGTGAGGGTTGGCGCGATTCAGAAGGTGGTCACGTTGGGACGGATGCCGAAGCCGTCGATCGCGGCGTTCATCTCGTCGATCGTCAGCGATCGATCCGCACCCACCGCCGCGGTGATCAGTGCCTCGGTCAGGTTCGTGCCGAAACTTCGGCCGTCGAAGCGCGGCGTCGTCGTGATCAGCCGGGTCGCACCGGTCCCGTGCAGCCACTCGACGTTCTGCTCGGTCGTCGTGTTGGTGAGGATCGTCTTGCCCGAGAGGTCGTCGGGCGCGTGTTTGCCGATGTAGAGGAAGTCGCCGCAGATCAGGTCGGACTGCTCGAAGTGTTTCGCGAACTTGGGGTCGCGGACGGTCTGGCTCTCGCCGGTCGGGTACAACCACTTCAGCGGGAGCCGCCCAGCCACGGGCACGAGCATGTGCGCCATCCGCCTCACCTGTCGAAGATTGCGGAGCGCGACGGGCACGCCGAAGCTGAACATCAGATCGCCGTACACCACCGAGTCACTCACCTCGCCGACGGCGAGTGCCATCCCCCAACGGTCGAGAGCAATGTTGAGGAACGCTTGGTGGAAGCGCGGCGTCGGATCCATCATCGGATCGGACGCAGTGAGTTCGAAGACCCGTCGCTCGAGCGTCAGCTTCAGGCCGGCACCGTCGACGAGCGGGGTTTTCGTGACACCCTCGACGAGCTTGTTGGTCGAGCGGAACGTCAACACGTCACCGTCGACGTGGAAGGCGATCTCGGTGCCGCCGACGGACAGCACGTCGACGTTGCCGTCGAGTTCACGCATGAGGCGGTTGAACGCGGCGAGGTCACCGTCGACACCGCGACGCTCGGCGCGCACTTCGACACCGCCCAACTCCACGACGACGCTCTTGTCTCGCGTCGAACTCCCCAGCGACACGGACACAACATGCTTGGTCATGCTCGAACCCCCTGGCCCGCATCTTGTCACGCCTGGCGTCAGGCCGAGGTCTGAACTCTGCTCCGGTTCTCGGCGATACTTCGAACATGGCCTCGCACGACACCGACCGGATCATCGCCGCCGACCAACGGCACCTGTTGCATCCGTACCAGATCTTCGACACGTACCTGACCGATCCGGTGCTCCCGATCGCCGACGGTGTCGGCGCGCTCCTGCTCGACACGAACGGCAACGAGTACATCGACGCTGTCGGCGGCATGTGGTGTACGAACATCGGGCTCGGTCGCAACGAGATGGCCGACGCGATCGCCGACCAGGTCCGCCAGCTCGCCTACGCCAACCCGTTCGCCGACATGACCAATGTGCCCGCCGTCGACCTCGCCGAGAAGCTGGCCGAGTTGGCGCCCGGCTCGCTCAACCACGTGTTCTTCACGTGTGGTGGGTCGACCGCGGTCGACTCGGCGTTCCGGCTCATCCAGTTCTACTGGGACGCCAAAGGGCAGCCAGATCGGACGCACATTCTGAGCCGTGTCGACGCGTACCACGGCACGACCTATGCATCTGCCTCCATCGGCGGCAAGCCGGGCGACAAGCCCCCAGGGTTCGGGTTCATGACCGACACGATTCATCACCTCAGCTCGCCGAACCACTACCGGTACGCCAACGGCAGGACCGAGCAGGAGTTCGCCGACGACCTCATCGCCGAGCTCGAGGCGACGGTCGCCGAACTCGGCGGGCCCCAGCACATCGCCGCCATGTTCGCCGAGCCGCTGATGGGATCCGGTGGGGTGATCGTCCCCCCGGCCGACTACCTCCAGCGGGCGTGGCGGTACTGCAAGGACAACGACATCCTGTTCGTCGCCGACGAGGTCGTCACCGGATTCGGCCGGTTGGGCGAGTGGTTCGTCTCCGACACGATCTTCGGAATCCAGCCGGACATGATCACCTCGGCCAAAGGGCTCACGTCCGGCTATCTCCCGCTCGGTGCGCTCATCTTCAGCGACGAGATCTTCGACGTGATCGCCGAGGAAGGCCACGGTCGCTACTTCGCTGTGGGCTACACGTACTCCGGGCACCCGGTGTCGTGCGCGGCTGCGCTCAAGAACATCGAGATCATCGAACGCGAGGGCCTGCTCGATCATGTCAAGGACGTCGGCCCGTACTTCATGGAGCGGCTCCGGACGCTCGCTGATCTCCCGATGGTCGGCGACGTGCGCGGCTCGCACCTGATGGCGTGCGTCGAGTTCGTGGCCGACGCCGAGACCAAGCGCAACTACCCGGAGGAGCTCAACATCGGCAAATGGGTGGCCAACGAGGCCGATGCGCTCGGGTTGATCGTGCGTCCGATGGACAATCTCAACGTGATGTCACCGCCGCTGGTGATCACCCGCGACGACGTCGACACCATCGTCGCGAAACTCGGCGATGCCATCATCGCCACCCGCGCCAAGCTCGAAGCCGCCGGCCACCACTGACCAGCCCCCACCCACCCACCCGCGCAGCCTGTTCTCGTGAACTCGTGCGGGGACAGTCCCCGCACGAGATCACGAGAACGACGCAGGCCGGAGGTCAGGTCCGAATGCGGCCGGTCTCGTGGGCCCACATGGCGATCTCGACGCGGTTGCGGGCGCCGATCTTGGTCATGATGCTCGCCAGGTGGGTCTTCACCGTGCCGAGGCTGATGTGGAGGTCGGCGGCGATCTCGTTGTTGGTGCGTCCACGGGCGACGGTGACCAGCACCTCCTCCTCACGGCTCGTCAGCGGTTCGATCGGCTGCACCGGCGCCGACCCGGGCTGCGTCTCGGCGAACCGGGCGAGCAGCCGAGCGGTCACGCTCGGAGCGATCAGTGCATCACCGGCAGCGGCCGCATGGATCGCCTGGACGAGGAGGTCGGGTCCGGCGTCCTTCAACAGGAAGCCCCGCGCTCCGGCTCGCAGCGCACCGTGGACATATTCGTCCATGTCGAACGTCGTGATCACGACGATGGCCAGTGGATCATCGACGTCGGGGCCGGCGAGCAGGCGGGTCGCTTCGATGCCGTCGAGTTCCGGCATCCGGATGTCGAACAGGCAGACATCGGGGCGCAGGTGCTGGGCCAGCGTGACCGCCTCGCGTCCGTTGGTCGCCTGCCCGACGACCTCGATGTCCGGCTGTGCGTCGAGGATCATCGACAGACCGGTGCGAACCAGTTCCTGATCGTCGGCGACGAGCACGCGGATCGTCATGGCGTCACCGCGCGACGGGGGAGCGCGGCGCTGATCTGCCACCCGCCGCCCTGGACGCGTCCTGCGTCGAGCGTGCCGCCGAGCAACTTGGCCCGCTCGGTCATCCCGATCAGTCCATAGCCGCCGATGCCGGACGCGCCGGCGGGCTCGCCGTCGTCGAGGATCGTGACGTGCACGAGGTCGGGTGACGTGACCACGCGGATGTCGATTCGGGTTGCATTGCGGGCGTGTCGGACCGCGTTGGTCACCGACTCCTGAGCGATGCGGTAGGCCGCAGCGTCGACGACCGGTTCGATCGCAGACAGGTCGCCGTCGAGGTGGACGTCGACCGCAATCGATGGTGGAGCCGACGCGGCCAGTCGTTCAATGTCGGCGATGCCCTGCTGCGGGGCCAGTTCGACGTCGGTGTCGCGGCGCAACGCCCCGACCATGCCCCTCATCTCGTGCAGCGTACGAGCGGCTTCTTCCTCGATCACCGCCAGCACGTCGACGGCGGTCTCGGGTCGGGTGACGGCCAGCGTGCGTCCTGCCTGGGCTTGGATCACGATGGCCGACACGTGGTGGGCGACGGTGTCGTGCAGCTCACGTGCGAGTTGTTCACGTTCGCGGAGCTTGACCTCCTCCAGTTCCCGTGAGCGCGAGGTCTCTCGATAGCGGACCATTCCACCGATCGCGGCGGGGAGCAGGAGCACGGTCATTCCGCCGATCGCCTCGCCGATCGTGCCCGGATCAGTGATGATCCCGATCGCCCCGGTGATCATCATGATCACGGCGCCGATCGCGATGTCGCGACCCGATGCCCAGCGGACGAGGGCGTAGGGCAGCACGAGGACGAGTGCCATCGTGTAGAGCCCCGGGGGTGTGGTGGTGTCGGCGACGGCGCCGGCGATGCTCAGCGCCGACGCCGTGCCGAATGCGACGGCCAACATCGACAATGGGTGCGTCCGCCGCCAGAGCACCGAGACGGCGACGCCGAGACAGCAGATCAATCCGAGCACCGGCCAGACGAGATCGGTTCGCAGGATCGCTTCCGGGACGGCCCCGACGACGATCACTGCGAGCAGCGCCCAGTCGCGCCACACGCGCTTCGGCGGATCGGAAACCGCCGGCTCGGCGAGGAAGGTTCGTACGGCGCGATTCACGATGTCTTCAGCGTAGAGATCCGGCGCGTCAGGCGGATCGGCCGAACGGCCGACCTTCGCTCGGCTGGATGGCCGGTGCAGAACCGGCCGATGTTCCGATGCCCGACTGGCGTCGCATCGGGATCATGGCGGCCGTGCGTTCGCAGTCGGCGGCGCACCGGGTGGCGAAGCCGCCGTCCGAGTGATCCAAGGAGAAGCGAATGTCCTCAGTGCTGCATCGAATCGGCAGGTTCTCGGCGAGCCGTCCATTGGTGGTGATCGCGGCGTGGGTCGCAATCGCGATCGTCGTCGTCGTTGCTGCGGCCACGGTCGGTGGCGAACTGGAGGACTCCTTCGAGGTACCGGGCCTCGACTCTCAGGTTGCCGTCGACCTGCTCTCCGAAGCGCAATCCGACCAGGCCGGCCTGACCGCACGGCTCGTCGCCACACCCGCCGAGGACGGAGCGACGTTCTTCGAATCCGTGACAGCCCGCGAGGAACTGGCCGCCGTGCAGCGAACCGTCGAGGCGCTGCCGAGCGTGCTCGCCACCTCGGATCTGGCCGGCTCGCTCGCCGCCGGAGCCGACGAAGCGGTCGCGAGCGGCGCGGTGTCCGCCGATGGTCGGATCGCGCTCATCACGATCCAGTACCCGGTGCTCGAGGAACTCGACAAGGGCGACCTTGCTGAGCTGAAGGAGGCGGTCGCCACGTTCAGCGACGGCTCGGCGCTGCGCATCGAGTTGGGTGGCGACCTGTTCATGAACTTCGAGGATCCCGGTGGTGGGTCTGCCGAGCTGATCGGTCTGCTCGCCGCGGTGGTGATCCTCCTGCTCGCCTTCGGCTCGATCATCGCTGCCGGTCTTCCGATCGGGATCGCCCTGTTCGGGTTGGGCGTGGGGGTCGCGTCGATGTCGCTCATCGACTACGTCGTCGACATCCCGAGCTGGGCGCCGGACATGGCCACGATGATCGGGCTGGGTGTCGGCATCGACTACGCCCTCTTCCTCGTCACGAGACATCGCGAGTTTCTCGCCGAAGGCCTGACCGTCGCGGACTCGGCGGGTCGGGCGGTCGCCACCGCCGGGCAAGCCGTGATCTTCGCCGGCGGCACCGTGGTCATCGCGATCCTCGGGCTCGCTGTCGCCGGTGTTCCGTTCATGACCGCCGCCGGGATCGCCACGTCGATCATCGTGCTCATCATGGTGATCGCCTCGGTCACGCTGCTGCCCGCCTTCCTCGGCCTGAGCGGCCACTGGATCAATCGCCTCGGCATCCATCGCCGCCACGGCATCGGTGGTGACGTCGGATCGGGCTGGCAGCGCTGGGGTCGCCACGTCACCAGCCATGCGTGGCCGTACGCGATCGGGGTGACCGTGCTCCTGCTCGCACTCAGCGCTCCGGTCCTGGCACTGCGACTCGGCTTTCCCGACGAGGGCACCCTGCCCGACTCTCGAACCGAGCGGGCGGCCTACGACCTCGTTGCGGACGGGTTCGGGCCCGGGCTGAACGGCCCGCTCGTGGT
Source organism: Ilumatobacteraceae bacterium (assembly GCA_963741875.1). Lineage (GTDB taxonomy): Bacteria > Actinomycetota > Acidimicrobiia > Acidimicrobiales > Ilumatobacteraceae > Sva-07. The sequence goes on along the minus strand of CAVUJO010000004.1, from coordinate 432,420 downwards.
TGCGGTCGATCTGCAGAACCACCCCGACGTGGTCGACTCGCTGGTGGAGGCGATTGCCGCGGATCCGGGGATCGCCGCAGTCGCGTCGGCCGACGTCGACGCAGCGACAGGTGTCGCCACGATCGTGGCGTTTCCGACGACGTCACCCCAGGACGACGAAACCTTCGCCACGGTGCAGCGCCTCCGCAGCGACGTGTTCCCTGGTGCGCTCGCCGGCACGACCGCGACCGCACACGTGGGAGGGCAGACCGCCAGCTTTGGCGACGTCGCCGACCGAGTCAGCCAGCGTCTGCCGTGGTTCATCGCAGCGGTCGTCGTCCTCTCGGTACTCCTCCTGATGCTCGTGTTCCGCTCGGTGTTGGTGCCGATCAAAGCGGCGATGCTCAACCTGCTGAGCATCGGTGCCGCCTATGGCGTCCTCGTGATGGTGTTCCAGTGGGGCTGGGGCAAGGAATTGATCGGTCTCGAGTCGACCGTGCCGATCGTGTCGTTCATCCCGATGTTCATGTTCGCCGTGTTGTTCGGTCTCTCGATGGACTACGAAGTCTTCCTGCTCTCGCGGGTTCGGGAGAACTACGTCGCGAGCGGCGACAACGATGCAGCGGTGATCGGTGGCATCGCGAGCACCGCCCGCGTGATCACCTCGGCGGCGCTCATCATGATCTGCGTCTTCGGCGGGTTCGTGCTCGGCGACGACCCGGTCATCAAGATGATGGGGCTTGGCCTGGCGGTGGCGATCTTCGTCGATGCGACCATCGTGCGGATCGTGTTGGTGCCCGCGACGATGAAGTTGATGGGTGCGGCCAACTGGTGGCTGCCGGGTTGGCTCGATCGCCTGCTGCCGACGATCGACATCGATGGGGAGGCGGGGCTTCCCGCCCGCGAGATGGAGGTCACCGAGAGCCCCTCGCCTGACCGTGCAGCCACCGACCTCGATGAGCCGGTCCTCGTCGGCTGACGGCGGTCAGGCCGACACGAGGGCGGTCAGCGCAGCGCCGATCAGACGCCGAGCCTCATCAGCGATCGGCGCCAGTTCGTCGCGGCTCGTCATCGACACCATCAGCCCCGGGTCGAGCGCGTCGACGTGCACGGTGCCGTCGATCTGGTGCACCACGACATTGCACGGCAACAGGGCTCCGACCTGAGGTTCGACATCGAGCGCAGCACCCGCCAGCCTCGGATTGCAGGCGCCGAGAATGACGTAGCGGTCGATCTCCTTGCCGATCTTCGTGTGCAACGTGTGTTGCATGTCGATCTCGGTGAGCACGCCGAACCCCTGATCGGCGAGTGCCGACTTTGTGGCTGCGAGGACGTCGTCGAACGGTCGGTCGAGGACCACGGTCTCTTCGAACACCATGTGTCACTGCCTTTCGTGTGGTGAGTGCTGACTCGACCGTGGCTCCGTGGGCGGTCGCTCGACCAGAGCCAGAGGTCCTCTCGTGTGCCGATGGTGGCGCTCGGCCTGCAACGATCGGGCTGGCGAGCACGGGCAATCGAGCAAGGGAGCGAACACATGGCAACGATCGAAACAGGAACAGAGGACCTGCTGGGGAGGATCGACGGGCATGTCGCTGTGCTGTCGTTCAACCGCCCTGAGCGGCGCAATGCATTGTCGTCGTCGATGTACGACGGCTTCGGGATGGCGCTGCCGCAGATCGAACGCGACCCGTCGGTTCGGGTGCTGATGGTGACGGGCGAGGGTGGCGCCTTCTGTGCCGGCGGCGACGTGAAGGGCATGCACGAGAACAACACCTCCGGCGGATCGACTGAGGCCGCCCCGACCTCGCTCGAAGACCGCGTGGCGTGGCTGCGTTCGCGACAGGCGCTGGTCAGCCTGGCCCTCCGCCAGCTCCCGATGCCGGTGGTGGCAGCGCTTCCCGGTGCCGCGGCGGGCGCCGGGCTGTCGATGGCACTGGCGGCCGACCTGCGCGTCGCCGCCGAGCGAGCGGTGCTGGTCACCGCGTTTGCCAATGTTGGTGCCAGCGGCGACTTCGGTACGTCGTGGTTCCTGCCGCGGATCGTCGGCGAAGCGAAGGCCAAGGAGTTGATGTTCACGTCCCCGCGGCTCACCGCTGCTGAGGCGGCCGACCTCGGGCTGGTCAATCGGGTCCTTCCCGACGACGGATTCGCCGAGGCGGCGCTCGACTTCTGCCACGAGCTGGCACGTCGGGCTCCGATCGCGCTGCGCTACATGAAGGAGAACCTCAACCGGGCACTCGGCTCCACGCTGGCCGAAGCGCTCGATGCCGAGGCGTCGGCGATGGTGCGCACCATGGGCACCGCCGATCATCGTGAGGCTGCCGCGGCGTTCGTCGAGAAGCGCCCGCCCGAGTTCGCGGGCCACTGACGATCGCGACCGGTGCCTCAGGTGGGGTCGGACGCGATGGCGAGCACCGCGACGAGAAACCCTGACTCGGCGGTGAACGGCCGAAGGTCCCACGTCGAGAATTTCAGCTCGGCCACGAGGCCGGCCTCATCGACGTCGTCGAAGAACTCGCCGAACGGATACTCGCCGCCCGATCCGAATCCGGTGACGATCCGACCGCCGGGACGCAGGTGGGCGGCGAGGCGCACGAGGACCCGCTCGCGTGTGGTCGGGTCGAGGAACCCCATGACGTTGCCGGCAGCGACCACGACATCGAAGCCCGGCTCGATTCCACGGGCGGGGAGGTCCAGTTCGGAGAGGTCGCCGACCAGCCACGTCGGGCCAGGATGGTCGTGTTCGGCAGCGGCGATCAGTACCGGATCGAGGTCGACGCCAACCACGTCGTGCCCGAGTGCGGCCAGTCGGCCACCCACTCGGCCGGGGCCGCACCCTGCGTCCAGAATCCTGGCACCGCGGTCCGCCATCGCATCGACGAAACGCGCTTCACCGTGCAGGTCGGCGCCGTCAGCGGCCATCCTGCGAAAGCGCTCGACGTAGTTGTCCGAGTGATCAGGGCTCTCCTCGAGCTTCGCAAGCCAGCGATTGCCCGTCATTGCATCGTCCTCACGCCCGGAGTCTCACAGACATCGCCGGCCGGCGCCGGATCAGCCAATCGGTCACGGAGGCGGCTCCGACTCCCGCTCGCCGGTGATGCGCTGGCTACCTTCGGCGAACGTGGGTGATGTGCCCTCGACGACGAAGGGACTCGCCATGAATCTGAACACGGACCCTGAGGCGGCAGGTTTCGACGCCGAGCGCCTGGCACGGATCGACGGACACTTCCGCACTGCCTACGTCGAGCCCGGCAAGATCGCCGGCTACCAGATCGCCATTGGTCGTCGCGGCCACTTGGCCTACCGAACGACGGTTGGCACGATGGACCTCGAGTCCGGCACCCCGCTCGACGATCAGACGATCTGGCGCCTGTACTCCATGACCAAGCCGATCACCGGTGCCGCGCTGCTCTCGTTGATGGAGCAGGCGCGGGTGAAGCTCAACGATCCGATCCATCGGTTCCTTCCGGAGTGGCGCGACGTCAAAGTGAGCGTCAAACGCGGCGACGGAAGCGTCGAGTTGGTCGACGCCGAACAGCCGATCAGCGTCAAGCACGCGTTGATGCACATGACGGGCATCGGGGCCGGCCCGCCCGAGGCGCGCCTCAACCTGGAGGCGCTCGTCGAGGGAGGAGGGGCCCGATCACTTGATCCGTCGGCGACGCTGGCCGACCTGAGCCGGCTGCTGGCGACCGAGCCGCTGTGGTTCCAGCCCGGCGCGCACTGGTACTACTCGTGGTCGTCCGACATCTGCGCCCGCCTCGTCGAGGTGATCGCCGACGAACCGTTCGGCGACTATCTGCAGCGAGCGATCTTCGATCCGCTCGGCATGGCCGACACCGGGTTCCACGTGCCCGAGCAGCAGGCCCATCGGGTGCCGTCGCTGTACGCGCGCACGGCGCGCAAGGAGGTGCGGTTGCTCGACGATCGGTCGCGCAACCGCCTGTGCCGTGAGCCGGCGTTGCAGTCGGGCGGCGGCGGGCTCGTCGGCACGCTCGACGACTACGTGCGGTTCTGCTCGGCGCTGACCGCAGGCGGCACGAGCGACGGCCCGAGAATTCTGTCCCGACCGACGATCGAGCTGATGCGTACGAACCATCTCCCGGGGAGCGGCCGCCTGCGCGAGTTCGCCATGCCGGGCGGCTACGGCGAGGTGGGCTTCGACGGGAACGGCTTCGGTCTGCAGGTTGCCGTCGGGCTCGGCCCGGCCGAAACCGCCGGCGTCGGGCCCGCCGGCGACTTCATGTGGGGCGGGGCGGCGTCGACGTCGTTCTGGATCGACCCGACCGAAGACCTGTTCGCAGTGTTCATGACCCAGCTGATCCCCAGCGGCGCGTTCGACTTCCGCGGCCAGCTCCGATCGCTCGTGTACGGCGCGATCACCGACTGATGAGCGAGCCCCCCGGATGTTGGGGTGTGGCTCATCGCTCTGGGGTGGTTGGGCGGGCGATGAGCGAGCGCCCCGGATGTTGGGGTGTGGCTCATCGCTGTGGGGTGGTTGGGCGGGCGATGAGCGAGCCCCCCGGATGTTGGGGTGTGGCTCATCGCTCTGGGGTGATCGATACCGGCTCAACTGTGGGGGCGTCGGTGCCGATGAACCGTCGTGTCCGATGTTCGAACTGCCCTGCGGCCGGGGATGATTCTGGTCAGTCCGACGGGCAGCGTGCGGATCCTTCGGTCACGTACCGCTGACGACGATGGCTGGAATTGCTCGGACGGCGCGGCGGTCGCCGACGTCGACGCCGGCAATCCCGAGCACTGGACGGCCTACCGTCCCGAGGAACTCGCAGCGCGGCTCGCGCTCGCTGCCGAGGTGTGCGATCTCGGAGGCCTACGCGAACTGAGTGGTGGGTTGGCCACGTGGGATGCCTGCTCGGGTCGCCCATGCGTGCTCCCGAAGCTCGCCCGCCTCGTCCGCTGACCACCACCTCGTTTGCGTGACACTTCGGGTGGCCCGCCCCACCGAAACCGTCACGCAAACGGTGTTCAGGAACGGTTGGAGAAGTACTTGCGGTAGCGCTCGGCGGCTTCCTTCAACTCGGGATCGGCGGCGAACTTCGGCTGGAAGGCCTCCCAGGCCGCCTCGCGCTTGTACGGGATGTACTCGCGGGGGAAGTAGCCCTCGTGCGGGCGGTACTCCTTCAGCACACGACGCGCGACGGTCGACTTGTGCACCTCGTCGGCGCCATCGGCGAGCCCCATCGTCGGAGCGCCCGCATACATGTCCTGCAGCGGCGTGAGATTGGTGGTGCCGAGCGAGCCGTGGATGTGCAAAGCGTCGAACGACACCTCGCGGAGCACCCGCGCCATCGTGAACTTCACCGCGGCGATGTCGGTACGCGTCTCCTGACTCGACGTGCGATCCATGTTCCACGGCGGTCTCGAGCACGTACAACCGGAGCATCCGGAGTTTGGCGTAGCTCTCGGCGATCTTCTCCTGCACCATCTGGTGCTCGCCGATGATCTTGCCGTGCGACTCACGGCTGAGCGCCCGCTCGCACATCATGTCGAAGGCGAGCTTGCACTGGGCGATGGTGCGCATTGCATGGTGGATGCGTCCGCCGCCGAGGCGACGCTGGGCGAGCACCTTGGCGCCGTCTTCCGGGCCGAGCAGGTGGTCGAGCGGGACACGCACGTCCTTGTAGATGATGTGGTTGTGGTTGCGGGGCTCGGGCATGATCTCGACGCCCGGGGTGGTACGTGGCACCACGAACATGCCGTTGGTGCACATCACGAACAAGATGTCGGCCACGCGTCCGGCGCTGGTGAACCACTTCTCGCCGTTGATCACCCACTCCTCGCCGTCTCTGACCGCCGTGGTGCGGAACAGGTTGGGGTCGGAGCCTCCCTGCGGCTCCGTCATCGAGTACGCCGAGAACATCTCCTGGTTGAGCAGCGGCGTCAGCCAACGTTCCTTCTGCTCCTCGGTGCCGTATGCAGCGAGCATCTCCATGTTGCCGGTGTCGGGTGCCGCCGCTCCGAACAACTGCGGGGCGGCGGGATACTTCCCCAGAATCTCGTTGAGCAGTCCGAGCTTCAGCTGGCCGAACCCCGGCCCGCCGAGCTCCTCATCGAGGAAGATTGCCCACAGGCCCTGATCCTTCACCTGCTGCTGCAGGCCCTTGACGAGTTCGCGCACCTTGGGGTCCGGCGACCGCACCGCGTACGGGAACACGTAGTGCAGTGGCTCGACCTCCTCCTTGCAGAACTGCTCGACCCAGTCGAGCTTCTTCTGGAATTCGGGCTCTGTCTCGAACGACCACATGCGTGCGAACGTACTGCCGTCGCCGTGTCCGCGCCGATGTGGAGCAGCGAGAAGCACTCGATCTGTCGTAATAGTTCACCGCTGACTAATGTGGCGGCGTGCGTCTCGCCGTTGCTTTCGTCGCTGCTGCGGTGCTCGTCGCGTCGTGTGGGTCCGACAATTCGGGATCCGGTGATGGCGCCGACATCACCGTGTTCGCCGCGGCATCGCTGACGGCGGCCTTCACCGAGATCGGCGAGGCATTCACGGTCGAGAATCCGGACGCCGAGGTCACGTTCAACTTCGCCGGCTCGTCCGCCCTCGTGTCGCAGATCACGGAGGGAGCCCCTGTCGACGTGTTCGCGTCGGCCGATCTCGCGAACATGGACAAGGTCACCGATGCCGGTCTCGAGGTCGGTGTCCCGGTCGTGTTCGCCGCGAACCTGGCCGAGATCGTCGTGGAACCCGGCAATCCGCAGGGCATCACCGGTGTGGCCGATCTCGCCGACCCAGCCCTCGTCGTGGTGCAGTGCGCGCCCGAGGTCCCCTGCGGGGCGTACGCCGAGCAGATCTTCGACAATGCGGGGATCACGGTGACACCGTCGTCGTTCGAGGAGAACGTGAAGGCCGTCGTCACGAAGGTCACGCTCGGCGAGGCCGATGCCGGCGTCGTGTACCGGACCGACGTGATCGCTGCCGGCGACGCTGCTGCCGGCGTCTCGATCCCCGCTGAGATCAATGTGGTCGCCGACTACCCGGTCGTCGGTCTCGCAGACGCACCGAACCCGGACGGCGCCAGCGGGTTCATCGACTTCGTGCTCGGCCCGGCCGGACAGCAGATCCTTGCGTCGTACGGGTTCGACTCGCCGTGAGCCGTCGCATGCGAGGTCGGCGAATCGGGCTGCCGCTCCCAGCGCTCGTGCTGGCTGTCGTTGCCGTCTGCTTCTTTGCTCTGCCGCTCGTGGGTCTGCTCTGGCGGGCGCCGTGGTCGAACGCCTGGACCTATCTCACCGACGACACGGCGATCACCGCGCTCCGACTGTCGATGGTCACCTCGTTGTGTGCGACGGCGCTGTCGATCGTGTTCGGCGTCCCGCTCGCCTGGCTGCTCGCACGCGTCGACTTCCCCGGCCGAGGCGCCGTGCGTGCGCTGTGCCTGCTCTCGATGGTGCTCCCACCGGTCGTCGGCGGTGTGGCGTTGTTCTTCGCACTCGGTCGCCGCGGCCTCGTCGGGCAGTACCTCGATCAGTGGTTCGGCATCACGTTGCCGTTCACGACCGCCGGTGTCGTCGTGGCCCAGACGTTCGTGGCAATGCCCTTCCTCGTCATCACCGTCGAGGCGGCGCTGCGACAACTCGACCCTCGCCTCGACGACGCGTCCCGGACACTCGGCGCCTCGCGTTGGTACACCTTCCGTCGCGTCACGTTGCCGGCGATCCGACCGGCGCTGACCGCCGGCGCGGTGCTCGCGTGGGCAAGGGCGCTCGGCGAATTCGGCGCGACGATCACCTTTGCCGGCAACTTCCCCGGCACGACGCAGACGATGCCGCTCGCGGTGTATCTCTCGCTCGAAACCAACCCCGAAGAGGCGATCGTGCTGGCGCTGGTGATGATCGCGGTGTCGTTCGCCGTGCTCGTCGGATTGCGCGACCGGTGGTTCGGTGCGCCAGCACGCCGGACGGTGATCGCTCCATGACGCTCGAGGTGCGGATCGGGCTGCGGTTGGGATCGCTCGACCTGCAGGTGGAACTGGCGGCCCACCCGGGCGAGGTCGTCGCGCTGCTCGGCCCGAACGGGGCCGGCAAGAGTACGGTGCTGCGCTGCCTGGCCGGACTGGAACCCATCCAGAGCGGCCGCATCGCGATCGACGACCGAGTGGTCGACGACCCAGGTGCCGACGTGTTCGTGGAACCGGAGGATCGTCCGATCGGCTTCGTCTTCCAGGACTACGTGCTGTTCGACCACATGACGGTGCTGGAGAACGTCGCCTACGGCCTGCGTGCCCGAGGATCCTCGAAGGTCGACGCTCGCGATCGTGCCCACCAGTGGCTGGATCGTCTCGGCCTCGTCGACTACGCGCGGCAACGTCCGCAGGCGTTGTCGGGCGGTCAGGCGCAGCGCGTGGCGTTGGGTCGCGCGCTGGCGATCGATCCGCGGCTGCTGTTGCTCGACGAACCGCTCGCCGCGCTCGATGCCGGGACACGAGCGCTCGTGAGGCGAGACCTCCGCCAGCACCTCACCACGTTCGACGGGATGCGCATCGTGGTCACACACGATCCCGTCGATGCCCACGCGCTTGCCGACCGGGTGGTGGTACTCGAAGCCGGGCGCGTCGTGCAGACGGGCACGCTGGCCGAGGTGACCGCACATCCCCGTACCCGATACGTGGCGGATCTGGTCGGCGTGAACCTGGTGGCAGGCGACGTGCTCGATGGTGTGCTCACGACGCCGACCGGGGCTCGAGTCGTCATCGCCGACGCCACCGACGGTCCTGCGCTGGCGACGATCCGGCCGCACTCGGTGCTGCTCGCGCACGGAAACGCGGTCGAATCGAGCGCGCGGAACACGTGGAGGGGAACGATCGTCGACATCGATCGGCTGGGCGAGCGGGTGCGGTTGGTGATCGACGGCGAGCTGCCGCTGACCGCGGAAATCACGGCGGCGGCACTCGAGGCGTTGGCGCTTCGGCCAGGTGATGAGGTGAGCGCATCGGTGAAGGCCACCGACATCGAGGTGGCGCCGGCATGACTCGATCCTCCGCAGATCGCCGCCGGCGCGAACTCCTGCTCGGCGAGTGGGCGTGCCTCGGGGTGCTGTACGAGGGCTCGACGCATGGCTTTGCGATCGCCTCGGCGCTGCGGCCAGGCGGCGACGTCGGTCGCGTGTGGTCGTTGTCGCGGGCGTTGACGTACCGATCACTCGACCAGCTCGTCGACCGCGGACTGGTGCGTGCCATCGCCGAGGAGCCGGGCATCGCCGGCGGCAACCGCACCGTGCTCGCGGCGACTCGAACCGGTCGCGCCGCGCTGCGACGATGGCTCGCATCGCCGGTCGAGCATCTCCGCGACCTGCGCAGCGAACTCCTGCTCAAGCTCGTGATCGCCGATCGTTGTCAGATCGACGTGACGACGATGCTGATCCGGCAGCGCGCCCTCGTCGCCGAGCTCGCTGCCGTGCTCGCTGCCGAGCCGGTCGGGTCCGACGATCGGGCGTCGCTCGATGTGGTCGCGCTGTGGCGTCACGAGACCTCCGATGCCGCCCTGCGCTTCCTCGATCAGCTGCTCGCCGTCCCGCCGTGAGCCCAGCACGCCCCCACAACCACGTTTGCGTGGCACTTCCGGTGGACTGGGTCACCCGAAGTGCCACACAAACGTGGGTTTTGGCTGGGCGGTGGCAGGATTGCCGCCATGGCGCATGTGAAGTTCGAACTGTCTCGACGATTCGACGTGCCGGTTCGTGAGCTCTGGGACGAACTCGTCGACTGGCCTGCGCACGGTGAATGGATCCCGGCGACCACGATCGAGGGCCACGGCGGCGACTCGACCGCCGTCGGTTACACGTTCACCGCCTGGACCGGGTTCCGTCCGGTCGCGCTCGAAGATCGCATGCGCGTCACCCGGTGTGATTGGGACGCCGACGAGCAGGCAGGGACATGCGACGTGGAGAAGCTCGGTCCCATCCTCACGGGGACGGCGGGCTTCACGGTGCACGCTGACGGATCCGGTTCGATACTCGACTGGTACGAGGACGTGACGGTGCCCTACCTCCCTCGGTTCCTGTCTCCGGTGGCGGCGTTCGCCGGGCGGATGGGATTCACGCTCTCGCTCCGCAGCCTCGCGAACGTGCTCGCCCGTACCTGAGTTGTCGCTTCATCCGATCGCGGCGACCCCGGTGCCGCGGGTCGCTGCGTGCGGTGTCAGGATGCGGTGATGAGCGAACCCACCACGCGTCTCGAAGTCGACCGGAGGATTGCCGCTGAGCCAGCAGCGATCTTCGATGTCCTGCGCAGCCCCGATGGCCACGTTGCGATCGACGCAACTGGCATGTTGATGTCGTCCGACGGTGATCCGGCCGGTGCCGTGGGTGACCGGTTCGTGGTGCACATGGACCGCGACTCGCTGCGCGACTTCGATCTCGGTGAGTACGACGTCACCGTCGTGATCGAGACGTTCGAGGCCAACCGCGAGATCGCCTGGAGCATCGACGGCACGATGCAGCCACCGATGGGGCACGTGTACGGGTATCGGCTCGAGCCGATCGACGGCGGCACACTGGTGACGTCGTACTACGACTGGTCGAACCTGCACGAGCAGTACGCCGGGTTCGCCGACCGGTTCCCGATCATCTCCGAAGCCAGCCTGCGTGCAACGCTCGGCATCCTCGCCCGCACGGTTGCGCCCGGTCGCGGCCGCCCCGACGCATGACGTCGATCGACCTCCGGGTCGATGTTGCCCCCGTTCGACTCGCAGGGATCTGCGATCTCACGTCGATGGAGCGCGGCGCGCTCACCGAACGGCTGCCAGCGTGGGCTCGCGGCCAACTGGCCGACCCGGCGATCGGGTTCGTGTCGTCGATGCCGTCCGGTGGGCGACTCGAGTTCGTGACCGACTCGACTTCGATCGAGCTGGAAGCGGTGTTCACGCGGCTCGAGTACGCCGGCATCACCCCGCACACGGCCACCCTCGACCTCGTCGTCGACGGCGACCTGGTGGCCAGCGAGGTGCTGACCGACACCGACCTGATCCGCTTCCCGGATCGCAACTCGATGGAGTTCGAGATGGTCCACATCGATCCGAGTGTGGTCCGCTTCGAGGGTCTGGCTGCGGGGAGCAAGCACGTCGAGATCTGGCTTGCACAGAATGCCTCGACGATGCTGCGAGAACTCCGCCTCGACGACGGCGCAGCGATCGAGGCGCCACCGTCGTCCGAGCGCCGCCGTTGGGTGCACTACGGCAGTTCGATCAGTCACTGCATGGAGGCCGAGCACCCGACCGGCACCTGGCCAGCAGTGGTTGCGCGGGCTGCGAACGTCGACCTCGACAGTCTCGGGCTCGCCGGGCAGTGTCAGCTCGACCAGTTCGCCGCCCGCACGATCCGCGACCGGCCTGCGGATCTGATCAGCCTGAAGCTCGGGATCAATCTCGTCAACGCCGACACCATGCGCGAGCGGGCGTTCGTCCCGGCGGTCCACGGGCTGCTCGACACGATCCGCGATCGCCACCCGGAGACGCCGATCGTCGTGATCAGCCCGATCATCTGTCCACCGGCCGAAGACCATCCTGGCCCGACGCTGCCGAACGCCGAGGGCAGCTTCGACGTCGTCGACCGTCCGGACGAGCTGACGATGGGGGCCCTCACGTTGGTGCGGATCCGCGAGCTGCTGGAGATGGTGGTCACGCAACGCCAACGTGTCGGTGACGAGCACCTCCACTACCTCCACGGTCACCGGCTGTTCGGCGCCGACGACGTCGACGACCTCCCCGACGGGCTCCATCCCAACAGCGCCGGCTACCAGCGGATGGGTGAGCGGTTCGAGGCGTACGCGTTCGGGTCTGGGGGCCCGTTCAGCTGACGAACTGCGACGCATCGAGGTCCGCTGACTACGGTCGGTTCGACATCTCGACGAAAGGCAAGGGCGATGAAGATCTCCACCACCATTGGATTCAACGGCGACCCGAAGAAGCTGGCCAAGGAGGCACGCGACCTCGAATCAGCCGGCGTCGACCTGATCTGGGGGGCTGAGATCTACGGCTACGACCTGATCTCCACGCTCGGCTACCTGGCCGGGCAGACCTCGACGGTGCAGCTGATGACCGGGATCATCCCGCTCTACTCACGCAGCCCCGCGCTGATCGCGCAGACGGCGGCCACGCTCGACGCACTGTCCGATGGCCGGTTCGTGCTCGGACTCGGCACGTCGGGTCCGCAGGTGATCGAGGGCTGGCACGGCGTGCCGTTCGAGAAGCCGATCGGCCGCACACGCGACACGATCGAGATCTGCCGCAAGGTGTGGAGCGGCGAGAAGGTCGAACACGACGGCTCGACCTACCAGCTGCCGCTCGCCGAGGGCGGCACCGGGCTCGGCAAGCCGATCAAGTTCATGAACCGTCCGCCGGCCAAGGACATCCCGATCTCGCTCGCCACGATCGGCCCCAAGAACGTCGAGCTCACGGCGGAGATCGCCGACATCTGGCAGACGATCCACTTCGTCCCGGATCGTTTCCAGCAGGTCTGGGGCGACGCGCTCGCAGCCGGAACGGCCAAGCGCGATCCGAACAAGGCGCCGTTGGAGATCATCGCCGGCGGCACCGTGGCGCTCGGCTCGGGTCCTCATGTCGACGAGGCCCGCGAGGCCGCCCGCGGTCTGATCGGGTTCTACGTCGGCGGGATGGGCGCGAAGTCGAAGAACTTCTACAACGATCTCTTCGTGCGCTACGGCTGGGAGCAGGAGGCCGCCGAGATCCAGGACCTGTTCCTGTCCGGGAAGCGCGCCGAGGCGATTGCCGCCGTGCCCGACGAGTACATCGACCTCTCGGCCCTGATCGGCGACGAGGGCCATGTTCGCGAACGCATCCAGGTGTTCAAGGACGTCGGGGTGACGTATCTCAACATCAACCCCCACGGCCCCGACCCCCTGGCCACGATCGAGAAGATCAAGGCCTGGGCCGACTGACGGTCACCCGGTGCCGGGTCTGATGTGACACCACCGGGTCGGTCGGAACGTCGGTGACATCCTCGGGACGCGAGGTGTGCGCTGCCTCAGCCGACCAGCGGTTCGCAGCCGGTCCCAGCGAGCACCGCCGCCACGGCTGCTCGGTCGGCGTCGTCGAGCGAGTCGTGCGCGGCGCGCAGCCATGCCAGACACTTGCCCTGGTACTTGAAGGGAGCCTGGCGGTATTCGGCGTCGTCGATCGTGCACACCACCTCGTCGCCGCCGGCGTCCAGCGCGGCGGCGTTCGCCAGCATGAACGGCGTGTAGGACCTGCCGATCTCGTGCAGCAGGTCGTGGACGGTCGGCGCGAGCTCGTCGAGGGCGCGCCAGCCGGTGTCGCCGTCGACCTCCCACCACGACAGGTCGTCGATGCGCTCGATCCAGTGCAGCGCGCGAGGGGCCAGTTCGACGGCGATCGCCATCGGAGTCGGGTCCCACCACAACATGGGCTTCAGCTGCCCGTAGACGGCGAAGTCGCCGCGTCCCGGCCGGTCCCCCAGGAGGAAGTCGTTGGCGCCGAGATGGCGTTGCAGCACGCCGAGCAGTCGGCGGTACGAGGCTTCGAGGATCGGCTGGTTCGCGTCGGTCGAGCCGACCATCGCTCGCCTGCCGATCTGGCGGTCGATGATGAAGTCGTGCATGCGATCGAGGGCATCGTCGGAGGCCTGCATGTTCTGATCCAGGGGGAGCAGGCGACCGGCCTTCTCGATGTCGGGTTCGTACGTCCAGCGGTAGTGGTACATCAGCTTGGTCACCCACTCGTCGGCGAAGTCCTCGATCAGCCGGTCGATGAACGCCAGCGCGCCGTTCGGCGGGGTGAGGTGGCGGCCCGGGTACTCGGCCTCGAGCCGGTCGATCTGTGGGCTCGAGTCGACCATCGCCTCGACGAGCCGACCGTCGTCGTCCGGGAAGGCCAGCACCGGGATGATCTTGACCGGCACGTCGGGGAGGTCGTCCCACCGGGAGTTGCGCAGCACCCACCGGAACGGCAGTTGCCGGTAGCGCAACACCGCTCGCATCTTCATGGTGTACGGCGAACTGAAGGCGCCACCGATCGTGATGGGAAGTGGGCCGGTCATGTGGTGTCAGCTCCAGCGGTCGTGACGGACCAGCTCGTCGAGGTCGACTCGCGGGCGCTTGAGCGGGCTGTCGGGGTGATCGGCGACGGGATATCCGAGCGTGATCACCATCGGCATCACCCAGTCGGCCGGCAGGCCCACGGCCGCTCGCGCCCGGTCGGGGTGGCCCAGCGTGACGGGACACGTGCCGACACCCTCGGCGTGCGCGGCGATCATCATGTTCTGCGCCTGGCGGCCGACATCGAACAGGCGCAGCTGGTCATCAGGGCATGCGAACCCGATCACCACGGCGGAAGATCCGATCCACGATGCGAAGTCACCGGCGGCGGCCAACGCGTCCTGCACGGACTGATCGGTCACCACGATCAATCGATTCGACTCGAAGTTCTTGGCGCTGCCCGCCATCCGGCCGGCTTGCAGGATCCGCCGCATCACGTCGTCGGGGATCTGCTGGTCGGTGTACATCCTCAGGTCGCGCTTGGAGATGATTGCTTCATACGGAGTCATGCATGCAGTGTCCCACTCGGGCGGTGGAACGGCGGCACCGGCGTCACCGGCGTTCGTGAGGATCGGCTCGACGAACGCTGACGGTCGAGTCGGCCGCGCCACGCGGAGCTCAGAAGAACTGGTCGATGAGAATCGGGTTGCCGTCGGGATCGATCACGGTGATCGAGCCTGCTCCGGTCGACCCCGGCTCGATCGAGCTGTCGATCGTGAGACCCGCATCCTCCAGCGTGCGCTGGATGTCGCGGATGTCGGTGAACTCGTCCACGCGCTCCATCCGCGCCGTGAGCCCCGGATTGAACGTGAGCATGTTGCGGTCGAACATGCCGTGGAACAGACCGAGGGTCGTCTCACCGTTCTTGAGGATCAGCCATCCGTCGTCGGCGTTGCCGCCTGTCTCGACGAAGCCGAGCTTGGTGTAGAAGTCGCGCGAGGCGCCGAGATCGGCGACGCTCAGCGACAGTGAGAACACACCCAGTTCGAGGGTTCCCGGCAGCGTCGGGTCGACGGCGGCAACCGTCGGAAGTGCGTCGGAATCGAAGTCGCTGTCGCTCTCACTCATGATGGATCAGTCCTGTGCGATCGGTGGCGTCGGCTCGCTGAGGTTGTTCCACACGTCGTCATCGGGCATCCCCATGATGAACTCGCGGACCGCATCGGGGTAGTGCATGTTCGGCTTCGCCTCGTCGTACGCCGGTTGTGCCACCGGGTCGTCCGGACGTACGAATCCGGCTGGCTGTGTGAGTCGTGCGAGTTCCTCGTCGGAGATCCCACACAGGTCTTGCACCTCGGGGTCGACCCACTGACGCTCGTCGATGTCACGGCCGGTGCAGACCTCGAGGCTCAGCCCCTCCAGCCCGGCGAAGTAGATCGACTGGATCATCCCGTGGTCGAGCGGGCCCATCACCTGGATCCCGTGGCTGCGGATGCGGTCGCGCATCGTGAGCACGTCGTCGATCGAGTCGACGTTGAGCGCGACGTGCTGCATCGTGCCGGCGGTCACGGGGTCGCCCGCGTTGCCGGAATGGGTGACACCCCACTGTGGCTCGGTCGGGTTGCCTGGGGCCTGCACGAACGCGAGGTAGCTGTCGCCCGCCAGTTCGACGAAGCCGTGGAAGGTGTTCGGCACTCCGTGCATCCAGTACAGGGCGCGAGTCGGGCAGCCCAGCACCTCGGCGAAGAACGTGAGTTGGGCCTTCATGTCGGCGGTCGACAACGCCAGATGGCTGACGCCGTTGGGGTGCAGGTCGGGCGGTGGGTTCGCTCCGGTGGCCCGGTACAGCGTCAGGTGCGGCGCTGGCTGCTCGGTGATGCTCATGGTGCAAGTCCACCACACCGGTCACGGCCCCGTCGGACCCGGACTGTGAGCGATGCACGCACATACTGCACGTATCGCTCACCGCGAGTCGTCTGGAAGGATGCGGGGATGAGTGATCAGAAGATGACGGAGTCGGAGCGTCAGGAATTCCTGGCCGGACTGCACGTGGGCGTGCTCGGAATCGAGCGCGCCGACGGTCCGCCGCTCGTGCTCCCCGTGTGGTACTCCTACGAGCCGGGTGGGGAGGTCGAGGTCCTGACGAGTGCCTCGTCGCTCAAGGGCCGACTTGCTGCGGCAGCCGGTCGGGGGTCGCTGTGCGCTCAGCAGGAGGAACTTCCGTACAAGTACGTCTCGGTCGAAGGATCGATCGAGATCGACGAACTCGGCGATGACGCCAAGACGGCCGTCGAGCCGATGGCGATTCGCTATCTGGGTGAGGAAATGGGTCGCGGCTACGCAGCAGGTGGCACCGCGTCCGATGAGATTCGCATCCGGATCCGACCCGAGCGGTGGTTCTCCGTCGACTACGCCAAGCCAACCGGCTGACCCAGACCCGTTTGCGTGCCGATTCGGGTGGGGCGGCCCACCCGAACTGCAACGCAAACGGAATACGGGGCGAGGTCGCGCACCGTACCCTCGTCGTTGTGGACCAGCGTGCGATCGGTTGGACGTTCGTCGCTGGCCAGGTCGTGCTGCTCGTCGCCCTGGTCATGCTGCCTGGCGGTGACGCGTGGTCGACAGGACCTGCGGTGCGGACGACGGGACAGGTGCTGGTGATCGCAGGGTTCGCCGTGATCATCATCGCGTCGCTGCGACTCGGCACCGGCCTGACCCCGACACCGATGCCCAGCGAGCGAGGTCATCTCGTCACCGGCGGGTTGTACCGGTACGTCCGGCACCCGATCTACAGCGGCGTGCTCCTGATCGTGGTCGGCCTGACCGTGCGGTCAGGCAGTGCCGTGACGCTGGCGATCTCCGTGGTCACCGTGGTGTTCTTCGACCGCAAGGCGCGGTGGGAGGAGGCCCAGTTGACCGAGCGGTACGACGGATACGCCGACTATGCGGCGCGAACCCCACGCTTCGTCCCAGGCTGGCCGATGCACCCGTGACGACTGGTCAGTTGGTCGGCGCGTGCAACGGCCAAGGTGCCGCCTGCTCGAAGAGATGCGCCAGCCGCAGACACTGATCCTCGCGATGGCGTGCGGTCGTGATCATCAGCCCGATCGGGAGCCCGTCGGCGGTGAGGCCGGCCGGCACCGTGATCGACGGCAGGTTGGCGACGTTGGCGAGCATCGTCAGGAGTGCGGCGCTGCCGGCGTGGCAGCGTTGACCGGCGATCTCGGTCGGCATCGGACCCTCCGCAGCGAACGGTGCGCACGGATTGGTGGGTGTCAGCAGGACGTCGATGCCCTCGAAGAGTTCGGCGACCTCCATCTCCAGCCCGCGACGGGCCTTCTCGACCTTGGCGAACTGCGGCAACGTCACCGTGCGGTTGCGGCGCCAACCGCCCGCCACGAGTGGGTCGAGCTCGTCGAGCCGGTCCTCCCAATCGGCGGGGATGTCGACGAACTGGTCGGCTGACTCCATGAAGGCGTAGATCCGGATGAAGTCGTCGATCTGGACGTCGAGGCCGGTGGCGGCCAGGCCGGCGGCGTCGACCAGCACGGACGCAGCGCGCTCGGTGATGGTGACCACCTCGGGGTCGGTTGTCACGAACCCGAGGTCGGCCGACCATGCCGATCGAAGCCCGGCGACGTCGAGCTGCTCGATCATCTCCGCGTAGCTGACGCCGGGAGCCGGGAGGCTCGTGCGGTCGCGCATGTCGGGTCCGACAGCGACGTCGAACAGCAGGGCGGTGTCGGCGACGGTCGTCGCGAGCGCGAAGTTGACGGCGTTGCCGGCGTGGCGGGTCACGCCGAAGGTGGGCACGCGCCCGTAGGTCGGCTTCAGTCCGGGGAGCCCACACGACGCAGCGGGTCCACGGATCGAGCCGCCACCGTCGCTCGCTGTACCGAACGCGATGGCGCCGGCGGACACCGACGCCGCCGTGCCGCCGCTCGATCCGCCTGGTGTGCGCGCCGTGTCCCACGGGTTGCGGGTCACGCCGTGCAGCGGACTGGCCGTGTACCCGAACGCCCCGAACTCCGGCGCGGCGGTCTTGCCGATCGGAATGGCACCTGCGGCCCGGAATCGCTCGACGTGGATGTCGTCGCGCGTCGCCGGAGGTGCGTCGGCGTACCAGCGCGAACCGCGGGTGGTGGGCATGCCGATGCAGTCCTCGAGATCCTTCACGCCGAACGGCACCCCGGCGAGCGGGCCGAGCGGTCCGCCGGCGGCGCGGGCTCGGTCGACGACATCCGCCGCCGACAGCGCTCCGGCAGCGTCGATGTGTACGAACGCATTGAGCGTCGGCTGCTGCGCCTCGATCTGGTGCAGCGCGTGTTCGACGAGTTCTCGAGCCGTGACCTCACCTGCGCGTACCGCGGCAGCGGCTCGTTGAACGTCTCCAGGCGTCATCGCCGGATGGTATCGAGTCGCCAACTCTCGCGTTGTGTTGCAGTTCCGGTGACCCGTGCCACCCGAACTGCCACGCAAACGAGTCGCTGTGGGTCAGGTGTCGAGGCTCGGGAAGTAGATCTGCCAGGCGAGGAGCGACTTCGCAGCCAGGCTCAGCACGAGGTAGGCCTTCTCGCCGTAGACGTAGTCGGTCCACTTGCCGATTCCTCGGTACTGCAACCACTGGTTCAGTCCGAAGCTGAAGAACAGCACGAACTGCACGACGATGATGCCGTAGACGAAGCCGGGCACGGTCTCCGAGCCCATGATCTGGATCAGGATCCCGACCCACGGTGCGATGCCGGCGATCGTTCCGAACCAGAACGGCATCATCGTCGTCTCGCTGCGCCCGGGTGGGTTCATCCGTTCCTGGATCCAGCCGAACAGGATCATCGCCACGTTTGCGCCGATCACCGCGACGACGGCGGTGATGTTGGTGATGCCGCTGTAGAAGCCGATCAGCAGGATCATGATCGTGGCGCTGATCGAGTACTCGACCCACCGGAACCGGTTGATGCCGCGGCGCAGGTCGTTCTCGTACGTGGAACGTGCGAACGTGGCCGTCACGAGGTGATCGATGGCTGCGAGGGCGAGGAAGAGTCCGATCGCGTAGCCGACGCGGACGTCGAACAGTGGCTCGGATGCCGGTGTTCGGGTGCCGGGTGGGCCGTCGGGGAAGGTCGACACGACCTGGATCACGAAGTTGCCCGACAGCACCACGATCAACACCGCCTGCACCGCATGGAGCACCGTCAGGCCGAGGTTCCATACCCGCAGGTTCGCGAGCCGTTCGGGCGTCACGCCCGTCGCGACGGGCGGACCGTCGGCGATGCCCTCGGGCGAACGATGGATGGCTTCGCTGTCGGCGGAGGTCATGGCGAGGATCCTTCCCGAACGCAGCCGATCTTGAACGCTCGAGCGCGGAACATTTTCGACCGCCTGTGCCAAGCTGGGTTCGATGAGCGCCTGTTGTTCTCCGTCGAATCAGTCGCGATCCGAGCGTCCGGACCAACAGGTCGCGACGAGCGGAGCTGCCGACATCGAACTCATCGACCTCCCGGGTGGCGAGTTCTGGATGGGGGCCCCCGACGGCGATGGTGCCCCCGATGACGGCGAGGGCCCGGTCCACCTCGTCGCCCTTCGACCCTTCGCCATCGCACCGACCACGGTCACCAACGCGCAGTTCGCCGAGTTCTGCGACGCGAGCGGATATCGCACCCTGGCCGAGATCGACGGCTGGTCGTTCGTGTTCGGCGGCTTGTTGCCGGACGACTTCCCGCCGACCCGCGGTGTGGCGGCGGCGCCGTGGTGGCGGCAGGTGGAGGGGGCTGATTGGCGCCATCCGGCGGGCCCGCACACGACGATCGACGACGTCGCCGACCATCCGGTCGTCCACGTCACGTGGGCGGACGCCGCGGCGTACTGTCGTTGGAGCGGCACCCGGCTGGCGACCGAGGCCGAATGGGAGTACGCCGCTCGGGGCGGCCTCGACCGGCAGCGCTTCCCGTGGGGTGACGATCTCGAGCCGGGCGGTGAGCACCGGATGAACGTGTTCCAGGGGACGTTCCCCGCCGAGAACACCGTCGCCGACGGGTTTGCGGGGACGGCACCCGTGCGCTCGTTCCCGCCGAACGGCCTCGGGTTGTACGAGACGTCAGGGAACGTGTGGGAGTGGTGTGCCGACTGGTTCGCGCCCGACACCTACCGTGAAAGCGAGCGGCGTTCGCCCCGCGTGGATCCCGCTGGTCCCCCCGGTGGCACGCACCGGGTGATGCGTGGCGGCTCGTATCTGTGCCACGACTCGTACTGCAACCGCTATCGAGTCGGCGCCCGCAGCGCCAACACCCCCGACAGCTCCACCGGCAACATCGGCTTCCGCGTCGCCCGCTGAACCGCGATTGTTTGGGTCACCGATGAGCGAACCCTCCGGATGTGGAGACGTCGCTCATCGCTCGGGTCTGGTTGGATCAGCGATGAGCGAACCCTCCGGATGTGGAGACGTCGCTCATCGCTCGGGTCTGGTTGGATCAGCGATGAGCGAATGCCTCCGGATGTGGAGACGTCGCTCATCGCTCGGGTCTGGTTGGATCAGCGATGAGCGAACCCTCCGGATGTGGAGCCGTCGCTCATCGCTCGGGTCTGGTTGGGTCAGCGATGAGTGAACCCTCCGGATGTGGAGACGTCGCTCATCGCTCGGGTCTGGTTGGATCTGCGATGAGTGAACCCTCCGGATGTGGAGACGTCGCTCATCGCTCGGGTCTGCTCAGGTGCCGCAGAAGGTCTGATAGCCGGCGCTCTCATTGGCTGGGGCCGGCTGGGCGTAGCGCTCCAAACCGGGCCGCTGCTCGAACGGCCGGGTCACGGCGTCGAGCAGGTCGTCGAAGGCCTGTGCGTCGCCCCAACTCGCCGCGGTGAGCACCTCCTCGACGATGTGGTTGCGCGGGATGTAGATCGGGTTCATGGCGTCCATCCGTTCGCCTATCGCTGCTCGGTCGTCGTCCACGAGTGCGAGCCAGCGCTGTGCCCATGCGTCGAACGCATCCGGTGCGTCGAACAGTGATCTGGCAGGCGCAGGATCGCCACGGACCACCGATGAGAGCGAGCGCAGGCACGTCGTGTAGTCGACTCGCTGCTCACCCATCAGTTCGAGCAGTTCGGCGATCACCTCGTCGCCGTCCGTCCCGTGCACGTCGAGGCCGAGCTTGGCGTGCATCTCGGCGCTCCACGATCTCTGGAAGCGTTCGGGGAAGGTCTGCAGCACGGCGGTCGCCTGCTCGATCGCGATGTCGGCGTCATCAGCGACCAGGGGCAACAACGCCTCGGCGAGACGCGCGAGGTTCCAGGTGATGATCGCCGGCTGGTTGCCGTAGGCGTATCTGCCGCCGTGGTCGATGGAACTGAACACGGTGGCAGGGTCGTACGTGTCCATGAACGCGCACGGGCCGTAGTCGATCGTCTCGCCCGAGATGGTCGTGTTGTCGGTGTTCATCACGCCGTGGATGAAGCCGACGGTCATCCACTTCGCAACCAGCTCGGCTTGCACCGCGACCACGTGGTCGAACAGCGCCAGCGCTGGGAGGTCGGCGTCAGCAGCGCCAGGAACGTGGCGGGCGATTGCGTAGTCGGTCAACCGTCGCAGCAGATCGACGTCGCCCGTCGCTGACGCGTATTGGAACGTGCCCACACGCAGATGGCTCGAGGCCACCCGGGCGAGCACGGCGCCGGGCACGTCGGTGACGCGGCCGTCCACCTCGCGCAGGATCGTGTCGCCGGTGGCGACGACGGCAAGCGCCCGTGTCGTCGGGATGCCAAGCGCGTGCATCGCTTCGCCCATCACGTACTCGCGCAGCATCGGCCCGAGCGCGGCGCGTCCGTCCCCGCCGCGGGCAAACGGTGTTCGACCCGAACCCTTCAGGTGCAGATCGCGCCGCGCTCCGTCGTGATCGACCACCTCGCCGAGTAGCACGGCGCGCCCGTCGCCGAGTCGGGGTGAGTAGCCACCGAACTGGTGGCCGGCGTACGCCTGAGCGACAGTCGTGACACCTTCCGGCGTGGCATTCCCGGCGAGGACCGCAACGCCGGCGGGAGAGCGGAGGACTTCGGGATCGAGTCCGATCGCGATCGCGAGTGCCTCGTTGAGCACGATCATCGACGGATCGGCCACCGATGCCGGCGCCCACGGTTCGTGCAGGCCGACGAGTTCGCGGGCGAACGAATCGTCGAGATCGAAGCGGGGGCCGGCGGCGAGGGACATGCAACCAGCCTAGGAACGGCCCGACGGATGGTGTCAGCACCGTGTCGGGTGATGTCAGCACCGTGTCGGGTGATGCCAGCGTCGATCCGGGGTGGTCAGCCACCCAGGAGCTGGCGCAGTGCCGCAGCGTGTCGCGCCGTCGGGTCGAGGCCACCGTCGAGCCTGCGCCATGCGACGAAGCGGTCCGGCCTGACCAGCATGCACCCCGTGTCGTCGACGTCGCCCTGCCGGGCCCACTCGTCGAACACGTCGTTGAACTCCTGAACCAACGCTTCGAGCTGACCGACGTCCACCAGTAACGGTCGGACAGCAACGGTCACGTTTGACCCGGCACGGTGTGACAGTTACTCCGTGTAGAGGGTCTTGGTGGGGGTGATGCGCAGGACGACCCGCTGCTGCTCGTCGAGCATGGGGACGATGGCGGTGGGGTCGGGCGCCGGGTTGCCCGACAGTGCGCCGAAGATCTGCGCGGTCAACTCGGCGCGCAGCGGGTCGGTGTCGATCGGTTCCACCGCGCCGTAGACGACGAGGTGGACGCGACCATCGGGGACCGTCAGGCTCACCTTCGGTTGGCGCAGGGCGTTCTTCCACTTCGCGGTGTACGCCTTGGCCGACACCAGCAGCCGCTCGTCGTCGTCGACGGTGTAGCCGACCATCGACTGCTGCGGTGACCCGTCGCTGCGCCCGGTGGCCAGCACCGCCCACACATGTGATCGGAGGAAGTCCAGATGTTGCGGGTCCCAGTTCATTGCGACGGCCTTTCGATGGGTTGGGCGGTGAGGTGGTCGAGGAGGGCGCTGCCCGCCGAGGCAAGTTCGTGGGCGTCATGGGCGATCGCGGCGACGTAGCGGTCCGGTCGCACGATCACGGCGCCGCCCGGTGGGAGCGTCATCGGCATCGAGCCGACCGGGAGCTCGACGACTCGGGCGAGGTCTTCCCATCTCTCGTCGAGGTCGGCGAGGACGGACATGTCGTCGACGACGATGGCGAACCCCGTTCCGAGCAGTTCGTCGAGCGGCTGTCCGTCGACGGTGGGCTGCGGGAGCTGACGGCCGACCGATGGATGGTCGCCGAACACCATGCCGTGACGCAGGATCGGGAACGGCCGGCTGCCGCCGTAGGCCGCGTCGAGGCCGGTCTGCTGCGGCGCCCGCCCCGAGAGCTCGTCGATCAAGCGGCCGGTGTCGACGGCGTGCTCGACGACGCCTGCTGCGTGCGGCAGGCGCTCGTCGCCGTAGGTGTCGAGGAGCCGGTCGGCGGCGAGGCCGTCATCGACGAGGCGCAACTTCCACGCCAGGTTCGCGGCGTCGCGGATGCCCGAACAGAGCCCCTGGCCGAGGAACGGCGGCATCTGGTGGGCGGCGTCGCCGGCGATGAAGATCCGACCGGAGCGCATCGCGTCGGCGACCGTGGCGTGGAACCGGTAGACCACGGCCCGGATCAGGTCGGCGTCATCCGGCGTCAGCCACCCGTCCAGCAGCTGCCAGACCCGTGCCGGATCGACCATCTCGTCGGTGGTCTCTCCCGGTTGGAGTTGGAACTCCCAGCGCCGGTAGCTGGCATGACCGACGACGTAGGTGGTCGGCCGGAGCGGGTCGCAGACCTGCTGGACGAAGCGGGGGAGCGAGGGCACCGGACGTCGCAGTCGGACGTCGAGGACCAGCCAGTCCTGGTCGTAGCCCTGGTCGAGGAACGCCAACCCCAGGCTCTTGCGGATGCGGCTCGACGCGCCGTCGGCGGCGACGAGCCAGCGGGCGTTCGCCGGGCCGGCGTCGGTCTGCACCGTGACGCCCTCGTGGGTCTGGTCGACGGAGGCCACCTCGACGCCGAGGCGCAGGTCGACCCCGTTGCGCACGGCCGCGTCACGCAGGAACGCTTCCAGTTCGGGTTGGTAGTAGGTCACGGTGGGATGCAAGCCGAGCGGCCAATCGGCATCCTCGGGGAGTTCGGCACCGATGATCCGCTCGCCGTTCGGGCGCACGAACTCGGCGCCCCGCAGCGGTGTGGTGATGGCGCGGAGCTCGTCGAGCAGCCCGGCGTTCTGGAACACCCGCTGGATCTCGTCGTCCATCACGATCGCGCGTGGCAGGTCGTACACCTCGGGCGCCCGTTCGAGTACCCGCACGGAGAACCCCCGTTGGGCGAGCAGCAGGGCCGTCGTCACTCCGACCGGTCCGCCGCCGACCACGATCACGTCGACGTCGCTCATCGCTCCACCCGTTCGGCCGGGCCGAGGAACATCGTGACGAGCGCGTCGGCGTGGGCCTCGATGAAGTTGTCGGCGAGCGTGTCGTGGCCGAGCAGTCGCGCCTCGGGCGCATTCACGTAGGCGAGCGACGCTGCACCGACCAGCGAGTAGTAGAGGACCACCTCGTCGATGTCGGCGACGAGACCCTCCTCGCGCAGCCGGCGCCACCGATCGGTGACGAGGTCGAAGCGCGGACGCGTGTGGCTCTCGACGATCCAGTGCAGGCGCTCGGAGTCGATCGTCGCCTCTTGCACCATGATGCGGTTGAGTTCCGGCAGTCCCGCTGCCGCCCGCACGAACGCCCGGATGTTGTCAGCGAATCCGGCACGGCTGTCCCAGTCCGGGTTCGTGTCCCCGAGGTGTTCGCCCACCGCCCGGTCGAGGCGGTCGAAGAGATGGTCGACCGCCGCCTTCCACAGCTCGTCCTTCGAGTCGAAGTGGTAGTTGATCTGTGGTTGGTGGGTGCCGGCCGCGGTGGCGATCGACCTGGTCGATGCGCCCTCGAAGCCGTGTGCCGCGAACTCCCGCAGTGCCGCGTCGAGCAGGGCTGTGCGGGTCGCGGCAGCGCGTGCCTGACGTCGGCGACCCGACGGTGGTGTGGCCGAGGGTGCGGCCCGGTCTGTCGTCTCGGTCGTGGTCATGGGTTGCCATTCTCTATCAAGTGATCTAATTTGTCCAGCCATGGCACTTCACCGCTTGACCTCCATCACGCTCGGTGTTCCCGACGTCGCCGCGTCGACGGCGTTCTTCCACGACTTCGGACTGACGGGCGACGGCGTGCTGTCGACGCGTGACGGCGGAGAACAGCTCGAACTCGTGCCGTCGGCGGCACGCACGCTCCACCGGCTCGGCGTAGGGACCGACGATGCCGACGACCTCGGCCGCATCGCCGGCCGTGTCGAGCGCAGCGGCCTCGGATCGATCATCGAGTCGAGCGATGAGCGCCTCGTGATCGCCGAGCCGGTCACCGGCTTGCTCGTCGAGATCACGCACGCCGCTCCGTACCAGGTTGTGTCGACGCCGCACACCTTCAACCGGCCAGGCGTCAGCGACCGATTCGATGTACCGGCCGAGAGCGTGCTCACCTCCGACGCCGTCGCGCCGTCGAATCTCACCCACGTCGTCTACGGCACACCGGACCAGCCGACGACGCTGCGGTTCTTCACCGAGGTGCTCGGGTTCGAGATCAGCGACCAGGTGCCCGGGATCATCGCCTTCACCCGGTGCGGCGAGGTCCACCACAACGTCGCCATCCAGGCCGCTCCTGTCGCGTTTCCGCATCACATCGCGTTCGAGGTGGACGACATCGACGACGTCGTGCGCGGTGGACAGCAGATGGTGGACATCGACCCCGACCGCAACATGTGGGGCGTCGGCCGCCACGCCATCGGGTCGAACTGGTTCTGGTACCTCCGCGACCCGAGTGGCACGTTCGTCGAGTACACCGCCGACATCGACCGGATCTCGGCGCAGGACCTCTACCGCCCGAAGGACTGGCAGGGCCACGAGTTCCTCTACTCGTTCGGCCCGCCCGTCCCCGCCGAATTCCTCGAACCATCCGACCTGGCCGACCTGATCGCCGCCGGCTGATCGGTTACGCCGGTGCCAGGCACCGGCGTAACCGGTCAGGCAGATCGGGCGAGGATCGATTCCAGGGCGCGGATCGTGCCGGCGAGGTGGCGGGTCAGCTCGTCGGCGGCAGCGACGGCATCGCCGCTGATCGCAAGATCCTTCAGGTGGCGGTGGGACTCGGCGAGGTTGTAGCTGGCAGGTCGGGCGAGGGCGCTGACCTTCATCATCAGCCCAGCCCGGTCCGACAGCAGCGTCGACAGGCGCAGCATCCAGGTCGAGTCGCAGCACGACAGCAGCTCGCGGTGGAAGGCTGCATGGTCGCTCGATGTGGACAGACGGCTGGCGGTGAGTACCTGCCATGCGGCTTCGACGCGACGTGCGTAGCCGGCGTCAGCCTTCGCCACCGAGCGTTCGAGCGCCATCGGTTCGAGTACCTGGCGCAGCTCGTAGATCTCGATCGCCTCACCGAGATCGACCGTGGCGACCCGGGCCGACCCGTGAGCCTGCAACTCGACGAGTCCTTCCGCCGCGAGTCTGCCCAGCGCCTCGCGCAGCGGGGTTGCCGAGACGCCCAACTCCCGGGCGAGGGTGGAGATCACCAGTGGGTCACCCGGCTGGAGTCGTCCGCCGAGGATGGCCTCCCGGAGTCGGTGGTCGGCCCAGGCCGATCGTGTCATCGGGACGCTCGCGTCCGGGGGAGACGCGGTGGTCCTGGCGGCGGTGCTGGCCCTCGTCGGGGAGTCGGTCACGCGGCACATCCTCTCACATCCGGGATTGACTCGTACATCATATATGATCCATGATGGCGCGATGGGATTCCGCCTTGCCAACGTCGCCGGTCGGGCTGTGCTCGTCGCCGGCGACCACTACACCGATCTCGCCACGCACTCTTCAGGTGCGCTCGGCCCCGATCCGATGGAAGCGCTCAGTCGGCCCGATCTGCTCGCCGAGCTGTCGGCGGGGCTCGACGAGTCGTCGGTCACCGGGCTGCTCGCCGACGTCGTGCTCGGGCCGCCCGTACCGCGCCCGCAGAAGTCGTTCGCTGTCGGGCTCAACTACCGGGCCCACGCTGCCGAGGGTGGCATGGAGGTGCCGGAGAGCCCGCTCGTGTTCACGAAGTTCCCGTCGTCCATCGTCGGCCCGACCGCCGACGTGGAACTCCGCAGCGATGGCTGCGACTACGAGGGTGAACTGCTCGTGGTGATCGGCAGAGGTGGCAAGGACATCAGTGTCGTCGATGCCTGGGACCACGTCGTGGGCCTGACCGTCAGCCAGGACATCTCCGACCGGCCGGTGCAGTTCGCCGCGAAGCCTCCGCACTTCGACCTCGCCAAGTCGTTCGACACGTTCGGCCCGACGGGACCGGTGCTCGTCTCGACCGACGAGATCTCCGACCGAGACAACCTGCACATCACGTGCTCGGTCAACGGCGAGGTTCGTCAGGACGACACCACCGCCAACCTGATCTTCGACGTCCCGACGCTGATCAGCTACCTGTCGCACATCACCACCCTCGTCACGGGTGACGTGATCTTCACCGGCACTCCCGAAGGCATCGGGGCGGCCCAGGGCAAGTTCCTCGCCGACGGCGACGTCATCACCACCACGATCGACGGCATCGGGACCATGACCAACCGCTGCGTCCGCGTCGAGCGACTACGCGAAGGTCGGTGCGTGATGGCGCTCAACGGACTGCTCGACATCGAACTCAGCGTGCCGGCCCCGGCCGAGCTGGCCGCATTCTGGGAACGGCGAGGTCTGACCCGCACCGACGACGGGGTGCTCGGCACCGCCGACCGTGACGTGCAGCTGCGCGTCACGGAAGGCACGCATCGTCACCTCTCACAGTTGCACCTGAGCTGCGACACCGAACAG
Source organism: Ilumatobacteraceae bacterium (assembly GCA_963741875.1). Lineage (GTDB taxonomy): Bacteria > Actinomycetota > Acidimicrobiia > Acidimicrobiales > Ilumatobacteraceae > Sva-07. The sequence goes on along the minus strand of CAVUJO010000004.1, from coordinate 404,579 downwards.
GACCTCGCCGACATCGCCGCTCGCATCGCTGCGATGGGCGTCGACTCGGCCATCGAGGGCACGACGCTGCGCTGCATCGACCCGGTCTTCAAGCACCGTGTCGTGATCGACGTGGGTGCGCCGCACCCGCTGTCGCCTGCGCAGGAGCGCGCCTACAACGGCCCGGGCGAACAGCTTCGGGCGAACGCCCGAGCCGAGGCCGTCGTCGAGACCGAACCCCGCCCGCCGCGGCGCCTCGGCCACTTCGTGCTCGGCACGCCGAATCTGGGCGAGGCGACGGCCTTCTTCTTCGACGGGCTCGGGTTCAAGGTGTCCGATCAGATCCTCAACGGAGTCGCGACCTTCGGACGCATCGAATCAGACCATCACAACCTGCTGCTCCAGCCGGCATCGACCAGCTACCTCAACCACTACGCGTTCGAGGTCGACGACGTCGATGCGATCGGCAAGGCGGGGACCGCCGTCGTCGCCGAGCGGGCGGACGCGAGCGTCGTCGGCGTCGGTCGCCACAATCTCGGCTCGAACATCTTCTGGTATCTCACCGACCCGGCCGGGACGTTCTTCGAGTTCTACTCAGACATGGACCAGATCGTCGATGACGACGTGTGGGAACGTGAACATCTGCGTCGCGACTGGGAGGGATCCGACGGCCCGGCGGGGTTCTCCGTGTGGGGGCCAGTGGAACCGCCGCCCGAGTTCTTCAACCCGCTCGACCTCGACGCCATCGGCGCTGCCCGCGAAGCCCTCGGCTGGGACTGACCGCGTGGATCTCGGAGTCAGCGGCCGCCGCGCCATCCTGCTCGCGTCGAGTCGCGGCCTCGGCCGGGCCTGTGCCGAGAGCATCGCCGGCGAGGGCGTCGACGTGGTCGTCAACGGCCGGGGGGCCGATGATGTCGCCGCCGCCGTCGAGGAGCTGCGCGAGCGGTACGAGGTGCAGGTGACGGGCGTGGTCGGCGACTCCTCGACCGCGGAGGTCCACGACGCACTCCTGGAGGCCTGTCCCGAACCCGACATCGTGCTGCTCAACGGCGAGGGTCCGTCTCCGATGCCGTTCGGCCGCATCGATGAAGCGGCGATGCAGGCATCGTTGCAGCAGTCGCTGACCGGTCCGCTGATGTTCCTGCAGCGAGTGCTGCCCGGGATGTGCGAGCGCGGGTTCGGGCGGATCGTTGCGATCAGCTCGGCGATGGTGAAGTCGCCGAATCCGATGATGAGCCTGTCGCACGGCCCCCGCCTCGGGCTGACGGGTGTGCTCAAGGGTCTGTCGAAAGACGTCGTGCGGCACAACGTCACGATCAACCAGTTGCTCCCGGAGCGCTTCGACACCGGACGCCAGCAGCAGATGGCGAACCTCGTGATGCAGGTGAAGGGCATCACCTACGACGAGGCCCGCGCCGAGCAGGTGGCCTCGATCAAGGCGGGCCGCCTCGGTCGCCCGGAGGAGTTCGGCGACGCGTTCGCGTTCCTCTGCGCCGCCCAGAGCGGCTACCTGAGCGGTCAGAACCTGCAACTCGACGGTGGCAGCTACGAGGGGGTCTTCTGATGGCCGGAGATGACGGGATCGCGGTCGAACGCGTCGACGTCGTGATCGTCGGGGCGGGCCCGACCGGGCTGACCGCCGCTCACCTCTGTGCTCGGCTCGGGTTGTCCGCCGTCGTTCTCGAACAGCGCGAGGGGCCGCAGCGCTCGCCGGCCGCGCACGTCGTCAACGCTCGAACCTTCGAGATCTGGCGTCAGGCGGGCGTCGACATGGCGCCGGTGCTCGACGAGTGCCTGTCGCCCGAGGAGGCGGGTGAGGTGCACTGGGTCACCAAGCTCGGCGGCGAGGTCGTCGGGTCGTTGCCGTTCGAACGGCAGGGCGACGAGATGCTGGAAGTCACCCCGACGCCGATCCGCAACCTCAGCCAGCACCGGCTCGAACCGTTGCTGCTGTCGGCCGACCTCGATGTTCGGTACGGCCACACGTGGTCGTCGATGACCGAGCAGCCCGACCGGGTGAATGTCGTGGTCGATGGGCAGCAGGGGGAGTACGGCATCGAGGCGAGCTACCTGCTCGCCGCCGACGGCGCGGCGAGCAGCGTGCGACGCACGCTCGGCATCGAGCTGACCGGGCCGCGGACCATCCAGTCGTTCGTGATGGTGCATCTCGGCGCCGACTTCCGATCGCTCGTCGGCGACGCGAGCGGTGTGCTCTACTTCCTCGTCGACCCGGCGGCCGGCGGCCCGTTCGTGAATCACGGCGCCGATCGGGAGTGGGTGTTCATGCACGGCTGGGACTCCGAAGCCGAACCGATGGAGGCCTTCACCGAAGCGCGCTGCCGCAGCCTCGTCAGTGCAGCGTTGGCCGACCCCACCGCCGACTTCGAGGTGCTCGGGATCTCGAACTGGCACATGAGCGCGCAGATCGCCGACACCTACCGCAGCGGACGAACCTTTCTCGTCGGTGACGCGGCACACCGGTTCCCTCCGACCGGAGGGCTCGGGCTGAACACCGGCACCGCAGACGTGCACAACCTGGTCTGGAAGATCGCCGCGGTCGAGGCCGGCTGGGCCGATCCCTCGATCCTCGACACGTACGAGGCCGAGCGCCGACCGGTCGCTCAGTTCAACTGTGACCAGTCGCTCGCGAACGCGTTCAAGCTGATCGAGGTGCCGATTGCGTTCGGTTTCACCGACGATCCCGACGAGTCCGGCCAGGTCGTGGCCGCCGTGCTGGCCGATCCGGCCCGCCGCGCCGAGGTCGAAACCGCGATCGCCGGCCAGGCGATCCACTTCGATCTGCTCGGACTGCAACTCGGCCACGTCTACGAGGGCCCGCTCGTCGTCGGTGACGGTACGACAGCTCGAGCACTCGACGAGCCGGCGCGCGACTATCTGCCCTCCACCCGGCCCGGCGGGCGCCTGCCCCACGGATGGCTCGCGGACGGATCGTCCACGCTCGATCTCGTCGAGCTCGCCGGGGCGACGGTGCTGACCCGAGCGGGTACCGAACCGCCAGTGGTTCCGGACTGGGCAACGGCCCGAACGGTCGACGCCGAGGTCTGGGACGACACGTTCGGCATCGCGTCGGACTTGTGCCTCGTCGTGCGGCCCGATCAGCACATCGCAGCGCGGTGCCCGGCGGTCGACGCCGTCGACCTGCTCGAACGGCTCGTCGCGACGACCACCGAGACGGTGTCGTGACCGGCGAGTTCGCTGACGCGACGAGTGGCGGTCGGGGGCCCAACGTCCTGTTCGTCTGTGACCAGCTGCGTGCCGACCATCTCGGGTTCGCCAGGCAATCCGGTGGTTCGCGACAGCAACGGTTTCGAGATGCTGTAGGACCTGGACGACGATCCTGGCGAACTCGTCAACCTCGCCGGTCGCGATCTACCCGGCCGGGCGACGATGGTCGATGTCATGGTCGACGCGTTGCTGCGCGCCGACGATCACGCACGTACCGAACCCGCAATGGTGTCGATGCCGCGTAGGTCGAAGCGGTGTGGAGCCGACCTCGGATTCGTGCAACGATCGGTGCCAGACACTGATCGCTACGCCAGGAGACGACATGACTGCGGCACGCCCGACCCACCCCCGCATCGAGCCGATCGATCTCGATGACGTCACCGACGACGAGTTGCGCACGACGCTCGGCGGGGCGCTCACCCTCGACGGGCGACCGCTCAACATCTTCGGTGTGCTCGGCCATCACCCGAAGCTGCTCAAGCGGTTCAACCTGCTCGGCGGGTTCCTGCTCAACAAGGGTCTGATCCCCGAACGTGAACGCGAACTCGTGATCCTGCGCGTGGGCTGGAACGCGCAGGCGATCTACGAGTTCGGCCAGCACACCGTCATCGGCAAGCGCTGCGGACTCACCGACGAGGAGATCGCCGCACTCACGAAGACGCCGCACGATCACGACTGGAGTGCTGAGGACTTGGCATTGATCGCGCTCGCCGACGATCTGGCCGCTGCCGACTGCGTCAGCGATGGAACGTGGCTGGCGCTCAGTGCGCGATGGTCGGAGGCCGAGCTGGTGGAGCTGCTGATCGTTGCCGGGTTCTACCGGCTGGTGTCCGGCTTCCTGAACAGCGCAGGCGTGCAACTCGACGACGGTGTCCCCGGGTTTCCGGCTACTTCGTGAGCTTGCGCAGCTGGAATGCCGAGAAGCAGATGAACAGCCCGAAGATGATCAGGTAGAGCCCGGAGATCCAGGCGACGACCGTGACCGTCGGAGCCGGCCAGGAGACCACGATCACACCGGCAGCGATCGAGAGCAGGCCCCCGACAGCAGCCAGTCCGCGGTGGTCGAGCTTGCTGTCGGCGATTGCCCCGATGAGTTCGATTGCCCCGCCGATGATCCAGACGACGCCGAGGACGACCGCCAGTACGGCCACCGTCTCGAACGGGTGGCGGAGCACGACCACGCCGGCGATGATTCCGACGACTCCGATGAATCCGGTCAATCCTGGGGAGATCGTCTCGTCGGCGAACGCGGTGATCAGTCGGTAGATGCCGTAGATCAGCACCTGGAGACCGATCAGGATCGAGATCACCGTCAGGGTCTCCTGTGGCCACGAGATCACGACGATCCCGAGACCGAGCGTGATCAGGCCGACGACGAACACGGCGGGCCACTCGCGAGCGAGTTGCAGGCCGGCCAGCCCGGGATCGGATTCGATGGTGTTGCTCATGTCGTTCGTTGTCCTCACGTTTGGTGTGGGATCCGAACTTAGCCCTACGTCGCGCTGCGCTGGGCGATGATCGGCCGGTCGACCCGGCGTGCCACTCGGCTCGCGATGACGGCTATCGGAGCGCCTTGATCGCGTTCGTCCACGCCTGCTTGTACTCGAGCACCACCTTGCCGAACCTTCCGGCCGCAGCGTAGGCCCCCGCGTCGGCGAGGGACTGTTGCGCCCTCCCGATGCTCCTGGGGTCGCCGCCGGCGTCGATGGCGACCTGGACTTGAGCCGTTGCGAGACGACGATCGGCTTCCACCAGATCGGCGATGGCTTCGTCGGCTACGGGCAGGTCGACCTTGGAGAGCGCGACAACCGCCTGGTGTCCACGGTCGAACACGCGGTTGCCGCTGGTCGGATCGAGTGTGACGTCGTCGAGCCACCAGGCCGGTTCCAGGCTCTGATCGATCCGCTCGATCGCCTGGTCGATGAACTTGTCGTCCTGGCGATCGCCGGTGGGAAGAGCGGTGGAGAGCGCGGTTCGGGCGGACTCCTTCAGGTAATGCGGCGTGTCCAGCCGAAGCCCGATCACGACAGGGTCGTGGTCGGAAGATCGATACGGATCGGGTGCGTAGATCGCTTGCTGTGCCGGTTGCTTGAACGACGTGTCGTAGTCGATCAGGTCGGCTTCGTCGGCGTTGATGTGCCACACGGTGACGCCGGTGACCTGATCGATGAGATCGGCACTCGCCAGGGCGTGGTCGAGGTAGCCGATCTGGCCGTCGAAGACGTAGGAATAGGCGTCCTCGCCTTGGAACAGTCGGATCAGATCGCTGTAGTCGTCGTCGGTGCCGGCGGCGTCGTCAGATCCGGCAACGATGGCGTCGATCGGCTCCTCCCTGTCGTACGAGTTGAGGTCACCGATGATCAGCGTGTCGGCGTCACCGCTACCGGTCGGGTCGGTGGCGAGCCAGTCGACGAGTGCCTCGGCGGCCGCCGTTCGCGTGGCGTTGCAGTTGCCGGCCCCGTCACCGAGGTCGGGATCGTTGACGTCGTCACACGCAGAACCCTTGGACTTCAGGTGGTTGACCGCCACGGTGAACACGCTGCCGGTCGCGTCGGCGAAGCTCTGGGCGAGCACCGGACGGCTCTTGGTATCGATGAAGCGGGCATCGACGGTGCTGTCGAGGATCGCATAGGGGCCCACGGGTGACACCGAATCGGGTTGGTAGATCACGGCGACCTTGATGGCGTCGGTGCCGATGGTTCCGGTCGCCACGTAGTCGTAGGTGCCCGGACCGTTGACGGCGTTGAGGCTGTCGACGAGGTCGATCACGGCGTCGTCGGTGACGTTGTTCTCGATTTCGATCAGGCCGACGACGTCAGCGTCGATCGCAGTCAGGGCTGCGACGATCTTGTCGCGTTGCCTGGTCAGCTCCTCCGCGTCGTCGGCTCCGCGGCACTCCTGGTTCTCCGCCGGGCCACAGATGTCGTTGACACCGTCGTCGATGGTGGTGAAGTAGTTGAGGACATTGAACGAAGCGACGTGGATGTCGCCACCCACGTCGTCCGGTGCGGTCGTCCGGGGGTTGACCGAGGTGTAGTCGGCGCCCTGGGTCGGTTGGATCCGGTACAGGCCGAACCCGTAATCCATCACGCCCGTCACGCTGGCGACGGTGTCGCCGCCCCGGAACAGATTGTCGAGGTCGAACACCGCACCGTTGGGATGGATCGCCGGATCGGGATTCTGGTTCGTCCGCCCGTCGTCGAGGGTGATCCGGTCGAGTTGGAACTCGGCGGCTGCCGCGACGGCGTCCGGTCCAGGCTCGAATTCAGCCGTGGGGGTGAGCCTGCGCTCGGAGGTGAGCACGATCTCGCCGAACCGGTCGAAGTTGAAGTACTCGGAGATCACGAGGTCCTGCGGGAACGTGATCGACATGCCCTCGGACGCCTCGAAGTCGTCGACTGCAATGACCGGGAGGGCCAGGGTCGCCGGCGTCGGAGCGGCGTTCCCCGAGTCGCAGACGAGCACGCCCGTCGCGGTGATCTCGGTCAGGCCGTTGAACTCCGAGACGGAACCGACGACGCGGACGCGATCGCCGATGCCGACATCGACAGCGGGGTTGGAGCCGTCGAAGACGAAGATGCCCTCGGACGTCAGCGGGTCGGCGTCGGCATCGGCGTCCTCTTCTTGGAGGTGGAAGCCGTTGAGGTCGCCGTTGGTGCCGGCGGCGCCGTCCTGGAAGTCGCCGACGACCACGGCCTCGACGGAGTGGGTCTGACCTGCCAGCGGGCTTGCCGCGCCGCTGCCCTGGATGACGCTGATCAGCGTCGCGGGATCGTCGCAGAATCCGGTCGGCGGTGGCACGACGATCTCGTTGGGAGCGCCCGGCGTGTTGATCGCCTCACCGACCGTCGCCGTCCCGCCGAAGCCGGGGATGCCCGCGAGGTCGAAGTCGTTGCGGACCCAGTCGGTCGGTGAATCGGTGTCGGTGCCGTCGGGGAAACGGGACGCACCGCCGGGCGCGAAGGTGCTGACGCCGTCGTAGTTCGGGCCGAGCACCGTCGAGGAGTAGGTGAGGTCGCCCGCGCCATTGTCGGAGACCGCGACGTCATCCAGGATCCGTGTCCACGGTGCAGTATCGATGACTCCGTCATCGTCGGCATCGATGTCGTCGCCGGCTGCGCCAATGAAGTTCTCGACGAGAAGCAACGTGATCGTCCCGTTCTCGATCGCCAGATTCCCGACGGCTGTGGTCCAGAACCCCGCACCATCGGTGGTGCCGACCGGGAACGTCCGATCGATGATCCCCTTGGTCGTGTCACCCTCGATCTCGAGCAGCGTGTACGTGGAGTAGTCGCTGTTCGGTGAGCCGAGGATTTCGATCCACTCGACGTCAGGGCTTCCCGTGGTGCTCGCCGAGAACTCGTTGATGACCGGGTCGGCGGGACCACCGGTACCGCCGCAGTTCGTGGTGTGGGCACCGAGCCCGTCGAAGGTGTTGATCGCAGAGGTGGTCCACTCGACGGTGGCATCGAAGGCGTCGTTGGCGTTGGTGTCGCCGGCGCACACGGCCTCGTTCCGGCGCAGGGTGTCGTCCTGGCCACCGCCCTCCCATTGGCTGCCGGGATCGAACCCGATCTGGCCGAATGCGTCGATGACGGCGCCGTTCCTGCGAAGCACCACAGCGTCGTCGCCGTTGAAGTTGATGACCGAACCACTGGTCAGGTCAGCTTCGGCGAGGATGGCTGCGTCGGCTGAAGGATGCGCGAGCACGTACACGTCGGCGTCAGCGATCGTTCCGCTCAGCGCGATGCTCTGGCTCACGGACGCCGCACCGTTGCTGTAGAGCTCCAGCGCGTAGTTCCCAGCGGTGAGATCGACCGCACCGCCGGTGCCGTTGTAGATCTCGATCGCCTTGTTGAACGACGACCCCTCGATGTACTCGGACATGAACAGTTCGGTCGGGGCAGCCGCTGCGACCGACGGCGAACCACCGACCAGCACGGGCACGAACGAGGCGACGAGTGCCCCTGCCAGCGCGAAACGACGAAGCGAGGTGGACCGGGTGTGAGCCGTGCCGATCATGGTGGTTCCTTCCGAAGCGCCCGCTGCGGATGTGCGATGTGTCAGCTGGGCTCCTCGCGGAACCCGGCGGTGTTCAGATGACTGATCAACCGGTTGCCCCCCGACCTCGTGATCGGGGGGAACCGGTGACGCATCAGGGCAGCTCGTTGACCCGGTCGGTGCTCGGAGGAGCAACCGGGCTGAACGTGCCGAGGTAGTTGGTGAGGGCCTGCAGGTCATTGCCGCCGTCGAGCCGTGGCGTCGTGACCGTGCCGAACGTGGCGAAGCCGTCCCCGCCAGCAGCGAGGAAGCTGTTCACCGTCACGTTGTAGGTGGCGGTCGGGTCGAGCAGCACACCATCCAGTCGGACGTTGGTGACATCCACCGATGTGCAGAATCCCCCGGCGAGGGTCGTGGCGAGGTCGTACGTGAACCCAGTCGACACGCCGAGGTGGAGGAACGCCCGCGACGGATTGCACTGCTCCTCGAGAGCGGAGACGATCTGCGTCCCGGTCATCGCCATGGTGACCAGCGTGTTGCCGAACGGCTGGAACGTGAAGGCCTCGGCGAAGGTGACCACGCCATCGCCCTCTGGCACAGTCTGCGACTGAGCGTAGGTGAGGTCTGAGCGAACCCCGCCCGGGTTCATGAAGGCGATGTCGGCGAAGTTCGACGACGTCCCCCACAGCTGGGCATCGGCAACGAGGTTGCCGGCTGCCGACTCGACGCCACGATTCGTCCCCGGCGGGTCACCACCGCGGTTGATGTCTGCCGTGATGTTTCCGATCGGCGTGTTGCCCGCCTCGTCGAACAGCGGCGTCCACTTCTCGATGATCGACGTCATCACCGGGTCGGGCGTGAGGTCGGCTTGGAACACGGCGTGGTTGGTGGACGTGCTGAGATCGCGGCGCACGTCGTTGGTCCGCTTGTCGAGCACCAGGTTGACCTCGGTGACGACCCGGCCGAACGAGTAGGCACTCGTCACGATGCGTGGCTGGCCGGCCGGGTCGGGCAGGACGCAGTTGTACGGCAGGTGCGTGTGGCCGGTGATCACGACGTCGATCTCGGGATCGAGCGCGTTGTTGATCGCCACGATCGGCCCGGAGATGCCGACGCATGCGTCGACGTCACCCGGCGGCGGTGTCTGCGAGCCGCCCTCGTGCAGGAGCACGACGATCGACTCGACCCCCTGCTTCTTCAGGGTGCGCACGAGCTTGTTGGCGGTCTCGGCTTCGTCGAGGAAGTCCCATCCTTGGATGCCCTCAGCGGAGACGAGCGTGTCGGTGGCCTCGAGGGTCATTCCGATGAACCCGACCTTGACGTTCTTGACCCGCTCGATCCAGTACGGCGGCAGTGGCGTCCTGCCGGTCGTCTCGTTGACGACGTTGGCGGCGAGCCACTGGAAGTCGGCGCCGGGATACGGCTGGTCGGCGAAGTAGCAGCCGTCGACCGGATGGCACCCACCGTTCTGCATGCGCAGCAGTTCGGTCACGCCTTCGTCGAACTCGTGGTTGCCGACGCTCGACACGTCGAGCTGCATCGCGTTCAGCGTCTCGACCGACGGCTCGTCGTGGAAGAGCCCGGAGAAGGCCGGAGATCCTCCGATGAGGTCGCCGGCGGCGACGGTCAGACTGTGCTTGTTGCCCTGTCGCAGTTCGTTGAGCTTGGCGGACAGGTACTCCGACCCACCGGCGTTCGCGCCGTCGACGGTCCCCGGAATCGATCCCCCCTGGACGTGGCCGTGGTAGTCGTTGATCCCGAGGAGCTGCAGATCGATCAGCTGGCCCTTCGGAGTCGGGTTGCCGGGCGGCTTCGGGTTGCCGTTTCGGCCGGCTGACGCCGTGTTGGCGCTGAAGGCTGCAGCGCCGAGCGAAATGGCGACGGCGCTCGTGGCGGCGACGATCCGGCGACGTGTCTGACCGTGCCGGTAGGCGGGTGTGTTGGCGGGCATCGGAGTCCTCGATTCGATCCTTGCCGGTTTTCACCAGCGTGCGCGCCCGCGCCAAGGTTGTAGCACAGTTTCGGGACCGCCTCGAACGGCAGCTCGAACGGGCGGCTTCAGGACGTCATTCCGCCGAGGCCGACGAGTCCGCGTGCGAGTTCGATCTCGCCCATGTGGCGCAGGCCGTGCTGGTAGAGCCAGCACTCGAAGCCGTCGAGCACGTTGATGCCTTCGGGTCCGGCACACCGGGCGCTGTAGGTCGACGCGATCACCGGGGGATACGGCTTGGCGATCAGCACCCGCTGCAAGTCGGCCGGATCCATGGTGCGCAGGTGCTCCTCCGTGCGCTCGAACACTGCCCGCTGGTAGTCCTTGTACGCCTCGTAGTCGCCGATGCGCTGCGCGACCATCTCGTCGACGGTCTTGTGCTTGCCGTGATCGGCGATCGTGAGCTGCAGCCGCTCCTGCCACTCGTCGTTCCAGATCGGCGGTTCACCGGTGATCATCATGAACGACCCGTCGTGCACGTTGACGTAGTGGAACAACGAGAACGCGATCGGCAGCACACCCTCTCGTTCGAAATGGTTGACGTGCTCCAGGTCCATCGTGTCGACCGCTTGGTAGTACAGCGAATGCATGGTGCGCATGCGCCGGTACAGCGAGTCCTGGATCGGGTCGGCAAGCGCCGGCCCGGCGTTGAGTTCGAGATCGATGTCGGTCATCCGGTTCCTTCGGTCGCTTTCGTGAGTCGGCAGGTGAAGCCGACGTACTGCCACATGAGGTCGTCGCCGTCGAGCCAACGTCGCACCTCGATGGGCAGGCCCACGGGCCGAAGCACGTGGACGCCGTCCTCGAACGTCGCCACCACGGTGATCGGTGTGGACTTGTCGAACTCGGCGACGTCGTTGACGCCGTTGGCCTCCGTGCCATCGCAACGCATGTCGTGGATGATCCCACCCGCGGTGATGGTCACCCGATCAGCGCACTGCTCGATGCGCTGCGAACTGCCGAGGATCCGATGTTCCGGCACGGAGATGCCGTCGACGACGACCTCGACGACCGTCCACTGCCCACGCATGTCGGGTGCACCGTCGACGATCGGTTCGGTGCATGTGGCGAGCACCGGGTCGGGGAACGTGTCGCCGTAGCCGCCGGGCGGGGTCTTGGCGACCGGGATCGTGTCGGCGTTCACCGTGTCGTCGTCCGGGCCGGCGCCGGTTCGTGCAACTCGATCATGTTGCCCGACGGATCGAACAGGAACGTCTGACGAGCGGTACCGACCCCGCTCGGGTCGCGAATCTCGAGACCGCGACCGCGCAACTCGTCGACGGCAGCGTCGAGGTCGGCGACCTGGATTGCGAAGTGCTGGCCACAGCTGTTCGGGACATCACCCTCGATCAGGTGGATCTGTTGCCCGCCGATGTCGAGCCAGGCTCCACCGAAGGGGAAGTCCGGCCGGTCGTCCCGAGCAACGAGCCCGAGCATGTCGGCGTAGAACTCGATGCTCTCGGTTGCATCGCGCACGTTGATCGACACGTGATGGACCCCGAGCGGCTGCATCCCGTCAGTGTGTCAGAGTCACAAGCCGTCGAGGTGGTAGATGCCCCGCGCCGACTCGTCGGCGGGGTCGATCTCGAGGTCCTTGAGCAGTCCGTGTCGGAGGTCGTAGGCCCATCCGTGGACGTGGGCGCCCATGTCGTCGCCCCAGCGTCGCTGGATGAATGACGTCGAACACAGTCGGTAGACCTGCTCGCGCACGTTCAACTCGACGAGTCGCTGGTGCTGTAGTTCCGGATCGTCGATGGCGTCGAGTTCCTCGTGATAGATGCGGTAGACGTCCTTGATCGTTCGCAGCCACTTGTCGATCAGCCCGTGGTAGGCGCCATCGACGGCGGCTGCGACGCCACCACAGCCGTAGTGCCCGCACACGATGACGTGCTCCACTTCCAACACTTCGACCGCGAACTGCAACACCGACATCAGGTTCATGTCGGTGTGGACGACGAGATTGGCGATGTTGCGGTGGATGAACATCTCGCCGCTGCCGGTGCCGACCATCTCGTTGGCGTTCACCCGACTGTCGGAGCATCCGATGAACAGATACTTCGGGCTCTGGCCGGCGGCCAAGCGCTCGAAGTGATCGGGATCGTTCGCGAGTTCGTGCGCGACCCAGCGGCGGTTGTTCTCGAACAGCTGCTCGTAGTTCGGCGTTGGCACGCCGACAGACTGCCACAGACACCTCCCAACACCTCCGATGAATCAACGGAAGTTGGGTTCCGGTAAGCAGTTTCCTAACCTCTGGTGATGGCTCGAACCGCTGTCGACGGCGCATCGTCGGAACCACTCGTCGACGAAGGAAGCTGGACGTTCCTCACCAATCACAGTCACGTGCTCATCTGCCTCGTACGTGACCCCCAGCTCCGCTTGCGCGATCTTGCCGAGCAGGTCGGCATCACCGAACGCGCCGTCCAGGGCATTGTGAAGGATCTCGTTGCTGCGGGGTGCCTCACGCGGCATCGTGAGGGGCGCCGCAACCGGTATCACGTCGTCGCCGATCGACCGATGCGCCATCGGGTGGAACGTCAGCATCTGGTCGGTGATCTGCTCGCGGCAATGGCTCCCACCACGGACTGACCGGATCACGGGTCCGTGGTCAGGACGGCGGCGGGGGTGGTGGTGAGGAAGGCGGGGGCGGGAGGGTCGGAGGCGTGCCGAACGAGGGTGGTGCCATGCCGGTGGGCGGCGGCGGAGTGGTCGGCGGAAGTGGCGGCGTCGTCGGGGGAAGCGGTGCCGCTGGCGGGCCGGGTGGGTCCGTCGTCGCCGCGTCGTTGCTCGGGTGGTCGGCAGTCCCCTTGGAGCGCCTGAGCAGGATGAACGCGATCACCGCCGCTGCGACGACCGCCGCCAGGATCAGGATGATGATCCACGTCGACGAGCTTGCGCTGCCGCCTCCGGGTGTCCATTCAGCGGTCATGGTGGCATCACCGTCGGTGACGAAGTCGGCGTCCGGCTTCACCTCCCACCTGGCCGTCGACCCGTCCGTCGACGAGGCGTTGTTCTCGCCGAGCGACCCGGGTGCCGTCACGGTGAACCTGATCGTGAACAGGTCGTCGAGTGAGAGACCGAGCATCTCGGCCATGGCGCCTGTCTCGTCCGGATCGCCGGCGAGTTCGTCGACGCCTTCGAGCACCGCGTTGAAGCGTGTGCCGTCGGCATCCTGTTCGATGGAGAACGAGGAGGTGTCGTCGCCGAGCGAGTTGAGCTCGGCGATCGGAACGCCGCTGACGGTGCATCCGACTCCGACTTCGCCGTTCTCGTCGATCTGTCGGGTGCTCACGTCGTACTGCGTGAGGCCCTCGGTGAGATCGGCGCACGGGTCGTCGCCACCGGTGAACTCCTCCAGCAACGCGTCGCCCGACAGTTCGTCGAGCGCCCCTGCGTCCTCGCCGAGCAAGCCGGCGAACTCCTGGAGCTGTTCGGTGTCGATGAGCACCAGGTAGTCGAGGTCGGCCGTCGCGTCGTCGTTGATGGTGAAGGTTGCCTCCACCGTGAAACACCCGGCGAGCAGGGCGCTGGCTGCGGCGAGTGCCAGCGCCGTCGCTGCGGTCTTCATGGTTCGACGTGCCATGCGCGACACCGTAGTCTCGCCCTGGGCAGCTTCTCAGGGAATAGATGCCCCAGGGGGTATGTTTGACACTGCAGCTCGGCCGTCGAAGATCGTGACGGCCTCCACGCGAAAGGCGTCTTCATGATCTTCACGCAGTATTACCTCGAGTGTCTGTCGCAGGCCTCGTATCTGGTCGGCGACGAGACCACCGGTCGGGCTGTCGTCGTCGACCCGCGCCGCGACATCGATGAGTACGTGCGCGACGCGGCCGCTGCCGGACTCACCATCGAGTTGGTGATCGAGACGCACTTCCACGCCGACTTCCTCTCGGGGCATCTCGAACTCGCAGCAGCGACCGGTGCCGAGATCGGGTACTCGTCGGTCGCCGAGACCGAGTTCCCGTCTCGCAAGCTCGCCGACGGCGAACGAATCTCGCTCGGCGAGGTGCAGCTCGAGATCCGGCACACGCCTGGGCACACGCCCGAATCGATCAGCATCGTCGTGTGGGAACACGCCGACGACGACGTGCCGTACGGAGTGATGACCGGCGACGCGCTCTTCATCGGCGACGTGGGTCGCCCCGACTTGCTCGCCTCGCTCGGATTCACCCGCGACGAACTCGCCGACAAGCTCTACGACAGCCTGCACGACCAGTTGCTCACGCTGCCGGACCCAACTCGCGTCTATCCGGCGCACGGCGCCGGCTCGGCGTGCGGCAAGAACCTCTCGACCGAGACCTGGTCGACGATCGGCGATCAACGAGTGAACAACTACGCGCTGGTCGCGCCGGACAAGGCGACCTTCGTTGCACTCGTCACCGAGGGTCAACCGCCCGCACCGTCGTATTTCGTGTACGACGCAGTGCTGAACCGCAAGGACCGACCGCTGCTCGACGAGAACGCCCCGCTCGAGCGACTCGACCTCGACGCCGTCGACCGCCTCGTCGATGCCGGCGCGATCCTGCTCGACGGTCGTTCCCCCGAGGAGTTCGCTCACGGGCACCTGGTCGGATCCGTGAACGTCGGGCTCGAGGGGCGCTACGCAGAGTTCGCCGGCTCGGTGGTGCCCAGCGATGTCGACATCGTCCTCGTCGCCGATCCGGGATTCGAGATCGAAGCACGCAACCGGTTGGGTCGCATCGGCTTCGATCGGGTGGTCGGTCACCTCGCCGACCCGCTGGCGGTGATGGCCGACCATCCCGAGCGCACTGCGCGTGCCTCTCGCCTCACGGTCCCCGAGTTCGAGCGTCGGCGGGCGGAGATCGACGGCATCCAGATCATCGACATCCGCAATCCCGGCGAGATCGCAATCGGCACGATCGAGGGCTCGATCGAGATGCCGGTCGGGCAGTTGCCTGGCCGGCTCGACGAACTCGACGTCGCTGCTCCGACCGTCGTCTACTGCGCCGGCGGCTACCGATCGTCGGTTGCGGCGAGCGTGCTGCGTCAGGCCGGATTCACCGATGTGTCCGACCTCCTCGGCGGCTATGGCGCCTGGCTCGAGTTCGCCGGCCCGTCGTTGCCGGCGCCTGCCTGACCCCACCCGGCTGCGTTCGCCGGCTCTAGCATCTCGTTGGTGTTCGTCGAGCAGGCCCGTGGTGTCGTCCACAGCGCCTGGAACCTCGGACTCGAGACCTACGAACAGTGGCGGGGTCATCGAACGATCCGCCTCGGCGCAGGGCTCGCGTATTACGGGCTCTTCGCCATCGTGCCGATGTTGGCCGTCGCGATCGCGCTCGCCGGGTTGGTGATCTCCCAGGCCGACGTCCAGTCGTATCTCTCCACGCAACTCTCGACCCTGCTCGGCGTCGACGCCGACGCGGTGGCCAGTGCACTCGCCGGCGTGCTCGACGGCGACGGCAAGTTGGCCGGTCTCGGACTGGTCGGCGCTGGCTCGCTGTTGCTCACGGCATCGGTGCTCGTGGTCGCTCTGCAGGATGCGTTCAACACGATCTGGGAGCGCCCTGTTCGGTCCGGTCTTCGCCAGACCGTGGTGCGGCGGTTGATCGCGTTCGTCGTGCTGGCCGGAGCCGGCGCCGTGATCGTGGTGTCGTTCGCGATCAATGCCGTGACCGGGCTGCTCGAACGGGTGGCGCCCGATCTGGCCATCTTGGGATCGCTGCAGGAGCTGATCGGCCTGATGACGTCGTGGGCACTCGCGATCGGGGTGGTGACGTTGCTGTTCCGCTATCTGACCGATGTCCGCGTGCCGTGGCCGCCGGCGCTCGTCGGCGGCGCAGTCACCGCCGGGATGCTGGCGGTCGGCACCGTCCTCGTCGGTGCGTACCTGCGCCGATATGCAGCCTCGTCACTGGCCGGTGCCACGGGCAGCGTGTTCCTCGTCCTGCTGTGGATCTACTACGTGGCGCAGATCGTGCTGGTCGGTGCGGAGTTCACTCGCGTGCTGTCGCGCCGACGCCCGGTCAGCCCCCGGTGACGGGGAGCCCGGCGCCGGACCATGCGACGATGCCGCCGTCGATGTCGACCGCCGAGCTGAACCCCAGTTGTTCCATGACCGGCAGCGTCTGGCCACTGCGATTCCCCGAGCGGCAATACACGAGGTAGGGCACGTCGGGGTCGAGCCCGGCCAGTTGGTCTGCGAAATCGGCGTCGTAGAAGTCCACGAGCACCGCACCGTCGAGGTGCCCTTCGGCGAACTCCTCTGGGGTGCGAACGTCGAGCACGACCAGGTCGGCTGGTGGATCGTCGACGAGTGCCGCAGCGTCGTCGACCGAGATCGTCGAGATCCCCGTACTGCTCGAACTGTTCTCGCTGGTGGTCGCGTCCGGCGCCGCGTCGGAGCCCCCGACAGCGGGGTCGTCGCCGCCGCAGGCGGTGAGCATCAGGCTGAATCCGGCGAGGCCGGCCACGAGACCACGGGTGATCGACATGTTCACATGATACCCCGTGGGGTAGATCATCGGCCCGCTGGCACCCCGGTGATGGGCAACAATGGGTCGACATGGACCCTGCCGCCGCTCCGGAGCTCATCGAGCTGGCCGACGGCGCCCGCCTGGAGGTTCGTCCGACCGACGTCGCCGACGCCGCACGGATCTGTGCGCTCTACGAGACGTTGTCGGTCAATGACCGGCACCGACGGTTCTTCAGTGCGTTCCAGCCGCGGCTCGTCTGGTGCGAGGAGTGGGCCGACGTCGGCTCGCGCGGCGGCTTCGGCGTGATCGCCATCGTGCATCGAGACGGGTCGCCTGACGAGGTCGCCGGCGAGGCCGGATACGCGATCCGCGACGACGGCGACGGGGACCTCGCCGTCACGGTTGCACCGAACTGGAGGGGATGGCTCGGCCCCTACCTGCTCGATGTCCTCGTTCGGCACGCGGCGTCGGTCGGTCTGGCCAACCTGCAGGCGGACGTCCTGCTCGAGAACGGTCCGATGCTGTCGCTGCTGCGCCGTCGCGACCCAGTGGCCATGGAGCACGACGATGGTGTCGTGCGTCTGAGCATCGGGACGAGCGGGTCGCCGCCGACGTGGCCGACGGGGGAAGGTCGACCACGTGTGCTCGTCGAGGTTGCCGGTCGTCGCTGGTCGGGCGAACGCGCCGCTGAACGAGCCGGCCTCGCCACCGCGATGTGCGCCGGCCCGAACGGGCGGGGTGCTCACGGCTGTCCGGTGCTCGAGGGCGGCCACTGTCCGCTCGCCGACGGCGCTGATGCGATCATCGTGCTGCTCGACCCGGACGACGAGCGGAGCAACCAGCTCGTGCAGGCTCATCGCGAGCGCTCTCCCGGTACACCGGTGCTCGTGCGTCACCGGTCCAACATCGGTGACGGTGGTGCTGCGGACGTCTCGGAGTGCACCAACGTCGAGCCGGACGGCGCCGACGCGGTCGCTCAAGTCCTCGCGCTGATCGGGCGTCGATCCGAGGGTCAGCGGTAGAAGATCCGCAGCGCCGACGCCTCGAGTACCGAGCCGTCCTCCGAGCTCAACGACAGCATCACGAGGGCGCCTCCGATGTCGCCGGGACTGGTGAACTCGATGCTCGCGGTGTACGGCGCCGGCTCGAATGCACCGCCGGTGACGAATCCTTCGAAGATCGGTTCCCCGTTGCCGTCGGCGCGCAGCTGAACGTCGACGGTTCCTTCGAACGCCTCCGCAGTTCCCGAGACGGTGAGCGGGCTCGCGACCTCGGCTCCGGTCTCGGGTTCGTCGATGGCGATGTTCTCACTCACTGCGCCGAGGATCCACCAGCTGTCATCAGCGGTGAGCTGGCGGACGAAGACGGTCGTGGCCGGTCCATTCTCGAACGCTCGGATCTCCACTTCCCCCGACCGGTTGTCGCCGGCGCGGTACTCGCCGACGATCGGCTCGTCGAACCCCACGAAGTCGGTGGCGAAACCCGTGGCTGCTTCCACCGGATCCGCGTAGCGGGTGTCGGTGTCGACCCACGGCCAGATCGCCGGTTCCGCGAGGTCTGGCAACGGCGGCACCTCGGTGGTCGCCGGCCCGGTGGTGTCGACGACCTCGGAGGTGGTCGGGCTCATGGTGGTGGCCGGCGGCTCAGTGGTCTCGACGGTCGTGGTCGACTCGCTGATGGTGGTGGAGTCGCTCGCCTGGCCGGTGTTCACCGAATCGCTGGTCTCGTCGTCGTCGTCGCCGGCGATCAGGAACAGCGCTCCGATCAGTGCAGCGACGATCACCAACGCGCCGACGATCAACGGCCACTTCTTTGCCGCATCGTTTCCGTTGTTCGAGGTGTCGAGTGTGTCGGTCATGGTGCTCCAGTGTGTTGTCAGGTGGCGGCGTAGCGGAGGATGGCTGCCACACCGTCGACGACTCCGAGGTCGTCCGCGATCACGACAGTGCCGCCGAGCAACAACGTGTCGCGTGCGAGCGAGTCGGCGTCACCTCCGGCGAACGAACGGTCGACGAATGTGGTGGCGACTCGGCGCTCGGCGATCGCTGTCGAGGTCTGGGCTCGACCCTCGATCCCGAGTGCGTGGCGCCCGAGCTCTTCTCGGAGGTGCGCGACGGCCGCGCCGCGCCCGTCCTGACGGTGGGTGAGCGACTGCTCGATCGCGGTCGCTCGGAGCCGCTCGGCGAGATGCGGATCGTGGCGGGCGCCCGCCTGAACCGAGACGACGGTGAAGCGGTGGGTGTCGAGATGCTCGGTGACGATCGCCGCCTCGCGATCATCACCGGTCAGGACGATGAGGTGGGCGTCGGCATGGATGGCGTGCTCGGTGATGCGTCGGGCGATCGTGTCGGCATTGCGTTCGTACACTCCCTCGGCGCGGCGCTGGAAGCCGGCTTGATCACCGCCCGTGTGGCGGTGGGTCTGGACGTGATCACCCTCGACCGAATCGATTCTGGTGAGATCCAGATGATCGAGTTCGAACAGGTCGGCACCGAGGTGATCGACGGCCGCGACGACGATCGGGCTGCTGTCGGTGAGTTCGTCGAGGGCGGCGAGCAGTGCGGGACATGGTCCGACGTGAGCCAGATGGCTGACGGTGTGGTCGATCAGCCAGCAGAAGGTTGCGTCGTGTTCGTCGGCGCTGAGCAGCACCATTTCGCCGCGCGGCTCGAGGCCGTCGACGAGCGCGTCGAGGTGGGCGAGCGACGCGTCGTTGGCGCCGGCGTCGACGAGTTCGGACCGTCGGACGTGCCAACGCACCATCCGGTCGTCGCCGACCTGACCGGGCGGAGGGACGTGCATGATCACCGTGGCGTGCGGGCCGGGCCGTTGGTACCGCTCGACGACGTCAGCAACCGCGACCAGCTCGGTGGCGACGCCGACATGCTCGATTCGCTTCATGATTCCAGTGTCGATGCACCGGACGCGGGCTCGACAGGGCCCAAGGTCATCGTCGCCAACGGCCGGTCCGCTCAGCCCGTTCCGACGATCATCGCAGCGGTGGCGGCGCCGTAGACGAGGAAGAGCAGCGTCGCCGACGATCGGCCGTGGGACGGTCGAGACCCGCCGACCACCGTTGCGGCCATCACGCCCATCGCTGCGATGAGGCAGGCCGTCGTCGCCGCGGGCGACACCGCGACCGCCCGCATTGCGGGTCCGATCCCCAGTGCGAGGGTGGCGTCGAGCAGTGAGGACCCGAAGAGGTCGCCGATCGCGAGCGCGACGGCACCCCGGCGGATCGCCGTCCAGTCGACGACCAGCTCGGGAAGTGAGGTGCCGAGCGAGAGCACCACTGCGCTGGCGACCAGCTCAGGCACTCCGAGACGATCGCTGATCTCGATGAAACTCTCCACCACACCGGTCGCCGCAACGGCGACCAGGAGCAGCCAGGCCAGCACGACCAGTAGGTGCCGGCCCGTCGATCCGTTCGCTGCCGGTGACGTGGCCGCTGGGGTCGACGGCGCGCGACGACCTTGCGCGACGACGATCGCGAGGACCCAGGCCACGACGAGTGCTCCGCCCTCCCACTGGGACAGGAGATCGTCGCGAGTCATCAACGCCGCGATGAGCAGCGCGGCGGTGGTCATCGAACCGATGGTCAGCACCATGGAGCGGTCGGCGTGTATCGGCGTCGAGCCGAGGCACAGCAGCCCGAGGATCAGGGTGATCTGGGTCAGTGCCGATCCCGCAGCATCGCCGACGATGAGGTCGCCGTGACCGCCGAATGCCGCCACGATCGAGTTCGCGATCTCCGGCAGGTCGGTGCCGACCGCCATCACGGTCAACCCGATGACGCCGGGCGGGATGTTCGATGCACGCGACGCGTCGAGCGCAGCAGTCACCGCACGTCGACTCCCGTAGGCAGCGGCGGCCAGGCCGACCACCAGGACGAGGAGCCAGACGACGATCACCTGATCACGTGCCTCCCGCAGCGAGGAAGTCGCGCAGCGCGGTCACGGTGGTGAGGCGCGGGTAGTCGCGTTCGGCGATCTCGACGCCGGTCTGTTCTGCCAGTCGGGTCATGACGGCCAGGTGGTCCATCGAATCGAGCTGCAGCTCCCTCCAGAAGTCGACGCCCCGATCGAGGTCGGCCAGTTCGGGCTCCGACTCGGGGGCGACGTCGGCGATCGCAGACAGGATGATCGTCACGAGATCGACGTGCTGTTGGGGGTCGGGCAGGTCACTCACAGGGATTCCTCCGGGTGGACGATGAGCGGGATTTTTCGGGTGGGTGGGGCGCGGCGTCCCCGGTCTGGGGGCCACCGTCTCGAGCGTCGAGGTGTCGCCTTCGTCCTCGCCGAGCTCGCGTGCCGTGAGGATCCGGCGCATGATCTTGCCGCTGCGAGTGTGCGGGAGGTCGTCGACGAATTCGATCTCTCTGGGAGCCATCGCGGCGCCCAGCCGCGCACGCCCGTGTCCGAGGAGCTCGTGCTGGAGTTGCTCGGTCGGCTCGTGGCCACGGGCGAGCACGACGAAGGCCTTGACGATCGCTCCGGCGGTGGGATCGGGCATGCCGATCACGCCGGTCTCGGCAACTGCCGGATGTTCGTTCAGGGCGGATTCCACCTCGAACGGCCCGATCAGGTGGCCGGACGTCTTGATCACGTCGTCGCCGCGACCGACGAACCAGTAGTAACCCGCTGCGTCGCGACGGGCCAGGTCACCGGTTCGGTACCAGCCGTCGACGAACGATCGCCGGTAGCGCTCGTCCTGGTCGAGGTACGTCCGGAACATCGACGGCCAGCCGGCGCGCAGCGCGATCTCGCCGCACTGCTCCGGGTCGAACACCTGCATCGGCGCGCCATCGGCATCGGTGACGACGTTTCCGTCGGCGTCACGTTCGAGCAGCGTGGCCTCGATGCCCGGCACTGGTCTGCCCATGGATCCGGCCCGAACGGGCTGCGACGGGAAATTGGAGATCATGATCCCGCCGGTCTCGGTCTGCCACCAGGTGTCGATCACCGGGACGCCGAATTCGTGCTGACACCAGCGGACCGCCTCGGCGTCCAGCGGTTCGCCGACGCTGGCCACCAGCCTGAGCTGTGACAGGTCGTGTGCGACCGCCAGGTCGGTTCCCGCTCGTTGCAGCAGGCGGATCGCCGTCGGGGCGGTGTAGAAGACGTCGACGGCGTGGGCCTCGAGGATCCGATACCAGCGTTCGGCGTCGAACTCTGCTTCGTCGACGATGCTGGTCACCCCGTTCGTCAGCGGGGCGATGATGCCGTACGACGTCCCGGTCACCCATCCGGGGTCCGCGGTGCACCAGAACGTGTCGCCCTCGTGGAGGTCGAGGACCAGGCGGCCCGTGGCGTGATGGGTGACGACCGCAGCGTGCGCGTGGACCACCCCCTTGGGTTGGCCCGTCGTTCCGCTGGTGAAGTGCAGCAGCGCTGGCGTCTCCGGGTCGGTCGGCGCCATCTCGAAGGTCTCGTCACCTTCAGTGAGGAACGCCCCGAACGACAGCACCGTCGGCCCACCGGTGCTGTTGCTCCTCACGCCGATGTCGTCTTCGGTGCTTCCGCAGACCAGCACCAGCTCGAGGTGTGGCAACCGGTCGACCATCGCCGCAACCTTGCGGCGGTAGAGCAGCGGAGTCGTGACCAGGATCTTGATGCGACCGAGGTTCATTCGTTGCGCGATCGGGTCGGGTCCGAACGCCGAGAACAACGGCGTGAAGACACCGTGCGCCTTCAGCGTGCCGAGTGCCGTCACGTACAGGTCGGGAATGCGCCCGGCGAGCGTCGCGACGCCCGTGCCGGCGCCGAATCCGCGACGTCGCATCGCATCGGCGAACCGGTTCGTGCGTCGAGCCAGACTGACGTAGGTGATGTCGACCGGATCGTCGACATCGCCGGGTTCCCGTCCGAGGAACCGCAGCGCCACCCTGTCGCCGTGACCATCGCGAACATGACGATCAACCGTGAGATCGGCGATGTTGACACAGGTCGGCCGACCGCTGGCGCCGTCAGCGCGAAGGTCCGTCCACGCGTCGTTCCAGTCGAACGACGCCACGGTCGCTGCATAGTCGACCAACCACGGTTCGGGTTGTTCGCTCATCAACGTCGAGTAGACCTCGTTCCGCACGCACCGGCCAGGGGCGAAGGTCAACAGGCTGTCGGCGGCGACGACGCTGGGTTCAGCACCTGGACGCTGAACTGCTCGAAGGCGCGAAGCGCGTGGGTTGCGTAGGTCGATGCGGGTCCACCGCCCATCAGGAGTGCCACACCGATCGTCTCGTGAACCATCGCCGCGGTGGCACCGGCCCGGATCGCGTCGTGCATGTGCAGGGTGATGCAGTCGTCGCACCGGGTGCAGATGGCGATGGCGACGGCCATCAACTCCTTGGTCGCCTGGGGGAGTTCACCATCTCTCACCGCAGCGCGGTGGAGATCACCGAACCCCTTCATCTGGTCGGGGATCACCTGCATCAGATCGCGATACCCCTGGCGGAGTTCGGTTCGTAGAGCGGGGAAGTCGTCGGTCATTGCTGCTCCTGATCTCATGCCTTCTCAAACCTTGCGATGGGTTCCATCGTCGCCTGCCTGGCGGTCGCGGACCAGGGGCCAAGGTCAATCCTGCTCGGCTGGCCCGTTCGGTTCCCACCTGGCGACCGCGTGACCTTTGGCCCTGCCGACGAGCTTCGTCACGTGGCTTCATCGATGCAATGGACGTGCATGCGTCGCGGAGAGGAGAGTCGGGGGATGCTTCGGCAGAGGAAAGTGGACCCATGGTGTTGACGGACGAAACGCGAGCTCCGATGTCCACCTCTGGCGACGCCGGTGGCACCTGGGTCGTCGGTCTGGACGGATCCGACTGTGCGGCGAATGCGCTCGAGTGGGCCGCAGTGAACGCCGACGGTCGAGCCACCGACGTCGAACTGGTCACCGCGTGGCAGACGCCGGTCGTGGGCGCCTACCCGATGTCGGCGCCGATGTCGGTGCCGATCGACGAAACCGGTCTCCACGACGCAGCAGCCAGCGACGTCGCCAAGGTCACCGTCGATCTCGGCGGCCGGCTGGACGTGCCGGTGCGGGCATCGGTCGGTCACGGAGGTCCGGCCCAAGTACTCCTCGACGCGTCTGCATCAGCTGGGCTGCTGGTGATCGGAAGTCGCGGTCGCGGCGGATTCGCTCGTCTCCTCCTCGGGTCGACGAGCACTCAGTGCGCGACGCACGCATCGGTGCCGACGGTGGTCGTGCCGGGCGACGCGGAACCCAGGCGAGCCGAGACGATTCTCGTCGGCTGCGATGGTTCCCCGAACTCGATGGTGGCGCTGCGCTGGGCGATCGACTTCGCCTCGCCTGGCGGCACGGTCGTGGTTGCCTGGGTGTGGGATGCCACGCCGCTGGCGGTTGGTGCCGATGCGTTCTTCTTCCCCGACGCCAGCGATCTCGCTGCCGAGCGCTTCCACCACCTCGTCGACACGGTTGCCGATCAGGCGCGCGTCGGTGAGGTGACACTGGAACGCGAGTTCATCCGTGGCACACCTCGCTCGGCGCTGGCGTCCCAGGCCGAGAACGTCGACCTCGTCGCGGTGGGCGCTCGCGGCCACGGCGCCGTCGGCGCAGCACTGCTCGGCTCGGTGTCGACGTGGTTGCTCCACCACGTCCACCGGCCGATCGCCGTCGTGCCGTTGGCGGCGTGAGGCTCCATAGCGCACGTCCGGTGGCGATCTGAGCGACAATGGCACGATGATCCGTGTCTTCCTGCTCGACGACCACGAAGTGGTGAGGCGGGGAATCGCCGCGGCCCTCGAAGCCGAGAGTGACCTGACCGTTGTCGGTGAGGCCGGGACCGCCGAGGCAGCGATGGCAGGCGTCCGGGAACTCACCCCCGACGTTGCGGTCCTCGATGTGCGCCTCGGCGATGGTGATCACAACGGCATCGACGTGTGTCGTCAGATCACCGCGGAGTTCCCGGACGTGAAGGTGTTGATCCTGACGTCGTTCGACAGCGACCGAGCGATCGTCGACGCGGGCCTGGCTGGTGCGGCAGGATTCATCTTGAAGCAGATCCGCAGCAACGATCTGGTCGACACGATCCGCGGCGTTGCCGATGGACGTCAGTATCTCGATGACGCCGAGGTGCGCCTGGCGAGCCGGCGTTTGCGCGACAGCGAGGAGGGGCGTCTCGACGACCTCACGACACAGGAGCGTCGGATCTTCGACTTGATCGGTGAGGGATTCACCAACCGTCAGATCGCTCAGGAGATGTACCTCGCCGAGAAGACGGTCAAGAACTACGTGTCCAACCTGCTGGCGAAACTGGGCATGTCACGGCGAACCGAAGCAGCGGCGCTCGCCTCGCGACTGGTCGAACGCCATCGCAACGAGATGTGAGCGTGGGTCCGGCGGTCAGACCGGGACGTGCCAGAGCAGGCGGGTGCCCGTCGGCTCGTTGGCAGCCACCGTGCAGCTTCCGCCGAGTTCGGCGGCGCGCCACATCATGTTCGACAGCCCGCCGGAGCGCTTCGGCTCGTCGGGAAGTCCGACGCCGTTGTCGCTGATCTGCATCGACAACGCATCAGCGACGCGTTCGATGTGCACCTCGGCGGCGGTTGCGCCGGCGTGGCGGACCACGTTCGACAACCCTTCGGTCACCGTGGCCACCACCTGATCGGCGATGAAGTCGGGCAGGTCGTCGAGGTCGCCGGACAATCGGAGCACGGGCTCGAACCCGAGGTGGCGAGCCCGCTCATGGACCAGTTCGGTGATCTGGGCCGACAACGTGCGGTGCTCGTTGTGTTGGCCGAGCCGGAAGATGGCAGCTCGGAGTTCACGGATGGTGTCGTCGAGCTCGGCGATCGTCGCGCCGATGCGGTCGGCGACCAGTTGCGGCTGCGCGGCGGACTGCACGGACTGCAGGCTCATCCCGGCTGCGAAGAGTCGTTGGATCACCATGTCGTGAAGGTCGCGGGCGATGCGCTCACGGTCGCGCAGCATCGCCATCTGTGAGGCCGATTCCTGACGTTCGCTGACGTCACGGATCGTGGCGATCGTGAACAGCGTGTCGTCGATCATGCAGGGGCTCAGGCTGATCTCGACGGGAAACATCTCGCCGGAGGAGTGCTGTGCGAACAGCTGGAGCCCGGTCCCCATGGGTCGGCTCGAGGGTGCATTGGCGAAGTCGGCGCGACGCTGCGCATGTGAACGACGGAACTCGGGTGGAACCAGTTCGTCGATCGAGGATCCGACGAACTCCTCCTGGGTCTTGCCGAACAACCGTGCGGCGACGGGATTGGCGACCGAGATGATGCCGTCGGCGTCGACGAGTATCAGCCCGTCGGGAGAGGAGTCGATCAATGCTCCTGCGAGCTCGGCGCGGTCCATGGGTGCCTCATGCTATTGGTGGGCGCGGCGAACGTTGAGCCCCGTCCCGTCCAGCCAACTTCCGCGGTGGAGGTGTCAGTGGTGCAGATGCGGCGGTCGTACCAACAACACCGGGCACGGTGCGTGGCGGACGATCGCTGCCGCGGTGCTGCCGATGACGAACCGCGACATCCCGGTGCGTCCACGTGTGCTCGCCACGATCAGCGACGCCTTGATCGCCGAGGCGAAGTCGGCGACCTCGTCGTGGATGTGTTCACCGTGAAGGACCTCGAACTGCACCGGATGGCCGGAATCACGGGCCAGATTTCGAGCGAGACGTGCTGGATACGCCGACTCGCTGACGTCTGCCGACGCGCTGGCTTCGGGATCGGTCACCTGAACGATCCATGGTTCGCCGCCGAGTTCGATGCCCCAGGCAGCCGCCAACGGCAGGACCGCTTCGGACGCGTTGGAGCCGTCGGTCGTCACGATGATCGGGCCGTCGAACCCACTGGTGGTGACGTGTGGCCCAACCACCAGCACCGGCCCGAAGATCCGGTCGAGGAGCTCCTCGGTCACGCTGCCGAGCAGTGCTGCAGAGCGGCCACGGCCGTGCGAGGCGAGGACCACCGTGACCTCGGGGTGCTGTTCGACCTCGTTGCCGATCACCTGCGCCACGCTTTCGGCCGCCACGCGCACGTGGGTCGAGACATTGACCCCCGAGGTGTCGTGCTGGCCCAGGCGTTCGGCCAATCGGCCCTCGGCCTCGGAGGTGTCGTGCTCGTCGAAGACGACCTCGATGACGTCGACGGAAGCATCGCTGTGGCGGGCCAGCGCAACGGCGACGTCGGCGGCGCGCCACGATGCGTCGGATCCATCGACAGGAACGATCAGGTGTTGGACCATGGTGTCTCCTTGCGCTGGGTGGCGGATGTGTTCGTCATGTCGAGGCGTCGAGGCCGAATCGCCGACCGGACACTCCGGTCGGCACGAGTCGGACGAAGTAGGGCTTGCTCGAGGTGTGCCACGGATGGACCTGGAGCTCGAAGCTGTCGAAGAGATCGGTGTCGTTGGTGATCAGTTCGGCAGCGCCGTGGATCACGACACTCCACGGGTCGTCGGACTGCTCGGCGTGGGTGCGGGCCGCATTGTCGGCCTCGAAGGCGACCTCGGGAGCGTCGAGTGCGTAGGCCAACTTCGTGCCCAACGCCGTCCGGAACACGACCGAACCCTGATCGACGACATGGTTCACCGGGAACACCTCGACGCCTCCGTGGGTCGTCGGCGTGGCCAATCGACCGACGTCGACGGTGCGCAGCAGCGTCCAGCACTCGGACTCCGACAACTCCTCCAGCGGTTCCATCTCCACGAGACTCCCTCCATGCTGATCGTCGCGTGCTGAGCCACCCGTGCCAAGGGCCCAATGTCATCGGCGCAGCGGCAGGACATCGCCTGACGCTCGCAGCCGGCAGGTCTTCGGGCCCTTGGCGAGTGGGGTGATCGCGGGTGATACTCGACCCCATGACAGCACGCTGGATCGTTGGTATCGATGGATCGGACGCGGCGGTCGACGCATTGCGATGGGCAAGCGCCCATGGCGTCGACCGGGACGTCGAGATCACGGCCCTCGGTGCGTTCCACGTGCCATCGATCATGGCGATGTTCACGGCCAAGCGCGGGTTCGGTGTCGACGAGCTCGGCCTCGCCGCCACGGCAGGACACGACGTCGACGTGGCGGTCGCAGCGGCTGGCGGTGCGACGACCGATGTGCGCCCCCTGGTGATCGAGGGCCAGGCCCAGCACGTCCTCGTCGACGCTTCCGTCGACGCGGACCTCCTCGTGATCGGCCGGACCGGCAGCGGTGAACTGCGCCACCACCTGCTCGGCTCGGTGAGCCAGTACTGCGTCACCCACTCGCAGGCGCCGGTCGCCGTGGTGCCGGCTGGCGCAACGCCACGAACGGCCTCATCGGTCGTCGTCGGATTCGACGGCAGCGAACATGCGGCGGATGCGTTGCGCTGGGCGCTCGACTTCGCCGGAGACGCAGGTCAGGTTCGAGCGGTCGCCGCGATCGAGGTGGCTCCCTGGATCGACGAGGACATGAGCCGCAACCGGTTCGGTGACGAGATCGAACTCGAGGAACAGCGCATCACCGATGCGCTCGACGCGATCGACCCTGCTCGTCGTGCCGAGCGCTCGATCGTGTTGCAGGGCCCCCGGCAGGCGCTTGCTGAGGCGCAGGAGGGCGCTGACCTGGTCGTGGTGGGATCCCGCGGACGCGGACTGATCGCCGCCGGACTGCTCGGGTCGGTGAGCACGTGGCTCCTCCACGACGCAGCGATGCCCGTGGTGGTGGTCCCCGGTCGCTGAACGCGACGGTCTCAATCGGCGTGCAGTTTGGGTTCGCCCGGGTGGAACGGGGCGCCGGGGGCGGGCTTGGCGGCAAGCGACTCGGCGGTGTCGTCGGCGTCGGTGGTGGTCCAACCGAGCGAGCTGTCGGGACTGACGTCGTCGACGAGGTGGTAGCGGCGACCCGTCACCACTGCCGGATCGATGCGCACGAAGTTCGGCTTGTCCCAGGTGAGCCACGGGAACAGTGGGAGGTCTTCGGCGTCGAACATCTCTTGCATGCGCTCGATCGGCCGCGCGTGGCCCTTGACGACCACGCTCCATGCGGTGCGATCGCCGGGCTCGTACCCGTCGATCTCGAACGCGACCAGCCGGTTCAGGACCGCACCTGCCAGCTTGGTACCGGCGGCGCTGCGGAACACGATGCCACTCTTGTCGACCACGAAGTTGATCGGGAAGATGTCGGGCTGACCCGCGATGTCGACAGCGAGGCGTCCGACGGCGGAGTGGTCGAGCAGGTCCCAGCACTCGGATTCACTGAGGATCTCGGTGGCTTGCTGTCGTTCGTCCATGAACTCATTCAACCCGACCGAAACCAGCGCGAGCAGGGCCCTAGGTCCATGGCATGCATGGCCGCTGGGGCGCTCATTCGAGGCGAACCACCTCGAACCGGGTGGGTACCACAGCAGTCACGTCGTCGTCGACGAGTCGCTCGGCCAACGCGGCGCTGGCCCTGGGCTCGCCGTGGACGACGAACACCGTGGTGGGCCGCTCCGGCAGTGCCGTGATCCAGTCGTGCAGCCCGTCGGCGTCGGCGTGCACCGACAGCGATCGCAGCATCTCGATCTCGGCTCGGACGGGTACGTAGCGGCCGAGCATCTTCACGTTGCGGGCGCCATCGGCCAACGATCGTCCTCGTGTTCCCATGGCTTGGAAGCCGCACAGCACCACGCTGTTGCGGTGGTCGGGGAGCAGTCGGGCGAGATGGTGGAGCACTCGACCCCCTGACGCCATCCCGGACGCCGAGATGATGATCGCCGGTGCCGTGAGTTCGTTCAGCGACTTCGAGTCCTCGACGGTCGGGCACTCGTGAAGGCCTCCGCCCGGGTCGAAGGGATCGTGCGTGGCATCGGCGGGTGCCGGGTGACACTCGAGTGGGTTGGCCGTGCGCATCGCCGATCGATAGACGTCGAGCACCTTCACGGCCATCGGGCTGTCGACGTACACGGGCAGCGTCGGGACGCGGCCCGAGGACATCAGGTCACGCAAGACGGTGAGCAACACCTCGGTGCGATCGACGGCGAAGGCCGGGATGAGCACGATTCCACCGCGCTTCGCGGTGCGGCGCACGACGTCTGCGAACCCCTCGATCTCGTCCGATTCGTCCGGGTGCAGGGAGTCGCCATACGTCGACTCGATGAGCACGGTTCGTGCGGCGGGAGGGACACCTGGTCCCGGGATCAGCGGGTGGTCGCCACGCCCGAGGTCGCCACTCGACAGCAGTGTCGTGGTGCCGTCGTCGTCGGTGATCGTCAGGTGCACGCTGGCCGAGCCGAGGATGTGGCCGGCTGGGACGAAGCGAGCGACGATCCCGTCGGCGAGCTCGACCGGGTCGTCGAAGTCGGCGCCCTGGAGCAGCGCAATGGCAGCATCGGCATCGTCGGACGTGTACAGCGGTTTGGCTGGATGGTGTTTGCTGAACCCTCGTTCGTTGGCGAATCGAGCCTGTTCCTCCTGGAGGTGTGCGGCGTCGGGCAGGAGGATCTTGCAGAGCTCGCAGGTGGCCGTGGTTGCGACGATCGGGCCGGTGAAGCCGTCGCGAGCGAGGCCGGGCAGCCAGCCGCTGTGGTCGATGTGCGCATGGGTCACGATCACGGCGTCGATCGTGGTCGGGTCGACCGGAAAAGGCTCCCAGTTGGCGAGGCGGTCGCGCTTGGCGCCCTGGAACAGACCAGCGTCGATGAGCACGGTCGCTCGGCTGGTGCGCACCAGGAACCGGCTGCCGGTGACGGTGCCGGTGGCGCCCAGGAATTGCAGGGTGGTCACGACACCGACTCTAGGATCATTGGTGATGGCCGACACCGAGACGTCTCCTCGCAACATCGTCGGGTCGGGTCCGGTGATCGTCGGCGTCGACGGTTCCAGCAATGCTCAGCGGGCGTTGGCGCTGGCGGCCGAGATCGCCAAGCGGTTCGATCTGGATCTGGCGGTGTTCCACGCGATCGGGTTGATGACGATGATCGAGGGCCGGCACGTGCCGTCGGAAGGCCATCGCGACGACATCGAGCGCTTGCTGCGTCTCGACTGGTGTGCCGCGCTCGCGAACGACCGCGAACTTCGGTGGCGTGCCGAGCTGGCGTACGGCAGCCCAGCTGACGTGTTGATGAAGATGGGCACAGGGCTCGATGCGTCGTTCGTCGTGGTCGGCTCGCGCGGCGTCGGCGACGAGCAGGCGCTCGGCAGCACGAGCCACCACGTGGTCCATCACTGCGACCGGCCGGTCGTCGTCGTGCCGCCATCGGATCGCACGGTCTGACGCCTGCTCCGGTCGAGCGGGTACGGTCCGGGGATGACTGAATTCGCTGGTCGCGTTGCCATCGTCACGGGGTCCTCGAGCGGGATCGGTGAGGAGACCGCCCGCCGACTCTCGGCGCTCGGCGCCACGGTGGTCGTCAATTCATCGTCGTCGGTCGAAGCCGGCGAGGCCGTGTCGGCGTCGCTGCCGGGGGAGTCCTGCTATCTGCGTGCCGACATCAGCGATCAGAACGAAGCGCATGCCCTCGTCGACGCGACGATCGAGCGCTACGGGCAGCTCGATTTCCTGATCAACAACGCCGGCTGGACGACGTCGATCCCGCACGAGCACCTCGACGACCTCACCGACGAGATCTTTCGCAAGACCTTCGAGGTCAACGTGTTCGGCACGTGGTGGCTCACCAAACGGGCGATCCCGCACCTGCGCGAGTCCGACGACGCCAACATCGTCAACATCACCTCGATCGCCGGGCTTCGACCGGTCGGTTCGTCGATGGCGTATTCGATGACCAAGGCGGCGCTCAATCAGATGACGTTGTTGCTGGCGAAGAGCTATGGCCCGATCCGCGTCAACGCCGTTGCGCCCGGACTCGTGGCCACGCCGTGGACCGAGGACTGGGATGCGATGCATGCCGCGGTCGCCAAGATCGCTCCGGTGCCCCGCTCGGCCACGCCCGACGACTGTGCGGAGGCGGTGCTGGCGTTGCTGCGAAACAAGTACACCACCGGTGAGATCTTCGTTGTCGACGGCGGGTTCACCCTCAAGGCGTAGCGGCCAGCGTCGGTTACGCAGTGCCAGGCACCGCGTAACCGGGTCACCAGCATGGCGTAGCGGCCAGCGTCGGTTACGCGGTGCCTGGCACCGCGTAACCGGGTCAGGCGGCGGACTTCTCCAGGATGTGAACGCCGCAGGCCGAGCCGAGGCCGATCACGTGGGCGAGGCCGACCTTGGCGCCCTCGATCTGACGGTCGCCGGCCTCGCCACGCAGGTGATGACAGACCTCCCAGATGTTGGCGATGCCCGTGGCCGAGATCGGGTGCCCCTTCGACTGCAGACCACCCGACACGTTGACCGGCAGCGAACCATCGCGCCACGGCGCGCCCGAGTTGAAGAAGTCGACGGCGCCGCCTTCCTCGCACAGACCGAGGTTGTCGTAGTGGACGAGCTCGGCGGTGGCGAAGCAGTCGTGGAGTTCGACGAGGTCGAGGTCCTCCGGTCCGATGCCGGCCTGCTCGTACGCCGTCTTCGCGGCGTTGCGGGTGAGCGTGTTGACGTCGGGGAGTACCTGGCAGGCCTCCTGCCACGGATCGGACGTGAGTACCGATGCCGACACCTTCACCGCACGGCGCTGTTGTTCGAGCGACAGCGTCTTGAGCTTCTCGCCGCTCACGACGACCGCGGCGGCAGCACCGTCGCAGTTGGCCGAGCACATCGGGCGGGTGTTCGGGTAGGCGATCATCATGTCGCCCATGATCTCCTCGAGGGTGAAGCGCTTCGAATACGCCGCCAACGGGTTGAGCGTCGAGTGGGCGTGGTTCTTCTCGGAGATCTTGGCGAACAACTCGAAGTCGGCGCCGCCGTACTTGTGGCCGTACTCCATGCCGACCTGCGCGAACACACCTGGCATCGTGTCGGTGCCGATGCGACCATCGGTGGAGGTCACGGCACCGAATCGGCCCTGCGGTTCCCACTCGTTGCCGTCCTTCTTGGCCCGGCCGCCACCGCCGAGCAGGCCCACTCCGGCCAGTTTCTCCACGCCGACGGCGAGACCCATGTCGCTCTCGCCGGCCTTGATCGACATGATCGCCGTGCGCAGCGCCGTGGCTCCGGTGGCGCAGGCGTTCGACACGTTGTACACCGGGATGCCCGTCTGGCCGACCTGCTTCTGGATCTGCTGGCCGATACCGCCAGAACCCATCAGGTTGCCGGCGGCCATCACGCCCATGTCGGCCATCGTCACGCCACCGTCGGCGAGCGCCGCCATCACGGCCTCAGATGCGAGGTCGACGACGTCACGATCGATGTGCTTGCCGAACTTCGTCATGTTGATCCCGAGGATCCAGATGTCTTCCATAGTTCCCTGTCTCGGCCTCACGGCCAGTTGGTGGTTGGTTGCGTCAGGTCGGCCTCGATCCGCCTCGTCGCTGGCGCTTCCCTCGGCGGCGGTACTCGGTTGTTGGGTTGCGTGCGGGTCAGGTTGGTTCGAAGGCGAAGCCGATGGCCTCGGTGCCGTGGTCGTCGGTGCCGAGCGAGTACGTGGTGAGCTTCACCTTCATGCCCGTGTGCACGTGATCAGCGTCGGGCTCGACGCCGCGAAGGTTGCCTCGCACGCTCGTGCCGTCGCAGTCGATCACGCCGGACACGAACGGCACCTCGACGCCGGGAGCGGCGAACGCCACGATCGTGAAGGTCCGTAGCTCGCCCTCCGTCGCGATCTTCACGTGCCGAAAGTCCGTGCCGAAGCAGGATGCACAGGCGTTGCGGCGGTCGAAGAAGCGCGCCCCGCAGCTGGTGCACTCGCTCGCGACCAGGTGGGGATCACCGTCGTCGAGTGCCAGGTACTCGACCAGTGGAACTCGGCTCGGTGTTGCAGTGTCTGCCATCCCCGCGAACGTACTGATGCCCCACCCGTCGCAACGACCCCGACGGCGATGAGTTTGCGAGCCGACGGGTCGCGCCGAGACTCACCGCTCTGGCGCGAGATCCCGGAGCCAGTTGGGCAGACGGGTCGGGCGTCCCGCGGTGGTGACACAACCGTGAACCGTGACGCCGGTGGCACGAGGGCGGGCCATCCCCGCCTCGTCGTCCACGGTGATGAGATAGGCCATCTGGAACGTGGCACGCGTGACGTCGGCGAGGCGGAGGTGCACGGTGATCTGGTCGTCGAACTCGAGTGGCTGGCGGTACTGCACGAACGACTCCAACACGGGCGATTCGAGCCCGGCGTCACGCCACTCGGTGAACGGATGACCGATCGCGCGCAGGTACTCGACCCGGGTCTCCTCGAAGTAGGCGAGGTAGTTGCTGTGATGGACGATGCCCATCGCGTCGGTCTCGACGAAGCGGACTCGGATCCGGTGGGCGAACTCGTAGTCGTCGGGCGACGTGGACGGATCGACGGACAGACGCACGCAGCGACCATACAAGTGGCAGCCAGGCAAAAGACGGCCGGTCAGTGGCGGTGGCGGTGGCTCTACAGTCGCGGTCGTGACCCCAGCAGTCGTCGCGCTCCAGGACGCCCGGATCTCGCACACGATCCACGAGTACGACCGAGGCGAGGACCTCCACGATTTCGGTCGTGAGGCGGCGGACGCACTGGGACTCGATCATGACCAGGTGTACAAGACGCTCGTGGTCGTTGCCGACGACGAGCTGATCGTGGCCGTCGTGCCGGTCAGCTGTCAGCTCTCGATGAAGCGTGTGGCCGCAGCGGTCGGCGCGAAGAAGGCAGCGATGTGCGACCCGGCGCGAGCGGAGCGATCGTCGGGGTACATCGTTGGCGGCATCAGTCCGATCGGTCAACGCAAGCGGCTTCGCACGGTGATCGACGAGACCGCCGAGCTGTTCGACACCGTCTACGTGAGCGGTGGCAAGCGAGGTATGGACATCGGGGTCGCGCCGCTCGACCTGATCGCCGTGCTCGATGCGATCGTTGCGCCGATCACCGCGTGAGCGGCGCCGGTTGAACGACTCGACTCAGCGCGCCGGATGCCGCATGAGCGCTTCGATACGGGCCACCCGGGTCCGCGCGGGCGGATGTGATGCGGCCAGTCGCGCCCGCCAGCCGATCGGTCGCCGGCCCGAGCCACGTGCCAACAGCTCGCGCAGGGCGCTTGCCAGCTCGCGGCCGAATCCCATGCGCACCGCTCGGCGGTCGGCCTCGAACTCCGAGGAGTGGCCGACGAGGTTCGCCAGGGCGTCGCTGCCACGCAACGCCGCCGTGAAGATCCACGACAGTGCGTGCATGACGACGGCGGCGACCGAACCGATAGCCGCCACGATCGGCGACTTCTGACCGAAACTGCCGACTGATGCGCGTCCGATGTTCTCGAGGAAGAAGCCGATCCGCGCGAGCAGGACCACCGGTGTCGACAGCCAGTGTCCGATCGTGATCGCCACGGTGTGCAGGCCGAGATGGTGGCTCAACTCGTGGGCGAGCACACCGCGCAACTGGGCTTCGCTGAGATCGTGCACGGCAAAGCTGGTCACGAGCACCAGGTGACCGCCGCAGGCGAAGGCGTTCAGTTCGTCGGTCGGGAGTACACGCAGCACGTAGCGGCTCGCCGGCAATCCGTTGGCCTGGGCGATCCGCGCCCACAGCGGTTCGATGATCTCGGCCTCGTCCGTCGTCGGTCGACGTGCTCGGAGCAACGGCGTGAGTACGAGCACCTGGATCGGTCGAACGAACAGCAACAGTCCGGCAGCTCCGAATCCGAGCACCACCCACCAATAGCGCACGTTGGTGAGCCATCCGAGCGGGAGCCAGATCAGGAAGAGGGCGAGCAAGGTGAACGGGAGGATCGCGACCACTGGCATGAACGCCCAGACGGCCCCTCGTTCGACGCTCCGGGCGCCCTCGCGTGATCGCATCGCGGTGGTCACGATACGGACAGTGACCGGCCATGCGTGGCGGTCTGGACTTGTTCAAGATCCGTCCGGTCTCTCGCAGCGACACGTTCGATCGGAGTAGTTTCGTGGACAGTCGCCCGGCTGACGTCGGGGGTGGGCCCAACGAGGAGACCGGGTGCAGGAGTTAGCAATGGTTGCGCAGGAGCGAGATCAGCAGCGTGTCCGCTCGCTGCTCGATGACGCTGCGCGTTGTCGTTCGGCCGATCCTGACCGATCGCGCCAGCTGGCCCTCGATGCCCGCCTGCTCGCCCGCGCCGGCGATCAGCCGGACCTCGAAGCCGAGGCGCTGTACCACCTGGCCTCGATCGCTCACCAACGTGGACGTACGGAATACGCCTTCGCGCTCGCAACCGAAGCCGTCGAGCTGACCCAACCGAACGAGGTCAGCCTCACCCTCGCCTGGTCGCTGCACTTGATCGGTGTGGTCCATTACCAGGCGAGCAACTACCCAGATGCCCTCGAGCACTGCCTGCGCGCACTGCAGGTGTACCGGGCCACCGATCACGACATCGACGAGGGCCGGATCCTGCACACGGTGGCCGCGATCTACCAGTCGATGGCCGACTACGACCGGGCGATCGGCACGTACGAGACGGCGCTCGCCGTGAACGAGGCGCTGGTTCGCCCCGACGTCGACGCAATGGTGCTCGGGAACCTCGCACGGATCCGTGGCCGGCGCGGCGAGTACCAGGTGGCGGTCGAGCTCGGTCGTCGCGCGACGTCACTCGCCCGAACCGACGCACCGCACCTCGTTGGGAGTCTGCTCGCCGACCTTGCCGAATCCCACGCCGGATTGGGCGACGTCGCCGCGGCGGATGCCTGTTTCGACGAGGCCCGCGCCGGCTGGCAGGCTCGTGTCCAGTCCGGGGAGACGCTGCCGGTCAGTGAGCAGCTCGGGGTGATGGTGTCCGAGGGTCGAGTTGCGCTGCGCAGCGGCCGGACCGACGACGCAGTCGCGGCGCTGCTCGCCGCACTCGATCTCGCCGACCGCACCAATCATCGCGAACTCGAACTCGAACTCCACGACCTCCTCGCCGTGGCCTGCAAACAGGCCGGGAGGCTGTCCGAAGCGCTCGAGCACCGTGAACGCCACTTCGCGTTGCACCGTGAAATCTTCACCGACGCCGCCGACCTGCGTATGCGTACGGTGCAGGTGGCCCACGACAACGAGAACGCCCGCCACCTCGGCCAGATCACCTCGCTGACGACGTCGGGGCTCATCGCCGACTACGCCGCCGAGCATGCCGATGTCGACGCGTACCACCTCGAGGCCTACGAGCGCCTCGCTGCGCTCGCGGAGATGCGCGGCGGCAACACGACCAGACACACCAGTGGCGTCGGCGACCTCGCCGCAGAAATCGGTCACGCGATCGGCCAACAGCCCGAATGGTGCGAACGGCTCCGACTCGCTGCCCGACTCCACGACATCGGCAAGGTCGCCGTCAACGACCGGCTGTTGTTGAAGCCCGGGCCGCTGACCGTCGAGGAGTTCGACGAGATCAAGCAGCACACCGTGCTGGGGCGCCGACTGCTCTCTGGCGTGTCCACCGAGTTGTTCGCGCTCGCCGCTGAAGCGGCCTGGTCACATCACGAGTGGTGGGACGGATCCGGGTATCCGAACGGGCTGGCCGGCAAGGCGATTCCACTGTCGGGTCGGATCGTGGCGATCGCCGACGTGTTCGATTCTCTGGCGACACGCCGGGTCTACAAGCGCGAATGGACTCGCGACGAGGCCGTTCGGTTCCTCATGTCGGGTTCTGGCTCGCAATTCGATCCCGAACTCCTCGACGCGTTCGTGAAGGTGCTCATCGCCCGGTACCCGGAACTCGCCGCCGATCTCGCCTGAGCATGGCTCGCGGCGCTGCCCGCTCCAGTCGCACCGTCAGCTGAGCGCGTTGACCACCCACCGCCGCACGAAGACGGCCAGCTCGTCAACGGTGATGTCGTCACCCAACCGACCGCTGCGATAGGAGTTGGAGAACGAGGAGACGGTGCCGAGCACCCCGACCGCAACCAAGTCGGAGGGCGCATCGGCGATCGTCCCGGCGCGTTGTCCGTCCTCGACGAGTCGTCGCACGTCGTCGAGGTAGACGCCGGCACCCTCGGCAAGGACGTCGGCGACCTCGGGGTCGCTGCGTTCGACGTCGAGCAGCGCGAAGTACGCGGCATGGTCGGCCATGAACCGCACGCTCGCCTCGGCGCCGTTGGCGATACGGGTGATCGCGTCGGCCGTGGGATCCATCGCGGTCCCCTGGGCGCGGCGCAGGCGCAGACGCATCGTCCGAACGAGTTCGGCGAACAGCGCCCCCTTGGTCGGGAAGTACCAGTAGAACAGCCCTTTGGCGACGCCGGCGGCCTGGCAGATGTCGGCGATCCGTGTTGCGGAGTAGCCGCGGGCGGCGAACAATTCAGCGGCCGCGTCGAGGAGCTGCTGCTTGCGTTCGAGCCCGTGCTCGGTGTGCTGGCGGTCCTCTGCGGTGTCGAGACGTTCGGCGCCGGCGCTGGTCACCGCGACAGTCCAACCGAAACTTGACCCGTTGGTCAAGACGGCCGGTCGGTGGTCGCCGTCCGGCCGCAACTACGGTGAGGCGCGATGGCGGCCACCCGCGACGAGCGCATCTCCACTCGAACCCGCAATGAGAAGTGGCAGAACGTGCCGTTGCGGATCGAAATGGCCGAGTGCATCAACTGCGATGCGTGCCTGCGCCACTGCCCGCCGCACTTCGGGGCGATCTTCAACCACGGCGCCGACGTGATCATCGTCCCGGAGCTGTGCAGCGGTTGTGACAAGTGCCTGCCCGTGTGCCCGGTCGACTGCATCTACCCCGACCCCGACTGGCAGGCGAAATCGGTCCCCGACGACTGGTGGGACGAGCCGAACGGGCCGGACGATCCGTACCGGTAGCTTTTCGCCATGACCGCGCCTGCCGTCCTGCCCGAAGCTCAGCCGATGTCGCACGTCGGTTCGACCCGCGTGGGCGTGCTCGTGATCCATGGGTTCACCGGCAACCCGTCCTCGATGCGGGGGATTGCCGAAGCGGTGGCTGCGGTCGGCCATCACGTGGAGATGCCGCGGCTTCCCGGCCACGGCACCACCGTCGAGGAGATGGTCACGACCAGATGGGTCGACTGGACCGGTGAGGTCGCTGCGGCGCACGGCCGACTCGCCGACCGGGTCGACGAGATCGTGGTCGTCGGGCTCAGCATGGGTGGATCGCTCACGCTGTGGTCGGGATTCGAGTTGTCGAAGGTCGTCGGGCTGGTGTGCGTCAACCCTGCCACGACGCCGCAGGCTTCTGAGGTACTCGACATGATCCAGGAGATGGTCGACGACGGCACCGAGATCGCGCCGGCCATCGGCGGCGACATCGCTGATCCCGATGTACAGGAGAGCTCCTACGACGGCGCGCCCCTGCGGCCGCTGCTGTCGTTCATGCGCGAGGGGCTCGCGCCCATGACGGATCGCTACAGCGAGCTGACGATGCCGTTGCTGCTGATCACGTCGCGACAGGACCACGTGGTCGAGCCGTCCAATTCCGAGCACCTCGCGCTGAACTACGGCGGCGACGTCGAGCACGTGTGGCTCGAGCGCAGCTATCACGTTGCCACCCAGGACTACGACGCCGCCGACATCGAACGTCGGGTGTGCGAGTTCGTCGGCCGGGTCACGGGCGGCTGATGATCGCATCGATCCCGAGCCCGTCGTTCAACTCGATCGACATCGGGCCGCTCAGCCTCAACCTCTACGGGCTGATGATCGCGCTCGGCGTGGTCGCAGCGGTGTGGTTGTTCGGGCGTCGCCTCGAAGCGCGCGACATCGGCACCCGCGACGATGCCAGCGCGATCGCGGTCTGGGCGGTGCTCGCCGGGGTCATCGGGGCGCGGCTCTACCACGTCGCGACCGACTGGGATCTGTTCGCCGACGACCTCGGGCGTATCCCGCAGATCTGGAAGGGCGGCCTCGGGATTCCCGGTGGCCTCCTCCTCGGCGTTCCGGTCGGGTTGTACTTCACCAAGAAGCGAGGAATTCCGCTCGCTGCTGCGGCGACGTGTGCCGCACCGGCGATCCCGCTCGCCCAAGCGATCGGCCGCTGGGGCAACTACTTCAACCAAGAGTTGTTCGGCCGACCGACCGATCTTCCCTGGGCGCTGGAGATCGACCCGCAGCACTTCGACACCAGCATCTACGCGGTCGGCACCACGTTCCACCCGACGTTCCTCTACGAGTCGCTGTGGAGCCTCGGGCTGTGCTTGCTGCTGCTCTGGATCGACAAGCGGTTCCGTCCCGCGCCGGGCCAGCTGTTCGTGATGTACATCATCGGCTACGGGATCGGGCGCTTCTGGGTCGAGGGTCTGCGCATCGACCGCGCCGACGAGATCGCCGGGTTGCGTTGGAACCAATGGGTCTCGGTCATGGCCGTCGTGGGTGGCGGCGTCGTGCTCGCATGGATGCGGCGCCATCCGATCGCCGAGCCGAACGATCGCGGTCCCGCTCGACGAGGAGCGTGGGCTCGACGAGGAACGCTCGCTCGACGATGCGGTGCTTGCCGGCGATGACGAGTCGGCCGACGACCTCGCCGATGACGAGTCGCCCGACGAGCTCCCCGATGACGTCGAGCGTTCAGGCGGCGAGTCGAGCGCCTGACCTGCTGTCGACGAGGGCGCCGCGGGCGTCTCCGGAACGGCTGGTGGTAGAACGAACGAATGGGGAGTGCCCGATTGAGTCGATCCGTCGCCGCTCTGGCACTCGTTGCGTTCGCTGTCGGCTGTGGCAGTGACGGTGGCGGGTCCGCCGACGGGAGCGTTCCGTCGGTCTCGATCACCGAACCGTCCACGACGCTCGTGGTGACGACCGAATCGGTCGCTGCGTCAGTGACATCGACCGTTCCCGAGTCCGCAACCGAGACGACGCTGCCGGACTTCGATGCATCGCCGGTGTCGTGCGAGGTGTTCGGCGTCCCCGACGACAGCGGAGTCGCCTTCTTTGCCGCCGACTTCCAGAGTGCCATGGTCGCTGCTCGGACCACAGGATCGTTCGGGTTCGTCGCCGACTGTCTGGATGCGGTCCCGGCGCCGTACACCGGTGAGGTCCCATCGTGCTGGGAGGAGTGTTCGGACG
Organism: Ilumatobacteraceae bacterium; assembly: GCA_963741875.1. Classification (GTDB taxonomy): domain Bacteria; phylum Actinomycetota; class Acidimicrobiia; order Acidimicrobiales; family Ilumatobacteraceae; genus Sva-07. The sequence goes on along the minus strand of CAVUJO010000004.1, from coordinate 363,991 downwards.
TGACCAGGTCATTCGTCGCCGACTTCTCCGTACCGCCGGCGGAACCGGCACCCGATGGCGACTTCTGGACGTCCGGAGTCGTCGTCAACTACGAGACACCCGGTGGCATGGTCGAGGTGGTGGAGCGGTGGGAGATCCGCGTCGTCGACGATCGCTATGAGGTGTCCGGCTTCTCCATCGAAGCGCCCTGAAATCCGGCCCTCCGGAGCTCCCGTCGGAAACTCGGTGGCGTGAGTCCGGGATTCCGGAACCCGAGCCGCCGAGATCTCGATCGCGGTGCGATGGTCGGGTCCCACGGAGTTGCGGGGGTACGACGGAGCTCGGCGGACCATCTCGAAGGTGGCTGGCGACGACCTCGCGTGATCAACTGGTTCGGTGTCAGAGCTGGTCCACCTCAGCGGAACCTCCTTCGACGTCGTCGTCGACGTCTCCACCGCCACGCCGACCATCCTCCACTGGGGTCAGCCTCTTGGCGACCGCCCAGGCCTCGGTGAGCTCGATGCCGCGCTCGGGCGTCCGGCTGTGGCTGGGGCACTCGGCACGGTCGCTCCTGTCAGCATCGTGCCGCTGCACGCCGATGGTTTCGTCGGGCGGCCCGGGCTCGCTGGGCGCCGTGGCGGCGGTCGCGACTGGGCGCCACGGTTCCGACCGACAGCGCATGGCGTTGTCGACGGCGTGCTGACCGTCGACGCGCTCGATGACGTTGCCGGCCTGACCCTCACCACGGAGATCACCGTCGATGAGGTGCTCGGCGTTCGGGTGACCCTGACCAACGTCGCCGACCGGCGGTACTCGCTCGACGCGTTGACGGTGAGCCTGCCGTTGCCTGACGCGGCCGACCAGCTGCTGCGGTTCGAGGGACGCTGGGCCCGCGAATTCCACCCGACTCGCTCGCGGTGGGACCATGGCGCGGTCGTCTCCGAACATCTCCGCGGCCGGACCTCACACGAGCACGTGCCGTTGCTGTTCGCCGGCGCTGAGGGCTTCGGTGAGTGGGTCGGCGAGGTGCACGGCATCCATCTCGCCTGGAGCGGTAACCACACGATGCTGGCCGAGCGGTTGGCCGACGGTCGACGATATGTACAAGCGGGCGAGCTGCTGCAGCCCGGCGAGATCGTGATCGAGCCGGGCAAGTCGTACACGACGCCCGATGTGCTCGCCGTCTACTCGGCCGAGGGGCTCACGCCTGCCACGTGGGGATTCCATCGGGCCGCCCGGCGCAGTCCGGCGCATCCGACGTCACCGCGGCCCGTGCTGTTGAACACGTGGGAAGCGGTCTACTTCCGCCACGACCTCGACACGCTGCGCGAACTGGCAGACGTCGCCGCGTCGATCGGCATCGAGCGATTCGTGCTCGACGACGGATGGTTCGGTTCGCGACGCGACGACACGTCGGGCTTGGGCGATTGGGTCGTGTCGGCCGACGTGTACCCGGAGGGTTTGGCCCCGCTGGTCGACCACGTCACCGGTCTCGGGATGGAGTTCGGCATCTGGGTCGAGCCGGAAATGGTCAACCCCGACAGCGACCTGTACCGGGCCCATCCCGACTGGGCACTGACCACGGATGGGTACGAACCGGTGCTCGGCCGCAACCAACTGGTCCTCGACCTGGGTCGCCCGGAGGTGTTCGCGCACGTCCTCGGTCATCTCGATGCACTGCTTGCCGATCACGACATCGCCTACGTCAAGTGGGACATGAACCGTGATCACGTGCAGGGCTCCGGCGCGACCGGTTCGCCAGGTACGCACGCGCAGACGCTGGCGCTGTATGCGCTGCTGGACGAGCTGCGGCGTCGCCATCCCGATGTCGAGTTCGAGTCGTGTGCGAGCGGTGGTGGGCGCATCGATCACGAGATCCTTCGGCGCGTCGAGCGGGTGTGGACGAGCGACTGCAACGACGCGCTCGAACGGCAGACGATCCAGCGTGGCGCGTCGATGCTGATCCCGCCGGAGGTGATGGGCGCCCACATCGGACCCACCCGGGCACACACCACCGGTCGCGTCCACACCCTCGCGTTCAGGGCAGCGACGGCGTTGTTCGGACACCTGGGCGTCGAGTGGAACGTGGCCCGCCTCGACGAAGATCGTCGGGCCGCGCTCGCGGAGGCGATCGCCGTCCACAAGCGGTTCCGGCCGCTGCTGCACCGCGGTGATGTGGTGCGCTTCGACACCGAGCCGGCATACTGCGCGCACGGGGTGTACTCGGCCGATCGCTCGGAGGGATTGGTGTCGTTCGCGCAGCTCGCCACGGCGCCGAGTCTCACGCCGCCGTTGTTGCGGTTGCCCGGCCTCGTCCCGGACCGGCGCTACCGCATCGAGCACGTGAGGTTGCCCGACGAACGCTGGGGGATGGCGCTCACGCAACCCGTCTGGCTCACCGATGGCATCGAACTGACCGGCCGGCAGCTCGCCGCTCATGGGCTGCGACCACCGGTACTGCACCCCGAGTCGGCGGTGCTCATGCACCTGACCGCGATGCAGGAGGAGCCGTGACCGAGCGAAAGCCGCCCGGAGTCGAGTGGCAGTCGTGGGTCGAACGCCAGCTCGAGGAAGGGAGGCGCGAGGGGTTGTTGGACAACCTCGAAGGACAGGGCAAGCCGATTCCCGGCCTCGGCGAGTCACGCGACGAGGACTGGTGGGTGAAGGAGAAGCTCCGTCGCGAGGGGATCAGCTGGGTCCCTCCGACGCTGGCGATCCGTGCCGAGCGAGACGCTGCGGTCGCCGACGCAGAGGCCGCTGAGACCGAAGACGAACTGCGTCAGGTCGTCGAGAGCATCAACGAGCGAATTCGCTACGTGAACAGCCACACGGTGTCCGGTCCGCCGACCACGGTGTGGACCGTCGACCCGGAGCCGATCGTCGAGCGCTGGCGTGCAGGGCGTCCGTCCGACCCGATCGAGGTCGTCGATGCACCGACGCCCGAACCGGACGTCGCGCCCCAGACGTCTCGTCGGCGACGCCTTCGCCGCCTGCTTCGACGGCCGGACTGATCTCGCTGCCGCCGATCGGCACGCCGGTGACTCGCTCGGTTGTGGCTGATGGTCAGCGTCGCGGCGTGGCGACACCGCGGAAGCGGACGGGACGTTCGTCGCACTCCTCGTCGAAGTGAGCAGCCCAGCCGGCGATGCGGGCAACGGCGAAGATCGGCGTGTCCGGTTCGAGTCCGGCGGCGAGGGTGAGCGCTCCGAGTGCCAGGTCGACGTTCGGTTGGTGCGCCATCACCCGTCCCGCCTCGGCGGTGACCGCGTCGACGAGCGTGGCGACGCCAGGGTCGAGGTGACGGACCTGGTCGAGCAGCGGCCGGAATCGAGGATCGATCCCGCGGTAGACCTTGTGGCCGAAGCCCGGAACCGGACGCCGCCGGGAACGGAACTCGTCGATCACGAGCGATGGCTCACTCGTGGCACAGTCCTCGAGGAACCGATGGGCCTCAGCCGATGCGCTCCCGTGGAGCGCTCCCTCCACCGTGGCGAGTCCGGCCGCGAAGGCCACCGATGGCGATGTGCGGACCGATGCAGCGATCCTCACCGCCAACGTGCTCGTGGCCAGTTCGTGGTCGGCGAGCAGGACCAAAGCCGTGTCGATGGCGTCGGCGAGCGTCGACGACGGCCGTCGTTGCCACGCTGCCGCAAGCCGCTCGGCGTACCGACCTGTCCGGCGAGCCGAGCCCAGAACGAACGGAGTGGCGATGAGGAGCCGCCGAGCGGCGGTGGTCGGGGAGCGGGGCGCCGTGGACTCGCTGTCGAGTTGGGCCAGCACCTGCGCTGCTGTGGCGATGCGTCCGATGGGCGAGAGCGCCAATGCGCCGATCGGTGACAAGGCGGACCGCTGGGTGGAGTCGAGTGCTGGCCAGGTGGTGCCGGGTTCGACGGCGGCCCCCGACCACAGCAGCTCGGCCACCTCCTCGAATCGATGATCGACGGCCAGTCGGGCCACATCGCGGCCCCGATAGCTCAGCGAGGTGTCGTCGATCACGGTGATCCCGGACGAGATCTGGACATCGATCGTCGCTCTCGGCCCGCTCGGAGCTCGTCGGCTTCGCTTGGCGAGCTGCTCGACATCGTCACGGGCGAACAACGAGGTGCGACCGTCGGGGGCGGTGGTACGCGCCAGCCGACCGCGGCTCACGTAGGCGTACAGGGTGGCCTTCGTGACGTCGAGAATCGCCGCAGCTTCGCTCGACCGGATCAGGGTGCTCACGGCGCCAGTGTGATGGAGCCGCTTGACCGAGTCAACATTGATCGAATCAATGTTGATCAGCGCCTGGAGCACGTCGACACTGACTGCCATGACACACCTGATCGATGTTCCCCCCGGACTCAACGGCGTCGTCGCCGCCGACACCGCCATCGGCGCGGTCGACGGCGATCGAGGGTTCTTCCACTATGGGCCGTACGACGCCGCCTCACTCGCTCGCACGCGCCCGTTCGAGGACGTCTGGTTCCTGGTGCGCAACGGGCGCCTGCCCGATCGCGAGGAGGCCGAACGGTTCAGAAGCGAGACGGCTGCTCATCGCACGGTGCCGGCGGCGCTCGAGGGGGTGATCGAATCGGTGGCTCGGACGGATGCGTCGATGCTCTCGAAACTCCGCTCGGTGTTGTCGGTCGCCGCCGGTCCGCTGGGCTTGAGCCCGGTGATCGACGTCGACGACGAGGTTCGTCGTGACCAGACCCTGCGACTCGCAGCGCTGGTGCCATCGCTCCTGGCGGCGCTGCACCGAGTCGGGGTCGGTCTCCCAGCGATCGAGCCTGATCCGTCGCTCGGGCATGCGGCGGCGTATCTGCACCAAGTGACCGGCGTGGTCCCGACACCGGTTGCGGCCCGAGCGGTCGAGCAGTACATGATCCTGACGATCGACCACGGCTTCAACGCGTCGACCTTCACCGCACGCGTCGTGTCCTCGACGGGCGCCGATCCAGCTGACGCCGTCTGCTCCGCACTCGGCGCGCTGGCTGGTCCGCTGCACGGGGGTGCCCCGAGCCGCGCCCTCGACGCCCTCGACGAGATCGGATCCGTCGATGCTGCCGCCGACTGGGTCCGAGGGGAGGTCGCGGCCGGGCGGCGCATCATGGGATTCGGCCACGCGGTGTATCGAGCGCCCGATCCACGGTCGGCGCTGCTGCGCGAAGTTGCCGAGCGGCTCGGCGGCGACCTCGTCGAGTTCGCGACGGCCGTCGAGGCCGAGATCCTCGTGACGTTGGCCGAACTCAAGCCCGGCCGGCCGCTACCGAGCAACGTCGAGTTCTATGCCGGCGTCGTCATGGAGACCGCCGGCCTCCCTCGATCGATGTTCACGCCCACGTTCGCCGTCAGCCGGACCGTTGGCTGGTGTGCCCACATCGTCGAACAAGCAGCCGCCGGCAAGCTGATCCGTCCGAGCTCGCGCTACATCGGCCCACCCGTCGTCGACTGACCGGCCCACAACCCGAACTGAACCCGGCCCTCAACCCGAAATGGCGCGCCAGCGTTGCGCTGAGCGCAACGCCGACGGGATTTTTCGGTAGGGGGAGGGGGGTTCGGGGTGCCGGTAGCGTTGTCGGTCGTGTCCGACCGCATCACTCCAGAGGCTGTCGCCAAGGTGGCCAAGCTCGCGTGGCTGTCGCTGAGCGACGACGAACTCCAGCAGGCGACCCACCAGCTGAGCGACATGCTCGACCACTTCGCCGACATCGACGCACTCGATCTCGATGGGGTCGAGCCGATGACGCACCCCACCCCCATTGCGAACGTGATGCGCGAGGACATCGAGATGGATTGTCTCGACCGCGACGAGGTGCTCGCTGCAGCTCCTGCCGCCGAGGGCGGCCGTTTCCGGGTGCCGCCGATCGTCGGGTTGGAGGACTGAACGTGAGCAGCAACTCAGACGGTGGGGACCTTCCGACCAGCGTCGCCGACATCGCCTGGAACGTTCGGAACAACATCGCCAGCGTGTCCGACGTACTCGAACGCCACCTTGCGATGATCGGCGAGCGTGAGGGCGACATTCATGCCTTCAACCTCGTGCTCGCCGACGAGGCCCGCGCCCGCGCGGCGGAGATCGACGAGGCCGTCGCCGTCGGTCGCGACCCCGGCCCGCTCGCCGGTGTGCCCGTCGCACTCAAGGACAACATGTGCACGCGCGGGATCCCGACGACGTGCTCGTCGAAGATCCTCGACGGGTGGCGCCCGCCCTACGACGCCACCGTCGTCACCAAGCTGCACGAAGCCGGCGCGATCGTGGTCGGCAAGACGAACCTCGACGAGTTCGCGATGGGGTCGAGCACCGAGAATTCGGCATTCGGAGCCACTCGGAACCCGCACGACATCTCCCGGGTGCCGGGCGGATCGAGTGGTGGCTCGGCCGCCGCCGTCGCGGCAGGGTTCGCCGCAGCGAGCCTCGGCTCCGACACCGGCGGCTCGATCCGCCAGCCGGCGGCACTGTGCGGCGTCGTGGGGGTCAAGCCGACCTATGGCGCCGTCAGCCGCTACGGCCTCGTGGCCTTTGCATCGAGCCTCGATCAGATCGGGCCGTTCACGCATGACGTCGCCGATGCGGCGCTCGTGCTCGAAGCGATCTCTGGCCACGATCAGATGGACTCCACGTCGATCCGCCAGGGTCCGCTCGACGTCACCCGTCAGCTCGACATGGGCGTCGCCGGTCTGCGGGTCGGCCGAATCACCGACCTGCCCGAGGGTGCGAGCCCCGACGTCGCGGCACGTCTCGACGAGGCCTTCGACGCGCTCCGAGACGCCGGCGCCGAGATCGTCGACGTCGAGGTCCCGGCGTTCGGCTACGGCCTCACGGCCTACTACCTGATCGCACCAGCCGAGGCGTCGAGCAACCTGGCCCGCTACGACGGTGTGCGTTTCGGCCATCGGGTCGAGGCGCCCGACACCAACGCGATGTACATGGCGACACGCACCGACGGGTTCGGCGCCGAGGTCAAGCGTCGCATCATGCTCGGCACGTACGCCCTGTCGGCGGGCTACTACGACGCCTACTACGGCCGAGCGCTGAAGGTGCGCCGCCGCATCGCCGCCGACTTCGCCGCCGCCTACGACCGTGCCGACGTCCTCCTCACGCCCGCGTCACCAACCGTGGCGTTCCGCTTGGGCGACAAGACATCCGATCCGATGTCGATGTACCTCTGTGACACCTACACGATCCCGTCGAACCTCACCGGCGATCCGGCGATGAGCGTGCCGTTCGGCACCGGCGACGATGGGCTGCCGGTCGGTGTGCAGATCCTCGCTCCGGCACTCGAGGAGTCGCGGATGTTCCGCACCGCTGCCGAACTCGAACGGAGGGTCTCGAAGTGAGCGAGCCGAGCACCGTGGACACGAACACTGCCGAGGGGTGGTCGCTCCGGGGCTACGAGATGGTCGTCGGGCTCGAGGTCCACGTCGAACTCGCGACGCGGACCAAGCTCTTCTCGGCGTCGCCGAACCGGTTCGGTGACGAGCCGAACACGAACATCGATCCGGTCACGCTCGGCCTGCCCGGCGCGCTCCCGGTGCTGAACCGCCAGGCGGTCGAGTTGGCGATGCGTCTCGGTCTGGCACTCGACTGCACGGTGCAGCGCTCGACCTTCGCCCGCAAGAACTACTTCTATCCCGACATGCCCAAGGCGTACCAGATCAGCCAGTACGACGAGCCGATCTGCATCGATGGATGGCTCGACCTGCCCGGCAGCATCCGCGTCGGCATCGAACGCGCTCACTTGGAGGAGGACACCGGCAAGTCGACGCACGTCGGCGGCAGTGGTGGCCGCATCCACGGCAGCGACTTCTCGCTGATCGACTTCAACCGCGCCGGCGTGCCGTTGGTCGAGATCGTCAGCCGTCCCGACATCCGCACACCCGAGCAGGCCAAGGCCTACGTGAGCGAGCTGCGCGCGATCCTCGTCGCCGTCGGTGCGTCCGACGCCAAGATGGAGGAGGGGTCCATGCGAGTCGACGCGAACGTCAGCGTGCGGCTCCCCGGCGCCGAGTTCGGTACCCGTTGCGAGATCAAGAACGTCAACTCGGTCCGCTCGGTCGGCCGGGCCATCGAGTACGAGGCCCAGCGTCAGGTCGGCATGCTCGAGGCGGGCGAGTCGATCCGTCAGGAAACGCGCCACTGGGACGAGAACGACGGCCGCACCCACACGCTGCGGTCGAAGGAAGATGCCGACGACTACCGCTACTTCCAGGAGCCCGATCTCGTCGTCGTCGATCCCGACCCCGAGTGGATCGAACGTGTGCGGGCCGGCCTGCCGGTGCTTCCGGCGGCGCGACGCACCCGCCTTGCCGAGGCGACCGGTCAGACAGCAGACGCCGAGGCGATCCTGGTGGTCACCGATCGTGACCAGGACGCCTACGTGCTGGCCGTCGCCGAAGCAGGCGGCGACGCCGGTCGGGCGCTGGTGCACGTGAAGGAAGCGTTTGCCGAACAGGGCGAGCGTCCGGCGGTGCCGGCCGCCGATCTTGCGAAACTCACCCGACTGGAGATCGACGGCAAGCTGACCGCAACCCAGGCCAAGCAGGTGCTGGCCGAGATCGTCGAGCACGGCGGAGGTGACGCCGAGACGATCGCCGCCTCGAAGGGCTTCGAGGCGATGGAGACCGACGAACTCGAGTCGATGGTCGACGACGCGATCGCTGCGCAGCCCGAGGCCTGGAGCAAGTTCTGCGCCGGTGAAGGCAAGGCGATGGGAGCGCTGGTCGGTGCGGTGATGAAGGCATCGAAGGGCCAGGCCGACGGCAAGGCCGTCACCGCGCTGCTCGAATCCCGTCGCGTTGCGTCCTGATCGGGCGCTGAACCCCTGACTCGTCGTCGGCCCCGTCGTGTCGACACACTCGAACGATGGACTTCGAGATCCCCGCCGACATCCAAGACACCCTCGACCAACTCGATGCGTTCATCGAGGCCGAGATCAAGCCGCTCGAGCAGCAGGACGACAACATCCGCTTCTTCGACCACCGACGGGAGTGGGCTCGCACCGACTTCGACAACGACGGTGTGCCCAGGGCGGATTGGGAGGACCTCCTGCGCGAGATGCGCCGCCGAGCCGACGCGGCCGGATGGCTCCGATTGGCATTGCCCGCCGAGTTCGGAGGTCAAGACGCCAGCAACCTGAAGATGGCGATCATCCGCGAGCATCTCGCGGACAAGGGTCTCGGGCTCCACAACGATCTCCAGAACGAGTCGTCGATCGTCGGCAACTTCCCGACGGTGCTGATGATGCGCGACTTCGGCACCGAGCAGCAGAAGACCGATTGGATGCCCGGCTTCCTCGACGGGACCCGCCGCTTGGCGTTCGGATTGACTGAGCCGAACCACGGCAGCGACGCCACGTACATGGAGACGACTGCGGTGCGCGATGGCGACGAGTGGGTGATCAACGGCATGAAGCGGTGGAACTCCGGGCTGCATCACGCGACCCACGACATCATCTTCGCCCGCACCTCCGGCGACCCCGGTAGCCCGAAGGGGATCAGCGCGTTCCTCGTGCCGACCGATGTGCCCGGTTTCAACGTCGACTTCTTCTGGTGGACGTTCAACATGCCGACGGACCACGCAGAGGTCTCGATGACCGACGTCCGTGTGGGGGCCGACGCCCTGTTCGGCGAGGCCGACCGAGGCTTGGAACTCGCCCAGCACTTCGTGCACGAGAACCGCATCCGTCAGGCCGCGTCGTCGCTCGGTGCGGCGCAGTACTGCATCGACGAAGCGGTCGCTTACGCCAACAGCCGCACGACCTGGGGCAAGAAGCTGTCGGTGAACCAGGGAATCCAGTTCCCCTTGGTCGAGCTGCACACCGAGGCGGCCATGCTGCGTCAGCTGGTGCGCTACACGGCGTCGATGCTCGACCAGAAGCACCACATGGAGGTCACCCACCTCGTCGCGATGTGCAACTACCGGGCGAACCGCCTCGCATGCGACGCGGCCGATCGGGCGATGCAGACCTGCGGCGGTGTGGGCTACTCGCGCCACATGCCGTTCGAGCACATCTACCGTCACCACCGCCGCTACCGGATCACCGAGGGTTCCGAGGAGATCCAGATGCGCAAGGTCGGTCAGCACCTCTTCGGCTTCGGCCGCAAGTGAAACGCAGGGGGTCCGGGAGACGATCCGGACCCCTCGGGTTCATTCGGTCCGCGGCCGCCAGGCCTCCCACGCCTCGAGGTTCGACTTCGACATCTCGCGGTGCTCGCGAGCGATCGCCCGTGACGCCGTGTCGTCGAGCCGTCCGCCGATGGCGATGGAACCGAACATGTTGCCGCGGAAGTACGCCCCGAAGTCGGTTGGCCTGAAGTAGCCGCGCAGGTCGTCGGGCACCTCGAGGTCCGAGCGCCAGGGCGGTGGATCGATCGGCGGCAGCGACAACGCATCGAGCGTTGCCCAGATGTCGTCGTCGTTGGTGCGGTCGGCGAAGTCGCGACCCTGATAGCGATACACCTCGCGGCCGTCGGGGTGGACGATCACCATGCCCGGTAGCGCAATGCCGCCGCGCTCCTGGGCGTCGAACAACTCCAGCCGCTGCAGGTAGCGCTCGCCTCCGGGATCGGAGACGAACGTGGTGTGGGTGAAGCCCCATCGCTGGGCCATACCGGCCTGACGGACGTCGTCATCGACGCTGACCGCAGCGAGCTCAGCGCCGCCCTGATGGATCCGGTCGTACTGGGATGCCAGCTTCACGAGCTGGCCGCAGCAGTACGGTCACCAGTCTCCGCGGTAGGTCATCACGATGATTGCGCCGTTCGAACGCCGCAGAGCGAGCAGATCGGATCGTTCCATCGCTCGAATCTACCCATCGCGACCACACGGGTCGGACCCGTGTGGTCGCTCAGGCTGGAGCCGGCGTGCGTTGGCGCATCAGACGGGTGGGCAGTGGAATCTGGTCGGCGAACTTGGCGGCCATCGGTCCGATGATCGCGGTGAGCAGGACGTAGCCGGCGGCGAGGGCTCCGAGCTCGGGGCCGTTGACGAGACTCGACCCGAGCGCAGCGATCACGATCGAGAACTCGCCGCGGGCGATCAGCACCGTGCCCGCTCGCATACGGCCCTTCGGCGCAGCGCCGACTCGTCCTGCGGCATACCAGCCGGTTGCCACCTTCGTGAGCGAGGTGACGACGGCGAGCACCAGCGCCGGGATCGCCGCGTCAACGAGGTCGGCGGGGTCGATCTGGAACGAGAAGAACAGGAAGAAGGTGGCAGCGAAGAGATCCCGCAGCGGCGAGATCAGCTCGTTGGCCCGCCGTTCCGCCCGGCCGGACAGTGCGAGCCCGACCAGGAACGCCCCGATGGCGCCAGACACCTCGAGTTGCTGGGCGATCCCGGCGACGAGCAGGGTGATGCCGAACACGGTCAACAGGAATGTCTCGTCGCTCCCACCTGCGACCAGGTTGCTGATCCGCCGTCCGTACCGCAGCGCGGCGAGGAGGATGACCGACACGGCGACGAGCGCGATCCCCACACTGGTCAAGGTCGCCACGATCGTCCCGCCGACGATCAGGGCGGCAACGACCGGCAGGTAGACCGCCATTGCGAGATCCTCGATCACCAGCAGGTTCAACACCGCTGGTGTCTCGCGGAACCCGAGCCGGCCGAAGTCGGACAGGGCTTTGCTGACCACGCCCGACGACGAGATCCACGTGACGCCCCCGAGGAGCACCGCAGCGAGCGGATCCCAACCGAGGATCAGGCCGAGCGCCACGCCCGGCAGCGCGTTCAGGGTCATGTCGACCAGTCCCGGCGGAATCCCGGTCTTCAGGCCGTCGCGCAGTTCGCTTTCCGAGTACTCGAGGCCGAGCGCGAAGAGCAGCAGGAGGACGCCGATCTCGGCCGTGATCTCGAAGAAGTCGCGGGAGACATCGAGTTGGACGACGCCACCTTCGCCCATCGCCAATCCGGCGATCAGGTAGAGGGGGACGGCAGTGATACCGAAGCGACCGGCCAGCCGCGACAGCAACGCCAGTGCGAGGATGAGCGCGCCGATCTCGACGAAGGCCAATGCGACCTCGCTGGAGCCGGCGGCGATCAGCATCGATCGAGTGTCAGTGGCGGATCAGATCGCGCATGGCGTTGAGTCCGTCGACGGTGCCGACCGCGACGATCACGTCGCCGGCCAACATCGGGAACTCCGGGCCGGGCGCCGGAATCGACTCACCGTCACGAATGACCGCGACGATCGACGATCCCGTCTTCGTTCGGTACATGCCGTCGCCGATGGTCGCTCCAGCAGCCGGAGACTCGGCGGAGAGCTCGATCCACTCGATTGCGAGGCCCTCGATCTCCTGTTGCACGGCGGCGACCGCTTCGGTCACCCGGCTCGCTCCCAGCAGCTCCGACACCGTTCGTGTGTCGGAGGCCGACAGCGCGACGATCGACGAACACTTGTCGGGGTCGTCGGAGTCGTACACGAGGATCTCGCGACGGCCATCGTGGTGGACGAGCACTCCGATGTCGTCACCGTCCTCGGTGGTGAACTCGTGGCGCACCCCGACACCCGGCAACTTGGTCTCTCGCACGACGGCCATGGAGCCATTCTGGCAGCGACTGGTGGGCAGAGCACCAGCCTTGCCCTCACTGTCGCTACTACCGTGCACGACATGAGCGACGCCCCGAATGCAGCTGGCACACCCGTGGACGTGAAGCCGAGGTCGCGCGACGTCACCGACGGCATGCAGAAGGCGCCCTCGCGTGCGATGCTGCGCGCCGTCGGGATGGGTGACGACGACTGGGACAAGCCGCAGGTGGCGATCGCTTCGTCGTGGAACGAGGTCACGCCGTGCAACATGACGCTGCGCAAGCTCGCCGAGCACGCAAAGGTCGGCGTGCGCGAAGCCGGGGGCTTCCCGCTCGAGTTCGGCACGATCACCGTCAGCGACGGCATCTCGATGGGCCACGAAGGGATGCGGGCGTCGCTCGTGTCGCGTGAAGTGATCACCGACTCGGTCGAGACCGTCATGCACGCCGAGCGGTTCGACGGCTTCGTCGGCCTCGCCGGTTGCGACAAGTCGATCCCCGGGATGCTGATGGCGGCCGCTCGCCTCGATCTCGCGAGCGTGTTCGTGTACAACGGTTCGACCATGCCGGGCGAGCACAACGGTGTGGCGACCGACATCACGAGCGTGTTCGAGGCGGTCGGAGCCTGCGCCGCGGGGACCATGACGGAGGCAGAACTCCACGAGATCGAGGCGACCGCCTGTCCGGGTGAGGGCGCGTGCGGCGGCATGTTCACGGCCAACACGATGAGCTCGATCGCAGAGGCGCTGGGGATGAGCCTGCCGGGCACCGCATCGCCGCCGGCGATCGACGGCCGCCGCGAGAGCGACGCCGAACGCGCTGGTGAAGCGGTGGTCAACCTGTTGCGCCTTGGGATCACCCCGCGCCAGATCATGACGAAGCAGGCCTTCGAGAATGCGATCGCGCTGACCTCCGCACTCGGCGGGTCGACGAATGCCGTCCTGCACCTCCTGGCGATCGCCAACGAGGCGCGTGTGGACCTCGACCTCGACGACTTCAATCGCATCGCCGATCGTGTCCCGCACATCGCCGACATGAAGCCCGGTGGCAAGTTCCACATGAGCGACCTCGACCGGGTCGGTGGCGTGCCCGTGGTCTTGAAATTACTCCTCGACGCCGGGCTGCTGCATGGCGACGTGATGACGGTGACCGGCAAGACGATGGCCGAGAATCTGGCCGAGCTCGACCCACCCGCCGCCGACGGGGTGGTCGTGCATCCGCTCGATGCGCCGATCCACGCGGGCGGGGGGATCAACATCCTGACCGGCTCGCTCGCCCCGAAGGGCGCCGTCGTCAAGGTCGCCGGATTGTCCGATGCGCAAATGCACTTCGAAGGTCCAGCACGGGTCTTCGACGACGAGTCGTTCGCCATGGAGGCGATCCTCGCCGGCTCGATCCAGCCGGGCACGGTCATCGTGATCCGATACGAAGGACCCAAGGGCGGCCCGGGCATGCGAGAGATGCTTGCCATCACCGGGGCCCTCAAGGGTGCGGGCCGCGGGTCGGACTGTGCGCTGATCACCGACGGTCGCTTCTCGGGCGGCACCTGGGGGTTCTGCATCGGCCACGTTGCACCAGAGGCCACCGAGGGTGGACCGATCGCGTTCGTCCGCGATGGCGACACCATCCGCATCGACGTGCCGACCAAGTCGCTCGACCTGCTCGTCGACGACGAAGAGCTCCACCGCCGGCGCGACGGCTGGCAACCCAACCCCCCGCGGTACACCACCGGCGTCCTCGGCAAGTACGCCAAGCTCGTCCAGGGCGCCGAAACCGGAGCGATCACCAACACCCTCTGAACGCGTCGAGCTACGTTCTCGAACGTCCGAGTCCGAGCGCGGCTGCCATGGTGGCCGCAGCGTCGTGGAAGAGCAGCGCGTCGTCGTGGACGAAGTTCCGCGTCTGACCGAAGAGCTCGAAGGTGAGCAGGCCGAACAGCTGGGTCCAGGCCAGCAGGAGCGCGAGGAGGGTCTCGTCGGCGATGTCCACATCGAGTTCGCCTCGGAGCCACACGAACGACTCAGCGGTGCCGTCGCTGACGAGGCTCGACCTCGCCGGCTCGAGCAGATCGTCCGACGCGGCGTCACGCACGATGCGCACCAGCGCTCGTGAGACGCGTGTGCCCGGCACGACGGTGTCGTCGGGAGCGGCGTAGCCGGGGACCGGTGTGCCGTAGAGCAGGGCGAAGGCGTGGGGTTGGTCCGTCGCCCACTCGCGGATCGCCAGCGCCGTATCGACCCAGCGCTGGGCTGGCGGCAGGCCACGGCTTGCGTCGACGGCGGCCTCGGTGTGCGCGCCGAGTGAGTCGTAGGCCTCGACGATCAGGGCGGTGAGCAGGTCGTCGCGGCCGGGGAAGTAGCGGTAGATCGCGGACGACACCATGCCGAGATCACGCGCCACCGCTCGCAGTGACAGCCCTGCCGCACCGTGTGCGGCGACCTGGGAACCAGCGGTCTCGAGGATCGCTGCTCGAACCTCGGCGCGGGCCCGCTCACGCGCACCCATGATCGCGGGCTCCCCGCCGTCGGGTGGTGACGTGGTCGACATGATGCCAGTCTGCCGGATCGACGCTCCGAAATGTGAGCACCGCTCTTGATTTTCGTGTCCCTCCTGTGTACGGTGATCACAAACGAGAGCAGTGCTCTCTCAACCGCCAGGAGGCAGCCATGATCACCGAGTCCACGCCAACACCCAACCCCAGCCCGACCGGCACCGACTTCACCCCCACCGATTCCGCTCCGACGACGACGAGCGACGTGCGATACCTCGCACCGGACTGGTTCACGAGGAACGTCTTCAACCGGATCGTCGCCGGGTGCACCCGCCTCGGCATCAGCCTGTGGGGTTCACGCGTGCTCGAGGTCCCCGGCCGCGTGTCGGGTGAAATTCGCTCCACCCCGGTCAACGTCCTCACGATGGGTGATCGCCGGTATCTCGTCGCCCCGAGGGGCGCCACCCAGTGGGTGTTGAACGCTCGGGCGGCCGGTGCGGTCGACCTTCGCGTCGGTCGTCGTGTCGAGCACGTCGACCTGGTCGAGCTGGCCGACGTCGACAAGCCGGAGATCCTGCGCTCGTACCTGCGCCGCTGGAAGTGGGAAGTCGGCCAGTTCTTCGACGGCGTGGGACCTGACGCAACCGCCGCCGAACTCCTGGCGGCCGCTCCGAAGCACCCGGTCTTCGAGCTCCGCACAGCGCCCACCGCCGACCACTGATCGTTCATCGCCGCCGGAGTGACAGCGGCAACCAACAGGTCAACGCCGTCACGACGATGGCGCCCGTCGCGCCGAAGACGGTGTACTGCCGCTCGACGTCGACCCCGGCTGTGGACGTGATCGTCCAGCCGAGCGCCCAGCACGCGCCGAGGAATGGGATCCACGCGAGCGCCGCCACGGCCGCGTGCCGCCGATACAAGACGATCGCCTGGGCGAGTCCGACCGACAGGCCCGTCAGCGCTCCCTGTCCGGCGAGTGCGCTCACCGAGGTGTCGAACTCGACGACGGTGGCGCCGATGGCGAGGCCTGTCGACAGCCCGACTGCAGTGGCAGCGACCCAGGTCAGCGGCGCCAACGCGGTCGAGGCCATCGCCTGCGCTGCTCCGAGGATCGCTCCGGTGATCGCACCTGCTGCAAGGGCGGTTGGGGTGGAATCGACCGCACCCACGGTCGTGATCGCCACCCACCCTCCGATCGGGAACCCGAGCACACTCACCATCCAGCGACCGATGACCCTCCAGGTGTCGGTCGAGTGGGCGGTACGTGACGGCATCTCGGCCATGGTGGTCACGCGACACCGGCGGTCGTTGCCGCGCCGAACGTCGCCGCAAGGGCGTCCTCGATCGGTGTCGAGTCGTCGCCGAATGCGGATGCATAGTCGCTGTGGTCGACCACGAAGTCATGATCGAACTCGTAGGCCATCTCGATCATCTCTCGCATCGGTGCGACGAATGTGCCGAGTGCACGGAGTTGCCAACGGTGGATCGTGCGCACCGTCGGCGTCGTGCCGGCGGCTCGACCCGCGAGTTCGACGAATTGGCGCTGGGTGACCGCCGAAGCGTTCGGCACGTGCCACGCGCGGCCCCACGCCGATGATTCCGTCGACAGCCGGACCATCACACGTGCGAGGTCGGCAATGTAGGTGACCGTGTGCAGTGTGTCGGGGTCGCCGAGGATGTCGACCTTCCTGCCCGCCCGGACCTGGGTGACGAATCGGTCGCCGAACGCCGACCCCTCGACGTGGGGGCCGAAGAAGTCCGAGGCTCGTGCGGCGACGGCGCGGATCCTCCCGGATTCGTGGGCGCCGTGGAGCTCCCGCCACATCTGGGCTCTGACCGCACCTTTGCGCGTGGTGGCGGCCAGTGGGTGGCGCTCGGTGAGGGGTCCGTCGACGAGTCCGTAGCCGTACAGGTTCTCGACAGCGACGACGAGCGCTCCGGTCTCGGCGGCCGCATCGACGACCGCTGTCTGCAGGGCCGGGAACTCCTGGGGCCAGCGGTCGTAGGCGGGCTGCGCGCACTGATGAACGACGTCGGCGCCTCGCAGGACCCGCGTGAGTTCGACGGTGTCGGTGACGTCGGCGCGGCGTGCGACGGCGCCTGGCACCTGGGTGCCCGAGCGGGTCACCACGATTGGTTCGATCTGATGGTTCCGGATCAGGTCAGCAGCGACAGCGCGGCCGACAGGTCCGGCGCCGAGGACGACGTGGCGCCCACGAGCCCGTCGGTCGGGGCTGCTGGTCGAGTGGTTCATGGTGTCTCCGATCGGATGGTGGTGGGATGATGTTCAGTTAGTGAACACTGTTCAATGTACGAACGATGGTCGGTCAGGTCAACTCATCGGAGTGGGTCGTTCGTCACACTGTTCGGTGAACGAACAATGATCGGAACTCGTACCGCGCCCGGGCTACGCTGCGGTGATGCCGGCCCTCACCCGACGCGAGACGCAACAGCAGGCGTTGCGGCGTGATGTGCTCGACGCCGCACTGGCCCAACTCGACGAGGGAGGCTCGACGGCGGTGACGTGGCGAGCGCTGGCGCGGTCGGTCGGCGTCAGCCCGTCGGCGCTGTACACCTACTTCGACAGCCTCGATGCGCTCTACACCGCACTGATCCTGGAGATCTACGAGCAGATGGCCGGCGATGTCCGTCGCGACGTCGCGGTCGACGCCGAACCTGCGGTCCGTCTGGCCGACGCCTGCCGCGGGTATCGACGCTTCGCTGCGACCTACCCGGCGCGCTTCACGCTCGTGTTCACCGACGTCCTGCCGGGCTACACCGCGCCGCCCGGCGGTCCGACGATCGATGCGCAAGTCAAGGTGATGTCCCCGCTCATCGAAGCGGTCGCGGACCTCCGCGGCGTCGACGCTGCCGACCTCGACACGTGGTCGGCGTCAGACCGCTTCGAGGCGGTCGGCGCGTGGTCGCAGCTGCACGGCTTCGTGAGTCTCGAAGCCAATCACCATTTGGTGTGGATCGACGATGTCGACCGAGAGTTCGGCACCCTGATCGACGACCTCATCGCACGGCTCAGTCGACCAGCGCCTGCTGCAGCAGCTGGTTGAGCTGTGACCTGATCGGATAGGTGCTCGACGGCAGGAGCTGGGTGAGGAACAACGCCACGATCTCGTTGACCGGATCGACCCAGAAGATCGTGCTGGCCGCGCCGCCCCACGAGTACTCGCCCTCCGAGCGCATCACCTTGTTCTCCGCCGCGTCGAGCACGACGGAGAACCCCAGCCCGAAGCCGACACCGTCGAAGCTGGTCTCGGCGAACAGCGGCCGCCCGAACGCTTCGAGTGTCGCTCCGCCGGGGAGGTGGTTGCGGGTCATGTAGTCGACGGTGCGGCTCCCGAGCAGGCGAACGCCATCGAGTTCTCCCTTGTTGAGGAGCATGTGCGCGAAGCGCAGATAGTCGTGGGCGGTCCCGACGAGCCCGCCGCCGCCGCCGAGCATCGCCGGTTTCGACGTGCCGGCCCGCCCGAGTGGCTCGGGTGCCGGCACGGCGTCGCCGGTCGCCGGGTTCCGCACGTACAGCGTGGCGAGGCGGTCGGCCCAGTCGTCGTGGACGTAGAAGTCGGTCTCCGTCATCCCGAGCGGTTCGAAGATGCGGGTGCGGAAGAACTCGTCGAGGGGCATCCCGGACACCACCTCGACGAGTCGTCCGAGCACGTCGGTCGAGACGCCGTAGTTCCACTCGGTCCCGGGCTGGAACGCGAGCGGCATTCCCGCCCACAGTGCACAGCACTCGGCGAGGTCTGCGCCCGGAGGATTGCCCCACTCGAAGCCGCCGCGCCGATAGATCGCGTCCGTGACGTGGGTGTTGTGGAAGCCGTAGGTGAGCCCTGAGGTGTGCGTCAGGAGATGCCAGACCCGGATCGGTTCGACGAGTGGATCGGTCACCGGCGCGAGGTGCGAGCCCGAGCGGTACACCCGGGTGTCGGCGAACTCCGGCAGCCACGTCGAGATCGGCGACTTCAGCTCGAAGGCTCCCTCTTCGTAGAGCATCATCGCCGCCACCGAAGTGATCGGTTTCGACATCGAGAACATCCGAACGACCGTGTCGTCGGTGAACGGCAGCCCGGCGGCCGCGTCGCGGAGCCCGCTCGTCGAGGAGTGAACGAGTCGGCCACCTCGACTGACGGCGATGTGCCAACCCGCCAGCTTCTTCTGTTCGACGTAGCCCTCGAAGTGGCGGTCGATGCGGGCAAGGCGATCCGGTGCGAATCCGGCGTCGGCGGGGTCGATCTCGATGTCGAGGTGTGGCATTGGCCGAGCTTGCCTCACCGCTGGCATCGCTGACGAGCCGTCGTGCGCGGGTCTACCGTGTCGACATGACCGACATGCCACCGCCGATCGAGAACCCACCGCCGGCGGTGCCGTCGCCGCCACCAGCCGCGCCGTCATTCGGTGGGTCCGGTTCGATCGGTCGGCCGCGTTCGATCGCCGTGGTGCTGCTGTTGACGATCGTGACGTTCGGGATCTGGACGATCGTGTGGTCGTACCAGAACGGCGACGAACTCAAGCGACATGCCGGGACCGGCCTCGGAGGAGTTCCCTACCTGTTGATCACCCTGTTCATCTCGCCGGTCACGATGTTCCTGATGGCCTCCGAAGTCGAGCAGTTGTACCGGCGAGAGGGCAAGGAACCGCCGATCACCACCATCTGGGGCCTGTGGTTCCTCCTGCCGTTGATCGGCAACCTGATCTGGTACGTGCGGATCCAGCGATCGATCAACGACTACTGGACGGCTCACGGCGCAACGGTCTAGTCCGACCGCTCACCCGCTGGGGGCGGGGGTGCGCGACGAACGTCGCTCGAACCCTGCGAATGCCAGGCGCCACCCCACGAGGAACAGCGCGAGGAACGACGCCGCCACGATGATGAACGATGTGGCCGTGCCGTCGTCGAAAACCAGATTGCGCAGCAGCATGCCGGCCACGAGCGTGATCGCCCAGATGCCGACGCCGGTGCGCCAGTCGGTGGGTCGCTGCCAGGCGCGCAGCACGAGCCAGGCCAACGCCAGTGCGATGAGGAACGGCGCAGCGGTACCGATCAGGCCGGCGATTGCCGAGTCGCGTTCGTGCTCGCGTCGACCCACGGCAACGAACAGGGTGACCGAGAACACGTCGATCCCGAGAGCGAGCGGCAGGCGTCGGTCCATGCGACCAGTCTCGTCGCTTCCGGACCCAACCGCACCGCGATGGTCAACCCTCGGCGGCGAATCCGCCGATCGTGCCGCGGTAGAACACGAGCGGCTGCGGGGGGAGACCATCGTGGTCGGCGTCGGCGTCGAGTGACGTCACGCGTCCGAGCACGAAGTAGTGGTCGCCCATCTCGTACACCTCTTCGACCGCGCAGTCGATCCACGCAACGGCCCGTTCGAGCACGGGTGCACCCGACGGCGCCGCATGCCACTCGACGCCGTCGAACCGTGATGCCTCGGTGCCACTCTTCGCGAACTTCCAACACAGATCACTCTGCTTGTCGCTGAGGACGTTGACGCAGAAGCTTCCGGCATCTTCCATCAGCGCCCAGGTCTCGGAGTCGGTTTGCGGGAGGAATCCCACCAGTGGCGGATCGAGCGACACCGACGTGAACGATCCGATCGTGAACCCGTGCGGTCGATCGCCTTGGGCCATGCCGGTGATGACGGTCACGCCGGTGGGGAAGTGCCCGAGCACCGTTCGGAAGTGCTTCGAGTCGAACGGAACGGCGGAGGCGTCGGGGAGTTGCGTCGGGTCGCTCATCGACGCCAACTGTACGCTCCGGGCCGATGACCGACCGC
The DNA here is from genome assembly GCA_963741875.1 of Ilumatobacteraceae bacterium. Classification (GTDB taxonomy): domain Bacteria; phylum Actinomycetota; class Acidimicrobiia; order Acidimicrobiales; family Ilumatobacteraceae; genus Sva-07. The sequence goes on along the minus strand of CAVUJO010000004.1, from coordinate 343,221 downwards.
ACGGCACGCGACCCCGAAGCAGCCGGCAAGGCCGAACTTCGATCCGAGATGCGGGCGTTGCGCCGTTCGCTTCCCGATCGCGACTCGCGTTCGGAGGAGATCTGCCGTCACCTGATCACGCTTCCCGCAGTCGCTGGCGCCGAGTCGTTGCTCGCCTTCACGTCGCTGCCCGGCGAGCCCGAGACCCAGTCGCTGTTCGTGTGGTGTGCCGCAACCGGGCGGCTCGTCACGGTGCCGGAAGCCGACGTCGATCCGCTCTGGCCAGACGTGGTGGTGGTGCCCGGATTGGCGTTCACGACGGCAGGGGAGCGGTTGGGCCAAGGCGGCGGTTGGTATGACCGATTCCTGTCGGAGGTCCGTTCCGACTGCGCGGCGATCGGGGTGTGTTTCGCGGAACAGATCGTCGACGTCGTGCCGGTCGAAGCACACGACGTCACCATGGATCACGTCGTGAGCGATCGCGGTGTCGTTCGGTGAGTCGTCGTTCGGTGAGGATGTTGCAGTGAGGTTCGAGCGCGACGAACTCGACGCCGCAACGGCGGTCGTGCGTCGCCACGTTCCGCCCACCCCGCAGTATTCCTGGCCGCTGCTCGACGAGGTTGCGGGGTCGTGCGTGATCGTCAAGCACGAGAATCACACGCCGGTCGGCGCGTTCAAGGTGCGCGGTGGGCTCGTGTACATGGACCACATGGTGCGCGACCGCCCAGAGGTGTCCGGTGTGGTCAGCGCCACCCGCGGCAATCACGGCCAGAGCCTCGCGTTCGCCGGCCGCGAGCACAGTCGTTCGGTCACGATCTTCGTTCCACGCGGCAACAGCGTCGAGAAGAACGCGGCCATGCGTGCGCTCGGCGCCGAGGTCATCGAGTTCGGCACCGATTTCCAGGAGGCGCGGGAGCGTTCGCTCGACGTAGCCGTCGAACGTGGCCTGGAACCCGTCCCTCCGTTCCACCGCGATCTCGTGCTCGGCGTTGCGACCTATGCCCTCGAACTGTTCGAAGGCAGCGGCCCGCTCGACACCGTCTACGTCCCGATCGGCATGGGTTCGGGGATCAACGCGGTCATTGCCGTACGCGATCTGCTCGGGCTCGACACCCGGGTCGTCGGCGTGGTGGCCGAGCGGGCGCCCTCGACGCTGTTGTCGTTCGAACGTGGTCACGTGGTGACCACCGAGTCGGCCGACACCTTCGTGGACGGCGTGGCCACCCGATCGCCGGATCCGATCTCGATCGACGGCATCGTCGCTGGTGCCGCCCGGGTGATCGCGGTCTCCGACCACGCGACCGCCGATGCAATGCGCACGATCTACCGCACGACCCACAACGTCGCAGAGTCGGCCGGGGCGATTGCGCTGGCGGGACTCCTGAGCGAGCCGATCGATCAACGCGGTCAACGCAGCGCGTTCGTGCTGTGCGGGGGCAACGTCGACACGGCCCAATTTCACGCAGTGCTCGGCGGCGCGACGCCGACGGTCTGAATCGACGCCGACGAGGAGGTGTCTGCGGGCTACGTCGGATCGACGACGCGACCGTCCGATGCCGATGCCGATGCCGATGCCGATGCCGATGTCGCCTGCCTGAGCCGTGCGGCCAGTTCGTCGACTGCGGGATCGTGCACGGAGTTGCGTCGAGTCGCGAGCACCAAGCGTCTGGTGGTCAGCGGTCGTCCAGGGGGAAGCGGTCGGTCGCCGCGCTCGGCCTGGATCGTCGGGAGCACGGTCCACCCCGATCCGAGGCGGACCATTTCACGAACCACCTCCGGTTGGTGGCTCTCGGCCGCAACCTCGAGCGGTGAGCCGAGCCGGGCCAGCGCATCCACGACCACCGAACGCGTGTGGGATCCGGACGGGAAGAACACCCAGGGGCCCCAGGTGGCCGGGTCGCCGATCACGACACCCGGCGGGCCGTACACCGCGAGGTCCTCGGTGAGCAGTGGTTCGGTGTCGATGCCGTCGATCGCCGCGGGTGGATCCACGCAGACCACGAGGTCGAGCTCGCCGGAGGTCAGCAGATCGATCAGCGGTGCCGACGGCGCCACTCGCAAGCGCAGGTCCACGTCGGGGTGCTCCAGCCGGAACGTCTGAACCACCTCGGAGTGGTGACCGACGGCGGCGGCGTCGATCATCCCGAGGCGGAGGCGACCAGCGTGCCCCTCGCGGAGGCGGTGGGCCCAGTCGGCGAGGTCGCCGGTGAGCCCGAGCACGTGGCGGGCGTGGCTGACCGCAGGTGCGGCGCTGTCGCGGATCCGCCGTCGGCGGCCGTCGCGCTCGAACAGCGGCACGCCGATGCGTCGTTCCAACTCTGCCAGGCCCTGCGAGAGCGCGGAGGGGCTCACGCCGACACGATCGGCTGCCACTGCCCATGACGACGCCTCGGCGACTGCCACGAGGTACTCGAGCTGGCGAATCGAGAGATCTGGCAGCGGCCGCACCCATGGGAAGATACATCCGACTTGCTTCACAATGCGCTTCTGGGGTGAATGATCGCTTATCATCGGTGAGATGACCGCACGACAGATCGCTCCCGCCACCGGCAAGCTCGGTGTCCTCACGCCCGGCATGGGGGCCGTGGCGTCCACCTTCATCGCCGGCGTGATCGCCGCCCGCAAGGGGCTGCACCCGCCGATCGGCTCGATCAGCCAGATGGCGCACATCCGCCTCGGCACCAAGGAGGAGAACCGCAACCCGAAGATCAAGGAGTTCGTGCCGCTCGCCGGGTTGGACGACATCGTCTTCGGCGGCTGGGACCCGATCTCGCCGAACGCGCTCGAAGCCGCCCGCACTGCCGGCGTGTTGAACGATGCCGACCTCAACGAGATCTCGAGCGAGCTCGAGGCGATCGTGCCGATGGAGGCCGTGTTCGACCAGCGCTGGGTGTCGCGTCTCGAGGGCGTGCGGGTCAAGCAGATCGACAACAAGTGGGATCAGGCGATGGCGCTGATCGACGACATCGCGAACTTCAAGTCGTCGAATGGCTGCGACCGTCTGGTCATGGTGTGGTGCGGCTCGACCGAGGCCTACCAGGAGCCGTCGGCGGTCCACGAGACGGTGGAGGCGTTCGAGCAGGGTCTGCGCGACAACGACGCAAACATCTCGCCGAGCCAGATCTATGTGTACGCAGCGCTGCAGTCCGACGTGCCGTTCGCCAACGGTGCGCCGAACCTGTCGGTCGACCTGCCGTGCATGATCGAGCTGTCGAAGACCCGCAACGTCCCGATCGCCGGCAAGGACTTCAAGACCGGCCAGACCTGGATGAAGACCCTGCTTGCACCCGGCATCAAGGCCCGCATGCTCGGCCTGCGCGGCTGGTACTCCACCAACATCCTCGGCAACCGCGACGGTGAGGTGCTCGACGATCCCGAGAACTTCAAGACCAAGGAAGCGTCCAAGCTCGGCGTGCTCGGCGGCATTCTCCAGCCCGAGGTGTACCCCGACCTGTACGGCAACATCGACCATGTCGTGCGGATCAACTACTACCCGCCCCGCGGCGACAACAAGGAGGGCTGGGACGCCATCGACATCTTCGGTTGGCTCGGCTATCCGATGGAGATCAAGGTCGACTTCATGTGCCGTGACTCGATCCTCGCGGCGCCGATCGTGCTCGACCTCGCGATCTTCATGGACTTGGCGATGCGCGCGGGTGAGTCCGGCGTGCAGGAATGGCTGAGCTTCTATCTGAAGGCCCCGCAGGCCGCCGGCGAGAGCCCGGCCGAGAGCGACCTGTTCATCCAGCAGACCAAGCTGAAGAACACGCTGCGCGAGTGGATGGGCGAGCAGCCCGTCACGCACTCCGAAGCGGGCTGACCCTCACCGGATCAGGTCGGGAAGGCGCCCTGGAGTTGCGCGGCGGTCAGGGTGTTCTCGAGGAGGCAGGCGATCGTCATCGGACCAGTGCCACCGGGCATCGGGGTGATGAACCCTGCCACCTCGGCCACGGGGCCGAAGTCGACGTCGCCGGCGATGCCTGACTCGGTGCGCGACACGCCCACATCGATCACCGCAGCACCGGGTTTCACCATGTCGGCGGTGATCATGCGCGCCTGCCCGGCGGCGCCCACCACGATGTCGGCTTCACGGACGACGGCGGCCATGTCAGGGGTTCGGGAATGGGCCAGCGTCACCGTGGCGTCCACGCCCTTGCGGGCCAGCAGCAACGACAGCGGCAGACCGACCAGGGTCGAGCGGCCGATCACGATTGCCCGCTTCCCGCTGGTGGCGATGTCATAGCGTTCGAGGAGCCGCATCACCCCCAGCGGCGTGCAGCCGACGAGGCCGGGACGCCCGCGAACGAGCCGTCCCATCGATCGCTCGGTCAGTCCATCGACGTCCTTCTCCGGAGGGATCAGATCGAGCACTGGCTCCGGGTCGAGGCCGTCCGGCAGCGGCAATTGCACGAGGATGCCGTGGACGGCGTCGTCAAGGGCGAGACCACGAACGACCGACTCGACCTCGACCTGCGTTGCTGTTGCGGGCAGATCGACGTGCCGTGATGTCAGCCCGGCCTCTTCGGCCTTCTTGTGCTTCATCTTCACGTAGCGCTGGCTGGGGCCGTCGTCACCCACCAGCACGGTCGCCAGACAGATCGCCGGTGAGTCTGCCGCTTCGATCCGTGCTCGGATGCCGGCGACCAGCTCGTCGCGTAGCGCGTTGCCGTCCATCAGGGTTGCAGCCATGTGCGGACTCTAGATCGCCGCAGTGCGTCGGCCCGAGCGACGACCTGACCGCCCCGCAACTCATGACTTGCCCACAACGTGCCGATGAGGACTATGATGTTCCCCGTGTCTACGACCACCTCCCCATTCCCGAGCCTGCTCGTAGTACTCATTCAGTAGCACGCCCGGCATACCGCTGCGCGTGCTCCGACCTCCCAGACGGGAGGTCGTTTGCTTTTCGGCACGATGTCCGATCCGACCCGACCACGACTCTGAACTCACCCCGCACCGAACACCAGCACACAAAGGCACAGACATGACCGAACGACTCACCGGCGCCGAGGCGCTGATCCGAGCACTCGAGTACGAGAACGTCGACCTGATCTTCGGCTACCCAGGTGGCTGCATCCTGCCGGCGTACGACCCGTTGATGGACAGCCAGATCCGCCACATCCTCGTGCGCCACGAGCAGGGCGCCGGCCACATGGCCGAGGGTTACGCACACGTGTCCGGCAAGCCTGGTGTCGCCATGGTGACCTCCGGGCCGGCGGCCACCAACCTCGTCACCCCGTTGATGGACGCGTACATGGACTCGGTGCCGATGGTGGCGATCACCGGCCAGGTCCCGACCGCAGCGATCGGCTCCGACGCCTTCCAGGAGTGCGACACGGTGGGCATCACCCGGTCGTGCACCAAGCACAACGAACTGGTCTTGTCGGCCCAGGACATCCCGATGGCCGTGCGCCAGGCGTTCCACATCGCCACCACGGGGCGTCCCGGCCCGACGCTGATCGACGTGCCGAAGGACTGCCTCCAGAACGACATGGAGTGGTACTGGCCGACCGATCAGGAGGTGCTGGACTCATTGCCCGGCTACCGCCCGAACGTCAAGGGTCATCCCCGCATGATCAAGGAAGCCGCTCGGCTGATCATGGCGTCGGAGCGCCCGATCATCTACGCAGGCGGCGGCATCCTCAAGGCCCGCGCGGCCGAGGCGCTGCGCGAACTGGCCGAGCTGATCGACAGCTACGTCGTCACGACGCTGATGGCGCGCGGCGCGTTCCCCGACGACCATCCGCTGTGCCTCGGCATGCCCGGCATGCACGGCAACGCCACCGCCGTCACGGCGATGCAGAAGTCCGACCTGCTGATCACCCTCGGCGCCAGGTTCGACGACCGCATCACCGGCAAGGTCGATGCGTTCGCGCAGGAGGCCAAGGTGATCCACGTCGACATCGACCCGGCCGAGCAGGGCAAGGTCCGGCGTCCCGACGTCCCGATCGTCGGCGACGCGAAATACGTGATCGAGGAGATCATCTCCGAGATCAAGACGATGATCGCCGCCGGCACCACGCAGGCCGACACGTCGGCATGGAAGAGCAAGGTGTCGGGTTGGCGCGAGCAGTTCCCGATGACGTACGAGCAGTCGGAGCCCGGCGCAGCACTCAAGCCGCAGTACTGCATCGAAGAGCTCAACCGGCTCGCCACGCCGCACACGATCGTGGCCTCCGGCGTCGGCCAGCACCAGATGTACACCTCGCAGTTCTTCGAGTTCAACGAGCCCTACACGTGGGTCAATTCGGGCGGCCTCGGCACGATGGGCTTCTCGATCCCCGCTGCCATCGGCGCCAAGGCCGCCAAGCCCGACTGTGACGTCTGGGCCGTCGACGGTGATGGCTGTTTCCAGATGACCGCCCAGGAGCTGGTGACCGCCACCGTCGAGGGGCTGCCGATCAAGGTGGCGCTGCTCAACAACAGCTACCTCGGCATGGTGCGGCAGTGGCAGGAGATGTTCTACGACGAGCGGTATTCCGAGGTGTACCTCAATGCCAAGGTCCCCGACTTCGTGATGTGGGCCGAATCGATGGGCTGCGTCGGCATCCTCGTCGAGTCGCCCGAGGAGGTCGGTCCAGCGATCGAGAAGGCCAACTCGATCACCGACCGCAGCGTCGTCATCGAGTTCCGCACCGACGCCTCCGAGAAGGTCTTCCCGATGGTGCCCGCCGGGTTCAGCAACGACGACCTGATTCTCCATCCCACCCAGCAAGACCGAGCCGAGGGCTTGAAGTCATGACCACGATCAATCAGTACGGGGGTCAGACCCTCAACCACCACATCCTGTCCGTGCTCGTCCAGAACCGGCCGGGGGTCCTCGCCCGTGTGGCCGGGCTGTTCGCCCGTCGTGGCTACAACATCTTCTCGCTCGCGGTCGCTCCGGCCGAAGACGAGGGGATGAGCCGAATCACGATCGTGGTCGATGTCGAGTCGACCCCGCTCGAGCAGATCACCAAGCAGCTGTTCAAGCTGATCGACGTGGTGAAGATCTCCGAGCTCGACCCGCGCCGTTCGGTCGAGCGCGAGCTGTTGATCGCCACCGTCAAGGCGCCGGACGAACAACGCGGCAAGGTCGTCGAGTTGGTCAACATCTTCGAGGGCAAGATCATTGCCGTTGCCGAAGCGGTCCTCACGGTGAGCCTCGAGGGTCACCCGGACAAGCTCGACGATTTTGAGGATTTGCTCGACGGGTATGGCATCGTTGAGCTCCAGCGCACCGGACGGGTCGCGCTGCCGAAACTCGATCGCGGCGCACGACTGCGTGCCGTGCACCCCACTCCCACAACTGGAAAGGCTGGCTGAGATGGCCGTCACCGTGTACTACGCCGAGGATGCAGATCCTTCGATCATCCGAGGCAAGAAGGTCGCCGTCATCGGCTACGGCTCGCAGGGACACGCCCACGCGCTGAACCTGAAGGAGTCGGGTGTCGACGTCGTGGTCGGCCTCCGGCCCGAGTCGTCGTCGGCCGCCAAAGCCGAATCCGCAGGGCTCACCGTGATGACCATCGACGAAGCATCCGAGTGGGCCGACGTGATCATGCTGCTCGCCCCGGACACCGAGCAGAAGGCGATCTACGATGCCCACATCGCGTCGCACCTGACCGATGGGAAGGCCCTTGCGTTCGCCCACGGCTTCAACATCCGCTTCGACCGCATCCAGCCGCCGGCCGGCTGCGACGTGATCATGATCGCCCCGAAGGGTCCCGGCCACCTGGTGCGCCGCACCTACACCGAGGGCGGCGGCGTGCCGGCGTTGATCGCCGTCGAGCAGGATGCCACCGGTACCGCCCGCGAGGTCGCGATGTCGTATGCCGATGCGATCGGCGGCACCCGAGCTGGTGTGATCGAGACCACGTTCTCCGAGGAGACCGAGACCGACCTGTTCGGTGAGCAGGCCGTGTTGTGCGGTGGCGTCACCGCGCTGGTCCGAGCCGGATTCGAAACGTTGACCGAAGCCGGCTACGCGCCGGAGATGGCCTATTTCGAATGCCTCCACGAGGTGAAGCTCATCGTCGACCTCATGTACGAAGAGGGCATCGCCGGGATGCGCTACTCGATCTCCGACACCGCCGAGTACGGCGACCTCACTCGCGGACCACGCGTCGTCACCGAGGCGACCAAGGCCGAGATGAAGAAGATCCTCGGTGAAATCCAGAGTGGCCAGTTCGCCGCCGAGTGGATCGCCGAGTCCGAGGCCGGGCGTCCGAACTACAAGCGCATGCAGGACGAGGGCAAGGCGCACCCGATCGAGGAGATCGGCGGCGAGCTGCGCGACATGATGCCGTTCATCAGCGCCGGCAAGCAGAAGGTCTCCGACATCTCCGGCGGCTGACATGACCCCAAGCGATGAGCGAACTCCCCGCATGTGCGGGATTTGCTCATCGCGCGGGTCGTCTTGGCCGCGCTCGTGCCTGCGCATGAGCGACGGCCCCGCATGCTGGGGTCTCGCTCATGGCCCGACCAGCGCCGCTCGAATTCGGTGTGGCCGATGAGCGAACCCTCCACATGTGCGTGGTTGACTCATCGCTCTCGCGGGTCGAGTCGATGACGAACGCGGCGTGGGCGTTCGCAGCGATCTTCGCGGTGGCCGCGGGCGCGAACTGGTGGAGCCGATGGACCGACGGCCGGCGGACCGAACTCTGGAGCAAGCCGCTTGCGCTCGTCGCGCTGATCGGTGTGGCGGTCACGCTCGATCCGGTCGATCCGGCAATGCGTGTGTGGTTCGTGGTCGCGCTCGGGTTCTCGCTCGCGGGCGACGTGTTCCTGCTCGACGGTGATCGGCGGTTCGTGCCGGGCCTCGTGGCGTTCCTGCTCGCGCACGTCGCATACACGATCGGCCTCGTCGTCGCGCCCGATTGGTCGTGGGTCGGCTTCGGTGTCGGTGTCGTTCTGATGGTGGCGCTCGCATCGACGGTGGGGCTGCGGATCGTCCGGGCGGCTCGACGCAACGAGCCAGTGCTCGGACCAGCCGTGTCGGCGTACCTCGTTGCGATCTCGACGATGTTCTGCGCAGCAGCCGCGACCGGCAACTGGTGGGCGATCGCAGGAGCCGGACTCTTCGTTGCCTCGGACTCGGTGCTCGGCTGGCGCCAGTTCGTCGGTTCGACACGCTGGATGCCGATCACGGTGATGATCACGTACCACCTCGGCCAAGCCGGGCTCGTCGCGTCCCTCCTCTGACCTCCACGGAAACCCGACTTGTGGGGTCGGGTATCGGCGGGTAGCGTCTCGGCCCTATGAGTGACTCCTGGGGTTTCGAGACCAAGCAAGTTCACGTCGGCGGCGAGCCCGACCCGACCACCGGTGCCAGGGCGGTGCCGATCTACCAGACGACCTCGTACGAATTCCGAGACACCGAGCACGCGGCGAACCTGTTCGGGTTGGCGGAGATCGGCAACATCTACACCCGGATCATGAACCCGACGCAGGCGGCGCTCGAAGCCAGGGTCAACGCGCTCGAAGGGGGCTGCATCACCGCCGTCGGACTGCCGGGAACGCTCGCCGTCGCGTCGGGTCAGGCAGCCGAAACGCTGGCGCTGATGACCCTGTGCGAATCCGGTGACCACATCGTCGCGTCGCCGTCGCTCTACGGCGGCACGTACAACCTGCTCCACTACACGATGCCCAAGTTCGGCGTCGAGGTCACGTTCGTCGACGACCCACACGATCTCTCCCAGTGGGAGGCTGCGGTCCAGCCGAACACCAAGGTGTTCTACGGCGAGGTCATGCCGAACCCCAAGAACGACGTGCTCGACATCGAGGGGATCGCCGGTGTCGCTCACGCCAACGGCATCCCGCTGATGGTCGACAACACGGTGCCGACGCCGTACCTGATCCGTCCGCTCGAGTGGGGCGCCGACATCGTGGTCCACAGCCTCACCAAGTTCATGGGCGGCCACGGCACCTCGGTCGCCGGCGCGATCGTCGACGGCGGCACGTTCGATTACGCAGCCTCTGGCCGGTTCCCCAACTTCACCGAGCCGGACCCGAGCTATCACGGCCTCGCCTACTTTCCGGCGCTCGGCCATGGTGCCTTCATCCTCAAGGCGCGCGTTCAAATGCTTCGCGACATGGGCCTCGCCATCTCGCCGTTCAATGCGTTCATGATCCTGCAGGGAATCGAAACGCTGAGCCTGCGAATGGAGCGCCACTTCGCCAATGCCCAGGTGGTCGGTGAGTACCTCGCATCCCACGACCAGGTCGAATCGGTCAGCTACGCCGGGCTGCCCTCGAGCCCGTGGCACGAGCGGGCCAAGCAGCTCGGCGGCGGCAAGGGCTACGGCTCGGTGCTCGCATTCGAGATCAAGGGCGGCATCGAGGCCGGCAAGAAGTTCGTCGAGGGGTGCACCCTGCACAGCCATGTCGCCAACATCGGCGACGCTCGCAGCCTGGTGATCCATCCCGCCAGCACCACCCATTCACAGCTCACGCCCGAGGAGCAGGCGGCATCCGACGTGACGCCCGGCCTCGTGCGCCTGAGCGTCGGCCTCGAGTCGATCGACGACATCATCGCCGACCTCGACGCCGCCTTCGCCGCCTCCACATCCTGACGATCCGGTTACGCCGGTGCCTGGCACCGGCGTAACCGCTCGACGGACCGGGATCCACGCAGGTTACGCCGGTGCCTGGCACCGGCGTAACGTCATCCGTCGTCGCGTTGGTCGCGGAGGAATTCCTCGAACTCGGCGCCGAGGTCGTCGGCGGTCGGGATCTGCGCTTCGGCGCGTCGGTCGAACTCTGCTTCGAGCAGCTGCACGTACATCTTGAGCTGTTCGTCGTTCGCGGCGATCTCGTCGTGCACGTCGCGCCAGCTGTCGACCTGGTCACTGAAGTCGGTGGTGTTCGGCACGTCGAGCACGTGGCTGAGGTGGCGCACGAGCGCAGACGTCGCCTGGGGGTGCTCGGCGTTCATCAGGTAGTGGGGGATGCCGGCACGGAGCGAGACCGACGGGATGTCGCGCGATTCCAGCTCGGCCTGCAACACCCCGACGACGCCGGTGATGCCCTGGTAGCTCGGTGCAACGAGGCCGAGTCGTCGGGCAAGGTCGGCGTTGGCCGTGCTCCCGGTGACGGGCGGGGTGCGGCTGTGGGGAATCGCCTCGGCGCCGGAACCGACGGTGACGACGGCCTCGCACCCGAGCGCAGTGGCGACCACCACGATCGCCTCGACGTACGTCTTCCAGTGAAGGTGTGGTTCGACGCCGATGAGGCCGACGACGTCTCGGTGTCCGGGGTTGCGTTGCAGAACGAACTCGTTGCTGGGCCACACGATCTCGCGAACGTCGTCGTCGATCGACACATGCGGACGGAGCTGCGTGAAGTCGTAGAACGGGTCGGGATCGATGGAACCGACCGTGACAGCGTGTTCGGCGCTGATGAACGCATTGACCGCCTGGGTCGCTGCGCTCGCCACGTCGAACCAGCCTTCGAGGCCGACGAGCATGACCGGGCGTTCGAGCCCACCGATGTCACCGGTGCCGAACTCGAGAACCTCCATCGCATCCACGGCGATCAGGTCATCGCGCCGACGACGTGGTCGATCGACGTGGTGAGGGCCGCGATGTCGGACGGGTCGATGGCGGGGAACATGCCGATGCGCAACTGGTTGCGGCCCAGTTTGCGGTAGGCGAACGTGTCGAGGATGCCGTTCGTCCGCAGCGCCGCAGTGACCGCCGTCGCGTCGATCGAGTCGTCGAGGTCGATCGTGCCGACCACGTTCGAGCGCTTCGCTGGATCGCTCACGAACGGTGTTGCCCAGTCACGTGCTTCGGCCCAGCCGTACAGGATCGCGGCTGATTCCTCGCTGCGTCCGGCGGCGAAGTCCATCCCGCCGTTGTCGTTCATCCAGCGGACCTGAGCGTCGAGCATCACCAGGGTTGCGACAGCCGGTGTGTTGTAGGTCTGGTTCTGGACCGAGTTGTCGAGCGCAATCGAGAGATCGAGCGACGCCGGTCGCCAGCGGTCGCTCGTCCCGATCGAGCGGATGCGTTCGAGCGCGGCGGGCGAGCAGGCGGCCAACCACAGCCCGCCGTCGGAGGCGAAGCACTTCTGCGGAGCGAAGTAGTACACATCGACCTCGGACGGGTTCCAGCGCAGTCCGCCGGCGGCGGAGGTTGCATCGACGGCGACGAGCGCCGTGTCAGCCGAGGTGCCGGCGGGTCGCTGCAGATCCATCGCCACGCCGGTCGAGGTCTCATTGTGGGTGAGGGCGTAGAGGTCGATGCCGTCTTCGGCCACCGCCTCGGGGTGGCTGCCCGTTTCGGAGCGGACCACCGTCGGCTCGCCCAGGTGCGGTGCCGCTGCCGACGCCTCGGCGAACTTCGAGGAGAACTCGCCGAACACCAGGTGCTGGCTTCGTTCACTGATCAGACCGAACGTCGCGATGTCCCAGAACACCGTTGAGCCACCGTTGCCGAGCACGATCTCCCAACCGTTCGGCAGCGAGAACAACTCGGTCAGGCCCGAGCGCACCGAGCCGACGAGGTTCTTCACCGCCGGCTGGCGGTGCGAGGTGCCGAGCACGGTGTCGCCGGCAGCGACCAGCGCGTCGAGTTGTTCGGGGCGAACCTTCGACGGACCACATCCGAATCGCCCGTCGGCGGGAAGCAGGTCGGCAGGAATCACGATGGTTGCGGGGTCGACGCTCACGGCCCCCAGCATGGCGCCTGCATCGGCCGATCCCACGGCCGGTACGGCGCGGATTCCTCGTTGGGAAGCCGGACCGGCTGTGGCAGGCTGGCACCCGTGAAGCGCACCTCCGAACGACTCGCCGCGATCGCCCCATCTGCCACGCTGGCCGTCGACGCCAAGGCCAAGGCCCTCAAGGCCGCCGGCGAGAACGTGATCGGTTTCGGAGCGGGTGAGCCCGACTTCCCGACTCCAGCGCACATCGTCGAGGCAGCGGCGGCGGCCTGTCGCGATCCGAAGAACCACAAGTATTCACCCGCCGGGGGCCTCCCCGAGCTGAAGCAGGCGATCGCGGACAAGACCACGCGCGATTCAGGGTTCGAGTGCGCCCCGTCGCAGGTGCTCGTCACGAATGGAGGCAAGCACGCTGTGTACACGGCGTTCGCCGCGCTGTGCGATCCCGGCGACGAGGTCATCTGCCCGGCCCCGTACTGGACCACCTACCCGGAGGCGATCACGCTCGCTGGTGGGGTCCCGGTCGTGATCGACACCGACGCGGCAAGCGGATTCCAGGTCACGATCGAGCAGCTCGACGCGGCCTACACCCCCCGCACGAAGGTGCTGCTGTTCGTCAGCCCGGACAACCCGTCCGGTTCGGTCTGTCCGCCCGAGATGGTGAAGGCCATCGGCGAGTGGGCGGTGGACAAGGGCGTCTGGGTGATCACCGATGAGATCTACGAGCACCTGACCTACGGCGACCACGAGTTCGTGTCGATGCCCACCGTCGTGCCCGAACTGGCCAACCAGTGCATCATCGTCAACGGCGTGGCCAAGACCTACGCAATGACCGGATGGCGCGTCGGATGGATGATCGGCCCCGATGACGTCATCAAGGCCTCGACCAATTTCCAGAGCCACGCCACGTCGAACGTCGCCAACGTCTCGCAGCAGGCCGCACTCGCCGCCGTGTCGGGCTCACTCGACGACGTCGTGATGATGCGCACTGCCTTCGCTCGTCGGGCGCAGACGATGTGGACCAAGCTCAACGAGATCGACGGCGTCACCTGTCTCGAACCTCAGGGCGCGTTCTACGCCTACCCGGATCTCACCGGCCTCCTGAACCGCCCCATCGATGGGGTGACGGCGACCAACACGCTGGAGCTGGCCGACCTCGTGCTGGAGAAGGCGAAGGTGGCGTTCGTTCCGGGCGAGGCGTTCGGCCTCGGCGGCTACGGCCGGTTCTCGTTCGCGCTCAGCGACGACGACTTGGTCGAGGGCATCGACCGTTTCGCTGCACTCGTCAACGGCTGACCGACCTCGGTCGGGTCGACGGACCGCCCGCAGGCGTCACCGTGCCGGCGCGGCGTCGTGTTCGTGCAGTGGTTCGACGTGGACGAAGCGGACGGCGAGGAGATCGACGATCACCACGACCGCCGCGCCCACGACGATGATCAGCAGCGGGATGACGACATCGTCGCGAGGCAGCGTCATCGTGGTGGTGTTCGTGCCGTTCGGCCAGGGCCACAGCACTCGGGTCGAGCCGAGCATCAGCCCGATCATCGCCGACAGCACCCAGCGGTGATACCGCTCGAGGAGCCAGTTGAGCAGCGTCGAGAACAGGGCGAGGCCGATCACGCAGCCGATGATGAACGCGATCAACACCCCGAAGTCGCGATCGTTCACGGCACCCAGCACCTCGGTGTACATGCCGAGCATGACGAGGATGAACGAGCCGGAGATACCCGGCAGGATCATGGCGCAGATGGCGATTGCTCCCGCCAGTAGGAACACCCACCACGACCTGGTGACGATCTCGGCAGCGTCGTCTGCCACCTCGGTGTCCGAGCGCAGGCCGAGCAACAGGAACATCGTGCCGCCGATGCCGAGCATGAGTGCGATTGCGATGCCGTCGATCCGGTCGAGCATCCGCAGCGCCACCCAGATCGAGCCGAGGATGAGCCCGAAGAACAGTGCGGACATCCGTATCGGTTGGTCGTGCAGGAGCGTCTCGATCACCGAGGACAGTGCGACGATGGCGGCCAGGATGCCCGCCAGCAACGTGAGCAGCCAGACCCATTCGATGCGCTTCAGCGTGCCGACGGCACCGGGAATGTCACGGGTGAGCAGTTGCTTGAGTGCGTGGGCGCCTTGGCTGATGTTGCGGATCAGCCGGTCGTAGATTCCCAGGACCAGGGCGACGGTGCCACCGGAGACACCCGGCACGATGTCGGCGGACCCCATCGTGAATCCGCGGATGAGCTGGGCGACGGGTGTGGGTATTCGCACGCAGCGAGGCTAGCGACGGCGCTTCCTCGTCCGTTGTCACATCGAGCCGAACCACTCGTCGTAGGTGGGCACCGCGGTGACGCCGGCGCAGGCCATGGCGATCAACGGCACGGCCGCCATCGCACCGGAGCCCTCACCGATACGCATGTCGAGGTCGAGCAGCGGACGCTTGTGGAGTCGTTCCAACAGCTTGCGATGGCCAGGTTCTGTCGAACAGTGCCCGACCGTGCAGTGGTCGAGGGCGAGGGGATTGACCATCACGAGGGGGAGGACGGCAGACGTGACGACGTAACCGTCGAGCACGACGGGGATCGACCGATGACGAGCGGCCACGGTTGCTGCCGCGATCGCAACGAGTTCGGAGCCGCCCACCTCGCGCAGGATCTCGAGCGGATCGGTGATTCCGGCGATGCGACGCACCGACTCCTGCACCGCAGCGCGCTTGCGCGCCAGCCCCTCGTCGTCGACTCCGGTGCCGCGTCCCACCCACGCAGCGGTCTCGCCGCCGGCCAGTGCTGCAGCGATGGCCGCTGACGGCGTGGTGTTCCCGATGCCGATCTCGCCGAGCACGAGGAGGTCGCAGTCGATCGCGTCGACGGCGGCGAAGGCGATGGCGACGAGTTCGTCGAATCGCTCGGATGTCAACGCTGGTTCGTTGCGAATGTCGCCGGTGGGTCGGCCGACCCCGACGTCGATTGCCTGCACGGACGCGCCGGCGATCTCAGCAAAGGCGTTGATCGTGGAACGACCTTGCTGAAACGCACCGAAGAGCGCTTCGGTGATGCCGGTCGGGTACGCACTGACCTTCGTCGCTGCAGCCACCCCGTGATCGGCGGCGAAGACCAGGGCTGCGGGACGGTCGACGGCGGGCGAGGTGGTGCGCTGCCAACCGGCGACCCAGGCCGCGATCTCGTCGAGCCAGGCAAGCGCGCCGCTCGGACGCAGGAGCTGCGCGGCCCGCTCGTGGATGGCATCGAACGCGGCAGCGTCGTGGTTCGGGAGGTCCGTCAGCCGTTCTCGCAACACCGATGACATCTCAGCGTTCCTTCAGTAGTCGATCCCACGCATCGCGCGGATCCCCTGCTGGTAGGCGTGCTTGACCTCGCGCATCTCGGTGACCGTGTCGGCGAGTTCGATGAGCTCGGCTGGCGCGTCGCGGCCGGTGATGATCACGTTGACATGACGGGGCCGGGCGGCGACCGCCTCGACGATCTCGTTCACGTCGATCCAGCCGAACGTCGGGAGGTAGGTCAGCTCGTCGAAGATCACGAGCTGGTGTTCGCCGGCCAGCATGATCTCTGCGGCCTTCGCCCAGCCGGCGGCTGCGTGCTTGCGGTCGTTGCTGAGGTCGTCCGAATCCCAGGTGAAGCCGTCGCCGAACGCATGCCAGTCGACACCGAGCTGGCGCCCGATCTTCTCCTCGCCGACCTTCCAGTCGCCCGACTTGATGAACTGCACGACGGCAACGTTCCACCCCCGAGCCACGGCCCGGACCATCATCCCGAACGCCGACGACGACTTGCCCTTTCCGTTGCCGGTGTTCACCAGCACGAGCGAGTCGGCACTTCGGAGACCGTCCGGGCGGGGATCTTCGGTGGGTGCGGTGTCGCCGGTCGGTCCGTGGTCGGTCATGAGCTTGGGGAGCGTACGCACCGAGCAGTACGATGTCGAACTGTCGCAGACGCAGCGAAGTCCGGTGAGAACCCGGCGCTGTCCCGCAACGGTGATTCCTCGGTCGTGATGCTCGCATCACGGCGTGCGGTGAGCCCGGTCGCCTGCCCTGTGACGCGACCATCACCCTCGAGGCAAGGGACGGCTCGCCGGTCGGGAACCCCCGATCTGCACCCAGCTTGTCCTCCATTCACTTTGGAGGCATTCCATGAACACTCATTCCCGTCGGCTCGGCCGACGACTGCTCGGCGCCGTTGCCGGGCTCGCCCTGCTCACCGCCGCGTGCGGCTCCGACGACTCGTCGAGTTCCGCCGCCACGGTTGCTGCGGACACCACCGCGCCGGCCGCGGCCGATGGCGACACCGTCCCAGCGGGAGGTGCGACAGGCGACGGCGTCGACCAGCGAGTCGTGTCGCTCAGCCCGACCCACACCGAGATGATGTTCGCCATCGGCGCCGGCGACCAACTGGTCGCTGTCGATCAGTTCTCCGACTACCCCGCCGAGGTGCAGGAATTGCCGAACGAGCTGTCGGCGTTCGACAACAACATCGAGGCGATCGCCGCCTACGAGCCGGACCTGGTGCTGATCGGCGGCGACTTCAACGGGCTCGGACCGCAGCTCGACGAACTCGGCATCGCCTGGTGGGACGGCCCGGCGGGCACCACGATCGATGACACGTATCGACAGATCGAGGAGTTGGGTGCCGTGACCGGCCGAGAGTCGGAAGCGGCCGACGTCGTCGCCTCGATGCAGACCCGCGTCGACGAGATCGTGGCCGCCACGCCGACGCCGTCCGAACCGTTGACCGTCTACCACGAGATCGACGAGACGCTCTTCTCGCTCGACTCGACGACCCTGTTCGGCGAGCTCTACAGCCTCCTCGGGCTTCGCAACATCGCCGATGCTGCCGAAGGCAACTCGGGCGGCTATCCGCAGCTGAGCGCCGAGTTCATCGTGTCGGCCGATCCCGACTTCATCTTCCTCGCCGACACGAAGTGCTGCGGGCAATCGTCCGAGACCGTGGCCGCGCGCGACGGATGGGCCGACCTGGCTGCGGTGCAGTCGGGCAACGTGATCGAACTCGACGACGACGTTGCGTCGCGGTGGGGACCGCGAGTCGTGGACTTCCTCGCGGCCGTGTCGGACGCCGTGGTCGCAGCGAACTGAGCGACGAGCGTGGCCGTGGTGGATGTCGATGGGGACGGGGCGGGCACGAGCCCGTCGCGCCCAGCGACGCTCGCCGCCAGACGGAACAGCGACCTGCGGTGGTACCTGGGCGCCGGTGCGGTGTTGCTCGCGTCGATCGTGGTCGGTGCATCGATCGGGCCCGCCGGGCCGGCGTCATGGCGCGTTCCGCTCGAGCTGATCGATCACCTGCCGCTGATCTCGATCGACTCGGGTGTGACGACCGCTGACTGGAACATCGTGTGGCGGATCCGGATGCCACGGGTGATCCTCGCCGCGCTCGTCGGCGCCATGCTGTCGGTGGCGGGCGCGAGTTACCAGGGCGTGTTCCGCAATCCGCTCGTCGATCCCTACCTGCTCGGCGCGGCGGCCGGCGCCGGCCTCGGAGCAACCGTGGCGCTCACGGCGGGTCGGGGTGTCACGGCGTCGTGGCCGGTCGACCCGGTGGTGGCTGCAGCGTTCCTCGCGTCGATCCTCGCCGTCGCGGTCACGTACCTGGTCGGCGCATCGTTCGGCGGATCCGGCGCCGCCGCTCGCTCCGGCGTGACGCTGGTGCTCGCAGGCGTCGCCGTCGTGTCCTTCGTGACGGCGGTACAGACGTTCATCCTGCAGCGCAACCAAGACGTGGTGCGCGAGGTGTTCCAGTGGATCCTCGGCCGGCTGTCGGGGGCGACGTGGGCCGACGTCCGTCTGATCGTCCCGTACGTGACGCTCAGCGCCATCGTGCTGATGCTGCATCGTCGGCATCTCGACGTGTTCCGCGTCGGTGACGAGGAGGCCGCCTCGCTCGGGGTGTCGGTCGGCCGGACCCGGCTGGTGATCGTCGTCGCCGCCACGCTCGGCACCGCCGCGGTCGTGTCGGTGAGCGGTCTGATCGGGTTCGTCGGCCTGGTCGTCCCGCACGCCATCCGTCTGATGGCCGGTGCCGGGTACCGACGGTTGATCCCGCTGTCGATGTTGCTCGGCGCCACCTTCCTGATCCTCGCCGACATCCCCGGGCGGATGCTGTCGAGCCCGGCAGAGACACCGATCGGCGTGGTCACCGCGTTCATCGGCGCGCCGTTCTTCATCTTCCTGCTGCGGACACGGAGGATGACGTGAGCGCCCTCGAGTTCGCCGCCGTCGAGGTGAGCTACGGCAAGCGACGCGTGGTCCATGCGTTCACCGACCGGGTCGAGTCGGGGGAGTGGCTCGGGGTGATCGGCCCGAACGGCGCCGGCAAGTCGTCGCTGCTGCGCGCCGCCGCCGGGCTCGTGCGATTCGAGGGAAGCGTCCGTGTCGGCGACGTTGCACTGTCGCCGCTGGCTGATGCGGTCCGAGCGCAGCAGGTGGCATATGTCGCGCAGGACCCGCTGATCCCCGACGACATGTGTGTGTCCGACTACGTGCTGCTCGGACGGACTCCGTACGTGGGCTACTTCGGAACCGAGTCTGCCGCCGATCGTGAGGTGGTTTCCGACGTGATCGACCGGTTGCGCCTCGGCGCGTTCGCCAACCGAATGCTCGGCTCGATGAGTGGTGGAGAACGCCAGCGCGCCGTGTTGGCCAGGGCGCTCGCGCAGGAGGCGCCGGTGCTGCTGCTCGACGAGCCGACCTCGGCGCTCGACATCGGCCACCAGCAGCAGGCGCTCGAGTTGGTCACCGAACTGCGCCAGCACAGTGGCCTGACCGTGGTATCGGCGATGCACGACCTCACACTCGCCGGCACCTACACCGATCGGCTCGTGCTCCTCGACGAGGGCTCGGTGGTGGCGAGCGGCTCCGCCGCAGAAGTGCTCACCGCCGAGCGACTCGGCCAGGTGTTCAATGTGTGCGTCACCGTCGACATCGACCCGGCCGACGGCGCCGTGATCGTGGTGCCCCGCCGCGGGTTCCCCGCCTGAACGCCCACCCCGCCCCCGTTCCCCCTTCCCCACCCCCTGTTTGCGTTGCACTTCGGGTGACCCAGCACACCGGAAACGCAACACAAACGGATACCGCAAGCGGGCAACCCCGTTTGGGTGGCGTTCTGGGTGACCCGGCCCACCCGGAGTGCAACGCAAACGTGGGGTTGGCGCGTGGGTTTACGCTGGGAGGATGAGTGCTGCCGCGAGCGAGTCGCCGTATCCGACTTTTCCCGGGGTCGAGCCGTTCGACGCGGTGCGCTCGCCCGAGGCGGAACGGGCACATCGCAAGCGGATGTGCGCGCTCGGGTACCGAATCTTCGGCGCGCTGCGCTGGGGTCAGCTCGGTGACGGCCACGTCTCCAGCGCGCGACCCGTTCCTCACCGACCACTTCTGGCTCCTCGACTGGGGGATCCCGTTCCGTGAGGCGACCGTCGACGCGCTCGTGCTCGTCGGCCCCGACGGTCGAGTGGTCGACGCCGACGGGAACCCGACCGGAGCGGTCAACACCGCCGGCTACAACATTCACGCCCCACTCCTCGCCGCGCGACCGGACGTGGTGAGCGCCGCCCACACGCACACCGGATTCGGCACCCCGTGGTCGGCGAACGTGCAGCCGTTTCGGGCCCTCAGCCAGGAGTCGTGTGCGTTCGTGTTCGACCAGGCCATGTTCGACGACGAAGAGGTCGAGGTCCTGTCGTACGACGGCGGCAAACGCATCGCCGCTGCGCTCGGCGACAAGAAGTTCTGCATCTTGCGCAACCACGGCTCGCTCACTGTCGGCGGCTCCGTCGAGGAAGCGGTCGGCTGGTTCGCGATGAGTGAGCGTGTCGCCGAAGTCCACGTGAAAGCCCCGAACGGGATCGCGATCTCCGACGAGGCCGCCGCGCTCGCCGCCGAGACGCTGGCGCCTGCCTCCACCGGGTGGCGCCTGTTCCAGTGGCTCCTACGCGATGTCGTCCCCGACCCGAGTGTGGTCGAGGGGAGACGTTGACGCCTCGCCCGGCGTACCTGGTCGCTCGATGCGGATGTGCTCGAAGATCAGCGTGGCCAGCACGATGGCATCGATGATGATCAGGAGCACGACACCGTCGAGATCCGACCCTGCGAGCATGAGCACCCCGATCAGGGCGACCGCGACGAGCCGTTCGTGTGCGACGACACCGAATGCTCGATACACACCGATGCCGACCCCACCGAAGTAGAACAGAATTCCTGCCGCACCCATCGCCCGGAACGCCGCCGGCAGTGGATCGGTCGGGTGCAGGGCCATCTCCTCCATCGCCACCGCCGACAGGATGATTCCCGCAACGATCGGTGCGTGAGCATAGCTGTAGACGTCTCGGGCGAACCGCCCGCGATCGGTGGCCGGTGTCTCGTCGGCGCGATGTTCGAAGGCGGGTTGCACGCGATCGAAGTACGCCCACCAGAGCAAGCCGGCAAACGCGCCGGCGGCGACCAGCGCGACGACCGATTCGGCCGCGATGCCACCATCGTCGGCGAGCGGGATCGCGACGGCGTTCCCCAACGCCACGATCACCTCACCGAGCGCCACGATGATGATCAGCCCGTGCCGCTCGGCGAAGTGACCGGCGCGGATGATCCACTCGCCTCCGCCGGCTTGGATCGTCGCGAAGATGAACACGAGGATCCCGGCGATCCAGGCGATCCGGCGTCCGTCGCCATCGATGAACCCGCCCGCGACGATGATCGCCATGGCGACGATGTTGGGTGCGCTGTAGCGCAGCGCCGATCGGTAGGCCGCGGTGTCGCTGTCGAGTCCCAGGACCAGCATGGCGAGGGCCGTGAGGAAGATGACGGCGAGAGGGATGGCGAAGAGCGCGCCACTCTGGTCGAAGGCGGTCTGGATCGACGCAGCCATCGGCACGCTGGCCGCGGTGGCCACGAGGAACAGCACTCGGACGGTCCGCGAGTTTCCGGGCACCGCGTTCGCCGACCATGCGAATTGCGACCACGGCAGCCACAGCAACAAGAACACGATGGTGGCGTCACCGACCGTTGCCCAGCTCGGGTCGTACAGCAGCAAGCCGACGATCTGGGAGAACGCGAACACGAACGCCAAGTCGAAGAACAGCTCGACGGGGTCGGCGGTGAAGTCTTCGCTCGGCTCGGGGACGAGAAGGCCGCGCATCTCCCGACCGTAGCGAACCGGGTTCGTCGGGTCGGACACACTCGGCCGGCGCGTCCGAACGAATTCGGAGGCGGTCGGGTCGGACCCCGTCAGCCGGCGACGACGACGCCGATCACCCCGACGAGCACCAGTGCGCTCGCGGCGTACTCGGCGCGGGTGTGACGTTCGTGCAGCACCCAGGCGGAGATCGCGAACGCGATCACCAGTTCGACCTGGCCGAGCGTGCGCACCTTGGCCGCGTTCGTCATCGTGACCGCGACCGCCCAACCCGCCGAGCCGCACAGGCTGAGGACGCCGACCGGGAGCGCCTCGCGCCACGCCACGCCGACCCGGATCAACTCCGGTCGGTCCCTGGCGAGCAGCCACGAGGCGTTCAGCACGGTCTGGATGCCGAGCATCACGGTCAAGGTCATCAGTGCGTGATCCCACGTGCTGCCGCCGTCGAGCGACGTCGATGCGCCGCGGATCCCGACGGCGGCGAGAGCGAAACAGCCACCGGCCACGATGCCCATCAGCGCAGCGGGATCCCCAGCGCGCCCGAGGATGTCCCGCAACCGGTTCGGTGCGGCGAGCCAGGCCACGCCCGCCGTGCAGACGAGCGCCGCGAGCCAGCCGAGCGGTTCGAGCGGCTCGCCGAGTGCGACCGCCGACACGATCGCCACCTGGATCACCTCGGTCTTCGCGTAGACCGTGCCGATCGCGAAATCGCGCAGATCGAAGGCTCGCAGCAGCGCGAGGGTCCCGAGGATCTGCGCTGCTCCGGCACCGGCGATGATCGGCCAGAAGCGCCAGGGGATGGCGGGCAGTTCGTCGCCCAGCACGGCGAACGTGACGATCGAGGCGAGCACGGCCAGCGGGAATCCGTACGCGTACCGCACGAAACCCGCGCCGTTGACCGACAGCACCGACCGCAGACGATGCTGGCGCGAGGTGCGCAAGACCTGGAACGTCGCCGCCGCGAGCGTGATGGGGATCCACATGGAGTGCCCGCAGTGTTACATCGCGGGTCCGACCCGCGGTGTACCGCTCAGTCGCGGTCCGGGCTGGGGAGGAACCAGGTGTCGTTGTTGACGAGGATGTCGTCGGCGTCGGCCGGGCCCCACGACCCCCGGAAGTACGGCACCACGTCACCGGGGTGGTCGAGGGCCGGCTGCACCACGCGCCACGTTCCCTCCACGATGTCCTGGCGCGCGAAGCGCCGCAACGAGCCGATCAGCGCATCGCCGAGCAGCCGCTCGTACGCGTCCTGACGTTCACCGAGCGCTGCGGCGAAGTCGACGTCGACGTCGACCTCCTGGCTGTCGAGATCGGGTCCCGGCGTCTTCGCCTGGAGCGCGAACGTGACCCCGTCGTTCGACCCGAGCCGCAGCCGGATGAGGTTGCGACCGGGAGGCGGCCCGCCGGATTCGTCGAACAGCATCCGCGGCGGCTCGCGCAACTCGATCACCGCTTCGGTCGCACTCTGCGCCATCGCCTTGCCGACGCGGACGTACCACGGCACACCCGCCCAGCGCCACGAGTCGATCTCCAGTCGCGCCGCCGCGAAGGTCTCCACGTTCGAGAGGCGATCGACGCCCGGTTCGTCCCGGTAGCCGACGTACTGGCCGCGTACCAACGCATCGGGTTCGACCGGCCGCATCGCCGCGATCACCTTGGCCTTCTCGTCCTGCAGGAACCCGGCGTCGGCGCCGGCCGGCGGTTCCATTGCCAACAGTGACACCACCTGCAGCAGGTGATTCTGGAACACGTCGCGGATCGCGCCGACACCCTCGTAGAACGAACCGCGGCCCTCGACGTCGAGTGTCTCCGACATCGTCACCTGCACGCTGCGGACGTAGTTGCGGTTCCAGACCGGCTCGAGCAACGTGTTGGCGAAGCGGAACACGAGCAGGTCCTCCACCGCCTCCTTGCCGAGGTAGTGGTCGATGCGGAAGATGTGATCTTCGGAGAACACCTCGTGCAGGGTCTTGTTCAAATCGATCGCCGACTGCAGGTCGCGTCCGAATGGCTTCTCGACCACGATGCGGCCGCGATGATGCAGGTCGACCGAGGCCAGCTTCTGCGCCACCATCGGAAACATGCCGGGTGGAATCGCCATGTAGAACACAGCGACGACCGAGTTGTGACGGTCGAGGGTGGACCGAAGCCCGTTCCAGGTGTTCTCGTCGGCGTAGTCGCCCTGCACCAGGTCGAGCCGTTTGCACAGCTCGTCGAGCACGTCGGGGTCCGGGTCGTCGATGTGCTCCATCACCGAGTCGCGGGCATGGCGGCGGAAGTCGTCGTCGGTCCAGTCGCTCCGGGCCACACCGATCACCGGTACCTGCAACACGCCCGACTTGGCCAGGCGGTAGAGCGCCGGGAACAGCTTGCGAACAGCGAGATCACCGGTGGCGCCGAACAGCACGAGCGCGTCGGCCTGGGGTTGGTTGCTCTCCATCCGAGCCGTGTCCACGTGTCCGGTGATCAGGGTGGGGTCGGTGTGGGTGTCGCTCATCGTGTGGTGTCCTTGCGTTCGATGTGGCCGCCGAATCCGGCGCGCATGGCCGACAACACCTGATCGGCGACGTCGGATCGGCCTCGGGACGAGAACCGTTGGTAGAGCGCCGCCGACAGCACCGGCACCGGAACGCCCTCGTCGATGGCGGCGTTCACGGTCCAGCGTCCCTCGCCCGAGTCGCTCACGACGCCGGCGTAGGCGTCGAGACCTGGATCGGCGTGGAACGCCTCGGCGGTGAGGTCGAGGAGCCATGAACTGATCACCGACCCCCGGCGCCACACCTCCGTGATCTTGCCCAGGTCGAGGTCGTATTGGTAGTAGCGGGCAGCGTCCAGGGGTGCGGTCTCGGCGTCGACGGCGTGATCGACGGCACCGATGTTCGCCTTGGCGAGCACGTTGAGCCCTTCCGCGTAGGCGGCCATCAGCCCGTACTCGATGCCGTTGTGCACCATCTTCACGAAGTGTCCGGCTCCGCTCGGTCCGCAGTGCAGCCACCCGTGCTCCTCGGCGGCCTCGGGATCCGTGCGACCGGGTGTTCGGGGGTTGGTTCCCATCCCAGGTGCCAGCGATTCGAAGATGGGTGTGAGCCGTTCCACCGCCGCGTCGGGCCCGCCGATCATCAGGCAGTAGCCGCGCTCGAGGCCGAACACGCCGCCGCTGGTGCCGACGTCGACGTAGTCGATCCCGTCAGGAGCGAGCGCTGCGGACCGATCGACGTCGTGGCGATACCACGAGTTCCCGCCGTCGATGATCGTGTCGCCGGCGTCGAGCAGCGGTGCGAGCGCGACGACGGTTGCCTCGACGTACGCCGCTGGAACCATGATCCAGATCGACCGTGGCGGCTCCATCGCCGCCACGAGTTCATGCAACGATCGTGTGCCGGTTGCGCCGAGTTCTGCCTCGAGTTCGGCGATCGGGGCCTCGTCGACGTCGTAGATCACGCAGTCGTGTCCGTCGTGGTGGAGCCGGCGCACCATGTTCGCGCCCATCCGGCCGAGTCCGATCATTGCGAGTTGCATGAACACAGACTGCCACGACCTCCCCGTTGCTACTCCCGCTCAACTCGAGACTCGTGGTCAGTCTCGTCCGACGGCATTGCGTCCCTCCTTCAGCTCCGCCATGCCGGGGGTCGTTCGAAGCGCCAACAGGTACGTCGCCAGGGCGGGCACGCTCGTCTCGATCCAGTGATCGAGATCGCCGACAGCGAGCGATCGTTCGTGCGGGTCGTCGAGTCGTTCGATGGCGGCGACCTGCCGCTTCGTCTCGACCCATTGCGCCGCCGTGACCTCGGCGAGGCCGGCGCCGCTGCGCATCGACGGATCCGAGGCAGCGGCCGAGACAGCTGCCACGGTGATCATGTCGTAGGTCTCTCCCGGGATGTTTCCGACGCGGAACGGTTCGGAAACTGCCCGATTGCTCCAGGTGGTGGCGGCCTTGATGGCCTGCCCGGCGATGGCACGGGCCACCGAGCCGGCACCACCGGCCAGGAGTGCGACGTTGGTACCGAACCCGATGAGACCGCTGAGCTGTCGGCGTCGTGCCTCCTCCACCGCAGCAGCCATCACCAGCTCGGCCTGTTCGGTTCGACTGGCATCACCGATGAGATCGGCGAACTCGGCGAGGTGCGTCACGTCCGGCCGTGTCGTGGCCTCGCCTCCGACCCGCTCGAAGGTCTCGAACGTGTAGGCAGCGATGACCGTGCCCAGTGCCGGCTGCGCGTCTCGCTCACGGACGACCGCGCCGAACAGGTCGACGAGATCGTCGTAGGTACCCAGTTCGACGGATGGGCTGACCGCGCGGATCACGACTGGCGTCGCACCTTCCTGTTCGATGGCCGGAGCGAGCGTGTCGATGTAGCCGGCGAGCGACGAGGCAACGCCGACGGCCATGCCAGCACTCATCCCGCCGTCGAGCGGCCCGTTGGTCGCCCGCGTCAGGAATCGCACCACCTCGTAGCCGTCGCCGAGACGATCCGGCTCCGCGGCGATTGCCACGTGCAGGCCGCTGACCACGAAGTCCGCCAGCATCGCGGTGTCCAACGACCGCCACGCCGCCAGCGCATAGGTGGTTGGTTGGTCGAGGAGCAGATCGAGGCAGGCCGCAGGGTTGTCGGTGAGACTCGCCAATGCGGTGCTGAGCGACCGGGCGTACCGGTCGTGGTCGACGCTGGTGTCGGGCCCGTTCGGGACGGCCATCCGACGAACGACGCTGGAGGCGAACGACGACGTGAACGATGCCTTGCCGAGCAGCAGACCGATCAGGAGGTTCGACGTCGACAGATCCACCAGTTCGTCAGCGAAGCGGTCGTCCCGGGCAACCCACCACGCCAGCGCGGCTGCGAGCTCGCCGAGTTCGTCGATCGTCGGCACTCCATTCGGAGCGGTGCCGGTCCGGCGCAGCCAGTCGTTGGTGATCGCCTTGCGTTCCAGGTAGTCGAGTCGGCGGAGCAGCTCGCTGCGCCGTTGCGCTGGAAGACGCGCCGCCAGAGTGCTTCCAGGTCGGAGATGGTCGGGGAGCGGCTCGCCGATGACGCTGAGGGTGCGGAATCCGAACGTCCCCAGGCGGCTCGCCCGCCAGCGCACCATCGTGTCGCTGTGCTCGATGTCGCGCAGCGCCGGCATCCAGTGATCCTCGAGGTTGCTGCTCGTCAGCCGGATCGTGCGGATCGCATCTGCCGCTGCGGGGTCGCTGGAGGTGAGGCAGCGGAGTGCGTCGATCGCCTCCACCGTGCGGTGCAGCAGCTGCATCACCCTGCCGGGCTCGTATCCGGCCTGCATCTCAGCCCGCCAGTCCGACCTGCGACCGAGCGATGACGTCGAGTTCCTGGGCGCGCTGTTCGAAGCGGTAGGCGTGCCAACGAAGATCTTCGGCGGCAGCGTGCAGTTGGTGCTGGTTGGCGGCCAACGTCGCCCGGCACAGGTCGGGCCGAGGGCCCCGCCACGTGTCGACCTCGCTGTACCGGTCGAGGCGCATCGCGGGAGACGCTTCGATGTCGTCGGCGAGGACGCGCAGATGTCGGGCTCGTTGTCGAAGTCGGCTCGCACTCGCTGTCGCGTTCATCACCCGGAAGTGGGTCGCAGCGCTGCCGAAGCGGAACGTCAGAGGTCAGCGAGGCGCACGGTGAAGTCGGCGATCGTGGTTGCTTCGTCGTCGTCATGCGTGACCAGGAGCGTCGTGACGTGCGCATCGTGCAGGAGGTCGCGGAGCTCGACCGCGAGCCGATCGTGGAGTTCACGGTCGAGGCCGGTGAGTGGTTCGTCGAGCAGCACGACAGCGGGTTCCGCAGCAAGTGTGCGGGCCAGCGCGACCCGTTTCGCCTCGCCTCCGGAGAGGTCGGTCACTCGACGACGCTCGAACCCCGCGAGGCCGACCCGGCGCAACCACTGCGCTGACCGTTCGGTGCGCTCGGAACGACCGACCCCGGCCATCTTGGGACCGAACGCGACGTTGTCGAGCACGGTCATGTGCGGGAACAGCTGATTGTCCTGGAACACCATCCCGACGCCGCGGAGATGGGTCGGGCGCGCCGTCACGTCGACGCCGTGGACGAGCACCCGCCCGCGCTCCGGCGTGACGATGCCGGCGATGACCCGTAGCAGCGTGCTCTTGCCGCTCCCCGACGGCCCGAGCAGAGCCACGACGGCGCCGGAGCCGACCGACAGCGAGACACCATCGAGGACCGTGTGGCGGTCGGCTGGCGATCCGTCGTCGGACACGAGGGTGGCGGGGTCCGAGAAGGAGGCGGTGACGTTGTCGACGTCGAGTCCGGTGTGGTCGTTCGAGGGATCGGTCATCAGGCGGATCCGGTGCGAGCTGTCTGGAGGTGTTCGACGACGACGACGAGGAGCACCGTCGTTGCTGCCAGGAGTGTGGCGAGCGCAAATCCCTGTGCCTGGAGCACCGAGCCGGTGCGGCCGAGCAGCCGTTCGATCGCGATCGGCATGGTCTCGCCGCCGGAGCGCGACAGGAAGCTGGTCGCTCCGAATTCGCCGAGCGAGATCGCGGCGGCCAGCGCCGCCCCCACCGCGAGCGGTTGCCACAGATATGGCACGACGGTCGCCCGCCAGGCGTGCGTTGGCGACGCTCCGAGGGTCGCGGCGGCGTTGCTCATCGCCGGGTCGACCGAGCGCAGGACGCCGACGCAGGTGCGCACCACGAACGGTACGGCGATCAGGGCGTGACCGACCGGCACCAGCCACCACGATGACCGCCAGTCGACCGGCGCCGTGTCGAACGTGATCAACATGCCGAAGCCGATCGTGACCGCTGAGGTCGCGAGCGGCAGCATCAGCCCGCCGTCGAGCGCTCGGCCGGCTCGACCTGCGCCAACGATCGCGAGGCTCGCGAGCGCACCGATCACGACCGCGAACGATGTCGCCCATGCGGCGTTGGTGAGCGAGTTGACGATGGCGTCGATCGGATCGACACCGATGCGAATGCCCGGGCGGATCTCGGCTCGGCCGAGGTCGGTCCACGCGCTGGTCGACCATCCGGTCGGCGTGGAGAACGAACGCAACGCCAGTGCGAGCAGCGGCGCCGCTGCGAGGAGCGCCGCTGCGCCTGCGACGAGCCTGACGAATCGCCGTTCGCCCGTCGTGCGAGGACGGCGCCGAGCGGAGGTCGCCAACAACCCGATCGCTTGGGCATGGCGACGCTGAGCGGCGGTCGACCACGACACGATGGCGACCAGCGCGGCGAGCTGCAGCAGCGCCAACACTGCAGCACCTCCGATGTCGCCGAGCTGGGTTGCCCGCCGCCACACCTCGACCTCGATCGTGCGGGTGCCGGGTGCAGCGAGGATGCGGATCACGCCGTACGAGGTGAACGTGAACAGGAACACGATGGTCGCAGCGGCAGTCACTGCGGGTCGAACGAGCGGCAGTGAGATCTGGGTCGCGACCTTCCACCGCGACGCACCGAGCGTGGCGGCGGCGGCTTCCATGTCGGTGGGAAGGTGCTCCCACAGCGACCCGACCACGCGCACGACCACCGCGAGGTTGAACACGACGTGAGCACCGATCACCGCCCACACCGTGCGGTCGATCGAGTCGGGCAGCAGCGCAAGGAAGGCGGCACCCATCACCACGGTCGGCAGCACGAACATCGCGGTGAGCAGCCCGATGAGGACGGTGCGGCCGCGAAAGTCGTAGCGCGCGAGGACGTAGGCAGGAGCGAGTCCGATGGCAATCGTCGCCACGGTGGACACGACCGCCTGCCAGGCGGTGAACCACACGACGTCCCAGGTGGATGAACGACCGAGTGTGTCTCCGATCGCGGTGGCGCTCACCGCTTCCACGACGAGCGTGATGAACGGCCACACGTAGAACACCAGGAGCCCCAGCGTCGGCCCGATCGCGAGTGAGATCAGCAGCCACCGGGGCAGGCGGTTCACCCGAGCACCAGCTCCGTCCACTGGTCGATCCAGTTCGAACGTTCGGCGTCGATCACGTCAGGATCGAGCGAGCGTGAGGTCTCCGGTACGACCGCGAAGTCGATGAACTCCTGCGGCAGCGCAACCGCTTGATTCGTCGGATACACGAAGAGGTTGAGGGCGAGCTCCTGCTGGAACTGTTCGGACACGAGGAAGTCGACGAGTTGGCGGGC
The DNA here is from genome assembly GCA_963741875.1 of Ilumatobacteraceae bacterium. Taxonomy (GTDB): domain Bacteria; phylum Actinomycetota; class Acidimicrobiia; order Acidimicrobiales; family Ilumatobacteraceae; genus Sva-07. Next base: position 313,332 of record CAVUJO010000004.1, on the reverse strand, counting down.
AGCGTCCGGCGAGTCGGTGCCGCGGAGCACCCCGGCGAACTCGACCTGGCGGAAGCAGGTGTCCTCGATCACGCCCGTGGGGGCGTCGTCGCGCGCCGGGTCCGCGAAGATCACCTCGGCGGGCGGGCTCGACCCGTAGCTGACCACCATCGGCGTCGGCCCGCCGCCGGCCCACGTGAATCGTTCGTAGTAGGCCTGCGTCCAGCCATCGACGACCTCGACGCCGTTCCCGCCGAGTTGGCTCCAGTAGTCCTGCCAACCGTCCAGGCCGTACTCATCGATCGTTGCGAGGAGGAACGCGAGTCCCGGTGACGACGTCGCCGGGTTCGGGACCACGAGTGCGCCGGCGTAGGCCGGATCGGTGAGATCGGCGAATGACGTGGGCGGTTCGAGCTCGCGTTCGGTGAACCAGCCGATGTCGTAGTTCACGCACACATCGCCGTAGTCGACCGGCGTCGCCTCGCTGTTGGGAACCAGATCGAGGAACTCCGGGGCGATGTCCACCGAGCCGTCGTCGATCGGAGTCGCGAGATACGGCTCGAACACCTCGTCGGCGATCGCCCGGGACAGCAGCGAGTTGTCGATGCCCCACATCACGTCCCCTTCGGGATTGCCCGCGGTGAGTGATGCCTTCGACAGCATCGTGCCGGCGTCGCCCGCCACGAGGATCTCGACGTCGAGGCCGGTCTCGGCGCTGAACTGGGCGAGCGCGTCGTTGAGCGACGTGTCGGCCTCGGGGAACGAGTCGTAGGTGACCAGGGTGACCGAGTCGCCGTCGCCGCCCGCCGTCGCCTCACCGGTCGTCGCCGGGCCGCTCGACGTGCTCGAGTCGTCGTCGCTGCCGCACGCCGTGAACCCGATGGCGACGACGATCGCGATCGCGAACATGCCCGGGCGATGAGCGAACCCCCCCGATACTGAGGACTGGCTCATCGCTCGGCCTTGTCGTCGTCGTTCTCGTCGGAGCGATGAGGCACGTCCCCGGATACTGGGGTTTCGCTCATCGCCGGGCCGGGAGTGGGGTCGTCGAAGATCGTCAGGACGCCGCCGGACAACGTGACCGCGACCTCGACCGAACCGGCGGCTCCGCCCGATGCCGGAACCTCGTTGCTGACCCCCATGCCGACGAGCGGTTCGAGGTCGAAGTGGTCGAGTTTCCACCGGGCCCCGGAGAGCGTGACGCGCACGCACGGCCCGTGAAGCGCGAGCAGCGACAACGTCGAGCCGGGCACGAGCCGCAACGTCGCCGATCCTGGACCGTGGAGCACCCGCAGGTGCTGCCCGTCCCACCAACCATCGAGTTCCGGGACACTCGTCAACGCGAGCGCACCAAGGGCACCGACGCCGGCAAAGGTGTGATCGAGCCGGTCGCCACCGCCGACGAGCGTGATGCGCTCGGGATCGAACTTGGACGCGAGGGCGAGCGCCAGCTCGGTGTCGGTCTGGTCCTTGTCGGCGGGGTGGCGCGAGATCTCGGCATGCCGGGCTGCCCACGCCAGGCTCTCCTCGGTGACCGAGTCGAGGTCGCCCACCAGGTGCGTCGGCTCGAGGCCGGCGGCGAGCGCGTGATCGAGGCCGCCGTCCACGGCGATCCAGACGGTGTGCTCCGTGGTCTCGGATCGGAGCCTGGCGACCAGGTCGGGCTCGAGTGGCGATGCTCCGGTGATGATGACGATGTGTTCGTTCACGATTCCTCCGCCGGCATTACCCGGATCAGGTTCTCGGGTCGATGACGGCGGTCACCCTCTCAGCCCGCCGTTCCAGCGAGCTCCCCATGTGGTTGTGGTGGGGTCAGGGTACTACAGGAACGTTTGGAGTGTCAGGGCGACTGCCGACACGATGAGCATGCCCACGATCGCCAGATCGAAGCCTCGCACCGACACCGAGTTGCGCAGGCGCGTGCCGATCGGGATCGCTGCGAACACCGGGATGCATGCCAGCAGGGTGGCGACGACCCGCCCCGACAGCTCGCCGGAACCGATCAGGACGATCAGCTGCGCCAACCCCGTGATGAAGAACAATGAGGTGACCGAGAGGATGTGGGCACCACGGGGGAGTCGATAGCTGTGGATCCACGACCCGACGATCGGCCCCGAGATGCCGACGGCACCCTGGAACACGCCGGCCACCCCGCCGACGACCGGTGCGAGACGTTTGGAACGTTCGGGACCGACTCGCAGCTCGGGGTGGGCGAAGAACAGCACGACGTACCCGACGATCGCCACGATCACGGCGATCACCAGCGGCCGCTCGGGGATGTTGACGAGCAGCAGGGTTCCGGCAACCGCGCCGACCACTCCGACGGCCGCGAGCGTCGGCAGGTCGCGGGTGTCGGCGTAGCTGTGACGCTCGCGTCCGGCAAGGTAGGCATTGGCCAGCACGTTCGGGAACGCGATGACGACGATCGCATCGTCGACGTCGACGAACAGCGAGGCGATGGGGATGGCGATCAACGGCAGCCCCATCCCGGTGACGGCCTTGGCGATCGCTCCGACGACGACCGCCAGCAGGATGATGGCGAGTTCGCTGCCGGTCACCGAGGGTTGTCCACGGCCGGGATGTTCATGGAGCGGTGCCGGTTGCGATCGGGCGATCCGGGTCGGCCGTCCAGCCGGACCACGACCCGACGTACACCCGCGGCAGCCCGACGCCGGCGTGTTCCATGGCGAGTGCGTTGTGGCACGCGGTGACCCCTGAGCCGCAGTACACGATGGGAACCGTGTCGTCGCCGACGATCGGGCCGAATCGGGCGCGTAACTCATCGGCGGGTCGGAACCGGCCGTCGAGGTCGAGATTGTCGTTGAACAACGCATTGACGGCGCCTGGCACGTGGCCGGCGACCGAGTCGATCGGTTCGAACTCGCCGGCGTATCGGGCGGGATCGCGGCTGTCGATCACCACGCCACCGTCGCGCAGGTGCTGGGCGACCTCAACGGCGTCCGCGAGCGCCTCGAGTGGCCAGTCGCGCACGGCGCGTTCGACCGACGTCGGCTCCACGGGACCGTGCTCGACGTCGTCGTTCGATGCGGTGATCCATCCGGTGATTCCGCCGTCGAGCAGCGCGGCGCGCTGCCCGATGATGCGCAGCATCCACACCAGTCGCCCAGCGAAGGCGCCACCTCGGTCGTCGTAGGCGACCACGATCGAATCGTCGGCGACGCCAAGGTCTCCCAACGCCCGGGCGAACTCGGCCGGTGGCGGCAGCGGATGGCGACCCGCGGTGCCCGACGCTGGCGCGGCGAGCACGTCGTCGAGCGACACGAACCGGGCGCCGGGAAGGTGGCGGTGCTCGAAGTCGTTCGCTGGCTCCGGGCCGACCATCGTGGAGCCGACGTGGCAGACCGCCAGGTTCGACGCCGTCCCGAGCCGTTCGAGCAGCCACGCTGCGTCGACGATCGGTGGCACCTGCTCATGGTCGTCTGGGGGCGTGGACATGGGTTCACTCTGCCACGCGTGCCACGATGAGGCGATGAGCGACACCTTCACCGCCCTCGTGCTGCGCGAGACCGACGACGGTCACGTCGGAGCGCTCGAACAACTCACCGATGCCGATCTTCCCGACGGTGACGTCACGGTGGCCGTCGACTACTCGTCGCTCAACTACAAAGACGGGCTGGCACTCGCCGGGAAGAACCGGATCGTGCGCAGCTACCCGATGGTGCCGGGCATCGACCTCACCGGCACGGTCATCGCCAGCGACTCGCCGAGCTGGAGCGTCGGTGACGAGATCATCTCCACCAGCTTCCAGGTGGGCGAGCGGTACTGGGGTGGTTACACGCAGCGTCAACGGCTGCAGTCCGAGTGGTTGGTCCGTCGGCCCGAATCGATGAACGCCCGCACCGCGATGGCGATCGGCACGGCCGGGCTCACGGCGATGCTCTGCGTGATGGAGCTCGAGACCGCCGGCGTGCAGCCCGGCGACGGCCCGATCGTGGTGACCGGCGCCGCCGGGGGTGTCGGCTCGGTCGCTGTCGCGCTGCTGTCGGGGCTCGGCTACGACGTCACCGCGGTGACCGGTCGGCCCGAGACGCAGGACTACCTGCGCAGCCTGGGTGCCTCTGCGTTCCTGACCCGTGAGGAGATGAGCGAGCCGCCCCGGCCCCTCGAGTCCGAGACGTGGGCCGGTGCGGTCGACACCGTTGGCTCGACGATGCTCGCCAAGGTGCTCGCTCAGATGAAGTTCCGATCGGCCGTCGCTGCGTGCGGTCTCGCAGGTGGCGCCGACCTCCCGACCACGGTGATGCCGTTCATCATCCGTGCGGTCCGCTTGCAGGGCGTCGAGGCGGTGATGGCACCGATTCCGATGCGTGAGGCCGCCTGGGCTCGGCTCGCCACTGACCTCCCGGCCGATGTGGTCGACACGATCACCGAGGTCGTCCCGCTCACCGAGCTCCTCGATCGCGGCCCGTCGATCCTCGACGGCCAGGTACGCGGCCGCTGGGTCGTCGACCCGAACGCCTGAGCACGCCCGGGCGACATGCCGGGTCAGACCTGCGGTGTCGTCCTCAGGCGGCGGGGTCTTCGACGGGCGCCCGGTCGTGGTAGTCGGCCCACTCCCACTCGCTGCCGTACTCGTCGAGCAGGTCGAGGAACGGCATCGGGGGCAGCGCCTCGGGGCCGACGACGCCGGCGCGGTGCCAGGTGCCGGTGGACATCAGCTCGATGGCCACGGCCGGCATCACCGCGGTCTGCCACACCACCGCCTGGTGGCCGAACTCCTTCATCGACCATGCGTTGTCGACCACGTGGTACACGTAGACCTCGCGTGGCTGGCCGTCCTTGCCGAGCCCGGTCACCCACGTTCCCGCACACGTCCGCCCGTGCATCACATCGCCCAGCGTCGCCGGGTCGGGCAGCGATGCTGCAACGACGTCACGCGGTGACACCTGCATGCCTCTGACCTCCACGGTCTCGGTCGAGTGCAGGTCGAGCTTGCGCAGCGTCTTCAGGACGTCGATGAATTCCTCGCCGAGGCCGTACTTGAACGTGACGCGTTGGGTGTCGATCCAACGGGGCATGAGGATGACCTCCTCGTGCTCGACGTTCACGCACTGCAGCGGTCCGATCCCCTCGGGGAACGTGAAGGTCTCCGGTTCGGAGAACGGCTCGGTGGTGAACCAACCTCGGTCGCGCTCGTAGATCACCGGTGGGTTGAGGCACTCCTCGATCGTGGTCCAGATCGAGAAGGTCGGAGCGAAGTCGTAGCCGTCGACCACCAGGTCGGCGCCGTCGCGGACACCGATCTCGTGGATCTCGCTGAACAGTTCGTCGGCCGCGTACCTGGCAGCGACGTCGGAGAATCCGGGCTCGACGCCCATCCCGCACAGAGCCATCAGACCGCGGGCCTTCCAAATTGGCGACTGGGCGAACTGGCCGTCGCCGAGGCGGATGCCGGTCTTCTCGTAGGGCTTGGTGGCGTGTGGAACCGACAGGTTCATCGCCATGTCGACGTAGTGACACCCTGCGACGAATGCGCCCTCGAAGATCGGCGGGTTGAAGCGGGGGTCGCAGGCATTGAGGACGACATCGGCGCGCATCTGCTGGGCGAGCGCGGCAACCGAGTCCTCCGAGGACGCGTCGATGCGGGCGGCGACGACCCGACCGCCGTCGGCGTTCGTCGCGGTGTCGACCGCAGCATCGGCCTTGTCGGCATCGATGTCGGCAACGGTGATGTGTGTGTAGGCCTCCCGCTTCGAGGCGATCGCCACGAACGCCGATCCCACGCCACCTGCACCGACCACGAGTACTCGCATTGCGGCAATGTACTCGTCCGATCTGCATCACCGTGGCTGGCTCGGACAGACCGAGGACGCGTACGGATACGCTCGGCGCGTGCACGACGAGGGGCTGCGGTCGCGATCGCTCTGGCTCGACCAACTCGAGTCGCCGATCCGGTCTCGTCCATCCCAGGATGGTGACGTCGACGTCGACGTGGCGATCATCGGTGCCGGCTACAGCGGGCTCTGGAGTGCCTATTGCCTGTTGCGTGCCGATCCCTCGTTGCGGGTGCTGGTCGTCGAGCGTGAGATGGTCGGCTTCGGTGCCTCGGGTCGCAACGGCGGCTGGTGCGTCGGCGAACTCGCCGGCGGCCTCGGGGGAGCGGTCGCCACCTGGGGTCGCGAACCTGGCATGGCGCTGACGCAGGCAATCGTCGACACCGTCGACGAGGTCGCGAGGGTCGTCGAGTCGGAGCAGATCGACTGTGGTTTCGAGGTCGGTGGCGTGATCCGGCTCGCTCGGACGCTCCCACAGTTGGCTCGACAACGGGCCGAAATCGACGAGTATCGCGAGTACGGCTTCGGCGACGTACTCCGACCGCTCACCGCCGGCGAGGCGACAGCGCGCCTGGATGCCACCGACGTGCTCGGCGGACTCCACTACGCGCCGGGCGCGAGGGTGCAGCCGGCCCGGTTGGCGCGTGGCCTCGCTGACGTCGTCGAACGGCTCGGCGCCACGATTGTCGAGCACACGTCGGTCGTCGACGTCGTCGCCGGGTCGCCGGCTGCTCGTCCGATGGTGTTCACCAGCAGCGGGACGGTGCGAGCCGATGTCGTGGTGCGGGCAACGGAGGCCTACACCCGTGATCTCCCCGGTCGTCGCCGATCGCTGGTTCCGCTCTATTCGCTGATGGTCGCCACCGAGCCGCTCGACGCCGCGACGTGGGAGGCGATCGGGCTTCGACACAGCGAAACGTTCGCCGACGACCGGCGCATGGTGATCTACGGGCAGCGCACGACCGACGACCGAATCGCGTTCGGTGGACGCGGCGCGCCGTATCGCTTCGGCTCCGGCATCGACCCCGCGATCGAGTCGAATTCCGACGTCCACGACCGCATCATCACCACGCTCGTCGAACTGTTCCCTCAGCTCGCCACCGCCCAGATCACGCACCGATGGGGTGGCGTTCTCGGGGTGCCGAGGGACTGGCGTCCCTCCGTCGGGCTCGACCGCTCGACCGGTCTCGCATGGATGGGCGGCTACGTCGGCGAGGGAGTCGCTGCGGCCAATCTGGCCGGACGCACGATCGCCGACCTCGTGCTGTGTCCGGATTCTCCGCTCGCCGCTCTGCCCTGGGTCAACCACCGATCGCGGCGCTGGGAGCCCGAACCGCTGCGGTGGGCGGCCATCAATGGAGCGCGACGTCTCGCCGGCTGGACGGACGAGCAGGAAGCAGAGCTCGGGCGAACGCCGCGACTCGCTTCTGTTCTCGATCGGATCGTGGGATGATGCTGCGATGAGCGCCGACAACTTGTCGCACGTGTGGTTCAAGGTGACCGATCTCGAAGTCGCGTCCGGCGACGGGTCGTGGGTCGTCACCACCGACGGCGATCGCTATCTCGACTTCAGCGGTGGGATCGCCGTCACCTCGACCGGCCACAGCCACCCCGAGGTCACCGCGGCGATCGCCGAGCAGGCACAGCGGTTCATTCACGCCCAGGCAAACGTGTACACCCACGACCTGATGCAGCCCTTGGCGGCCCGCCTCGCGGAGATCACGCCGGACGGCATCGACACGTTCTTCTACGCCAACTCGGGCGCTGAGATCACCGAGGCGGCCGTCAAGTTGGCCAAGCAGGCAACGGGTCGACCGAACATCATCGTGTTCCAGGGGAGCTTCCACGGTCGCACCCATCAGGCGATGGCGATGACCACCTCCAAGGCTGTCTACCGCGCTGGCCACGCGCCGCTGCCGTCGGGCATCTTCATCGCCCCGTATCCGAACGTTCGCGCCGATGATCTCCAGGCCGAGGTGGCGCGGGCGCTCGCCGGATTCGACGAATTGCTCACGAGCGTGACCGCTCCCAACGAGACGGCGGCGGTGATCATCGAGCCGGTGCTCGGCGAAGGTGGCTACGTCGCTGCTCCCGCTGGCTTCCTCGAGGCGATCGATCGTCGGTGCAAGGACCATGGCATGTTGTTCATCGCCGACGAGGTGCAGTCCGGCTTCGGGCGCACGGGCAAGATGTTCGCCATCGAGCACTACGACGTGCAGCCCGACATCGTGTGCATGGCCAAGGGCATCGCGTCGGGCTTTCCGTTCTCGGCGCTCGGTACTCGCCGCGAGCTCGACGACCGTTGGCCGACCGGATCGCACGGGGGCACCTATGGCGCCAACCCGATGGGCTGTGCGGCTGCGCTCGCCACGATCGAGGTGCTGAGCGCTGAGGGATTCATGGATCACGTGAATGCTCGCGGCAACCAACTCGCCGACGGGTTGCGGCGGCTGCAGGAGCAGCACCCGGCGATCGTGCAGGTTCGTGCGCTCGGCCTGATGATCGCCGCCCAGTTCGACACCGCGAACGCGCACGTCGGCGATCGTGTCGCACTGCCTGCGCGAGGGCAAGCTGATCACGATGACCGCCGGAGCAGCAGGCACCACGCTTCGCTTCATGCCACCGTTGACCGTGACGGCGGAGGAGATCGACCTCGCGGCTGACCGCGCTCGACAAGGCCCTCGTCGACGTCATGTGAACCCAGAACCCCGTTTGTGTTGCATTTTGGGTGGACCGGCCCACCGGAAACGCAACACAAACGGGGTAGTGGCGGCGCTGTCCCACCTGGAATGTCACGCAAACGGGGTGCTGGGGCGCGTCAGCCTGCGGGGAATCCGTGCAGCGCCAGCGACGCATTCGTGTAGCCACCCTCGTCGGTGACCTCGCGACCGAACCACGCTGGCGGGGTGAATGCGGTCATCTCCTCGGTCGAGGCGAACTCGACCTCGGCCATCACGAGTCCGTCGAGATCCCCCGAGAAGACGTCGAGTTCGACGACATGCGCGCCCACGGGGATCCGATGCCGCGCCTTCTCGATCCGACGTCCCTCGGTGTGGGGCCAGGCGGCATCGAACTCACGGCGTTCGATCGACCATTCGAGCTCGGTCCGCTCGGCGCCGCTGCCCGCCTTCACCGTGAGGGTGCAGCCATCCCGTCCGGCATCGCGCACTCGAACCGAGCCGCGTGTTCCCGTGGCGAGGTATCCCTGGCGCAGTTCGGTCACCTCGGAACGAACGAGGTCGTCGGGCACGACCTCGACCAGGAACTTGCGTTCGCGTTCGACGAGCGAGCGCTCGGGTGCGGATTGCTCGGGATCCAACTCGGGCGGTTCGACGCCGGCGTCGAGGGTGAGTTGCCAGTAGCTCGCGATCCGGTGGACGAAGGAATGGACGGGCTCGGTGTAGATGGTGGCTCCCGAGCGGATCGCGTACGTGCGCAGCGTGTGCTGGCGGCGCCGCGCGAGCGTGCGGACGTGATCGACATCTTCCGCAGTCCCGTAGTCGTCGGGTCGGGTGTCGAGGAGTTCGACCAGCACGCTGAGATCGTGATCGTCGCCGAGCGCTTCGGCGAGCAGATCGAGCCGATCGACGAGCGGGTCGAGCACACTGGGGGCCGCATCGCGGAGCAGCTGCATCTGGTACCAGAGGTACTTGACCGCCTTGCGCCAGTCGTGCAGCCGGGTGTCTGTCGGGTCGGCGCGCACACGACGCAATGCCGAGCGGCCCTGGCGGTAGGTGGCTGCGACGCCGGCCTCGATCGTGTCGAACCCGCGAGGAATCTTCCAACGCTGCGAGGCATCACGCGCCTCGACCAGCAAGTGCCGTGCCGCGTCGACTCGACCGTCGTCCGCCTCCCCAGCGGACCGGGTGGCTCCGGCCGACACGGTGGCCTGACGAGCGCGCATCATCCGCAGGACGTCGTCGTCCGGCTCGGCGGCGAGCAACGCATCGAACGTTGCCATCACCGCATGAGCGTCGCGCAGCGACGACAACTCGTTCGCTGCGGAACGTACCGTCCGGTCGAACGACGTGAAGTCGTCGCCGAGCGCCGGCTTGACGAGTCGCGCGAGTCCGCGGACCGCCTTGCATCGCTTGCGAACCTCGTGGACGACGGTTTCGAGGTCGGCCGCAGGATCAGCACCCACCTGGTCGAGGCGGTCGATGGCGTCGCCGAGCCGCTGCGTGGCAACGCTGCGCACTTCTCGCTGCATTCGCCGGCCGGGTTCGAGCGCGTACGCCATGTGATCAAGTGAACTGTCTCGCCGCTCCCAGTCAAACCTCGCGCGGTGCAACAGGCCGATCGTCCCTGGCTGCGTCGCCCATGGTTGCGTAGCGTTGGCCACGTGGAGAACAACGTCGCCACCTGTCCGTCCTGCGGAGCGAAGAACCGGGTGCCGATTTCGGCCGCCGGGTCGCCTCGCTGCGCCAAGTGTCAGCGCGCCCTGGCGTGGCTCGTCGAGGCGGGTGACGTCGAGTTCGACGGTGCCGTCGACACCAATCGGCTGGTGATCGTCGACCTGTGGGCACCGTGGTGCGGTCCCTGTCGGATGGTTGCCCCCGTGCTCGAGAAGCTGTCGAACGAGTTCGCCACCACGCTCAAAGTGGTCAAGGTCAACGTCGACGAGTCGCCACGCACTGCGCAGCGCTACGAGGCGCGCAGTATCCCGATGTTGCTGTTCATGCGCAATGGCGAACTCGTCGACACCGTCGTCGGCGCTCAGCCCGAGCACGTGTTGCGTACACGCATCGAGCAGTTGTCCTGACGGCCACCGCCGGCGCCACGGCAACATTGCTGCATACGTCGGAACGCCGACGCGCATCGCGCGGCTGAGCCCCCGGCCATCGCGGCAACGACACGCGACCATCCGTTCTGGCCGATCTTGCAAATGAGTCCTCAAGTTGTCGGTTCGAGGTGCCGATAGGCGACTACCGTTCCAGAGCGGTCGGCCATCGCCGTGAGTTTCCCGCAACAGCACGATCTTCGAACGTTCGTTCAGACGTGATGATTCCGCCGTGTTTCGAGGAGTAGCCATGGTCCGTAGGAGATGGAACCGTCCGGTCGCCGCGCTGGTCGCTGCCGCCGTCCTGATTGCCGGGTGCAGCAGCAGCGACGACGACTCGACGTCGACGACCGAGGCGGCACCAGAGACCACCGAGGGCCCGCCGGAGACCACCGAGGCAACGCTCACCGGGGAGGGTCTCGACGTCGGACTGCTCGCTCCGTCACCCGGGCTGCTGCGCACCCTGTTCCAGGGGCAGCAGCGCGGCGCAGACCTCGCCGCCGAGGACGTCAACAACGGTGGCGGCGTGCTCGACGGTCCGATCACGATCACCACCTCGGCCGCGGAGCCAGGCGCCGAGCCGGCCGCAAACGTCACGGCCGCAGTCGATGGCGGCGCACAGGCACTGATCGGCCCGACCGGTTCGTCGGGTGGTCGCGACGTGCGTGACGAGGTCGTCGCACTGGATTCCACGATCTGTTCGGCCTCGGCGACGGTTCCCAGCCTGACGCTGGGCCAGGATCCGCTGGCGATGTTCCGCACCGCTGTGCCCGACGACGTCACTGCCGCATACCTGGCTGGAGAGATCATCAGTCGCCGCGACGAAACGGCCCCAGATGCGGCGTGGACCGTGGCGATCGTCGCCCGCGGGGACTCCTACGGGCAGTCCGTCGGCAACACGGTCGCCGCTGTGCTGCAGTCCGCCGGCCTCGTGCCGACGGTCGTCGACTACAACTCCCGACGTGTGCAGTTCGCCGGCATTGCTCAGGAAGTGGCGGCGCTGCAGCCCGACGTGTCGATTCTCGTGACCTACGAAGAAGGCGCCAACCTCCTGTCGGCGTTGGTCTCCGCCGGGCTCGACCCGACCACGATGATCGGTCTCGACGCATTCTTTGCGCCTCGCATCGCTGAGCTGTCGACCGCCGGCGTCGAAGTCACCGCTGTCGACGGGTTCCAGATGCTCGGAACCATGGGAACCCGTGCGTTCCTCGAGCGCCTGTACGAGGCCGACCCGACCGGCCAGGTCGCCAACGCACCACAGGCCTATGACTGCGCGGTGGTGCTCTCGCTGGCGACGGCGGTGCTCGATGCCGGCGACGCCGACACCCTCGCCGAGGCCGCGATCGTGGTCACCGGTGACGGTGTGACGTGCACCACCTATGCCGACTGTCTCGACAAGCTCGAGGCCGGCGACGACATCGACTACGACGGCGTGAGTGGTCAGATCGCCCTGGACGACAACGGTGATCCCACGTTCGCTCGGTTCACCTCCGCCCGCCTCGAAGCGGCCATGATCACCGACGTCCAGAACGCCGACGTCGACATCGCCGTGTTGCGCCGTCAGTACGAGGCGTACGCTGCCGCGTCGCTGAACACGCAGATCCAACTGGCACTCAGTTTCCTGGGCTTCTACGAGGGGCCGATCGACGGCCTCGACAGCCCGGAACTCACGGCCGCGATCGCCGCCTTCCAGACTTCGGTGGGCCTGCCGCCGACCGGGATCTGGGACGAAGCGACCGATGCGGCCGTGCGGCAGGCGCTCGGCGAGAAGGCCGACGCGCTCGAGACGTCGACGAGGGAAGTGCAGATCTTGATGACCGAGCTGGGCTTCTACTCCGGTCCGATCGACGGGATCTGGTCCCAGGAGCTGACCGACTCGATCAAGGCACTCCAACGCGAACTCGGCGTCCCGGAGACCGGCGTGATCGACAGTGCCACGCTCGAGGCGATCTATCTCGCAGGCGTCGAGAGCGGCACGCCGGACACGACGGTTCCGCCGGCCACCACGGTTCCGCCGACCACGACGACGCCGCCGACCACGACGACACCGCCGACGACCACACCGCCGACGACGGCACCGCCAGCCACCACGGTGCCGCCGACCACACCGTTGCCGACGTTGACCGAGGCCCTGCGAGCCGATCAGGACTACAGCGACTACGTGCTCCTGCTGGAAGCGGCACAGTTCCCCGAGGACTTCGATCGTGTCCAGAAGTACACGGTGTTCGCACCCACGAATCAGGCGTTCGCCGATGCCGGCTACGACATCGATGCGATCCTTTCGGCGGCTGAACAGGACCCCACGGACCTCTTCGAGATCCTCCAGGAGACGATCGCGCTCGGCGTGATCGATCGGGCCGACCTGGTCGACGGTGGTTCGGTCGAGATGCTGAGCGGCAACTCGTTCCCGGTCACCAATGACGGAGCGAACATCACCGTGGACGGCCTGCCGGTGGTGCCGCCGCCGACGACGGCGAGCAACGGCATCATCCACACCTTGGGTGCCCTTCCTCCAGCCTGACATCAACGGCGTAGTGTCGTGACCATGTCGCGTCGCGCTCTCGCCGTCTTCGATCTCGATCGAACGTTGATCACGTCGTCGTCGGCGACGGTGTTCCGCAAGCACCTCGCAGAACACGGGCTCGGCGGGGCCCACGACCTGCCACTCGTCGACGTCTTCACCAAGTTCTACGAACAGTTCGGAGAGTCCTGGCTGATGATGCAGCCGGCGCGGCTGTCCAGCCGGGCAGCCAACGGGTGGAGCGTTGCCACCGTCGAGGCAGCCATGCAGGAGGCAGCTGACGAGTTGGTCCCGATGCTGCTGCCCGGTGCCGCCAAAGCGATCGAGGAACATCGCGCGGCCGGGCGCCGACTGGTGATGGCGACGACCTCACCGTTGGTCTTCGTGAAGCCGTTCGCCGACCGTCTCGGCTTCGACGACGTGGTGGCGACCCAGTGGGAGCGCAGCGACGACGGGCTGTCGTTCACCGGTCGGATGACCGGCGAGTTCGTGTGGGGTCGATCGAAGGCCGACGCGGTCGCGCTGTGGGCCGACGCGCACGGTGCCAACCTTGCCGAGTCGTGGGCGTACAGCGACAGCTATTTCGACGCGCCGCTGTTGGCGAACGTCGGGCATCCGGTCGTCGTGAACCCCGACCTGCAGTTGCGAATCGTCGCGACGATCCGCGGGTGGCCGGTGACGCACTTCGATCGCTCCGTCGGGGTCAGCAAGATCTTCGGACGCGAACTCCAGGAATGGGGCCGCCCGTTCATGCGCCAAGAGATCGTCACGCCGAACGCTCGGATCGAGTTCTCCGGCCTGGAGAACATCCCGGCACGCGGTCCGGCGATCCTGGTGTTCAACCATCGGTCGTACTTCGACCCGATCGTGATGGGTCTCGTGATCGCAAAGACCGGGCGCAACGTCCGCGGGCTCGGCAAGAAGGAAGTGTTCGACGTCCCGCTCATCGGTCGCTTGATGAAGGCATCGGGTGGAATCCGAGTCGATCGCGGCACCGGTTCGGACGAACCGCTCGATGCGGCGATCGCCGCGGTCGAAGCGGGCGAGCTGTTGATGATCGCACCCGAGGGGACGATCCCGCGTGGTCCGGCCTTCTTCGACCCGGTGCTGAAGGGACGGTGGGGTGCCGCTCGGATCGCCGCGGCAACCGGTGCGCCGGTGATCCCGATCGGACTCTGGGGCACCGAACGGGTGTGGCCGCGCAACGCTCGACTGCCGAAGATGTCACTGACCGACCGTCCGGTGGTGACCGCCACCGTGGGCGCCCCCGTGACGCTGAGCCACCGCAGCCCCGATGCCGACACCAAGAAGATCATGAAGGCGCTCACGGCGTTGCTGCCGCCCGAGGCTCGCAAGCGTCGAACTCCCACACCGGAGGAATTGGCGCGCACCTACCCGCCCGGATATCACGGTGACCCACAGGCCGAGTTGGACCGCCGCCCCGGCACCGATACCTGACGCGAAGAGAGTGACCATGGCCGAGACCCGAGAACGAGAGACGCGGTTCAGCGACCGCATGTCCGACCACGAAGCCCTGATGTGGAACGTGGAGAAGGATCCGTGGCTGAACCCGAGTGGCGCGTCGCTCACCCTGCTGCAGGGCTCGATCGACGACGAGCACTTTCGCCGCACGATGCGGCGCGCCGTCGCCAAGATCCCGCGCCTGCACGAGCGCGTCGTGCCGGGCCTCGGCCGGCTCGCCCCGCCGGCGTGGGTACCCGACCCCGAGTTCGACATCGACTTCCACGTCCGCCAGATGCGTTTGCCCAAGCCGGGCACCGAGCGCCAACTGTTCGACCTCGCGGCGCAGCTCTACCAGGAACCGCTCGATCGCACCCGACCCTTGTGGCGTTTCGTGCTGATCGGTGGACTCAAGGGCGGCCGATCGGCGATCTGGGCGATCGTCCACCACGCCGTCAGCGATGGCATCGGCCAGTTGCGGATGGCCGAGCTGTATCAGCAGCTCGACGCCGACGCGCCCATGCCTGATGACATCGACCTCGAGACGATCGTCGCCGAGGCCGTCCTGGCTCATCACGCAAAGCAACTCGGCGGCGACCTCACCGACGGGTTCCCCAACGCCGTCGGTCAGTCGCTGGCCCATCTGGTTCGTCGCCAGCTCGGCGTGGCTCGCCGCGTCGTTGGCGAAGTGGTGATCTGGCCTGCGGATCCGGGGCGGGCCAAGGACACGGTCGAGGGTGTGGTCGAGATGGTCTCCTCGACGCTCGGCGCGCTCACCGGGTCCGGCAACGAGGTCGAGGGTGGGTCTCCGCTGTGGAAGGAGCGTTCACGTCACCGCCACCTCGAGCATGTCTCGGTACCGCTCGGCGAATTGAAGGCTGCCGCGAAGCGCGTCGGCGTCACGGTGAACGATGTGTTCCTCGCCGGCATGGTCGAGGGCTCCGTGCGCTATCACGCTGACCGCGGCGTCGAGGTCGATGCATTCAACACCAGCTTCGTGCTCAGCACTCGCCACGACAGCGCGATCGGTGGGAACTCGTTCACGCCGGTCCCAGTGCAGGTTCCGGGCACGTCGATGGCGCTCGCCGAGCGGGTCACCGACATCCACACCCGCCTCGCCGACAAGCGTGAGGCGATGGTGCACAGCGGTGGTGGCATGAGCGCCCTGTCCGGTGTCGCCAATTGGTTGCCGACCTCGGTGATCACCAGCGCGGCCCGGGCGGCGGCCGCGAAGATCGACTTCGCCACGTCGAACCTGCGGGGCGCACCGATGCCGCTCTACGTGTCGGGAGCGCGAGTGCTGCGCATCGTCACGATGGGTCCCGTCGCCGGAACGGCGTGCAACGCCACCGCGTTGAGTTACGAGGACAGTTTCGACATCGGGCTCTTCATCGACCCGACCGCCATCGACTCGCCCGGTGACTTCCGCGACGCCGTCAATCAAGCGTTTCTCGACATCCTCGACCTCTAGGCCCCCAAGTGGCGCACCGTCTCCCCGCTCCGGTGCGGTGGTCCTGACGGCGTGACGCATACGGTCGGGGAGATGCAGGTCTCGCAGCTCTGGCGCTATCCGGTGAAGTCGATGGTCGGTGGACGTGTCCACACGATCGAACTCGACGAACTCGGTATTGTCGGCGATCGCACGTGGGCGACCCGAGATCTCGAGCGCGGCGGCATCCGCGGCGCCAAGAAGATCGGCTCGCTCATGCGGTTCGCTGCACGAGACGTCGAAGACGGCCACGTGGAGATCACGCTGCCCGATGGCTCGACGGTTCGGACGAGCGACCCTGACGTCGACGAACGGGTGAGCGCGGCGCTCGATCACCGAGTGCAGCTCGAGCGGTTGCAACCGGCGGACGATCTCGAGCACTACCGGCGTGGCGCCCCCGACTCCGACGATGTGGTCGCCGAACTGCGTGGCGTCTTCGGTCGCACGGATGACGAGCCGTTCCCCGACTTCTCGATCTTCCCGCCGATCATCTCCGAGTTCGAGTCGCCACCCGGCACCTACTACGACGTGTTCCCACTGATGGTGATGACCGAAGCAGCGCTCGCCGCGATCGCGGCTGCACTGCCCGACTCGAACGCCGACATCCGCCGATTTCGCCCGTCGATCGTTGTCGACACCGGCGATGACGGCGCCGATGCATCGACGCCAGGTCACCCGGAGTTCGACTGGACCGGTCGCCGAGCCACGATCGGGTCGGCCACGGTCGAGTTCGGCGCAGCCTGCCCCCGCTGCGTCATGGTCACTCGCGAGATCAGCGACGAACTCCCCGCCGACCAGACCGTGTTGCGCCACATCGTGCGTGACCTCGATCAGAACCTCGGGGTGTACGCAACGATCGTCACACCGGGTCGCGTGGCGGTCGGCGACGAACTCACCATGCGCTGAGCTCGCCGATGCTGTGACGCAGCGCGCTGACCGCGGCCGTCTCAACGTGGCCGCGCCGTCCCCCAGGAGTGGTACGACGAGACCTTGGGGCCGGGGAGGTAGGCGGACTCGACCTCGATGAACTCGAAGCCGGCCGACTGGATCATCTGCGGGATTGGCCGGGTGATGTGGCACCCGCCGGCGACCCGGGTCCACGCCGGGTCGATGCGGTGTTGCCACGTGCGCACCCCGTGATCCGGCGCCTCGCCGTGCTCGGAGAAGAGCAACCGTCCACCGGGCGTCAGCACCCGTCGCATCTGCTCGAGCGCGCGCTCCCAGTCGGCGATGGTGCAGAGCGTGTAGGTGAGCACGACCGTGTCGACGCTGTGATCATCGAGCGGGATCTGCTCGCCGGGCAGATCGAGCCAGCGGACGTCGAGGTCGGTGGCCGCCAGCGCCGGCCCGGCCTTGCGGCGCATGCCTGCCGATGGTTCCAGACCCCAGACCATGTCGACCTTGGATCGGTCGTAGAACGGCAGATTCAGCCCGGGCCCCATGCCGACCTCGAGCACGCGTCCGGTTGCCTGGGGAACGATCTTGGCGCGCTGTGCTGCGATGTCGCCGCTCCCGCAGGCCAGTTCGATGAGGTGTGGCACGACGTAGGTCTCGTAGATCCCCATCACGTCAGTCTTCCAGGCGTTCCAACGCGTGCGGCCGTTCAGGCGGCGCTCGGGTACTGCCGGGTCATCACCAGGGTGCCGCGTCGTACGACAACCGTGCCGACCGGGTACGTCGAGCAGACCTCCTGGATGCAGTCGACGTGCTCGTCGATGATGGCTTCGATCAGGTCGTCGACGTCGTGGTCCGTGTGGACGCGTTGATCACCTGCGCCGAACTCCGAGCGCTCGCTCGCCGTCTCTTCGAACAGATCGATCCAGCCCGTGCGGTCGAGCCAGTCGAACACGGCGTCTCGTAGGTCGTCCTCGGTGACGCCCGGTCGTTCGGCGACCATCGCGGTGGTGGTGGCGAAGCCGCTGGCCAACCCCGGGAATCCACGGTTGCAGCCGCAGCGCTCGCCTGAGGCGCACTCGGCGGCGAGCGGCGTGACCAGCTCACCTTCGACGGTGAAGCTGTAGTCGTCGGGGGTCGTCCCCTGCAGTTCGTTCGTGGCGATCAGGACCAACATGTCGTACTCCTCGTGTTCTCGGAGTCGGCGCCACCGGGCGAGTGGCGATGCCTGTCACCAGTGTGAACGAGGGGTGTGTCAGAGTTGCTCGATGCCGTACCGTCACGTCCAGCATGCGCCCGCCATGTACCTGATCAGCGTGGCTGGTGCCGTGGTCGCCGTCGTCGGGATTGTTGCTGGTACCGAGCTGGGCCCCAGCCGGTGGTGGTTGGTCGCGGCGGCCGTGCTGTTGATCGTGGTCGGCCTGATGAGCGCTCGCCTGACGGTCACCGTCGACGACCGGGCCGTGACGGCGTCGTTCGGCTGGGGATGGCCGACGCGCCGGATCGAGATGAGTGAGATCGCAGGGGTGGCCCGAGTCCGCAACAGCTGGTGGCACGGGTGGGGCATTCGCATGGTGGCAGGTGGGTCGATGTACAACAATGCCGGACGCGACGCGATCGAGCTGTCGCTTCGTTCGGGCAAGGTCTTCCGGATCGGAACCGATCAACCGGTCGAGTTGCTGGCGGCGCTCGAATACGCCCAGGCGGCGTAGAGCGGGTCGCCGGGAGCGCCAGGGTTACGGAGGTGCACCGTGGGCTCGTCGAAGCCGTCCGTCAGCTCGAAGTAGGCGCTCACGATGGCGCAGTGTCCCTCGTCGCTCGTCGACAACCACCCGCGGATCACCTTGGTGGGAAAGCAGCGATTGGAGAAGGTGCAGACGAACAGGCCGCCGGGTCGGAGGACGCGGACGACCTCGGCGAACACCTCGAGCGGCCGCGTGAGGTAGTCGACCGACACGCAACAGGTGACGGCGTCGAACGAGCTGTCGTCGAAGGGGAGTGTCGGGTCGATGTTCAAGTCGTGGACCAGCCACTCGCTGGCGGCGTCGTTGGCCGCCAGCTCGTTCGCGTTCATCCCGAGCGCAACCAACCGCCGGGGCGGCACAGAGAAGTGCGAGATCCACGATGAACAGATGTCGAGTACCTCGCCGGTCAGTCCGAGTTCGGCGTACAGCTCGCTGACCGCGGCGATGGCGCCGGCGTCGATGTGGGTGAGCAGTCGGTCGACCGCGTAGAACCGGTCGTCGTTCGACTCATCCTCGCGATCGAAGAAGCCGGCCGGGAAGGGATCGGTCATCAATCGTCGATGTCCGCACGTTTGCGGAATTCCTCACGGGTGTTGGTGTGCGGGAACGGCTCGTCTGGCTCGGGGAGGGCGAGCGCAGCGCACAGCGGTGCCCATCCGTCGCCGGGCTGGTATTCGAACAGTCGGTCGGCAGGGATCGCTGCCCGCACGGCGGCGTTGTGGGCCTCGTACGCGGCCATCACGGCCGTGGCGTCATCGAGCGGAACCCCGATGCTGCGTTCGAACAGGGTGGCGATCATTGCCAGCTGACGGCTCGCGGCGTCGTTGTCCGGCTCCCACTGCGACGTCTGGAAGATCGTGGCGTCGGCGCTGTCGTACCAGACCTGCGCGGACGAACGCGTCGAGAGCAGCACGGGAACGTCTGGGTAGGCCTCTGCGAGTTCGCGCCACACTGCTGCGCCCGGGTAGTCGACGATGGCCGAATAGTCCTCGAGCAGCGCGTGCCAATCGACCGGCCGGTCGTGCATCGCGTCGTCCCAGACATCGATCTCGTCGGGGTGCCCCCACACTTCCATCATGTGGTGGCAGGTGCCGCCGAGCAGCTGCTCGAGGGCGAGTTTGAGTGACATGGTGCCGGTCCTCCCGAGGCCGGCACCGATCAGTTGGATCGTCATCGCGCCATCATTGCCCTTGCGGGCCGGTCGGGCGCACGTGAGCGTCAGTTGTTGACGGCGTCCTTGGCGGCGTCAACGGCGTCGTCCGTTGCGCCGGCAACAGCGTCGCTGGCGTCATCGGCGGCGTCCGCGGCCGTGTCGGCAGTCGGCTGGACCTTCTCCTTCACGGTCGCCTGTGCCTGCTGGGCGGTCTTGGCGACGGTGTCGGTGGCCTTCTTGGCGCCGGCCTTCACGTCGTCACGACGGAATGCAGCAGCGGCAGCGGTGGCAGCACCGATGATGGCGAGGAGGAAAAGAACTTCTTCATGGTGGTCTCCCACAGTTGGCGGCGGATGTGCGTGGACGGCGGACCGCTCACCGAGTCGACCGTAGCGGGCGGTGTCGCAAGCGGCAACCGGCCACGCCGCTGCGACAGCGAGTAGAACGATGCGATGGGTGCTGGGAGACGGAGCTGGTTGCCGGGGGTCGCTGTCTCCGCCGGCTACGAACGCCGGTGGCTCCGAGATGATGTGCTCGCCGGCGTCGTGTTGACTGCGCTGCTCATCCCTGCGGGGATCGGCTACGCCCAGGTGTCCGGGCTCCCGCCGGTCACCGGGCTCTACGCCACGATCGTTCCGCTGCTCGTCTACGCGCTCGTCGGGCCCTCGCGGATCCTGGTGCTCGGACCCGATTCGTCGTTGGCACCGATCGTCGGTGCCTCGATCCTGCCGCTTGCTGCTGGCGACGCCGATCGGGCGGTTGCCCTGGCAGGCGTGCTTGCGATCCTGATGGGCGGCTTTCTGCTCATCGGTGCGGTGTTCCGCCTCGGTTTCGTCACCGATCTGCTCTCGAAGCCGATCCGCATCGGGTATCTCAACGGTGTCGCTCTCGTGGTGATCATCGGGCAGCTTCCGGCGCTCTTCGGCTTCTCGGTGTCGGCTGACACGCTCGTCGGCGATGTCCGAGGTCTGGTTCGGGGCTTCGACGATGGTGAGATCGACCCGACGGCGATGACAATCGGGCTCGCCTCGATCGCGGTGATCCTCGGGTTGCGGCTTGTTCGCAGCCGTGTGCCTGGCGTCCTGGTCGCCGTTGCCGGGTCGATGGTGCTCGTCGCCGCACTCGGATGGAGCGACGACATCCCAGTGGTCGGTCCCTTGCCACGTGGACTCCCGGCCCCGGCGCTCGGCGGGCTCACGTGGGGTGACGTCGGGTCGCTCGTCGGACCAGCGTTGGGCGTCGCCCTCATCGCGTTCGCCGATACGGGAGTGCTGTCGCGTGTGTTCGCCGCTCGCCGGGGTGAAACGGTCGATGGGAGCGACGAGATGCGCGGGCTCGGCCTCTCGAACATGGCGAGCGGCGCCTTTGGCGGCTTTCCGGTGTCGGCGTCGACGACTCGCACCCCGGTGGCTGAACAGGCTGGGGCTCACACGCAGCTTGCCGCAGTGACCGGAGCACTCCTGCTCATCGGGTTCATCGTCCTCACACCAGGCCTGACGAGCTTGCTTCCTTCATCGGCGCTGGCCGCGGTGGTCATCGTGGCTGCGTCCAATCTGATCGATGCGCCCGCGGTGATCCGATTGCTCCGGGTCGAGCCAGTCGACGGGCTGCTGTCGGTCGCCGCGTTCCTTGGGGTGATCCTGATCGGCGTGCTGCAGGGCATCGTGATCGCGATCGCGTTGTCGGTGGTCGCATTCACCAACAACGCGTGGCGTCCCTATCGAGCCGAACTGGGTCGGATCCCGCACGTGCGTGGCTATCACGACCTGAGCCGCAACCCCGAGGGGCACCGGGTCGGCGGTATCGCCATCGTGCGGTTCGACGCCCCACTGTTCTTCGCGAACGCCGGCATCTTCGGCGACTACGTGCGCAAGATCGCTGCATCAGAACCCCGTCCGACACACTTGGTGCTCGCCGCTGAGCCGATCACGTCGATCGATTCGACGGCCATCGACGAACTCGTCGCCGTCGACGACTACCTCGAGCACTCCGGCATCGATCTCGTGATCGCTGAGATGAAGGGTCCGGTCAGAGACCGTCTCGTCCGCCACGGGCTGGCTGCCCGGTTCGGGCCCGAGCGGTTCGCGCCAACCGTCGGCGCCGCTGTCGACACGATCCTCGGACACCAACGCGACGACATCGGTCGGCCGAGCGATCGCACCTGAGCTCGAGGCTCAGAGCACGAAGCGCATGGCGCCGACGAGCGCGCCGGGCAGTCGGGCGCTGTCAGTGGATCGTGCCTCATAGGTCGACGTGTCGAGCAGCACGTCGGCGGTGTCGGTGAGACCGACCAGTTGCTCACCGAGCAGGTGGTACGCGGTGTCGTCGAAACGCATCACGTTGACCGGGGCGACGATCTCGCCGTCGTCCATCCAGAACGTGGCGAACCGGGTCATGCCGGTGGTGCGACATGCCGCCTGGTCGGAGAAGTTCGTGTACCAGAGGTTGCCGACGAACAGCCCGCTGCCCAGCGCCTCGCCGACGGAGTCGGTGGGGATCGTGCCGGGAGCGATCGCGAGCGATTGGGGGTATTCGTAGCCAATGGCGCCGTTGGTCGGCACACCGTATTCCTGCGCCGATCGGGGCGACACCAGCGTCTGGGCGTAGGCGCCGTCGACGATCAGCGGGACCTGGTCCGGGCGCAGGAACCCCGCCGACTGGAAGTTCGGCGCCACGCCGTGAGCGGTGTCCTCGCTGATGTTGAGGAGCGGCGACAGCGTGGCGCCCTCGACGAGCATCTTCAGCAGCGGCGTCTGCTTGGTCTCGTGGGCCCGCAGGCCGAATGCGCCGTAGTACGACAACAGCTGCATCAACTCCTCGAGCGCTCGTGGTGCGAGGTAGGTGCGGTACTCGCCGGGCGACAGGCTGATCGGCTCGCGTTCGAGGGCTGCGACCTGCCGAGCCGACCAATCGACCTTGGCGGCGAACGCGTCGTCGTCCCAATCGAAACCGGCGTAGAGGTTCTTCGCGGCTTTGTCGGCGCGCAGGTAGAAGCACCAGTCGAGGTTGAACGTCGACGACTGGAACCAGTTGCGCTGCCCGAGGCTGTTCGCGAACCCCTGGAAGGTGTCGCCCGATGCGTAGATCCCGACGAGGTCGCGGTCCTTGCCCGCCGAGCGGATCTCTGCGAGGGCCGCATCGGGTTCGGGGATCGAACCGCGTTCGACACGTTCGGTGGAGGTCGGCTCGGTGTTGTAGAGCAGGAACGGATCGTCGGCCACGAACGCCCGCTGCTCGCGTAGTTGCGCGAGCAGTGCAGCGAGGCGGGCGTCGTCGACGCTGCGGTCGCCCGACAGGCGGATGCTGCCACCGGTGTGGCGCTGGCCCTCGACGAGGTCGACAGCGAGGGTGCGCTGGTCGACGGTGCCGGCTTGGCGGACGTCGGAGTTGTTGAGCCGGATGAAATCGGTGCGTTCGCCGGAGATGTTGGCGAGCAACACCTCGTCGCCGGTCAAGGTGCCGGTGGCCGCCGTGACCAACTCGTCGAAGTAGCCCTGATCCTGGTCCAGCATGCCGGGGGTTCCGGATCCTGTCGTGGTCGCGTCGGTGCTCATTCCTCACCTCCGAAGACTTCGATGTTCGAGAAGAGGCAGGCAGGCGACGCGTGGCCGGTGCCGATCACCTGGTTGAGCTCGCCCTTGCCGCAGTTCGGGGTGCCCATGACGGTGAAGCTGTCGCGATCGGCAACGCCGGAGAGGCTGCGCCAGAACGTCGACGAGATCCCCCGATAGCCGGGGTTGCGGACCGCTCCGACGATCTCGCCGTTCTCGATCCGCTGGCCGTACTCGCAGCCGAACTGGAACTTGTTGCGGCTGTCGTCGATCGACCACGAGTTGTTCGTGTGGAGGTAGACGCCGTGCTCGATCGAGGAGATCAGCTCGTCGACGGTCGACTCGCCGGGTTCGACGTTGAGATTCGCCATCCGATCGATCGGTGGGCGGTTCCAGTTCTGAGCTCGCGAGTTCGCGACGCCTGGTAGTCCGCTGCGCTCCTGCGAGACGCTGCCGCCGAGGCCGCGCACCAACGTGCCGTTCTCGATCAGGTGTTGACGTTCGGCGGGGGTGCCGTCATCGTCGAAACCGTACGAGGCGAGCTGACCGGGCACGGTCGGGTCGAAGGTGACGTTGAGCAACTCGGATCCGTACTGGTAGGTGCCGAACATGTCGGGTGTGACGAAGCTGGTCCCTGCGTAGTTGCGTTCGTCGCCGAGGATCCGGTCGAGTTCGAGCGGGTGGCCGATCGATTCGTGGATCTGCAGGATCATCTGATCGGGCGCGAGGAGTGCGTCCATCACGCCGGTCGGGCAGTTGGGTGCGGTCAGCAGTTCGAGCGCCTGCTCGGCGATCCGGCTCGCCGCATCGCCGAAGCCGTAGCGACCGAGCACCTCGGCGCCGCCCTGTCCGCAGAACGCGTGGCCGCCGAACGTGCGTGTCTGGGTGTTGGTACCTTCGTTCGCGGTGGCGCTCAGGCTCGGGTAGACGAACCGGAATCGCTGTTCGATGCGGCCGCTGTCGCCGTCACGTGAGGCGGTGAGCAGCAGTTGATCGACGTCGCGCCGCACCAGCGAGGAGTCCCAGTTGACGATGCGATCGTCGATGCCGAGCAGCCGGGACTGTTGCTGGAGCAATTCGAGGCGATCGTTCAGCGGGAGGGTGTCCCACGTGACCTCCACCGGCGAGACGTATGTGCCCACGGCGTGGCTGGTCGGGGCTGCCGTGGTGACCATCGCGCCGGCGGTCACGCCGGCCCAGTACCGGGCCCGGTCGACGGCGGCGGCGAGGCCGGTCTCGCTGAGGTCGGTGGTGGCCGCATAGCCCAGGCCGCCGCCGTCCCAGATCGAGATCATCACGCCGGTGTCGTACTGGGTGAAGATCGGCTCCAACTGGTTCCGACGAACGCTGAGATGTTCTGCGCGTTCGTCGACGAAGCGGGCCGAGGCGTAGTCGACGTCGCTCGGCAACGCGGCTCGCAGCCGGTCCTCGAGGGTCGTCGATTCGATCAGCAGGTCGGTCATTCGAGCAGGTTAGGCGGTGAGTGCTCGGCGACGCAGCCGTCGGGTTGCGATACGCGAATCATCTTGGTCGCCCGACGTGTGCGTCAAGCAGAACGACAATCCCGAGCACGGCCTTCGAGGGATTGATGGCGTTCGTCGGTGGTCTCAGGAACGAAGGTGTCACCACCGAGTACTCCGACGTTCGTCGGTCGGTCGGCGACGGTGTCGTCGTCGAGTAGCATGGGGTGACCGTCACTCGGCCCGATGGCAGGTCCGCGTCGGGTGACGTGTTCAAGGTCCTACGATTCGACGACGAGGGCCGCATCGTTTGGATGGACGAGTACGCATGCCCCCACCGCGTTCGCAGCGCTCTCCACCTGAGGTCACCTCTCGTCAGCCCGAGCGAGGTAGACCGATCCTGAACGAAGACGTGCTTCAAGCGCGCACGTCGACCACCCTGAGTGGTTGACGTGATGCCTGTCACCTGGGGTTTCGTGGACATCACCAGCAATGAGTGGAATGCTGTCACTCTCGGTGCGCAATCGTACGGGGACAAGCGGGCCTTGGGAGGGCGTCATGATTGCAGGAACTCGACGAAACATTGGAGCGACATTGGCGGCAGGGCTGGCGATCGCAGGTGCCGTCGCCCTCACGTCGACGTCTGCATCGGGTGAGGACTTCCCGTTCCCCGAGGCGACGGATCCCATCTACGTGCCGTTCGGAACGCTGACGATCGAGCTTGGCGACCGGACCGGTCAGTTGCAGTTCGACCCCGCTGGCGACGGATCGAACGTCACGCAGCCACTCCTGAACGAACAGCCGTGCAACCAGGTGACCCTCGGTGCCAACAGCGACGGCTCCGGCAACGATCTTCTCGCGCTCACTCCGCTGATCGGCGGTGTCGAGCGCAGCGCTCGGCGATTCGGTCCAGCAGCCCGGCGAGTTCCTCGGCATCCAGACTGCTGGCGAGAACTGCGGCCGACAGGCCGAGGTCATCGGGCCCGACGAGCTGCTCGAGATCTCGCTGGGCTCGTTCTTCGACACGACGGTCTTCGTGCGCTCGTTCAGTGCGGACGTCGACAAGAAGTTCAACAACGATGGAAACCTGACGGTCGGATTCGACGGCGGCGGTCAGATCCTGCCGAAGCCGGTCGCCACCGGCGGCAGCACCGTCTCCATCGCCGGCACCGACATTCCGGGCGGCATGTTCACGTCGGCAACGTTCGGCTCGGGCTCGAACCGCGACAACCGCGGCCTGTCGATCGGCGATGCCACGTTCGAACTGGTGACGCTTTCCGACGAGTTCGAGGTCGCCGTCGACTGCGGCGAGAAGGTGACCGAGGACGGACCCCCCATCACCGCCGTCTTCGTTCGGGGAGCCAACGATGCGGACGGGCAGACTCGAAAAGGGCGGCGCCCTGTGCAGCGAGGTCGGCGTGATCGTCGAGAACCAGATCGGCGAAGATGGCGGGCCGATCCTCTTCTGGGACAACGGATCGATCTCCGTCGAGGACGACTCCCGCCAGGCCGTTGCCGCCAAGCTCACGATCCAGTGGCAGCCGATGTCCGCCGCAAGGGCAGGCGTGCCGACGCAGATCGACTACGACGCGGATGGGGACCTCTTCGATTGGCAGGATTCCCTGTACTGCTTGTCGTTCGCCGAGACGACTGAGCCGGATCCGACCACTGGGGCCCCCGTGCCCGAGTACACCGTCATCTTCCCCACCATCGACGACCCGGAATCGGAAGTTCCCGGCGAGACGATCGAGGCCCCCTGGTGCACGGTCTCGCGCACCGACAAGATCACGCCCAACGGGAAGGTGCTGGTCACCGAGGTGAAGGTCGGCAAGGGCGACCCGTACGGTCGATTCCGGTAAGAGCGATCTAGGTCACAGCGGCTGAGTCGTTGACCACACCGAGCCGGTCGAGTAGGCGATACGCCTCCTCGGCCGGCTCGGTCGTTCCGAGGCACTCGTCGAAGGGTGGGCCGATCCGAGCGGCGACAGGAGGAGCCTGGCGGTGTCGAACGTCAGCGATCGTTCGCGGGCGGTCTCGAACCCGCGGCAGAGCGTCGCTCTCGCCTCGTCGATCCGACCGAGCTCGACCAGTGCTCGCGCCGTGACAGCGGCGCTCGAGGCATCGAACATCGCCGTCTCCTCGGGCCCTGCGCCGTGGTCCTGGGCGAGCACGTCGAGCGCCTCGCCGGCGCGCCCCGCCCGTACGAGACAATCCGCCAGATGGATCGACGTCTCGTGGACCGATGCGGCACTCCCGATTGCCCGCCATCGTTCGTTGACGCCGAGCAGGATTCGTTCGGCGTCCTCGTACTCGCCCCGGGCCATCAACAATCGGCCGAGGTGCATCTCGACGAAGGGGACTCCCGCGTCGTCCGATGCCGCGGAGCACTCGTCACGCGCCGCGGAGCAGGGGTTCGGCCTCGGCCAGATTTCCCTGGCTCACCAGTACCTCGGCGATGTTGGCCTCGGTGAGTGCTGCGCCGAGCAACCGGCCCGTCCGTCGATCGGACTCCACCGCTTCGCGGTATCGCTCGAGCGTCTCGTCCCAACGGCTCTCGAAGAACGCGATCACGCCGAGGTTGTTGGCGGTCGCAGCCTGACCCTGGAGATCCCCGAGCTCCTCGTAGAGACTCAGCGCCCGCTCGGCCCACGACTCGGCGCCCGGACGACCGAGCTCCACCTCAGCCAGGAAGATCGCATTGCAGGCTGTTGCAAGCGCCTCCACCTCGGCGCACTGCTCGGCGAGCTCGGCGGCTGCCAGACCCGTTCGCCGCGCCTGTCCCAGGTGTTGTTGCCGGTAGTGCACGATCGCTGCATGGGCGAGCAGCCGCGCATGGACGCGCTGGCCTTCTGGACCTGTGTGATCCGTGGCGAGCTTGCGGCCGCGAGTCGTCTCACTGAGCGCCAGCGACAGCGCACCGACGCGCTCTCGGGCCCGCGCCCGGCGAAGGTGGATCTCGGCTCGGGCCACAGCGTCATTGCTGGCCAGTCGACCGGCGTACCGGTAGGCAGCGAGCGAGTCGTTGTAGTGGCCGGCTTCCTGGCGGGCTTCACCCAGTGCCACATAGAGGCGACGTAGCTCGTCGTCGGTGACGTCGTCGAGGTGACGGGCGGCGTCCACTGCTCGCTCGTAGTGGATGACGGCCTCCGACGCTGCGAAGGTGCGATCGGCGCGCTCGGCGGCGGCGCGCGCATAGCGGTAGGCGCGTTCGTGGTCTCCCGAGTTCGAGAAGTGCAACGACAGCACGGCCACTTCGTTCTCGTCGCCCGTGCTCAGCGCCTCGTACGCCTCACCGGCCTCGCTGTGCAGCCGCGCTCGCACCCGATACGCAAGACTGTCGTAGACGACATCCCGAACAAGTCCATTGCGGAACATGTAGCGGCGGGGTCCATCTGCATCGATGAAGCGGCTCAACCTTGCCACCGTCGCCTGGTCGAGCTCCAGCCCCTCACGTCGTAGCAGCTCCGCGACGACGGCTCGGCGGAAACTCCGCCCCAGCACCGAGGCATACGACAGCACGCGCTTCGACAGCGGGTCCAATGCGTCGACCTGGGCGGCGAGGGTCCCCTGCAACGACTCGGGCACGGCTTCGAGCGACCCGAGTTCCTGAGCGGCGGCGAGGAGTTCGCCGACGAACATGGGGCTTCCAGCGGATCGCTCGACCACGAGGTCGATTTCGTGCGGCCGCAACGGCGCCGCTTCCGTTGCATCGATCGTGAGCGCACGTACCGCCTGCTCGGACAGCGGGGCGATCGGGATCCGGTTTCCGGATTCCGGTGCGAACCCGCCATCTTCGTCCCGGCGGGCAACAAGCAACAGCCATGGACGTGATGTCGTCGCGTCGGCGATCCGGCTCAGCAGGTGGGCGGACGCGTCGTCGGCCCAGTGCATGTCCTCGGCGATCACGACGAGTGGACCGTCGTGGACGGCGTCGAGCAGTTCCAGCACCGCATCTGCGGTCCGATCGGGCCGGTACTGCGACGCGATCACGTCCACCTCTGGGGTCGACGGCACCGGCAGCTGTAGGGCGTCGCCGATCAGCGGGAGGTACGGCTCGAGTTGCGGGGCGTGCTGCCGCACGGTGTGCCCCAGCGAGTCGACCAGCGCGCTCGAGTCGTCACCACGCAGACCGAAGAGGGCCCGAAGCGGATCGCGGACGACCCGAAAGCTGTTGCTCGCGCCGTACGGCTCGGCATGCAGGTCGAGTAGGCGGGGATGATCGGAACCGAGCGCCTCGCGGATCAGGCGCGACTTGCCGAGACCGGCTGCACCGACCAGGGTGACGACGTCGCCGCGCCCGGCTGTCACTGCAACGATTCGCTCGCGGAGGTCGGCGAGCTCGGCGTCCCTGCCGTGGAACCGGAGGTCGTGACCATCGGTCGACTCGCGTGGACCCAGTTCGTCACCCACCCGATAGACGATCTGAGGTTGCGCCTTGCCCTTGAACGTGAACGGCCCCTGCGGCTCGGTCTGGTAGCGGGTCCGGGCGGCGTCGAGAACGGCCGGATGAGCATGGATCACCCCTGGCGGGGCGGTCACCATGATGCGCGCCGCCGTGTTCACGGTGTCGCCCATGATCGAGAACACCGCCTGTTCGCGAGCGCCGAGCTCACCGGCGAACACGTGGCCACGATGGATCCCCACCTGCAGCGCAAGCGGCGGCTCGGCGTCGAGGATCGATCGGGCGGCGCGGAGCATCCGGCCCTCGTCGTCCTCGCCCGTGACGGGGATGCCCGAGCTGCAGAAGAGCTTGCCACCGTTGGCGTCGACGTCGACGTAGAGCAACGCAATGTCCTCGGCTTCGAACGCCGCCTGCGCGATCTCGAGCGTCCGGTGCAGATCGTCGGCAAGGGCATCGGGTCCGTCGGCGGCGAGGCGTTGGTCGGTGCCCTTGAACTTGAAGAACGCCATCGTGGCGATCCGGTGCACCGGATCCGGTGCACCGTGCTCGAGCACCGACGCGATGATCGGCGGTGTCACCTGCGCGGCGGCTTCAGGGTCGGTGGCGCGACGGTCCGGCAGCGCCGACCGGATCCACGGCACCCTTGCGCCAGGTGACCATCAGCTCGCCGTCGTCGCGCGGTTTCGTGCTTCCTCGCCCGAGGAGTCCGGCCATGGTCTTGCTGACGACGATCTGGCCCGCCTCGGCAGCGGTCTCGGCGTCCATCGCCACCGTCGTGTCCGGACCGCCGACGACGAGCTGCCGGTACCGGTCGCCGACCAGGAACAGATGAAACGCACCGGAGTGCGCACCGATCGAGATCTTGAGTTTGAGCTTGCCAACCGAGGTCGGGATCTGACTCACCCGTCGGAGCTCGCTGCGCATCTCGACCGCAGCGGACGCCGCTTGCCGAGCATGATCCGGTCCGGTGAACAGCAGGAGCAGTGCGTCGCCGCCGAACTTCAGGAGTTGCCCGCCCCGCTGCGCAGTGATCCCGAGCATCCCACCGAAGACTCGGCTCAGCGTCTCGACCAACTCCTCGGTGCCGATTCGGCCCCGCGTGGCGAGCTTCTCCGACAGGGCGGTGAAGCCCGAGATGTCGGCGAACACCATCGTGCCCTCGACGACGCGCCACCGACGTTCCGGCTCATCGGTCACCCAGTCGAGGACGATTCTCGGCACGAGTCGATCGAGACGTCCGGTCGAGCTGTCGTCGCTGTTGGCTTGCACGCTGTGTCCGCTCCGTCGTCGAGTGGGCGATGCGAGGAGCGCATCAGGCGCAATTCACCCGGCCCATGTCGAGACTAGCTCTTGGCGGCCGGGACGGCATCGACCGTTCTGCTCTGGAACAAGCCCGAGGTGCTCGTCCAACGACAGGGCGGCTCGCTCTCTAGTCCCGGAGGTCGGCGAGCACGTATCGGGCGACCAGATCGCACTCATCGAGGTGCGGGTAACCCGACAGGATGAAGCTGTCGATGCCGAGGTCCATGTAGTCGCGCAGCTTGCCAACCACCTGGTCGGGATCGCCGACGATGGCCGCACCACATCCCGATCGGGCGCGGGCGATGCCCGTCCAGAGGTGGTCCTCGATGAATCCGTCGTCGTCGGAGGAGTCGCGCAGCTCGGCTTGGCGTGAGACCCCTGCGGAGGTGGTGTCGAGCGATCTGTTGCGGATCGCTTCGCCCTCCTCGGCGTCGAGCTTCGACAGCAGTCGTGTGGCAGCAGCTCGAGCTTCTGCCTCGGTCTCGCGGACGATCACGTGCGAGCGGTACCCGAACCTGAGCTCTCGGCCATGGCGTGCGGCCCGGGAGCGCATGTCGGTGATGATGGCGGCGATCTCCGGCATCGTGTCGGGCCACATCAGGTAGACGTCGGCCGCAGCGGCGGCCACCTCACGGGCGGGAGTGGACAGTCCGCCGAAATAGAACGGTGGCGTCTCGGGGAGGCCGGCGTCTCGGCGGGCTGCGGAGCGGTCGACGGCGATGCGGGGGGCATCGAGGGTCAGGTCGTAGAACTCGCCGTGGTGGTCGATCGAATCGCCGGCGAGCAAGGTGCGCAGGATGGTCATGACCTCCAGCGTGCGGGCGTAGCGCGGTTCGCTCGGCAACTGCGCGCCCGGCAGGTCTGAGCTGATGATGTTGATCGTGAGACGCCCGTCGAGCATCTCGTCGAGTCCCGCGAGTTGCCGGGCCAACTGCGGTGGCCACATCTCGCCGCAACGGACTGCGAGCAGCAGCTTGATCCGCTCGGTGAGTGCGGCGACGCCTCCGGCGAACGGCACGCCGTCGATGCCGAGTGCGTAGCCCGAGGGCAGCAGGACGTTGTCGAACCCGTTCGCCTCGGCGGTCGTCACGATGTCACGGCAGTGCGCCCACGACGACCGCAGCGACGCATCGGGTACGCCGAGGAACTCGTAGTCGTCGTCGCACAACGCTGAGAACCAGGCGACCTCGGGGCTGTCGAGATTTGGTCCGCCCGCTTCGCTCACGGCATCGCCTCGCCGCGCGCTGCAACGAGGATGTCGTACCACTGATCTGAGGTGAGCTCGACGTCCACAGCTCGGGCGCACTCGCGGATTCGCTCGACACGCTGGGTCCCGATGATCGGGACGACCCCGGCCGGGTGACGGATCGCCCAGGCGAGCAGTACGGCCGACCGAGTCACGCCCTGCTCATTGGCGATCTGGTCGCACACCTCAGCGACCTCGACCGCGCGTCTGTCGGCCGGGTCGACTTCTCCACCGAGCCGGCCGCCTCCGAGCGGACTCCACGCAAGTGGCACCATGCCGCTCTCCATGCACAGGTCGAGCGTGCCATCGGTGATCGGGTCCAGCGCCACCGGGGAGAACTGCGGCTGGCTGGACGCGAGTGTCGTCCAGAGCCAAGCCTGCAGTGCCCGGGTCTGGGCAACGGTGTGGTTCGACACGCCGACCGCTCGCACCTTTCCCGACGTCACCAGCTCGTCGAGCACTCCCGCCACGTCCTCTGGATGGGACAGCAGATCTGGCCTGTGTATCTGGTAGAGGTCGAGCGTTTCGACTTGGAGCCGCCGCAGCGAGTCCTCGCAAGCTGCACGCAGGTAGCTGCCACTCGAGTCGTACGGAACCGGGGGAGTGATCCCGCCCTTGGTGGCGAGCACCATCCGATCGCGCAATCCCGGCGTCGCGGCGAGTACGTGTCCGAGCAGTTCCTCTGACGCGCCGAATCCACCGCCCGGAGCTGGAGCCGAGCCGTCGTAGCCGTAGATGTCGGCGGTGTCGATCAGCGTCATTCCCGACTCGAGCGCCGCCTCGATCTTCTCCCGCGCCGCAGCGACGTCCGACCCCCCGAATCGCCAGCACCCGTAGCCGATCGGTCCGATGTCGTCCAGCACCCCACCACTCGTCACGCCCGCAACCGTAGCCAACCCGTCCCGCGGCTACCCCCGATCTGCGCCCGTCCAGTCCCACCACCCGATCTGCGCCCGCCCAGTTCCACCACCCCCGATCTGCGCCCCTCTCGTCCCACCACCCGATCTGCGCCCCGAGAGTTCCGGATCGTGGGACTCCACCGACTCAGATCGGCGCAGATCGGCGCAGAGTGGGGGCGAACGCCGGGTCAGGACCAGCGAGCGAGCGTCGCGAGGATCCGGTCGGCGGTGTCCTTGGGTCGCGTCGTGATCGCTCGGTAGGTGAAGCGCAACACGATCCAGCCCGCCGCGAGCAGCTCGGCATCTCGTTGGCGATCGCGTTCGAAGTTCGATCGCTGGAGGCCGTGATAGGCCCAGCCGTCGCATTCGAGAATCACCGGCGTGTCGACCACCCGGAAGTCCACCTCGTAGCCGCAGATCAGGGGATGGAACGCCACCGTTGGGAGCCGGTACCGGAGGATCAGACGCTGCATCGTCCGTTCGAGCATCGAGTCGGTGGGCTTGCCGTCGATCGACCATTCGGCGACGGCCTCGCGCAACGCCACGATGCCCGTGCGGCCGCGTTCGGAGTGTTGGATCACCGCCGTGTTCAGTGCATCCAGGGTCGCGAGCCGATTCGTGATGGCGTGGCCAACGGCGTCAGACACCGCTGGCCGATCGACAGCTCCGAGGTCGAGGAGCGTGCGCAGCACGTTGGTGCACGCGATTCCGGATCGCCGCTGTGGTGTGAGCCGTGCGAGGTCTCGAGGTCGGTGGATCACCACGTCGTCGATTCCGGTGAACCGATGTCGTGAGCCGGCGACGATCACGTCGACGGGATCATCGGGCGGTCGCGGGATCCCCCAGAGGTGCGCAGCGGATCGATGCGATGCGAGCGATGTCGGGCCGGTGGCGAGTATGGCAGCGGCCATTCGTTGTTCGGCCGTTCTCGCCGTGCCGTGGAGTCGGGCGACGCCAGGAAACAACTGCTCGATCTGGCCGGCAGCGATCGCTCGATACCAACTCGATCGTGACAGTCCGCTCGTCGCCATGCTCACGACGCCGTGGTTGGCCGTGGCGACGTGGTCCAGCATCGACAATCGCATGCCACCGGAGTGGGCGGCCGGCGAGCGAAACCGGAATGTCGCCGTCGATCCAGACGATCCGTGCCCGTCAGTCCCGGAACCGCATCATCGATTCACGCGATCCGTGCCCCGTCAATCCCGGAACCGGGGCCTGAACGGGCGCAGATCGTGTGGTGGGACCGAGGGGACCCAGATCGTGCGGAGGGTCGATCCGGACGAACCGTGCCCCGTCAGTCCCGGAACGGGGGACTCAGCGGGCGTAGATCGGCCGGTGGGACCGAGGGGGCGCAGATCGAGGGGGCGGCACGGATGGGGTCGTGGCGCGAGCGGTACGGTTCGCGGCGTGAACGACACCATCAACTACGGGGTCATCGGGAGCGGGATGATGGGGGGCGAGCACATCCTCGACCTCAACCACATCGACGGCGCTCAGGTCGTGGCCTTGGCCGATCCGGTGGCGACCAGCATCGAATGGGGCCTCGGCTGTGTGGCGGCCGGCCCCGACGGCGAGGCAGCCAAGGAGCGCACGGCGATCTACTGCGATCACCGAGATCTCCTCGCCGACGCGAACGTCGACGTGGTGGTCATCACCACGCCGAACCACACCCATGCGGGGGTGCTCGCCGATGCGCTCGCCACCGACAAGCACGTGCTGATCGAGAAGCCGCTGTGCACCACCGTCGACGACTGCAAGCGAGTGGTCGACGCGGCCGCCGCTCGTGACGCGATCACCTGGATGGGTCTGCAGTACCGCTTCATGCCGACCCCGGCGGCGATGCTCGAACAGCTCGCCACCGGCGTCTGCGGTTCGACGCGGATGGTGTCGATCCGCGAGCACCGCTTCCCCTTCCTGAAGAAGGTCGGCGACTGGAACCGATTCAGCCGCAACACCGGCGGCACGCTCGTGGAGAAGTGCTGTCACTTCTTCGACCTGATGCACCTCGCCGCAGGCGCCCATCCGGTCCGCGTGATGGCGAGCGGCGGACAGGATGTCAACCACCTCGACGAGACCTACGAGATCGACGGTCGCATCGAACGGCCCGACATCCTCGACAATGCGTTCGTCATCGTCGAGTTCGCGAACGGCGTGCGCGGCGCGCTCGATCTGTGCATGTTCGCCGAGGGTGGACGTTTCGAGCAGGAGCTGGCGATCACCGGCGATCTCGCCAAGTTGGAAGCCACCGTGCCCGGAGATGTCGTGTGGCTCGGCGAACGGGCTGCCGCCGGAGCCCCGGGCTCACACCCGGGGGCGGGGTCCGCGAGATCGCAGCTCCGATGGATCCGCGGGTTCCCTACCCGGACTTCCATCAAGGCGCCAGCTTCATGGAACACCTCGCGCTCGCCGACGCCATTCGCAACGGTCAACCGGCCGCGGTGACGGTCACCGAGGGATTGTGGGCGGTGGCGACCGGCGCTGCGGCGCATCGGTCGATCGACGAACGACGTCCGGTCGACCTCGCGGAGTTCGGGCTGGCCTGACCAGTCCGACGGCGCCCGCTTCGGAGCGTCGGTGTCGGGTTGGCGGTGCGGAAGAGGTGGTGTCACAGCGGTACCCGAGGCAGCGTCGAGGCGAAGTCGAACGCCCGATTCGCGATGTCGACGGAGATGTCGGTCAGGTCGGCGACTCCGACGTCGAGCCCCTCGGCGTGCGAGTAGGCGCGGAGACCGACCAGGTTGTCGACGAACTCCGAGCGGCTGATCCCGAGGTCGTCGGGGTGCGCTCGCACGCCGGCCTTCGAGACGACGAGATGTGCGAACTCCGGGTCGTTGTCCTGGACGTGGGCGAGCGCGACGACGGCGAACGAGATCAATTCGCCGTGCACGTGGTGGACGCCGGTGGCGTGTTCGTAGGCGTAGGCCCAGAAGTGCTCCGAGCCCTCCTCGAACCGGCTGTGGCCGATCGCTGCACAGGCCGCACCGATGCGGCGGTAGCAGTCCGCCAGCCAACGGATGCCCTCCACGGTGCACTCGCGGATGTCGACCACGACCGAGTCGAGCTCGGCGAGCAGTTCGTCGCCGAGCTCGGCGGCAGCGTCGCTCCAAGCGACTCCTTCGCCGGCGTCGACCGCGGCGCGCCAGTCGTACAGACCGGTGTGGCACGACAACACGTCGCCGATGCCGGCCCGGTTGAGTCGGGCGGGCGCCGACCGGATCAGATCGATGTCGAGCACGACCTCTTCCGGCACGATCGCGCCGACATAGCGGACCCGACCTTCCGAGCGCACGCCGATCGCATCGGTGAACCCTGCGTCGACCGATGTGATGGTTGGAATCTGCACGAGCGGGAGGCCGCGCTTCCACGCCAGGAACTTGGCGGTGTCGAGCGCCGTCCCGCCACCGAAGCCGACCACGATCTCCGCGCCGTCGTCGGCAGTGTGTTCGACATCGAGCTCGAGCTTGGCCAGTTCCATGTCGTGCGCGGGGACCAGCGTCACCGGCGCCGGAACGTGATCCGCGATCGATGACCATGGCGGATCGTTGACGGCGATCGCGTAGGGCGCGAGGTTGCGGAGCGTGTCGACGGCGCTGCGTTCGACGCACTCGAACGGATCGCCGAGCTCGGACGTGGGAGCGTCGGTCACGACAGTGCCCCTGCGTTGCGCTGCACCTTCTCGACGGCGCTGACCACGTCGAGTGCGTCGTCGGTAGATCCCATCAGTACCGAGGTCGTGAACCACAGCGTGGTGGCGGCGAGCCGTTCGGCGACCGGGAGCGAGAGCGAACTCCACTCCTGCATGTCGGAGCGGTCGCGGTGCCGCGGAGCGAAGCCGTCGGGGTCGCGGAACAGGTCGAGTTGGTGCACGGGTGGGTAGGACATGGTGAGCGAGATTCCCTCGGCAGCGAGCGCGAGTCGGACCGGCTCGCGTTCGGCGCCGAACTCGTCGGGGTCGATGCGCACGATGTAGCAGTAGTTGCCCTGCCGATCGCAACGAGGGTCGCGGGTCTGCGGGTGCACGCCGGGGACCGTCGCGAGCGCGGCGTTGAGCAGCGCCGAGTTCTGGTCGCGGCGTTGTTGCTGATCCTCGAACCGGTCGAGCTGGGCGAGCAGGACCGCGCCCTGCCATTCGGTCATGCGGCAGTTCCCGCCGAGCAGAAAGTGGGAGTAGAACCATTCGCCGGGTCGGCGTCCGCAGTCGCTGTAGGACAGCGCTCGTGCGCGGACGTCGGCATCGGTGGTGACGAGGGCGCCGCCCTCGCCGCCGGTCATCAGCTTCGATGCCTGGAACGAGTAGGTGCCCGCTGACCCGAAGGTCCCGACCATCTGTCCGTTGAACCTCGAGCCGTGCGCATGGGCGCAGTCCTCGATCAGGGTGAGGTCGTGCCGTGCGCAGATGTCGGTGAGGCGGTCCATGTCAGCGGGGTGGCCGGCGATGTGGACCGCGATGACGCCACGTGTGCGCGGGGTGATGGCGGCCTCCACCGCATCTGGATCGATGCAGCCGGTTCCGAGCTCGACGTCGACCAGGACAGGGATCGCGTTGACCATGAGCACGGCGGCCGCGGTCGCAACGAACGTCCACGAGGGCACGATCACTTCGTCACCCTGGCCGATGCCGGTGGCGAGCAGGGCGAGTTCGATCGCGTGCGAGCCGTTGGTGACGGCGACGGCAGGTTCGGTGCCGTGGAGTTCGCCCCAGCGTCGTTCGAACTCGTGCACCTTGGTCCCCTGGGTCGACCACCACCGTCGCGAGTCGAGCACCTCGAGCAGGTTCGAGCGTTCGGTGTCGTCGTACTCGGGCCACGGCGGGTAGGGCTCGTTGCGCACTGGCGTTCCCCCGTGAATCGCCAACTCCGTCATCGCCACATCCTTGCATCGTGGTTCCACCTGCGGGGGACCAACAGGCGGTGGGCTACCGTCCGGTCGATGGTGGCGACGGTGCGCGCGATCGAATCGGGCGAGGGCCGGGTGGTTCTCGTGGTCGTTGCCCACGCAGATGACGTGGCGCTGTTTCTCGGCGGAACGGTGGTGGCGTGGTCCGACGCTGGTTGGCAGGTGGTCGTCGTTCGGGTGACGGACGATCGCTGGGACTCGGTCGGGCTCGACGAAACGTCGACGACGGCGGCAAACCGCGACGAGTTCGCGCTGGCCGCAGCGGTGCTCGGTGTGCACGAGATCGTCGAGCTCGGCTACGCGACCGACGTGCTCGGCGACGTCTCGACGGTCGAACTGCGTGAGCGCATCATCCACGCCGTTCGCACCTACCGTCCTTATGCGCTCGTGTCGTTCGATCCCGACGCGATGTACGGCGAGGACAACCTCGATCACATCGCCGTCGCCCGTGCGGTCGACGAATCGTTCTGGACCAGCCAGTTCGACCTCCACCATCCCGAGCACTTCGACGAGATGTCGCCGCACACCGGTGAGTTGCTCGCTCCGCACGGTTGCTTCGAGCGCTGGTATTTCGGGCGACGTGTCATCGACGTCACCGATGTCGTCGACATCAGCGCCACGCTCGAGCGGAAGGTGGCGGCGGGATGCGCCCATCGCACGATGATGCTGAACTTCTTCAACCAACTCCGGCTGCAGGCGGACACGGGTGGGTGGCGGATTCCTGCGCTGGAGGATGCGCTCGTCGATGGCGACGTCACCGAGCTCCTGCCCCGGCTGCTGCGAGCGGCCAGCGAGCGGCTCGGCGCGAACTACGGCGTCGGAGCCGCCGAGGAGTTCCGGGTGATCACATTCGGGGGCATGCAGGGCCTGCTCGATGCCCTCGGAGAGCGGCGCTGATCGATTGCGTCGACCCGCGAGCTGCGGGTCGCCTTCACCAACATTTGACCGACCAGCGGCTTTCTTGAATCAAGGGCGTGGTCGTGTCCGCCGAATCCATGAACATGTCAGTCGTTGCTCCCGAGACCATGACCGAGGACTTCTCGTCGATCGTCCAGGTCCCAGCCGCCCACGCGTCGGTGGACACCATCGCCGAGTTCTCCCACACCTACGACGCCTACGGCGTTCACGGCAGCCTCGAGCGGATCTCGATCGTTGCCAGCCGCGTCTGGGATGCCCGGGCCGCCGGGACGCTCGCCGACTGCGAACTCGACGACCTTCGCACGGCGTTGTTCATGACCCAACGTGGCTGGCACAGCGACCACATGGCCATGGAGCCCGACGTCGGCGTCGAGTGGGATCTGGTCGAGGCGATCAACGAGGCGTCCGGCGGCTTCGTGCGCGACGACCGCCCGATCCTCCTCTGACGGTCCTGGTTTCCCGAGCGACAGATTGCGGTGACGAGCGTCCCGCACTCCGGAACTCCGGCCACCGAGATCAGATCAGCACGGCGAGTTCTCGGGCGAGGTCGATCGTGACGTCGCCCTCGCCGGTGACGACGAGGAACGACATCGTCGAGCCGTCCACTCGGACGAGTACGGCTTGGGTGAAGTCGCTGTCGACGGTGTCGAGTTCCACGCCGAACACGTCGTCGGGCAGGCCGTCGACCCTGCGTTGAAGCGCATCGGAATCGGAGCAGTCCATCGTCTCCCAGGTGGCGAGCACGTCCCGGGCGGTGTTGATGTCGCCGTTCACTTCGACCACGGTGTGGTTGATCCCGAGTTGGCGTTCCTCGTCGCCGAACTCGACGGAGTCGGCGGCAACGACCTCGACATCGGGGATCTCGCCGTCGAACGGACACGGCGGCGCCACCGTGCCCGGCAGCAACGCCACGTCACCCGGATCGCTCGCAACCCAGCCCTCGCCGAGCTGGTCCACGCTCAACAGGGGAGGGAGCGCGACGTCAGTGTCATCCGACGTGCTGCCGCATGCGCCGACGACGACCATCGCGACGATCGAGATCGCGACCGCCGGCGATCCGCGCCCCAAGCGTGTCGGAAATCGGAACTGTTCGCGCGCGGATCGGGGCACGACGTTCACCACCCTCGCCGCTGGGCGCGCTCCGGGCCCAGCCGTCGGCGGCGATCCCGGCGAACACCACGCCGGCGCCGATCACCGCGCCGGCCCCGACCAGCAACAGCATCGAGGGGATCGCGTCGTTCCACACCGTCTGCAACATCTCGCCGAACAGTGTGTTGGCCACGAGGCCGATGATCCAGCCGGTGACGACGAGTCCGACCAGCCAGGCGCCGCACACGACGACCGCGACGACGCCCAGTCGTCGGAGGCCGCGGCCGGGCCGAGGGTTGGCGACGACTGCGACGAAGCCGAACACGAACAGTGCGATCGCTGCAATGACGCGTGTGGTCTCGGCCACCTGCCGCAACCCGAGGGCGGGCACGTTCGTCGGGACCACCGACGGAAGGCCTGCCTGCTGGGCCGCGACATCGAGCCGGAGGGCGTCGAGCTGGAGGGCGTCGGGGTCGGTGGTATCGATGCCGATGACCGCCGGGTCGACCCCGGCCGCCGTCGCCGTATCGAGCATCGACTGAGCGATCGCAGCGCGCACCGCCTCGTTCCCGTCGGGTACCGAGCCCGCGTCAGGATCCACGATTGCTCGATGAGCGCCCATCAACGATGAGCTGATCACATCGGTCACCTGCGGGTCGGTGCTCGTGGCGGTCGCCAACTGCGTGGCGATGTCGGTGCCGGCAATCGGGGTGACGGC
The DNA here is from genome assembly GCA_963741875.1 of Ilumatobacteraceae bacterium. Classification (GTDB taxonomy): domain Bacteria; phylum Actinomycetota; class Acidimicrobiia; order Acidimicrobiales; family Ilumatobacteraceae; genus Sva-07. The sequence goes on along the minus strand of CAVUJO010000004.1, from coordinate 273,034 downwards.
GCGCTCGACGGTCTGCTCGATCACTTCGGCGGTGAACCGCGAGGTGGCGATCTGATCGGCAGCCTGTTGGGCCTGAACGCGGTCGAGTACCGACATCAGCGAGAGCTGCGAACTCACCAACGCGCCGAGCGCGATGGCGAACACCGCGACACCGAAGCCGGCGATCGCCAGCTGCGCCGTGGATCCCCGCCCGTCGGTCATCGTCCCATCCTGCCCGATCCGCCCGGCGATCTGTGCCCGCTCCGTCCCGGCTCCCGGGACCCACGGTGCGCAGATGGCGCGGTGGGACGCTGGGGGCGCAGATCGGTCAGAGCAGTCGATCGAGGAGCGCGGCGGCGGCTGCGACGGGGTCGGTGACGTGCATCGTCTGCAGGCCGACCGCTTCGGCGCCGGCGATGTTCCAGGGGAAGTCGTCGAGGAAGAGCGTGCGCTCGATCGGCGTGCCGAGCCGTGACACCGCGAGCTCGAAGATGTCGGCGTTCGGCTTTCGCATGTCGACTTCGCAGGAATCGATCACGACATCGACGAGGTTGTCGGCATCCCAGATCTGCCGCCAGGCGCCCCACTCCTTGATGTTGTTCGTGAGGATCGCCGTCCGGTAGCCCGCCGCCCGGAGAGCGGCCGCGGCGTCGATCATCTCCGGGACCTTGGACATCCCGGTGAGCAGGACGTCACCTCCCGGAGGTGTCGGGAACGTCTCGAAGCCGGCTGCGCGCCAGAGCGGCTCGATGCCGGTGACGTACTCGCCGAAGTCGATCCGTCCTCGCTCGAGATGGTGCCACGGATGGTCGCCCTCTGCGTCGAGCGGACCCATCAAGATCTGCACGAACGTTGCGATGTCGATCTCGGCATCGAAACCGCTCTGTTCGATCTGACGCCGCATCATCTCGCCAGGACTGGTGCTGAGCACGCCGGCGAAGTCGAAGATCACCGCATCGACGTCGGGGTTCGGTCTCGTCATCGAACGGACGATACCGGTCACGTTGCGACGACCTCGGCTGGCATCGGCCTCCATCATCGGTCGGTCACGAGCCGGATCGTCCAGATGTGTCCGGCGATCGGTGTGGTGCCCGCAACATTGGCAACGAGCCGACGGGAAGCGGTCGTGAGTGCAACCGAGCACCGAATGTGGCGGTGGCTGTGACGACTGACCGTTGCGGTTGATGACGCCGCCGTTGGATGATCTCGGGGCGGCAACGGGGGTTGCTGACCGCACGGAGGGGGCGACATGACCGACACGATGCTCGAGACGACGTTCGACGAACGGCTGCACGACGACTACCGCGACGCACGGTCGGCGGGCGCGTCAGGCCGCTCCGTCGACACCGGTGCGGTCGTCGTGCTCCATTACGACGACATCGAACGGTTGTCGCACGATCCTCGGCTTGCCGGCATCGGGCTGTCGGTGTTCGATGCGCTCGGCATCGGTGACGGGCCGTTGCGGCGCTGGTATTCGAGCCTGATGTTCACCAACGAGGGCGACGCGCATCACCGTCTGCGTCGGCTGGCGGCCCGTGTGTTCACGCCCCGGTCGGTCGAGCGACATCGCGAGCTCGCCGCATCGCTGGCGGACGACCGACTCGAGTTGCTCGTCGATACCGGTGGTGGCGACCTCGTCGACGCGCTCGTCGACGTGCCGATCACGGTGATCTGCACCCTCATCGGGGTGCCGGACGATCAGATCGCCAACTTCATCGAGTACGGCGATGCGCTCAGCCCCGTCTTCGGTTTGATGGATCCAGACCAGGTCGCCGTCGCGGAACGTGCGGTGGTCGATCTGATGGTCGACGTCGAGGCGATGATCGACTCTCGGCTGAACGAGCGTGGCGATGACCTGATCAGTGGACTGCTCGACGCCGAGGAAGCCGGCGACCGTCTCACTCACGACGAGGTCGTCACGATGGTCGGCAACCTGATCGTGGGTGGGCACGACACCACCTCGGGGCAGGTGAGCTGTTCGCTCCTCACCCTGTTGCGTCACCCTGAGGCGCTCGACGACCTGCGCTCCGATCCGTCGTTGGCGGGTGCGGTCGTCAACGAGACGATCCGCTACGAGCCGAGCATCACGATCGTCCCGCGCACGTTGCTGGAGCCGATGGAGATCGGAGGCATCGAGCGACCGGCTGGCTCGATGGTCTTCCTGGCGTCTGCCTCTGCGAGTCGTGACGAACAGGTCTGGGGTGACCCTGACGTGTTCCGGCCATCCAGGTTCACCGAGCCCGACCCGCCGAAGCTGCTGTCGTTCGGCTCGGGCCCGCACTACTGCCTCGGCGCAGCGCTCGCCCGCATGACGATGGAGGAGGTGCTGCTCGCGGCGGCGCGCGCCGGTCTCGGCGACACGCTCGTGGCCGACGTGCCGGTCGACGCCGACAACATCCAGTGGCGTCAGATCCTCGGCCGCAGCCCCGCCCAACTCCCCGTCACCGTTCGCACGTGATGACATCGCGGGTCCGACCCCTGAGGTAACCGGACGACAACCGGGGTCAGACCCGTGATGTCGTGCTCACAGCGGGGGGCGACGGTCGGCCCAGGGTGCGGCCGTTTCGAGCTGGCTCGCGATGCGGATCAGCACGTCCTCGCGGCCATAGGCAGCGACGAGCTGTACGCCGATCGGCAGGCCGTCGTCGTTCCAATGCAACGGCAGGCTGATCGCTGGTTGGCCCGATGCGTTGAACTGGGGCGTGAATGCAACGAACCGGCCGGCCCTGGTCATCGGAGCTGCAGGATTCGTCGGGTCGATGTCGTCACCCTGATCGCCGTAGAGGCCACCGACCGGCAACGGGGGAGCGGCCACGGTCGGCGTCAGCAGGAGATCCCAACCGTCGGCCCACCACCCCTGCACGTGGCGCCGGTACTGGCCGACCGCGGCGAGCGACATCGCGTACTGCGAAGCGGTCAGGTGTGCGGCGTACTCACGCTGGGCCCAGTTGACCGGCTCGACGTCGTCGGGTGTGAGTTGACGCCCGAGCGACTGTCCGAGCGCGTCGATACCGACTGCCATGAGTGCGGCCCACATGGCGCTGAAGCGGCGTGGGAACTCGGCGTCTTCGAGGATCGCTGGGTGCCCGAGTGACACGTCGTGGCCCAGGCCCTCGAGCAGCGCCGCTGCCGAGCGGACCGCCGTGACGCAATCTGCATGGAGCTCGCCGTCGATCGGATGTCGGTCGAGCATCCCGATACGCAGTCGGCCCGGATCGACCCCCAATTCGTCGACGTACGGCCGGAACGGCGCCGGGGCGATCACGCTGTCACCGACTCCCGGACCGTGGACGGCGTCGAGCATCCGGGCGGTGTCACGAACCGACCTGCTGACGCAGAGTTGGGTCGACAGTCCCGACTCGTCGCGCTCGGGACCCATCGACACGCGACCCTGCGACGGCTTGAGCCCGACGAGCCCGCAACACGACGCCGGGATGCGGATCGAACCACCGCCGTCGCTCGCGTGAGCGATCGGCACCATGCCGGCCGCGACTGCTGCGGCCGCGCCGCCGCTCGATCCACCGGGCGTGTGGCCGGTGTTCCAGGGGTTGCGCGTCGGGCCGTACGCGATCGGTTCGGTCACCGGGAGGCTGCCGAACTCGGGGCTGTTGGTGCGACCCAACGTGATCAAGCCGGCGTCACGGAAACGCACGGTGAGGTTCGAGTCGTTCGTTGCGAGCGGCGGAGCATCGCGAGCTGCACGGTTTCCAGAGGTGAGTGGCATCCCGGCAGCGTGGATGTGCAGGTCCTTCAACAGGAACGGCACGCCGGCGAACGGCGTCGAGCGGTGTTCGGATGTGATCGGCAGGTCGTCGAACGCCTCGGCCTGGTGGCGTGCCCGTTCGAACCACTGCATGACCACGGCGTTGATCTCGCCGTCGAGTCGTTCGATCCGTTCGATCGACGCGTCGACCAGCTCGGTCGAGGTGGCTTCTCGTGTCGAGATCAGCTCAGCGTGTGCCGTTGCGTCGAGCCAGCGGGTGTCGTCGGTGTCGGTCCCCATGGCGCCGTGTTAGCACGTCGGGTGTTCGTGCCGATGGTTCGGGCGGCTCAGACGACGTCGCGTTTGGCGATCTTGCGGAACAACCACGAGCCGACGGCGACCACGATGATCGCGCCGATGATGGCGCCGACGATGCCGCCCCAGTCGAACTTGTCGTCGTCGCCGATTCCGAACAGGCCGGCGAAGACCCAGTAGCCGACCAGGGCGCCGATCAAGCCGAGCAGGGTCGAGATCAACCACGACTGCCACCCACTGAACGAGCGGAACGCGTCGCCCGGGACCACCGCCCGGCCGATCACGCCGGCGACGAAGCCGAGTGCGAGTGCTGCCAACAAACTGCCGATGTCCATCGTCTGTCCTTCTTCCCGTGCGGTGCTGCGTTGCCGTGTTCACGAGCACAGTAGAACGTTCGACGAATCGGTGATCTCATCACACGCCGGACTTCGTTCGGTGACTGCTCACCGAGCAGCAACTCGGCGGACATCTGCACGACACATTGGATGCGTATCGTCCTGTGGGCAACGTCCGGTGGGTGCCGGCCGTGACCCCCCTCCACACGGCACCCACCCGGACGGCAAGCCCGCTAGAGCGTCTTCTCGTCGTCGAGCACCCGCTCGAACACGCCGGAGTAGCCGAACGTCTTCATCAGACGCGGCACGATGCCGGGAGCGATGTTCGCGAGCACGACGAGCGGGCGGATCGGTGGGGTGTTGACCAGCACTTCGGCCCGGTCCTTCGTGATGCAACTGACGGTCACCGACGCCACCTTCTCGGGCGATGATTTGCCGGCGATCCTCGGCGCCTTGATCCCGCGGTTCTCCCAGCGGTCGTACATGCCGGCGTCGGTGACGAAGCCCGGGCAGACGACGGAGAAGCCGACCGGCGACGATCGGTATTCGGCTCGAAGTGCGTTCGTGAATCCGACCAGACCGTGCTTGCTCGCACAGTACGAGGTGCCGTACGGAACCCCGACCTTGCCCGCCCCGGATGCGATGTTCACCACGTGGCCGCGCTTGCGGGCGAGCATGCCGGGGACGACCGCCCGGGTGAGCAGAATGGGTGCTTCGAGGTTGATCGCGAGGGTGTCCGTGAAGTCGGCTTCGGCCGCCTCTTCGAAACGGCGCACGCGTTCGATCCCGGCGTTGTTGATCAGGATGTCGATCTGGCCCAGTTCGCTCTCGGTCCGCTCGATGAGCCGGGCTCGATCCTCGGGCTTCACGACGTCGCACACCGTGGCGATCGCCGTCACTCCCAACGCTTCCATCTCGGTGCGAACGGCCTCGAGTTCGCCCTCCGATCGAGCGGCCAGTGACAGGTTGACGCCCTCCTCCGCCAGCGCTCTCGCGATGTACACGCCGATCCCACGCGATGCGCCGGTGATGATGGCGTTCGCTCCTCGTAGCTCTTTCATGGATCCCCCGATCGTGGCTGTCCGAGTGACCCTACTCACCTGTGCCGAATCGCTGGTCGCCATTCGCGCGTCGCCATTCGCTCGACGGCGAAGCGGTCACGTCTCGATGCGGGCGAAGAACTCGGCGAGCATGTCGGCGTCGAACCGTGCGGTGAGGTGACCGTCGGCATCGTGCCCCAGCTCGAGCGCTGGACAGAAGAAGTCGTCCGACGCGACGAAGAAGTGTGGCGAGCCCTTGACCCCACGATCGAGACCGCTGTCGTAGTCGTTCTGCACGTTGGCGCTCGTCCCGGGCGCGGGTGCGGCCAGATCGTGCGCAGCAGCAATACGTTCCAGCACGTCCAGGTTGCCGACGTCCTCGCCCCGCTCGAAGAGCGCGGCGCGCAGTTCGAGGCTGATCGCGAGTCCCGTCGCGGCATCGCGTTCATAGGCGCTCGCCGCCAGATTGAGTGCCGGGATCGTGGTGGCCGGCCAGGCATCGGCGCGCAGCCCCGAGAAGTCGTCGACACCGAGCTGATCCGTGAGCGCAGCGGCCTTCACGAGGACGGGGTCGATGTCGAGCGGGGTTCCGTTGACCCACTCGAGTGGCCACGCCCGCACAACGACCTCGGCCGGATCGGACATCTGGCGCACGTGCTGGACGACTCGCTTCAGCCCCACATGCGTGAACGGGCAGGTGATGTCGGCGTACACCTCGATGGTCTGCATGCCCTCAGTATCGCCGGGCACGGACGAAGAGTGCGCTCCTGACCGGCCCCGCCGAGCCGGTCAGGAGGGATCTCAGTTGATCTTCTGGATCAACGACGTGTGACCGCTGTTCTCGACGAACAGGTTGCCGGCCTCGGCCAGGATCTCGTGGTAGCCGCTGTCGGACATCTGCCAGTCGTCGAATGCGTCGACGTCGGTCTCGCTGTCGAAGCCGACGATCCAGCTGACGTCGTTGAAGCCTCCGTAGCTCGACTTGGTGAACGCCGACTGGGTGCCGAGCGACGTTCCGATGTACTCGGCGGTCTTGATCCCGAACGCCACCGCCTCGGCCTGCTTGCCGTTGGCCATCGCCGCTCGTGTGATGCCGTAGTACTTCGAGGTCGCGCCCTCGACCGGCCCGGTGAGGACACGACCGAGACGATCCTCTGCGGGCGCCATGAACAGGCCGTTCATCGACTCGAGCATCTCGAGGTAGCCGGCGTCGGCCATCAACTTGTCGGTCATCGCCTGCAGATCGGCCATCGACTCGGTCCGGACGCTCCACATCACGCTGCCTTGTGGGGCACCGAAGCGAGCCGTGAACACGTTGACCTCGTCGCCGGTGAGTTTGGTGACGAGTTCGGCGACGCCGACGGCGGCGGGGATGGCATCGAACTGGCGTCCGAGTGCGGCGATGGTGGATCGACTGAAGAGGTACATGGTGGTCTCCTGATATGTCTCGCGGGTTGACGGTTCCACCATGCCCCGGATCTGAACTACCGTCTATGACCTGGATCACACAGGTCCGATCCTTCAGAGGCGATCGGTTGGCGGTGTGACCGGGAGGGGCCATGCACGCTGTCGAACACTCGACCGTTGGGGACGCGATTGCCGATCTCGGTCGGCATCGGTCGTACGCGCCCGGCGAGCTCCTGTTCATCGAGGGAGACTGCTCCCACAGTGTCTATGTGTGCATCGATGGCCGTGTCCGGATCTTCCTGACCACGCCCTCCGGTCGTGAGCTGCTCGTCGGGATCAAGGCGCCAGGCGACGAATTCGGCGAGCTGTCGGCGCTCGATGGACGGCCGAGGTCTGCCAGTGCGGCTGCGATCGACCACACGGTGGTCTCGGTGCTCCCGGCAGCTCGCTACATGGACCTGCTGCTCGGCGCTCCACACCTGTCGCTGTCGGTGTGCCAGAGCTTGAGCGCCGACTTGCGTCGAGCGAATGATCGTCTCGTCACCCGGAACTCCAACAGCGCGATGGTTCGAACGGGACGGATGTTGGTCGAGCTCGCCTCGCTGATGATGCGCCATGGCGCCGATGGCGACACCTATGAGCTCCCGCTCACCCAAGCTGATCTCGCGGGTTGGATCGGCGCGACGCGCGAGTCGACGGCGCGTGCGCTGGCACGGTTCCGGCGCGCCGGTCTCATCAGGACCTGCCGCGGTCGCATCGTGGTGCTCGACGTACTCGGGTTGAGCGAACTCGTCTCCGCCGGCTAGACCCCCTCACGTAATCATTGTTGCGCCTGTCACACTGGTCGGATGCCGACGCGGAAGATCCACGACATCGAGTTCAGCGAACTCCTGCAGCTGGAGCCGCACGGGCCCGACACCTACGTCGGCATCGCCGCCCGGTATCCGTGGGGCGGACGGCTCTTCGGCGGTCAGGTCGTGGCGCAGGCACTCCGGGCCGCCTCCCGTACCGTGGACGCCGACCGCGCCGCCCACTCGCTCCATTCGTACTTCATCCGCCCCGGTGCCACCGAGGAGCCGATCCGCTACGAGGTCGAGCGTCTCCGTGACGGTCGCTCGTTCAGCACACGCCAGGTGGTCGCCCGCCAGTCGGCGGGAGCGATCCTGAACCTGTCGGTGTCGTTCCACGTGCTCGAAGACGAGGCCGATGTCCCCGTCGCGGTGTTGCCGTCCGGCCTGCCGGGCCCCGACGACCCATCGCTGCTCGATCACTCGTGGGCCGGTCTGCTCAAGCGAAAGGCGACGTTCCTCGACGACGGCACCATGGGGTACTGGATCCGTCTCGACGCCGACATGGGCGTCGACCCCGCCGACCACCAGTGTGCGCTCGCGTTCATGTCCGACGCGGCGCCGTCCCGGGCAGCCCGGTCCGCACATCCTGATTTCGCCGGCGACACCGGCGACCGCCGGTTGTTCCAGGGTGCCAGCCTCGACCACTCGGTGTGGTTCGAACGCCCCACCGACCCGTCGCAGTGGCACTGGTTCGCCACGCGGTCGCACGGTGTCAACCGAGGTCGGGGCCTGGTGACCGGCGACGTCATCCGCCACGATGGGCTCCAGGCGGCCACCTTCGCCCAGGAAGTGTTGGTCCGGCGCCGCCGCGACGTCTGACGCGGTCCCGCCGTGCGGTGCCCAGCCTGCCCAGTGATGACCAGACGCGGGCTCAGCCCCAGGGGGATGTGACGTCGGCTGCCCGCGACGGCACCCTCGGTTGCCGCCCGTAACCTTGGAGCCGATGCGCCGGACGACGACCACCCTCCTGGCTGCCGCCGCAGCGATGGTTGGCGTGATCGGTGTGGGCACCTCGGTGTCGGCTCGACCAGAAGCGACGGCGGCCGCGTCGCTGGTTCGGATCGAGCGGGTCGTCACACTCGGCGACTCGTACAGCTCGGGCAGCGGCATCCACCGCAACGCTTCGTCGTACGACGACCACGGCCCCGAGGCGCACTCGTTCGACCCGTCCACACGGCTCGGATCGAGCGCCTGCCAACGTGAACTCGACGAGACCCCCGGTCCGCGGCTCGCCGAACAGCTCGCTGCCGAGTCCGTGTTCATCGCCTGTGCCGGTGCGGTCATCCGGGAGATCCCGGCGCAGATGCGCGTCGCCGATGTCCCCGGCGACGGCCTCGGCACGCTGGTCACGATGACCATCGGCGGGAACGATCTGCGCACCGTGCGCGACGAGAACTGGCCCGATGCGCTGGTGCGTTGCATCACCTCGGCGCGTTGCCACCGGTCGTCGAAGAACCAGATGGCCAACCTCGACGATCTCCGTGAGGACCTGGTCGCGACCTACCGGGCGATCGGTGAGGAGTTTCCGGCCATCACGGTGCGCGTGCTCGCCTATCCCCGCCTGATGCAGGGCAACGGACGCTGTGACGGTGTCACCGGGATCAGCGGCGACGAGGCCGACTGGATCGACGACCAGGTCGACCTGCTCAACCACCAGATCGAAGTCGCCACCGCCCGTTCACGCGGGCTCACCGGCGCCGACATCCGCTATGTGGACGTCGGCGACGAGTTCGACAACCACGGTGCCTGTCGATTCTGGCAGCGCGATCGTTTCGTCAACGACGCCGTGTTCGGTGACTCGCTCCGGCGTAGCCAACTCGCGGACGGCACCATCCACGAGCATTGGACCGACGGTCCACTCAACGTGTCGACCGCCGCGTTCCACCCCAGCTCGAAGGGCTACGACGCCTACTTGTCGGCGCTGGGCTCGAGCATCGCCGACCTCCCCGGCGTCCACCTCACCCGCTAACACCACCCGCCACTCCCCGAGCGATGAGCGAACCCCCCGGATACTGGGGTTTGGCGCATCGCTCGGACGATCTGGCGTTGGCGATGAGCGAACCCCCCGGATACCGGGGTTTGGCGCATCGCTCGGACGATCTGGCGGCGGCGATGAGCGAACCCCCTGGATACTGGGGTTTGGCTCATCGCTTGGCGTGAATGTTGGGCACAACCCGTGTGAGTGAGTGCTCACTCAGTTAGCATCTCGGCGATGCCGACCGCTCCCACGACGCCAGCGCCCGCCAAGCGTGCGTCGGCGATGCCGCCCGAGCAGCGGCGCGCAGCGATCATCGAAGCCGTTCGGCCGCTGTTGGCCGAGTACGGCGAATCGGTCACCACCAAGCAGATCGCCTGCGCGGCCGGCATCGCCGAAGGCACCATCTTCAGGGTCTTCGCCGACAAGGACGAACTCCTCGACGCCACGCTCGACGCGACGCTCGACCAGGAGCAGTTCGAGCTCGCACTGCGGGCGATCGACCCCGCCCTGCCCTTCGAGTCGCAACTCATCGAGGCGACCGAACTGATCCAGCGCCGCGTCGTCGACGTCTGGACCCTGCTGTCCCATCTCAGCGCCAAGCGCCACGATCAGGTCCGCGGGCCGATGACCGACAGCCCGGCGCTCGTCGACCTCTTCGCCGCGCAGAGCGACAGGATCCGCGTCGAGCCGCTCGTGGCCGCCCGCCGTCTTCGCGCCCTCACCATGTCACTCACCCACCCGATGATCGCCGCCGAGGCGTCCACGGCGGCCGACATCGTCGACACCGTCCTGTACGGCATCAGCGTCACCACCACTCCCGAATGAGACCCCACCGCACATGAAACTCTGGCAACTCCTCAAGAGCCATCTCGGCCCGTACCGGCGACTGCTCACCCTCGTGGTGGTCCTCCAGGCGATCCAGACCTTCGCCGCGTTGACGCTCCCCACGATCAACGCCCTCCTGATCGACAACGGCGTCCTGCAGGGCGACAACGACTACATCATCACCATGGGCGCCGTGATGCTCGGGTTCACGATCGTGCAGATCGTGTTCGCGTCGGCGGCCGTCTGGTACGCGTCGCAGGCAGCGATGGGGTTCGGGCGCGATGTTCGTCGCGATCTGTTCCACTCGGTCACGGGCTTCTCTGCCCGCGAGGTCGGCCAGTTCGGCGCCCCGTCGCTGATCACCCGGACCACCAATGACGTCCAGCAGATCCAGATGCTCGTCGTGATGGCGGTCACGATGATGATCACCGCACCGCTGAACCTGATCATCGGGATCTTCTTCGCCGTACGTGAAGACGTCGGGCTGTCGGTGATCCTCCTCGTCGCCATTCCCGCAGCGGTGATCTCGCTCGGCTCGATCGTGTACCGCATGATCCCGTCGTTCCAAGCGATGCAGCTCCGCATCGACCGCGTCAACCTCGTGCTGCGCGAGCAGATCACCGGCATGCGGGTGGTCCGGGCCTTCGTGCGCGAACCGCAGGAGACCGCCCGTTTCGCGCAGGCCAACGACGAACTCACCCAGACCGCGCTCCGGGCGGGGCGTCTGATGGCCGCCACGTTCCCGACCGTGATGCTGATCATCAACATCTCGAGCGTGGCCGTCATCTGGATCGGCGGCAACCAGATCGGTGCCGGCGAGATGGAGATCGGCGCGATGGTCGCCTATCTCACCTATCTCATCCAGATCTTGTTCGCCGTGGTGATGGTGACGTTCATGGTGTCGATGATCCCCCGTGCCGCGGTGGCGGCGGAGCGCGTCGTCGAAGTGCTCGACACGCCGTCCACGGTGCGCCAGCCCGACAATCCCGTGACGGAGGTGACGCAGCGGGGGACGCTCGAGTTCCGTGAGGTCGGCTTTGCCTACCCGGGCGCCGATCGACCCGTCCTGTGCAACCTGTCGTTCACGGTCGGGGCCGGGACGACGACGGCGATCATCGGCAGTACCGGCGCCGGCAAGACCACGTTGGTCAATCTGGTGTCGCGTCTCGCCGACGCCACCGAGGGCAGCGTGATGGTCGATGGCGTCGACGTGCGTGAGCTCGACCTCGACCTCCTGTGGGCCAAGGTCGGTTATGTGCCCCAGAAGCCCTTCCTGTTCTCTGGCACCGTGGCGTCGAACCTGCGCTACGGACGGCCCGACGCCAACGAGGGCGAACTGTGGGAGGCGTTGGAGGTGGCGCAGGCGAGCAGCTTCGTGCAGGCCATGCCCGACGGCGTCGAGAGCCCGATCACCCAGGGCGGCACCAACGTGTCCGGCGGGCAGCGACAACGCCTCTGCATCGCCAGAGCCCTGGTCGTGAAGCCCGAGATCTACGTGTTCGACGACTCGTTCTCGGCGCTCGACCTCGCCACCGATGCCCGGCTCCGTGCGGCGCTGAAGCCACACACTGCGGACGCCGCCGTGCTGATCGTGGCCCAACGAGTGTCGACGATCATCGACGCCGACCAGATCCTCGTGTTGGAGGACGGCGAGATCCTCGGCCGTGGCACCCACGACGAACTTCTCGAAACGTGTCCCACCTACATCGAGATCGTCGAGTCGCAGATGGGCCAAGGGGCAGTGGCATGAGCACCGACGGGACAAACGGCACGAACGGAACGAACAAGAGCAACGGAACCACGGACGCGGCGGGCGCCTCGGGAGCGAACGGGCAGGCCAAGAACGGCAGCGATGACGATCGCAAGCTGCTCGCCACTGCGGGTACCGAGGCGCGTCGTGCGAGTTTCGGGCCCGGCGGCGGCGTCGGCATGCCGGCCGAACGCAGCGAGAACTTCGGCGTCACCATGAGACGGCTCGGTGAGATCCTCGGCAAGGAGCGCACGCTCTTGATGGGTGTGGTCGTCGCCACGGTCCTCAGCGTGTTCCTCGTGGTGATCGGGCCCCGCCTGCTCGGCGAGGCCACCAACATCATCGTCGACGGGTTCCAGCAGCCGGAGGGCATCGACTTCGCCGCGTTGCACCGCCAGCTGCTCATCGTCACGGGTGTCTACCTGGGGTCGTGGGTCTTGTCGTACACGCAGGCCTACGTGCTCGCGGGCGTCGTCCAGCGCTCGATGTTCGCACTGCGCGAGTCGGTGGAGCGCAAGCTCAACCATCTCCCGCTCAGCTACATCGACCGCCAACCTCGTGGCGACCTGCTCAGCCGGGTCACCAACGACATCGACAACCTGTCGCAGAGCCTCCAGCAGACGATCAGCCAGATCCTCACCTCGTTGCTCACGCTGTTGGGCGTGGCGATCATGATGATCACGATCTCGCCGCTGCTGGCTGCGGTCGCCCTGGTCACCGTGCCGGTATCGGTGTTCCTGATGAAGCTGATCGGCGGCAAGGCCCGCCCGCGGTTCATGGCGCAGTGGCGGTACACGGGCGACCTCAACGCCCAGGCCGAGGAGGTGTTCACCGGCCACGCGATCGTGAAGAGCTTCGGTCGTCAACGTGAGGCCGAGGAACGCTTCCGCAGCGACAACGACCAGCTCTACGAGGCGAGCTTCAGCGCCCAGTTCATGGCCAACTTGATCCAGCCGGCGATCCTGTTCATGGGCAACATCCAGTACATCCTGATCGCCGTCGTCGGCGGGCTGCAGATCTCCTCGGGCTCGCTGAGCATCGGTGACATGCAAGCGATGATCCAGTACGCCCGTCAGTTCTCCCAGCCGCTCACGCACCTGGCGTCGATGGCCGCCACCTTCCAGTCGGGCATCGCGTCACTCGAACGGGTGCTCGAGCTGCTCGACGCCGAGGAGCAGTCGCCCGAGCAGGTGCCGAACGAGAACCCCCAGAAGGTGACGGGGCGTGTCGTGTTCGAAGATGTGCACTTCTCGTACGATCCCGACAAGCCCCTGATCACCGGATTGAACGTGGTGGCCGAGCCCGGCCAGACGGTGGCGATCGTTGGACCGACCGGTGCCGGCAAGACCACGCTGGTCAACCTGATCATGCGCTTCTACGACCTCGACTCGGGCCGGATCACGCTCGATGGTCGCGACATCGCCAGCTTCCCTCGCAACGAGCTGCGGTCGGACATCGGCATGGTGTTGCAGGACACGTGGCTGTTCGGCGGCACGATCCGCGACAACCTGCGGTACGGGAACCCGGACGCGACGGACGAGCAGATCTACGAGGCGGCCAGGGTCACGTATGTCGATCGTTTCGTGCACTCGCTGCCCGATGGCTACGACACCATGATCAACGACGAGGGCGACAACATCTCCACGGGTGAGAAGCAGTTGATGACGATCGCTCGTGCGTTCCTCGACGACCCGTCGATTCTGATCCTCGACGAGGCGACCAGCTCGGTCGACACCCGGACCGAGGTGCTCATCCAGGAGGCGATGAACGCCCTTCGTCAGAACCGGACCAGCTTCGTGATCGCTCACCGTCTGTCGACGATTCGTGGCGCGGATGTGATCCTCGTGATGGAGGACGGCCAGATCGTCGAGCAGGGCACGCACGACTCGCTGCTCGAGTCGCACGGCGCGTACTGGCGCCTCTACAACGCCCAGTTCGCCGGCCAGACCACCTGAGTCGCCCGCTCCGTCGAGATCTCGGTGACCTGAGTTCCGGCTTGCGGAACTGAGCACACCGAGATCTCGTCAGGGAGTTGTTGCTCGTGGAGGATTGGCTGCACACCCGACGGGGTACGCCACCACCATGATCGGACTCCGTGGTCTTGCCAGAACCCTGCTTGCCAGCATCTTCGTGGTCGGCGGAATCAGCGCGTGGCGGCGTTCGTCGAAGCTCGCGGTGCCGGCTGCCAAGGTCGTCGAACCGGTGCGCAGCTCGATTCCCGGCACGCTCTCGGTCGAGCAACTCGTGAAGGTCAACGCCGGTGTTCAGGTGGCGGCCGGCGGCCTGTTCGCAGTCGGCGTGGCGCCGCGAGTGATGGCCGTCGTGCTCGGTGGAACCCTGGTACCGATCACCTTGGCCGGACACCGCTTCTGGGAAATGGACGACGAGGCCGACAAGGCACAGCACCAGATCCAGTTCGCCAAGAACGCTGCGTTGCTCGGTGGACTGGTCTTCGCCGCGCTCGACACCGGTGGTCGCCCATCGATCTTCTGGAGCGGACGCAAGGCCGCCGAAGGTGCCGCGGCGACGGTTGCGTCGACCACCCACTCGGTGCTCGATTCGCTCGACCGCTGAACGATCACTGCCCGGACCGGGCACCGATCGTGACAGTGTTCGATCACCACCGGATCCGCAGGCGGCGACGGCCGGGCTGGAGTGTCAGAGGATCGAGGGCAGGTCGGCGAAGGAGTCGATGATCACGTCGGGTTGCTCGTCGCTCGCTTCGAGGATCTGGCGTCGGAACTTTCCTGTGCGTACGAGGATCCCGATCAATCCAGCGTGCTGCGCGCCGAGGACATCGTTGTGCAGGTCGTCGCCGACCATCGCGACCCGGTTGGTGGACGCCCCGAGCTCCGCCACACCCGTCGCGAAGAAGTCGGGCGACGGCTTTCCGAGGACGAACGCCTCGACGCCCGTCGCCTCCTCCAGCGCGCGTACGTAGGCGCCCGTGTCGAGTTCGAGGCCGTCAGCCGTACGCCAGTACGTGTTGCGGTGCATCGCGACGAACGCGGCTCCGTCGAGGATCAAGCGGAACGCCTCGTTGAGCTGTTGATGGGTGAAGTCGACACCGGCGCCCCCGATGACGACCACGTCGGCGGGCCCGTGGTCGACCAGATCGATGCCGTCGAGGTCGGCCGACAGGTCGCCGGTGTTGAGCAGGAAGACACGCTCGCCGGGATGCGCCCGACGGAGATGCGCGGCGGTCGCTGCCGGAGCGGTGAGGATCTCGTCGACCTCGACGGGCAGACCCGCATCACGGAGGAGTTCGGCGACCTCGCCACGGGTGCGCGTGGTCGTGTTCGTCGCGAAGCGCAGCGGGAGGTCCGACGCTCGGAGTGCTGACAGCGCATCCGGGACGCCGGCGATCGGTTCCCAGGACACTGTGAGGACACCGTCGATGTCGATCAGCAGTCCATCGATGTCGAGTCGGCCAGGCATCGCTCACACCTCCGTCCTCAGCGTACGAGCTGCCGGTCGGCGTGTGAACCACGTTCACCGACTCGCGGCGAGGACGGCGAACTCGTCCTCGATCGCTGCTGGCACGTGGCCGTTGGGAGGCGGTCGGGACGATCACGACATCCATGCGGTCTCCCCGGCGATCACGGTCTGGTGGAGGTTGCCGACGCTGTCGAGGAGTGTCAGATCGGCGCGGGCTCCGGCACGGAGCCGGCCCCGATCGGTGAGGCCCAACAGGTCGGCCGGTGTGCTCGTGACGGTGGCGAGGGCGTCGGCGAGCGTGCATCCGGTGAACGACATGAGGTTGCGCACCGCCTGATCGAGCGGGAGGGCGCTGCCCGCCAGTACGCCGTCGACTGTGCGGACGCCGGTCTCGTCGTGGATCACCTCGAACCCACCGATGCGGAATCGGCCGAATGGCGCGCCCAACGCCGGAGATGCGTCGGACACGAGCGACAGCCGTGCTGGGCCGAGTGATCGCCAGGCCATGGCCACGGCGATGGGGTCGACGTGGATGCCGTCGCAGATCATCCCGACGGTGACCGACTCATCGGCGAGCACGGCGCCGATCGGGCCTGGCGAGCGGTGCCCGAACGGCGCCATCGCGTTGTACAGGTGGGTCACGTACGACAGCCCTGCCGCTCTGGCACCAGCGAAATCCGGCGGTGTCATCGCCGTGTGGCCGGCCGAGACGATGACATTGGCGGCCACCAGCTGCTCGATCACCTCGATTGCCTGGTCGAGTTCGGGAGCGAGCGTCACCAGGCTGACCACGCCGGATGATGTCCATGTCCCGATCTCCTCGAGCAACGATGCCGGGTCAGCTGCGAACCGCGGAACGTGAGCGCCGAGGTGGCCTCGCGAGAGCATCGGCCCCTCGAAGTGGAGCCCGAGCGGAGTCGCTGGCAGGCCGCCATCGAGGCGGTGTACCGGCTGTCCGCTCAGTGCCGTCAATGCAGCAATCGCAGCTGCCCGGGTGCGAGGCGGTGCGGTCACCACGGTCGGGAGGAACGACGTCACCCCGAAGCGCGGGAGTTCGGCAGCGACGTCGAGTATCCGGTGCGGTTCGGTGGTGATGTCGATGCCGCCAGCGCCGTTGCACTGCAGGTCGATGAATCCGGGAGCAATGACACGGTCGCGGCAGTCGACGGCGTGAGGGCCGAACGAACCGCTGTCGCCTGGGTCGGTGGCGACCTCGGTGATCGTCTCGCCCTCGACGACGACGTCGGCGCGGATCAGCCTGCCATCGATCAGCACGTGACCGCCGTGGAAGCAGCGACTGCTCGGCGTGCTGTCCGGGGCGTGCTCCATTCCTGGATCATCGCGTAGATACCGCGTTCGTCCGGACCTGAGTCGGGCAGACGGCGATAGGAAGAAGAGATGGAAGGCTTCGTACACCCCGACTTCGCTCCGGTCACCGAGAAGGTCCAAACCCTGATGGGGAAACGCTCCGCCAAAGGTGGCATGGCCGTGGCCGTGTACCACCGCGGCGAGCTCGTCGTCGACGCCTGGACCGGCGTGCGAGACACTGCTGGGACACCGTGGAGCCGTGAGACGATGTCGATGAGTTTCTCGACCACCAAGGGTGTCGTCGCCACGATCGTCCATCGGCTCGTCGACCAGGGACTCCTCGACTACGACGCCCCGGTGGTCACCTATTGGCCCGAGTTCAGCAGTGGCGGCAAGGACGCGATCACGCTCCGCCATCTGCTCACGCACCAGGCGGCGCTGCACGATGTTCGAGGACTGGCCGAGTCGACGGAGACCTTGCTCGACTGGGATGCGATGACCAAGTTGCTCGCCGACGCCGCGCCGGCGTGGGAGGTGGGCACCCGCTCGGGCTACCACGCGTTGACCTACGGGTGGCTCGTCGGTGAGGTGATCCGGCGCGTCACCGGTCTCACCGTCAACGAGGCGCTCCAGCGCGAGGTCGTGGCGCCACTCGGTCTCGACGGCCAGATGTACATCGGCGCCCCACCCGAGGTGCGCAACCGGATCGCATCGTTGCTCGTCGATCCGAAGGCGTCCGCCCGCCTCCTCGGGTTGCTCAAGGGCTTGGCGCGGTTCGACCGCTATGCCGCCCTGTACGGGGCATTGGTGGTCGACGACATCCTCGACGTCGGCCAGACCGAGCACATCCACGACGCCGAGATCCCCGCCGCCAACGGTGTGTTCACCGCTCGGTCGCTCGCCCGAATGTATGCCGCACTGGCGACCCCGGACGCCTTCGACGGCCCGCCGTTGCTGTCGCCCGAGACACTGCGTGAGGCGACCCGCGAGCAGCCTGCGCTCGGTCCGTCCGGTGTCGGTGCCGATCGATCGAAGGTCGGTCGTGATGCCGCGGTGATGATCAACATGCATTGGCGGCTCGGCTATCACCTGGCCGGCACCACGTCGGGCGTACTCCCGAAGGCGTTCGGTCACTTCGGCTTCGGTGGCTCCGGCGCCTGGGGCGATCCAGAATCGGGGCTGGCGGTCGCGATGATCCTGAACCAGGTGGGCGGCACCCCCTTCGGCGACACGAAGATGCTCCGCATCGGCGGCGCTGCGGTTCGCGCTGCCAAGCGCCGCACCGCCGCCTGATTGCGAAGCCCGCTCGATCTGCGCGCACCCGATCCGCGCCCGCTCGGTCTCACCCACCCGATCTGCGCCCACTGGGTCTCGCCCACCCGATCTGCGCCCGCTCGGTCTCGGTTTCCGGGACGTTCCTGCCGCAGATCGGGCGCTGGGACGGTCGGGGCGAAGATCGGGGTGGGGCGAGGGCTACCGTCTCGCCATGACCTCTGTCGACGACGTTGCCGATCGGATCTTCGCCGCGATCGAGGCCGGCGACGCCGCGACGGTTGCCGCGATCTACGACGACGACATCGTCGTGTGGCACAGCAACGACGGCGTCGAACAGACCAAGGAGCAGAACCTGCGGGTGCTCGACTGGATGGTGCGCAACACCACGACTCGCGAGTACCGGTCGGTCCGGCGCTACGAGATCGATGGTGGCTTCGTGCAGCAACACGACCTCCACGTCGAGTTGCCCGACGGGCGCACGGCCGATCTGCCTGCCTGCATCGTTGCGAAGGTGTCGGGCGATCGGATCACCCGCATCGACGAGTACATCGACAGCACGGCAGGCGCCGCGTTCACCTGACTCGGCCGCGCCGACCCACCTCCGATCCGGGCCCGCTCCGTCCCGCATTCCGGGACCCTCGGGGCGCAGATGGTGCGTTGGGACGCTCGGGGCACAGATCGGGCGACCGCACGGAACGAGTCAGGCGGGGGTGGGTTGGGCGGCGGCGCCAGGGACGGGAAGCCCTCGGGTCTCGGCGACGTCGTCGTCGTTGATGAACCACGACACGAAGATCGCGGGGACCATGATCAGTCCCACGGCGAGGAAGCCGCCCTGGTACGCGCTGAGGCGGTCGGTGGCCGACGCTGCGTCGCCGGTGCTGGAGAGGATCGCGGCGATCACGGTGGCGGCGAGTGCCACGCCGGTGGCGTACGACACCTGGCGCTGGGTGTTGAACAGGCTGGTTGCCCGGCCGGTGTCGGCCATCGACGTGGTGGCGTAAGCGGCAGTCTGGATCGACACGAACACCATCCCCACCGAGAGGCCGCGGATGAACGTGAACGCGGCGATCGTCGACAGGGGAGTGGTCAGATCGGCGGTGGCGAACAGGCACGTGGCGGCTGCCGTTGCGGCCGTGCCGAACACCATCAGACGCCGTGGTCCGACCGCCCGGTAGAGCCGTTTGCCGAGCAGGTTCGACACGAGGAACACCCCGATCGCCTGTGGTGACTGGGCGAGACCGCTCTCGAATGCGCTGTAGCCGCGCAGGCTCTGCAGATAGAGCGGGAGCACGAAGATCATCCCGAAGAACCCGGCATAGACCATCGAGGCGGAGATGTTGATCGTGCGGAACAGCCGGTCCTTGAACAGCCGCAGCGTGAGGATCGGTTCGGGGATGCGGAGTTCGATCACGATCAGCGCCACCGCGGCGGCGGTCCCGACCACCGCGAACGTGAGCGTGTACGCCGAGAACCAGCCGCGCTCGGGCCCGATCGACAGCGTGTAGAGGAAAATGCCGACCGTCGTGCCGGACAGCACGAATCCGGCAATGTCGAAGCGGCCCGGGGCTTCCTGCCTGGTCTCGTCGAGCCACACCACCGACAGCAGAATGGCGACTGCGCCGATCGGGCCGTTGATCAAGAAGATCCAGTGCCACGACGCTGTGTCGACCAGGATCCCACCGAGCATCGGCCCGATCGCCGGCGCGATCACCGCCACGCTGAGCACGCCGATCGCCGCCTTGGCCCGCTCGGCCATCGGGAACGCTCGGTAGAGCATGGCGCCACCAACCGGCGTGACCAGGCCGGCACCGAGACCCTGGAGGAGTCGGAACACGATGAGCTGGTCGAGCGTTTGCGCCACGCCGCACAACAGCGAGGTGGCCACGAAGGCCACGAGCGCGGTGATGAACACCTTCCGCGTGCCGAAGCGGTCGCCCAGCCAGCCGGCCGCGGGAATCACGGCGGCGTAGGTGAGGAGGTATCCGACGGCGACCCATTCGATGTCGGTGGTCGGGACGCCGAAGTCCTTCGCCATCGTGGGCAACGCGACGTTGACCATCGTGCCGTCGATGATCGTCATGAAGAGCCCGAGGATGTAGACGGTCATCACCTTCGACGGGTACGTCATCGACCGCCGACGTTACGTGCCCGTCGCCCGACCCATCCCACCCGAGCGATGAGCCAAACCCCGGTATTCGGGTGGTTCGCTCATCGCTCCGGCGGCTCGTGGGCAGGCGATGAGCCAGGGCCCGGGATGTGGTTGGTTCGCTCATCGCTGGCGTTGATGTGAGTGAGGTGCGGGAACTCAGGGTGGGAGGGGCGGATGGAGCTGCGAGGCTTGGCGGGCGGGTACGCCATGACCGAGATGACCAGCGGGACGACCGAACATCCACGAACTGCGGCGGCGCGGGCGATCCACGGTCGGTTGACGTATCCCGACAGCCTGCCGATCACCGAACGTCGCGACGAGTTGCTCGCGGCGATCCGTGACCACCAGGTGGTGATCGTCGCCGGCGAGACCGGCTCGGGCAAGAGCACGCAACTTCCGAAGTTGTGTCTCGAAGCTGGCCGCGGCGTCGACGGGATGATCGGACACACCCAACCGCGCCGGGTGGCGGCGCGCACGATCGCCGAGCGGGTGGCTGAAGAACTGGGATCGAAGCTCGGCGACGACGTCGGCTACACGGTTCGCTTCACCGACCAGGTGAGTGACGGGACGCTCGTGAAGGTGATGACCGATGGCATCCTGCTCGCCGAGATCCAACGCGACCGCATGCTGCGTCGCTACGACACGTTGATCATCGACGAGGCACACGAGCGAAGCCTGAACATCGACTTCATCCTCGGCTATCTCAAGCAATTGCTCCCGCAGCGCCCCGACCTCAAGGTGATCGTCACCAGCGCCACGATCGACACCGCCCGCTTCGCTGAGCACTTCGCACCGGTTACGCCGGTGCCAGGCACCGGCGTAACCGGTGCGCCGGTGATCGAGGTGACGGGCCGGACGTTCCCGGTCGAGCTCCGCTACCGCCCACTCGTCCCCGACGCTGTGAGCGATGCACGCACCAGTGACGTGGATCGCTCACAGCGAGAGGCGGAACCTGCGGTCGCGGCGCGTGATCAGGTGCAGGGCATCATCGACGCGGTGGAGGAACTGCGCTCGGAGGGACCGGGCGACGTGCTCGTGTTCCTGTCGGGCGAGCGGGAGATCCACGACACTGCCGACGCACTCCGTCGGCTCGACCTCCGCAGCACCGAGGTGTTGCCGCTCTACGCCCGCCTGTCTGCCCCAGAACAACACCGCATCTTCGAGCGGGCACCCAGCGGCGGCCCCGGGCGTCGCATCGTGCTCGCCACCAACGTCGCGGAGACCTCGCTGACCGTGCCGGGGGTGCGCTACGTGGTCGACACCGGGTCGGCGCGCATCTCGCGGTACAGCCGGCGTCTGAAGGTCCAGCGATTGCCGATCGAGCCGGTGTCGCAAGCGTCCGCCAACCAGCGTGCCGGGCGGTGTGGCCGTGTGGCGCCCGGCATCTGCATCCGGCTGTACTCCGAGGACGACTTCGAGGCCCGACCGGAGTTCACCGACCCCGAGATCCTGCGGACGAACCTTGCCTCGGTGATCCTCCAGATGACGGCGATCGGGCTCGGCGACGTTGCCCGCTTCCCGTTCATCGAACCGCCCGACCGCCACGCCATCCGCGACGGGTATGGCTTGCTCGATGAGCTCGCTGCGCTGCAACCGCCGGTCGACGGGGTGAAGGACGGGCCGCGCGAGCTGACGAAGATCGGCCGCTCGCTCGCCCGCCTGCCGGTCGACCCGCGGCTCGGCCGGATGGTGCTCGAGGCCGATCGACTCGGTTGCGTCCGCGAGGTCCTCGTGATCGCGTCAGCGCTGTCGATCCAGGACCCGCGCGAGCGCCCACAGGACAAGCGCGAGCTGGCCAACGAGTTCCACAACCGCTTCAAGGTCGACGGTTCCGACCTGCTGACGATCGTTGCGCTCTGGGACTACTTGCGTGCCAAGCAGCGCGAGCTGTCGGGCAACCAGTTCCGTCGCATGTGCCGCAAGGAGTACCTCAACTACCTCCGGGTCCGCGAGTGGATGGACCTGTTCAGCCAACTCCGACGTATTGCCGGGCAGCTGAAGATCCGCCCGACGACGCTGGAGTCACATCCCGACCACGTCCACCAGGCCGTACTCGCCGGCCTGCTGTCGCACATCGGCATGCGTGACCGTGAGACCCGCGAGTTCATCGGTGCTCGCCAATCGCGGTTCGTGATCGCACCGGGGTCCGCACTCACCCGACGGCCGGCGCCGTGGGTGATGGCCGCCGAACTGGTCGAGACCAACCAGCTCTACGCGCGACGGGTCGCCAAGATCGAGCCGAAGTGGGCCGAGCGGGCGGGCGCCCACCTCGTGAAGCGCGCCTACGAGAACGTCCGCTGGGATCCAAAGGGTGGACGGGCGGTCGCCACCGAGCAGGTCACGCTGTACGGCCTCCCGATCGTCAGCGACCGCACGATCGGCTACGACCGCGTGGATGTGGCCGAGGCGCGGGCGTGGTTCATCACCAAGGCGCTCGTCGAGCGCGACATCGCCGACGAGGCGTGGATCGGTCGCCAGAAGTTCCTCGGCCGCAACGCCGAGTTCCTCGAGCGGATCCGTCGCATGGCGGCCCGGGTACGGCGCGTGGAGCTGATCGACGACGAGACGCTGTTCGAGTTCTACGACGACCGCATCGGAAGCGACGTGACCTCGATCCGGCACTTCGACAAGTGGTGGAGAGCCGCCAGACGCAACGAGCCGAACGTCCTCGACCTCACCGACGACGTGCTCGCCGGGAGCAGCCACGGCGTTCGCCTCGCCGACTATCCCGACACGTGGAAGCAACGCCGCGGCGACACCGTGATCGAGCTGCCGCTCACCTACCGGTACGGACCGGGCGATCCGCTCGACGGAGTGACCGTGCACGTACCGCTGTCCGGGCTCAACCAGGTGACGCCCGCCGGGTTCGACTGGCAGATCCCCGGGCACCGCGCCGAGCTGGTCGCCACGCTGGTCCGGTCGCTCCCGAAAGACGTCCGTCGCCGCCTCAACCCGATCGGCGAGACGATCGCCGCGGTGGTCGATCGCCTGCCGGCAGTCGCGCCCGAGGGTCGACTCGTCGACTGGCTGGCCGGCGCGCTCGATGGTGTCGCCGACGTGCGAGTTGATGCCTCGGCCTTCGACCCGTCGGTGCTTGCCGATCACCTCCGGATGCATTTCGTGGTGTCCGACGACGAAGGTGAGGTGCACGGCGTCGGTACGGACCTGGCAGCGATCCGGTCGTCGCTCGCCGGGGTGTCCCGAGCATCGATCGCCGCCGCGGCGCCGATCGAGGAACGGCGCGGCATCGTCGAGTGGGACGTCGGCGACCTCCCGAAGGTGGTCGAGTCCGGCGACCGCGACCTCGACGTACAGGCGTATCCGGCGCTGCTCGATGTCGGCGACAGCGTCGCGTTGCGGGTGGTCACGACGCCCGAGCTGCAGGCGCGAGTGATGCGGGGTGGCGTGCGTCGATTGCTGTTGTTGACGGCAGCGCCGACACGGTCATCGATCGTGCGGAAGGTGTCCAACGACGATCGGCTGGCGATCGCCGCCGGCGACATCGAGCTCGGCGAGTTGAGTGCTGATTGCGTGGCGGCGGCAGTCGATCGCGTGCTGTCCGACCACGGTTCGTTGCCCTGGACCGAGGCCGAGTTCGCGGAGTTGCGCCGGGCTGTGCGCGACGCCGCCCCCGGTCTCGCCGCGAACGCCCTGCACAAGGCGGCTCGAGTGATGAGCGCGGCAACCGAGGCATCGGATCGGCTCTCGCGGCTTCGCGCCGAGGCGCTGCGTCCCTCGGTCGACGACGCGAACCGCCACCTCGGTCGGCTCATCCACCGCGGCTTCGTACTCGGCGCCGGCGTCGATCGGCTCGATGACCTCGAGCGCTATGTGCGTGCGATCTCGTACCGGCTGGACCATCTGGCGGGCGCGCAGGTCGCCGACCAGCGGCGCATGGCCGAGGTCGTCCCTCTGGAGCAACGCTTCGAGTCGATCGTCGACGCGGCTGGCACCGCCCAGCTGTCGTCGGTGCTCGTCGACCTGCGCTGGCAGCTGGAGGAACTGCGCGTGGCGACGTTCGCCCAACCGCTCGTGGTGAAGCGCCCCGGTCAGACATCCGTGAGCGTCAAACGCATCACCGCTGCACTCGCCGCACTCCGCTGACCAACCGCTCCTCCCAACGTTTGCGTACAGATTCGGGTGGAGCGGCCCACCGGGAACGCGACGCAAACGTGGGAAGCTGGGGTGATGGCGCCACACCTCGATGATCGGCAACTCGATGGACTGGCAAACGAGACCGTCGAGCTGTTGCAGGTCTTGATCCGCAACCGGTGCGTGAACGACGGTACGGAGGCATCGGGCGAGGAGGTGCGCAATGCCGACGTGCTGCAACAGGTGATCGAAGGTCCCGGCGTCGATGTCGAACGCTACGAGGCGGCGCCCGGTCGGGTGTCGATCGTCGGGCGCATCGCCGGGTCGGACCCCGACGCGCCGAGCCTGTGTCTGATGGGGCACACCGATGTGGTACCGGTGAACGAGTCGGGATGGAGTGAGGACCCGTTCGGCGGCGAGATCATCGACGGCCCGGTCGGACCCGAGGTGTGGGGGCGCGGGGCCGTTGACATGCTCAACCTCACGGCTTCGATGGCCGTGACGTTCCGGAGCCTGGCCGCGGGCGGTTTCCGGCCGACGGGCGACCTCATCTACTTCGGTGTCGCCGACGAGGAGGCCGGGAGTGCCCACGGCGCTCGTTGGATGGCCGACCATCACCGTGACGCAATCATGGCCGACTACGTCCTGACCGAGAGCGGCGGACTCCACACCGGACCAGCCGAGGCGCCGTTCATCGGCGTGAACATCGCCGAGAAGGGTGTGGCGTGGCGGCGGCTGCGGGTGACGGGCACGCCCGGTCACGGCTCCGCGCCGTTCCGTCGGGACAACGCACTCGTCAAGGCCGCCGGTGTGATCCAACGGCTGCACGACTACCGACCCGCCCCCCGCTTCCACGAGCTGTGGGGCCAGAAGGTGGAGGCGCTCGGGCTGCCGGACGACGTGAAGGCCTCGCTGCTCGACCCGGCGACGATCGACGACGTACTCGACACGTTCCCGAGTGCGGCGGCGGCTTCGCACTTCCATGCGTGTACGCACACGACGTTCTCGCCGAACCTGATCGACGGCAACGAGTCCGGAGGTGGCCGGATGAAGGTGAACGTGATTCCCGACACCGTCGTGATCGACGTCGACATCCGGACCCTGCCGGGGGAGGGTCCCGACGAGGTGGCGGCTCATCTTCGGGCGGCACTCGGCGATCTCGCCGACGAGGTGGAGGTCGAACCGCTGATGAACGATGCCGCGACGATCAGCCGGCTCGACACGCCGCTGTGGGACAGCCTGCAACGTGCGGTGCACGTGCCGTTCCCGACCGCCAGGCTGACCCCGCAGTTCGTGGTCGGTTTCACCGACGCGCGCATCTATCGCGAGATGGGTGCGGTGGCCTACGGCGCCGGGTTGTTCAGTCCCTCGCTCGACTCGAGCGAGTACGGCTCACGGTTTCACGGCAACAACGAACGCATCGACATCGAGTCGCTCGCGCTCACCACCCGCCTGTTCCACCACGTCGCCACCGATCTCCTCGGCTGACCCCACGTTTGTGTGCAACTTCGGGTGACCCGCCCCACCGGGACTGCAACGCAAACGGGTTGGTCGAGCGCTCAGCGCTTGGCGCGGGAGGCCAGGTAGGCGCGAGCGGCGGCGCGAGCGTCGGGGTCGCGCATGGCGGCGCCGAGTTGATCGGCGTCGGCCCACGAGCCGGCCGTCGACGCGACGTTCTCCAGTGCCTCGTTCACCTGACGCTTGGTGGCGCGCACCACACTCGGCGCCTTCTCGGCGAGCTGCTCAGCGAGTTCGTCGACGGCCGACTCGAGTTCGCCGCGGGGGACGATCCGGTTGATGAAGCCGATCTGCAGCGCCTCCTCCGGCGAGAACGGACGGCAGGTCAGCACCAGCTCGCGGGTCCGCGCCGGACCGATCTCGCGAACCAATCGGGGGATGCCGCCCCACGCGAGCGGGATGCCGAGATCGACCTCGGGAATCGAGAACACGGTGTCGTCGGCGGCGATCCGCAGGTCACACACGGCGGCCAGGACGACGCCGCCACCGACGCACGGGCCTTTGATCGCGGCGATCGTCAGCGCCGACATCCGGTCCATCGCCTCCGCCATCAGACGCCCGAGGTCGGCCTGATCGCGGCTCGATGCGGCGCCGGGATCGTCACGGTCGCCGCCGGCGAACTCGCGCAGGTCGAACCCCGACGAGAACCCCCGACCCTCGCCGGTGACGACCACGACGTGCGCCTCGGTGGTGTCGAACCAGTGCGCCGCCTGGGCGATCTCGCGCAGGGGAGTGGTGCCGAGCGGGTTGAGTTTGTCGCCCTGGGTGAGCGTCATCCGTCCGATCGGCCCGGCGACCTCGACTCGGAGCGTGCTGAACGTCGGTACCTCTGCGTCGGCCATGCCGACATCGTGCCACCGGCGGTCGACCCGACGAGCAGCCGGACTCAGCGTGCGGCGTCGACGATCGGGTTGGCGAGCGCGCCGATCGAGCTGATCTCGACGCGCACCTCCTGCCCAGGTTCCAACCACCGCTGCGGAGATCGCGCGAAGCCGACGCCGCCAGGTGTGCCCGTGGCGATCACGTCACCGGGCTCGAGCGTCGTGAACGTCGAGCAGTACGAGACGATCGCTGCGACGTCGTGAATCATGAGGCTCGTCGATGCATGCTGGACGACCTCGCCCTCGACGGTGGTCGTGAGGCCAAGCGCTCCCGGGTCCGGGATCTCGTCGGCCGTCACGATCCACGGCCCCCACGCCCCGGAACGGTCGAAGTTCTTGCCAGGCGTGAACTGGCTCGTGTGGCGCTGCCAGTCGCGCAGGGTGCCGTCCATGAAGCACGAGTAGCCGGCGACGTGGTCGAGGGCGGTCTCGCGCCCGACGAGGTGCGCGCTCCGGCCGATCACCACCGCGAGCTCGCCTTCCCAATCGAACTGATCGCTCACGGCTGGGCGCTCGATCGGATGTCCGTGACCGACCAGCGATGACGCGAACCGCGTGAACAACACGGGATGTCCGGGCGGTTCGGCCTTCCTGTCGGACTCGGCCGCGTGGTCCGCGTAGTTGACGCCGACGCAGATGATGCGTGCGGGTGTGGGTATCGGTGGCAGGAGTTCGAGTTGATCGAACGGGGTGCTCTCACCGGCTTCGTCGTCGATGGCGGCGCGGCCGGACCCGTCCATCGCCGCTTCGATCAGGTCGGCGGGGCTGCTCCAGCGCGCCGATGCGTCGGCGATGCCGTCGGCGCCGACGGGGCCCCACAGGACCGTTCCGTCGTTGCGCCTCGCTGTGGCGAGTTTCATGGAGTGCTCCGATCGATCGTCACGTCCGGTGGAACCTTCCTGGTTCCACCTCGACCACTTCGCCCCGCCGGAGCATGCGTTGTACGTGCAACTCGGCGCTGCGACGCTCGACCGACTCGACGAAGGCCATCTCGACATGCGGGCGATAGATGAAACGGTGCTGGCGCATCTCGTCGAGCGAGTGCGGCTCACGCAGGAAGTCGAGCATCGCATCGTGGCGTCGGCCGATGACGGCGGTGAACGCGTCGATCATCTCCACGAACGTGTCGCGCCCCTCGATCACGCCCTTGTGGTGGAACGTGACGTAGAACTCGGCCTCTTCGTCGCGCACCTTGGCGAGGCTCGACTCGAAGTCCTCGAGGTCGCTCCACACGTCGCCGTAGTAGGGGCCGAACCCGGTCAGGTCGATGTCGGACAGGAAGAACACCCCGTCCATCCGGAACCCGCTGTGGCCACGGGTATGGCCGGGCAGGTGTACCGCTTCGACCGTGACGCTGCCGCCGAGGTCGAACACGTCGCCGTCGGTGAACCCGTTCGCGTCCGGTCGTGGGACGTAGTGGAATTCGTCGAGGATCACCTGCTCGAACGCGTCGCGCGCCGCGCCGGTCAGGCCGTACACCGCCATCAACCCCTCCATCGACTGGGCGCCGGGAAGGTCCTCGTCGTGGATGTGCAATCGGGCGTCGGGGAAGGTGCCGTTGCCGGCCATGTGGTCCTCGTGGCTGTGGCTGTTGATCACCGCATCGACAGCGACGGGCACCCCGCCCCGTGCAACGACCGTCACCGACGGATCGATCAACACCGCCTCGCCGGCGCCTCTCACCAAGAGCGTGTTTCCCGACGGATACGCGCCGTCGGCATCACCGACGAGCACGCTCACCGAGTCGGTCAACCGCCGCTCGTCGCTTCCCCAGTCGCTGATCACGCGTTTGAACCTAGCGATCGGCGAGCGTCACGCTTGGCCCGGCACGGCGTGACGCTCGGGTCAGGTGTCGGCGGGCTTGAGGTCGAGGCTTGCGGAGTTCATGCAGAAGCGGTCGCCGCTCGGGCCGGGTCCGTCGGGGAAGACGTGGCCGAGGTGTGCCCCGCACGTGGCGCAGATCGCCTCGGTGCGCACCATGCCGTGCGAACGATCCTGCTTCAGGGTCACCTTCTCCGGGTCCATTGCCTCGGTGAAGCTGGGCCAGCCAGATCCGGAGTCGTACTTCGTCTCCGACGAGAACAGCGCCTCGTCGCACACGATGCAGTGGTAGGTGCCCGGATCCTTCACGTCCCAGTAGGTGCCGCTGAACGCCCGCTCGGTCCCGGCGCGCTGTGTCACTTCGTACTGCAGCGGCGTGAGCCGCTCCTTCAATTCGTCGTCGGTGGGAATCGCTGAGTCAGCCATGTCACCAGGATGCCCGAAACCGCACGGACCACGCCTACTCTCCGCGGAGTTTCGACCATGTTCCCCACGCTGTTCGAACCTCGCAATCCCCACGTTCGTACCCTCGTGATCATGTCCCTCGCACGACGGCGTTTCGTTGGAGTTGCAGCGCTGCTCACCGCTGGAGCGCTCGTGTTGGCCGGGTGCGGTTCGGCTGCCGATGACACCGACGCCGACCGAGTCGACCGTGCGCCAACCGGGCCGATCGATGCGAACACCGCCCAGCGGGCACCGATCTTCCGGTATCCGCCAGCCCCCGTGGCCCCCACCGCCGACGTTGCCGACGCCTCGGAGGTCCGCAGCGCGATGGATCGCCTCGGTCTGCGGTTGCGGGTGGGCGAGATCGACGACGCGGCGCTCGCCGACATCGTCGACTTCGGCGACGCCCGTCACGCCTGGTACGTCGCCGACCTGATTCGGTTCTTCGGCCCGGGTGAGTCCGGCAGCGAGCTGGTCGATGCCTTCGAGACGCTGACGGGCACGTCGATCGAGGACGACCCGGACAGCGAACGCAGCGTCTGGTTGAGCACCACGAATCATCTGATCGCCTGGGACACCCCGGGCTATCCCGAGTACCGCAGCGACAAGTCGGATCTCTTCCTGCTCGTCGAGACGCGCTGGGAGCCGTTCTTCGCCGACGCGGACGCCGACATCGACTGGCGGTACCTCAGCTGGGGCGGGGTGCTGATCGACGACCGCGACCTCGGTGACACCGAGAGCTGTGCGCGCGGCTGCATTCCAGCGCTCGACGATCCGGCGGTCACCGACGCTGACGGCGGCGACTGGTACCCCGATGACGCTGTGGTCTTCGGCATCGTCGAAGGCGACGAGGCACTGGCGATCCCGAAGAACATCGCGGAGATCCACGAGATGTTCAACCTCACGCTCGGGGATCGCCGCTTCGGCATTCCGTACTGCACGCTCTGCGGATCAGCACAGGCGTACCGCACCGATGACGCGGTCACGATCGGTGGGTCGGACGAGCTCCCGGTGCTGCGCACCTCCGGGCTGCTGTCGCGTTCGAACAAGGTGATGTACGACCTCCGCACCATGTCGGTGTTCGACACCTTCACTGGTGCCGCGGTGTCCGGGCCGCTCCAGGACGCGGACCTCGTCCTGGACGAGACGACGGTGCTGCGAACGACCTGGGGCGAGTGGAAGACGGCGCACCCCGAGACCACGATCATCGCCGAAGACGGAGGCGTCGGCCGCAGCTACCCCCTCGACCCATTGCAGGGCCGCGACGACGGCGGCCCGATCTTCCCGATCGGGCCGCCCGACGATCGCCTCGACGTGCAGGAACTGGTCGTCGGGGTGATCACGCCTGAGGCGGCGGTTGCATTCCCCGCCGATGACGCCCGCTCCGCACTCGCCGCGGGAGACGTCGTGGAAGCTGCCGGAGTGGAACTCGCCCTCGATGGCGGCGGACTCAGAGCGGTCGATGCGATCAGCGGTGACCCGATTGCGTCTCACGAGTCGTTCTGGTTCGCCTGGAGCCAGTTCCACCCCGACACCGAACTCTGGACGCCGTGAGGCAGCGACGTCGGGCGCCCGTGACGTCGGGCGGTCCGCTCAGTCGGTCTGACCGGTCTGGCGGAGGAACGTCAGCGAGTCCCACAGATCGGTGCGTCGCGAGACCAGACCGTCGCGCACCTCGAACCACATGATGCCCGGCACGTCGATCGGCGTGCCCTCGAACGTCGCCTCGAATCGATACCGAACCACCACGTCGCCGGCGCCCGGCGTGGTGATCTCGGCGAGCGTGACGATCGAGTACCGGGCGCCGACGAACGTCGCCAAGAAGCCCGGCAGTCGCTGCCGATAGTCGTCGCGACCCTCGGACCCGGATCCGAGTTCGCTCAGGTGTTCGTTGACGAAGTCGGCGGTCACGCAGGCGGCGACGGCATCCGGGTCGCCGGTGGCGAACGACGCCAGGTAGCCCTCGACGAGCTCACCACGAGTGTGCACCTGCGCGACGGTACCGGCGCCACGATGTGGTCCAATGGCTCCGTGGCCGACGAGGACGCCGAAGAGGCATCGCCCTGGACCCGCGACGATTGGGTTCCCGACAGCGCCGTCCCCGACTCCGGCGTGTTCGGTGGCGGTACCCAGCGCTCGGACGGGCCGCCGCGCAACGCCGCGCTCGGGGGATCCACCGGGGGAGTGGCCGGGGAGCCGTCACCAGAGGACTTCGACGAAGGCGCAACTCATGACGGCCCGTCGAGATCGACGCTCGGTCGCAAGTTGGTTGCCGGAGCGATCATCCTCGCCCTCCTGATCGGCTCCGCCGGAGCGCTGCTCCGCAACGATGGTGCCCCTGCGGAACCGATTCCGACGCCGACATCGACCGACGACCGACGGACGGCGACGCTCGAAGCGGTCCGCCCCACGATCCCGCCGACCACGCTGCCGGCCGTGACGCCGTTGCCGTCGGAGGAACTCGATGGTGATGCCGGAGAGGTCGCCGACGAGATCCCGCCCGTCGTCGTCGGCGAACCGCCGGTGTGGGCCGAACGTACGATCCCGGTCCCCGAGACCCTGGCGACGATGGACTCCACCGAGGTGATCACGCTCTCGCAGTCCGGCATCGTCAACATCACCGAGTTCCCGAGCGGCCGCACCCGCAGCATCGATGCGTCCGCCATCGGCGCCCAACTGCAGCTGGCAATCGGCGACGGCACGATCGTCGTGTTCGACTCGACCACCGTGGTCCAGATCCGAGACGGGGAGCCCGTCGTGGAGACGTCGTTGCTCGACGGGGTCATCTTCGTGCAGTCGTGGACCGGGACCGGCACCTTCATCGCGACCGCGCCAGCGATCGGTCCAGACGTGCGGCAGCAGGAATGGGTCGTGCAGGCCGACGGGACGCTCGAGCTGTTGGACAACCCCTTCGTCGACGAGGGCGCGTTCTTCTCGCGGGCCTTCTCGCCTGACGGTGAAGCACTCGTCTCGGCACCCGGCGGTGTCTATGCGGTCAAGTCGGGCGGCGACGCTCGTCGCATCAGCACCGGCACGCTGGTGGCCACCGGGTCTCGCCACTGGGCCATCGAAGAGTGCGACGAGACGCTGCGCTGCGCCTATTCGATCATCGAGTGGGACACCGGAGCGGTCACGCGTGGCGCCCTGGAGGCAATCGACGGGTTCGGGCTCATCGATCCTGCCACCCACATCTCGCCGGATGGTCGATCGATCACGTTCCGTGCCGACACCGACGGCACCGGCCGCCGCCGGATCCTCGACGCGGCCACCGGGAGCTCGCTCGGAGCGGGACGGCTCAATCAGTTCGTGTACCCCGACAGCTGGGCCGCGGATTCGTCAGGGGTGTTCATCGCCGACGACGCCCTCCAGTTCATCGATCGCGCGACGGGCGCGCTCACCGAGATCGAGGGACTCGACCGCGTCCGCACCGTGGCAACCGGAACGTTCTCGCCGTAGGGATCGATCGAATCGAAGCGGTGTGGTCGAATGGCTCGATGCCGGACGTCTCGAACGATTCGCCCGAGTTCGACCCCTTGATGGTCGAGCGTACGTTGCCCGATGGCGCTGCTGGCCGGCCGCACCGGCACCGCGTGAACGTCCGTGTTGCGTTGGCCGTGGGTGCGGTACTGATCGCTGCAGCGGCGGCGGTGATCGTCGCCACGACGGGCGATGAGGGAGCGTCGGCGGACGACTCAGAAGATCCGGCAGGTGCAACGGTCGACACTGCCGACACCGCTCCGTCCACGGCGCCACCGGCGACGCTGCCGCCGGTGGCCACGTCGTCTCCGGTCGGCTGGTCGTCGGTCGATGCGACCGAGTACGCCGTTGGCCCCCTCGACGTTGCCGCCGGATGGGTCGAGTGGTCGATTCCGCTGCCCAGCCCGCTCGACAGCTTGGCCCTGCCGGTCGAGGTGGTGATGCTGACCGCCGGCGGAATGCTGCACCGGATCGAGCTGCCGGACGGAATCGTGCGAACTCGTTCGCTGCCCGCGGCGAACACCGACGGGCAGATCGCCGTCACCGACGACGCGATCGCAATTCCCCAACCCGCCGGTGTGGTGATCGCACGCGACGACGGCACGCTGGCAACGGTTGCGCTTGCGACCGATCGAGTGCCACGCGTGTCGGGATTCGGCGCCCGTTTCGTCGCGAACGTCGAGCGGCAGGCAGGTGCACCCGAGCAGTGGTGGATCATCGAACCCGATGGTTCGGTCAGCGATGTGAGCGACGGCCCGCTCGGACGGTTCGGCCACTGGGACGTGCAGTTCCCTCGGTCCGGCGAGGTGTTCGCCGATGCCGGGGACGGCATCTCCTCCGTCGAGATCGACGGAGCCGGCGACGTTGCCGTTCGAGACGTGGATGAGGGTCGGCTCGTGGCGGCTGGTGCCGGTCGCTACATCGCAGCGACGTGCGACGAGTCGAGTCCGTCGGAGGCAGCGTGCGACTACACGCTCGTCGATCGGTCGAGCGAGGAGCGCACACCAGCGCCCCTCGGCGTACTCGATGTCTACCGATTCTGGGACACGTCGATCCGGATCTCGCCTGACGGGCGCTTCGCACAGTACGCCGACTGGCAACGGCAGCGTCCGCGGACCATGATCGTCGATCTCGTCGACGGTGACGTCCTCGATGCTGGCGCCTTGGGCGACGTCGTCACCCCCGACGCGTGGGTGCCCGACGGATCGGGTGTCTTCGTCCTCGCCGACGACGGCATCGTGTTCCGATCGGTCGACGGGCGAGCAGCGGTCATCGAGGGGCTCGGTGACCTTCGCTCGGTGGCCACCCGGTTCGAGGAGTGACGGGCCTGCTGCGTCAGTGCGACAGCAGCGCGTCGAGCGACTTGGCAGTCGAGCCCAGATCGGGCCGATCGTGGTGCACCAGACGTGTCAGGTAGGTGATGGCAACATCGCCGCGCTCGATGATGCCGCCGTCGGTGTCGGGTGACAGCTGCACCGTGTCGCCCCAGCCCATCTCGACGGTGAAGGCGTCGCGGTGTCCGGGGATCGCCTTGAGGGTCGCCGCCGCCATCGACCGGGGCGGCTCGTTCCCGACCTCGGCGTAGTGCCACGTTCCGAACTGTTCGAGCGGGAGGTCGGGAACGTTGATGTTCACCACCACGGGCTCGACCGGCATGTCGTCGAGCAGCGACTGGGCGACGGTGGCGGCAACCGTGGCGGCGCTGTCCCAGTGCTGGGTGGCGATGGCCTCGTCCCAGCCCTGGCCCTCCACCCCGAACCCGGTGACGGCCTGGCTCACGGCGATGCCGGAGATGCCGCCGTTGCGTCCGGTGAGCGTGGCGCCGACCGTGCCCGAGTGATACACCGATCGGCCGACGTTGGCCCCTGGGTTGATCCCCGAGACCACCAGGTCGAACGGCCCTCCGAACGCGCCGAGCCGAGCGAAGAACACGCACAACGCCGGCGGGCCGCTCACCTTCCAGATCGCGGTTGCCGGGCAGTCGTCGATCTCGGCTCGTCGCACCTCGGGTTGGATCAGGTGCAGGGCGCCGATCGCCGCCCCGGCACCCGAGAACTCCTGGTCAGGAGCGATGACATGGACCTCGTGGTCGCCCTCGAGGTCGCAGATCGCACGGGCCAGCACGTGCAGGCCGATCGAGTCGATGCCGTCGTCGTTGGTCACCAAGATGCGCATGGCCCCATCCTCGCAGCCGTGACCGAGAATCATCTGAACGGAGGGTGAACGATCGCCGCCGCCGACCCTTCCCCCGAAAAATCCCGCCACGGTTGCGCTGAGCGCCATGAATGCGCGCCATTTCGGCCTTGGGGGCACTCGGTACGCTCGCCGACGATGGATCTGCGCTCCGACGAGTTCTCGGCGAACCCAGCCTTGCGCACCCAGTGGTACGTCGTGGCCGACGCCGCCGATGTCGCCGGGTCGCCCGTGGGCGTGACGCTGCTCGGAGACCGCTACGTGCTGTGGCGTTCGTCCGATGGCATCGTGACGGCCTCGCTCGATCGGTGTCCTCATCGCGAGGCGCCACTGTCGGGCGGCAGCGTCTCGAACGGGTGCCTCGTGTGCCCGTATCACGCCTGGGCGTTCGATGCGGACGGGGTGTGCGTCGACGTGCCGTCGTCCGGCCCCGGCGCGGCGATCCCGTCGGCCGCCGACCTGGCACTCCTGCCGGTCCGCGAGCTGTACGGACTCGTCTGGCTGTGCCCGGGAGTGCCCGCTGGCGATCCACCAGTGATCCTGCAAGATCGTGATCCGTCGTTCCGCCGGGTGACGGCCGGTATCGAGACCTGGCGCGTGTCGGCCACCCGCATGGCCGACAACTTCTGTGATGTGGCGCACTTCCCGTACGTCCACGCCGGCACGATCGGACCCGACACGGACCCGGTCGTCGCCGCCGTCCACGTCGAACAACTCGATGCCGATTTCACGGGCTACGAGTACACCGTCGACGTGCTCGACGAGCACGGGGCCGACGTCCGACAACGCATGTCGACGGCGTTCCATCTGCCGTTCGTGGTGCGTTCGAACACCCTGTACGAGTCGGGCCAGCGGGCCGGACACGATCGCGTGCTGTTGTTGTGCACGACGCCGATCGACGATGTCACGTCGCTGTTCACGTTCGTGTCGTGGCGCAACCACGACCACGATCTCTCGAACGAGGAATTCATCGCGTTCGATCGAGCGATCGGCGCAGAAGACAAGGCCATGCTCGAACGAATCGGCGGGGTGCTTCCACTCGATCCGTCCGCCACCGTCAGCGTCCGCTCCGACCGCCTGTCGGTCGAGTGGCGCCGTCGCCTGTCCGCCCTCCTCCGTAGGTGAGCGGGCCGCTCGCTCGTCGCGGAAGTTCGCCAGCGCCGCGCCGTCGCCGATCTCAGACGGCTTCGACGGGGGTGACCGGGGTGGACATCGTCGCCGCACGAGAACTGGCGAGCGTGAAGAGTGCGAGTCCGGTGATCACCAAGGCCATGCCGACCACCTGCGGCGGTCGGACCTCCTCGTCGAGGATCACGAACGCAAAGAACACCGCGAGGGCAGGCTGTGCCGTCTGCATGATGCCGATCGTCGCGACCGGCAGATGCTGCTGGGCGAAGACGATGCACCCGTGGCTGAGCATGCCGGTGAGCAGCGTGAGGATCGCCACCACGAGCCAGCCCTTGGCGGTCAGTCCGAACACGTCCGACCCGGCGATGATCGCCGCGATCGGGCCGGCGGTGAGTACGCCGATCGGCATCATGCACGCCATGAAGTCGAGGGTGCCGACGCCCGCTGCCCGCGCTCGCTTCGACGTCAGCAGGTAGATCGTCCAGAGCGAGATCACGCCGATCATCAGCAGGTCACCGGACACGGACGACACCCCCTGCTCCGGTCCGAAGAACAGCACCAGCGACACGCCGACGATCGAGATGAGGCCCCACCGCAACGCGCTCCAATTCGGGCGCTCCCCGAAGAAGAATGCACCAGCGGGGAGCAGGACGAGTGGAGTCAGCGCCGTGATGAACTCGGCATGGGCGATGCTCGTCTTGGTGATCGCCGTGAAGAACAGGGCGATGTTGGCACCGAAGGCAAGACCGGGCGCGAGCGCCAGTCGCCACGTCCGCGTGGTTGGCGCCGGCCGTCCGGATCGCACCCGCGTGAACGCGATGACGGTCCACCAGCCGATCACCGCGCCGATCATGCGCCAGAAGGCGATCACCGACCCGGTCGATTCCGACCACTTGATCAGGGACGAACTCGTCGAGAAGCTGACGACCGCGACGAGCATCGCGAGCAGCGCGAGCGCCCGCCCGCTCAGGCGTTCTGCCATCAGTGTTCGCCAGGGTGATCCGGCGTGTCTGCGGGGTCCGCCGCGACGAGATCGGGATGGTCGGAGCGAACCAGGTCGGGCTCGAGGTAGATCACCGTTGCCGCCGGTGCCGACGCCCGGATCGCATCCTCGGTGGCGTTGATCGCCGCCACGAGCCGGTCGGCAGACAGCGCTGAGTCGAACTCGATCTTGGCGCCCACCAAGATCTCGTCGGGGCCGATGTGCTCGGTGCGAATGTGGATCAACTGGTCGACGTGAGCACTCGACTCGATGGCGTCGATGATCGCTCTGCGCATCTCGGCCGACGCCGACTCGCCGATCAGCAAGCTCTTCATCTCGACGACCAGCACGATTGCGATGACGATCAGCAACAGGCCGATGCTGATCGAGCCGACGGCGTCCCACCTCGCGTCGCCGGTGGAGTGGGCCAGCAGCACGCCACCGAGGGCGAAGAACAGCCCGATCAGCGCCCCGATGTCCTCGAGCAACACCACGGGCAGTTCCGGTTGCTTGGTTCCCCGAATGAAGCGCCACCAGCTGGTGCCCGGCTGTCGAACATGGTTCGACTCCTTCACCGCCGTACGCAACGAGAACGACTCCAGCACGATGGCGACCAGGAGGATGCCGATCGCCACGCCGAGGCTTTCCACGTCGTGCGGATCGCGGAACTTCTGAATGCCCTCGTACAGCGCGAACATGCCGCCCATCGAGAACAGCACGAGGGCCACAGCGAAGGCCCAGAAGTATCGCTCTCGGCCGTAGCCGAAGGGGTGCTCCGGCGTGGCCGACTTGCGAGCTCGCTGGCCGCCCAGGAACAACAACATCTGGTTGCCCGTGTCGGCGGCGGAGTGGATCGTCTCGGCCAACAGGCTCGCTGAACCGGTGATCAGGAACCCGATGAACTTGCTGATCGCGATGCCGAGATTGGCGAAGAACGCCGCGAAGATCGCCTTCCGGCTGCCGTCGGTCACCCGCCGAGAGTAGGCCATCTGCGCACGATCCAAACGAGGCGTTCGGCGCCGCAGCGTGCCCCTGCGCAAGGCTCGCCGGTAGCCTCGACAAGATGAGTCCCCTCGAAGCCATGGCCGCGGAGACCGGTGAAGCGAACGCGAGTGAACCGATCATCTCGGTCACGCCGGAAGCCCTCGATCATCTACGCGAATTGCGCGACGACGAAGTCGACGGTGACAAGCTCGGACTTCGACTCGCCATTGCCTCTGATGCCGGTGAAGAGTTCCGCTACGACCTCTCGTTCGAGGAGTACCTCACCGCAGCGTTCACCGATCAGGTGCGCACCCATGACGGCATGAAGGTGATCATCCCGGGTGACGATGTCGCGCTGCTCACGGGCGCAACGCTCGACTACACGAGCACGCAGGGACTCGTGATCCGCAACCCGAACCGGCCGATGGCCCCTTCCGTCGAAGGCCTCACCGCCGACGACGAACTCTCCGCCGAGATCGACGCGCTCGTGGCCACCGAGGTCAACCCGGCGCTCGCCGCCCATGGCGGCTTCGTCACCTACGTCGGACACGACGGTGAGGGCACGGCCTATCTCACGATGGGCGGCGGCTGTCACGGGTGCTCGATGAGCAAGCAGACGATGCTCGACGGAGTGCAGACCATGCTCGTCGACGCCATCGAGGCCGTTCAGAGCGTGCGAGATCTCACCGACCACTCCACCGGCGAGAACCCGTTCTATTCCTGACTGCTCGGCGTCCCGACGACCGAGTGGCGGAGTGTGTCCGCCCGGCCGATCGACGCGGGCGGTTTCCTGGCCGGAGCGGTGTCAGCGCTTCGCGAGGCGGCGGAGGGGTGGGTCGTGCTTGGGAGGTGACTTCCTCGGCGGCAGCTCGGCGAGGAGGCGTGTGGTGATCGCCGTGATCTCCGCAACCGCTCGTTCGAATGGCTCCTCGGTCGCTGCCGACGTCGACTGCACGCCGCTGATCTTGCGGACGTACTGACGGGCGCCGGCCTCGATCTCTTCATCGGTCGCGGCCGGTTCGAGTCCTCGCAGCGTGGTGATGTTGCGGCACATGGTCAGGCCACCAGCAGTTCTGCGGCGTGACTGGCGAGGTGCGCGCGGGCCACAGGACAGGTCGCACGCACCCGCTCGCCTCGTTCGCGCAGATCGTCGATCACGCCGTCCATCAGCAGCCCGGAGTAGCCCTTGCCGCGATGGCGGACCTCGGTTTCGATGTACGGGATCGTGATCAGGTCGTCGGTTCGCGAGAAGTCGGCGAAGGCCACGACCTCACCGCCGATCACGAGCTCGTAGCGGCCACGATCGTCGTGACGAGTGACCGTTCGGAGGGGAGTGGCATCGCTGTTCATCGGTGAGAGTGTCGCGCATCGGTCGTCGTTTCAATCATGTGCAAACATCCCCGCATGCCGAACCAGCGACGAATCGCCGAGCAGTACCGCTTTGCAGCGGCGTCGTTCGACGAGCTGGCACGAACACTCGACGACGAAGCATGGGCGACCGTCGTGCCGTGCACGCCTGCGTGGACGGTGCGCGACGTGCTGTCGCACGTGTCCGGAGTCCCCGACGACGCCGCCGCCGGGCGGATGGACGGAGTGGCGAGTGAGGCATGGACCGCAGCGCAGGTCGAGCGGAACCGCATGTTCAGCGTGTCGCACCTCCTCGAGCGATGGAATGAGCAAG
Organism: Ilumatobacteraceae bacterium; assembly: GCA_963741875.1. Classification (GTDB taxonomy): domain Bacteria; phylum Actinomycetota; class Acidimicrobiia; order Acidimicrobiales; family Ilumatobacteraceae; genus Sva-07. The sequence goes on along the minus strand of CAVUJO010000004.1, from coordinate 233,480 downwards.
CGTCGGCGTTCGCCGACCTCATCGAGCAGATCGGCGACGGCCGCGCATCGGTCGATTGCCACAGCCACGAACACGACGTCCGCCATGCCCTGGATCTACCCGGCGCACGATCGAACGTCATCGTCGACACACCGTCGTTTGCCATGGTGGGCGCACCCGTTCGGGTCGTGATCGAGCTCGACGACGGCTCGACGGTCACGAGCGGCAACCTCGATGCCAGCGCGTCGGTGAAGCTGCGGGGTGCCACGCGGTTCGAGTTGTTCCGCTCGCGGCTCGGGCGGCGCAGCCGAGAGCAGGTTCGTGGGTACGACTGGAGCGGAACGGACAGCGACGTCGAAGCGGTCATCGACGTCTGGTTCAGCTTCGGCCCGTCGCTGGTGCCGATCGTCGAATGACCGTCAGGCCGGCACGTCGAGCGCCTGCTCGAAGTCGCTCACGATGTCGGCGGTGTCCTCGAGACCGATCGAGACACGAAGCAGGCCTTCACTGACCCCGGTGGCGAGTTTCTCGTCGGGGGTGAGGCTCGCATGGGTGGACGACGACGGATGGCACACGATGGTCTCCGGACCCCCGAGCGACGTGGCCACCCTGGCCGTTCGCAGCCGGCTGAGCAGCGCCGAGGCCGTGTCGCGGTCGGCGACCTCGAACGACAGCACGGTGCCGTACTGGCGGAGTTGTCTGGTGGCCAGCGAGTGCTGCGGGTGTTCGCTCAGACCGGGGTAATGCACGGCTCGCACCTCGGGATGGTCGGCCAAGGTGATCGCGAGCGATCGAGCGGTCGCGTTCTGTTGCCGGGTGCGAACGCCGAGCGTGCGCAGACCCCGTAGCGCGTTCAATGCATCGAACGGCGACGGCGTCGCTCCGTGCAGCACCGAGTACGCCCAGATCTCACCGAGTAGATCCGCGTCGCCCGAGATCACCCCGAGGGTGGCGTCGTTGTGCCCGGCGATCCCCTTCGTTGCCGAGTGCAGCGCGATGTCGACGCCGTGTGCCAACGGCTGCTGGCCGAGTGGCGTCGCAAAGGTGGAGTCGACCACGGTGAATGGTCCCGTGATGGCTCCCAACTCGTCGAGGTCGGCCAACTCGAGCAACGGATTCGACGGCGTCTCGGCGAGCACCAGGATCGTGCGCCCGGGCTCGACCGCATCCGCGAAGGCACCCGGTGTGGCCACGTCGACGTAGGTGACATCGATGCCCAGACGCTGGCACGGTCCTTGGAGGAACGCGAGTGTGCCGGCATACAGCTGGCGCTGGGCAACGATGTGGCTGCCGGTCGAGCACAGCGCGAGCACCGTCGACGCCACGGCGCCCATTCCGGATGCGAACGCCAGGGACTCCTCGGCACCTTCGAGTTCGGCCATTGCCTGTTCGAACGATCGCACGGTCGGGTTCGAATAGCGCGAGTAGAAGCCGTCGTGTCGCATGGCCGTCGCGCGGCGATGGGCATCGTCGAGGCTCTCGGACTCCCACGTGCTCGATGCCCACAGCGCGGGCGCCAACGATGCGCCACTCGCGGCTCGGCCGGCGGTGATCGCCAACGTCTCCGGTGCGACGTCGGGACGGGCCGGAGTCTCGGAGGGCGATCGCGTCTCGCTCGACATGGCGCGCCACGGTATCGGTTCCCCACCGCGACATCCCCGCAGATTCATGTCAGCCCGAAGCGGTGATTCACCCATCGGTGCTGACACAAGATCGCGAGCCTCGCTTCATGTCAGCCCGAAGCGGTGATTCACCGATCGGTGCTGACACAAGACGCGGACGGTCACGTGCCGAGTTCGGCGAGCACGACGTCGTGCAACAGTCGGTTCGTGCTGATCGCTGTCTCGTGTTCGTGGGTCGGCTCGCCGAAGCGGTCGGTGAGGCTCCCTCCGGCAGCTTCGACGATTGGTTTCACGGCGGCGATGTCGTAGGGAGCGACGCCGACCGCATCGACGGCGACGTCCATCGCTCCCTCGGCCACCAACATGTGCTGCCAGAAGTCACCGATGCCGCGCGAGCGGCGAGCTCGCTGCTGCAGTCGCACGAGCGCGCCGGTGAGACCGAGCGCGTCCCAGCCGTGATTGTGCGTGATGCTCACCTGCGCTTCGGCGAGGTCAGCGACGGTCGACACCACGATCGGCCGCTCGTCGCCGAACACGCTCATCGACGATCCCAGGCCCAGCCCACCCCACCAGCGGCGACCGAGTGCCGGTGCCGACACCACGCCCATCACTGCCCCGCGGTCGACGTGGGTGAGCGCGATCAGCGTCGCCCAGATCGGAATGCCGCGCACGAATCCCGAGGTGCCGTCGATCGGATCGATCACCCACCGCCACGGCGATCCGTGATCGCCGGTCAGGCCGTGTTCCTCGCCGAACGCTCCATGACCCGGCCGCTCGCGGATCAGGTGGTCGACGATCATCGTCTCGGCGCGTCGGTCGACCTCGGTCACCTCGGTCTGGTTGCGCTTCCAGTCGATCGTGAAGTCGGCCTCGCGAAAGTGGGGCAGGGTGAACGCATCGACGGCGTCGGCGACGTCGAGCGCCAACGCCAGATCATGGGAGAGATCGAGGTCCTCGAGGTCCTTCATGAGTCGGCTCCGGCGTCGCCAGCGGCGTCGGCTGACGACCGCTGAAAGTCAGGGCGTCGCTTCTCCTGCAGCGCAGCCAGCCCCTCGGCTGCGTCGGGGCCGAGGAAGTTGAGCATCTCGTAGGCAAGTGAGGCTTCGAAGTTCGGCAGCGCCTGGCGGAGCCAATGGTTCAGCGCCCGCTTGGTCATCCGTGTGGCGTCGACGGGTCCGGCGGCGAGTTTCTCCGCGACGCCCAGCGCGGTCGAGAACACGTCGTCGGCGGGGACCGCCTTCGACACCAATCCGATCCGCTCGGCCTCGCGCCCGTCGAGGAAGTCGGCGGTCAGCAGGTAGTACTTCGCCTTCGCCAGACCGCACAGCAGCGGCCAGATCGCGACGGCGTGATCACCGCCGGCGACGCCGAGGCGGATGTGGCCGTCGGTGAGGCGGGCGTCTTCGTTGATGATGCTCACGTCGGCCATCAACGCCACTGCCAGTCCGGCGCCGACAGCGACACCATTGATCGCCGAGACGATCGGCGTGTCGCAGTCGATCATCGTGCGCACGATGTCGCCGGCCTCGCGCATCACCCGAATCGTCTGGGCGTAGTCGCCGACCTGCTCGGCGATCCAGTCGAGGTCGCCGCCCGCCGAGAAGGCCGATCCGGCACCGGTGACCACGACCGCGCGAACGCTCGGGTCGTCGTCGATCGTGCGGAACACCCGTGACAGCTGGAGATGCATGTCCGCCCCGGTGGCGTTGAGGCGCTCGGGGTCGTCGAGGGTGATCAGCAGCACGCCGTCGCTCGGCCGTTCGAAGCGAAGGTGCGTGTACTGCGCATACGGGTCAGGAAGATCCACGTCCAGCACCCTACGCAACGGAGACAGGAGGGTTCAGGGCCACGACCTGATGCGGCCCGGACCCGTGCTGCTACGCCCTGGCGAGCGCGACGAGGCTGGCGACGTCGAGCCCGAACCGGGCGAGAATCGCGTCGGACTTCGGATCGTGGGGAATGAATTTGGTGGGCAGGCCGAGCACGTCGACGTGCGTCGACTGGTCGATCGAGCACACGGCGTCGGCGATCGCCATGCCGATGCCGCCGGCACGGATGCCGTCTTCGATGGTGATGACCCGGTCGTGGGCCGCTGCGTCGGCGATCATCTCCGGGTCGAGCGGAGCGCAACAGCGTGCATCCCACACCGTCAGCTCGACGCCGTCGGCCGCGAGCGTGGCAGCAGCCTTCTCGGCGGTCTCGAGCATCTTGCCGACCGCCACGATGCACGTGCCGCCCGACCCGGCGACCGCCTTGCGGGCGGCGAGGCCCGAACCGACCTCGTGTTCGCCCACCTGTCGAGCGGCGCCGCGCGGATATCGGATGGCGATCGGACCCGCCTCGACGAGTGCGGTGGCGTCGTGCAGCATCTGAGCGAGTTCTTGTCCGCTCGACGGCGCAAGCACGCGCATGCCCGGCACCTTCGACAGCAACGCCATGTCGTACACGCCGTGGTGGCTGGCGCCGTCGGGGCCGGTCACGCCCGCACGGTCGAGGCAGAAGATGACCGGGAGTCGGTGCAGGGCAACGTCGTAGACGACCTGGTCCCAGGCTCGGTTGAGGAACGTGGAGTAGACCGCGACCACGGGTCGGAGCCCGCCCATCGCCATCCCCGCCGCCCCGGTCACCGCATGCTGTTCGGCGATCCCCACGTCGAAGAAGCGGTCGGGGTAGCGCTCCTGGAACGGCAGGAGGCCGGTTGGCCCCGGCATCGCTGCGGTGATCGCCACGATGCGCTCATCGGCCTCGGCCTCTTTCAAGAGCGCCTCGGCGAACGACTGGGTATAGCCCGTCGACACGGCCTTGGGCGGTCCCACCAGCGGGTCGAACACCGGCGCGTCGTGCAGGTGCTTTTCGTCGTCGTCCTCGGCGGGGGAGTAGCCCCGACCCTTCTGCGTGAGCACGTGCACGAGGATCGGACCGTCTTCCGACAGTTCGATCGCGTTGTGGAACGCCTGCTCCATCTCTTCGATGTTGTGGCCGTCGAACGGGCCGACGTAGCGCACGCCGAGCGCTTCGAAGAACGACGGCGGCTGCAGGAACTCGCGCACACCGGCCTTGAACGCATCCATTGCCGACCCTGCCTGGTGCCCGACGACGGGCAGCTGCTGGAGGAACTCCTCGAGGCGGCGTTGGCGGCGAACGTACACCGGGTTGGTGCGGATGTCGGTGAGTGCGTGCGACAACTTGCCGGTGACCCGATCGGTCACGCTCGGCGGATTGGCGGGGTGGTTGGCCTGCACGTCGCGGCTCTGGGCGCTTGCCGACAGCATCGACACCGTGGGCGCGTACGACCGACCGTTGTCGTTGAGGACGATGATGACCTGCTTGTCGCCGTGGCCGATGTTGTTGATCGCCTCGTACGCCATCCCGCCCGTGAGGGAGCCGTCACCGATCACGGCGACGATGTGGCGGTGCGGGTCGGTGCCCAGGTCGCGGGCGACGGCCATCCCGTACGCATACGACAGCACGGTCGAGGCGTGACTGTTCTCGATGTAGTCGTGTTCGGATTCCTCGCGGCTCGGGTAGCCGGACAGGCCACCCTGCTGGCGCAGCTGTTCGAACTGCTTCTGGCGACCGGTGACGATCTTGTGGATGTAGGCCTGATGGCCGGTGTCCCAGAGGATCGCGTCGGTCGGGGAGTCGAACACCCGATGCATGGCGAGTGTGAGTTCGACGGCCCCGAGATTCGAGCCGAGGTGGCCGCCGGTGTCCGACACCGCCGAGACGACGAAATCGCGGATCTCGCCGGCGAGATCGCGCAGTTCGTCGTACGACAGGTCCCGCAGGTCGGCGGGTTGGCGGACACGCTCCAGATACATGCAGCTCCGACGCTATCTCCACTGCTGCGCTGGTGCGTGACGCGGCCTACCGTCGAACCATGACGCTTCCCACTGGGTCACCGTTCGATCTCACGGGCCACGTGGCGCTCGTGACCGGCGGAAACGGGGGTATCGGGCTCGGAATGGCCGACGCGCTCGCCGCCCACGGTGCCGATGTCGCGATCTGGGGAACGAACCCCGACAAGAGCGATGCGGCGATCGAGCAGTTGGGCCGACACGACGTCGAGTTGCTGTCGATCGTGTGTGATGTGGGCGACGAGGACGCCGTCGAACAGGCGATGGCCGACACGATCGGTGAGCTCGGGCGGGTCGACTCGTGTTTCGTCAACGCCGGCGTGGGTGGGCAGGCCCCGAGCTTCGTCGGAATGACCTCCGACGAGTGGCGGCGGGTGATGCGGATCAATCTCGACGGAGCGTTCTTCACCGCTCGCGAGGCAGCGAAGCACATGGTCTCGCGTCACGGCGACGGCGACGAAACAGGCGGTTCGATCGTGTTCACCACGTCGGGCTCAGCGTTCTTCGGTCAGCAGTCGGGCCAGCACTACGGAGCGTCGAAGGCGGGAGTGAACTCGATGATGAAGGCGATCGCCGTGCAGCACGCCCGACACGGCATCCGATGCAATTCGGTGCTGCCCGGCTGGATCGAGACGGACATGACCGCCGGCGCGTTCGGATGGGACAAATTCGTCGACAACGTGCTCCCGCGGGTCCCGATGCGCCGTTGGGGCACCGCGGACGACTTCGGCGGCTTGGCCGTCTACCTCGCCAGCCGAGCGTCCAGCTACCACACCGGCGACGTGATCACCATCGACGGCGGCTACCACTCCTTCTGACGATCCCGATCACCTCCCCCCGACCCGACCCCCCGACCCACCCCGATCACCCCGACCCCCCGATCACCCCGACCCCCCGATCACCCCGAAAAATCCCGCCAGCATTGCGCTCAGCGCAACGCTGGCGCGCCAGTTCGGGGTTCTCGATCTCACGTGGCCAAAATTTCGCGGGGCGATTGCGCTGAGCGCAACGCTGGCGCGCCAGTTCGGGTCAGGGTGAACGGGGTGGGCCGGCGTGGACGCGGGCGAGGTGGTGCTCGAAGGGGATCGTCGGATCGTCGAGTGAGTCGATCCACCAACTCATGCCACCTCGGACGAGACGGCCGAGCTTGTCCGAGGTCTCGGCGTCGCCACCGGCCGGACTGCGATCGATGAAGCAGGCGTCGAACGGTTCATCGCTCTCGCGGAAGGAACGCACGGTGTCGACACAGTCGACGAAGTCGTCGACGGAGAGGTAGCCGCCTGCCCCCGCCACCGGCCAGACGCCGTCGAAGCGAGCCGCTCGGCGAAACGGTGCGCCGCCCGGCCATCTGCCGGCCACCCAGACCGGGATCCGGCCGTTGCGCGGGGTGGGACGGAACTCGACGCCGTCGACCACGACGTGTTCGCCGCGGTACGACACGGTCCCACCCGACCAGAGTTGCTGCAGCGCGTCGAGGGACTCGTCGAGGATTCGCGCACGGCGCTTCGGGTCGGCGTCCTCGCCGAACCGTGTGAACTCGTCGTCCGGCGCACCCAGGCCGACGCCGAGCCGGAGGCGTCCCCCTGCCAGCAGATCGAGCGTCACCGACTGTCGGGCCACCACCGACACGCGCCGCCGTGCGAGCGGGGTGACCATCGGGCCGATGATGATCCGGTCGGTCGCCACGGCGACGGCGGCGAGCGTCACCCACGGGTCGACCATCGCCTGCCACGGCTGCCGGCGGATCACGTGGTCCCACAGGAAGAAGCCGTCCCATCCGGCGGCCTCGGCGTCGCGAGCAAGCGAGGCGAGGCGGATCGGGTCGGCGAAGTCGCCGCCGTTCGGAACGCCGAGCCCGAACTTCGGCTGGTTCGTCGTCGGTTGGTTCGTCATGTGGCCCTCCGCCGGTAGACGGACACGTGCTCGGTGCTGTCGTGGGTGAACGGACCGCCTGCCATGTCACAGGTGCGCTGGTCCAGTGAGAGTCCTGCGAGTGCTGCCATCTCGTCGAGTTGCGCAGGTGTCGCCCATCGGATCGACCACGGTCGCAGGCGAACTCCGCCGGCTTCGGTGAACTGCACGAACTGTCCCTCGGCGAGCTGCGCCTCCGGACGATTCACGGACACCGAGAGCACCACGTGATCGACCGCCATCGAGCGGACGCCCACCTCCGACGACCCGTCGTCGTGCTGGAAGTCGGGGACGAATGCTTCGACCACGAAGACGCCATTCGGTGAGAGGCGCTCGGCGACCTGTTGGAACACGCGTTGTTGCTCGCCGTCACCGGTCAGGTTGAAGATCGTGTTGTAGGCGACGAGCGCGGCGTCGTAGGGCCCGTCCGGGAGCCCGTCGAGCATGTCGCCGAGCACCGTATCGACGCGTCGAGCGCTGTCGCGTTCGGCGAGCTTCGCGAGCATGGCCTCGCTGGAGTCGATGCCGACCACGCGGAGTCCGGCGGCCGACATCGGCACCGCGAGTCGCCCGGTGCCGACCCCGAGTTCGAGCACCCGGCCGTTCGGTCCGGCGAGTTCGACCAGCCGCGCCACCGTGGCCTCGACGTCGGTGACATCGGCGTACCACTCGTCGTACACGTCGGCGAACCCGTCGCCGTACGAACGATGGTCGTATCCCCGCACCATGCCGAGGTTAGGGGCAGACGCGACCACACGGGTCTGACCCGTGTGGTCGCGTCGCTAGCGTGATGTGGGTGACGGAGCCGGCTCTCACCTATCTCGACCATGCGGCGTCCACGCCGATGCGCGCGGAGGCGGTCGAGGCGATGATGCCGTACCTGTCCGAGCTGTATGCCAATCCATCCGGCTCGCACCGCTTCGCCCGCCGCGCCCGCCAGGCCGTCGACGAGGCCCGTGACACCGTCGCCCGCGTCGTCGGCTGCCATCCGAACGAGGTGGTCTTCACCGGCTGCGGAACCGAGAGCGACAACATGGCGATCACCGGGGCAATCTCCCGTCGGGGCGGGATCGCCGTGTGCCCGGCGGTCGAGCACCACGCCATCCTCCACGTCGTCGAAGAACTCGGCGATCAGGGACGCGTCGTCGGTGTCGATGCGTTCGGGCGGGTCGACCTGGATGAGCTCGCCGCGACCCTCACGGCCACCCCGGACGTCACGATCGTCAGTGTGATGGCGGTCAACAACGAGGTCGGCACGATCACCGACATCGCCGAGGTCGCTCGGGTCGTGCGTCGTCACGCCCCAGGCGCCCTGTTGCACACCGACGCCGTCCAGTCGGCGTGTTGGCTCGACCTGCGCGACATCACGCCGCACGTCGACCTGCTGTCGCTGAGCGCACACAAGTTCGGTGGCCCGAAGGGTGTCGGTGTGCTCGTCGAACGTGGCGGACCGAAGGTCGACGCGTTGATCATCGGTGGCGGCCAGGAGCGCGAGCGGCGCAGCGGTACCCACAACACCGCCGGCATCGTCGCCGCTGCGGTTGCGCTGGACCTCACCGATCGCGAGCGGGTCGACGAGAACGCTCGCCTGGCGGCACTTCGTGACCTGCTGGTCGCCGGCCTCGAGGGTCGGCTCGATGGTGTCACCGAGACCGTGCCGCCTCAGCACAAGGTGGCCGGATCGGCGCACGTCTGCATCGCCGGCATCGAGTCCGAGGCGCTGCTGTTCCTGCTCGACGAAGCCGATGTGTGCGCGTCGGCCGCTTCGGCGTGCGCAAGCGGAGCGATGGAGCCCTCACACGTGCTGGCTGCGATGGGGGTCGAACGGTCGACCGCGCTCGGGGCGCTGCGCCTCACGCTCGGTCACACCACCACGGCGACCGACGTCGACCGGGCCGTCGACGTGATCGGCGCCTCGGTCGACCAGCTCCGCCGTCGCTCGTCGTCCACGTCGACCGTTGCGTCGGCACCGGCAGGTCACGACGCGATCGTGAGCGCGTCATGAAGGTGATGTGCGCGATGAGCGGAGGGGTCGATTCGTCGGTCGCCGCGTTGTTGCTCCAGCGTGCCGGTCACGAGGTCGTCGGGGTCACGATGAAGTTGTGGGGCGGCGACAGCGACACGGGGTGTTGCTCGGTCTCCGACGTCGACGACGCCCGTCGTGTGGCACAGCAGCTCGGCATCGACCATCTGGTGTTCAATTTCGGCGACGACTTCGACGAACACGTCGTCGCCCCGTACGTCGACGCCCACACCCGCGGTGTCACGCCGAACCCGTGCATCGAGTGCAACCGATCGGTGAAGTTCGCCCGACTCGCCGAGCGGGCTGACCTCCTCGGGTTCGACGCGGTGGCCACCGGACATCACGCACACATCGGCCGGAGCGCCGACGGTCACTTCACGCTCGAACGCGGCGCCGACGCGGCGAAGGACCAGAGCTACGTGGTCCACATGCTCGACCAGGCGCAGCTCTCCCGCACGATGTTCCCCGTCGGCGGAATGCAGAAGGCTGACCTCAGGGCGCTCGCTGCCTCGATCGACCTGCGCACCGCCACGAAGCCCGACAGCCAGGATGTGTGCTTCATCACCTCCACCGGCGGCCGCACCGCGTTTCTCGGTGATCGCATCCCGTTCCGGTCGGGCACCGTCGTCGACACCGACGGCACCGCGCTGGGCGAGGTCGAGTCGGTCGAGCTGGTCACCGTCGGCCAACGCAAGGGCATCGGCCTGCCCGGAGGCGGGCCGAAGCGGTACGTCCTCGACGTCGACACGGTGTCGGCGACCGTCACCGTCGGCAGCGACACCGACCTGCTCCGCGACGAGCTGACCGTCGAACGGATGAGCTGGGTCGACGGTCCAGCGGACGGCCCGGTGCTCGTGCAGTGCAGTGCCCACGGCCGAGCACTGGCGGCCACGATCAGGACGGCTGATGTCGCCGACTCGATCGTGGTGCGCTGGGACGAGCCGCAGCGGCGGATCGCCCCGGGACAGAGCGTCGTGGCCTATGACCCCACGAACTCGCGCGTCCTCGGTGGCGGCATCTGTCGCTGAGCGGCGTCGGACACCGAAGTCGGAGCACCCAGGATCCGCCTCAGCCGGTCGTCGGCTCAGACCACCGGTAGGCCGCGTGCGTGGGCCGAGCGCAGCGCTCGGCCGGGGCGGCTCGGCGCGATGAGGAACGACCGCAGGTGGATCGCCTTGCCATTGGGTTCCGCCGGCGTGAACGCGAACACGGCGGTCACCGACTCGGTCGTGGCGATCTCGACGGCGTAACCGCTTGCCGGACCGGTGAGATCGGCTGCCTGGGTGTCGGCCGATGCCAGCCCGATCGACGCCACCTGCGCCGTGCGGAGCGGGAACGTGTCGGCCAAGACCACCGGGTCGTGGATGACCACACCGGCGGGGACGAGCACGAACCAGCGCATCGACAGTCGGTGCCATCGGGGGCCCAGCAGGACGGTGCCGGCGAGCGCGAGGAGGGTCACGAGCACCCCGGTGAGCCACGACTCGGCGGCGATGAGCAGCGGCCCCGCGATCAGTGCCGGCGCCCAGATCAGCCAGGTCACGATCGCAGCCAGGCCGGCACCGACCGGGAACCGCAGCGGAAAACGCTCTTCGTCGCCGTAGGCCGATGCCTGCACCCACTGGCGTCCGAACTCGGCGGTCATCACCGCTGCCGCAGCGACGACTGAGGGGCCGCCCAGCAGGAGGAGATCGGTCGCCGGAGCTCCGCCGAGACCGGTGGCGACGGTGGCAGGCAGCGCCAGCGGCACGACGAGGCGGACGGCGGTCAGCGACCGGACCGAAGCGATCGCCAAACCCAGCGCAGCGACCGCCCAGACGCTCCAGCCGCCGATCGCTGTGGTCCATGCCACGGCGGAACTCCGACCGTCGACGGCCGCCTCCACCGCGCCTCCACCGATCACCGCGACGAGGATCCAGGCGAGTCGTGCCACCCAGGGCGTGAATCGGGCCAGCCGGTCGATCGGTTCGTCGGGAGCAGTCGACATCCCCACAGGTTGCCGTGCTCGCGTCGGAATCCGGCGATCCGATCCGAGGCAGCATCCGCACGTTCGTTCAGCGAGCGACGATGTGACGCCGCGATCGACTCATCGGATTTGTGCCGATCGTCACCGGAGATGGATTCGGTCGGGTGCGCTGCGCCGTGAAACGATGCAGAGGTCCCAGTTCGACATCCGTCGGGCTGGCAGAGTTCTGGGGGTAGCGGAGATGGGAGGTGTGCCGTGAACGAATCCGAGGCCGGCGTCCGTGCACGCGCTGCCAACCGGTCGGCGTTCGCCGACGGCGCCACCGCCGGTGTCGGCAGTCTCCCGCATCTCGATCCGGCAGCCGCTGCCGCGTTTGCCATCGGCGAGTTCGACCTTGCGACGATCCCCACCCTGCCGCGCCGATCGCCTGACGAGCTGATGCTCGATCAGGCACTCGTGGGCGTCACGGGCGTGAGCTTCGATGAGGACGGCGACATCGTCGTCGATGCGTCGTCGGTGAAGCCGCAAGCAAGCGTTGTCACCGATCTCGAGCGAGAGGCGTTCGCCGGGTTCCGCGCGTTCCTCGATCTCGGCGCGAAGGTGCGACTCGACGGTGCCGCCGTCAAGTGGCAGTTCGTCGGACCGGTCACGCTCGGTGTCGCACTCCACCGAGCCGGACTCGATCGCGAAACGGCGTTCGAGCTGGCCCTCACGACGGTGCGCAGTCGGCTGGCGGCGCTCTCCGCCCTGGTGACCGACGCGTTGCCGAACTCGCGACAGATGGTGGTGCTCGACGAACCATGGTTCGCCGAGCTGATGCAGCCGGGATTCCCGATCCCGCCCGACGAGGCCATCGACTGCATGTCGAGCGCGATGGCGGCTCTCCCTGCCACCACCCTCACCGGCGTCCACTGCTGTGCACCGTGCGACGTCGCCACACTGCTGGCGTCCGGACCGAACGTCGTCTCGCTGCCGGTGTCGCCCGAGCTCGTCGATTGGGTCGGCTACCTCACCCGCTTCCTCGGAGACGGCGGCATCATCGCGTGGGGTGTCACGCCGACCGACGGCCCGGTGCCGTCGTCGGCCGATCGGTACTGGCGTGCGCTGAGCGACCTCTGGTGCAGCCTGGTGCAACTCGGCTGCGATCCCGTGCTGCTGCGCCGACAGAGCATCGTCACGCCGCACTGCGGGCTGGCGATGCACTCGGTGTCGGTCGCCCGACGGATCGCCCGGCTCACGGCCGATGTCGGCAAGCGCGTGCAGGACCAGTCGTCCGCCACCCGCTTCGCCCTCGGAGCCTGACGTCGACCGCCGCCTCCGAATTTCGGCGCTGGGGTCGGCTGCCCGCGTAGCCTCGGCGGCGATGACAACGAACGCCGACGACAGGGTGACTCCAGCAGCGCGTGTCGACGAACTCCGGGCGCAGATCGCACACCACAACGAGCGGTACCACACGCTCGACGCTCCGGAGATCAGCGACGCCGACTTCGACGAGCTCGTTCGTGAGCTCCGTCAGCTGGAAGCTGACCATCCCGACCTCGCCGTCGACGATTCACCGACCGGACTCGTCGGTGGAGCGATCAGTAGCGCGTTCACGCCGGTCACGCATCGGGTGCCGATGATGAGCCTCGACAATGCCATGGACGCCGACGAACTCCGCGCGTGGGCCGATCGCGTCGTCAAGGGCCTCGACGGCGCCGTGCCGACGTTCGTGTGCGAGTTGAAATTCGATGGCCTCGCCATCAGCCTGCGGTACGAAGGCGGCCGGTTCGTGCAAGCCGCCACCCGTGGCGATGGTCGCGTCGGCGAAGACGTGACCGCCAATGTCGCCACCATCGACGACGTGCCGGACGAATTGCCGAGCGGCGCGCCGGACGTGGTCGAGGTGCGAGGCGAGGTGTACATGACGAGGTCGAGTTTCGAGCGGCTCAACGAACGGGCGGTGGAGGCGGGCGAGAAGCCGTTCGTCAACCCCCGCAACTCGGCGGCGGGAAGCCTGCGTCAGAAGGACCCGGCGATCACGGCCAGCCGCAACCTGTCGTTCTTCAGCTACCAGCTCGGCGAAGTGGTCGGCGGGCCGGAGTTCACGAGCCACGTCGCGATGCTGGAGTTCGCGGCCAACGTCGGTTTCGCCGTCAACGACCACGTTCGCACCTTCACCGGCATCGACGACGTCGCTGCTCACTGCCTGCACTGGCAGGAGCATCGCCACGACCTCGACTACGAGATCGACGGCGTGGTGATCAAGCTCGACGACATCGCACAGCGCGAGCGTCTCGGTGTCACGTCGCGGGCGCCGCGGTGGGCGATCGCCTACAAGTTCCCGCCCGAGGAACGCACCACCCTGCTGCGCGACATCATGGTGTCAGTCGGACGAACCGGTCGTGCCACGCCGTTCGCAGTGCTCGAACCGGTCTTCGTCGGGGGTTCCACTGTCGGCATGGCCACCCTCCACAACCAGGACCAGGTGGCCGTCAAGGACGTTCGCCCCGGTGACACCGTGGTCGTTCGCAAGGCGGGCGACGTGATCCCCGAGGTCGTGGGGCCGGTGCTGTCGCTGCGCCCGAAGGGCAGCAAACCGTGGGTGTTCCCGACGCACTGTCCGCGTTGCGGCAATCCGCTCGTGCGGCCCGAGGACGAGGCCGACACTCGCTGCGTTGCACCCGATTGCCCGGCCCAGCGCGACCAGAAGATCGCCTACTTCGCGTCGCGGGGAGGTATGGACATCGAGGGCCTCGGCGAGCAGATGGTCGGGAAGCTCACCGCCGCTGGGCTCGTGAACGATCCGTCGGATCTCTACTCGCTCACTGTTGACCAGCTCCTCGAACTCGATCGAGTCGGTCCGACGAGCGCGCAGAACCTGGTCGGCGAGATCGAGAAGTCGAAGCAACGCCCGCTTCCGAAACTGCTCACCGCCCTCGGCGTGCGCCATCTCGGACCGGCAGCGTCGCTCGCGCTCACGAACGAGTTCCACACCCTCGACGCGATCGTGTCGAAGTCGGTCGAGGAACTGGCGGCGGTCGACGGCGTCGGCGACGTGATCGCCTCCACGATCGTCAGCTGGTTCGGGCAGGAGACGAACCGTGCCTACATCGACCGACTCCGGGCTGCTGGGGTGAACTTCGGTGACGCGGCCGCCGCCGAGGCTGCCGCAGCGGCGCGGGCAGCCACGCCGCAGACGTTGGAGGGCAAGACCGTGGTGGTCACCGGCACGCTCGACGGGTACAACCGCGAACAGGCCGAAGAAGCGATCACCTCACGAGGTGGCAAGAGCCCGGGCAGCGTCAGCAAGAAGACGTTTGCCCTGGTGGTCGGAGCGTCGGCAGGGGCCAGCAAGCTGACCAAGGCGGAATCGCTCGGTGTCCCGGTCATCGACGGCGCCGGGTTCGAGCACCTCCTGTCGACCGGCGAACTTCCACCGGCCTGAACCTCGACCGCGTCTCGGCGCCCGGAGATCTCAGCCGGGGATGGATCTCAGATGACGTTGAACTCCCAGCGGTAGCTGCGTGCCTGCTCGGGGCCGTCCTCGATGCGCCAGTAGATGACGCGTGCCTCATGGATGCCCTGGCTGAACGACTCGATCAAGGCGCCCTCGACCGGCTGGAACGAGATCACGGCGTTGCCCGGGTCGAACACTGCGGTGGTGGGCAGGTCGATCTGCTGTCCCGGCTGGGGTTGTTCGAACGGGTCGACGTCGGACTGGCCGATCACGGTGGTCGGCAGCTCGATGCCGTCGATCACGAGGCGGGCTTCGTAGCCGGGCTGCAGGTCGACGACGACCCGTTCCTGCTGGAGCACCTGCACGGCGTTCTCGACCGGTTGCACCGATTCGATCGCCTCGGGCCGGTCGATGCCGTCGTCGCCGGTCAACGCGGTCACCACGCCGAAGATCACGAGCACGAGGCCACACGCGATCACCAGGCTGGCGATCAGCAGCCCGCGGTCGAAACGGCGTTTGGGTGGCTCCGTCGGCGTCTCGGCAGGGTCGAGTGGGGCAGCGTCGGCCGTGGTCGCTGGTACGAGTTCGTCGACGTCGGTGGCCTCGGAGTCGGTCATTCGATCGGTCACATCCTCCATGATGCCCGCCCTCCCGGCGACTTGCTCAGGCGGTAGCGTTTCGCCCGCTGTGGATGCCGACGAATCCGACCCGACCCCGACGGGGGTGACCATGCTCGTCGGCCGCGTCCTGAGCGACCGCTATCGCATCGAAAACGTGGTGAACGCGGGCGCGAACGCGGTGATCCTCGAAGCGATCGACACCGAGGCGAACCGGCCGGTGACGGTGAAGATCGTGCGCCCGGAGCTGGCGGTGACCTCCGCATTCCGTCGGGCGTTCCGGCGTCAGGTCGAGGTGGCGATGTCGCTCACCCATCCCAACATCGCCACCGTGCTGGGCTGGGGCGAGACCGAGCTCGACGGCGAATCGACGCTGTACTGGGTTGTCGAGTACCTCGGTGGCGGCAGCCTGCGTGACCTGTTCGACCGCGGCCGACTGCTCGCCCCGTCACAGGCGCTCGTCGTCGGCCTCGAGGCATGCCGGGCGCTCGAGGCCGCGCACGGCCGCGGCGTGATCCACACTGAGGTCACGCCGTCGAAGCTCGTGTTCGGCGAGGACGGCCGGCTGCGCATCACCGACTTCGCGATGGCGCAACTGCTCGGCGCCGAGGCGTGGGAAGAGCCGGCAACGGTGGCGACCCACGTGGCGCGCTATTCGTCCCCCGAGCAGGCGCTCGGGCTCGACGTCGACGAGAAGACCGACGTGTATGCCCTGTCGTTGTGTCTGATCGAGTCGATCGAGGGCAAGGTGCCCTTCGCCGGCGACTCCACCGTGTCCACGCTGGCCGCCCGGGTCGGCAAGCTGATGCCGGTCACCGCCGACATGGGTTCGCTCGCCTCGGTGCTCGAACGCGGGGGTCGCCCCGACTCGGATGATCGATGGACCGCCACCGAGTTCGCCAAGGCGCTCGTTGGCGCTGCTGAGGCGCTCCCTCGTCCCGAGCCGATCCCGGTGCTCGCGACGAGCCTGTTCGCGGCGTCGCTCGTGCACCGCGTCGAGCCGGCGCCGGTCCGACCGCCCGAGCCCGATTCGGGCGCCGGAACCGGCATCGCCGTCGCTGCCGCCGTCGCGGGAGCCGCGGCGATCGCGGCCGACGTCCACTCCGATTCTGACAGCGATGGCCCCGACGACATCGACAGCGATGCCGTCGACTCCGATGCCGTCGACTCCGACGACGTCGACGCCGATGACGTCGACGCCGATGACGTCGACGCCAATGACATCGACGCCGGTGACGTCGGCTCAGATGACATCGACCGCGATGACGTCGACGCCGATGACATCGACGACGACTCGGATGCTGCTCCGGCTGTCGGTGCCGCCGTCCCGCTGCTGCTGCTGACCGACCTCTCCGATCCGCCGACCGGTGCGGTGCAGGTGGCCACCGACTCCTCTGGCGCCGTCACCGACTCGTCCGACGACACCCTCGCACCGGTCGACCCCGCAGATGCGGACACCTCCGGCACCCTCGAGATGCCGGCCGCGGCACTGGCGGCCGCCGCTGCGGGCACGGCGCCGCTGGATCCGACTCCGTCGGGCATCCTCTACGACGAGGAGGGTTCCGAGCGACCGTGGGGCAAGTACGTGCTCTTCGGCTTGATCGCACTCGTCGGCATCGGGCTGCTCAGCGTCGCCGGCTGGCTCCTGCTGCGGACCAAGTCGTACGAAGTGCCCGATCTCGTCGGGGTCGACGAAGCCGTTGCGCTCAACGAGATCTCCGGAAACGGATGGGTGATCGAGACCGAGCGCGAACGCAGCGACGAGGTGCCGGAGATCGACCACGTCGTTCGCACCATCCCGGTTGCCGGTGAGATGCTCGACGAGGGTGCGACCTTCGTGATCGTGGTGAGCGACGGTTTCGAACTGCGCACGATCCCGGAGTTGACCGGGATGACGCTCGTCGAAGCACAAGAGACGCTCACCGATCTCCGGTTGATCCTGGTCGAGGCGCCCGCGGAGTTCTCCGAGGAGGTTCCCGCCGGCACGATCATCAGCTGGCAGGTCCAAGACGACGCGGCGCTGACCGCCGGCGCCCAGGTGCTCCCGGAGACCACCATCGTGGTCACGGTGTCCCAGGGGCCGCAACCGCGTCCCGCGCCGGACCTTGCCAACCTCACTGCGGCCGAAGCAACCGCAGCGCTCGACGCGCTGCAGTTGGTCACCGAGCAGGGTGAGGACGTCTTCAGTGGCGACATCGAGGTCGGACGCGTCGTGTCGCAGACTCCGGCTCCGGAGACGCTGGTCGAGCGTGGTGGCACGGTCACCTTCCAGTTGTCGAAGGGTCCCGATCTCGTTGCGTTCCCGAACCTCGACGGCCTGACGTATCCCGCCGCCGAGGAGGCGCTCATCGAGGCCGGCTACACCGTCACGAGCCTGTTGGGCACCACGGAAGGGACGTTCGTGTCGGCCTCGGTCGACGGCGACGAGGTCCAAGCGGGCGCCACGTTCCCCCGTGGCACCGGTGTCGACCTGATCTTCCTCTGACTCCGGCCGTCCGACTCCGGCCGTCGGAGTCCGGCGTTCCGAACCTGGAGCGGTGGCACGCACAGGCCACGTGCGGCCACCTCGGCGGGTTGGGAATCGACTCGGCAGGCCGCGGATCGCTACGGTTCCGTGACCGTGACCGGTGCCCGCCGGTCACCGAGTCGACAAGGAGCCTTCATGACCTCACTCGACGGACGAGTCGCGATCATCACCGGTGCTGGACGTGGCATCGGTCGAGAACACGCGCTCCTGTTCGCCGACGAGGGGTGCAAGGTCGTCATCAACGATCTCGGTGGCGCGAACGACGGCGAGGGCAGCGATCAGACGCCCGCCGAGGAGGTCGCCGCCGAGATCCGGGCCCGCGGCGGTGAGGCGATCGCGAACGCAGACGACGTCGCTGATTGGGAAGGCGCCCAGCGCCTCGTGAACGCGGCGATCGCCGAATTCGGTGACCTCGACGTCCTGGTCAACAACGCCGGCATCCTGCGCGACCGGGTGATCGTGAACATGACCGAGGCCGAGTGGGATGCCGTCGTGGCGGTGCACCTGAAGGGCCATTTCGCCCCGACCCGTTGGGCGGCGGCCTACTGGCGCGAGGAGCACAAGGCCGGCCGCGGCAAGCGCCGCAACCTCGTGCACACCTCGAGCACGTCGGGCCTCTTCTCCAACCCGGGTCAAGCGAACTACGGCGCCGCCAAGTCGGGCATCGCCACCTTCAGCCAGATCGCGGCGAAGGAACTCGCGCGCTACGACGTCCAGAGCAACTGCATCGCTCCGGGCGCCCGGACTCGTCTCACCCTGGCCACCCCGGGGCTCGAGGAAATCATGTCCCCGAAGGACGGGGCGTTCGACGAGTGGGATCCAGCGAACATCTCACCGTTGGTTGCCTATCTCAGCAGCACTGCGTGCCAGTTCACCGGTGAGACGTTCTTCGCGCAGGGTGGCGTCGTCAAACGGATGCGCTCGTGGGAGATGGGCGAGACCGTCGAGCAGCCCGCCAAGTGGACCGTCGAGGAACTCGCCACCGCCCTCTCTCCGCTCGCGGAGTGATCCAGGCGATGTCAGTGCCGGGCCTGCGCGTACTCGATCACTCGTTCCACGACCTCGGCACGTGCCTTGCTGGTGGAGCCACTGTCGAACGGCGGCTGCGGGTCGTATTCGATCATCAACTGTGAGGCCTCCGCAGCGGTCCGGTCGACGAGCAGCTCCACGAGCCGCAGCGCCATGTCGATGCCGCTCGACACGCCGGCCGCGGTGATCACTCGGCGGTCGAGGTGCTCGACCACCCGCTCACCGGTCGGGACGGCCCCGTAGTCGGCGAGCACGTCGAGCGCTCCCCAGTGCGTGGTGGCCGTCAAACCCTCGAGCAGTCCTGCTGCGGCCAGCACCAGCGATCCGGTACACACCGACGTGGTGAACGTCGTCGAGCCGTGCGCCGTGCGAACCCAGTCGAGCACCCGTTCGTCGGTCATCAATGCCCGCGTGCCGAATCCGCCGGGAAAGACCACGATGTCGGGCTCCGCCAACTCTTCGAACGTTGCGTCGATCTCGATGCCGAGCATGCCGTTGTCCGAGCGGACCACGCCCCGATCGTGGCCGACGAAGGTCACGTCGAAGTGGGGGATGCGCTGCAGCACTTCGTAGGGTCCGATCCCGTCGAGCGCCGTGAAGTGTGGGAACAGAGGGATCGCGATGCTGGTCACGCTGTCACCGTAATCCGAACCCAGTCGAGCCTTCCCCGTAGTGGCGGGTCGGGCCGGAGGTAGCGTGGGCCCGTGGACGTACGCATCGGAGTGACCCAGGCCCCCCGCGAGCTCAACATCGAACTCGCCGAAGACGCTGACCGCGACGAGCTCAGGTCGCGGGTCGAGGCCGCGCTCGCAGGCGCCACCGACGTGCTCTGGATTGCCGACAAGCGCGGCAAGGACGTCGCGATCCCCTCGGCGAAGATCGCCTACATCGAGCTCGGCTCGGCTGACGGCGATCGCAAGATCGGCTTCGGAGGCTGAATCTGAGTACCGCCGGTCGGCCAGGGCTGCTCGATCTCGACCTGCTCTGGGTCACCGGAAAGGGCGGGGTCGGAAAGACCACGGTCGCAGCAGCTCTCGCCGACGTGGCGGCGCGTCACGGACGTCGCACGTTGGTCTGCGAAATGGATGCGAAGGGCGCGCTCGCCAACGCGTTCGATGTCGGGGCGCTCGAGTTCGAGCCCACCGAGGTGGCGCCGAACCTGTCAGCGATGGCGATGAACACCGAGGACTCGTTGCGCGAGTACTTGCGCTTGTTCGTGAGGATTCCGCTGCTGGGACGCATCGGCCCGCTGGCGTCGACGTTCGATTTCGTCGCCGACGCGGCGCCGGGGGTGAAGGAGATCCTCGGGGTCGGCAAGCTCTGCTGGGAGGTCCGCGAACGCAACTACGACCTGATCGTGGTCGACGCCGAGGCGAGCGGGCACATCGTCAGCCAGATCGGGGCGCCGAGGGTGATCGCCGATCTCGTCCAAGTCGGGCTCGTGCGAGACCAGACGCAATGGATGCTCGACATCCTGGACGACCCGACGCGAACCGGCGTCGCCGTGGTGACCACACCCGAGGAGATGCCGGTCACGGAAACCATCGAGTTGTTGGGACGGTTGCGTGCCGAAACGGGCGCGCATGCGTCCGCCGTGATCGCCAACCGCGTCTTGCCGGCGATGTTCAACCGACGTGAGCAGGCGATCGTCGATCGGCTCGATGAGGCCCTGCCGCTGCTCGTCGATGCGGTTGGAGCGGGGGTGGGCACCGTGCTGGACGCCGCTCGACTGACCGAAACGCGCCGCTCGACGGGCGCGGCTCATCTCGACCGGCTGCGGGCGTGGATGAGCGACAGCGACGAGGTGGTCGACGGGCTGCCGATCATCACCGTGCCGGAGCTGTTCGCACGGGCGTCGGGCCCTCGGGTGGTCTCGCTCGTCGCGGACGCACTCACCGACGAACTCGACCCCGAACTCGTCGATGGCTCGGCCCGGAGCTCGTCGTGAGCGATCTCGACAACCTGCTCGCCAGCCGCGAGATGATCCTCGTCGCCGGTTCCGGTGGCGTCGGCAAGACCACCATTGCCGCAGCGCTCGGAATTGCAGCGGCATCCCGGCAGAAGTGTCGGGTGCTCGTGCTCACCGTCGATCCCGCCCGACGCCTCGCGACGGCGCTCGGACTCGAGGAGTTCGGGAACACGCCCGTACGCATCGACCCCGGCGCGTTCGGCGACGCCGGTGTGAAAGTACGCGGCGAAGTGTGGGTGGCGATGCTCGACACCAAGGCCGGGTGGGACGAATTGATCACGCGGCATGCGCCCGACGACGAGATCCGAGACGCGGTGCTCGCGAACCCGTTGTACGAGAACATCACGAGTCGTTTCGTGCACAGCCACGAGTACCTGGCGATGGAACAGCTGCACGACCTCCACGCCCGAGGCGACTTCGACCTGGTGATCGTCGACACGCCACCGTCGCGCAACGCACTGTCGATCCTCGACGCACCGGGTCGAATGGTCGAGTTCTTCGGCAGCCGGCTGCTGCGCTGGCTGACCGTGCCCTACCGGTCGCGGTTGTTCACGATGGCGTCGAAGCCGTTCTACCAAGTGGCCGACCGGGTGCTCGGTTCGCGATTCTTGCAGGACATCGCCGACTTCTTCGTGCTGTTCCAGGCGATGGAGCCCGGGTTCGTGCGCCGGGCCCGCGAGGTCGAAGCGTTGCTCGTCGATCCTCGGACGGCGTTCGTCGTGGTGACCACACTCGAGACCGCACCCAGCCACGAGGCCCACTTCCTCGCTCGATCGCTGCTCGAACGCCAGATGTGCCTCGGCGCGATCGTCGCCAACCGGGTGCTGCCCGAAGCGTTGGCGGGCAGGGCGGCCGCCGACAGCGCAGCGGCATTGCTCGACCAGGCGGCAGGTCCGCTCGCCGACACGGTGGCGGAACTGCTCGGCGCACCTGTGAAGCAGGTGCGGTCGGTCCTGACCCAGATCGCTTCGCGATTCGACGATGTGGCGCTGGTGGCAGCACGAGAGTCCGATCGGCGCCTGGAACTCGCCGCGATGGCGCCGGCGATGATCTCGGTGCCGTGGCTCGAGGGCGACATCCACGACCTCAGTGGGCTGGGCAAGTTGGCCGGTCACCTGCGCAACCCGTGATCATCGGGCAGACTCAACAGTGATGACCTCTCTCGCCGAACTGGCCCGCGAGCACTCAGCGCTCGAACGCGACGACATCGATCATCTGCATCGGCTCACTGCCGAGTGGGCATTCCTCGCCGATCTGTGCTTCGCCGATCTGTTGCTGTACGTGCGCTCCGGTGCAGGGAAGTGGCTGATCGTCGACCAGGTACGTCCGGCCACGAACCAGACGATCTACGTCACCGACTACGTCGGCACCTGGGCCGGCGGTGGCGAGGCCGAACTGATCGAACAGGCAGCCGAGAGCGGTCAACGCGTCGAAGGCGGGATCGAAGTCGACGGTGGAAACGACGAGGTCAACCATGGCCGGATGCTCGCGATCCCGGTGCGCCGCAACGACCGCGTGATCGCCGTGTTGTCCAAGGAGTGGAAGGTCAGGGCTGGTCGCCCGCTCGGCGAGCTCGAACGCAACTACTCCTACATCTTCGAAGAGTTCGTCCAGATGATCGAGGCAGGCTCGTTTCCGTTCGGAGGCCGGGTCGCTGACTCGAGTGCGGCCCCACGCGTCGGCGACGGCGTGCTCACGCTCGACGCGAGCGGCACGGTCACGTACGTGTCGCCGAACGCCAACTCGGCGTTGCACCGCGTCGGCATCCAGGCGAACCCCGTCGGGATGCGCCTCGCCGAACTCGGCTTCCACGATGGCCCCGTCCGTCAGGCGTTCGAACGGTTCGAGCCGGTCGTCGAAGAGTTCGAACAGGGCGCCGATGTCACGCTGCTGTGTCGGTGTGTTCCGATCGTCACCAAGTCGGCCACCGGGCCCGACATCGCCGGCGGGCTGCTCCTGGTGCGCGACGTCACCGAGTTGCGCAAACGCGACCGCCTCCTGCTGAGCAAGGACGCGACGATCCGGGAGATCCATCACCGGGTGAAGAACAACCTGCAGACGATCTCGTCGCTGCTGCGCCTCCAGTCACGCCGTCTCACCAATCCCGAGGCGAAGGCAGCGGTGCAGGAATCGGTTCGGCGGATCCGCACGATTGCACTCGTCCACGAGTCGCTGTCGCGCGAGCCCGGCGAAGACATCGCGTTCATCGAGATCGTCCGCCCGCTCTTGCGTCTCGCCGAAGAGGGCCTGCAGTCACCGGACCGGCCCGTGCGCTTCACGGTGAGCGGCGATGGTGGGCGCATCCCGGCCAACACGGCAACGCCGTTGTCGGTCGTGCTCACCGAACTGTTGCAGAACGCTGTCGATCACGGATTCCCGGAGGGAAGTGTCGGCGGCGACGTGCAGGTCGCGCTGTCACAGCGCGAACGCACGCTCACGATCAGGGTCGTCGACAACGGCCGCGGGGTCGACCCGTCGTTCGACATCGACCAGGCCAAGGGTCTCGGGTTGTCGATCGTGCGCACCTTGGTGACGACCGAACTGAACGGCACCATCGGTATCCGCCCAGCCACCAGCGAGGACTTGGCCGACGCGGGCCTCGGCGGCGGCGCTGGCCATCAGCACGGCACGGTCATCGAACTCCGCGTCCCGACGATCGAGTAGCGCCCGCCGGGCGTCAGGTGCTCAGCTGACGCGAGCGGCGCGGGCGGCGGCGACGCGACGGCGGCGGATGACGCGACGCTCTTCCTCGGTGAGGCCACCCCAGATTCCCGAGTCCTGGTTGGTCTCGAGCGCGAAGTCGAGGCACTCCCGCGACACGGTGCACTCCGTGCAGACCTCTTTCGCCCGGTCGATCTGCACCAGCGCATGTCCTGTCGTGCCGACCGGGAAGAAGAGCTCCGGGTCGGTGTCGCGGCAGATGGCGTCATCGCGCCACTCATAGTCTGCTGCTCCAAGGGTGAGACTGGACGCAAGGATCGACACGTTGGTGCTCCTCGAAGGTGGCTGAGGCGGGGGTTCCGCTGGGGGATGGGGGCATCGCTTTGCAACGATGGGCCGTTCGGGCCGGGACGAACTGTAGGCGTCGCGTTGTGCCGCCGCAAGGGTCCATTCGTCCTTTGTTCATGTTCGCGTCGACTCGTCGACCATGATGGACGGATGCTCGTGCTCGCCCATCGAGGCGCCTCCGCTGCCGCTCCGGAGAACACCCCGGAGGCGTTCGCGCTGGCGGATCAGCTGGGCGCTGACGGTGTCGAACTCGATGTTCGACGCCACGCTGACGGGCGGCTGCTCGTGGCCCACGATCCACTGCCGGACTCGTCGGCCGAGGTCGATTCGCTGCGGTTGTCGACCCTCGCCGACGTGCTCGACGCCTGCGGTGATCGGATGCTCGTCAACGTGGAGATCAAGAACTGGAAGACCGACGCCGGCTACGACCCGACGATGGCGATGGTCGCTCCGATCCTCGACGAACTGCGCCGCCGGGGAGCGAGCGCACGCCCCCGTTGGCTGATCTCGTCGTTCTCGTGGAGCACGGTGGCGGCGTGCCGTGCAGCTGCACCGGACATCGCGACGGCGTGCCTGACCTCCGGACCTGTTGACGCGGTGACGATCGACCGAGTCGCCGCCGCGGGGCACCGTGCGCTGCATCCCTGGGAGCCGCAGGTCGACGCCGAATTGGTGGCCATGTGCCATCGCAGCGGGCTCGCGCTGACCACCTGGACCTGCAACGACGCTGCCCGCCTGATCGAACTCGCAGACCTCGGTGTCGATGGTGTGTGCACCGATGTTCCCGACATCGCGCTGTCTGCGCTCGGTCGGTCCGGCTCCGAGGTCGAGCCGACCTGGCCGTCCGACCTGTCCTGATCGTCAGTTCGGGAACACGAGTTGCACGGCGTCGGGGACGTGGGCGAACTCCAGCCGTTTGGTGCTGCCGAGCGCATCGCCGTCGACCTGGTAGGGGAACGGGGACTCGTGCTCGATCACCAGGTGGGCCACATCGACGCGAATGTCGAGGTGTGGGGCCGGCTCGACGCCGCCACCGCGCAGGGCGCCGGCGAGCGACGTCAGGATGGCCGCAGCGTTCATCGTGGTGAACGTGATCGCCACGAGGCCACGCTCGAGCGTGGCGGCCGGTGACAGGTCGAGCGGCCGGTTCCCGAGGTACGTGTACGGGTTCGTGTTGAGCACGATCGTGAAGTAGCCGTCGGGCACGTCCGGTCCGCCGTCGCCGCTCAACCGGAAGTGCGGGGTACGACGGTCGTAACCGGTCATCCAGGTCGACAGCCCGGACCAGATGAACAACGGATGGCCCAGCCAGCGCTTGAGCGACCCACGTCGCTCGACTCGTTCGACGACGGCCGCGTCGAAGCCGACGCCGGTGTGGAAACAGAAGTAGCGCCCGTTGACCTGGCCGAGACCGATGGGGCGCATGTCGGACGCATCGATGCCGTTGGCCAGATGATCAGCGGCCTCGACCGGGTCGTTCGGAAGTCCCAGCGTGCGAGCGAACACGTTCGTCGAGCCGCCCGGGAGTACGCCGAGGGCGGTGTCGGTGCCGGCGATGCCCGTCGCCACCTCGTTCAGCGTGCCGTCGCCACCGAAACCGATCACCACGTCGATCCCGCGACGCGCCGCGTCGTGTGCGAAACGAGTGGCATGTCCTCGTCGATGGGTCTCGACGATCTCGACGTCGTGGCCTCGGCTGAGGCGGCGATGGACGATCACGGTGTTGCGCGCCGTCACCGATGACGCAAACGAGTTGACCACCAACAGGATCCGCAAGCCGCCGACGGTATCAATGTGCGTCGACGACTTCGTCACACGGGTTTGGGCGCTCGTTGACCCACCGGTAACTTGGGCAGCCTTATGAACGTCATCGTCTGTGTGAAACAGATCCCCGACCCGGCGCTGCCCGGCGAGCTGGATCCCTCCACCAACACGCTCAAGCGTGATGGCAAGCTCATCCTCGACGAGTCCGACAGCTACGGCGTCGAGATGGCTCTCCAGCTCGTCACGGCGGCAGGCGGCGGCGAGGTCAGCCTCGTGTCGATGGCGCCGAACGACGAGACGTCGGGTTTGCGCACCGCCCTCGCGATGGGTGCTGCCAAGGCCGTGCTCGTGAGCGACGCATCGCTCGCCGGCGCCGATGCGCTCACCACCGCCAAGGTGCTGGCTGCCGCCTCGAAGAAGCTCGGCGAGGCCGACCTGATCATCGCCGGCACCGAGTCGTCCGACGGCTACACCGGCACCGTGCCCGAGCAGATCGCCGAGGTCCTCGGCCTGCCGTCGATCACGTTCGCGAAGAGCATCGAGATCGCTGACGGCACCCTCAAGGTCGACCGTCAGACCGAGGCCGGCTACGACGAGGTCACCTGCTCGCTGCCCGCAGTGGTCTCCGTCACCGCTGGCGTCGTCGAGCCGAGGTACCCGAGCTTCAAGGGCATCATGGCTGCCAAGTCCAAGCCCGTCGAGACCGTCACCGCTGCCGACCTCGGCATCGAGTCGGTGTCGTGGGCGCAGCAGATCACTTCCGTCGAGGACGCCCCCGCCCGCGAAGCCGGCGAGGTCATCGAAGACGACGGCGAATCCTTCAACAAGATCGTCGAGTTCCTCGACAACCTGAAAGTCATCTGAGGAGACACTGATGGGTATCGACAACATCTGGGTGTTCGCACAGGCCGCCGATGGCGCCCCGACCACCGGCACACTCGAGCTGCTCACCAAGGCCCGCAGTTTCGGCGGCACCGTTTCGGCGTTCATCGCCGGTGACGGCGCCGGCGCGTCCGCCGCACTCGGTGACCACGGAGCCGCCAAGGTCTACGCGACCGGCGACCTCGGTGGCGCACTGCCCGGCGTGGCAGTGGCCGCAGCGATGCAGGCCGTGATCTCCGGCGGCGACAGCCCCGACCTGATCATGTTCCCGCAGAGCTACGAAGGTCGCGACGTGATGGCTCGCCTCTCGGTCAAGCTCGACCGGACGGTGCTCACGAACTCGACGTCGGTCACGGTCGACGGCGACTCGGTCACGGTGCAGACGCCGATCTTCGGTGGCACCAAGTTGGTCAACTCCACCTTCACCGGCGAGCGCCCGTACCTCGCGGCGTTCCGCCCGAAGAGCTTCGTCGCCGAAGCCGGCGCCGGTGCTGCCGGCGAGGTCGTCTCGGCGCCGGTTCCCGACCTCGGCGCCACCAGTGGTGCCACGGTCACCGCCGTGCACGTGGAGGAGACCTCCGGTCCGAAGCTCGACGAAGCGGCCGTCGTGGTCGCCGGCGGTCGAGGCCTCGGCGAGTCGGACAAGTTCGAGATGATCGAGTCGCTCGCGAAGGCCCTCAAGGGTGCGCCGGGTGCGTCACGTGCGATCGTCGACGCTGGCTGGGTTCCCTACAGCTACCAGGTCGGCCAGACCGGCAAGGTCGTCAAGCCGACCGTGTACATCGCCGCCGGCATCTCCGGCGCCACCCAGCACATGGTGGGCATGAAGGGCTCGAAGAACATCATCGCGATCAACAAGGACAAGGAGGCACCGATCTTCGGTGTCGCCGACCTCGGCATCGTCGGTGACGTCCACAAGGTGCTCCCGCAGCTCCTGGAGGCGTTGAACGCCCGCAGCTGATTCCACCGGCCCGACCGGGGGTCTGAAGTTCTGAAGCGCCCGCACCAGTTCTGGTGCGGGCGTTTCTCGTTGCGATGAGTTCCGCCGCAACCCGTACGCGCCGAAACTCATCGGAGGTTCGGAATGTCGAGACTCAGGTGGCGTCGCGAGCGAGGATGGCCCAGGCGGCGTCCTCGTCGGGGTCCTCGACCGCGAGTTGCAGGGTCCAGCCCATCGTGGGCTCGTAGGCGTCCCAGCGGTACCAGCGCAGCTCGGCAGCGAGCTGGCCGAGATCCTCGGGCGGCACCGGCCAGTCGTCGATCAGATCGCCGAGCGCTGCGAGCGTCCACCACGCTCCGAATCGGCCGGACGCAGCGCCACGGCGACGACCGTGAGCGCCACCGCTCGCACCCGCCCACGCGAGCCAGGCCAGCGCCGTCGCGGCGTCGAGTTCTGCCAGTCGGGCGCGTCGGAGCCCGAGCGCTCCGAGCGCCTCGGCGACGCCACCATCGACGCACACGACGTCGGCGTGGCCGTTCGAGCCGGTCAGCCACGGCTCGACGAGTTGGCGCACGGCGAGGTCGACCTCGTCGTCGAGCATCTCGCCGCGGACGGGAGTGATGTCGACCCAGTCGTCGGAGAGATCCGGCATGGGGAACTCTGCGCCTGCGTCGGTGTAGGTCGCGAGGGGGTAGTCGGGCTCCCACGGCTGGAGAACGAGCGGAAGGTCGAGCACGGCGGGCAGGTCGGATGCTTCGACGCGTTCGCCGCGCAGTACCCGCTCGTGGGCGACGAACGAGGCTCGGGGTCCGAGATCGAGGACCGAGCGCAACTCGTCCCAGGTGTGATGCTGGGCCGCCACCTCGGTGAGCGGTCCGATCGTGAAGCGTCCCGACAATCCGTCGGACTCGTCGAGCACGGCGGCGACGTAGTCGGGTGTGGCGAGCAGGGCCAGGCGGTACTCGGCGAGCGTCGCTGCGGGCCAGAGTTGGCGACCGGTCTCGACGGCACGGCGCGATCGGTTGCGGACGCGGAGGAGGCCCGCCCAGTCGCGCGAGCTGCATCGATCGTCGATCATGCGAACGAGGCCGTCGAGATCGGCGCGATGAATCAGTTCGTCGAGTCGATCGTCGGCCACGACCTGGTCGTCGGACACGTTCAGACCAGCGGCCATGGATAGCGGCGACCCGACGGATCGGTCGGGAACCGTCGATGCATGACGCACCAGCCCGCTCGTCGCTGGAGCGCCTCGACCTCGTCGTCGGCCAGCAACGCGGCGACTTCCAGTGGCACGCGCTCGCACATGCCGCCGACCCGTTCGAGCCAGGCGTCGGGGATCTCCTCGTCGCCGAACTCCCAGATCACCGTGCGCAGCTTGTTCTCGGCGGCGAAACACAGCCCGTTGTCGATACCCCACACCGATGCCGGCTCTCCGTTGCGTTCGGGGATCAGCAAGACGTGGCCGCTCTTGCGGTCGGTGTTGTTGGCGAGGACGTCGAGCAGCGCCATCGCCCGGAGCCGATCGTGGAGCTCGGGATGGTTCTCGTGGATCGTGAAGTAGTGCTGGCTGTGGTCGGCCACGACGAACCACTGCACCGACCCCTCGCCCAACGGACCGTCGCGCAGGACGGTCGGAGGGATCACACCGAGGCCCAGGTGCTCGCTCAGCAGGTAGGTGGCGACCTCACGGCGATGGAGGCCAGGTTCGAAGTCCCACAATGGGCGTTCGCCCCGCGTCGGCTTGTAGATGGCTGGGTGCGACCGGCCGTCGGCGACGACGTGCACCAGAAACGTGGCGTTGCTGCTGTAGGGCATCCGCCCCTCGATCTCGATGTCGCCGCGCAGGAGATGGGCGATCGGGTCGACGACCGCGTCGACTCGCAGCTCGACGCCGCGCTGGTCGTCGGTGTCGTCGTCCAACTCGTCATCGTCGAACTCGTCGTCGGTGTCGTCGTCCAGGTCGTCGAACTCGTCGTCGATGTCCTCGAACTCGCTGGGCGACGGATCGGACACGGTCAGTTCATCCGCGGACAGTCGTGGCCATCAGGATCCATCGGGAACGCACACCACTGGCATGCCGGTCGTCCGGCCTCGACGACGCCGTCGGCATGGTCGCAGAACGCCGCTGCCTGCCCACGGCTCAGGTAGAGCCGGACGTGACCGCGGTCGTCATCTTCGAGTGGTTCGCCTTCCTCGTCGACCTCGCCGGCCTCTTCGAGTTGGATGAGCACCCGATCGCTCGATCGGTCGTAACCGAGGCCGATCGGGCCGAGCACGAATGCTGCATCGAGCGGGTCACGGAGCTCGAGGGTGCCGCTCATCGGTCGATCCTCAGCCGGCGGGAGGTCGGCAAGTACCCGCCGGAGATACTGCACGATCGCTGACGTCTGCTGCTTCTCGCACTTGACCGTGACCCGTTGGCCGTCGGCGCGAGCCTGCAGGAGGAAGGTCCGCTCGCCGGGGCGACCGACGGTGCCGACAGTGAAGGCGGACACTTCGTCGAACTCGTAGAACACGCTCATGCTCCGACCTCGTTCACGACGGTTGCAGGTCGGTCAGTGGACGCCCGGTCGAGTTGACCGACAGCACCACGGGGCCGCCGTGCCCCCAGCCGATGGCCGTGACCGATGCCGGACTGATCACGATGCGTTGGAACAGATCGATGTGGGTTCCCATTGCGTGAGCGACGGCCGCCTTGATCGTGTCCGCGTGCGACACGCAGACGATCGTGCCGCCAGGGTGCGCCGCCCGAAGTCGGTCGAGGGTGCCGACCATGCGGGTCTGCATCTCTGTGAAACTCTCGCCGTTGGGGAACCGGAACGTCGACGGTGCCCGCTGCACGGTCTGCCACTCCGGCAGTTTCATCAGCTTCTTGAGCTCGGCGCCGGTCCAGTCGCCGAAATCGCATTCGAACAGTCCACGGTCGATCGTGGTCTTGAGACCACGGGCCTTGGCGATCGGCGCAGCGGTCTCCTTGGCCCGCTCCAGTGGTGAGGAGTAGATCGCATCGACCCGTTTCAGCTCGCCGATGCGTTCAGCGGCGATCTCGGCCTGGCGTTTGCCTTCGTCGGCGAGATGGAGGCCCTTGGCCCGCCCGGGCAGGACCTTGCCGGTGGTCGGCGTCTGGCCGTGCCGGACGAGTAGGACGGTGGTGAACGTGGGTGGTGGTGACTTCTTCGCTGTGGCCATGGAGTGCTTCCAACCTACTGTCGAGGGCTGTGACTCCGCTCGCCAGGCTCGAACGCGACGTGATTGCCTGCCGCACCTGCCCGCGTCTCGTGAGCTGGCGTGAGCAGGTCGCACGGGAGAAACGGGCGGCGTATCGCGACGACGACTACTGGGGTCGCCCGATCCCCGGGTTCGGCGACCCCGATGCGCGCATCGTCGTACTCGGCTTGGCTCCCGCGGCTCACGGCGCCAACCGGACGGGACGGGTGTTCACCGGCGACCGCAGCGGCGACTGGTTGTTTCGGGCGATGCACCGTGCCGGACTCGCCAACCAGTCCGAGTCGGTGGCGATCGACGACGGGCTCGCACTCGACGATGCCTGGGTGACCGCTGCGGTCAAGTGCGCCCCGCCCGCCAACAAGCCGTCACCTGACGAGCGCGATGCGTGCGCACCGTTCCTCCAGCGCGAACTGGCAGCGCTCGAGAACGTGGCCGTGGTGGTGTGCCTCGGGCAGTTCGGATACCAAGCGGGCTGCAACCACTTCGCCATCCGCCCACGCCCGAAGTTCGGCCACGGCGTCGAGGTGCCGGTCGACGACGGCCCCACGCTGATCTGCTCGTTCCATCCAAGTCAGCAGAACACGTTCACCAAGCGCCTCACCGAGCCGATGCTCGATGCCGTGTTCGCTCGCGCCGTCGAGTTGGCCGTTGGCGGGAGCGGCGGTGCGGCTTCGGCGGGTCGCCAGTAGCCTCGCGGTGCTGTGATCTCGTCTCGTCGCCCGCTCGTCAACACCCTTGCCATCGGTGTCATCGCCGTGCTCGGCGTGTCAGCGTGCACGTCCGATCCGAGCCCGAATCGGGTCGCTCAGGATCTCGTGAAGACCCAGACTCAAGGTTTCCCGGACATCGAAGCGTGCATGTTGGACGTCATCGACGAGTACGACCTGGATGACCTGGGTGACAACGCAACGAGCGACAACCCCGAGATCAGCGGTCCGGCGATCGCCGAGCTCGACGACTTCGAAGCCGATCTGGTTGCTTGCGACCCCGAAGGCGTCACCCGAACCTCAGCACCCTGACACGTCGCTGCTCATGGTGTTCGCCACCACGAGCTGCGAGTTCAGTCGGACTTGGGTGCGGCGTCCGCAGCGGGCGCGGCGGCCTTCTTCTTGGGGGGCGGCACGCCGATTGCCGGGGCGGCGTCGGCGTCGTTCGGCCAGCGGCGGCGGCTGACGATCGACAGCAGGCGCAACAGCCGCATGGCGGTTTCGTCGGTTTGGGCGGGCTTGGCGATGATCGAACCGTCGGCGATCATCCGCTCGATGACCTGCTCGCCCAGTTCGGTGCGCACGATGGTGAGTGTCCAGTCGTTGTCCTCGCCGATGCCGCCAGTTGACACGTCGGCGTGTTCGGCAGCGAAGTCGGGGCAACTGGTGCAGCCCTTGCGGGTCCAGGCGTGGCATTCCTTGAGGTTGATCTCGTGGTACGAGCCGTCCTTCATCCAGATCTGGAAGGCACCCTTGATGTTCATCTTCACCATGTCCTGCTTCTTGAGGCCGTACTTGGCCTCGAACAGTTCAGGGAAGATCGCGTCGTCGAAGGTCTTCGAACACAGCAGGCCGATGTTGAACAAGAACGGCTTGGACACCTTGCCGGCCTTGCGGTCCCACATCACCGGCGGCGACGACGTCTGGCAGCCCATACCGACCAGGGCGAGCCGTTCGAAGCCTTTCTCCTTGGCCTCGGGCAGCGCGAGCGGGTTGGCGCAGTAGGTGTAGCGAGATCCGGCGGTGGCGAGGATCTCCTCTTTCGTGGACACCACGGCGGGTTTCGCCTTCCACGCGTCGTCGTCCTCGACGCCGGACACGAGCGCGGCGTCGATGTAGTCGTGCTCGCGCAGCCAGATCAGCATCGCCGACACGAGGCCGCCGTCCTGGCCCATCTTGTGGACCATGTCGTCGCTCGCGCGGGTGAGGTACAGCTGGCGCCAGATGCCCGCCATCTCGTCGGGTTCGCGTACCCGGCCGAACAGGTGCATGTCGGCTGCCGGCTCCCACGCCTGGAATCGAGGGCATGCCCGGGTGCAGGTGGTGCAGCCGCCGCCTGCGCCGAATCCGTGCACGCAGTTGTCGAGACCGAGTTCCTCTTCGAGGTGGAACGGGATGTACTTGCCCTCTTCGTGTTCGTAGCCGATCACGTCGTGCGGGCAGGTGACCACGCAGCCGGCGCAGCCGGTGCACAGCCCGGTCGTGATGACCTCGGCGTACAGCTCTTTCCACTGTGCCGTCCACCGACCGGCCTGCGCTGGGGTTGCGGGGGCAGCATCCGACTCGACGGTTGTCATCTGGCCGACTGTACGCGACGCGATCGCCGACCGGCGAGGGATGCGCCAGAGACGTGCCCCAGTCGGGCCGCCCGCACCTCGGTCGTCCCGTCGAGCATGACCCCCACCGTCGTGGATCTCGCCCGGCTTACTGCGTGTCGACCACGAGCGGCTCGGCAACCATGAGACGAACGCAGCTGAAGTCCCATGGGCCGTCTTTCACCAACTCCACCAGCGGCCAGAGGTTCGGCACGAGCCGGAGCTCGATCCGAGCCTCGCGGTGGGCATCAACCAGGTCGCCCATCGCCGTGACCGCGAGTGGCTCGACGACCTCGTGGCTGATCCATTGTCCCGACGCTTCGGGCCACGGGTCGAAGTCGCCGGCGTCGAAGTCGTAGCGGTACAGCTGTGTTGCGCGCACGCGGTCGAGCCAGGCGGTCTCGATGGCGTGGACCCGGTGCGCGCTCGTCGCCAGTCGCCGGCGGAACTCGGAACGCTCCTCGTGACCGCGTGGCCAGGCCGTCACACGTGGACAGTTCCGAGGGAACCAGTAGACGGGAGCATGCTCCGGGTCGATCGCCCAGACCGCAGGTCGCTGGTTCGGATTCGTCTTCGGGACGTGAGGCTCGAATCGGGCGATCGACGGATCCTCGCTGAAGTGGTGAACAATCCATGCAGCCACGGAATCAGCATCGCAGTCCGCAACCCATCCAGCCGAGCAGAGTGTTGCGAGCGACTCGGGCACGGGATCCGGTCAGCGCGAATTCCGAGGGGTGTCATACTTGGCCCGGTGGGAGCGGACAGAGGCGCGCCGGTGGTCCGGCTGCTCGGACCGGTGCAGTTCCTCGGATCCGACGGTGGGGTGATCGACCTCCCGAGTGCCAGCCAGCGTCGGTTGCTCGCCGTGTTGGCCCTGAACGCGCCCCGATCGGTCCGCTCAGGCTTCTTGTGTCAGATGCTCGACGTGACCCCTGGCGCCTTGCGCACGTCCATCGCCCGCCTGCGACGCAACATCGGCGACGACCTGTTGCGCACCACGGCCGGTGGGTATCGATTGGTCGCCGACGTCGACGCTGCGCTGGCCTGTGACGAGCTGGATGGCGCCGCACACGACCCCGTCCGGCTCTCGGGTGCGCTCGAGCGCTGGCGCGGCCCGTCGCTGGAGGAATTCCGCGACGAAGCATGGGCCGTCGGCGGCGTCAATCGCCTCGACGAGGTTCGAGCGAGCGCCATCGAGGATCTCGCCGAGGTCCGGCTGACGGGCGGCGAGCCGGAGCGCTGCATTCAGGACCTCGAAGCGCACATCATCGACTACCCGCTGCGCAGTCGGGCGCACGGGTTGATCATGCGGGCGTTCGCGTGCACAGGCAGGCAGGCCGAAGCCATGCGTGTGTTCCGATCCCACCGCGCTTACCTCGCCGAGACCGTCGGACTCGAGCCCGGCGACGAACTGCGCGAGATCGAGCGGCGAGTCGCCACCGGTTGGCGAGGCATCGAGGAAGCGCAGGTCGATCACGACGACCACGGCCCACGCTCGGCTGACCGTCGAACTGCCGTACTCGACGATGCGATCCGGTCGGCTGCCATCGGCGTTGGACGACACTCGGCCATCGATTTCCTCACCGCGGCGGCGATGCGGACTGTGGACGACGGTGCCGGCGTCGTCTTGATCTCGGGGGAGGTGGGCATCGGCAAGACGACATTGCTGGCCGACTTCGCGCGTACGGGTCGCCGATCATCGCGGATGGGACGTCTACTACGGCCGGTGCGACGAGCTCGCCGGCGCGCCGTTCCAGCCGTTGGAGTTGGTGGTCGGACGCGTCGTGGATCAACTGCCTGACGACGAACTGCACGCCCATGCAGCGCGCCACGGTGGCGATCTCATACGTCTGTTGCCTGGCCACGCGGCACGTATCCCTGCGCCGCCTGTTGCGCCCGGTGACGACCGGACGGCCCGGCGTCTGCTGTTCGACGCGGTGGCCGACGTCGTGTCGCGGGCCGCACGCGGCCATCCGACGGTGATTGCCATCGACGATTTCCAATGGGCCGAGCCAGCCGTCGTGCACCTGCTGCGCCACCTTGTCCGCCACGTCGGCGCCTCACCTGTGCTGTTCGTGACGATCCTGCGGGACACTGCCGAGGGTGTCACCGACCATGTTCGAGAAGCCCTGGCCGATTGGGAGCGCGGGCACATGGACCGCATCGCGTTGGGTGGGCTCGACCATCACGCCCTTGCGGAACTGGTTCGCGGTCGCATCCCTGCCGCCGCCGAACGCAATGTCGATGCGGTCGCCGCTGCGCTCGGCGTCCAGACCGCCGGCAACGCCCTGCTCGCGGACCACCTCCTCGAACACTGGCATCGATCGGGTCGGCTCGTCGTCTCCGACACCGCGCTTCGGGTGTCGAATCCCGTCGACTTCTTGATTCCACCAAGCTTGCGAGACCTCGTTTGGCATCGTGTTTCGGCGCTCGGTGACAACGCGGCTCCGATCCTCACCGCGGCCGCCGTCCTCGGGATCGAGTTCGACGAGCGGGTGCTCTCTGCGATGCCGGAGATCGACCCAGCGATGGTGCCTGCCCTCCTCGACCGTGCGGTGATGGCAGGCGTGCTCGCCGACAACCCGTCCACACCCGATTCACTCCGATTCACTCACGCCTTGGTTGCCCAGGCGCTCGAAGCGGACCTCCAGCCGCGGGCGCGGCGACATCTGCACGCCGGATCGTTCGCAGCCTTGCTCGCCACCGGCGCCGCATCACAGCCTGATCTCGCACCGCGTCTCGCCGTCCATGCACGCATGGGCGGGATGCGCGACGAAGCGTTCGAGTGGGCCCTCGCGGCAGGCGATGCCGCCCTGGCCGACCTGGCACCGGACGAAGCCATCCGCTGGTTCGAGACAGCGCTCGAGAACGCTGTGTCGCTCGGGCGGTCCGACGAAGTCCGAGCCGGATTGCTCGTCCGTCTCGGTGAGGCCAGGTCGCTCACCGGCGCCCCCAACGCCCTCGACACCATCGTTGAAGGCGCGGAGCTCGCCATGGCCACCGGGGCGTCGGACACGCTGGTGCGCGCCGCGCTGGCCATCGACCGCGGCACGATCAAGGTCGGGCAGCCCGCCAGTCGGCAACTCGACATCGTCGTTGCAGCGTTGGCCGCGAGCGCGAACGCCGACATCGCAACCCGAGCTCGACTCACCGCGCTCGTCGCGCAACGTCTGGTCCGCACCGACGAAACCGATCGACGGAGTGCGGCGGCGCGAGAGGCGCTCGAACTGGCGCGATCCACCTCGGACCCGCGGGTGTTCGCCGAGGTGGCGGCGTACGTGCTCCAAGCGCTCTGGGCGCCGGGCACCGCGTCGATCCGCTCGTCGCTCGCGCGCGAAGCGGTCGCCGCGGTGGGCGACCTCGACGATCCCGACCTCGTGGCCATCGTGCACTTCGCTGCGTACTGTGCCGCCGTGTGTGCCGGTGAGGCCGCCGACGCCACGGCGTTGCTCGCCCGACTCCACGACGTCGTCGACGAGTTGCGCGACCCGCAGCTGCGCTGGGCGATCGGCGTGCTCGACGCGTTCGTGGCCACCATGAAGGGCTCGTTCGCCGAGGCCGAACGGATCGTGACCGAGACGGTCGAGTTGGGCGTCCAGATCGGCGTGGAGGAAGCAATTGGATGCTTCGCCGGTCAGAGCTTCGCACTCGGCACGTTCGCCGGTCGCCACGCCGAGTTGCTGCCGTTCGTCGAACAGGGCGTCGAGTCGGTGGCCACCGCCGCAACGGCGTTCCGTATCGGCCACGCCATCGTCTGCTGCGAGGTTGGGCGGCCAGAAGTCGCCGCCGACCTGCTGCAGGCTGCGATGCGCGGTGACATCGAACTCACGACCGACGACTTCTTGCGGTCGACCGAGCTGGTCGGTTTCGTCGTCCTCGCTCTCGAACTCGACGACGTCGAGGCCGCCGAGTGGCTCTACCCCCAGATCGTTCCGCTTGCCGACGAGGTCTCGTTCAACTCGATGACTTCGCAGGGACCGATTGCGGCCTACGCGGGCAAGCTGGCCTCACTGATGGGCGACACCACGCAGGCAGAGCAGTTCCTGCTCGATGCACTCGCCACCGCCGAAGACTTCGAGTGGCACTACCACCGTGCCACCACCTTCATCGCGCTTGCGCAGAACCGCTTCCGCACCCTCGGCCGCCTGGACGACGTCGGCAACGAATGGCTGACCGCCGCCGAGAATCTGTGCGACGTCTACGGGATCGCGAGTTGGGCCAAACGTGCCGTCAGGCTCCGAGAGCTCGTCGCTGTATGACCGACGCCACGAGATGACGCGCAGGTGACGCGCCCTCGGGCGCAACATGGCCTCGCCGGACCCCGAGACCAACAAGCGAAAGCAGACCGCCATGACCTACCTCATCACCCACTTCTTCGAAGGTGGCACCCAGGAGCAGTACGACGCCATCATCGCCGAGGCCCACCCGGCCGACGGCTCGTTGCCTGAGGGGCAGCTTCACCACTTCGCCGGACCGACCGCAGGCGGCTTCCTCGTCGTCGCCCTCTGGGAAACAAAGGCTCAGAACGACGCGTTCCAGCAGAAGCTCTTCCCCGTCATCGGCGCCCTGGACAACCCGCCGGCACCGCCCGAGGAACGCACCGCCGAGGTCACGAACCAGATCAGCACCTGACCATGTGGGCACAGCTGATCTCGATGCGGCTCGAGGCGGGCTCGGAGGACGAACTCCCTGGCGTCATGAGCGCGCTCGACGCCGTGGAACAGCCCGGCTCTGGCCTGCTCCGTTCACTCACGATGACCGAACGGGATGACCCGAGGCAGGTCCACATGGTTGTCGTGTTCGAGTCGGAAGAGAAGGCTCGTGCCAGGGAGGACGATCCGCGACGTCAGGAGGCGCTCATCCCCGTGCGCAAGAAGATGGCCGAGATCTTCGAGGGGCCGCCCTCTTTCGCCGACCTCACCGTCGTCGTGGAGCGGTCGTACGCGCAATGACCGCGACTCCAGACACGACGGAGTTGACGCTCTTTCGCGGGGTGCCATCGACGCGCCGAACGCCTTCTACGATGACGCAATGATGCCGATGAGCGTGAGCGAGTGACGCGCACGCGCAGCGAGTATCGGATGTCCCCGATCCGGATCGTCGCGTCCTCGGTCCCGCTCCCGACGACTCATCCCGACGAGCAGCAGCGAGACCAGCTCGCCGCGCTGATGCTCG
Organism: Ilumatobacteraceae bacterium; assembly: GCA_963741875.1. Lineage (GTDB taxonomy): Bacteria > Actinomycetota > Acidimicrobiia > Acidimicrobiales > Ilumatobacteraceae > Sva-07. Next base: position 195,241 of record CAVUJO010000004.1, on the reverse strand, counting down.
ACGCCTACCGCAACACGATCGACGACGAAGGCGAGTCTCTCGAGGATGCGCTCAGCGCCATCGACTACTACCTCTCATCGATCGTTCGCCCGCATTCCTACGTCATGGTCGATGGCGCTGAACCCGTGGCGTTCGCCTTCGTGGTCGTCGTGGACGACGTTCACTACATCGACCCTGTGGTGGTGGCGTCCGCACGCAAGCGTCTCGGGTTCGGAGGTGCGTTGGTTCGACGATGCCTCGGATCGCTGGCCGACGCAGGGGTCTTCGAAGTCGGAGCGACCATTACCGATGGCAACGTCGCGTCCGAGCACCTCTTTGTCGGACTGGGCTTCGACCGACGTGGCTCGTGGACCTGACGAGTTCGCGTGGACACACCACTGCTGACCCGCCTCCGAGGATGACGATGTCCGCCCGGAACGCCGGCACGCGTTTCTCGGGATTTGTCTACGATCGACGGCGATGGGTTTGGTACCGCGTTCATCGTCCGATCATCCAGCGACGTGGAAATTCGGCTACCCGATCTACCACGCCGAATCCCGTGCGCAGTGGCGCTGTTGGCTCGATGAGAATCACGACGCCGCTCGAGGCGTCTGGCTGTGCTCGTGGAGAGCGGCCACTGGCAGGCCGACGTGCCCCTACCCCGAGGTTGTCGAAGAGGCGATCTGCTTCGGGTGGATCGACTCGACGGCGACCCGTCTCGACGATGACAGAGGATTGCAGCTCCTCACACCGCGCAGACCGAAGAGCACCTGGACTCGACTGAACCGTCAACGAGTGGCCGACATGGAAGCAGCCGGCCTGATGACCGACGCCGGACGTCGCGCCGTCGATGTTGCCAACGACAACGGCTGGTGGACGATCCTCGATCCTGTCGAGGATCTCCTGGAACCCGACGACCTCTCCGCAGCACTGGACGCCAACCCGACGGCACGTCTCGCGTGGAACACGTTCCCCCCGAGTGCCCGCAAAGCAATGCTGTGGTGGGTGATCAGCGCAGTCAAGCACGACACGAGAGCGCGCAGGATCGAGACGATCGTCGCCAAAGCAATGAACGGCGAGCGCGCCCAAGGGTGAGGGAACCGAGAGGTTCCACTCGGAAGACGTGGGGTGAGGCGCTCGCGTGGCGTGCGCCGTCGCCGAAACGCCTGGTGCACAACGCCGTGGACATGTCCGTGTTCAGGCACCGATCGTGATCGTCGGACCGTCGGGCAGACGATCCCACCAACGCGCGAACCGGGAGAACACCGCGGGCTCCCGGTCGGCCAGGAGTCGTCGCAGGTCACGCGCCTCGTTGTCCAGACTCTCGAGGGCGGCATCGTCCAGCGGTTCCAGCGCTCGGACCTCGATTGCGTCGGTCGACGCCCGCCAGACACCTCGTACGAGACCGTCGACGACGACGGTCGGCAGGACATCGCCGTTTCGCCGGATGACGTGTGGACGGTGCTCGTCGGGGATCACGCGAGAGCGGTCCGCATACGCCAGCAGCACGCTGTCCCACATTCCCAGCAGCCGCGGCGGGAGCGTTGCCATCTCGGCCTCCGGTCGAGGATCGCCACCGTGCACGTCGACGAGCTGCGCTCCGTCCGGCCCGGCGACGGCGACGACGTCGGCCATCGACTCGACGACCTCTCGGAGGGCCGATCGCTTGAGGATCGTGAACTGCGACAGGTCGGCGACCGTCGCCGGCCCGAACGCCGTGAGGTATCGACGCACGAGCTCTGCGGTTGCGGCTGGTTCGTCATCATCGGCAACCGTGCAGGGCACGAAGGCCGGACGTCGCCCGAACGACCAGGGGTCGGTCGTCGGAGCGTGCCGGAAGGCGCCGACAGCGCGCAGCGCCGACCAGAGTCGGGCCGGGTCGTCGGCCTCGGGTACGAACTCGGAGAGCACCCGTTCCATGTCGGCGTTGCCGTGCGGTTCGGCCATCACCGTCGACAGCCGCTCGAGGATCTCGTCGATTCGTTGCGGAGTCAGTCCGATGTCGTCGAGGACGTCGTGGTATCCGGCGTCGCGCACGCGACCGCGCATGGCGGCCCTCGCCCACGCAACGTCATCTGCGGCGACGGCGTGCAGCGTGAACCGGAACAGTGACGCCTTCACGATCGCACCGTCGGCCAAGGCCTGGTCGAGGTCGTTCGCGTCGAAGCCCTCGACGCGATTCCACAGCGCAAGATACGGCGCCGCTGGTTCCTGGGCCTGCAACGCCAGCACCGATCGCACCGCGTCGGCAACCCCGATCTGTCGGCGCGACGACAGACCCTGGCGAATCATCGTCTCGTACGTCAACGCGTCGCGGGTCCACGCCGTCACGGCCACAACATACGCGCACCGTGCCCCGGGCACGAACGACCACTCGTGACACGACCACCCGCCGTCACTGACGCGGACTCGGGCCGTCGGAAGCAACCGGCGGCGGCGATGAGTCCAGCATCGTCGTAACGTCTGACTCACCATGGAAGAAATCACCGAGCGTTACACGAGAATCGCGAACCAGTTCACCGATCGGGCGCGTCAGGTCCCGCCGGATTCATGGAACGACGACTCACCCTGTCCGGGTTGGACCGCCCGCGACGTCGTCGGCCACCTCACCGAGTGGATCCCGGGTTTCTTCGGTGCCCATGGAGTCGCGTTCGGCGCGATCCCGTCGGTCGACGACGATCCGGTCGCGGCCTGGATCGCCGTGCACGACGCGCTCTCGGCGGCTCTCGACGATCCGTCACAGTCGGCACGGACCATCGAGAGCCCGTTCGGTCCGCAGTCGCTCGCCGACACCATCGACATGATTGTCGTTGGAGACGTCTTCATCCACACGTGGGATCTCGCTCGGGCGGCCGGACTCGACGAGTCGCTCGACGCGGACCAGGTTCAGCGGATGCTGGACAGCATGGGCTCGATCCCCGACGAGGTTCTGCGCAGCGGCGGCATGTTCGGTCCGCGCATCGACGTCGCCGACGACGCCGATGACCAGACGAAGCTGCTTGCGTTTGTCGGGCGCCGAGCGTAGGGGGCGTTTGACGGCCAGTGATCGGATGGCAGCATCCACGCGAATCCCCAACGCAAGTCAGGCACGTTCGGCGCACGAGGGCTGGGCGTGCGAGGAATGCGCTCCGACGGGCGAATGATCGAGCGCTATCGGTGCCAGAACAGGTGGTGGATGATGCCGCTCGGGCTCGGGATCGTCTCGTGGTGGAAGCGGTCGAGTAGGTCGTCGGGTGATTCCCACAGTCTGCCGCCCCGTCCGATCTCGATCGGGGCGACGGCGACGTGCATGGTGTCGACGAGGTCGGCGTCGAGGAACTCGCGCACCGTGGACACACCGCCACCGAGGCGTACGTCCTTGCCGTCGGCCGCGGCCTTCGCCTGCCGCAGCGCTTCCGTCGGCTCTGCGTCGATGAAGTGGAAGGTGGTGTCCGACAGTGTGATCGTCGGTCGTTCGTGGTGGGTCAGCACGAAGACCGGCGTGTGGAACGGTGGGTTGTCGCCCCACCAGCCCTCCCACTCGAGATCGCCCCAGGGCCCCTTCTGCGGACCGAATTTGCCGCGACCCATGATTTCGGCGCCGATGTTGTTCGTGTAGTCGCGAGTGAAGTAGTCGTCGAGGCCGCGTGTGCCGCCCGGGTCGGTGCGGTTGGGCCAGCTCGCCGTTGCGCCGGCCCACGCCGCGAGCACCGCCGGGTCGGCATGGCCGAAGGGTCGCTCGAAGCTCTGCCCCTCGCCGGTGCCGTAGCCGTCGGTGGAGAGCATGAAGTTCTGCACTCGCACGAGCTGCTCGCGTGGGCCGCTCACGACGCATCCACCGGGGCGGCGAGGCCGAGGTCGGCGTAGTGCGCTCGGTCGGCGCCGAAGGTGTCCCAGTCCCATGGTGCGGGACGGCCTGCGAGCGCGGGTGCGAGCCGGTCGAGCGAGGTCTGCAGTCCGACGAGGTAGCAGTTGTCGATCGCCGCTTGGACGTCGGGGAGGGTGTGGCTCAAGCGGAGGATGCATCCGGTGTCGACCGCCTCGAGTTCCCAGAGCATCCTCGATCCGGGAGCCGGATGGGTGTGCTCGAAGAGCCGCATCGGTTCGACCCGGAGGATCGTGCAGACCATCCTGATCGATTCGCCGTCGTTCGTTCCGGCGAAGACCATCTCGCCGCCTTCGCGGAGGTCAACCGTGATGTCGGCGTCGAACGGGAGCCACCAGTCAGCCAGCCGCTCCGGGCTGGTGATGGCGTTCCAGACATCGTGGACGTCGTAGGCGAGGTGCCGTTCGAAGCGGATGATTCCGCCGCCGGTGGTCCGTTCGAGCACGCCGTCGTAGCGGTGGGTGATGTCGTCGGTCATTCGGTTCGCTCTTTCAGTCTCGTCGGTGTCGGGGAGTTGGGGCGGCGGTGCGTTCGAGGTGGCGTTCGAGAGCATCGAGACGGTCGGCCATCTCGGCGCGGTACGGCTCGAGCCACTCGTCGAGTTCTCGCAGGGGTTCGGCACGCAAGCGGTACAACCGGCGCTGCGCGTCACGGCGGACCTCGACGAGGCCCGCGTCGCGCAACACCTTGAGGTGCCGAGACACGCCGGGCTGATGCAGGCCAACGGCATCGACGAGCTCCGTGACCGAACGCTCCCCGCCCCGCACGGCATCGAGGATCCGTCGGCGAGTCGGCTCGGCGATCACGTGAAGGACAGCAAGGTCACCGGGCATGGCCCGAATATACATGGCTACATATATACACGCAAGCGGATCTCCCGCAGTCGATGTTCAACGACGTGGACGGATCATCGTGAGGCCGTCACCCAGGGTGAGCATGACGGCGTCACAATCGCTGCGTTCCGCGACGTGATCGTTGAACCTGCGAAGCGCCACCGTGTCGGCCGAGACGTCGGTCTCGTCGAGCACTCGGCCGGACCAGAGCACGTTGTCGACGAGGACGATCCCATGGTCACGCATTCGTGGGAGGAGCAGGTCGAGATACGTGCCGTATCCGGTTTTGTCCGCGTCGATGAACGCGAGGTCGATGTGTGGCTCGTCCGGCAAGGTCGCCAATCCGTCCGCGGCTGGACCGATTCGCATCTCGATCCGGTCGGCCACCCCGGCAGCTCCCCAGGCTTCGTTCGCCGTCTCGAGGTAGGTGTCGACGAGGTCGAAGCAGATCATTCGCCCACCCGGCGCGAGCCCGCTGGCCAGCCAGAGTGCGGACATCCCGGTGAACGTGCCGACCTCGACGATCATCTCAGCGCCCATGGCCCCCGCCAGCATCTGCATGAAGCGGCCCTGGTCGTCGCCGATGTTCATGCCGGCGCGATCGCCGAATCGTTCACGTGTGGCCGCGGCCAAATCGTCTGCCTCGGGATTCGTTCGTGGGTTCGAATGCATGACGACGTAGCGGTGGATGCCGTCGGAGATGCCGAAGGATTTCATTCACTCATGGTTCCACAGCCACGGCCAACGCGAAGGTCCCCGAGCCTGACCCCTCTGAGGACGCAAAGGGAGGCTCGGGGACCAACAGGCGGAACGCGACGATGCGTCCCGATCGGTGTGGGATGTCGGGCGTCTAGATGGCGTCGGCGCCCTCTTCACCGGTGCGGATGCGCACGAGGCGATCCACATCGGTGACCCAGATCTTGCCGTCGCCGATCTTGCCGGTGGCCGCCGCCGACACGATCGTGTCGACCACGCTGTCCACCGACTCGTCGGCGATGACGACGCTGAGGCTCACCTTCGGGACGAAGTCGATCTTGTACTCCGCTCCTCGGTAGGTCTCGGTGTGGCCGCCCTGACGGCCGAAGCCGCGGACTTCCGTCACGGTGATCCCGGCGACGCCTGCTGCCTTGAGGGCATCTTTGACGTCGTCGAGCTTGAACGGCTTGATGACCGCTGTCACGAGTTTCATGTGTTGGTTCCTTTGTGAGTCTGTCGTCGCTCGATGGGGTCAGCTCGTGTGAGCCATGTCGGGGGCGTAGCCCTGGAGGCCGTGCTCGAGGACGTCGAGGCCCTCGATCTCTTCCTCGCGAGTCACCCGCAGGCCGATCGTGGCCTTGAGGACGCCGAAGAGAATGCCGGTGCAGACGACCACCCAGACGAGGATGATGCCAGCCATCAGCAACTGCACGAGCAGCTGGTCGATGCCGCCGCCGTAGAACAGCCCAGCGTCCTCGCGTCCGAGGAAGGCGTCGTCGTAGGTGGCGAAGAGACCGATCGACAGCAGGCCCCAGAGTCCGCAGACGCCGTGGACGCTGATCGCACCCACCGGGTCGTCGATCTTGACCTTGTCGAAGAACAGGACCGCGCCGACGACCAGCGCGCCTGCGATTCCTCCGATGACGACCGACATCAGCGGGGTGACCGCGCCGCACGGGGCGGTGATGGCGACGAGGCCGGCGAGCACGCCGTTGCCGATCATCGCGAGGTCCGGCTTGCCGGCCACGAGCGTGATCGTGATGGCGCACACGAAACCGGCGGCGACCGCGGCGAGCATCGTGTTGACAGCGATCGTCGAGACGAACTCGTCAGCGATCAGCTCCGAGCCGGGGTTGAACCCGAACCAGCCCACCCACAGGATGAACACACCGAGAATGGCGAACGGGATGTTGTGGCCCGGGATGGCGCGCGGGGAGCCGTCCTCTGCATATCGACCGATGCGGGGACCGAGGAACAGCGCACCCATGAAGGCGGCGATACCACCGGTCATGTGCACGATGCCGGATCCGGCGAAGTCGGAGAACACCGCGCCGTTGATGTTGATGTCGGCGATGAGACCGCCGCCCCACGTCCAGTGCACGATGACCGGGTAGATGAAGGCGCACATCACCGCCGAGAAGATCACGTACGACCAGAACTTGGTTCGTTCCGCCATCGCTCCCGACGCGATCGTGACCGCTGTCGCGGCGAACACGGCCTGGAAGAAGAACGACGTCGCCGGGCTCAGTCCACCTTCCGGGATCGCAGCGAGATCGAGGTCGGTCAGGAAGTAGTTGCTCGTCCCGATGAACCAGCCACCGCTCTCGCCGAACGCGAACGCCCAGCCCGTCGCGAAGAAGGCGAGGATGCCGACCACCGCATCGGTCATGTTCTTGGCGAAGATGTTGACGACGTTCTTCGCCCGGGTCATGCCGGCCTCGACGAGCGCGAAGCCCGCCTGCATGAAGAACACCAGGACACCTGCGATGAACACCCAGATGTTGTTCAGGTAGTCCTGGGCGGTCGGGACGTAGTCCTGGGCGAGGCCGACGGATGGGGTGATGGCCAAGATGGCGATGACGCCACCCAGGCCGGAAGTGATTCTCAGCGCACGTTTGCGCACGGGTCCTCCAATAAGGAATAGGGAACAGGGATTGCGGAGTCCAGTGGCGCCATTGCCGCCCGGATTGCGAGCGCAACCTAAAGGTGTGGCATTTCTCGCTTGTCGCCGAAGTGTTTCCTGCGTGTGAATGGTCCCGCCGAGCGCGTCGTTCGGTTGAACTTGACCCGCGGGTCAAGTGGCGGGGCAGAATGGGGGAATGGATCTCTCCTATCCCACAGAAGCCGAAGCATTCCGCGTCGAGATCAAGAACTGGTTGCACGACAACTTGCCCGACGGGTGGTTCGACGACGGCTTCGAGATGAGCGACGAGCAGCGCAAGCAATTCAACGAGGAATGGCCGCAGAAGTTGTTCGAAGGCGGTTGGATCTGCGCGACCTGGCCGGCCGAGTACGGCGGCAAGGGCCTCACCACGATGCAGGGTGTCGTGCTCTCGGAGGAGTTCGCCAACGCGAAGGCGCCGATGCGCGGCGACTTCTTCGGTGACACGCTCGTCGGTCCCACCATTCTGCAATGGGGCACCGAGGAGCAGAAGAAGGAGTTCCTGCCTGGGATCCTCTCGGGGACCACGCGTTGGTGCCAGGGCTTCTCGGAGCCGAACTCCGGCTCCGACCTCGCGTCGTTGAAGACCACCGCCGTGCTCGACGGTGACGAGTGGGTCATCAACGGCCAGAAGGTGTGGACCACTCAGGGCCATCACGCCGACTACTGCTTCCTGCTCACCCGCACCGACCAGGACGTCAAGAAGCACGCCGGCATCTCCTACATGCTCGTGCCGATGCGCCAAGAGGGTGTCGAGGTACGCGGGATCACCCAGCCCGACGGCACCGCTGAGTTCTGCGAGGTGTTCTTCGACAACGCTCGATGCGCGAAGGACGCCGTCGTCGGTGGCGTCAACAACGGCTGGAAGGTTGCGAACTCGACGCTCGCGTTCGAGCGCGGCCAGTCGGCCACGACCGGCTACCGGCGGTTCGCCGAGGAGTATCGACTTCTCGTCGAGGCGGCGACGGAGAAGGGGCTCGTCGACGAACCGCTGATCCGTCAGCGCTTGATGGAGTACTACACCAAGATCCAGATCCTGAAGATCAACGGGTTGCGCAACCTGTCGGCGACATTGTCGGGCGGCGGTGACATGGGCACGATCGCGCTCGGTGCGACCAACAAGATGTTCTGGTCGGAGATGCACAAGGCAGCGATGGAACTCGCCGTCGACATCTACGGCGCCGACGGGATGCTCATCGATGCGGGCCCCGAGTCGGGCGGTTGGCCCGGTGCGGCGCGCGACAAGCGTCGCGACGGCTACCCGGTCAGCCCGATGATGTCGTCATTCTTCTTCTCCCGCTCCGAGACGATCTGGGGTGGCACGAGCCAGATCCAACGCAACATCGTCGGCGAACGTGTGCTGGGCCTCCCGAAAGAGCCCAAGCCGCCGACCGACGCCTGACCCACCGTTCTCGTGAACTCGTGCGGGAATCATCCCCGCACGAGTTCACGAGAAGCGGGTGGCGGTGCTCACGCGGCACCGGTGCCGGTGGATCTCGGCGAGTTCGTCCAGCGTTCCCTCGAAGTCGTCATCGAGTTCGTAGTCGGTCACCCGGTCGACCTGCCAGTCGATGCGCCGCAGTGCACGGTCACGGACCTTGTCGCGTTGGGCCTCCTGTCGGCCGGCGTGCCAGCTCGAGTGATCGACCTCGAGCGCCCATTTGATCGCGGGATCCGCCCCGTCGGGGTGGATGACCTGGCCATTGGGAAGTGTCAGGGCGTACTGACGAACGAGTTCGATGCCCCGGCGTTCGAGGCCACGAAGGACTCGCAACTCCAAGCCTGAACCTGCCGGCTTCTGCCAATCCGCTCGACGCGACATGACTCGATTGACTCGTCCGAGCCCCGGACGCCCCTTGGAGTGCAGTCGCCGAGCGGTCCGCCAGAGCGTGGTCAGCGTGGTGTGGTGGTCGAGCACCCACTCGGTGAGACGCTCGAATCGTTCGTCGTCGACGTCCCGGGCGCAGTCGAACCATGCCCGTGGTGGGCTTGCCACGACGATGCCGTCCTCGCGGCACACCGAATCGGTGGCGTCGATCACATTCGATCGCCGGAGCAGCACCCCGTGAGTCAAGGGAGTGCGGTTGTGACCGACGAGCAACTCCGGTGTTTCGGTGCGGACGACGTGTCGGAACTCCCACAGTCGTGCTGCTGCGACCCCGGTGACGATGGCGCTCGGGTCCGCCAGGCAGGCTGCGGCGCAACGGCTCTCGAACGTGTCGGGTGATGTGGCGAGTCGGAAGACGCCGCGATGTACGGGGAGAAGCACCCCGTTGTCGAGTTGGTAGCGCAACGTCTCTCGGCCGTAGCCGTCCTCGGTGAGGTCGGCGTGGGTGACGATGCCGTGCCGGCGTGCGATCAACGCCGCGAGCGGTGGTGAGATGGTGGCCATCGAGGCTCCCTCCGGTTTGGTTCCTGCATCCGGGCCGATGTCGACCGAGCGGGAACCCCCGTTCGGCGGAGTGTATTCACCGTCGTGTGATCAGCGATCCATCGTCCGTTCCCGTGAACTCGTGCGGGGACTGTTCCCGCACGAGTTCACGAGAAGGAAATGGGTGGACGTGGTTCGTGGTCCGGGATCCAGGTACGGTCGGCGACGTGGACGAACTGCTGGAGGACGACGGGAGCCCTCGACCGATCGCGGGCGAGCTGATCGATCTCCTGCATCGGATCGGGATCGACGAAGTCCGAGAACGCCAGCGCGTGTCCGACCTCGAGATCCTCACGATGGGCATCTCGTTCACGGTGTATTCCGACGGAGAGAACATCGATCGGGCCTGGCCGTTCGACATCATTCCGCGCCTGATCGACGGCAGTGAGTGGAGCGTCGTCGAGCGAGGTCTGGCGCAGCGATTGCGAGCGTTGAACCACTTCATCGACGACATCTACAACGATCGACGAATCATCGCCGACGGGGTGTTCCCCGCCGACCTGCTCGACGATTCGGCCAACTACCGAGCCGAGTGTCAGGGCGTTCACCCCAAGTTCGGAGTGTGGGCGCACATCTCGGGCTCCGACCTCGTGCGCGCTGGTGACGGCCAGCTCTACGTGCTGGAGGACAACCTGCGGGTGCCGTCCGGCGTGAGCTACGTGCTCGAGAACCGGGGCGTCGCGAAGCGGACGTTTCCGGAGCTGTTCCAGCGTTATCGCATCCGACCGGTCGACGCCTACACCGACGAGCTGAACCGGCTGTTGTCGTCGCTCGCTCCGGATGGTCGCAACGATCCGTGCATCGCTGTGCTCACACCTGGCATCTTCAACTCTGCGTACTTCGAGCACTCGTTTCTCGCGCAGCGGATGGGTGCCGAACTCGTGGAGGGTCAGGATCTCGTCGTCGGTGACGACGACTGTGTGTACATGAAGACGATCCAGGGTTTGGAGCGAGTCGACGTCATCTATCGGCGCATCGACGATCTCTTCATCGATCCGGAGGTCTTCCTGCCCGACTCGATGCTCGGCGTTGCCGGCCTGATGCGGGCGTGGAAGGCCGGCAACGTCGGGATCGCGAACGCGCCCGGCGCCGGCGTGGCCGACGACAAGGTCGTCTACGCGTGGGTGCCGGACATGATCCGGTACTACTTGGACGAGGAGCCGTTGATCCCGAACGTTCCGACGTATCGATGCATGTATGACGACGAACGTGACTTCGTCCTCGCGAACCTGGCAGAACTCGTGCTCAAGCCGGCCAACGAGAGTGGTGGCTACGGCATCGTGATCGGAAGCCGTGCGACCGCCGAGGAACTCGAGGCGGCGGCCGAGTCGATTCGTGCCGACCCCCGCAACTGGGTGGCGCAACCGATCCTCGACCTCTCGACCGGTCCGACGCTCGTCGAGGATGGGATCGAGCCGAGGCACCTCGATCTGCGACCGTTCATCCTCACCGGTGAACACAGCTACGTCACCGCCGGGGGATTGACGCGGGTGGCGCTGACGAAGGGATCGCTCGTGGTCAATTCATCCCAGGGTGGCGGCAGCAAGGACACGTGGATCGTCGATTCGAACCACCCCTCCGGCCACCAGCCGGCTCAGTCCCAGACGCAGACGCAGACGCAGACGCAGTCGGGGACGCAGACGCAGCGCCAGTCGGGGGTGAGCTGATGTCGTTGCTGTCGCGGGTTGCCGACCGGATGTACTGGGCGGCGCGCTACATCGAGCGCGCCGAGGATTCCGCTCGAGTGCTTCGCGCCTATGGCGACGTGCTCGCCGACCTGCCGACGACGTCGTCGCGTTGGAGCCCACTCGTGAGCATCTCGGGCAGCGACGTCACGCTGCCGCCGGTGGTCGGATCCGACGAGAGTCAGGTCGCTCAGTTCCTGATCGCCGATCGAGAGCATCCGAACAGCATCGTCAACGCCGTCGAGCAGTGTCGGGAGAATCTGCGGACCTGTCGCGAAGTGTTGCCTCGCGAGGCGTGGCAGACCGTCAACGACCTCTCGATCTACGTGCGCGGCGCGGCGGTCACGTCGGTCGAGCGCCGGCGCCGGGATCGGTTCCTGGCCCGAGTGATCGACGAGAGCCGCCGCCTCGATGGCGTCGTCCAGTCGACGATGACGCGCGACGAAGTGTTCGAGATGTGGCGACTCGGCCGCTACATCGAACGCGCCGACATGACCACGCGCGTGCTCGGTGTCCGCGCCGCGGCGCTCCTCGCGCAGCCGCCCGGATCGGTCGATGAGTTCGCCGAGGTGCAGTGGATGGGTGTGTTGCGCTCGCTGTCGGCGCTGCAGATGTATCAGCGCGCAACCCGCGGGCACATCGACGGTCCGACGGTGGTCCGGTTCCTGTTGTTCGATCACCGATTCCCGCGTTCGGTGGCGGGATGCCTCGCCGAGATGCGCACCTCGATCCTGCGCCTGCCGGAGTACTCGACGGTGCTCGGAGCGGTCGAAGCCGTCGATCGCCAAGTGCGCCGGAGCCGTCCAGCCGCCGACGACGGAGCGGTCCTCGACGCGGCCATGGACGAGGTGCAGCTCGCCCTGGCGCGGCTCAACCGCGTCATGCACGAGCAGTACGTCGTCCACTGATCGCGCTGGGCCAGCATGTAATGACCGACCACTTCGACCCCGACCTCGAATCTGCTCGTGACGCGCCCACGGGCACGCCACCCTCGGCCATGGCGAGCGCTGGGGGTCTCGACGCAGTCGCGCTGATGCGCTCGATCGCTGGTCTCGCTGATCTCGGCACCCGACAGGTCGACCACGATCGCTTGCTGGCGGCAGAGGGAGCGGGCCACATCGTCCACGACCTCCCGCTGCGCGCGGACGGTCGAATGGTGGCGCTCGAATCGCGACCGTGGCGGCTCGACCCGATCCCCTTGGTGATCGACGGTGACGAGTTCGTCGCGCTTGCCGACGGTGCGATCGCGAGGATGCGGATGCTCGAGGCGATCGTGGACGATCTCTACGGCGCCAGGAGCTTGCTGACCGATGCCGTCGTCGACCCGGTGGAGTTGTGGGGGAGCCCGCACTACCGCTTGGCAGCGTTCGGACAACGCCCCCATCGTCGATGGCTCACGAACTACGCCGTCGACGTCGTCCGCGACGTCGACGGTCGCTGGCGGGTCGTGCGCGATCTCACCGATGCACCGGCCGGGGTCGGCTACGCGTTGCTGGGTCGTGCGGTCGCCGGCCGAGTCCATCGCGACACGATCTCGCAGTTGCCGGCGGGACGGGCGCTGCGCTCACTCGACCCGTTTGCCGATCGCCTGCGCGACGGTCTCGCCGACGTGGCATTCAGTCGCAATCCTCGCATCGTCGTGCTGTCCGGTGGGGTCGATCACGCCTCGTTCGTCGAGCAGTCGTACCTGGCAACCCGTCTCGGTCTCAACCTCGCCGAGGGCGCCGATCTCGTGGTGCGCCAGCGCCGCGTCTGGCTGCGGTCGCTGTCGGGCCTGGAGCCGATCGATGTGATCTTCCGCCGACTGGAAGACGACCGGATCGATCCGATGGAGGTGAACGCGCAGGGCAGCGCCGGCGTTCCCGGACTGCTGCTCGCTGCCCGATCGCTCGGCGTCAACTTGGCCAACGCACACGGGAGCGGCGTCCTCGAGGACCCGGTGCTCGGCGAGCACTGGGATGCCGCAGGAGCATGGCTCACCGGCCGGACGTCCGACTATCAGGGCGTGTGGCCGCTGCCGTTCATGTCGGCAGCGGAGCGTGCCGAGCGAACCTGGAGCACCTGGCCCAGCTACGACGGCACCGGGCTCGTCGAACGTGCGATCACGCTTCGTCTCCACCTCGTCGCGAGCGACAAGGGCATCGACGTGCTCCAGGGCGGGAGCGCCCGCGTGATGCTTCCAGGTGACGACCCGATCCGGCCGACGGCAGCGACCGCCAAGGACGTCTGGGTCATCGGTGGCACCGTTGCGCCGCCGATGTTGCGTCGACGCGACCCGCTGCCGCAGGTCGATCTGATCGCCTCGGTGCCGACGCGCGCGGCCGAGGCGCTGTTCTGGGCAGGTCGGGCGATGGAGCGCTCCGAGGTGCTCGCACGCTCGATGGAGGTCGTGCTCGACCGGACGAGTGGACTCGTCGACAGCGAGGTTGCCGAGCCGTGGGTCGAACACGGTCTCGACATGTTGGCGGCTGTCGCGGGCGTACCGGTTGTGGTGGGGCCCTCGGGGCGCGCCGGCGCCACGTTTGCCTCGGGGGTCGAGGCCTTGGCCAAGCAGTTGGGTTCCTTCCTGGCCGAGGCGTCGTCGGTGCGCGAGTTCTTCTCGACGACGGCCGGCCGCATGCTCGCCCGTCTCGCCGAGTCGCGGCGCAATTGCGCTGGATGGTGACCGAGGACGGTGCTCCCGACCCGTCCGTGGTGGACATCGCCCGCATCGACGGGCGGACCCTCGAGACGATCCTCGTCGATCTCGCCTCGCTCGTCGGGCTCTGGAACGAGAGCGTCGTGCACGGACCGGCGTGGCGTTTCGGCGAAGTCGGCCGCCGACTCGAGCGAGCCTTCGCGGTGATCGACGGCGTGCGCGGCGCGTTCGGGCTGTATCGAGACGACCCGTTGGTCGAGACGTCGTGGACCGCTGGGGACATCGATGATCACCGACTCGACTTCCAGCGTCAGCGGGTCATCGAACTGATCCTCGCCTCGAACGAGAGCCTCGTCGCGTATCGGCGCCGCCACCGCAGCGATGTCGAGTTCGAGACCGCGGTGCACCTCGTCGTGGCTGAGGCGCACAACCCGCGGTCGGTGGCCTCGGCGATTGGTGAGGTTCGGCATCAGGCCGGGCGACTCGGCTGGGAACGTGGCGTCGATGAGGCAACCGAGTTGCTCGCGAAGATCGAGCGGGCATCGTTCGAGTCCGTCGAGTCGACAGCTGCCGTGCTCTCCGAGGTCTTCGAAGGTTGCGACCGGTTGGCACGAGACGTGGTCGGGTCGTACCTGGCAGCGCCGGTCGACCCTCGGATGATGGGACGGGGCTGACGTGCCGGGCCAGCGCTATCGCGTGGTGCATCGCACCGAGTACGAGTACGGCACGACGATGCTCGACGGCTACAGCGTTGCGTGCGTGCTGGCCCGTTCGACGCCCTCGCAGACGGTGGCGTCGTCGGTGGTCACGACCTATCCGGAGCCGGACGAGTACGACGAACGTACCGATGTGTTCGGCAACCGCGTCGTGCAGTTCGGACTCCACCAACCGCACGATGGTCTCGTCGTCGAAGCCGTCACCGAGGCACGGATCTGGGCTCAGGAACTGCCGCGTGCGGACGTGGCGTGGGAGCGAGTGAGCGCCTCCGTCTCCGGGATGCGGGGGCCGACGGCGCTCGATGTGGCACCGTTCGTCTCGGCGTCGCGTTTCGTGACGATCGACGCGAACCGGCTCGAGTTGTTCGCGCTCGCCTCGTCGTCGTTCACGCCCGGGCGCGGCATCGTCGACGCGACGACCGGGCTCTGTTCGGAGATCTTCGAGACGTTCATCTTCGATTCGTCGTTCACCGAGGTGAGTTCGCCGCTCGACGCCGTGCTCGGTGACCGGCGCGGCGTCTGTCAGGACTTTGCGCACCTCGCTGTCGGAGCGCTGCGCACGATGGGGCTCGCCGCTCGGTACGTCAGCGGGTACATCGAGACCGAGCCGCCTCCCGGTGAGCCGAAGACGATCGGGGCGGACGCATCGCATGCGTGGTGCTCGGTGTGGGTTCCCGACCACGGCTGGCTGGATTTCGACCCGACCAATGGCATCGTGGCGCCAGCTCGTCACGTGACCATCGGGTGGGGTCGGGACTACGCCGACGTGGCGCCCGTGCGAGGCGTCGTGGTCGGACCGTCGTCGAACCAGTCGCTGTCGGTCTCGGTTGACGTCGCCCGCATCTGACCGACCCCGAATCGACGTTTGCGTGGCGGTTTGGGTGATCCGTCCCACCCGATGTGCAACGCAAACGCATCTGACCGACCCCGAATCGACGTTTGCGTGGCGGTTTGGGTGACCCGTCCCACCCGATGTGCAACGCACACGTGGTTGTGACATCGGTCCTGGGCGGTATCCGGTTGCGGGACGGGGCGTGTGGTTCGGCAGGATTGACGGGATGTCGACGGTGACGAACACACGGGGTCAGGAGCCGGTGCGTCTGCTGACGCGGCCGTTCGTGATCGTCACCGCCACGGCGCTCGTCTTCTTCATCTACATCGGGATGTTGATCCCGATCGTGCCGTTGTTCATCGAGGGCCCGCTCGAGCGGGGCGAGTTCGGAATCGGACTCACGATCGCGGTGTTCGCATTGGCGGCAATCATTGCCCGGCCGTTCCTCGGTCGTATCGCTGATCGCTACGGACGACGCGTGTTGCTCGTCGGCGGCTCCACGGTCGCTGGACTTGCCGGGATCGCATCGAGCCAGGTCACCGAGTTCTGGCAGTTGCTCCTGATGCGAAGCGTGATGGGGATCGGCGAGGCCGCCGTGTTCGTCGGCGCGGCCACCCTGATCGCCGACCTCTCGCCACGTGATCGCCGGGCTGAAGGGGCGAGCTACTTCTCGGTCGCCGTGTTCGGAGGCATCGGTGTCGGTCCGATCATCGGTGAGTTCGTGCTGGACGACACCCGTTTCGAGCAGGCATTCGTCGTCGCTGGAATGTTCGCCCTGGTCGCTGCGGTCGTTGCGCTGTTCGCGCCCGCACGGGTCGAACCGCTCGATGCGGTCGACGACACGATCGCTTCTGCGGCGTCGGCGTCGGGGCGCCGCAGGATCATGCACCCGGCAGCGGTGATGCCCGGCGTCGTGCTGGCCTCGGGTGTTGCGGCGTTCTCGACGTTCGGCGCATTCATCCCCGAGTATTCGCGTGAGGTCGGCCTGGCCACCTCCGGCGGGCTGTTCGCCGCGTACTCGCTCACATCGGTACTCGTGCGGATCTTCGGTGCGACGCTGCCGGAGCGGCTCGGTCCGCGCCGGGCGGTCACCATTGCACTCGGGACATTGGCGATCGGCCTGTCGATCCTGGTGGCCGTGCCGACGGTGGCGGCACTGTGGGTTGCGTCGGTCTTCGTCGGCATCGGCATGGCGTTCAACTATCCGTCGCTGCTCGCGCTCACGGTCAACCGGGCGAGCGACAGCGACCGTGCGTGGGCGATCAGCTCGTTCACGATGTTCTTCGAGGTCGGCTCGGTGTTCGGCGGATTGTTCATCGGCGGCTTCGCCCAAGTGGTCGGCAAGCAGAGCGGGTTCTTCGGCGGTGTCGTGGCCTGCCTCATCGGGCTCTACCTGTTGCGATTCAAGCTCGTACCGGCCGGATCTCCCGATGCGGGCCCCTCGCACCACGCGCCGGCGCCATACACACCCGTCGCCGGCGACTGACCCGCAAGCACCACCACACCACGCCGCACCAACACCACACCGCACCAACACCACACCGCACCAACACCACACCGCACCAACACCACACCCACATCACGTTTGCGTTGCACTTCGGGCGGCCCGTCCCACCGGAGTTGCAACGCAAACGATGAGGTCGATCGTGATGACCGATTTCCGCCAGGTGTCTGCGCGTGCGCGAGGCATGATGGTCGGGTGCCGCCACTCGACTCCGACCAGTGCTACGTCGCCGTGCAGAGTCGCGATCGTCGTTTCGACGGGTGGTTCGTCACTGCCGTCCGAACGACGGGGATCTATTGCCGTCCCAGTTGTCCGGCGATCACGCCGAAGCGGACCAACGTCGACTTCTACCCGACGGCAGCGGCCGCCCAGCAACGTGGTTTCCGGGCATGTAAGCGGTGTCGACCCGATGCGTCCCCGGGGTCGCCGGAGTGGAACGCGCGCCAGGACGTCGTCGCTCGGGCCATGCGTCTCATCGCCGATGGCATCGTCGAACGCGAGGGTGTTGGCGGACTCGCCCGACGGCTCGGTTACAGCGAGCGCCATCTCAATCGCGTCTTCACCGACGAGCTCGGCGCCGGTCCCCTCGCAGTGGCGAGAGCCCAGCGAGCGCACACCGCCCGTCTGCTCGTCGAGACCACGTCGCTCAGCCTGACCGACGTCGCCTTCGCAGCAGGGTTCGGCAGCGTTCGACAGTTCAACGACACGATGCGCGAGGTCTTCGCCACGTCGCCGAGCGAACTCCGCGCGGCGAATCGCCGTGGCCCGACAACGACGTCTCTGGGGGAGATGACGGCGTCCACTGGCACGAGCGTGGCCGTGGCGATCCGGCTCGCGGTGAGGGAGCCATTCGCATCGCACGAGGTGATGGCGTTCATCGGTGAGCGAGCAATCCCGGGCGTCGAGTCATGGGATGGTGTGACGTATCGTCGATCGCTCGATCTGCCCGGTGGTGTCGGCGTCATCGAACTCGTCGGCCATGCCGATCACGTCGCCGCTCGACTCGAGTTGTCGACGTGGGCCGACCTCGGCGCCGCCGTCCAGCGCATCCGCCGACTTCTCGACCTCGACGGCGACCCAGCCGCCGTCGACGCCGCGTTGGGGTCGGATGCCATCCTTGGCGAGCTCGTTGCTGCGGTACCCGGGCGCCGTGCCCCGGCGAGCGTCGACCCGTACGAAACAGCGCTGCGGGCCGTGATCGGCCAGCAGGTGTCGGTTGCCGGGGCGCGGACTGTCGCGGGGCGTATCGTCCGGGCCGCCGGGCGCCAGCTACCTGTTCCGTTCGGTGAGGTGACGCACGTCTTCCCCCGACCCGGCGAACTCGCCGCCGCCCCCGACACAGCGTTCTCCATGCCCCGCGCTCGAATCGACACCATTCGACGTCTCGCCGCATCGGTCGCCAACGGAGATGTCGAACTCGACGTTGGCAGCGACCCCGCCGTTGCTCATCACCAACTGCTCGCGCTCAAGGGAATTGGTCCGTGGACCGCTGACTACGTCGTGATGCGCGGTCTCGGACACCCGGACACCTTCCTGACCAACGATCTCGGCGTGCGCCATGCCCTCGAGCACCTGGGCGTCGACGTCGGCGAATCGTCGCAGTGGGCACCGTGGAGGTCGTACGCCGTCCATTACCTCTGGGCCAGCCTCGCTGGGCCCACACCCCGCCAGTCGAGCAAGGAGACCACATGAATTCGACGCTGTTCAGCGCAACCGTCCAGAGCCCGGTCGGCGCGCTCACGATCGTCGCCAGCGACGCCGGATTGCGGGCGATCCTGTGGCCCGACGACGACCCGGCGCGCGTCCGCGTGGCCGACCCGATCGATGAACCGAGTCACCCCGTGGTCGCGATGACTGCCCACCAGCTCGCCGGCTATTTCGCAGGTGAACGGACACAGTTCGACGTGCCGCTCGACGCGGTCGGTACCGAGTTCCAACGGTCGGCGTGGGACTCGCTCCGAACGATTCCGTACGGCACCACGGTGAGCTACGGCGAGCAGGCCGAACGAATGGGCGATCGTCGCAAGGCGCGTGCGGTCGGAGCAGCCAACGGGCGCAACCCGATCTCGATCATCGTGCCCTGTCACCGGGTCGTCGGGGCGAACGGCGCGCTCACCGGATTCGCCGGCGGCACCGACACCAAGGCCTGGCTGCTCGACCACGAACAACGTGTGGTGACGCGGTGCCAGGCTCCGGCGTAACTGCGCGACGTGTGGTTACGCGGTGCCAGGCACCGGCGTAACCGGCTGCTCGACCACGAACGACGTGTGGTTACGCGGTGCCAGGCACCGGCGTAACTGGTTTCAGGCGCGGTTGCGGGCGGCGGCCGACTGGGCCTTGCGGGCACGGTCGGCTTCCTTCTTGGCGGCCTTTGCCTCGGCGCGCTTGGCCTTGAGTGCGGCCTGCTCCTCCGGGGAACGCTTCGAGGTGTCGATCAACGGGGCGATCGTGACCTCTTCGGCCTTCGGCAGCGCAACGAGTTCGTCGGACTTCAGCAGGTCGCGGATGATCGCCGAGGCAGGCGCCTCGCCAGCGACGGTGGCGGCGAGCATCATGCGTGTGACGGCGACACCGTGACGCTCGGCGACCCCTGGGAGCACCTCTTTGAGCTGCTCGGTCGACGGGTTGTCGGCGTTGTCTCCCAGCTCCTTGATGCAGTCGGCCAGGCAGAGATCGGAGATGATGGCTGCGATCGCCTCCATGTCGCCGTTGATGCGGCCGGCCTTCGCTGCGGTGCGAACCCCCTCGGGCGTTGCGGCGTCGACAAACGACTCGAGGCCCTCGCGATGGTCGTCGTCGAGCGCCTCGATCGCCGTGGCGAGTTCGTCGTCGGTGGCGGCCTTGAACGAGCGGTCGAGCAATCCGAGCGCCTGCATCCGGTTCTTCGTCTGATTCACGTCGCTCGACGCTATCTGGCGTCCGCTCCGCTCAGGTCCGCTCGACCGGTTGCCGAAACGACACGATGCTCACGCCAGGTGTACCCGGCAGGACCAGCGTGCGCGGAACGTGGAACTCGAAGGGCGTTCCGAACCGATGTGCAGCGAGCCAGTCGTGATCGCGGTCGAGGACGAGACCGATGTCCTCGGCGTCGAGTGTGCGGTCCGGCATGGCTGCTCGCACGAGGTGGACGACGACGACCTCGCGATCGTTCTCACGGGCGAACGTCACCGATTCGGCGGTCGCGTCGATCCAGCGCATCGATCCGGACTGCAGCGCCACGTTCGTTCGCCGCAGCTCGATGAGCGCTCGCACGTCGGCGAGGAACCGGCCGTCTCCTCCCGGTGCACCCTCGTCGAGATCGGCGAGGTGATCCCATGGGAACGGCACGCGGGAGGTGTCCATCGAGTCGCCCTCGCAGCCCGCTTCGACCCCGGCGAACAGCGTGGGTACGCCGGGCATCGTCAACAGCGCGGCGAGTCCGACCAGGTGTCGGGTCCGGTCGCCGCCGACCACGGTTCGGAACCGTGCGGTGTCATGTGAATCGAGCATCGTCATCGACGCCTGGCGAGCGTCCCATGGCACGTTTGCCGAGAGGTGGCGCATCGATTCGACGAGACCGTGCCCGTCCAGTTCGATCAGCTCGACTGCGGACATCGATGAACGGTCGCGGTCGTCCTTCAGCCACGCCCACAGTGGCCGGGTGAACCACTGGTAGGCCATCACGCCGTGCCAGCCGGTGCCGTCGAGGTCGGCTCGCGAGTCGTAGCAGTGTTCGGCCACCAACCAGCGGTCGCCGATTTCCGTCTGCATCGTTGCGTTCGTGAGTCGGGCCACGTCGAGGTTGTCGTCGAGATCGCGAAACCTGCCCGTGGTGTTTGCGCAGTCGACTCGCCAGCCGTCGAGCCCGAACGGCTCGCGGAGATATCGAGCGATCACCGAGTCGGGGCCGTCGTAGAAGCGCCTGCGCAGGGCGTCGCTTCGATGGTCGAGTTTCGGGAGCGTGTGTACCCCATGCCACGCGACGTACCCGTGGGGTTCGGTCTCGTCGAAGAAGTAGAACCCACGCTCGAGTGCCGCGGAATCTGCTGAGGCCGCCGTGAACCAATCGTGGTCGACGCCGGTGTGGTTGAGCGTGATGTCGCCGACCACGCGGATCCCACGTTGGTGGGCCGCGGACATGAGCGATGCCAACGCCTCGTCGCCGCCGAGCGCCGGGTCGGCGTGATCGAACGTCGATGCGTCGTACCGGTGCATCGACCCAGCTGGGAAGAACGGTGTGAGGTAGATCAGGTTCACACCGAGCCGGGAGAGATGGTCGAGATGCTCCTCGATGCCCGGGAGATCGCCGCCGTACCAGTGTCTCGCCCGGATGCCTGGTGTGTCGGCAACCGGCTCGTCCCATGCCCGGGGAATCGCCCAGTGGGGAGTCGGGCGGGTGGCGCCGGAGTTCGCGAACCGGTCGATGAAGATCTGATAGCCGACCGTGTCAGCGAGCCAAGCGGGCGGGTGAGCGGGCGACCACGACGAGAGGCGGAAGTCGGCGTCGTCGGTGACGTCGCGATGGAACACGCCGGCACCGTTGACCCAGCAGCGCCCGAGCTCGCCGCCGTCGAGCAGCCATCGGTAGGCGGTGACGGGATTGATCAGCGCGAGATCGGCGCTCCACCATGTCGCACCGTGGTGATGATCATCGATCTGCGCCTCGACGATCGCCGGTTCCGCATCAGGCGTCGAGCGCAGACGGACCCGCGTCGTGCCGCAGGCGTCGGGCACGCGGAGCCGGACGCGAACGGTGTCACCGAGGTGCCGGCCAGCGACGTCGACATGGAGCGGCGAGCCATCGTGGTGCGGTTCGTCGGCGAGACCCATGGCGCCGACGAGCGGTGGACTCACTCCTTGACGGCGCCGGACGTGAGGCCCGACACGATGAACCTCTGGAGGAACAGGAACAACAGCACCACGGGAATGGCACCGATCAAGGAGCCGGCGGCGAACGGTCCCCAGCGGTTGTCGAAGCCGGCGCGGACGTAGCCCGACAGGCCGACGGCGAGGGTCTTGTTGTCCTCGCCGAGCATGACGCTGGCGACGAGGAACTCCGCCTGTGAGGTGATGAACGACAACAGTCCGATCACGGCCAGCACCGGGGTCGCAAGCGGCAGGATGATCTTGTAGAAGATCTGGAAGTGCGTGCAGCCGTCGATCTTGGCGGCTTCGTCGAGGGTGTGGGGGATCGTGTCGAAGAAGCCCTTGATCAGGTACGTGTTCACACCGAGCGCCCCACCGAGGTAGATGAAGATCAGGCCCCACGACGACCCGAGCCCGATCGCCGGGAACAGCCCCTTGATCCGGGTCATGAACAGGAACAGCGCCACGACGGCGAGCAGGTTCGGGAACATCTGGATCAGCAGCAGCGACAGCAGCCCGGGACGCCGACCCTTGAACCGGAGGCGGCTGAACGCGAACGATGCCAGCGCCGCCATCGCCACGGTGAGCACCGCGGTGGTGGTGCCGATGAACATCGAGTTCGCGAACCAACTCCAGAACGGTGGATGCCCGGGATCGGTCATCAGTGCGCGGAAATTGTCGAGCGACGGGTCCTCGGGGATCAGACTCTGCGAGCTGAGGTTGCCGTCGGTGAACGCTGCCGAGATGACCCAGAGGACCGGGAACAAGGCGAACGCCAAGGCGACCCACGCCACGACGTGACGCCAGCCGGTCCTGCGGAACACCTTGCCCATCGACGGCTTGTTGTATTCGAACGCCGGGGCTTCGGGTTCGTAGGTCTGCGTGACGGCGTTCATCGCATCTCCTCGAGTGAGCGGGTGGCGCGGAAGCTGAACGCCGAGATGGTGGCGACGATCAGGAAGATCACGAGCGACACGGCGGCGGCGAAGCCGTAGTCGACGCCTCCGCCACCGGCGAATGCGATCTTGTACACGTACGAGATGAGGATGTCGGTGCGCCCCGCATCACTGCCCGGCACCGGGGGACGGCCCTCGGTGAGCAGGTAGATGATGTTGAAGTTGTTGAAGTTGAAGGCGAAGCTCGCCACCAGCAACGGTCCGACTGCAACGAGCAGCAGGGGGAACGTGATCAGGCGGAACGCCTTGAACCCACCGGCGCCATCGACTGCCGCGGCCTCGGTGAGGTCGGACGGGATGCTCTGCAGCGCCCCGGTGCACACGAGGAACATGTACGGAAATCCGAGCCACGTGTTGACCAGCAGGATCGAGAGGTACGGCAGCCACTGCCCGTCGAGCCACGCGAGGTTCGTGCCGAGCCAGCGGTTGATCACGCCGAACTGTTGATTGAGCATGCCGCGCCACACGAGCGCGGTCATGAAGCTCGGGATCGCGTACGGGATGATGATCAAGCTGCGGTACCAACGCCGCCCGAACATCCGGTCGTCGTTGAACACGAGCGCGAGCAGCAGGCCGAGCCCGAACGACAGGATCACGGAGAACAACGAGAACAGGATCGTCCACAGCAGCACGCGGAAGAACACGTTGCGGGTGTCGCCGTCGTTGACCAGCCGGTCGTAATTGTCGAGCCCGACGCTCGCCCGCCAGCCGGGCACGAGTGCCTCACCGTCCTCGCTGACGAACTGGCCGTTGTCGATCGTGTAGGTCGTGTTGGTCGACGAGTCGAAGATCGTGTCGGTCTCGGGATCGTAGACACGGGTCTGGGTCTTGGCGAACGCCGCACCGAAGCCGTCGTTCGCGATCTCGCCGCTCGGACCCGGGACGATCAGGGCGTTGACCTCGGCGACGCGGTCGTTGGCCTGTCCGGTGTTGAGGGCAACGTACCCGTCGATCGTTTCGCGGCGGCCGTCGTCGATGATGTCGTCGTCGTCGATCGGAGTGAGCCCCTCAGTGGTGCCGAGAAATCGCTCGCCGTCGGGGTTGGTCAGGAGGAACACGAGCTCGCCGCTGGGGTTGCCCTCGGCGAGGATCTGCAGGTCGTAGCGGATCGATTCGGCACCGGCGCTGATCGAGTTGGCCTCGATCCGCTCGATCGCGGTTTCCTTGTTCAGGTTGTTGCCCGTGCCGTAGTTCGTCGTCGAGATGTAGATCAGGTAGAAGATCGGATAGACGGCGAAGACCAGCAGGAACAGCGTCCCGGGGAGCAGGTATTTCGCCGGGACGAAGTGCCGCTTGGAGATGTAGACGACATCGATGATGACGAGGGCCACGATCGCCGAGATGGCGAGCCCGTAGTCGGGCTTGTCGAGCATCGTCGGCAGGGATGCGAGGACGACCGCATTGAGCAGGCCGAGCAGGAGATACTTGACGACCAGTCCGAGCGACGCTCCGTACCGAGGGCCGGTCGGCATCTGCAACGGCGGCATGCCGTCGTAGTAGCTGTCTCGGTCTGCCAGCGCGGTGGTGCCGCCACCGGACGCGCCGCCCCGGGAGGAGGACCCCCCGCCTGAACGGGACGCCTCCTCGCGGGGATCGGCGGTGTTCATCCGAAGATCAGCCTTCGGCGATCTTCTCGCGGATCTCGGCCGCGGCGTCCGTGAACGCCTGGACCGGATCCGAACCGGTGAAGATCAGCGAGTAGGCGTCGGTCCAGCTCTCCCAGACCGCAGACATCTCGGGAATGGCGGGCAGCGGGGTGCCGAGCTGGCCGGCAGCGCCGAAGCCTTGGATGATCGGGTCGCTCGACACCTGGTCGTAGGCGCTGAGCATGGCGGGCGGGCGTCCGCCGGCCTCGTACAGGGCCAGCTGTACCTCTTCGGTGCTGAGGTAGTCGACCATGAACGTGGTCGCCAGGTCGGGGTTCTCGCTGAACGCTGACTGCATGAAGCCCTGGACACCCACGAACACCTCGGGGGTGCCACCCGCCACGGGCGGGACCGGCTCGACGACGAAGTTGATGCCGGCATCGGTGAAGCCACCGACGGCCCACGGGCCGGTGATCGCGAACGGCGCCTTGCCGGTCGAGAACGACTCGTTCATGATGTCGTAGCTGACGTCCTTCGAGATCAGGCCGGTGTTGCTCCAGTCGGCGAAGTTCTGTGCGGCGGCGAGGCCACCTTCGGAGTCGATGCCGACGTCGTCGGCGTTGTAGGTGCCGTCCTCGTTCTGCCCGAAGACGTACCCACCCGTCGCGCTGAACAGCGGGTAGTTGTGGAACGGGTCGCCCGGGTCCTGCTGCACGGCGAGCGGCACGTCGACGGTGCCGTCGGCCTGCAGTGCGAGCGCCGTGGCTGCGAGGTCCTCGAACGTGGCCGGGGCCTCGGGGACCAGGTCGACGTTGCGGATGAGCGCGATGTTCTCGATGGCGTACGGCACACCGTAGAGCGCACCGTCGTAGGTGAATGCCTCGATCGCGACGTCAGCGTACAGATCGGCGTCCGGGCCGAGGTCGATCGGAGCGATCACGCCGTTGGAGACGAGTTCGCCGAGCCAGTCGTGGGCGCCGGTGACGATGTCAGGGCCCTCACCGGCGGGGCCGGCGATGCTGAGTTGGTCGCGGATCTGGTCGAAGGGCACCTCGACCACCTGGACGGTGATGCCTTCCAGTTCGCCGAACTCGGCAGCGATCGGCTCGAGTACGGGGGCCCGGGTGTCGTCGGCCCAGATCACGAGGTCGGCGTCGCCACGGGCGGGAGCCTGGTACTCGGTGGTCTCGGTGGTCGCTGCTTCGGTGGTCTCGGTGGTCGCCTCGGTGGTGTCCGGCGCCTCGGTGGTCTCGGTGGTCTCGGTGCCGGTGGTGTCGCTGGCGGATGAATCGCTGTCGCTGTCACTACCGCAGGCGGCGCCCACCAGGGCGGCTACGGCAGCGAAGGCAATCAAGCGGCGTGGTGCGCGCATGGTGTCTCCCCCTCAGGAGGTGTTGGAGCCGGCGGGTGCCGGCGAGGTGGTGGTGGAATTCACGGTGTAGGTCGATGTGCCCAGGGCGCCCGTCGGTGTCGTGGCGGCGGGAGCCGCATCGACAGCGTCAGGAACCACGGATTCACCGCTGTTCACACTACGGAAACATTCCGTCCACTGCAAGAAATTTGCAGACGTTCTTTCATTTCTTGCAGTGGACGCGTACAGTCCCGCTTCATGCGGATCCGGCTCCAGGACGTCTCGGCGCTCGCTGGCGTCAGCGAGGCCACGGTCAGTCGGGTGATGAACGGCAAGGAGGGCGTCCGCGCGTCGACTCGCGACCGGGTGCTGCACGTGCTCGCCGAACTCGGCTACGCGCCTCCTGCCCTCCACTCCAGCCCGCACGCCGGTGTGATCGGGCTGATCGTGCCCGAGCTCGACAATCCGATCTTCCCCAAGTTCGTCCAAGCGGTCGAAGCGCGGCTGCTCTCCAGCGGCTATCTGTGCATCTTGTGCTGCGCCACCAGGGTCGGTGCTACCGAGGACGACTATCTCGAGTCGCTCATCGAGCGTCGGGTCGCGGGTGTGATCGTGGTGTCGGGTCGTCACGCCGACACCCGGGCCGATCACTCGATCTACGACGAGATCACCAGCCGCGCCATCGGACTGGTCACGATCAACGGCGCGATGGCGCCGGACGACTCCGGTGTTCCACCGGTTCCGAGCGTCTCGACCGACGATCACGCAGCGACGGTCACCGCGTACCGGCACCTGCGCGAGTTGGGTCACGAACGCATCGGGCTCGTGATCGGGCCGACCTGTTACACCCCGGTGCAGCGCAAGCTCGCTGGCTTTCGCGAGGCGGCCGATGCCGATGGTGTCGACGGGGATCTCGACGATCGGATCATCGAGACCATCTTCACCTTGGACGGCGGTTTCACCGGAGCGCAGCGGCTGCTCGACAACGGCATCACCGGCATCGTGGCGGCGAGCGACATGATGGCGCTCGGTGCAATCCGAGCAGCGCGCGAGCGGGGTCTCCTCGTGCCCGATGACGTGTCGGTGGTCGGCTTCGACGACACCGAACTCATGCGGTTCACCGACCCACCCTTGACGACCGTGCGACAACTGGTCACGCGCATCGTCGACCATGCCGTCGACGTGCTGTTCGCACAGATCGAGGGCCAGCCGTTCGATCGGGCTGAGCGTCTGTTGCCCGGTGAACTGATCGTGCGCGGAACGACCGCTCGTGCTCCGGCGTTCGAGCCATCGGGTGTCAGGAATCGACAAACACGCCCGGTGGGCTAACGTCTGCAGCCACGTGGTCGAGGGGGATCACGCTGAGCGACGCTCCGAGCTGAGCAACCACAGGAGGAAATGCGACATGGCAACCGTCCAACTCGAAGGCATCAACAAGGTCTACGACAACGGCTATCACGCAATTCATGATCTCAATCTCGAGATCGCCGACAAGGAGTTTCTGGTGCTCGTCGGTCCGTCGGGCTGCGGCAAGTCGACCGCGCTGCGGATGATCGCCGGACTCGAAACGATCAGCGGCGGCACGATGAAGATCGGTGACAAGGTCGTCAACGACGTCGAGCCGAAGGATCGCGACATCGCCATGGTGTTCCAGAACTATGCGCTGTACCCGCACATGAGCGTGTACGACAACATCGGGTTCGCACTCAAGCTTGCCAAGGTCCCGAAGGACGAGATCGACACACGCGTGCGCAAAGCCGCCGCGATTCTCGAGTTGGAGGAGAACCTCGATCGCAAGCCGGGGCAGTTGTCCGGTGGTCAGCGCCAGCGCGTCGCAATGGGTCGTGCGATCGTTCGTCAGCCGGCTGCGTTCCTCATGGACGAGCCCCTGTCGAACCTCGACGCCAAGCTCCGTGTGCAGATGCGCGCCGAGATCGCGGCGCTGCAGCGCGAGCTCGCCGTCACCACGGTGTACGTCACCCACGACCAGATCGAGGCGATGACGATGGGTGATCGCGTTGCGGTGCTCAAGGGGGGCTACCTCCAGCAGGTCGACACACCGCAGAACCTCTACGACCATCCGGTCAACGTGTTCGTCGGCGCCTTCATCGGCTCGCCGTCGATGAACCTGTACGAGGGCACGGTCAAGGTCGATGGCAACGTGGGCACGGTGGCGGTCGGCAGCAACGTGATCGGCTTGCCGAGTGAGGTGTTCACCAAGCAGCCGAAGCTGGCCGACTACGACGGCAAGCCGATCATCATCGGGATCCGACCCGAAGACTTCGAGGATGCTGCCTTCGCCGAGCAGATCCCCGAGGCGCAGCGCCTCACGGCGAAGGTGTCGCTGATCGAGGCGCTCGGTTCGGAGATCATGGTGCACTTCCGCATCGACGCTCCCACGGTCGACTCCGGCGACCCCGATGCCGTCGAAGAGCGAGAAGGTGCCGACGTCGCGAACGCCGTCGGCCGGTTCAACCCGCGGATCGCGTGTTCGGATGGGCGAGACCATCGACATCGCGGTGTCGAGCGAGAACATGCACTTCTTCGACGCCGAGACACACCAGGCCATCTGGGCCTGACGCTGCGACCTCGGTCCGTTCGGCGTCAGCGGTGTTTCGGAATCATTGACGCAGGGTGAACGACCGCCCTACGATGAAAGCGCTTACAACCGTGAGCGAAGGCCCCACCTGGAAACTCCAGACGGGTGCTGCGGCCTTCTGGGTTCCGCTGGAGGGGGAGACATCATGCAACGATCTCGAGGGATCAAGATTCTCGCCGCAGTGGCAGCTTTCGGGCTGGTCGCTGCGGCCTGTGGGAGCGACGACGACAGTTCGTCATCCGACACCGACGCGTCGGGCACCGCTGGTGGCAGTTCATCCGCTGCGGCTGACGCCGACTTCACGCTGTTCGGTGCGCCGACCGGCGTCGAAGGCGATGCACTCAGCGGTTTCATCGACGTGTACAACGAAGAGACCGGGTCGAACATCGAATTCACCGGTTCCGATGACTTCGAGGCGCAGCTGCGCATCCAGGTCGACGGCGGCAACCCGCCGGCGGTGGCGTTCACGCCGCAGCCGGCATCGATCTGCGAGTACGCCGATCAAGGCGCGCTCGTGTCGCTCGAGGACATGGGCTTCGACATCGCCCAGATGGAAGCCGATCACTCCACGTACTGGATGAACCTCGGCCTCTGTGACGACGGCATGCACTACGGCGTCCCGTGGTTCCCGAACTACAAGTCGATCGTCTTCTACAGCAAGCCGGTCTTCGAGGAGGGCGGCTACGAGATCCCCGAAACCTACGAGGACATGGTGACGCTGTCGCAGCAGATGGTCGACGACGGCCAGACGCCCTGGTGCTTCGGCTTCGAGTCCGGCGGTGCGACCGGCTGGCCCGGCACCGACTGGATCGAGGACATCCTCCTGCGCCAGTCCGGCGCTGACGTCTACGACCAGTGGGTCAACCACGAGATCCCGTTCAACGACCCAGCTGTCGTGGCGGCGTTCGACACGTTCGGTGAGATTCTCCTCGCTGATGGTTTCGTGCTCGGCGGTGCCGAGAACGTGGCCGGCGTGAACTTCAACGACTCGCCCGGGCCGCTGTTCGAGGACCCGCCGGGATGCGCCATGCTCAAGCAGGGTTCGTTCATCGCCAACGTGTTCGCTGACCAGCCAGGCTTCGAAGACGGCGAGAACGAAGAGATCGGGACGTTCCCGTTCCCGACGGTCGACGGCAACGGCGGTGCGATGGGCGGCGGTGACACGCTGATCGTCTTCGACGGCGCCGACGCGAACGTCGCCGTCGTCCAGGACTGGATCACACCTGAGTGGCAGTGCACCTTGGCCTCGCCGAATGGTGGCGGCATCGCCGTCTACGGTGGCCACGGCGTGGAAGGCGTCGAGCGGCTGCCCGGCAACGCCAACGTCGATCCGAACTGCTACGACACCGAGCAGTCCCAGGCGTTCGCCACGGCGGTCACCGAGGCGCTGGCGGCGAACACGTTCGCCTTCGACGCCTCCGACCTCATGCCGGCATCGGTGGGCCAGGGATCATTCTGGACCGCGATGGTCGACTGGTCACGCGGTGCAGCGAGCCAGGAAGTCGCCGACACCGTCGAGTCGAGTTGGCCGAGCTGACCGGCTCGGGCCGGATTCGATGAACACACACTGAATGCAGGGGCGGCTTCCTCCGGGGAGCCGCCCCTGTGCTTCACTAGAGAACACACCGTCTGCCATGGGGGAAGCCGGAGATGCCGAAACGTGAGACGACATGAGTGAACAGCAACCGATGCTGGTCGACGACAGCAACGTCGAACCACCGCACCGGCCGATGGAGGACGTCGACGTCGAGTACGGACTGGGGACGACGATCCTGTCGGTCATCGCCGCGCTGACCATTCCGGCGATCCTCGCCGTGTTCTACTTCTCGTTCCTGTTCCTGAAGGACGAGGACGCGAACAAGGGTCTCAAGGTCATCTTGGCCGTCATCGTCGGCACGCTCGGCGCGTGGGGCCTCTACTGGGGCGCCGACCAGCTGATCAGCCGGCTGCCCCGTCGAGCCGCCAACGCCGTGCGACCGTTCCTGTTCGTCGGCCCGGCGATGGCGTTCCTCGGGTTCTATCTGGTGTACCCAGCGGTCAACACGCTCTTCCTCAGCCTGCAGAACGCCCGCAGCGACGAGTGGGTCGGGCTCGACAACTTCAAGACGCTGTTCACCGAAGAGCAGTACCAGATCGGAATCCGCAACTCGATCCTGTGGGTGGTGGTCGTGCCGGCGGCGGCATTGATCATCGGCCTCGGCTTCGCCACGCTGGTCGATCAACTCGGCAAACGAACCGAATCGGTCACCAAGTCGATGATCTTCATGCCGATGGCGATCTCGTTCGTCGGTGCGTCGGTGGTCTTCACGTTCGTCTACTCGTTCCGGCCCGAAGGGTTCGGCGAGCAGATCGGACTCCTCAATGCGATCAAGGTCGGCCTCGGCGGCGAACCGACCAACTGGCTGGCACAGCAACCCTGGAACAACCTGTACCTGATGGTGATCCTGATCTGGTTGCAGACCGGCTTCTCGATGGTGATCCTGTCCTCCGCGATCAAGGGGGTGCCCATCGAGCTCATCGAAGCGGCACGGATCGACGGTGCGTCCGAATGGAAGGTCTTCACCCGGATCACGATCCCGACGATCAAGTCCACGATCGTGGTGGTGTGGACCACGGTGATCATCACGGTGTGGAAGGTCTTCGACATCGTGTTCGTGATGACCGGCGGACGTGACGAAACGCAGGTCGTTGCCCAGCAGATGGTGCAGGAGTTCTTCACCAACCGCAACAACGGGATCGGTGCCGCCTTGGCCGTGCTGATGTTCGTGGCGATCGTGCCGATCCTGATCATCAACATCCGCCGCTTCAAGGCCGAGGAGGCCATGCGATGACGACGCTCGACACACCCTCGGATCTCGTCCTCGACGACGAGCCGACCAACCTCAAGCCCCCGAAGGCCAAGCGCGCGGGCTTCCCCGTCTATCTCTCGGTCGTGCTGATCGCGGCGCTGTGGACCATTCCGACGCTCGGACTCCTGGTCAACTCGTTCCGTGACCCGGGCGACATCCGTGCCACCGGCTGGTGGACCGCGCTGGCCAGTCCCTTCGACACCGCGCAGTGGACGCTCGACAACTACACCCGGGTGCTCGACGAGGGCTTCAGCAACGCCTTCCTCAACACGCTCGCCGTGAGCATCCCCGCCACGGTGATTCCGATCATGGTCGCTGCGTTCGCGGCGTACGCGTTCGCCTGGATGGATTTCCCTGGCCGCAACTTCTTGTTCATCGTCGTCGTCGGGCTGATGGTTGTCCCGCTGCAGATGGCGCTCATCCCGATTCTGCGGGTCTACACCGACCTCGACCTCACCGGCACGTATCCGGCGGTGTGGCTGGCGCACACCGGCTTCGGGCTTCCGCTGGCGGTGTACCTGTTGCGCAACTACATGGGGTCGCTGCCGGGTTCGATGATCGAGTCCGCCCGTATCGACGGTGCCGATCACTTCGCCATCTTCACGAAACTGATCCTGCCGCTGTCGGTGCCGGTCCTGGCATCGTTTGCGATCTTCCAGTTCCTGTGGACCTGGAACGACTTCCTGGTGGCGTTGGTCTTTCTCGGGATCGATCCCGAGAATCGCGTGCTCACCGTCGAACTCGCCGACCTCGCCGGTCGCGGTGAAGGAGCGCTCAACCTGCTGCCCGCGGCGGCGTTCGTCACGATGATCCTGCCGCTGGTGGTGTTCTTCAGCCTTCAGCGCTACTTCGTTCGCGGCCTCACCGCAGGCTCGGTCAAGGGCTGACCCTGTCGACGGCCGAGCATGCGGTGGACGCCCAGGGTGTTCGCCGCCGGAACTGGATCGCGATCGCCTGGGCGACGCCGCTGATGATGTTCAGCTACTTCAGCTACGGCGCGGCGTTCATCGACAGCGAGGGCGAACGATCGGGATTCCAGCTCGAACTGGCCGCGATCGGATTGGCAATCGCGCCGTTCGTGTTCATCGCGCTCGGCTTCATCTCACGGAACCCCGTGGCGCCCAAGCGCGTGCTGCAGGCGATGGGGCTGTTGTTGCTGGTCGGTCTCACGATCGGGCTGCTCGATCCGCTGCTCGGTGCGGCCACCGGCTTCTGCCTCGGCGGCGCACTCGTGCTCAATCGACCGAGTGTTCCCCGGCTGACGTTCTGGCGGCTCGGTACGGTCGCGTTCACCGCGTTGTACATGCTGGTCCTGCTCGTCGTGGTCGTCCCGGCGGGGATCTTCACCGGAGCGGTGCTGCCGCTGATCATGATCGGATTCGCCGACGAGTACGCCACCTGGAGCGCCACCCGACGAGCGTGAGTCAGCGGCGTGCGGTGGTGTGACGCACGATGAGGTCGAGCGGAGAGTCGACGGCGGTGGGGGCTGCGCTCGGATCGGCGAGTCGAGCCAGTAGGGCCCGCATCGCTGCCGCTCCCTGCCCGGCCACACGCTGACGAATCGTGGTCAGCCCGACGACCCGGGCGACGTCGTGGTCGTCGACGCCGATCAGCGACACGTCGGCAGCGGGTCGCAGTCCACGTTCCGCGAGGGCCATGAGCGCGCCGAAGGCCATTTCGTCGGACATGGCGAACACGGCGGTCGGCGGGTCGGACCGGTCGAGCAGTGCACCCATCGCCTCCTGGCCCCCATCGATTCCGAAGTTGCCGCTGCGCACCAGCGACTCGTCGAACGCGATGCCGGCGTGTTCGAGGGCAGAACGGAAGCCCTCGCGGCGCTTGCGAGGAACGGCGAAGTTCATGGGGTCGTTGCTCTGGCCGCTGATCATGCCGAGACGTCGATGGCCGAGCCCGATCAGATGTTGCGCGGCGATGTTCCCGGCGTTGACGTCGTCGATCAGTACCGCTGGATGGCCCGGCGTCTGCGTGCCGACGGTCGAGAGCCCAACGCCGCGCTCGTGGAGCGATGCGGCCTGGGGCTCCGTCGCCGGAATGTTCACGAGGACGAGTCCGTCGGTACGTCGTTCGAGGTGGAAGGGCTCGTCGAGGAGACGGTCGCACTCTGCAATGGTGCCGACACCGAGTACGAGGCACTCGTAGCCGGCCTCGGCACACACGGCCTCGGCCCCGGCGATCACGGTCGAGAAGTACCAGCTCGACAGGTGGGGAACCACGACGGTGATCGTGCGTGACCGTCCGGTGGCGAGACGTGCCGCCGCCGGGTCGGGGCGGTAGTTCATCGATTCGGCGATCGCCGTCACCCGTTGCCGTGTGGAGTCGGCAACGTTGGGGAGATTCCTGAGTGCGCGGCTCACCGTGGCAACCGAAACGTTCGCGGCCAGGGCGACGTCTTCGATGCGGGCTCGCTTCCCCGCGCGGTCCTCTCGAGATTCCATGGGTCCCCAGCGATGAGTGTAAGCGTTTACAGTGTGGTGCCCAAGCGACCGGGCTTCCGGTCGCCCAGGTGATCGACCAGCGAGGAGTGCGTGCATGCCAGGCGAGACCGACCCGCAGTGGTGGCGCCATGCCGTCGTCTACCAGATCTACGTGCGGTCGTTCTCGGACGGCAACGGCGATGGCACGGGCGACGTCGCCGGGATGAGGTCGCGACTCGGCTACCTCCGTGACCTCGGCGTCGATGCGGTGTGGATCAATCCGTGGTACCGATCCCCGCTGCACGACGGCGGCTACGACGTCGCCGACTATCGCGAGATCAACGAGCAGTTCGGCACGACCGAGGAGGCCGAGGCGTTCATCGCCGACGCCGCCGATCACGGCATCCGGGTGCTCGTCGATCTCGTTCCCAACCACACCTCGTCCGAACATGTCTGGTTCGTCGACGCGCTCGCGTCACCGCCCGGCTCCGACGCCCGCTCCCGCTACCACTTCCTCGACGGTCGAGGACCGGGAGGAGCGTTGCCGCCGAACGACTGGCGGTCGGTGTTCGGCGGGTCGGCGTGGACCCGAGTCCCTGATGGACAGTGGTACCTGCACCTGTTCGACGAGAGCCAGCCGGACGTCAACTGGGACCATCCTGCCGTCGCCGACGAGTTCGAGGCCGTCATGCGGTTCTGGCTCGATCGGGGCGCAGCTGGATTTCGAATCGATGTCGCACACTCGCTCACCAAAGCGCCCGGCTATCCCGACGCCGGGCTGGACGTCAACGACGGCAAGGCGACCACCGACCCGGTGCCGTACTTGGATCGCGATGATCTGCACCCGATCGTGCGGCGGTGGCGGCGAGTGCTCGACGAGTACGACGGCCGCATGATGGTCGCCGAGGCGTGGGTGGCGGTCGAGCGGCGCCCGCTGTACCTGCGTTCGGACGAGTATCACCAGGCATTCGACTTCGACCTGCTGACCGCGCCGTGGGACGCAAAGCAGTTCGTCGCGATCATCGACGAGAGTCTTCGAGCCGCCCAGGCCGTGGGATCGAATTCGACCTGGGTGTTGTCGAACCACGACGTCGTCCGTCACGCAACGCGATACGGGCTTCCACCTGGCGTCGAGCCGGGCCTGTGGCTGTTGGACGGGCCGGCGGACCTGCTCGATGCCGAGCGAGGCGCCGCCCGGGCCCGAGCGGCAGCGCTGCTGACGTTCGCCCTGCCCGGATCGGTGTACGTCTACCAAGGTGACGAACTCGGCCTCCCCGAGGCCTGGGACCTGCCGGTCGACGTGCTCCAGGACCCGATTTGGAACGACTCGGGCCACACGGTCAAGGGGCGCGACGGGTGCCGGGTGCCGATCCCGTGGGAGCCGACCGGCCCATCTCTGGGATTCGGTGCCGCAGGGGCCTGGCTCCCGCAGCCGGCCGCCTTCGCGCAGCTCTCGGCAGCGTCGCAGGATCGAGATCCCGACTCGACGTTGTGGCTCTATCGTCACGCACTGGCGATCCGTCGACAGCGGCGTGCAGCCGGCGCAATCGAGGACGACACGTTCGATGGGCGGCTTGCATGGATCGACATCGGCACCGACGTGGTGGCGTTCGAGCGAGCCGACGGCCTTCGCTGCATCGTCAACATGGGAGACGATGCGATCGACGTCCCGGACGGCGACGTGCTGCTGGTGTCGGGACCGCTCGTCGGTGATCAGCTCCCACCCGACACGGCCATCTGGCTGGCCTGAACGTCTGGCTCGTTGAGAGGTATCGAACATGGAGATCGTCACCAAGCAGGGTCATCCGGACTTCCTCGACCTCCCATGGGAGCAGCCGCTCGCCGACTGGGACGATCCGCACCTGGTCAAGATGGCCCACGGCATCAGCCGACACGTCGTGCGGTTCGTGCGGTTCGACGATCGCGTCTATGCCCTGAAGGCGACCGGGGTCGTTGCAGCGCATCACGAGTACCGAGTCCTGCGCGACATGCGCGACGACCATCTCCCCGTCGTCGAGCCGGTCGGGGTGGTGTCGGATGCGCCCAACGTGGGCGATGGCGTGTTGATCACCCGCTACCTCGACTACTCGCTGCCGTACTGGTACCTGCTCGGACGCGGCGACGTCTCACTCGCCGATCGGCTGATGGACGCCGGTGTGGTGCTGCTGGTGCGACTGCACCTCGAAGGCGTCTACTGGGGTGACTGTTCGCTGTCGAACATCCTGTGGCGACGCGACGCCGGGGCGATGATGGCCTATCTCGTCGACGCCGAGACCACCGAGCGTCACGCCACGATCGGCGACCGGATGCGAGCCAACGACGTCGACATCGCCGTGGAGAACGTGGCCGGTGGGCTCTACGAGCTGATCGCCAGCGGGCGGGTCTCCGACGAGATCGACCCCGTCGCGATCGCCGAGAGCCTGCGCTCGCGCTACGAGGGGTTGTGGACCGAGCTCACCCGAGTCGATCTGCTCGACCTCGACGACCGTTGGCAGATCGAGCAGCGCGTGCGCCGGATCAACGATCTCGGCTTCGACGTGGAGGAACTGGCGATCAATCGAGACGGACGGACGCTGTCGGTGACACCGGTGCTGATCGAGGAGGGCCACC
Source organism: Ilumatobacteraceae bacterium (assembly GCA_963741875.1). Taxonomy (GTDB): domain Bacteria; phylum Actinomycetota; class Acidimicrobiia; order Acidimicrobiales; family Ilumatobacteraceae; genus Sva-07. The sequence goes on along the minus strand of CAVUJO010000004.1, from coordinate 158,889 downwards.
ACGCCCGTGACCTGCGGTCTCGCACGGGTCTCGACGTACAGGAGAACCAGGCCCGTCGGCTGCTGTCGGACATCGATCAGTTCCGGGCGTGGCTCGAACGAAAAGAGGACCGATCGATCCCGCGAGCGGTGGCGACCGCTCGGTGGTTGGCCGAGGTGTACGAACCGATCATCGGCATGATTCCCGACGAGCTCCGGTCGCGACTGGAACCGGCAGAGGTGTTCCACCAGTTGCTCGAGCACCGGTATCTGATGGCCGAGGAACGCGGCGAGGACATCACGAACGACGAGGCGATGGTGGACTACCTCGGGAGCGTGCTCGCCGGCTCGCCGAAGGAGCGCCAGCTCCGCCTCGACACGGGCAGCATTCCACGCATCGAACTCGACCCGGCGTCGGAGGGATCCGAGTCGAGTACGTTCGAGACGTGAACGAGCGCACCGACCGAGCCCGCCGTGCCATCGCCCTGATCGATCTCACCGATCTGTCCGACGATCACGCACCCGACGGCATCGATGAGTTGTGTCGTCGCGCACGTGAGCACGGAACGGCTGCGGTGTGCGTCTGGCCGGAGTTCGTGGCTCGTTGTGCCGAGCTGCTCGAAGGATCACCGGTGCGGGTGGCCACCGTCGTGAATTTCCCGTCGGGCGACGAACCGGTCGCTGACGTGCTCGCGATGTCCGAGGCGGCGCTGGCGGCCGGTGCCGACGACATCGACCTGGTGCTGCCGTACCGGGCGTTCCTCGACGGTGAGCTCGATCCCGCCAGCGAGATGGTCGGCGCCGTCGCCGCACTGATCGACTCGCCGAGGCTGCTCAAGGTGATCTTGGAGTCCGGCGCGTACACCGGCTCCGAGCCGGTCGCGGCTGCAGCGCGTCTCGCGATCGCGAACGGCGCCGACTTCGTCAAGACGTCGACCGGCAAGATCGCCGAGGGAGCATCGCTCGACGCGGCCCGAGCGATGCTCGGGGAGATCGCCACGGCGTCGCAGCACGGACGTACGGTCGGCCTCAAGCCGTCGGGCGGCATCCGCAGCTTCGACGACGCCATGGCGTACCTCGACCTCGCCGACGAGGTGATGGGCCAGGGCTGGGCGACACCGTCGACGTTCCGCTACGGGGCCAGCGGAGTCCTCGACGCGCTGCTCGCCGAACTCGACGGCTCCGCCGCTCCCGCTTCCGACTCTTCGTACTGAACGTTGTACTGAACGTTCGAGATCCGAGACGCATCTCGAACCGCCTCCACCGCCGGTAGTCTTCGGGGCCCCTGCCCTCGTAGCTCAGGGGATAGAGCATCGGCCTCCGGAGCCGTGTGCGGAGGTTCGAATCCTCCCGAGGGCGCCACTGGTTTCCCGCCCTGATCAGGGGAAATCACCTGATCAGAGCATCCTGGTCATGGGGCGGCAGCGCACTCAGCGGCGGATCCGCATCTCGATCCACGACTCGCCGTCCTCGTCGAACTCCCGCTCTGCGACGAAGCCGATCTTGTCGTAGACGGCGCGTGCGCGGGGGTTGCGAGCGAGCACCTCGAGCGAGATCGACGACAGCCCGATGGTGTCCAGTCCGTGCGCCACGATCAACCGGGTCGCCTCGGTGCCCAGGCCGCGTCCGAACCACGCTGGCCCTCGGAGCGAAATGCGGAACCCGCAGGTGTCGGTCGTCGCATCGAAGTCGTTGAGCACCACCTCGCCCGCGAACTCTCCGGTGTCGTTCTCGACGATCGCGAGGTCGAGGCGGTCGGTCTGTGCGGGCCGCGACGCGCACCACTCGTCGGTCTGGTGTCGGGTGAACGACTCGGTCGTCGCCGTCAGGTCGTTGCCCTCGGTGTCGTTGACCATCTCCCACACGGCGTCGGCGTCGTTCCCATCGAGTTGGCGCAGCGTGACGCGCTCGCCGATCAACACTGGTGCCGTCCATCGTCCCGAACCAGCCATCCAGGCAGTCTGGCGACGATCGGTCGATGTCGCAATCGATCACACCGTTCGACATCGCCGTCGACGGCACGGTGCTCGCCGAACAGGACCTGTTCGTCGACGAGATCCGAGCCAGCTTCCGCCACGTCCGCTGAACCAGACGCTACGCGCCGAGCCAACGTTCTGTGAGTCGAACGGCCGCGTCCGGCAGACTGGTGCGACCATGTCGGACCCCATCGCCACGATCACGAAACTGCTCGCGCCGGTCTTCGCCGAGCTGCACGGCGGCGAACCCGCCGACCCGACCGTGCGGCCGTCCGATCGAGCCGATGCGCAGATCAACGGCGCCCTGCCGCTCGCCAAGAAGATCGGCAGCGCACCGCGCGAGATCGCCCAGCGGGTCGTCGATTCCGGGGTGTTGGACGGGGTCGCCAGTGAGCTCGAGATCGCCGGGCCAGGTTTCGTCAACGTCACGTTCGCGCCGGAGTTCCTGGGTGAGCAGCTCGCCGAGGTGGCGAGCGACGATCGGCTCGGCATCCCCGCCGCAGCCGATGAGAAGACCGTCGTCGTCGACTACTCCGCCCCCAACGTCGCGAAGGAGATGCACGTCGGGCACCTGCGATCGACCGTGATCGGGGATTCGTTGGTGCGGATGCTCGAGTTCCTCGGTCACCGGGTGATCCGCGAGAACCACATCGGCGACTGGGGCCGCCCGTTCGGCATGCTGATCGAGCACCTGCTCGACATCGGCGAAGACGTCGCTGCAGTCGGGCTCACGCAGGGTGACCTCGACGGTTTCTACAAGCAGGCCAATGCGAAGTTCGCCGCGTCCGAGGAGTTCCAGGAACGCGCCCGCGAACGGGTGGTGCTCCTGCAAGGCGGCGATCCGGAAACCAACCGACTCTGGCAACGCCTCGTCGACATGTCGACCGCCTATTTCAACGAGGTCTACGCCAAGCTCGGCGTGTTGCTCACCGACGACGATCTCGCCGGCGAGAGCATGTACCAGCCGTTGATGGCCGAGACCGTGACGCGCCTCGACGAGGCCGGGCTGCTCGTCGAGGACGATGGAGCGAAGGTGGTGTTCCCACCCGGGTTCGAGAACCGCGACGGTGACCCGCTGCCGTTGATCATCCAGGCCCGCACGGGCGGCTTCAACTACGCAACGAGCGACCTGACGTGCGTGATCGACCGCGTCGAGCGGCTCGGCGCCGACCTGATGGTGTACGTGATCGGTGCCCCGCAGCAGCAACACCTGCAGATGGTGTTCGCCGTGGCCGAGATGGCGGGTTGGCTCGCGCCGCCGACGGATGCGGTGCACGTCGGCTTCGGGAACGTGTTGGGTGCCGACCGCAAGATGCTGCGCAGCCGCTCCGGTGATTCGGTGAAGCTCGTCGACCTCCTCGACGAGGCGATCGAGCGTGCGGACGATGCGATCGCCGAGAAGAACGCCGAGATCACCGGCGACGAACGTGCTGTCGTGGCCCGGATGGTCGGCATCGGCGCGGTGAAGTACGCGGACCTCTCGACCGACCGCGTCAAGGACTACGTGTTCGACCTCGACCGCATGGTCTCCTTCGACGGCAACACCGGCCCGTACCTGCAGTACGCACATGCGAGGATCTGTTCCATCTTCCGTCGTGCCGACATCGATCGGGTGTCGGTGCGGGGCTTGCCGATCGCGGTGGAGGCGCCACAGGAGCGGGCGCTGGCACTGCGTCTGTTGGCCTATCCCACGGCGATCGACACCACCCTCGAGACCTACAGCCCGCACAAGTTGTGTACGTACGTGTACGACCTGGCCACCGACTTCACCGCGTTCTACGAGCACTGTCCGGTGCTGAAGGCAGACGAGCCGACGCGCTCGAGCCGTCTCGCTCTCGCCGACCTCACCGCCCGCACGCTCGGCCATTCACTCGGCCTGCTCGGCATCGACGCCCCGGAGCAGATGTGACCGCCACGCCCCCACCCACGTCCCCAGAACGTTTGCGTTGCACTCTGGGTGGGGCGGGTCACCAGAATCCTCTCGCAAACGTTCTCCTGAGGGGGTGGCGATGAGCGCGATCCAACGGCGGCTCCTGCCGGACTCGGCGGCGGTCGGCCACGACGGCTGGTTGGAGATCGGTGGCGTGTCGATCGAGGCGTTGGCGGAGGAGTTCGGCACCCCGTTGTTCGTCTACGACGAGGCACACCTTCGCGCCCGCTGTCGGGAGGCCGTGGACGCATTCGGCCCCGAACGGGTCATCTATGCGACGAAGGCGTTCCTGTGCCGAGCGATGGCTCGCCTCGCGTACGACGAGGGGTTGCTCCTCGATGTTGCGACCGGTGGCGAGCTCCACGTCGCGCTGTCTGCCGGGGTCCCAGCGGGTGCGTGCATCCTGCACGGCAACAACAAGTCCGGTGACGAACTCCGCGAGGCGATCGAAGCAGAGGTGCGCTACATCGTCGTCGACTCGTTCGACGAACTCGACCGGCTCGATGTACTCGCCGCTGCCGGTATCGGCCCGGCGCCTCGCGTCGTCTTGCGGATCACCCCCGGTGTCCACGCACACACCCACGAGTTCATCGCCACCGGCCAGGACGATTCGAAGTTCGGGTTCAACCTTGCGAACGGCGACGCCCTGCGTGCCGTCGACCACGCTCGTCGATCGCCGGCAATGGAGCTCGTCGGTCTGCACTGCCACATCGGCTCGAATGTGTTCGAGGCGTCGTCGTTCGCGAAGGCCGCCGAGGTGATGGCTGACTTCGCCGTGCCGCTCGATCTGCCCGAATTGATCCTCGGTGGTGGTCTCGGCGTGGCGTACGTGGAGGGTGAGGAGGCGCCGACGATCGGCCAGTGGGGGAGCGTGCTGTTGGACGCGTGCCAGGCACTCGGGGTGCGATCCAGGGTGAGCGTCGAGCCCGGTCGTGCGATCGTGGCCGCCGCGGCCATGACCGTCTACACCGTCGGCACCATCAAGGACATCCCCGGTGTGCGGACCTACGCAGCCGTCGACGGTGGAATGAGTGACAACCCGCGTCCGGTGCTCTACGGCTCCGGCTACGAGTCGTTCCTCCCGCGCGATGTCGACGCCGAGCGCGATCTCACCGTGCGCCTCGTCGGCAAGCACTGCGAGTCCGGTGACGTACTCGCCTTCGCCGCGAGGGTGCCGGCGGACCTCGTCGTGGGTGACCTCCTGGCGATGCCGGTCACTGGCGCATATGGCCACTCGATGGGTTCGAACTACAACAAGATCACCCGACCGCCAGTGGTGTTCGTGGCCGACGGCACCGCCCGACTCGTCGTGCGCCGCGAGACCTACGACGACCTTCTGGCCACCGACCTCGGCTGACCCCACACGTCGGACGCACCTGCGTGCCGGCGTTTGTGTGCGGATTCGGGTGATCCGGTCCGCCGGGGGTGCAACGCAAACGTGGGTGGGGTCGGCGTGTTGGTGTTTGTGTGCGGATTCGGGTGATCCGGTCCGCCGGGGGTGCAACGCAAACGTGGGTGGGGTCGGCGGAGAATACGCTCGGGGCGATGTCGAACAACCGCCGTCTCATCGCTGGGCTGATCGCCGCCGGCGTCGCGCTCTTTCGTGAACGCGATCGTCTCGCCGGCAAGACCCGCAAGCAGTCGACGCCGACCACGCGGCGAGTCGCCAGCGGCACCGTGGTCGAATACTCGCCGGACATCGACGGCGACGCCGACCCGGGTGAGGTCGTGTGGACCTGGGTGCCGTACGAGGACGACCCGAGCAAGGGCAAGGATCGACCGGTGGTGATCATCGGACGCTCCGGCCGCGACCTCGCCGGGGTGCCGCTCACCTCGAAGAACAACGGGCACGGTGCCGTCGCCGTCGGAAGCGGAGGCTGGGATCGAAGTGGCCGGCCGAGCTGGGCCAAGGTCGATCAGCTGATCGTCGTGCGTGAACGCGACGTCCGTCGAGAGGGCTCGGTGCTCGACCGTCAGCGCTTCGATGCCGTCGTGGATGGCGTCGGCGAACACCACGATCTCACCTCGAAGTGAGGCCGCCGGATCCGGGATGAGGTGACGCCGTCGTCAGGGACGGCGGCCCATGGCGTCGAGGAGGCGAAGTTGTGGTGCAGCATCGTCGGTGACCTCGCCGCTCGGGCCGCCGCCGAACACACCGGTGGTGGCCATCATCGGGACCATCGGGGCGATGGCGTCCAACACCTCCTGCACCAGCATCGGGTCGAGCGTGTCGTCGGCACCGATCGCCCGAGCGAGGTCCCACTGGTGGACCAGCAGGTCGCTGATTCGAAACCGGAGGAGCTGCGCGCCCGGCATGTCGCCGGCCGGATGCTGGAACACGTGCGTCTCGATGTCGGGTCGCTCGAACGCCGCCTGTTGGCGTTGGAGTGCGGCGTCGACGGCAGCGAGGGGGTCGTCCCCGAGGTGATCGATCCCGAGCGTGGTGATCGCGTCCTGACGGGTGCCGCCGTCGGCGAGCGTGGCCGCCATCTGGCACCCTGCGGCCACGTGGCCGACCAGTTGGCGAACGTTCCATCCATCGCACGGAGTGGGAACCGACCATTGGTCGTCGGCGACCAGAGCGACGACCCCACGAAACCCTTTGGCCGCCTGTCGCAGGCTGACAACGTTGGTCATGGGAGCGAAGGTAGCGATCGCCGGGAAGGCAGCGAGAGGCGCGTCCGAAACGTTCACACTGCGGAAACGGTCATCGGCGGGACCCGGTCGATCCCGTAACCTCCACCCCCGTGACGACCAACGTGCAAACCGTCAGGATCGGCGTTCTCGGGTGCGGCAACGTCGGGGCCGCATTCGTGCAGCTCGTCGAGGCACAGCGCGAGATGGTCGAGCGGCGAACCGGACTGCGGCTGGAGGTGACCCGCGTGGCGGTGCGCAACTTGTCGGCGCCACGCGACGTCGAACTCGCCGACGGCGTGCTCACGCGCGACGTGCACGCCGTCGTGACGGATCCTGACATCGATCTCGTCGTCGAGGCGATCGGCGGGATCGAACCCGCTCGTGAGCTGATCCTGGAATCGCTGGCGAACGGAAAGCCCGTGGTGACCGCCAACAAGGAGTTGCTCGCCAACGTCGGCGGCGAGCTGTACGCGGCAGCCGACGCAGCCGGTCGAGACCTGCTGTTCGAAGCGGCGGTCGCCGGAGGCATCCCGATCATGCGGGCGCTTCGCGAGAGCCTGCACGGCGAGCCGATCAGTCGGGTGCTCGGGATCATCAACGGCACCACCAACTTCATCCTCACCAAGATGACCGATGCCGTCGCCGGTGGGGGAGACGCCGACTACGCAACAGCGTTGGCCGAGGCACAGCGTCTCGGATTCGCCGAGCGCGATCCGACCGCCGACGTCGAAGGGTTCGACGCGGGAGCGAAGGCGGCGATCATCGCCACCGTGGCGTTCGGTGCCAAGGTCGTCGCCGGCGACGTGTACCACGAGGGAATCAGTCGGATCACCGGCGCCGAGATCGCCATCGCGCACCGCCTCGGTTACGTGGTCAAGCTGCTCGGGATCATCGAACGCGATGCAGCCGAGCGGTGACATCAGTGTTCGTGTGCACCCGGCAATGGTGCCGATCAATCACCCACTCGCCTCGGTCCGCGACAGCTTCAACGCCGTGTTCGTCGAAGGCGATTTCGTCGACTCGTTGATGTTCTACGGCCGTGGCGCAGGCGGCGCGCCGACCGCCAGCGCCGTGTTCGGCGACGTCGTCGACGCCGCCATCAACCTCCGCAGTGGCACACACGGGTCGCTGGGTTCGCTCGAACGGGCCACGGTGCGCGCCATCGACGAGACGTCAGCGGAGTACCTGCTCGGCCTCGACGTCGCCGACAAGCCCGGCGTCCTCCATGCGGTCACGGGAGTGTTCGCGGCCCACGGTGTGAGCATCCGAGTCGCCGAGCAGGAGGGCAACGGCCCCGACGCGCGGCTCGTGTTCATCACCCACTCGGCCCGCGAGTCCGATGTGCAGGCAACGGTTCGCGAGCTACGCGAGCTCGACGTCGTCCGCAACGTCGGTGGGCTGCTGCGCGTGATCGGCGACTGAGCCGTGCGCTACGTCTCCACCCGCGGCTCGGCTCCCGAGCTGGGCTTCGCCGACGTCCTGCTGGCCGGGTTGGCGACCGACGGCGGTCTCTACGTGCCGGAACGCTGGCCCACCTTGGGCCCGTCGAACGCACACACCTACGCCGAACGCGCCGTGGAGGTGATGCTGCCCTTCGTCGAACCCGACCTCGACGAACTCACGCTCACCCGGCTGTGCGTCGAGGCCTACGAGACGTTCCGCCATCCCGCCGTGGTACCGCTCGTCCAACTCGACCATCGGCAGTGGACCCAAGAGCTGTTCCATGGACCGACACTCGCCTTCAAGGACGTCGCACTGCAGCTCGTCGGGCGGATGTTCGACCACGTCCTCGGCGAACGCGGCCAGCGGGTCACGATCGTCGGCGCCACCAGCGGCGACACCGGTTCCGCGGCGATCGACGGGGTCGTCGGGTGCGAACACGTCGACATCGTCATCCTGTACCCGCTCGGGCGTACCAGCGAGGTGCAGCGACGCCAGATGACGACCGTCGACGAACCCAACGTCCACACGGTCGCCGTCGAGGGCACGTTCGACGACTGCCAGGACCTCGTGAAGGCGATGTTCAACGACGAAGCCTTCCGCGAGCGCAATCAACTGTCGGCGGTGAACTCGATCAACTGGGCGCGGGTGATGGCGCAGACCGTCTACTACGTCACCGCAGCGGAGACGTTCGCGGATCCGGTCACGTTCAGCGTGCCGACCGGGAACTTCGGCAATGTGCTCTCCGGATGGATCGCCCGCGAGATGGGGGCGACGATCAGCGACTTCATCGTGTCGTCGAACACCAACGACATCCTCACGCGATTCATCAACGACGGCGACATGAGCGCTCGCGACGTGGTGCCGACCCTCAGTCCGTCGATGGACATCCAGGTGTCGTCGAACTTCGAGCGGTTGCTGTTCGAGATGAACGGCCGCGACGGTGGGATGACTGCGGAACAGCTCGGCCGCTTCCGAGCGACCGGCCGGCTCGACATCGAGGCCGACCAGCGCGAGCAGTACCTCACGGGGAGCTTCCGTGCGGCCGCGTTCGACGACGACGCCACGCTGGCCGAGATCGAACGAGTCCATCGCCTCACCGGCACGGTGCTCGATCCTCACACGGCGACGGGCACGGCAGCGGCAGCGATGCTCACGGGGCTCGACCTCGACGACCATCCGGTCGTCACGCTGGGCACCGCGCACCCGGCCAAGTTCCCCGACGCGGTCGAGCGCGCGATCGGACAGCGTCCATCACTGCCACCTCATCTCGCCGACCTGCTCGAGCGACCCGAGCGCACGCAGACCGTTGCCAACGATCTGGCCGCCGTCCAGGCGATCGTCGAACGACTCACCCGCCGCTGAGCGAGCGCACCACACCACGGCCCGTCCGAACCCGAAATGTCGCGTCAGCGTTGCGCTGAGCGACACGCACGCGCGATTTTTCGGAGGGTTGGAGGGCGGTGGGCGTGGGGATGCGTGGTTGTGGCCGTTGGTGGTGATACAGTGACGCTCGCTCGGATCATCCGAGCCGCACCCCGAAATCTCGGTCGTGTGCGAATTTCTACCAGGGGATTCCGTCTGCGGGCGCGCGTTGCGCCTCCACACACCCCCTTCCTCTGGTGCTCGACGACTCGTCCAGCCGATCCCTGGCGAACGAGAAGAGAGGAATCCTCGTGGCCGCAGCGGCACTCGAACAGTCCATGCTCGAATCGAAGGACAAGGACACCCTGCTGGAGATGGCCAAGGCGCTCGGCGTCAAGGTCACCGCCCGTCAGAAGAAGTCCGACATCATCGACAAGATCCTCGACACCATGGGACCCAGCGCCCCGGCACCTGCCGCGTCCGCCTCCGGCAACGGCCAGCGAGCGCAGGGCACGCCGAACGGCGAGGCGTCAGACGCCGTGAGTTCGGCTGGCAGGGGTTCCGCCGGCACGGAGTCTGCCGGCAAGGAGCCGCCGGCACGGAGTCCGCCGGCACGGAGTCGGCAACGGCCGAGGAATCCCGGAGCGACGCAAACGCGACATCCGGTTCGGCTGCTGCGGGTGAGGTCGTGCTCGGGCCCGACGGCGAACCGCTCGCCGACTGGGAGATCGAGCTCGCGTCGCACGGCGACGCTGCGGGCGCGGAGACATCCTCGCCGCGCAGTCGAGACAACTCGTCCCGCAACGACCGCAATCGCAACGAGCAAGGACGCGGCGACCAGAAGTCCGGCGACCAGAAGAACAGCGATCAGAAGAACAGCGATCAGAGATCGGGCGACCAGAAGTCCGGCGACCAGGCGGCGCAGTCGAACGGCGGACGCAACGAGCAAGGCGAGCGATCCGACCGCAACCGCGGCCAGCAGACCGGCGGCAACCGCAACGACAATCCGCAGGGCGGCAGCAACCGCAACAACAACAACAGCAACAACGAGCCGGGTGACGGCAATCGGCGACGTCGGCGTCGTCGCAAGGGTCGCGGCGGCCAAGAAGGCCCCCAGGGCGAAGACATCGAGCTGGTCGACCAGGATCCCGGCTTCGAGAGCAGCGAACCGGTCGACGTCGAGGGCTATCTCGACATCCGCGACGAGGGCTACGGCTTCCTGCGCGTCGAGGGCTACCTGCCCAGCAAGCAGGATGCCTACATTCCGTTGAAGCTTGCTCGTCAGTACGGTCTCCGCAAAGGCGATCTCGTCACCGGCAAGGTCCGCCCGGCCGGCCGCAACGAGAAGAACCCCGGGCTGCTCGAGATCTACACGATCAACGGCGGCGATCCCGAGGCTGCCAAGAAGCGCCCGCACTTCGAGAGCCTGACTGCGCTGTTCCCCGACGAGCGTCTCACGCTCGAGGACCCCAACGATCCGGCCAACATGACCGCCCGCATCATCGACCTCGTGTCGCCGATCGGGAAGGGCCAGCGAGGGATCATCGTGTCGCCCCCCAAGGCGGGCAAGACCACGGTGATGAAGACGATCGCGAAGTCGATCGAACTGAACAACCCCGAGGTCGAACTCCTCGTGCTGCTGATCGACGAGCGGCCAGAAGAGGTCACCGACATGCGTCGCAGCGTCAAGGGTGAGGTGATCTCCTCGACGTTCGACCGTCCGAGCGACGAGCACACTCACGTGGCCGAGATGACGATCGCCAAGGCTCGCCGCATGGTTGAAGCGGGCAAGGACGTCGTGATCATCCTCGACGGCATCACCCGTCTCAGCAGGGCCTACAACCTGGCTGCTCCGGCCAGTGGCAAGATCCTGTCCGGCGGTATCGACGCCGGCGCGCTGTACCCGCCGAAGAAGTTCTTCGGTTCGGCTCGCAACTGCGAGGAGGGCGGTTCGCTGACCATTCTCGCCACGGCGCTCGTCGACACGAACAGCCGCATGGACGACGCGATCTTCGAGGAGTTCAAGGGCACCGGCAACATGGAGCTCCGACTCGACCGCAAGGTCGCCGAGCGCCGGATCTATCCGGCGATCGATGTCGACGCCTCCTCCACTCGTCACGAGGAGTTGCTGTTCGACCGCAAGCAGCTCCAGCAGGTGTGGAAGCTGCGCCGGGTGCTCTCTGGCCTCGCCCAGGACGGCAGCGCCGCTGCAGGACTCGAGCTCCTGATCGATCGGCTCAAGACGTTCCGGACCAACGACGAGTTCCTCGCGGAGATCGCGAAGCAACCTTCGATGTGAACCATGTGACGCCGAGGGGCTCGACCCCTGGGCGTCATTTCGGTTCACCGTCGGTAGCCTGGACTGCCGATCTGGGTGACGACCGGGGGCACAGGGCCCACCCGCTCAGCCATCCACAGGAGATCCATCATGAAGACCGACATCCACCCCACCTACTCCGACACCACGGTGCGCTGCTCGTGCGGCAACACCTTCGTGACCAAGTCGACCCGCGAGGGCGACCTGACCGTTGAACTCTGCAACGAGTGCCACCCGTTCTTCACGGGCAAGCAGAAGCTCGTCGACTCCGGTGGGCGCGTCGAGCGCTTCAACAAGCGGTACGGCCAGCGCAAGAACGCGCCGGCAACGCCCGCCGACGACTGAGCCACGCGGGCAGCAACGCCCGTCCACGAACCATCGAACGCCGCCCATCCGGGCGGCGTTCGCCGTTTTCCGGCGATCGCGTCTGCCGCAGGTACGACCACCCGTTTGGTTCGATCAAGAACACGTCCAGAGAAGTCGCTCAAGCTCGGCCGGTGACGGGCCGATGAACATGTGGGATCTTGCACATGGCGGCACCACCATTGACCGAGGCGAACGTTCGGCACCTCTTGCGCCGGACCGAATTCGTCGACCGACCTGAACGCGTCGCGGAGCTGTTGAGTCTGGGGTCGATCGACGCGGCAGTCGCCAACGTCCTCGCGGTGCTGCCCACCCCACCGACGGTCACCTTCACGGCGCCCGCCAGCCGTGACTGGGAGCGCGGCCAGGACCTGACGCACTTCTGGTTCGACCAGATGGCGCACGATTCGCTCCGGCCGTTCCAGGAACGGCTCGCGTTCTTCTGGCACGGCCACTTCTGCAGCGAGTTCGGCAAGGTCGGCTCGTCGATGCTGATGCGTGAACAGATCGACCTCTGGCGCCGCGATGGCCTGGGCACGGTGGGTTCACTGGCGACGACGATGTCGACACAAGTGGCGATGATCCGCTACCTCGACAACAACCAGAACAAGAAGTCGTCGCCGAATCAGAACTTCGCCCGAGAGTTGATGGAGCTGTTCCTGCTCGGTGTCGGCAACTACACCGAGGCCGACGTCGAAGCGTCGACCGCGGCGTGGACCGGCCACAGCGACCAGTGGAACGACGACCTCAGCCCGTATCGCTGGCGAGAAGATTGGCACGACCCCGCACCGAAGGACTTCCTCGGCCGCCGCATCAACACCGATCAGGCGAAGAGCGCGTGGCCTGGCCATGGTCCCGAGACGATCTCGGTGATCCTCGGCGATGGCGTCGTGCCGTCGTCGGCGACCAACGTCGCGAATCGTGGACGACCCAGTCGCGACGTGGCAGCAGAGTTCCTGTCGCGCAAGTTGTGGACGTCGTTCGCCACCGACACGGCGCCACCGGCCGACGTGATGGCGGCGATGCGAACGGCGCTGACCACGAGCGGATTCATGATTCGACCGTGGGTGACGGCGTTGCTCACCCATCCCGACTTCTACAGCGATGCCGTGAAGCAGGGCCTCGTGCGGACTCCGGTGGAGTACGTCGTTGCGCTCCTGCACGCCACCGGCAGACGATCGCGTGACGCCAACGTGACCTGGTTGATGGAGTCGATGGGCCAGCGCCTGTTGTTCCCGCCGAACGTCAGCGGCTGGCGTCCCAACGGGTACTGGGTGAACGCGAGTGCGATGGAGGGTCGAGCGCGAGCCGCGCAGAGCTTCGCGTGGGCATCGAGTCGTGAGTACTGGAAGGGCGACGACGGACCGATCACGCTCGCCGGCGGCTCGATCATGCGCTCGGAGATCACGGCTCGGACACCATTCCCCGCACAGCTCCCGGTGTTGTCGAACACGGCGCTCGTGGCTCGTCTCCTCGACCTGATGCGACTCCAACTCTCGCCCACCGCAGCCGCGGAGATCGTGCGGTACGCCGACGGCGCCACCGTCTGGGAACGCAACAACGCGCTGCTGCTGATCATGCTCGCTCCCGAAATGCAGATGGCCTGACCCATGCTCGATCCCGACATCTCCACCGCCGACGCACTCGCGCACCTCCAGGTCGCTGAAACCGACTCGAACGCACTCGACCGGCGCCGTTTCCTCCAATTGGTCGGGCTCGGCGTCGGTGCTGGGGCACTCGTCGGGCCGACCAGTTCGCTGCTCGATCTGTCGCTGCCCGGACTCGACCCGTCGGTGTGGGCCGCAGGCCCGGCAGGTCCGAACGATGGCGTCCTGATCGTCATCGGCATGTTCGGTGGCAACGACGGGCTCAACACCGTCGTGCCGATCAACGACCAGCAGTACTACGGCCAGCACCGCAGCCTGGCGATCCGCCCCGAGAACACACTGCCGATCGATGCCGCGACCGGGCTCAACCCCGAACTGACCGTGTTCAAGCAGTTCTGGGACGCCGGTCAACTCGCGATCGTCGAAGGGGTCGGCTACCCCGATCCCGACCTCAGCCACTTCAACTCGATGGCGAAATGGATGGCGGGCAGCCCCACGGGGCTCCCCACGTCGGGATGGATCGGTCGATGGCTCGACGGATACCTCGCCGGTGGCAAGAACCTCTACGCCGCTGCCCAGATCGGCCAGTCGGTGCCGTTGCACCTGATCGGGCGAGCGCAGCGCGGCACCGCCGTGGCGGCCGGCCGGCCGTCGTTCGGTGCGTCGGGCGAGGCCAACGACCGCAAGATCTACGCAGCGATGCGGCGGATGGCCAGCGGAGATCCGTCGACCTGGCAGGGCAGGATCGGCCAGGCGACGATCGACCAGCTCGACCTCGCCGGGACCCTCGCACCGTTGATCCCGGCCGACGAGGACATGTCCGACGTCCCACTGGTCGCCGAGATGGAGGTGATGGCCCGACTCGTCAACGCGAACCTCGGGTTCCGGGTGCTCAGCGCCGGCTGGGGTGACTTCGACAGCCACGCCGGCCAACCGGGCCAGCACTCGGCCCGCATGCGCGAACTCAATGCTGCGGTGCTCCGATTCTTCCAGGTGCTGTCACCAGCCTGGTCGGGTCGGGTCACGATCATGACGTTCTCGGAGTTCGGCCGCACCAGCTGGAGCAACGACGGGTCCGGCACCGACCACGGCACCGCGGCACCTCACTTCGTGCTCGGCGCCAACGTGCGTGGCGGCCGCTATGGCCAGCGTCCGTCGCTCGCCGGGCTGGCACGGTGGGACCGGATGCCGTTCCACGTCGACTTCCGCGACTACTACGGCACGCTCATCGACGGTTGGCTGGGTGGGGGAGCATCCGACGTGCTCGGCGGTCGGACCATCCAGAACCTGGGACTCATCGCGAGGTCACCCGGCGTCGTACCCCCACTGCCACCGGGCGGAGGGACCGGCCTCGGCGGAGGTGTGGTGCCGCCACCAGGCGGTGGCGCCACTCCCCTCGGAGAGTTCGTCGCGGATCGCGCCCCAGCGGGTGTGCGACACCCGTGACGGAACGGGCGGCTCGCGTGGGCCGATCGGTCCGGGTCAGACCTTGCCCGTCAAGATCACCGGCCGGGGCGGTGTGCCCGCAACCGGCGTCCTCGCCGTTGCCGTGAACGTCACCTCGGTCGACGCAACCAGCCACGGGTTCTTCAGCGTGTTCCCATCGAACGCGCCGGTCACCAAGTCGTCCAGCCTGAACCCTCGGCCCGGTCGACCGGTGCCCAACATGGCCATCGTCGGTGTCGGCCCCGATGGTCGGATCGGCGTGTACAACGCCTTCGGCACGGCCAACTGTGTCGTCGACGTGATGGGGTACGTGCGCAAGGAGTCGTCGACCCGCTTGAAGGCACTCGTGCCGGACCGGGTGCTGGACACCCGGAGCGGAATCGGTGCCCCGGCACGGCGGCTCCGTGCCGGCAGGGTCATCGATCTCGCGATCGCCGGTCGTGGTGGGGTGCCGGCCAAGGGATGTGACTCGGTGGTCCTCAACGTCGCCGCGGTCAATCCGAACGGGGCCGGCTTCGTGTCGGTCTGG
Source organism: Ilumatobacteraceae bacterium (assembly GCA_963741875.1). GTDB lineage: Bacteria > Actinomycetota > Acidimicrobiia > Acidimicrobiales > Ilumatobacteraceae > Sva-07. The sequence continues at coordinate 143,301 of CAVUJO010000004.1, read as the reverse complement.
CCGAGCGGTACGTCGCGGCCGGTGATCTCGAACCTCAACTACGACGCCGGGCGCAATGTGCCGAACCTCGTGGTCTGCAAGCTCGGTGCCGGCGGTGCCGTCAGCCTGTACGCGTCGGGTGGCGATCTCGACCTGATCGCCGATGTCGTCGGTTGCTTCACCGCCGATGGTGCCGGTCTCAGCGCCGTGACCCCGTCGCGACTGCTCGACACCCGCAGCGGGCTGGGTGCCCGCAAAGGTGTCGTCCGTGGCGGCACGGAGATCGAACTCGCCGTCACCGGCGTCGGCGGCGTGGCTCGGGCAGCAAAGGCAGTGATCCTGAACGTCACCGCCACCGGAGCGACGTCGGGCACGTATGTCACCGTCTATCCCAACGGCGTCGCTCGTCCGAACTCGTCGAGTCTCAACGTGGCCGCCGGCGACACGATCGCCAATCTCGTGATCGCCAAGGTCGGCACCAACGGCAAGGTTCGGCTGTACAACCACGCGGGTGCGGTCGACCTCGTCGCCGATGTCACCGGCTATTGCATCTGAGCGAGCTTCGACCGCTCCCCGGTAGGTTCCCATCGATGAGCGAGGGCCCTGATCCCATGCGGCAGTCCACCGATTCGGCGAGCGAGGACCGACACAGCCGACTGCTCGGAATGAAGTTGCGCACGCTGGTGACCGAGCACCTCGGCGGCCCGATCGACGTCGAGCCCGCCGGGTTCCCGGGCGGCGCTGCGCTCTGCCACGACGGTTCGGCGTGGGTCATGGCCCAGGGTCCGGCGGGCCGATTGCTCGGCGCAGCACTTGCGTGGGCGATCCGACACGATGCCACCTCGCTGCACCTGGTGGTCGAGCACGACAGCGGACTGCTGGCGCGTCGGGCCCGGCATCTCGCTTTCCCGGTCACGGTGTGGTTCGCTCAGGGCCGTGTGCTGCTGCCGGTGGTCGCCGAACCGCTCGTCGACCCGGTGACAGCGTCGCCGGAGCATCTCGAGCTGGTCGGCGTGATCGAAGCAGCTGGGGCGACGGCGAACGTGGAACACGGCATCGTCGTCGGGGAGGTTCGCGGGCTCGAGGTCTGCCGTGTGGTCGACCAACCCACCGTTGGCCACTTCGCCGAGCTGGGCGACATCGACCTCGCGCCGCCGACACCGGTGCCGCTCACCGAGGGAGTGCTCCTCGAAGTCGGTGTCGGAGCGAACGATCGCGAGGCATTCCGCTTGTTGCACGGCGACATCCCGACGGTCGAGGCGCTCGCAGCGGTGGTCGATGCGGTGCTCGCACACCGTTCGTCGGATGCACCCCAGCACCCGCTCAACCGTCTGGGTCAGGAGCGGTACCTGCGCTGGCAGCTCGAACAGGATCCGTCGCTCGTCGAGATGGTTGCGGTGTCGCCCGCCGAACCGCCACAGCCTCGTCCCAACCTGAAGGATCCGATTCCGTGCGTGGCTCGAGCCGTGGGACCTGACGGACGCGAATCGATGCTGGTCTGCTCGGTCGGTGTCGATGTCGATCTCGTCGGATTCGTCGCCGACGTCCAGGAGATGGTCGACGCACCGGTGATCGTGGCCTTGCGATCTCGCGACGCCGTGTCGATCACGCGCGACGTGCTGGCGCTGTTGGCCACCCCCGTCGACATTCGTGTGGTCTGACCGACCGAGCGGCAGGCCGGCCCGAACACTGGTCGCCAGGGTCCGCTGGCGCCGGATTCCGCCCCGGTCTCGGATTGTCTCGGGCCCGGACAGCGCAATTCAGGTCGGCGAGTAGCCTCCAGTCGCCATGCTCGAACGCCTCCGCCACGTCGTCGACGAGTTCGAGACGCTCGAGCAGCAGCTGTCGGATCCCGATGTCCTCGCGGATTCCGGTGAGCTTCGACGGCTCTCGAAGCGGTACACCGAGCTCGGTCCGGTGGTCGAGGCGTACCGCCGTCGTGAATCTCGACGGGCCGACGCCGACGCCGCGCGTGAGATGCTCACCGGCGCTTCGGGCGCCGAACGCGACATGCTCATCGACGAGATCGATGCGGCCGAGAGCGATGCCGAGGCAATCGAACACGAACTGCGCGAGTTGATGTTGCCGTCCGACCCGCACGACGGCAAGAACGTCATCATGGAGATTCGTGGCGCCGAAGGGGGCGAGGAGGCGAACCTCTTCGCCCGCGATCTCTACGAGATGTACCTGGCCTACGCGGTGTCGCAACGGTGGAAGGTCGAAACGCTGTCGTCGGCGCCGAGTGACATGGGTGGGTTCAACGATGTCACCTTCGAAGTCCGAGGCGCAACGGCCTGGCGCAATCTGAAGTTCGAAGGCGGGCCGCATCGTGTGCAACGTGTGCCGGTGACCGAGAGTCAGGGGCGGATCCACACCTCGTCGGCAACGGTGACGGTGCTGCCCGAGGTCGACGAGGTCGAGGTGCAGATCGATGACCGCGACCTCGACATCGATGTGTACCGAGCCAGCGGCCCAGGCGGCCAGAGCGTCAACACCACTGACTCCGCCGTGCGAATCACCCACCGTCCGACCGGTGTGGTCGTGGCGATGCAAGACGAACGCTCTCAGCTGCAGAACAAGGCGCGGGCGATGCTCGTGCTGCGCGCTCGACTGTTCGAGTTGGCAGAACGTGAGCGCAGCGACCAACTGTCGGCCGAACGTCGCTCGCAGGTCGGTGGCGGTGGTCGCAGCGAGAAGATCCGCACGTACAACTACAAGGAGAATCGCGTCACCGATCACCGCATCGGCTTCACCGTGTACCGGCTGTCGGCGATCCTCGGTGGTGAACTCCAAGTGGTCGTCGACGCGCTCCAGGCGGACGAGCGGGCGCGGCTGCTGGCGGACGGTGCATGAGGGTCGAAGAACACACCGACGGGGGTGCGACCGTTGCGTGGCGCGAGCTGTGGATGCAGACCGCCGACGTGATCGGCGACCGGGCGAAGGCGCGATGGTTGTGCGAGGTCGCGTCGGCCAGCATCGATGGCGAGGAGTTCCTCGAACGCCTCGACGAGCCGGCGACGGTTCGCATGGTCGCCCATCTCGACTCGATGGTCGCGCGATATCGCTCTGGCGAGCCGTTGCAGTACGTGTTGGGGGAGTGGAGCTTCCGGCACCTCACGCTCGCGATCGATCGCCGGGTACTGATCCCGCGTCCCGAGACCGAACTCGTCGCCGAGGTCGCGATCGAGCTCGCCGCGCGTTGTGGCCCGGTTCGCACGGTGGCCGACCTCGGCACCGGCTCGGGAGCGATCGGGCTGTCGATGGCGTTCGAACTCCCACGGCAGGGCACCGAGGTGTGGATCACCGATGCGCACAGTGATGCACTCGACGTGGCGCGCTCGAACCTTGCTGGGATCGGGCCCGCTGCTGTGAACGTTCGGGTGGCGCACGGCTCCTGGTTCGAGGCGTTGCCCGACTCGACGCAGTTCGACGTGATCGTGTCGAACCCGCCCTATGTGGCCGTCGGATCCCCCGACCTCGATGAAGGGGTCGGTGACTGGGAACCGGCCAGCGCACTGTTCTCGGGCGACGACGGTCTCGACGACATCCGAACCCTCGTGACAGGCGCTCCCCGGTGGCTGCGCCCTGGCGGCAGCCTGGTGTTGGAGATCGGTGCGGATCAGGGTCGTGCCGTCGAGGAGGTCTTCGTGCGTTCGGGCCTCGTCGAGATCGAGGTCCGCCCCGACCTCAGCGGGCGCGACCGCATCGCCGTCGCCCGCCGCCCCATCTGAGTCGAACCGCGCTGGCTCACCGAGACCGGGGGTCGCGGGACGTCAGCCGAAACGAACGCCGATCTCGGCGAGGAGCGATCCCTCCTCGGGCGTCACCTGGTTGTCGACGCCGGCGATGTCGCGGGCGGCGGAGAACAGGGCGGATCGCAGCACTCGGCTGCTGATGCGGTCGTCGATCGCGTCGAGGAACGACTCGACATCGTCGCGCTCGAGCGCGTGACGGGCCTCTTCGATCGCGGGCCTGATGAACTGCTCGAACGCAGCGCCCTCCTCGCGCCAATCGGTGCTGATCTCGCGCAACAGCTCGATCTCGTCGTCGCTGATGTCGTGGTCCGACAGCATCACCAGCGAGAGCAACTCGAGCGCGGCCTGGTGTTCCAGATCGGCGGTCGCATGCACGGCCACGCCGCGATAGAGGTCTTCGAGACGTCGGTTCATCGTGAGATCCTTCGGGGAGGTTGGCGCCGAGGTCGGCGGGAGGGATCGGCGGAGGAAGTCGAGTTGGTGCAACAGCAGGTTCTCGGCCACCTCCTCCTGTGGTGTCATGTGCGTGACGCCGGAGAGTGGCAGCACCTCGTGGGGGCGTCCGGCAGCGAGCAGCGCGGATGAGAGCTGAAGGGTGTGCGCTGCGACGACGTTGTCGTCGGCGAGTCCGTGGATGAGCAGCAGTGGTCGGGTCAGGTCGACAGCGAGCGGAAGCAGGGAGTTGGCGTCGTACTGTTCCGCCCGATCGGCTGGGTCACCGAGGTACCGCTCGGTGTAGTGGGTGTCGTACAGCCGCCACTCGGTGACGGGAGCCCCCGCGATGGCGGCATGGAACACGTCTGGCCGCCGGAGGACGGCGAGTGCAGCGAGGTAGCCGCCGAAGCTCCACCCGCGGATCGCCACTCGGCCGAGGTCGAGGCCGGGCACCTGCTCGGCGACGGCATGGAGCGCAGCGATCTGATCGTCGAGGGTCGGGCCGGCGAAGTCGCCGTGGACGGCGCGTTCCCATTCGCTGCCGCGTCCGGGGGTTCCCCGACCATCAGCGACGATCACGGCGAAGCCCTGATCGGCGAACCACTGCGATGCCAGGTAGGCGTTGTGGGCCTGGGTGACGCGTACGGCGTGGGGCCCGCCGTAGGGATCGAGGAGCACCGGCAGGGGCGCCCCGCCGGGTTCGACGTCGCGGGGGAGGAGGACGGCGACCGCCAGGTCGCGATCGCCGACCGTGAGCAACTGCACGTTCGGCTCGACCAGCGGTGTCTCGGCGAACGACTCGATCTCGTGGTCGCCAGATGACGCGCGGACCACGGTGGTCGTCCCGGGCCGGTCGAGCGTTGCCGAGCGGACGACGATGGTGTCGCCACCGATGGCGGCGCCATGGACACCGGGTTCGGACGTGATGGCGTGGAGTTCGCCGCTGGCACCGGCCCACTGCCACACGTGGAGTTGGGTGGCATCGTCGATCGGGTTGGCGCAGAAGGTGATGATCGGTGCCTGAGCGTCACCGCTCGTCGACACGATCGACCGCACCTGGAGCTCGGGAGGCGTCACCGGGTCGTCCGCGACCAGCAGTCTGCGGGTGCCATCTCGGTCGCCTGCCATCACGAGCCGCCCGTCGGCGAGGCGGACTGGCGTGCCAGGAACCAGTTCGACCCAGGCGTCGTCGTAGTCGTGCGACAGCACGGAGGTCTCGCCCCGCGTCGCAGCGTCGCTCGTGTCGACGTCGAGCACCATGGTGCCCTGCTGGTCTCGCGCCTGCACGAGCAACGTCAGTCCGGCAGCGCTCCAGTCGACAGCCGCCAGGTAGGGGAAGAAGTCTCGGTCCCAGTCGACCTCGGTTCTCGAACCGTCGAGGCCGATCAGGTGGAGCGTGACCGCGGGATTCGCGGTGCCGGCCGCCGGATACCGGATGCTTCGAGCCGGTTGGTCCGGATGGGCCGGGTCGGCGATCACCCAGCTGGTGACCGGGGCCTCGTCGACCCGACAGACAGCGAGCGTCGCGCCGTCGGGACTCCACCAGTAGCCACGGAACCTGCCCATCTCCTCGGCGGCGATGAAATCCGCGCTGCCCCACGACACCGTGTCCGGCTCGGTTTCTTCAGCGCCCACGAGCGTTCGTGACGATCCGTCGAGTTCGCCGATGCGCAGGCTCCGGCCGCTCACGTAGGCGACGCGGCGAGCGGTGGGGTCAGGGCGTGGATCGAACACGGGGCCGTCGACTGGCAGTTCTCGCGCCTGGCCCGACACGAGACCACCGGCGAAGAGGCGGCCGGCCAGCGCGAAGGCGACCACGGTGACGTCGCGGTCGGTTGCATACGACGTGATTCCGCCAGCGGCCTCGCGAGCACGCTCTCGCAGCGCGCGCTCTTCGGGAGGCAATTCACCTGAGGGCTCGTCCTCGGCGGTCGAGAGCAGCGCCGGGGGGTCTGCCACCAGACGCTCGGTACCGGAGTCGACGTCGAACACCCACAACGCATTCACCTGGTCGCTGCCGTCTGCACTCCGCAGGAACACCACCCGCTTGCCGTCGGGTGACACGGTCACGTTGCGCGGTTCGCCGAGCGTGAAGCGCTGCGTCCTGGCGTGTTGACGGGGGAAGGTGTCGGTCACGGACACACTGTAGGAAACCTGCACCACCCCATGGTCACGGCTGGACGAGGATCTTGGCGTGCGTCTCCGGATTGCCGAGGTCGGAGAACGCCTGCGGGATGTCGTCGATGCCGACCGTGCCGGTCAGGAGGGGCGCGAGGTCGACGCGTTCGTTGGCGATCGCGTCGAGTGATGCGCCGAACTCGGCGGGTGTGTAGCCCAGGACGAACTGCAGCGAGAGTTCCTTGCCGATGCCGAGCATCGGGTGCAGGTGATCCTCCTGCATGCAGGCGCCGACGATCAGAATGCGGCTGTCCCTCGGCGCCATCCGCATGGTGTGTTCGATCATGCCGGGCACGCCGACGGCTTCGAACACCACCAACGGCTTGGAACCGTCGACACGTCGCCAGGCACGGATTGCCGTCTCCTCGTTGGGGTCGACCACTTCGTCGCAGCCGAGTTGTTCGGCGAGCGCGCGGCGAGCCGGAGAGAAGTCGGCGCCCACGATCGGACCGATGCCCAGCATCTTCATCGCGGCGATGCACGCGAGGCCGACCGGCCCGAGACCGATCACGATCGCCGCGTCGCCGGGCGCGATTCCCGACTTCGCAACGGCATGGACGCCCACCGCGAGCGGCTCGGTCATCGCCGCCATCTCGTGGGGAAGACCCGTCGGCACCTTGAGCGCCAGGAGTTCGTTGAGCGCCATGTACTCGGCGTAGCCGCCTGGGTAGATGTTCGAGAACCCGATCGGGTGCACACCGGCAGCGTCGAACACGACCGGCATCGACACGATGACATCTCCCACGGCGAGGTTCTCGACCCCTGGCCCGGTCTCGACGACCTCGCAGCAGAACTCGTGGCCCATCACGAGGTCGCCGGCCGGATCGAACATGTTCATCGGTGGGTCGTCGGGCGAGCGAGCCTCGGCGTTCTCGTCGGCCAGTTCGTCGGAGAGCCGACGGGACTCCTCGCCATGGGCGAGCAGGTGGAGATCGCTGCCGCAGATCCCGCACGACAGGACCTTGGTCAGCACCTGGCCCGGTCCGGCGGTCGGCGTGTCGATGTCGTCGACGCGGAGTTCCCAGTTGGTCATCACGGTGGCGCGCATGGCTCGACAGTAGGACTCCGAGATCGGGTCCAAGCGACCCGGAACCCCCGTTTGCGTTGCGGTTCCGGTGGGCCGGTCCACCGGAACCGCAACGCAAACGATGGGTCAGTGGGTGAAGTGGGCGATTGCCGCGATCAGGAGGTCGAACGCGGCGTCGTGGTCGACGGAGGTCAACACGTCGCAGTTCGGGGCGGGGCGGGCAGTGATCGCCCGCTGATCGATCACCGTCATCCCCCTGGTGTGCTCGCCTCGGGTCTCGACGGCGACATGGCGCGCGGCGCGACCGAACAGCTCCGGGTGTGTGAGCGCGAACACCGCGAGCGGATCGTGCACCGCCGCGCCGCGCATCGTGCCCGGGTCGTGACGGGACAGATAGTTGTTGCTGAAGAATCCCAGCAGGTCACCGAGGACGGCCGCGAGCACTCCCGGCAGTGCCGAGATCGTCGCGATTCGTTCGGGCGTCGCCTGGAACTGGTGGGTGACGTCCAGCCCGGCCATCACGAGCGGGCCGCCGTAGCCGAACACGACAGCAGCGGCCTCGGGATCGGCCCAGATGTTGAACTCTCCGGTCGGGGTGCGGTTGCCGAACGTTCCGCCGCCCATCAGCGAGATCCCCGCAATCCGCGCACCGAGGTCGGGTGCTGCACGCAGCGCGAGCGCGATGTTGGTCAGCGGGCCGACCGGCACGAGCCACACGTCGTCGACCGCACGACAGGTGTCGATGATGAACCCGACCGCGTCCGTGCCGTCGAGCGGCGTCGTCGGAGCGGGGAGGTCGGCGCCGTCGAGGCCGCTTTCACCGTGCACGAACGCCGCAGCGTGCGGCTCGGCCACGAGTGGCCGTGGGCTGCCCGAATGCACGGGCACGTCGAGACCGAGCAGGTCGCGAATGACGAGTGCGTTGTGGGTCGTCTTCGCCAGGGGAGCGTTCCCGGCGACCGTGGTGATGCCGACGAGTTCGGCGTATCGAGCGGCCGCCACGATCGCCATCGCGTCATCGTGGCCGGGGTCGCAGTCGAGCAGCACGCGAGGGGTCATGTCCCGAGCATGCCATCAGCGCTCGGGCGGTCGTGCGCCAGACTGGGCCGATGACGCACCGGCCGAGGCGCTACGAGCAGATCAGGTCGCTGGTGGCAACAGCCGTGGTTGCCCTGGCGGTGGCAGGTTGCAGCGGAAACGGCAGCGATGACGCCGGCCCACCGGCGTCGAGCGAACCGTCGGCGGTCGAGGCCACGTCGACGACCGAGGCGCCAGCTATCAGCCCATCGACGTCCACCGAGCCGGCAGCGAACGGCGCGGCGTCCACCAGCGCTCCGTCTGTGGAGAGTCCCGAGGCTATTGCGACGGTCCCGGCCGAGGGGGTCCCCGGCATCGACAGCACGGATCCGTTCTGTCGGGCGTGGAGCGAGTTCGCCGGCTCGTTCCAAGCGTTGGCGTTCGAGTCGAGCACGACGTCCGATCCCGTCGTCGCGGCCCGACTCGAGGTGGTGGCGTCTGGTGCGGTGACCTCGGCGGTGCAGACGCTGGCGGACGAGTACCCCGAGGCGATTGCGTCCGAGCGTGACACGTTCATCGACGGAGTGATCGGTCCGTTCGCCCGGCGGGCCGGGCGGGCGAACGACGAGCTTCGCGTGGTGGGACTGTCGTCCGCCGAGATTGCGGCGCTCGGTGAGCTGTGGCTCGAGGCGCTCGTCGATGCAAACGGTGACACCCTCGAGGTGGTGGTCGTCCCTGGCGAGGTGTCCGCCGGGGTCGATCAGGCAACCGCTGCGTTTGCCGCCGACGTGCCGCCGATCGTTGCCGATCCGAGCTTGGTCACCGAGGCCGACGCGCCAGCGACGTTCGACCATCTCGCTGAGAACTGCCCCGACCAGGGCATCCTCGGCGGCAACGACGCCATCGACTGATCGGCGTCAGGCCAGGTGGATGTCGCCGGCGGTGTCGAGGTCGACGGACTGGCCGACCCACTCGCCCTCGCACATCGCCACCGTCACGTCGGTCGCGTCCGAGGTGCCCCACGCTCGTCGACCGTCGTCGAGCAGACAGGTGGCGATCGACCGTTCTGGTCGGCCGTCGCGATCGAACATGACGGTGTAGGCCTCGATCGTCGCCGCACCTTCGGCCTCGGCTGGGGTGGCGAGTTCGCGGCGAGGCAATTCGTCGATCTGCGCCTGTGGCTTGTCGTGGCGGAACCCGGCCGTCGGAGCGGTCGAGTAGACCCCGAAGGCGTGCTTGGTGACGAACCCGCCGTTGGCCCAGACGAGCCCGTACTCACCGGGCCGCTCGCGCAGGTCGGTGACCACGGTGGCAATCGCATGCATCACGTAGTTGTTCCAGGGTCCGCCGGCGAATGTCATGCCACCGGTGCGTGACCACTGCCGGGTCGCCAGGTCGATGCCGAGTGACTGGGCGCCGAGCTGAACGGCGGCGGGAAAGCACGAGTAGAGGTCGATCACCGACACGTCGTCGATGCCGATGCCCGCCAGTTCCAACGCACGGCGTCCACCGATCTCGATCGCCGGCGTACGCGAGTACGTGTCTCGATGCGAGACGTACTGGTGCTCGTGGCAGTCGGTGCCGGCGTGCGGGAACACCCATCTGTCCTCGGGCACCCCGAGCCGGCGGGCATCGCCGACCGAGCACATGATCAGTGCCGCGGCCATGTCGACGCTGTTGTTCGAGTTGAGCAGCTTCGGGTACGGCAAGCCGATCATCCGATTGCGTTCGCTCACGGTGATGATCTCAGAAGCGCTCCGAGGCTCGCGGATCCAGGCGTAGGGGTTTGCCGCGGCGATCTCGCTGAGACCTGCGTAGAGCCGGCCGAGGTGCGCCTGGTGTTCGTCGATCGACCGTCCCGAAGCGGCCCGGATCGCCGTTTCGAACATCGGGTAGAGCTGCACCGGAGCGCCGATCCCACGCTGGATCTCGGCGTCCATCCCCATGACGAGCTCTTCGCCGACCATGGTCGGCTCGTCACCGGGGTCCGATGTCGGCCAGTCGAACTCGACACCGGCCGCTCGACCACGCTGTCGCGTTCTCGTCGCCTCGCCGCCCGTCAGGATCGCGATGTCGACCTCGCCCGACTGGATCTGCAGGGCGGTCATGTTGACGAGCGACTGCGGGCTGTTGCCGCCCATCGTGGTGTAGTCGAGTCGAGTCGGCTCCAGACCCAGCCGCCCGGCGAGGAACCGTGGCGCGTTGCCGTACCGCCACGACAGTTGGCCGACCACCCGAAGGGCGTCTGCCTTCGGTGGTCCGTCGAGCGTGGCGTCGGCCGACGCGGCAAGCACCGCCTGCTCCATCAAGGCGACAGGTTCGAGCGCATCGTCGAGCGAGTCGCTCCGATTGACGAACTGTCCGACGCCGATGATGACGGGTGTGCGATCGTCGAGTTGTTGGGACGCGGGTCGGTCGTGCGTGGTCACGCCGGAACCATACGCAGCTCGTGCTGCACGCTCACACCTGGCGCGTCGGCGGCGAGGACGTACACTCGGCCGTCATGGATGTGGCCGCCGAATCACGACGGATCGCGATCGGTTCGGACCACGCCGGATACGAATTGAAGCAGCACCTCGTCACGCTGCTGCTCGGTCAGGGGTACCAGGTCGACGACCAGGGCACCCACTCGACCGAGTCGGTCGACTACCCGGCGATCTGTGCCGGCGTCGGTCGCACCGTGCGCGACGGTGACGCTGACGTCGGCATCGTGCTCGGTGGCAGTGGCCAGGGCGAACAACTCGCGGCAAACAAGGTGCGCGGCGTGCGCGCCGCACTCTGCAACTGCTTGTACACCGCGCGAATGGCGCGGGGCCACAACGACGCCAACGTGCTCGCGATGGGTGCCCGGGTCGTCGGCGAGGGTCTCGCCGAGGAGATCGTCGCCACCTTCCTCACCACCGACTTCGAGGGCGGCCGACACGCCCGACGAGTCGATCAACTCACCCAACTCGAAGCCAGTTTCTGACCAATGGTTACGCCGGTGCCAGGCACCGGCGTAACCATTGGCCAGCTCGACCACAAGGAACCCCGATGCCGTTTCCCTCCGACACCGATCCCGACAACGAGGTGATGGACCTCATCGAACGTGAGGTCGAACGCCAGACCAGCGGCATTCAGCTGATCGCCAGCGAGAACTTCACCTCGCCAGCGGTGATGGCGGCCGTCGGCTCGGTGCTCACGAACAAGTACTCAGAGGGGTATCCCGGCAAGCGCTACTACGGCGGCAACGCGGTCGTCGACGACATCGAGCAACTCGCGATCGATCGGGTGAAGGCCCTGTTCGGTGCCGACCATGCCAACGTTCAGCCACACTCCGGCGCCAACGCCAACATGTGCGTGTACCAGGCGCTCCTGGAGCCGGGCGACACCGTGCTCGGCCTGAGCCTCGATCACGGCGGTCACCTCACGCACGGCTCGCCGGTCAACGCCAGCGGGTTGCTCTACAACTTCGTGTCGTACGGCACCGGTGCAGAGGATCGCATCGACATGGACGAGGTGCGAGCGCTTGCACTCGAGCACCGCCCCAAGATGATCGTCGCCGGCACGACTGCGTATCCGCGGCGCCTCGACCCTGAACCGTTCAAGAAGATCGCCGACGAGGTCGGCGCGCTGTTGCTGTTCGACATCGCCCACCTCGCCGGGTTGGTCGCGGGCGGTGCGCACCCCAACCCGGTGCCGTTCGCCGACGTGGTCACCTTCACCACGCACAAGACCCTGCGCGGGCCGCGCGGTGGCGCCATCCTCTGCAAGGCCGAGCACGCAAAGGCGATCGACAAGGCGGTGTTCCCGGGCTGGCAGGGGGGTCCGCTCGAACACGTCATCGCCGGCAAGGCAATCGCGTTCCGTGAGGCCGCCGATCCGTCGTTCCGTGACTACGCGCATCAGGTCGTCAAGAACGCCTCCGCGCTCGCTGACGCACTCGTTCAGGAGGGTTTCCGCCTCGTGTCGGGCGGTACCGACAACCACCTGATGGTCGTCGACCTCACCCCGTTCGACGCCGAACTGACCGGCAAGGAAGCCCAGGCGAAGCTCGACGAGGCCGGCATCACACTGAACAAGAACACGATTCCCGACGACCCACGGAGTCCCTTCGTCACCAGCGGCGTCCGCATCGGAACGCCGTCGGTGACCACGCAGGGGATGACCGAGACCGAGATGCCCGTGATCGCCGGGTTCATCGCCCGAGCACTTCGCGGGCGAGGCGACGCCGCCGAACTCGAACTCGTCCGAAAGGACGTCTCCGAGCTGTGCGCTCGGTTCCCCGCCTACCCGGCCAACTGACGCCTCCCTAGGCTGAGCGACCGTGCCCGAATTCGGTTCCTTTCTCCTGATCGGATCCGTCGCGGCGCTCGTCACGTTCACGACCACGCCGTTCGTCGGTGCGTTGGCGCGACGACAGGGTTGGGTCGCGCTGCCCAACGAGCGCTCGGTGCACACGTCCCCGATGCCCGACGTCGGCGGGCTGGCGATCTACGTCGGGTTTCTGGCGGCGATGCTCGCCGCGTGGTTGCTCGACGCGTTCGACGTGTTGTTCACCAACAACTCCGAGCCGATCGGCGTCCTCGTCGCGGCCACGATCATCTATGTGGTCGGCTTCGTCGACGACGTGCGGGGGCTGTCGCCACCGGCGAAGGTCGCCGGCACGGTCCTCGCCGGACTGGCGCTCGTCCAGTTCGGCGTCGTGATGTACGCGTTTCGTCTGCCCTTCTTCGACGGGCCGATTCTGCTGGCAGCGGAGTGGCGGCCGCTCGTCACCGTGCTGTGGCTGCTCGGCATGACCCAAGCGATCAACCTGATCGACGGACTCGACGGCCTCGCTGCGGGCATCGTGGCGATCGGCGCCGGCGCGTTCTTCTTGTACAGCCAGGAGCTGATCGACCGCGACGTGCTCGACGTGACGAACATCGGACCGCTGCTCGCAATCATCGCCGTCGGTGTGTGCATCGGGTTTCTCCCTCACAACTTCAACCCAGCACGCATCATGATGGGCGACGGTGGAGCGCTCCTGCTCGGTCTGCTCCTCGCGGTCGCGACCAGCGTGGTCGGTGGGCGAGCCGATTCGTTCAGCCAGGAGTTCATCGGCCAGACCTACTTCTTCCTGGCGCCGCTCGCCATCCCGCTGCTGATCCTCGGCGTACCGATCTTCGACCTCGCGTTCTCGATCCTGCGCCGCGCCACGAGCCGACGGTCGCTGTCCACCGCTGACAAGGGGCACCTCCACCACCGTCTGATGAACCTGGGCCACGGCCACCGGCGCAGCGTGGTGATCCTGTGGACCTGGACGCTGTTGCTGTCGGCGTTCGTGTTGTACCCGACCTTGACGGGACGGAACCCCACCTATCTCCCGTTCGGGATCATCGCCCTCGGGATCGTGCTGTTCACCGTGCTCCACCCGAGTGTGCGCGCCCGACGCCGTGCAACCGCGCACTCGCCCGAACCCGCTCCGATCCAACCACTCGCCGAAGCGCCAGTCGGATCGCCAGTCGGATCGCCAGTCGGATCGCCAGTCGAACCGGGGGTCGGGCGGCCGGTCGAGGAGCGCCATGATGGAGGCGACGAGATTTTGGGGGAAGGGTTGCCCCCGACCGCTTCCGGCGACTAGGTTGTGCATGCGTTCACAAGCGCCGCCGCCCAACCGCAGCGCCCGCTCGACGCCCCTTTGGATCAATGAAGCTCCTCCCCAAGCAGCCACGCGCCGACACGCAGGATTCGCTCGGTCTCGGTATCGAGGCCGCGATCATCATCGTGATGTTCTTCGGCATCGGTTTCGGCCTCGACCGCCTGTTCGGCACGACCCCGCTCTTCATGATCGCGTTCAGCGTGGTCGGAGCTGTCGGCCTCTTCGCCAAGTGGAAGTACCGCTACGACGACCGCATGAACGAGCTCGAAGCGCAACGTGCGGCCTCGACGGCCGACCGGAGCCGGTCGGCATGAGCGATCGCAGCTCGTCGCCCGACCTGATCTCGACTCGCTTCGAGGGTCCGGCCCCCGAAGTCGCCGTGTCGACCGACATGATCAAGCGTGGGTTGCTCGTCGCCCCCGTCCTGATCGCGGTGTGCGGTGTGATCTGGGGCATGGACGGCGTCTGGTCCGGTGCGTACGGCATCGCGATCGTGCTCGCCAACTTCGCATTGGCGGCTGCGTTCATCGCCACCGCTGCCCGTATCTCGCTCGGATTGATGATGGCGGCCACACTGTTCGGCTATCTCATCCGCCTCGCACTGATCTTTCTCGCGGTCTGGTTGGTCAAAGATGCGTCTTGGATTTCGTTTCCGGCACTCGGATCGACCATCATCATCACGCACCTCGGTCTGTTGTTCTGGGAGATGAAGTTCGTCGCGTTGTCGCTGGCGCATCCCGGACTCAAACCGACCACGACGAAATCTTCCGCCTGATCACTCTCTGACCCACTCTCCACCCGCTCCATTCCTTCGCCCCACCCACACTCACGACTGAAACGGAAACCACGTGTTCGGACTCGAGTTCCCGCCGATCAATGAGATCCTGCGCTGGCAGGACATCTTCCCGACGTTCAACAAGATCGCCCTGATCGCCGTCGCCGCTGCATTGATCGGAATCGTCATGTTCCTGATCGCGTCGCGACGAGACCCGATGGTCGCACCCACCGGTGTCCGCAACCTCGCCGAGGTCACGATCGAATTCATCGAAGAGAGCGTCGTGATGCAGACGCTCGGCAAGTCGGGTCTCAAGTGGACCCCGTTCCTGCTCAGCCTCTTCATCTTCATCTTCCTCTGCAACATCCCCGGTGTGATCCCGATCATCCAGATGCCGGCAACCGCCCGCATCGCCATCCCGCTGTCGTTGGCGTTGCTCGTGTGGGTCATCTACATCGGCACCGGTATCAAGCACCAGGGGCTCGGTTACTTCGGCCACCTGCTGTGGCCCCCTGGGGTGCCCACGGCGCTGAAGCCCCTCGTGGGTCTCATCGAGTTCATCTCGACCATTCTCGTGACGCCGTTCTCGCTCACGGTTCGTCTCATGGCCAACATGCTCGCCGGTCACATCCTGCTCGTGACCTTCGGACTGTTGACCAGTGCGCTGTTCAACGCCGAGACGAGCCAGCTCTTCCTCGTGCCGATGAGCATCCTGCCGTTCGGCATGTTGATCTTCTTGACGGCCTTCGAGATCCTCGTCGCCTTCCTGCAGGCCTACATCTTCGCCATTCTCGCTGCCGTCTACATCAACAACTCGACCGTCGGGCACGCCGAAGAGCACTGAGCGAACCCGCTCCCCGCCGATCTCACCCGATCTCCCCTCTACCGAAAGCACAACAGGAGAAAATCCAACATGGAAGCATTCAGCGCTCTCGTCGCCCAGGTCGAAGACCCGGCCGATCTGAAGAACATCAGCGCCGCAGCCGGCGCCGGCTACGCCTACGGCCTCGCGGCCATCGGCCCCGGCATCGGCATCGGCTACCTCGTCGGCAAGTCCGTCGAGGCGATGGCCCGTCAGCCCGAGGCAGCCGGCATGGTGCGAACCACCATGTTCCTCGGCATCGCGTTCACCGAAGCCCTGGCCCTCATCGGCTTCGTGGTCTTCATCCTGCTCAAGTTCGCCTGAGCGCGTTCCACCCGTTCAACGATCGAGATCGTAAGGAGATGACGTGCTGACAGCCGTCGTGACCTTCTCCGGCTCGACGTTCGAGGTTGCCCTTCAGGGCGCCGAGTTCGTCACGGCCGAAGAAGGAACCGAAGCAGAGGGTCCCGAGAGTGATCTCAACCCGATTGCGCCCGAACTGAAAGAAGTCGTCTGGGGATTCGGTGCCTTCGTGGTGCTGGCGCTCGCCATGCGCCTGTTCCTGTTCCGCAAGGTGCGAGACGGCATGACGTCGCGCTACGGCAGGATCGAGGGCGATCACGAGCAGGCCGAGGCGGTCACCGCATCGGCTCGCGCCGACGTGGCCGAGTACGAAGCCCAGCTCGCTGCCGTCCGTGCCGACGCGCAGCAGCGCGTCGAAGCTGCCCGGGCCACGCTCGAGGCCGAACGGACCGACGAGATCACCGCGGTCAACGCTCGCATCGCCGACAAGCGCGGCGCAGCTGCAGCCGAGGTCGAAGCAGCGAAGCTCGCCGCTCGCGGTCAGGTCGAGTCGGCAGTGGCCGACGTGTCGACCCGTCTCAGCGAACTCGCCACCGGTCGCCGACCGAGCGACGACGTCGTGCGACGTGCCGTCGGTGACGCCATGAATCAAGGAGTGTCGGCATGAGCCTGTACACCGCTGCCACGCTCGCCGCCGGGCGCCTGTTGCCGGGGGCCGAGGACATTCCCTTCGACGACAAGGGCTACACCACCATCAATCCGATCCTGCCGCCGTGGAAGGAACTGATCCCCGGTTCGTTGGCGTCGATCATCGTGTTCAGCCTCCTGTACTGGAAGGCCGGCCCGATCATCAAGAAGAGCTTCGCCGACCGCACTGCCGGTATTCAGAAGCAGCTCGACGATGCGGCTGCCGCGAAGACCGCAGCCGAACTCGATGCGACCAACATCCGTCAGGCCCAGGGCGACATCGACGCCGAACGGGCTCGCTTGTACGCCGAGGCTGACGCCCAAGCCGCAGCGATGCTGGCCGACGGTCGTGTTCGTCTCGCCGCCGAGATCGCCGAACTCGAAGCGCGTGCGGAGTCGGACATCACGTCTGCAGCCGGTCGTGGAACCGATGAACTGCGCACCGAGATCGCCAAGCATTCGGGTGCTGCCGTCGACGCCATCGTGCGCGACACCCTCGACGACGCGGCCCAGCAGGAACTGATCGAGAACTTCATCGCACGCGTCGGTGCAAGCCAGGGAGTCACATCATGAGTGGTGACGCAATGATCGAGGGCTACGCCCGAGCGCTGTTCGAAGTCGCTCGCGCCGAAGGGACGCTCGATGAAGTCGAAGACGAGTTGTTCCGGTTCGCCCGCTCGTACGAGTCGAGCGACGCACTGCGCAACGCGCTGACCGACGAGCACATTCCCGCCGAGAAGCGTCAAGCGATCGTCGAAGACCTGCTCGGTGGCAAGACCACGACGACCACCGTCCAGCTCATCTCGATGGTGGTCGGATCCGGCCGCAGCCGGGACATCCCGGCGATCGTCGACAGCCTCGTGCAGCGCGCATCGAGCGCCAAGCAACTCGACGTCGCCGAGGTCCGCACCGCAGTGTCGCTGACCGATGACCAGCAGGCCCGACTGAAGGCCGCGTTGGAGAACGCCACCGGCAAGAGCATCAACCTGAAGACGATCGTCGACCCCTCGGTGGTCGGCGGCGTCGTCGCCACGATCGGTGACACTGTCATCGACGACACCGTCCGCACCCGCATCGACCAGCTGAAGAGCCGGCTCTGAGCGCCCGCTCACAAAGGAAACAGACCCCACATGGCTGAGCTGACCATTTCTGCCGCCGACATCGCATCGGCGCTCAAGACCAATCTCGAGGGCTTCGAGCCCTCGGTCGAAGCCCGTACCGTCGGTCGGGTCGCGTCCGTCGGCGACGGCATCGCCCGCGTGAGCGGCCTGCCCGACGCCGCCGTGAACGAACTCCTCGAGTTCGAAGATGGCTCGGTCGGCCTCGCCCTGAACCTCGACGAGTTCACGATCGGCGCCGTCGTACTCGGCAACGTCGACAAGATCGAAGAGGGCCAGACCGTGCGCTCCACCGGCAGCATCCTGTCGATGCCCGTCGGCGACGGCATGCTCGGTCGCGTCGTCAACGCCCTCGGTCACCCGATCGACGGTGCCGGCGACCTGATCGGCACCGAGCAGCGCCGCATGGAGATCCAGGCGCCCGGCATCATGGGCCGCAAGCCCGTGCACGAGCCGCTGCAGACCGGCATCAAGGCGATCGACGCAATGACGCCGATCGGTCGTGGGCAGCGCGAGCTGATCATCGGTGACCGCAAGACCGGCAAGACGGCCATCGCCATCGACACGATCCTGAACCAGCGTGGTCTGGGCGTGAAGTGCATCTATGTCGCCATCGGCCAGAAGAGCTCCACCGTGTCGCAGACCGTCGACACGCTGCGCCAGGCCGGCGCCTTGGACTACACCGTCGTCGTGGTGGCTTCGGCGTCCGACCCGGCCCCGTTCAAGTACCTCGCGCCGTACGCCGGTTGTGCCATCGGGCAGCACTGGATGGACAACGGCGAGCACGCCCTCGTCGTGTACGACGACCTCTCCAAGCAGGCCGAGGCCTACCGTCAGCTGTCACTGCTGTTGCGCCGTCCGCCGGGCCGCGAGGCCTACCCGGGCGACGTGTTCTACCTGCACAGCCGCCTCCTCGAGCGTGCCGCCAAGCTCTCCGACGAGCTCGGTGCCGGATCGCTGACCGCCCTCCCGATCATCGAGACGAAGGCCGGCGACGTCGCCGCCTTCATCCCGACCAACGTGATCTCGATCACCGACGGTCAGGTGTACCTGCAGGACAACCTGTTCAAGTCGGGTATCCGACCTGCCGTCGACGTGGGCATCTCGGTGTCACGCGTGGGCAGTGCGGCACAGATCAAGTCGATGAAGGCCGTCGCCGGCACGCTGAAGGGCGACCTCGCCCAGTTCCGTGAGCTGGAGGCGTTTGCGACCTTCGGCTCCGAACTCGACGCCGTGTCGGCCGCACAGCTCGAGCGGGGCTATCGCCTGGTCGAGCTGCTCAAGCAGCCGCTCAACAGCCCGATGCCGGTGGAAGAGCAAGTGGTGTCGATCTTCGCCGGCACCAAGGGCTACCTCGACGACATCCCGGCAAGCGACGTCACCCGCTTCGAGAAGGAGCTGCTCGAGTACGTGCGCACCACGCACAGCAGCCTGCTCGCCGACATCAAGACCTCCGGTGTCCCCGACGGCCTCGCCGGAGCGATCGAGTCGTTCAAGGACACCTTCACGCCGTCGACCAACGAGTATGCGGTCGACCCGACCGCTCTCGATGTCGACGAAGTCGGCGACGCCAAGTCCACCAAGACCCTCGCCACGGAGTGATCTAGATGGCTGGTGGCAAGGAGCGCATCCTCAAGGAACGGATCCGTACCGTTCGGGCGACGAAGAAGATCACGCGCGCCATGGAGCTCATCGCGGCGTCGCGCATCGTCAAGGCCCAGGCTCGCGTGGCCGCCGCTGTGCCGTACTCCGAACAGATCACCGAGGTGGTCAAGGACCTCGCTGCCGGCGGTGCATCATCCGACTCGCCGCTGTTGTCCGGTCGCGACGAGATCAAGCACACGTGCTACGTCGTGATCACCGCCGACCGCGGGCTCTGCGGCGGCTACAACTCCGGCGTGCAACGTGCCGCAGAGGGTGAAGTCAAAGCCGACATCCTCGCCGGCGACGACTACACGATCATTCCGGTCGGCAAGAAGGCCGAAGGCTATTTCCGCTTCCGCGGCTACACGCTCGGAACGGCCTTCAGCGGATTCTCGGCCCAGCCCAGCTACGACGACGCTCGCGAGATCGGCGAGCACGTCGTCGACCTGTTCGTGTCCGGCCAGGTCGACAAGGTCGAACTGGTCTACACCCGCTTCATCTCAGCGGGGAGCCAGGAAGTCGTCCTTCGCCCGCTCGTCCCGCTCAGCGCCGACACGGTGGCCGGTGGCGACGGCAAGGCCCCCGGCACCGATGGGTCAGGTGGCGACTACGAGTTCGAACCCGACCCGGCGACCATTCTCGACACGCTGTTGCCCCGCTACGTCGAGGCACGCGTCTACGCCGCACTGCTCAACGCGGCCGCATCCGAGCACGCCTACCGTCAGCGGGCGATGAAGTCCGCGACCGACAACGCCGAGGAACTGATCAAGTCCCTCAGCACGGTGATGAACCGTGCTCGTCAGGACTCGATCACCACCGAGATCATGGAGATCGTCGGCGGTGCCGAGGCGCTCGATTCCGACGACACCGAGGTTGCGTACCTCGACCTCGGTGACAATTACATGCAACAACTCAAACAGGCCGATTCCGGCGCCACCCGCTGAGCGCACTGCGACATCAGGAGAACCACCGTCATGACCATGACCGAATCAAGCACTGACCTCAAGGACGGCCGCATCGTCGGCATCGCGGGACCCGTGGTCGACGTCGAATTCCCTCGCGGCGCCCTGCCCGAGCTGAACTCGGCCGTCGAGTTCGACATCACCCTCGAGGGCGAGACCATCACGGTGTTGGCCGAAGTGGCCCAGCAGCTCGGTGACGGTCGCGTCCGTGCGGTCTGCCTGAAGCCGACCGACGGTCTGGTCCGTGGCGCAACCGTGCGCAACCTCGGCCACGGCATCACGGTGCCGGTGGGCGACAAGGTGCTCGGCCACATCTGGAACGTGTGGGGACAGCCGCTCGACGAGGCCCCCGAGGGCTTCGAGGACATGGAGCGCTGGGAGATCCACCGCGACGCCCCCGACTTCGATGCGCTCGAGCCGTCGGCTCGCATGTTCGAAACGGGCATCAAGGTCATCGACCTGCTCACCCCGTACGTCGCCGGTGGCAAGATCGGCCTGTTCGGCGGTGCCGGTGTCGGCAAGACCGTGCTCATCACCGAGATGATCAACCGTGTTGCCTCCCAGCACGGTGGTGTGTCGGTGTTCGCCGGTGTCGGCGAGCGCACCCGTGAAGGCACCGACCTCCGCCTCGAGATGATCGAGTCGGGCGTGTTCGAAAAGGCCGCCCTCGTGTTCGGCCAAATGGACGAACCGCCGGGCGTGCGTCTGCGCGTCGCGCTGTCGGCGCTGACGATGGCCGAGTACTTCCGTGACGTCCAGAACCAGGACGTGCTGCTGTTCGTCGACAACATCTTCCGCTTCGTGCAGGCGGGCTCCGAGGTGTCGACGCTGCTCGGCCGCATGCCCGCCGCTGTGGGTTACCAGCCGACGCTCGCCGACGAGATGGGCCAGCTGCAAGAGCGCATCACGTCCACCCGTGGTCGTTCGATCACGTCGCTGCAGGCTGTGTACGTGCCTGCCGACGACTACACCGACCCGGCGCCGTTCACCACCTTCACGCACCTCGACGCCACCACCGAACTCTCCCGTCAGGTGGCGGCCCTCGGCATCTACCCGGCCGTGGACCCGTTGGCATCGACGTCGACGATCCTGTCGCCGGAGGTCGTCGGTGACCATCACTATGCGATCGCTCGGCGTGTGCAGGAGACCCTCCAGCGCTACAAGGAGCTGCAGGACATCATCGCCATCCTGGGTCTCGACGAGCTGTCCGAAGAGGACCGACTCATCGTCAACCGGGCCCGCAAGGTCGAGCGCTTCCTGTCGCAGCCGTTCTACGTGGCGCAGGTGTTCACCGGCCTCGAGGGCGAGTACGTGCCGGTCGCCGAAACCGTCGAGTCGTTCGAGGCCATCATCAACGGCGACCTCGATGAAGTGCCCGAGCAGGCGTTCCTCAACGTCGGCGGCGTCGAGCAGGTCCTCGCGAAGGCCAAGAAGCTCCAGGAGTCCTGATCATGGCTGAACCGCTCATCGTCGAAGTGGTGTCGCCGGAGGCGGTGCTGTACTCGGGCGAGGCCGACATGGTCATCACCCGGACGCTCGGTGGCGGCGAGGTCGCGTTCCAGTCCGGTCACGCTGCGTTTCTCGGAGCGTTGATCGAGAACCACACGCGGGTGTTCCAGACCGATGGCACGATCCAGGACATCGCCATCCATCGCGGGTTCGTCGAGGTCAGCGGCACGCCCACGAAGGTGTCGATCCTGTCCGACACCGCCGAGTTGTCGCAGGACATCGACGTCGAGCGGGCCAAGGAGGCCCTCGAGCGTCACCAGCACATGCTGCGCGACCAGAGTCTCGAATCCGGAATGATCGAGATCGCCACGGCCGGCCGCGACCGCGCCCAGGCGCGACTGAAGGCAACCGGCTCGAGCTTCACCTCCTGACGAGACCATCCAGCCGACGACACGGCGGCTGATGCCGACGTTCGCGTCGGTAGCGTCGTTGACATGGAGACCTACCCCTTCACGTCGGCCGTGGTCACTGGCGCATCGTCGGGGATCGGGGCCGAGATGGCCCGCCTGCTCGGCGAGGCCGGCGTACCGACCGTGCTCGTGGCCCGTCGTGGCGACCGACTCAACGAGATCGCTGCGCGCTACGACGGCTTCGAGGTGCTCGAAGCCGATCTGGTGACACCCGAGGGTCAAGCCGCCACTGCCGAACGGATCATGTCGACGGCGTCACCGATCGACCTCGTCGTGAACAACGCCGGATTCGGCACGAGCGGGGTGTTCCATGAACTCGATGTCGATCGCCTGGCCGACGAAGTGGAACTGAATGTCAAGGCGCTGACCGTGCTCAGCCATGCCGCGCTCACCGCGATGGTTCCTCGGGGCCGGGGCTACCTGTTGAATGTGTCGAGCGTGGCCAGCTTCCAGGGGTCGCCCGGCCTCGGCGTGTACGCCGCCACGAAGGCGTACGTCACCAGCCTCACCGAGGCGCTGCACGCAGAGGTGCACGGTTCGGGGGTGCACGTCACGGCGCTGTGCCCCGGTCTCACCAAGACCGAGTTCCAGGAGCACAGCAACACGTCCGGTCTGGCCACCAGGATTCCCGATCTTGCCTGGACCACGGTGGAGCAGGTCGCGTCCACCGGACTCCGAGACGTTGCCTCGAACAAGACCCTGTCCGTTCCCGGCGCGCTCTACAAGATCGCCGTCACGGGCAGCGACCTGTTGCCCCGTTCGGTCACCCGTTGGGTCAGCGCGTCGATCACCCGCCAGTAAGCGAAGTTCGGATCGCCCACTCCGGGTCTGCGGCAACCGGGCTCAGTAGTCGATGGCTGCGAATTCGCGCAGCTTGGTCACCTGGTGGCTGGCGTCGATCATCCGCACGGTTCCGCTGCGAGAACGCATGACCAGGCTCTGTGTCCGGGCCCCGTTCTTGTCGAAGCGCACGCCGCGAAGCAGTGCGCCGTCGGTGAGGCCGGTGGCGGCGAAGAAGCAGTTGTCGCTCTGGATCAAGTCGTCCTGGTCGAACACCCGGTCGAGGTCGAATCCGGCGTCGATCATCGCAGTGCGCTCCTCGTCGCTCTGCGGCGAGAAGCGGGACTGGATCTCGCCCCCCATCGCCTTCATCGCCGCGGCCGAGATCACACCCTCCGGGGTGCCGCCGATCCCGAACAGCGCATCCGCGCCGGCGTCGGGCCAGCAGGTGGCCACCGAGCCGTAGACGTCGCCGTCGGTGATCAGACGGATACGACAGCCGCTGGCACGAATCTCGCCGATCAACTCCTCGTGGCGGGGACGATCGAGGATGACGACGGTGAGGTCGCGCACCTCTTCCCCCTTGGCCTTGGCGATCCAACGGAGGTTCTGCGTGGCCGTGGCGGTGATGTCGATCGAACCGACGGCGTCCGGGCCGACAGCGATCTTCTCCATGTAGAAGGAGGGTCCCGGATCGAGCATCGATCCACGGTCGGCGACGGCGATCACCGCGAGTGCATTGGTCTTGCCCTGAGCGGTGAGGGTCGTGCCGTCGATCGGGTCGACGGCAACGTCGACCTCGGGATTGCTCCCGTCGCCCACGCGCTCACCGTTGTACAGCATCGGAGCATCGTCCTTCTCGCCCTCGCCGATGACGACCACGCCGTCCATTGCGACGGTGGACAACGACAAACGCATCGCCTCGACTGCCGCGTTGTCCGCGGCGTTCTTGTCGCCCCGGCCCACCCAGCGAGCAGCGGCCAGACACGCAGACTCGGTCGCACGGACCAGGTCCATCGCGAGGTTGCGGTCGGGCTGCTGACGAGACGACGTTGTCATGACCTCACGGTAGTTGCTGGGGTGCGAGCGGTTCACATGCCTCGCCACGCCGGGTCGGGAACCTCGCGTCCGACTTCGAGAGCTCCGGCGGTGCCGGTAGCGTTCAGCTGTGGCTTTCGTCAACAAGCAGGCTGGCTCCGAAGCGGAACAAGACCGTGCGGCATCAGGTGAACCGATCGATTTCGATCCCAACGATCCGGACGTGGTGAAGGTCCACTACGACGTGTCGGCGTGGAACTTCGATCAGCGCGCCGAACTGTCCGAAGCCCTCGCCGAAGCCGAGCTTCCCCACGCCTGGGACGGCGAGGAGGTCGTCGTCCCCGAAGTGGTCGAGGCCGAGGTCGACGCACTGTTCGACCAGCTCGACAAGGTCCTCGGCCCGTTTCCGATTGCACTCGAGGACGACGCCGAGTCGACCGAGTTCGGCCTCGACGAGTGGTCCGACACCGACCGTACGGTGCTGACCGAGGCGCTGGTGGCTTCTGAGGTACCGCATCGGTGGGACGGCACGACGGTGCTGGTGGCTGCCGACGCCGAGCACGCCGTCGATGACCTGCTCGACGCGATCGAAGCCGGCGAACTGCTCGGCGACGGTGGCGACGCCGACGTTGCGCCCCCCGAGGGCGCATTGAGCACGATGTTCCTCGCCGCTGACCGCCTGGCGAAGGATCCGATGGATGCCGGCGCCCGCACCGACCTGCTCGACCTCGCCCCGCAGGTCGACGCGAAGACACCGCCGTACGGGATGGCCCATCGACCGTGGGGCAGTGCTGTCGGCGCAGTCGAAGTCATCGTCGGGTTGATCGATGCCGATGCCACCTCGGGTTCGCCTGGCGACACGGCCGAGTCCGACGTCATCGGAGCGGCACAGGAACTCCGCTCACTGCTGCGTCCGTACGTCTGACCGTGGCGCTGCTGGCGGAGATCGAGATCTGGCACACCAGGCCAGCGCAGCCCACTCGGCGACTGGCGCTCGGTCACCTGGTGTTGCCGGTCGATCCCGCGCCTGGGTTCGGGGGGCTCCTGCTCGGAGCGATCGTCGCCGAGTACCTGTACGGCGTCGACGACGACCTCGTCACCGACGTCCACCGACTGCTCACCTCGATCGAGAACGGCGACAACGTGGTCCAGCCACGCTTGCGGCATCGATTCCAAGTCGATCGCCATGGCCTGGCCAAGAGCCATCACCGCATGATCGGCAACGGCGACGAGATCTCCTTCGACTTCCACTCGGTCGGCACCGACCTGGCACAGGTGCTGGGTTCGATCTATGCCGTCGAACGATTCGCTCCCGAGCACCGTCGTCGCATCGTGCCCGTCCTGCAGAAGGCAGCCCGATGGCGAGGTCCGATCGGGCCGGCAATGATCGCGTACCTGGCCGGGTCGCAGACGCTCGCGCTCGAAGCGCTGGCCGATCCGCGGGCGTGGGCGCTCGGAGTACTGGGATTCGAGTTGGATGGCAAGTCGCCGTCGAAGCGTGATGTGATGGCCAAGTTCCGCGAACGGATGCGCGACGTGCATCCCGACCACGGCGGCGACAGCGTCGATGCGGCGAAGGCGATGAGCGATCTCGCCGAGGCGCGTCGAGTGCTGAGCACCGCACCCGAGTGATGGCTGCCATGGCGTGGCCGGTGCAGTCCTGATGGCCAAGCCGACGCTGTTGCTCTATCCCGGTGCTGGATCGGATCGCGACCAGACGAGCCTGGTGGCGATCGAACACCGGCTGGGTTCGTCGGCCTCGGTCGAGCGGCTCGACTTCCCGTACCGACAGCAAGGACGCCGCGCGCCCGACCGGGCTCCGAAGCTGATGGCGGCAATCCGCGACGACCTCGCGACGATCCGCCGCCGACGCGGACCCGTGGTGATGGGCGGACGCTCGATGGGCGGCCGGATCGCCTCGATGGTCGCCGCCGACGTCGACGAGGCGGGCCCCGTCGCACGTCTCGCCGGCCTGGTGTTGATCTGCTACCCGCTCCACCCGCCCGGCAAGCCCGAACGCCTGCGTGTGGAGCATCTCGTGGAGCTGGCCGTGCCGTGCCTGTTCATCTCCGGCACGAGGGACCCGTTCGGCTCACCCGACGAGTTGACCACATGGACAGCGACCATCCCGGCGCCGGTCGAGCACGTGTGGATCGACGGCGGCCGCCACGACCTCAAGGGTGCCGACGACACGATCGCCGCATCGGTCTCCGACTTCGTCGGTCGGCTGGGTTCGGGCGCCTGAGGCGGCGGCTTCGAATGCAGTCGACCCGTCACCTGGACCGCAGGTCGTCGGGATCGACGTGGTGGAGGTCGATCGGGGTGTCCTCCGGATTGATCGCTTCCAGTTCGAGGTGTGCCGTCTCGGGGTAGGCAGCGACGACGAGCACGGTGACGGCGAGCTGACAGAGCCCGAGCAGACCCATCACCTGCCCGTATGACCAGCCGGCGTCGAGCAGCCACCCGGTTGCCAGGAGGCCGCCGATACCGCCGATCAGCGCGGCGGCGGTGATCAACCCGGCTGCCCGACTGCGATTGCCGGTGGGGAACAGCTCGGTGCGGTACACCGCAAGTGCCGGGTAGGCGGCACTCGACAGGATGCCGCCGACCAGCGAGAACGCCCAGAGCGGAGGGCCGCTGACGGCGAACGCGGCGACGATGGCCGCTGTGCCGAGCGGCAGGGTGACCGCAATCAGCCGGCGTCGGCCGCTCGTGTCGGCCGCCCGCCCGCCGAGGATCAGCCCGATGCTGGCAGGGGTGCCGATCGCGATCGAGAAGATGCCGATCATGCTGCCCGAGAAGTCGCGGATGTCGGCCAGGTAGCGATTCTGGAAGAAGCTGGCCGGCGCGATGAAGATGTTGCCGATGAACGCAACGGCGCCGACCAAGGCGAGCCGTCGAAGGTTGAAGTGTGGTGCCCGAGTGGTCTTCTCGAGGTGGGCCACGGTGAATCGCCGGGTTTCCGGGAGGCGACGGGTGAGATCGAGCGCAACGATGCACCACACGGCGGCAATCAGATAGACGTAGCGCCAGCCGCTCTCGCCGAGGTCGGCGAAACCCAGTGACAGCACGGCGACGCCCGCTCCGAATCCGGCTGCCATCGCCAGGATGCTCACGGCGTACGCGCGGCTGTTGCGTGGCATCTCTTCCGACGCCACCACTCCTACGAGGAAGGCGAGCGCGATCCCCATCGGTCGAGCGAGCGTCTGGGTGGCCACGAGGATCGCGAAGCTCGGCGCGAAGGCGCCGAGCAGTGACAGCAGCGGTCCGAGCCAGGCGACCGCAACGATCACCCGTCGTCGGCCGATTCGGTCGGCGAAGATCGCGGCGGGGAGAGCGATCAGGATCCCGGCGCGCACGACGGCGCCGGCGATGCCGATGCCGGTGTCGCTGATCCCGAAGTCGTCGGCCGCGAAGTTGACGGTCTGGGTGAACAGGGTGTTCACGAAGGCGGCGCTCATCGAGGCTGCGGCGAGCAGCCCGACCACGAGCAGCTGGGTTTCGTCGAGGCGGTCCGGCGGCGCCCACCAGCTCCGATGAGATCCTCGACGGGCCAGGACCCGTCTCACCGGATATCGGAACAGCCAGCCGAACCACGGGATCGTGAACGCGTAGTTGGTGGTCTCCACGAGCTGTCCGGCGTCGCGGTCGGTCGTGACCGTGCGCTCGTAGGTGGTGAACGGACCGTCGTCCTGCCGGAATCGCTCCGACGTCCCTGGTTCGCTCGGGCGAAGGTCCGATGCTTCGAGCACCAGGTCATCGCGGAGCGCGTACAGACGGTCTCGCTGCTCGGGCGTGTCGGGCCAGCGACGAATCAGCATGCGCCCGCCTGACTCCACGATGGGAGCATACTGGTGGGCCATGATCGAGAACCTCGAGCCGATCGCCGACGCACCGGTGATCGCCGTGCGCGGCAACGGACCGCTGTCGGGCACCGTCACCGTGCCAGGTGCCAAGAACTCGGTCCTCAAGTTGATGGCGGCGACGTTGCTCACCGACGGGACGTTCGAGATCACCAACGTGCCGGAGATCGCCGACGTCACGATCATGGGCGATCTCCTCGAGGCGATCGGTGTCGAGATCGAACGGCCGGCGCCCGACCGTCTGCTGCTCACCGACACCGGCGATCTCACTCCGGTCGCCCCGTACGAGCTCGTCGAGCGGATCCGGGCGTCGATCAATGTGCTCGGCCCGTTGCTCACGCGATGTGGCCACGTGCGACTCTCGATGCCGGGCGGAGACGACTTCGGCGCTCGGCCGATCGACATGCACATCGCCGGACTCGAGGCGATGGGCGCCACGTTCAAGTTCAGCCACGGCTACGTCGAGGCGTTCGCCGACCGGCTCCACGGCGCCGACATCACGTTCGACTTCCCGAGCGTCGGGGCCACCGAGAACCTGCTCACCGCGGCGGTGCTCGCCGACGGTCGCACCACGATCGACAATGCGGCGCGTGAGCCGGAGATCACCGACCTCTGCGAGTTCCTCGTCGCCATGGGCGCCCAGGTGTCCGGCATCGGCACGTCGACGCTGACGATCGATGGTGTCGAGCAGGGTGAACTGCGCCCGGTCAGCCATCACACCGTGCCCGATCGGATCCAGGCGGCCACCTACGTCGCTGCGGTTGCCGTGGCCGGGGGCGAGTTGGAGATCGACGGGGCACGCCCCGAACACATGTCGATGCTGCTCGAACGCTTCGCCGACATGGGTCTCGACATCTCGACGATTCCCGATCGTGGCGGCGACCGCATGCGGGTGATCGCACCCGATCGGCTCCGCTCGATCGACGTGGCGACGCTGCCGTATCCCGGGATCGCCACCGACTACAAGCCGCTGATCATCACGATGCTCGCGGTCGCCGATGGCGTCGGCATCGTGACCGAGAATCTGTACCCCGGGCGGTTCCGCTACGTCGAGGAACTCCAACGCCTGGGTGCCGACGTCCGCACGAGCGGCCATCACGCTGTGGTGCGTGGCGTGCCGCGCCTGTCGGGTGCGCCGGTGCGTGCCCACGACATCCGCGCCGGCGCGGCGATGGTGGTCGCAGGGCTCGCCGCCGAAGGCGAGACCGAGATCACCGGTATTCATCACATCGACCGGGGCTACGACGATCTCGTCGGTCGTCTGGCCGCCGTCGGCGCGGACATCGAGCGTCGCTGACTCCCGCCGGCCGCCGTCTGGTTCAGTCCTGGTCGGGGTGAGCTTGCGTTGACGCGGCGCGGTCGACGCGGCGCTTCGCCAGCCACAGCAGTCCCATGATGATCATGATCGGGCCGCCGATCAGGAGGATCTCGTCCCAACCGCCCTGGTGGGCGAACAGCACGGGGATCGTCGCTGACGCTGCCATCACACCGAGGGATCGTACGAGCTGGGCTGATTGAATGGACGTCGTCATGCGTGAACAGGTCGAAGCCACCATCGAGATCATCCGCCCGGCGCTCCAGGCAGACGGTGGCGACATCGTGCTGCACGATGTCGACGAGACCACCGGTCTGGTGTCGGTCGAGCTCGTCGGCGCATGCGTCGGGTGTCCATCGTCGAACACGACGCTCAAGGCCGGGGTGGAACGGATCATGCGCGATCGTGTCGATGGCGTCACCGCCGTGATCAACGTCGCCGCCGAGGCGGCTTGAGGTCGAGCGCATGAGTCGACGTCGACTGCCCGCCCCCGAGCTGTTCGAGGCCGCGCTCGACGGCGATCGCAGCTCACTCGCACGTCTCTTGTCGCTGATCGAACGAGGCGACGACGACGCCCGCACGATCGGTCGGCTCGCCTACCCGCTGAGCGGATCGGGCTACACCGTCGGACTCACCGGGGCACCCGGCGCCGGCAAGAGCACCCTCACCAGTGCCATCATCGGCGAGTTGCGCAAACAGGATCTGGAGATCGCCGTCCTGGCGATCGATCCGTCGTCACCGTTCACGGGCGGTGCGATCCTCGGCGACCGGGTGCGGATGCAGGATCACGCGACCGACCCCGGCGTCTTCATCCGTTCGATGGCAACACGCGGCCACCTCGGAGGTCTGTCGCTCGCGACCCCCGAAGCAGTCCGCCTGCTCGACGCGATCGGCCGCAAGTGGATCCTGGTCGAGACCGTCGGCGTCGGCCAGGTCGAGGTCGAGGTGGCCGGCAAGGCCGACACCACCGTGGTGGTCGTCAACCCGGGATGGGGCGACAGCGTTCAGGCGAACAAGGCCGGTCTGATGGAGATCGCGGACGTGTTCGTGATCAACAAGGCCGACCGCAAGGGCGTCGAAGAGACCAGCCGCGACTTGATGCAGATGCTCGACCTGTCCGACCTGGCGCACGACACCTGGCGCCCTCCGATCGTGCCGACGGTCGGCTCGACCGGCGAGGGCGTGCCAGCGCTGTGGGATGCAGTGCTGGCACATCGCGAGTACGCCGAGCAGTCCGGCGACCTGCGCGAGCGACGGCAGTTCCGCCTCGGCGAGGAACTCCGCGAGATCGTCGCCCAGCGTCTCGGTCGTCGGGCACGGCAGATCTGCTCGGGCGATCGGTGGGACGAACTCACCGCCGAGGTCGCCGAACGGGTCACCGACCCGTGGACGGCCGCCGACGAGATGCTCGCCGCCGTCGACGCCTGATCAACGTCGTTCAGAACTCAGAGTGACAACATCGCCACGGCGAGCGCCACGAACAACAGCGGGCTCGCGTAGGACGACTGCCGTCGCAGCTGGAGGAGTCGTGTCTTCACACCTGTTCATCGACCGGGGAGTGCCGGACTGGAGTCTCGATTCGGTCAAGCCCACACGGCGATGAGCGACGGCCCGGTATCCGGGCCGTTCGCTCATCGCTCGGCGGCTACTTGCCGGTGAAGGTTGCCTTGCCGGGGCCGTGCTCGAGGAAGCTGGCGACCCCGGTGCGTGCGTCGTCGGTACGGAACACCTCGACGAACCCGGTCCGTTCCAGCTCGAGGCCCTCGGCGAGCGAGCCGTCCAGCCCGTCGTCGATCGTCCGTTTGCAGATGGCGTGCGCCGACCGGGGACCGGCGGCCACCTCGGCGGCCAGCGCCAGCGAACGCTCGGTGAGCGAGTCGGGCGACACGACCTCGTCGGCGAGCCCGATCCGCAACGCCTCGTCGGCGCGCACCTGGCGTCCGGTCAGGCACATCTCCTTGGCGCGGCTGGCACCGACCAGTCGGGGCAGGCGCTGGGTGCCGCCACCCCCGGGGATGATGCCGAGCAGGATCTCCGGCTGGCCGAACACCGCCTTCTCCGACGCGATCCGGTAGTCGCACGCCAGCGCGAGTTCGCAGCCACCGCCGAGTGCGTAGCCGCTCACCGCAGCGATCACGAAGCGGGGAATTGCCGCGATGGCGTCGAGTGCGTCGTGGAACGCGGCGCCGATCGTCGCGGCCTCGTCCGGACCGCCGAACTGCGAGATGTCGGCCCCGGCGGCGAACAGTCGGTCGCCGCCCGTGATCACGACGGCGCCGGGCGGGTCGTCCGTGAGTTCGAGGGCCGTCCGGCGGATGTCCGCGAGGAGTTCGGTCGACAGCGCGTTGACCTTGCCGTTGGCGAGCGTGATGACGGCAACTCCGTCCGGGCGCCGTTCGAGCGTGAGCAGTTCAGCCATCGCCCGAGTCTTGCCGATGACCCCCGCTGCCACCCCCACCCGCCGCTCCGATGAGTTTCGCCGCACCCCCTCCGCGTCGAACCTCATCGGAGCCGTTTGCGTGTCGGGTGCGATGAGTTTCAGCGCGACCTGGGTGCGCTGAAACTCATCCGAACTCAGGCGGGGAGTTCGACGTGGAGGGGGCGCTTGAGTGACCAGGCCGAGCGCGCCAGCCACGTGCCGGTGGCGACGAGTCCCAACATGATCGCGGCGCACACCAGGTAGGCGGTCGAGCGTCCGAAGTTGTCGTACAGCGCAGCCGTCACGACCGCCATGATGCCGGCCGACAGTGCTTGGGCTGCCCCGAGGACGCCCTGAGCGCCGGCTTGACGATCCTCCGGGATCACCATGCCCACCGCAACACCGCTGCTCGACACGGTGACGCCATCGGCGACCGCGTGGAGCATCGCGACGGCGAAGATCCAGGTGCCGGTCGGCAACAGGCCGTACATCGACATGAACAGCGCGCCGAGCGTCAGGCCGATCGCTGCGACCCGGAACGGTCCGTGCACCTGGGCGAGTCGCCCGCCTGGCGGTCCGAGCACGATCAGCGGCAACGCGAACAGTGTGATGCCCAGGTTGGCGATCCATTCGTTGGTGCCGAGATCCTGGTGGACCACGGCCCACAGCGCGTCGAACGAACCGATCATCGCGAAGAGCGCTGCCCCGAACACGACGGCACCAGCGAACGGCCGGATGGCGAGCAGGTCCACCGCCAGGCGCCGTTTCGGTGGCACGGTGCTCTCGGCAACCTGAACTCGGGCAACGAACGGCAGGAGCACGGCGGTGGCGAGCGCGACGACGATGAACGGCGCGGGGATGCCGAACGGGCCGACGAGGAGCGCGGACACCGCCGGACCGAGCGCAAACCCGAACACGTCGGCAGCGAGCAGTCGTCCGAGGTTCTGGCCGAGATGGTTCGGGTCGGCGAGGATCACGATTCGCCGCGCGGCCGGCACGGCGGCGCCGATTCCGATCCCCGAGATGAATCGACCGATCAGAATCGGTGTCAGGGTCGTGCTGAACCCCATCAGCAACAGACCGAACACGTTGACCGCCACACCGAACAGCACCACGCGCCGGGCATGACCGCGGTCGGCCAGTGGAGCGATCAACACCTGCGACAAGAACGCGGCAACGAAGCCGAGACCGATGACGATGCCAATGGCGGTCTCGCTGATCCCGTAGTCGTCGCGGTAGTCGTCGACGATCGTGAACAGCACGCCGTACCCCGCGGCGAGACTGGCCATCAGGCCGCCGAAGGCGAAGAACAGCGTGTTCGGTGACGGCGGCTCGCGTTGGGTGTCCGACGCCACGTCGGGAGGTGACGTCCTCATCGGGCGCAGGCTACTGATCGGGGGTCAGCCGATCGTGACGAGACCGGTGTCGAACGGTCCCCGAAGGTGCGGATGCGTCGGCATCGCGCGCGCTGCGACACCCCAGCGACCGGCCCGATCGGGAGCGAATTCGACATGGAACCGGCCGTCGTCGCCGGCCGTCGTGGACACGACCTCGAGCAGATCCTCGTCGAACGAGCCGTCGGCGAGCAGCGGGCCGTGCAGGAGCTGCACGACGATCTCGTCGTGACCCAGCGTCGCCGGGTCGAGTTCGACCACGACATCATGCGTCTCGCCGGCCGCGGCGCCGTCGATGCCGGCACCGTTGTCGACCAGTCGCACGTGCACGTTGGGCCATGCGGCGCTCACCCGCTGTTTCCACGCCGACAGTTCGCGCGCTGGTGCGCCGGCGTCAGCGGTCATCGTGTTCGTTCCGACCGCGGCCAGCTCGTAGTACTTGGTGACGTAATCGCGCACCATCCGACCGGCGATCACGTTCCAGCCGAGCGTCGCCCAGTTGGTGGTGATCTTCTCGATCCAGCCGTGGGGGAGCCCGTCGTCATGGCGGGCATAGAACAGCGGCACGATGTCGTTCTCGATGACCTCGAACGCCGAGTTGGCTTCGCGTCGGTCGCGGCGATCGAGATCTGGATCGTCGTCGAACGACGCGATGTCGAACCCGTTGGTGCCATCGGACATCTCGTCCCACCAGCCGTCGCGGATCGAGCAGTTGAGGCCACCGTTGAGCGCTGCCTTCATCCCCGAGGTGCCGCAGGCTTCCATCGGTCGCCGAGGGGTGTTGAGCCACACGTCGCAGCCGTGATACATCGTGCGGGCGATGCCGATGTCGTAGTCGGGGATGAACACGAACCGATGGCCGACGTCGGCGTCGCGTGTCAGGCGATCGATCTCGCGGATCAGCTGCTTGCCGGGCTCGTCGGCCGGGTGCGCCTTGCCGGCGAACACGAACTGCACGGGTCGGTCGGTGTCGAGCAGCATCGACCGCAGACGGTCGATCTGGCCGAGCAGCAGCGTCGATCGCTTGTACGTGGCGAAGCGGCGTGCGAACCCGATCGTGAGCACACCTGGGTCGAGCAGGTTGCCGCCGAGTCGGTCGCGAACCATGTCGACGAGTTCTTGGCGTCCCTCGTTGCGGACGTCCCAGATCTCACGGTGGTCGAGGTGGCGAACGCGCTCCCAGTCGCTCTCGTCGGCCAGGTGCCACTCGTCGCCGATCTTCTGAGAGAGGAGTTCGTCGATGCGGTCGCTGACCCACGTTCGAGCGTGGACACCGTTGGTGACGTGCCCGATCGGAACCTCTCGAGTCGGCAGGTCGGACCACAGCCCGCCGAACATCTCCCGTGACACCTCGCCGTGCAGGCGAGCGACACCGTTGGAGTGGGCGGCCAGGCGAAGTCCCATCACGGCCATGTTGAACTTGTCGCCTTCGCTCTTTCGTTGGCCGATGGCGATGAGGTCGTCGATGGCGACACCGCATTGCGCTGCGAAGTCGGTGAAGTACGTCTCGATCAGTTCGC
The DNA here is from genome assembly GCA_963741875.1 of Ilumatobacteraceae bacterium. GTDB lineage: Bacteria > Actinomycetota > Acidimicrobiia > Acidimicrobiales > Ilumatobacteraceae > Sva-07. Next base: position 108,688 of record CAVUJO010000004.1, on the reverse strand, counting down.
AAGGGAACCGATCGATGCCAGCGGGCACCGGCGTGTGCGTCGTGAACAGACTGCCCGCACGGACTGCCTCGATCGCCTCGTCGAAGCTCAGACCCAGACCGACCCACTCCCTGATCCGCTCGAGCCCCAGGAAACCGGCGTGACCTTCGTTGGTGTGGAAGACCTGCGGGTGGATGCCGAGTGCCCGCAGTGCTCGGACACCACCGATGCCGAGAATGATCTCCTGACGCAGGCGATGCTGCTCGTCGCCGCCGTAGAGCCGGTCGGTGACGGCGATCGCCTCCGGCGGGTTCGAGGGCACGTTGGTGTCGAGTAGATAGAGCCGAATGCGGCCGACGTCGGCTCGCCACACTCGCACGGTGACGGCAACATCCGCGAGGTCGACGCTGACCTCGACACCCGTCGGGTGCAGGCCGAGGGCGTCCGGGTCGATGCGATCGTTGCGCTCCTGCTGCCAACCGTCGTTGTCGAGCAACTGGTGGAAGTAGCCCTCGGCGTACAGCAGACCGACGCCCACGAGTGGAACGCCGAGATCGGAGGAGGCCTTCAGGTGATCGCCGGCGAGCACGCCCAGGCCCCCGGAGTACTGCGGCAGGGCCTCGGTGATACCGAACTCGGGCGAGAAGTAGGCGACGGACTCGAGCGCGGTGTCGCCATCGGCGTCCCGGCGCGAGAACCAGCTCGACCCGCTGAGCGCGTCGTCGAGGCGTCGCTTGGCCTGGGCGAGCTCGTCGATGAACCCTTGGTCGTCGGCGAGCGCTTCCCAGCACGCCGCCGAGGTGCGGTGAACGAGGTCGACGGGGTGCTGACCGCTGTCGCGCCACGAACGATCATCGCGGGTGCCGTCGAGCCGGTCGAACAGCACGGCGAGCTGACGGTCCCAGGCCCAGCGGAGGTTGGCGGCCACCGACTCGATTTCGCGGAGCGATTCGGGGACGTTGCTGACGACGGTGAACTGACGAACTGGGCGCATCGGTCGGTGACGTTATCGACTCTCGGACGGGCTCTTGCCGGGCGTGACGAACGTTCATCCGCCCGTCACGACCGGTCATCCGGCGTGTGGGGTCAGGTCGTCGCGTGACGGCCCGTCGCGACCACGTCGGCGTACAGGTCCGACGTGGTCCGAGCGATCGCCGCCCACGCATATTTGTGTTCGACCAGGTCGCGCGCATTGGCGACCAGGATCGTGGCGAGGTCGTGGTTCGTGAGCACCTGCTCGATGGCGTCAGCGAGGTCATCGGGGTTCCCGGGTTCGAACGTCACGCCGGCGTTCGTGCCGGTGACCAGCTCGGCGAGTCCACCCGTGCGGGCCACGATGAGTGGCACCCCGGCCGCCAGCGCCTCCAGCGCGACGATCCCGAACGGTTCGTAGAGCGACGGGATCGCGACACAACCCGCTCGGTGCACCAGTTGACGAAGATCGGCGTCGCTCAGGTAGCCGGGGAGAGCGACGATGTCGCTGACGCCTTCGACGTCGACCTGCGTCTGCAGCTCCGGCAGATAGCTCCCGCGTCCAGCGATCACGCTGCTGACGTCGGGCACACGTCCGCGGAGTGCGTGCATCGAGCGGGCGAGCACCTGGAACCCCTTCTCGTACTGCACCCGCCCCCACGAGACCACGAGCGGAGGTCGGGGTCCCGTCGGCACGCTCAGCGTGTTCGCCGGACGCCATTGTTCGGGGTCGATGCCGTTGGGGATGTGCACCACGTGCTCTTCGGCGAGCTCGAAGCCGGTGATCAGCTGTTCGACGATGAACCGAGTCGGCGAGATCATCCGATCGGCCTGGAACGCGAGCCACCACTCGATCGAGTTGATGTCGGTCGGATGGCCGAGCGGGAGCTGGCCGCCGTGGCGGACTCGTTCGGTGCCGTGCATCGTGAGCACGAACGGCACGTCGTACCGTGAGGCGAGCGAGTCGGCGGCCCATCCGAGCTGCCAGTCGTGTCCGTGGACGAGGTCGGGTCGCCATCCTTCGAACTCGCCCACCAGTCGACTCCCGAGCTTGGTGATCGCATGGTTGGCCGATGCGATGCGCGTGACCGCCTCCGAAGGCGGCAACCACGGCAGGTCGACCAGGGTGCGCAGTACCCGAACCCCTTCGGGCGGCTTGGCCTCGAGTTCAGCAGGTCGGTCGGCGACGGTGAGGATGACGACGTCGTGACCGGCGCGAGCCAACGCAGCGCCGAGCCCGGCGACGTGAGCCGCAATTCCGCCGGTCGACCGCGGGGGAAACTCCCACGACAACATCATCACGCGCACGGTCGCGCACCTTAGTGTCGGTCCCGTACCCTGGGCGCTGATGGCCAATGTCGCCCGACCGATCGGTGAGCTGGACCTGCATCTCTTCGGCGAGGGCACGCATCGTCGACTGTGGGAGTTGCTCGGTCCACAGCCGCTGCATGTCGATGCCGATGGTGCCGCGTCGGGCGTGCGGTTCGCCGTGTGGGCGCCGAACGCCGTGTCGGTGGCGGTCGTCGGGGACTGGAACGACTGGGCGCCGATGCCGATGGTTCCCGTCGAGACGGACGTACCCACCGGGATCTGGACGGGGGTGGCCCCGTCCGCTCGAAGTGGCCATCGGTACAAGTTCGAGATCCTCACGAGCGCCGGACGAACCGTGCGCAAAGCGGACCCGATGGCGCGCCAGACCGAGCGGCCGCCGAGCGATGCGAGCGTCGTGCCCGCTGCGATCGACCACGCCTGGGGCGACGACGGCTGGATGCGAGATCGAAGCAGCGTGGTCGTGGGGACGTCACCGATGCGCATCTACGAAGTCCATCTCGGTTCGTGGCGACGTGGAGTCGACACGTGGGACTCGTTGGCCGAAGAACTCGCGGATCACGTCGAGATGCTCGGGTTCACCCATGTCGAGCTGATGCCGATCGCCGAGCATCCGTTCAGTGGCTCCTGGGGGTACCAGGTCTCGGGGTACTTCGCGCCGACCGCCCGATTCGGCGAACCGGATGGTGTCCGGCGGTTCGTCGACACGATGCACCAGCGTGGAATCGGTGTGATCGTCGACTGGGTGCCGGCGCATTTCCCACGCGACGAGTGGAGCCTCGGACGGTTCGACGGCACGCCGTTGTACGAACATCCCGACCCGCAACGCGGTGAGCACCCCGACTGGGGCACGTACGTCTTCGACTACGGCCGCAACGAGGTACGCAACTTCCTGGTCGCCAACGCGTTGTACTGGCTCGACGAATTCCACATCGACGGGCTTCGTGTCGACGCGGTCGCGTCGATGTTGTACCTCGATTACTCTCGCGATCCCGGTCAGTGGTCACCCAACGCCGACGGCGGACGCGAACACCTCGAGGCGCTCGCCTTCGTGCGGGAGTTGAACGCCGTGGTCGGCGAGGAGTTCCCGGATGCTCTGGTGATCGCCGAGGAATCGACATCGTGGCCGGGCGTGACCCGACCGCTCGCCATGGGCGGGCTGGGGTTCGACCACAAGTGGAACCTCGGGTGGATGCACGACACGCTCGACTACCTTGCGCTCGATCCCGTGCACCGGCGACATCACCACAGCGAGATGACGTTTGCGATGCTCTACGCCTACGACGAGCGGTTCGTGCTGCCGTTGAGCCACGACGAGGTCGTCCACGGCAAGGGCAGCCTGCTGTCGAAGTTGGGCGGCGACGACTGGCAGCGCTTCGCAACCCTGCGTTCGTTGTTCGCCTGGCAGTGGGCCCTGCCGGGCGCTCCGCTGCTTTTCATGGGGTCGGAGCTGGCGCCGTGGGAGGAGTGGAACCACGAGAGCGACCTTGCGTGGCACCTGCTCGATCATCCGGCCCATCGCGGTGTGCGAGATCTGGTCGTCCAGCTCAACGCGGTGGCCGACACGTGGCCGGCACTGTGGCGACGTGACACCGACCCGGGCGGATTCCAGTGGCTCGATGCCGACGATGCCGATCACAGCATGTACGCGTTCGTCCGGTGGGATGTCGACGGCGTCGCCGCGGTCGTGGCCGTCGTGAACTTCACGCCGGTGCCCAGGCCGGGATACCGGGTCGGGCTGCCGTGGGGTGGCGAGTGGGAGGTCGTGCTCGACACCGACGCGGCGACGTGGTGGGGGAGCGGTCACCGCGGCGAGCAGACGACCGTGATGGCCTCGGATGCGCCGTGGCAGGGTTGCTCGGCGTCGGGCCAGCTCGACGTCGGCCCGATGGCCGTTGTGCTGCTCGCGGCCCGATCTCCGGGCTGACGGACGTCAGCCGCCAGTCGGCGGTCAGGGAACCGTCGTGGTCGTCGTGGTGGTCGTCGGCGCCGTGGTCGCCACGGTCGTGGCCGGTGCGACGGTGGTCGACGGTGCCACGGTGGTCGTCGTCGTGGTCGACGTCGTCGTGGTGGTGGCGTCGGGGTCGGGTCGATTGAACGACGGCAGCGACTGGCGCTCGCTGTACTGCTCGGGCTCCTTGCCGTCGTGGCCCCACACGTACACGCGGTCGCCGCGCTCGACGAGATCCGGGAACACGTCAGCGAGCGAGTTGGAGATCCGGATGCAGCCGTGTGACGCCGGTCGGGTCGGCACGTTCTGGGCGCCGTGGATGGCGATGCCGTAGTTGAAGTACCACGGGTTCTTCATCCCGCCGAGCGGGCTGACCCGGTTGCCGTCATGGGAACGGTTGAACGTGAACACCCCACCCGGCGACTTCGACTCGGCGCAGACCTGCTTGGTGACCGGCTCGGGGTACGGGCTGCCGTATTCGTCGGTGTCGTAGGTGGCCGTCTCGCAGAAGGTGGCCGGATTGCCGTCCGGGCGCAGCTCACCCGACGAGATGTGGGCAATGAACGTGGGCTCGTCATCGCGGAACACTGCGAGCACCTGCAGCGGGAGATACACCTCGACGTGGGTGCCGGCTCCCGGACGACGGGGCAGGAACCGTACCGACGGGTCAGCCATCTGCTGCCACAACTCCTCGGTCACCACGGTCTGGTCGTTGCGTGTGGCGAACGCTTCCCACGCCACGCCACCGATCAGCTTCTTGAACGCCCACACGGCCTGCTGGGTGCCGCTGCCGAACTGGCCGTCCGCCGGGCCGGGCTGGAATCCGAGCTCCGTCAGACGCTCCTGCACACGACGGACGTCCTCGCCGGCCGACCCCAGACTGAGCGGCGATGCGAGGGGAGCTGCCGTGGGCCGCCCGTCCGACGAGTTGGCGGTGAGCGCCGGCGAGGCGACGCCATCGAGGCTGTCCGGCGCTGCGCTCGTCGGTGTCGGGTCGCCGGTGATCGCCCCGTCGGCGTCGACGTTGGTGCCGTTCCCCCCGAGAAAGATCCCCACACCGATCACGAGCGCGAGAACGAGGCCGGCGGCCAGGGCGGGGAGCCACGGTCGGGCGTCAGCGGGGCGCGATCGTCGGGGGGCGTTCATCGAGGGGAATCGGGTGGATGTTCGGGTCGGTCAGGCCGGTGCGGCGACCGAGCGCAGGGCATCGCAGGCGTGTTCGGGCGGGATGATGTTGATCATCACACCCGTTCCACGTTCGAAACCGGCCTGGGTGACCAGGTTCGGCCAGACGTGGATGTGCCAGTGGTACTGGCCGGTGTGCTGGTGCGGTGCAGTGTGGAACCCGAGGTTGAAGGCGACATCGCCGAGGGCGGCGTTCAGGTGCCCGAGCGCATCCCGGAGCGCCCGACCGACGGATTCGAGACTGTCGTTGGGGGCATCTTGGAGGTGTGGCTCGTGGTGGCGCGGCACGATCAGGAGTTCGAAGGGCGCCCCGCTCCAGTACGGCGTGATGACCGCGACGTCGTCGTTCGCGAACACCACGCGTTCGTCGGCTGCCAGTTCGGCCTCGACCGTGGTGCACAGCAGACAGCCGCCGGCGAAGCGGGCGAACGCGCGCTCTTCGTCGAGGATCTCGCCGGGCACGAACGGCAGGCCGAGAATCTGGCCGTGCGGATGTGCCACCGACGCGCCCGCCTCGCGGCCATGGTTCACGATGGCCTGGGTGTAGCGGACCTGCGGTGTGGCGGCGTGCTCGGCGAACCGGTCACGCAGCACCCTCATGAACTGGGCGGCGTGGTCGTCGTCGAGCCGGTGGAGCCCCGAATGGTGATCGGGCGTGTAGACGAACACCTCGTGGATGCCGCTGGCTTCGGCCATCACGAACACGGGACCGAGGTTGTGGACGGCAAAGGCTTCCTCGCCGTCGAAGGCCGGATATCGGTTGGGGATCACCCGCATCGACCAGGTGCCGTCCTGATCGACGGTCTCGAGCGCCGGCGGGGTGGCCTCTTCGTGTCCGGGGCAGAACGGGCACGGGCGCGACGGATCCTCGTCGACGCTGCTCTGACGGGGGGCGAAGTCGCTCGGCCTCTCGGCCCGTTCGGCGACGATGGTCACCCACCGTCCGTTGAGTGGGTTCAAACGCATCTGACTCATTGTCCTGACAAGGATACGGCGATTGGCCGCCCGATGCGTGACACTGTGACAACTGCTCCGTTCAGGTCTCGGCGACCAGTTCGGCGTGGCGACGGTCGAGCCGATCCTGGTTCCAGCGGTGCAGCCCCCACCCGATGAGCGAGCCGGCCCCGAACGCGGCGAGTCCGCCCACCCCGTCGAGCCAGAAGTGGTTGCCCGTCACCACGATGCAGAACAACGTGGCGGCGGGGTAGAGCAACACGAGCGCCTTGGCCCACGTGCGTCGCAGGAGCGGCCAGATCGCAATCGCGCACCACGTCGACCAGCCGATGTGCAGGCTCGGCATTGCGGCGTACTGATTCGAGATCGATGCCATGGTCTCGGAGTCGAACGACCACGGACCGCCGTACTCGGCCAGGGTGTCGACGAATCCCCAGCCGCCCTCAGGTCGAAGGTCGCTCTCGATACAGGCGCCGCCGTAGCTGATTCGGACCCCGGTCTCCTCGGCGATCTCGGCCGGAATCGGACATGGCTCATCGAGCAGGCGTGGTGGCATCAGTGGGAACCAGGCGAAGCCGATGATCGCCAAGGCGGTCATCGCCGCGAGTGAGTTGCGCCATTGCGGAAAGACGTCGGCGCGCTTGAGGTACAGCAGCACGAACACCCCCAGCGTGACGATGAAGTGGGCGGTGCCGTAGTAGGTGTTCCAGAACTTGATGAACCAGTCGTAGGGCAGGAACCACGACTGAACCGTCTGTTCGTGGAACAAGTTGAGGTTCAATTCCCATTGGATGATGCGCTCGGCGTTGGTGAACGCCTGTTCGGGGATGCCGTCGGCGGCGATCTTGTTGGAGCCGAACAGGTTGCGGGTCCAGGAGTAGATGCCATAGAAGACCGCGACGATCAACGCTTCTTTCCACCAGTGCATCCGGTGTTCGCGAACCGGTGCCGGAGCTGCGTCGGCCACCTGCATCGATTCGGTACTGTAGGCGCGCGTTACGGTCTTGTGACATGGCAAAGATTTCTGGGCACGCTGGTCAGCAAGCAGTGGCAGCGATCGCCGCCTACGGCACCGACGTCATGTTCACGCTCAACGGTGGCCACATCTGGCCGCTGTACGACGCCGCTCGCGATCAGGGCATGCGCGTGGTCGACACCCGACACGAACAGTCGGCGACGTTCGCTGCGGAGGCCTACGCGAAACTGACGCGGCGGCCCGGCTTCGCTGCACTGACGGCTGGACCGGGAATCACCAACGGCGTGTCGGCGATCACGTCGGCGCACTTCAACGGCTCGCCGGTCGTCGTGCTCGGTGGTCGCGCCCCGCAGGGCCGTTGGGGGGCGGGCTCGCTGCAGGAACTCGACCACGTTCCGATCGTGTCCTCGATCACCAAGATGGCTGGCACCGTCACCGATCCCGAGCAGGCCGGCACGATGGTGCACGAGGCAGCCCGCCTGGCGATCGAACCGCACCGCGGTCCGACGTTCCTCGACTTCCCGCTGGATGTGTTCGGCCCGTCGGCCGGTGAGGTCCCCGATGTCGGATCGTGCGACGGGATGGGCGCCGCGCCCGACGACGAGGCCGTGGCAGCCCTCGCGGCGCTGATTGCCGGTGCCGAGCGGCCGGCATTCATGGTCGGCTCCGACGTGTACTGGGACGGCGCCTGGGACGAACTCGCAGCGGCGGCAGCACAGCTCGGGGTTCCGTGCTTCTTCAACGGGATGGGTCGCGGGCTGTTGCCCGCCGACCACGAGCTCGCGTTCTTGCGGACGCGGAGCGTGCTGAAGCAGCGCGCCGACGTCGTCGTGGTACTCGGCACCCCGCTCGACTTCCGGCTCGGCTTCGGTTCGTTCGGCTCGGCGACCGTCGCGCACGCCGTCGACGCCGAGTCGCAACGTGCGAGTCACGTCGATGTGCTGACGGTGGCGGGCGATCTCCGGCTCACGCTGCGGGCCTTGGCCGACAACGCCGGCGACCGGGTCGACCACAGCAGCTGGATCGCCGAGCTGCGCGATGCCGAGTCGGCAGCGACCGTCGGCGAGGTGGCCCTGATGGAAGCCGACGGCGACCCCATCAAGCCGAGTCGCATCTACGGCGAGCTGCGCAAGCGCCTCGAACGTGATGCCGTGGTGATCTGTGATGGCGGTGACTTCGCGTCGTATGCCGGCAAGTTCATCGAGGTGTACGAGCCCGGTGGCTGGCTCGACACCGGCCCCTACGGCTGCCTCGGCAATGGGCTGGGCTACGCGATCGCGGCGCGGGTCGTGCGGCCGTCGTCGCAGGTGGTGTTGTTGCTCGGCGACGGTGCGGCCGGCTTCAGCCTGATGGACGTCGACTCGCTCGTGCGGCACGGACTGCCCGTGGTGATGATCGTCGGCAACAACGGCATGTGGGGACTCGAGAAGCACCCGATGCAGGCGATCTACGGCTGGGACGTGGCCTGCGATCTCCAGCCCGAGCTCCGCTACGACGACGTCGTCACGGCGCTCGGTGGTGGCGGCGAGACCGTGTCATCGCCGGCCGAGATCGGCCCCGCCCTCGACCGCGCGTTCGCCAGTGGCGTGCCCTATCTGATCAACGTGCTCACCGACCCCGGCGACGTCTACCCCCGCACCAGCAACCTCGCCTGATCTCCCAACCGTCGTCAGGTGTCGCAGCACTTGGCCATGAAGCGGTCGAGGTCGACCACGACTCGGGTGATCTTGCCCGCAGCGACCAACCCACCAGGGTCGGAGGCCGACACCGTGAACTTCAGGCGCCGGCCGTCGATCTTCTCGAGGACGGCTTCGGCGATGACCTCGGCGCCGATGGGGGTGGGCTGGAGGTGGTCGAACTGGATCCGCATGCCGACCGACGTCGTGCCGTCGTCGAGGGCGCTGCTGATCGCATTGCAACAGGCCTCCTCGCACAGCGCAACGAGTCGCGGCGATCCGAGCACCTCGACGATGCCGGAACCGAGCGCCAACGCCGTGTCTGAATCGGTGACCACCAGCTTGGCGTCGCCCCGCATGCCTGTTTCGAGATTCACACCGACAACGCTAACAAGGCGGTGTCGATGAGCGTCGTGACACCCGCACTGGCACCCTGGCGATCAGGGTTCGAGATGCGCCCGCAACATCTCGAACGTAGGCTCCATCGGGTGATCGAACGAGATGTCCTGCAACGAGTACTCGCCGGCGCAGTGAGCGGGGGAGCCGAGTTCGCCGAGGTGTACGCCGAGGACAAGCGGTCGACCTCGGCCGGCCTCGACGACGGCCGCATCGAGCAGGTGTCGAGTGGCCGCGATCGAGGCGCGGGCATCCGCGTGGTCGCCGGCGAGACCACCGGGTTCGCGTACACCTCCGATCTGTCGGAGCCCGGGCTGAACGCGGCGGCGTCGGCCGCGGCGGCAGCGGCGAAGCAGGGTGGCGGCGGCGTGCGCACCATCGCCTTGACGCCCTCGTCTCCGCACCGACCGAACACCGTCGCACGCCATCCCGACTCCGTCGCGAAGGCGGCGAAGGTCGAGCTGCTGGAGCGGATGAACGAGGCCGCTCGTTCATACGGACCCGAGATCGTGCAGGTGTCGGCCGGCTACGGCGACAGCCGCAAGCAGGTGCTGGTCGCCAACACCGACGGCGTGTTCACCGACGACGAGATCGTGCGCACGCTGCTGCGCATCAGCGCCGTCGCCGACGGCGACACGGGGATGCAGACCGGTTCGCAGTCGATGGGTCACACGATCGGCTTCGAGATCTTCGACAAGGTCGACGTCGAGGAGCTCGCCCGCGAGGCGGCCCGTCAGGCAATCACCAAGCTGCGGGCACGTCCGGCACCGTCAGGGGCGATGCCCGTGGTGATCAAGCACGGCACCGGCGGAGTGCTGTTCCACGAGGCGTGCGGGCATGGACTGGAGGCCGACCACATCCAGAAGGACGCGAGCGTCTACGCCGGCAAGGTCGGCCAGCAGGTGGCGTCGCCGCTGGTCACGCTCGTCGACGACGGCACGATGCCAGGCGAGTGGGGCACGCTGGGATTCGACGACGAAGGCCACATCACCCAGCGCAACGTGCTGATCGAGGACGGCATCCTCACCGACTACATGTGGGACTATCTGCGGGCCCGCAAGGACGCTCACCCGCAGTCGGGCAACGGCCGTCGGCAGAGCTATCAACACCTGCCGATGGTTCGCATGACCAACACGTTCGTCCTCGACGGCCCCGACGACCCCGACGACATCATCTCCTCGACCCCGAACGGCGTGTACGTCGCCAAGCTCGGTGGCGGATCGGTGAACACGGCGTCGGGCGACTTCGTGTTCGGCATGACCGAGGCCTACCTGATCGAGAACGGCGAGATCACCGAACCGTTGCGCGACGGGAATCTGATCGGCAACGGCCCGAAGGTGCTGGCCGACATCGACATGCTCGGCAACGACTTCGCGATGGGCAGCCCGGGAACCTGTGGCAAGGACGGCCAAGGCGTTCCGGTCGGCGACGGCCAGCCGACACTCCGGGTGAAATCGCTCACCGTCGGCGGCACCGCGTGAGCCGATTCGAGAGCGAACTGCAATCGGTCGCCGATCGTGTGGTCGAGCAGGCCAGGAACGGCGAGCAGATCGAAGCCTTCGTGGCTCGCGGCGGCGAGACCGAGGTGCGGATCTATCAGGGCGATGTCGAACACTTCGTGTCGGCCCAGAGCGAGGGGATCGGCATCCGGGTGATCCACGAGGGTCGCACCGGGTTCGCCTACGCGGGCACACTCGACGACGACGCAATTCGCGAGGTGCTTGCCGAGGCGCGCGACAACGTGCAGTTCGGCACCGTCGACGAGTGGGCGGCGCTCGCCGAACCCGACGGTGTCGCAGTGACCGAGCAGTCGCTCTGGAACGACGACCTGGCGGCGTACCCGACCGACGACAAGATCGATCTCGCCAAGGAGCTCGAGAAGCGGGCGTCCGGGAGCGACCCGCGTGTGCGCGTCGACGACTCGAACTACGCCGACGCGCACGGTGAGTCCGCCGTCGCCTCGACCACCGGAATCCGGATGTCCGGCCGCGAGAACGGCTGCTACGTGTCGGTGTCGACGCTTGCGGACGAAGGCGAAGGCGATGACGCCGAAACGCAGACCGGATTCGGGTTCTCGGTCGGTCGTTCGCCCGATGAGTTCGACCTCGACCGTGCAGCACGCGAAGCCGTCGATCGCGCAACCCGTCTCCTCGGCGCCACGCAACCACCGAGCAAGCGAGTGACCGTGGTACTCGATCCGTTCGTGACCGCGCAGTTCCTCGGTGTGATCTCATCGACGCTCAACGGGGAGGCCGTCGTGAAGGGGCGCTCGCTGTTTCGCGACCGCATCGGCGAGACCGTCGCCGCGCCATTGGTCACGCTGGTGGACGACCCGACGAACCCGAAGGCGTACACGGCGACCGACGTCGACGGCGAGGGTCTCGCTGCCCGCCGCAACGTACTCATCGAGGACGGCGTGCTCAGCCAGTTCGTGCACAACTCGTATTCGGCCCGCCGTGCCGGCACGGTGTCGACCGGCAATGCCACGCGTGGCGGCTTCGCCGGCACGCCGGGCGTCGGCTGCCTGGCGCTCTCGCTCGTGCCGGGATCTCGCACACAGGACGAGCTGATCTCCGACGTCGAGGACGGCCTCCTGGTCCAGCAGATGCAGGGGTTGCACTCCGGTGTCAATCCGATCAGCGGCGACTTCTCCACGGGGGCTGCCGGGCTGCTGATCTCGAACGGCACCATCGGTGCACCGGTGCGCGAGATCACGATCGCGTCGACGCTCCAACGGATGCTGCTCGACATCGTCGAGATCGGTGGCGACCTCGAATGGCTGCCGATGCGATCAGCGGGCATGAGCCTCGTGATCCGCGACGTCACCATGTCGGGTTCCTGAGGGCGATGGGATCGGCGTCTCGCGAGGCGACGATTCGTCATCCGCATCTTGCGGGCGAACGGCGCGACGGGCACGTTCGTGTCGACCTGCACACCCACACGATGTGGAGCGGCGACTCCACGACGACACCCGATGAGTTCGCTGCCGCCGTCGACGCCAGCGGGCTCGACGTGGTGTGCATCACCGATCACAACGCCATCGCTGGTGCGGTCGAGCTACGCGACCGCTTGGCCTGCCGGGTGGTCATCGGCGAAGAGCTGCGCACCGCGGCGGGCGAGATCATCGGGCTGTTCCTCCACGAACGTGTGCCGATGGGCATCTCGCACCTCGATGCGGCGAAGGCGATACGTGATCAGGGTGGTGTGGTCTACATCCCGCATCCGTTCGATCCGATGCGCCGCAACCTGAGCGAGGCAGCGCTCTACGAACTCGCCGACGCCGACCTGATCGACGCCGTCGAGGTCCTGAACGCCAAGACATCGCTGACCAGCCTCAACCGGCGAGCCGCTGAGTTCGCCGCCGAATTCGGGATCGTCGGCGGCGCCGGAAGTGATGGCCACGTACCGGACGCGCTCGGAGCCGCGTACGTGGAGATGGTCGACTTCGAGACGCCGATGGAGTTTCTCGCCGGCTTGGCATCGGCCGAGGTGGTCGGCCACCACTGGGACGAACCCCGCCCGTGGACCCCTCGCATCGTGCCCAGCATCTGAGCAGGCTGATCACGGGAGATAGAGCAGGCTGGCGATGCCCTGCTGAGCGGCTGCGGCCACGGTCGGTGCCTCGGTCTCATCGACCGCCACGAAGATCACGTCATCCACCACACCCGTCACCCGAGCTGCGGCGGCCACCACGATGCCGTCGGCGGTGACCCGGACGTTCAGCCCGACCACGACGTCCCGGGCGAGTGGATCGGACAGCGCAACCACGACGGTCCCCGGTTCGGCCAGCGCCGCGGGCCCGCTCCGGCTCGTGACGTCGAGGTGGGTCAGCACCTCGCCCGCCGCCACGCGCTGACGCACGACGGCGTCGTCGGGCTCGTCGGCCAGCGCGTCGTCGGGGAGGGCGGCGAGCGGCAAGGTGACGAGCTCGGCCACGATCGGGTCACCTGGTTCGAGCTGCTGGCGTGCGACGAGCACGGTGCGCGTCGAACCCCAGCGGTCGCGTTGGGCTCCGATCGATGTCATCTCGGCGTGGACGACAGCGCCGGCCAATGCGGCGAATGTGGCGACGACGGCCCAGTAGATCCAGGGGCGTCGGGCGAGGACGAGTCGGGCTCGGGCCGCGACATGCATCGTGTTCTCCTCGGATCGGTGGACGATCGGAGGGAGTCGGTCGGAATCGACGCTACCGAGAACGCAGCGCGACCGTCAGCCGTCCGACGACGAGCTCGACCCGGAGCTCGTCGATCCGGAGCTCTTCGATTCGGAACTCTTGGAGTCGGAACTCTTCGAACTCGAACCGTCGGACTTCGTCGCGGACGACGAGGTGTCGCTCGACGACGAGCCACTGTCGGAGCTGGTGGAGCTCGAATCCTTGGAACCCGACGACGCCGTCGAGGCCGCCGATTTCTTGCCACGGTTGTCGGTCTTGAAGAAACCGGAACCCTTGAAGGTGACGCCGACCGGCGTGAACACCTTCTTGACGGGCAGGACCTCGCCCGAGTCGGGATGGGCGATCTCGGTCAGGTTCTCGTCGTGAAAGCCCTGCTGGACCTCGATGGTCTCGCCGGTCTCGACGAACTTGTAGACATAGGTTGGCATCGAACGAGAAAGGATATCGTCCGACTCATGCAGGTCCGCAGTGCCGTCATTCCCGCCGCCGGTCTCGGGACCCGATTCCTTCCCGCCACGAAGGCCGTTCCGAAGGAACTGTTCCCGATCGGCGATCAGCCGGCGATCCAACTCGTGATCGACGAAGCGCTCGGAGCCGGGTGCGACCACATCGTGGTCGTGAGCAGCCGCTCGAAGCCGGCGATCGATGCGTACTTCGCCGCCGACGGGGAGTTGCTCGACGCACTCGAGGCCAAAGGCAAGTCCGACACGGCCGAGCGGCTGCGGGCGATCGGGCGTGACTGGCGCGTCGACATCGTCTATCAGGACGACCCGAAGGGCCTGGGCCATGCCGTCGGGTGTGCCCGCGAAGTGGTCGGCAACGAACCGTTCGCCGTGCTGTTGCCCGACGAGCTGATGTCGAGTTCGGCGGTGCTGGCCCAGATGAACGGGGTGTGCGCGGCGACCGACGGCAGCGTCGTCGCCGTGGTGAACGTGCCCCGCGAACAGGTCAGCTCCTATGGGGTCATCGATCCGGCCGGCGAGTTGACGCCCGATGGCGTGATCCCGGTTCGGGACCTTGTGGAGAAGCCGCGGCCCGAGGACGCTCCGAGCAACTTCGTGCTCACCGGTCGGTACGTGCTGACCGCCGATGCCTGGGACGAGATCGCGGCGCTCACGCCTGGCAGCGGTGGCGAGCTCCAGCTCACCGATGCGCTGCGTGCGCAGGCCGCCCGTTCGCCGTTCCATGCCGTCGTCGCCGGCGAGAACCGACTCGACACGGGCACGCCGCTCGGATTCCTCACCGCGTCGATCCAACTCGGATTGCACGATCCCGAACTCGGCCCCGATCTCCGCGAGTTCCTCCAACACCTCCACCTCTGACGGAACGACGACACGGGTCAGACCCGTGATGTCGCCAGCGGTCTCGGCGAGCGACGACGCTTCAGAGTCGGCGGAAGGCGTCGGGCTCGTCGTGGACGAGCCCGTACTCGTCGACGACGAACTCGGTGGTCTCACCGGTGTCGAGGTGGGTGCGGCGGAATCGGCGCGGCGTGACCCGTTCGTAACGCCGCGTGAGCGGCAGCACGCCCAGCGTCTCGACATCGACCAGTGCAGCAGTCACATCAGCGTGTTCGCCAACGGCCAATCCCAAGCGTCGGATCGGGACCGACTCGGTGAACGGAGTCACCGCCAGATCGATGTCGGTGCAGCCGGCGAGGTCGTGGCGGTGCGCGCCGTTCATCTCCCCCCACCGGCCCGTGCCGTCGGCGCCGAGCCACAGATCCGGCTCGTCGAGATCCCGGAACAGCAGGAACTGGCGCACCTGCCACGTTGCCGAGAGCCGGATGACGTACGTGATCGCCTCGCGGCCCACCTCGCCGGTTGCCGTCCAACCCTCGTTCTCCCACCGCAGCGTCAGCGTTTCGAGGTGCTCATGGTCCCAGGTCCGCCAGCGGGCGGTGTAGCCGTCGGACGGGAAGGCGGTCAGGACGTCGGACACGCTGACCCAGGCTAGGGGTACCGGCTCCGGGCGAACCCTGCGGTACCTTGCCTGCGTGACCCCGTTGGAGGACGCTCAGGCGTTCGTGCTCGAATCCTGCCCACCGCTCGACGCCGTCGAGGTCGATCGGGATGGTGCCGCCGGGCTCGTGTTGGCAGCGCCGGTTGTCGCTTCGGAAGTGGTGCCGCCGTTCGACAACACCGCGGTCGACGGCTATGCGGTTCGCTCCGAGGACGTGGTCACCGTGCCGGTCGAATTCCGCGTGGTCGGTGAGCTCGCGGCCGGTGCCGCACCATCGGTGGGCGTGCGTGCCGGCGAGGCGATCAGGATCATGACCGGCGCACCGATGCCCGAGGGAGCCGACGCCGTGGTGATGGTGGAGGACTCCGAACGGGTCGGGGAGGATGCGGTACGACTCACCCGGTCGGTGCCGTCCGGTGCCGCCATCCGTGGCGCTGGCGACGACGTCCGCATCGGTGACGAACTGTTCGCCGCTGGAACCACGATCACTCCAGCGGTCGCCGCGGTGCTGGCCAGCGTCAACGCCGCCCGGCTCCACGTGTACCGACGAGCACGGGTTGCCGTGTTGTCGACCGGTGACGAACTGGTCGACGACGGCTCGCCGCTGGCGGTCGGACAGATCCGTGAGAGCAACAAGACGATGCTTGCTGCCCTGCTGGCCGAGGCAGGGTGCGACGTGGTCGACCTCGGGGTCGTGCGTGACGACGAGGCGGAGTTGGAACGTGTGCTCCGCGCCGCCGCCACCGACTGTGATGCGATCGTGTCGAGTGGCGGCGTGTCGATGGGGGACTACGACGTCGTGAAGGCAGTGCTCGGCCGCATCGCCGACATGACCTGGATGCAGATCGCGATCAAACCGGCCAAGCCGTTCGCGTTCGGTCGGCTCGACGACACACCGATCTTCGGGCTGCCCGGCAACCCGGTCAGTTCGCTCGTGAGCTTCGAACTCCTCGCCCGCCCGGCGCTGCGCCGCATGATGGGTCATCGTCGGCTGACCCGGCCCAGCATCGTTGCGGTCACCGATGTGGCGCTCGACCGGCAGCCCGATGGCAAGGTGCACTTCCTCCGCGTCAACGGCGAGTTCGGCGACGACGGCCGTTACCACCTGCGCCCGGTCGGCGCGCAGGGCAGCCATCAACTCGCCGCGACGGCACTCGCCGACGCAATGGCGGTGGTTCCCGACGGCCCAGGTCTCCCCGCCGGCGCCGATGTCGCGGCGCTCCTCCTCCACGGCGATGCCTGAAGCGAGCGTTGATCAATAGGCTGGACCCATGTCTCGGGGGAGTGATCACACGCACGAGGAGCTGATCGATCCGTTCGGGCGCCTGATCGAGGATCTGCGGATCTCGATCACCGATCGGTGCAACTTCCGGTGCACGTACTGCATGCCCGAGGAGGGGATGCAGTGGCTGCCGCGTTCGGAGGTGATGACGTTCGAGGAGATCGAGCGCCTCGCGGGCATCTTCGTGCAGCGCTACGGCGTCCGAGGGATTCGCCTCACCGGTGGCGAACCGACCGTGCGAGCGCACCTCCCGGTGCTCGTCGAGAAGCTCGCAGCGATCGAGGGGCCGAACGGGCCCGTCGACCTGGCGATGACCACCAATGGGGCCACGATGCGCCTCGTCGCCCAGACGCTGCGCGACGCCGGCCTCCGCCGGGTCAACATCAGCCTCGACACGCTCGACCGGGCGAGATTCCGCGAGATGACCCGTCGCGACGAACTCGAACGGGTCCTCGACGGCATCGAGGCTGCGAAGGAGGCCGGGTTCTCGCCGGTCAAGGTCAACGCGGTGATCGAACGGGGGGTGAACGACGACGAGATCGTGGCGCTCGCGGAGTACGGCCGCATGCGTGACGTCGAGGTCCGCTTCATCGAGTTCATGCCGCTCGACGCCGACGGCCACTGGATGAACGACAAGGTCGTCGGTCAGGACGAGATCGTGGCGGCGATCGACGCGGTGTACCCACTCGAACAGCTCCCTGCCCGCGGAGCGGCCCCGGCCGACCGGTTCCGCTATCTCGACGGCCGCGGCACGATCGGTGTGATCCCCACGGTGACCAAACCGTTCTGCGGCGACTGTGATCGGGTGCGCCTCACCGCCGAGGGGCAGTTCCGTACCTGCCTGTTCGCCACGAAGGAGTTCGATCTGCTGGCGGCGATGCGTTCCGGCGAGTCCGACGATCAGCTCGCCGCCCGGATCGAGGCGGCGGTGGCCACGAAATGGGCTGGCCATCGCATCAACCAGGTCAACTTCATCCGCCCCGGCAAGTCGATGAGTCAGATCGGCGGCTGAGTCGATCGGACGGGCTGACCCGTCCGCTCGACATCACAAGTCGGGGAATGCGCGGAAGCGTTCGGCGACGGCGGCGTCGCCGAGGATCTCGACCGCACCGGCGTCGCGACGCCACAGCCACAGCAGCAGGTCGTTCGCCCTGCCGCGAACGGCGGCATCGCCCTTGGCGTGCTCGCGGGTGAAGTCGATGCCCGACTCGTCGAGGCGTCGCACGAGCCACTCACCGTTGGCGGCTGGACGATTGTCGCCGCCCTCGACGACGCCGTCGCCGGTGTCGGTGCAGTGGAGGTGGACCGTTCCCCCGACCGGCTCGGCATCGGGGAGGCGGTCATCAGCGAACCACATCAGGAACTCGTCGATGCCGTCGGCGGCCACAGCAACCGGGATCTCGTAGGGGATGCCGACCGCGTTGGAGGCGTCCCACCGATGCACGGCCGTCTCCTGGGTCATCCGACGCTCCACCCAGATCTCCGGCTGATTGGCTCCCGTCCACGTCCACACCTCGGCGTTGTCGCTCGTGCGCGCCAGCGCCGAGAACATGGCGGTGTGGGCCGAGGTGACCCAGTCGAGGAGCAGGTCGTCGGCCGGGCGCGTCGGACGCTCCCACGTGGCGATCGTGTCGCCCGAGGTGACGTGCTCGGCCACGATCCGCCCCCAGAAGTTCCAGACGTTGCCGAGGTGCCAGGCGAGGTCGCCCAGGTTCCAGTCGGGACACGATGGCACCGGGTGCTCGAGTCCGTGATCGGCGACGATCTCGAGGAAACGGACGGCGTCGGTGCGCAGATGAGCGTTCGCGTCGTAGGGGAGTTCGGTCGGAGGCGTTGCGGCAGCGTCGGACATGTCAGCGAACGTACCCCGGCCGGGGTGGCGACCACACGCCCGGCTAACGTGCGGGCTTCATGAGCGATCTCTCCTTCACCCACCTCGACCCGCTCGGCCGCGCCCGCATGGTCGACGTGACCCCCAAGGAGCCGACGCACCGTCGTGCGGTCGCTCGCTGCAAAGTGTTCATGAAGCCGGAAACCACGGCGGCGATCGCCAACCGTGAGGTGAAGAAGGGCGACGTGCTGTCCGTCGCCCGCGTCGCCGGCATCCAGGCCGCGAAGCGCACGTCCGACATGATCCCGTTGTGCCACCCACTGCTGGTCGGGGCGGTCTCGGTCAACTTCGAGATCGGTGACGACTTCGTCGCAATCGAGGTGCACGTCGACACCGTCGACCGCACGGGCGTCGAAATGGAAGCCCTCCATGCCTGCAGCATCGCCGCGCTCACCGTGTACGACATGTGCAAGTCGGCTGACCGTGGCATGGTGATCGGCGAACTCGCGCTCTGGGAGAAGACCGGCGGCCGGTCGGGCGTCTATCGGCGCTCGGACGACACCGGGAACGAGGCGCCGGCGTGACCGACGTCTCACCGATGATTGCGTCCATCGTCACAAACGTCGTAGAATCGTCACACGTCGGAACCGGTCCATCGGATCCGACACACGAACTGATGACACCGACTCGATTCTGACCCATGGCCCAACTCGTTCTCCTCGTCGTCGCAGCCGCATGGGCGGCCGTACTGATCCCTCCGATGCTTCGCTCTCGTGTCGAAAATCGGCCCAACTCGTCGGTCACCGATTTCCGTCGCCAGCTGAGCACGTTGCAGAGTTCATCGGCTCCCCGCCTCCGCACGATCGGTCGCCCCCTGGCACCGTCACCGCTGCAGCGCCCCGCTGCTGCCGGCCGTCCCGGTCACCCCCATCATCGTCAGGCGGCCCTGCACGGCTCGCCGGCCCCTCGCCAACGCACCGGGACCGCAAGCGTCGCCGATGCGTCAGTGCGGCCCGGCCAGGCCACGTTTCGGACGCACGGTGGCGGCGAACCAGCGCATCGCCAGACCCACATGGAGCGCCCGGAACGCACGCCACGCGCCAGCGACCCTCGCAGCGATGTGCGTCGCCGACGCAGCAACGTCTTGTTCCTGCTCGTGGTGACCACGGCGTGCACACTGTTCCTTGCGGCCACCACGTCGTCGACGGCGATGCTGTACGTGTTCGCCCTGTCGTTCCTCGCCTTGTGCGGCTACGTCTACCTGCTCGCCCAACTGCGACAGCGCGAGTCGTCCGGCTGGGGCGACGGCTGGCTCGAGCAGCGCTGACCGCGAGATCTGCCGATTCGCTCGCGCCGACCGGCGCACCGCGCCGCTACACTCCTCGGAGCATTTGGGGCTATAGCTCAGTTGGTAGAGCGCGTCGTTCGCAATGACGAGGTCAAGGGTTCAATTCCCTTTAGCTCCACGAGAAGCCGAAACGAGACCCGAGCCCCACGGCTCGGGTCTCGTTCTGTACGGTTCCGGACGTGACCGATGCTTCCCCCGATCTACCGGACCACGTCGCCGAGAACCGTCGACACTGGGACGCCGATGCTGCTCGATGGGTGGCGCCTGGTGAGCGGGCGTGGGCCCAGACCGAACCGACGTGGGGCATCTGGGGCATCCCCAATCGTGAACTCCCCCTGCTGCCAGACGACCTCGACGGTCAGCGAGCGATCGAGCTGGGGTGCGGGACCGGCTACGTGTCGGCATGGATGCGTCGCCGAGGCGCATCGGTGTACGCCATCGACAACTCGGCCCAGCAACTCGCGACCGCTCGCCGCCTCGCCGCCCAACATGGTGTCGACGACGTCGAATGGGTGCACGGCAATGCAGAATCGGTGTCGCAACCAGCCGGTTCGTTCGACTTCGCAATCAGCGAGTACGGCGCGGCGATCTGGTGCGACCCCCATGTGTGGATACCCGAAGCACATCGACTCCTCCGTCCAGGCGGGCGGCTCGTCTTCCTCGGCAACCACCCGTTCGCGATGGTCTGCACCGATGCCGACGGCGCCTCGCCCGTCGGGGCGACCCTCGAGCGCTCGTACTTCGGACTGGGCCGTCTCGACTGGACGGATGCAGCGGAGGATCCGGGTGGCATCGAGTTCAACATGGAGCTCTCGTCGTGGATGCGGCTGTTCCGCGAGGTCGGATTCGATGTGACGGACTATCACGAGATCCAGGCGCCGACAGCGGCCGAGGGCACCGTGTTCTGGGTGCCGGCATCGTGGGCGCGACGCTTCCCCGCCGAACAGGCCTGGGAACTCGTCAAACGCTGAGCTTGCGTGCGGACCCCGTCAGCCGATGGGAACGGCGTACACCACGATGTTCTCGAGGTAACGGCGGATCTCGGGGTTGAAGTCACCGCCGCAGGTGATCAGGACCAGGGTCTCGTCGCCGGTGTTGCGCCAGATGCGCTCGCGGGGGAGTTCGGACTTGGGGTACACCCTGCGTTCGGTGACTTCGTACCGGCGCACGGTGCCATCGTCCATGGCCACCTCGACCTGTTCGCCGGGCTCGACGCTGCCCAGCTGTGAGAACGGTCCCTGGGTGCGATTCCACGACACGTGTGCAGCAAGCACCGTTGCTCCGGGCTCGCCTGCCGTGGCGCCGTACCGATACCACCCGATCTCGGTCTCGTCAGGGATTTCCAGCTGTCCGTCGGTCTCGAGACCGACGGGCCGCACCGGAAATCGTGCAACGTCGATCGACTGCATCTGGAGGCCGACCGGGCGTGGCCGGGGAGCCACGATCTCGGGCACGGCGCTGAATCGGGGACCGAGCTGCTGCGCCAATGGGGACAGTGCGTCGTCGGGGATGCGGTCGGGGTTGCTGACGGCACGGGTCTCGGCGGCGCCGATGGCATCCGACCTGGGTTCGTCCAGCTCGGTCGCGGCCTCGAGTCGGGGTGGAACCGTCGACGGGATGACCTCGGCGGCGACCTCCTCGACCTCGAGAACGACGTCGTCGCCGCCTCCTCGGACGACGAGACCGGCAACAGCCAGTCCGGCGCCTGCGAGGAGTGCGGCGACGATCAGGAACGTGAGACCGGACGGTCCCACGTCACGTGACGACCGCCCCGAGCGGAGGGGGAGGGTGGGGCGGTCGTTCACGTGATCACGGTGGTCGATGTGCTGATGCGGTGGGTCTCAGACCTCGACGGTGCGCCGGCGCAGCACCACCGCTCCGCCGGCGAGGGCGAACAGGCCCGCAGCGGCGGCGAAGAGCGCCACCGACGAGTTGGAGCTCGCACCGAGTTCGCCGCCGGTGTTGACCGCGGTCGGGGCAGGCGTGCCGTCGCCGGCGGAGGAGCCGGCCGACTCGAGCGCCACGTCCTGGGTGTAGAAGGTGAACGTCTCGTCGGAGAGGGAGCCGACGGCGTACACGATCAGGTTCTGGCCGGCAGCCACCGTCACGGTGGGAACGTCGGCGATGGGGTCGCCACCGGTCGGCGCGATCTGGGCGCCGGCGATCTCACCAGCGGGAACGTCGAGGCTCGCCTCGTCCGGGTTCGACAGGTTCTCGACCGGGCGGGCGTCGCCGAGCACGATGTCGACTGCAGGAGCGGCAGCGGTGTGGCGGACCGTCAGGCGCCCCTGGCCATCGGCAGCTGCCGAGGTGTCGTTCTCGAAGGGGGTGAGGGTCGGGGTGCCCTCGGCGTCGAGGTGGGCGACCACGGTCCAGCTGCCCGAGGCAGGGACGTCGAACGCTGCCACGGGGCCGATGGCAACGTCCTCGGTGCCGGCGGGGCGGACCTCGAGGTTGACCAGGGTCTGGCCGGCGAACGAGCTCAGGTCCTGCATGTCGCCGGGCTCGAAGCCAGCGATGACGACGGCGCCGTCGACGGCGACGTCGACCGTGATGCCCGGGATGCCGTGGAGCAGCATGATGTCGGCCGACGCCTGGGCGCTCGACGTCCCAGCGGGAACAGCCAGGAGTGTGGCAGCAAGCGCTGCGGCTCCTGCGAGAAACTTCTTCATCGAATGGTCCTTTCGGATTGCTGTGACCATGGGGCGGTCCCACCGTCTGCCATCTCTACGGGACCGGCCAGCACCCGGATGAAGATTTCTCGCACTCGATGACCTTCGGGTGATGAGCGAGGAGTTCGTCCCCTCCAGCACACGTCAACTCGTGAGTTCGCCGCTCCACCGCTCGGCCTCGCGGCGTCGGAATCGGGCGTTCACGCCTTGGCGCTCGAGGATCTGCTCGAGGGTCTTCGTCGCCTGTGCGATCGGATGGTCGGCGAAGAAGGTGGTGGTGTCGTCGACCAGTTCCGGTGTCGACAGGAACTTGATCGATTCGATCATTCGCCCGATCGTGTTGCTGGGGAAACGTTCGAGCGCCTCGTCCCAGTGGTCGCGGACGTACGCCCACGCGGCCGCACCATGACGCCGGTTGGCGATTGCGGCTCGCAGCAGGAACGGCGCGTTCTGGGTTCGGACGTCCGGACTCATGGCGAATTCGCAGGTGGCGAGCAGCAGCGTCTCGTCGTCGAACTCGGCGAGTGCGTACAGATGGCGGAGCTGCTCCTGTGGTGTGGACGCGGTGAGGAAGCGCTCGCGCATGTACTGGTAGGTGTCGTCGTTGCCGGTGGCCGCGACGACCGACGTGGCCGCAGAGATCAGCTCGGGATCCACCGCGGTCGGATCATTGCTCGCGGCGTCGAACCACTCGCGGCATCGGGCTTGCACCCCGGCGTCGTCGCCGAGTACGCCGACCACACCGACCAGCAGTCCCCGAAGCTTGCTGGTCAGTTCGCTTTCGTCCCCGGTCGGCTCGCCGAGCGCGTCGAGCGCGGGTGTGGCGAGCGAGCGCACCTGCGACTGGAAGGCGGCACGGGCCGCCTCGTCATCGAGCAGGCGGCCCAGTCCGCGCAGTGCGATCGAGACCGCCTGCCAGACGGAGTGTTCACGTTCGCCCGTGAAGGCCCCGAGGAAGTCGAGCAGGTCGGCGGCCGACATGCGCCCGGCCACGGTTGCCGCCCACGCGTCGTCGACGAGGTTGTACCGCTCGAGGGTTGGCAACGACGCAATCGTGGCAGCGTCGAGTCGCGATCGGAGCTCGGGGCTGTAGGCGACGCGGTAGAACCCATGACCACCGGCGTTGACCACGATGGGCAACTCGACGTCGTCCGCGCCTTCGAGCCGTACCGACGCCGTGGTCTCGTCGAGGAGCAGCGTCGTGGTGTCGCGTCCGACACGGACATGGACGGGGATCGCCCAACGCTGGCGATCCGTCCCGGTCGCAGCATCGGCGGCGGTGTCGTCGAAACGGAAGCGCTCCTGGGTCAACTCGAGTACGCCGTCGACGAGCGCCGCCGTGAGCAGTGGATAGCCGGGCTGCCAGATCCACGAATCCATGATGCGGCGCACGGGATCACCGGTGGTCGCCTCGATCGCGTCCCAGAGGTCGTTGGTCTCGGTGTTCGCATAGCTGTGCAGACGCAGGTAGTGGCTGACGCCGGCCCGGAAGCGCTCGGCGCCGAGGTATTGCTCGAGCATGCGGAGCAGCGCCCCGCCCTTCTGGTAGGTGAGCACGTCGAACATGCCTTCGCAGTCGGCCGGCGAGCGGACCTCGAACTCGACGGGCCGGGTACTCGCCAGTGAATCGGTCTCGAACGCGTCGCTGCGCTCGACGCCGAAGGCGGTCCAGCGCTCCCAATCGGGGCGGTAGGCGTCGCACGCCGCGATCTCCATGAACGTGGCGAACGCCTCGTTCAACCAGATGCCGTTCCACCACCGCATGGTGACGAGGTCGCCGAACCACATGTGTGCCAGCTCGTGAGCAACGACATCGGCGACGAGTTGACGTTCGTTCTGCGTGCTCGTCGCCGGGTCGACGAGCAGCAGGCTCTCTCGGAACGTGATGCAGCCGAGATTCTCCATGGCGCCGGCGGCGAAGTCGGGGAGTGCGACGAGGTCGACTTTGGCGCCCGGATAGTCGATGCCGTAGTAGTCCTGGAACCAGCGAAGGCAGAACGCTCCCACGTCGAGCCCGAAGTCGGTGAGGTGCCCCTTGCCGGGGACGTGCACCAGGCGCAGGGGAATGCCGTCGACGTCGACCGTGTCCGTCATTTCCAGACGTCCGACGACGAACGCAACCAGGTAGCTGCTCATCACCATCGTGTCGGCAAAGCGGATCGTGCAGCGACCGGCAGCGGTCGTCCGTCCGAGCTCGGGAGCGTTCGAGATCGCCGTGAGCCCGTCGTCGACCTCGAGGGTGACGGCGAACACCGCCTTGAACTCGGGCTCGTCCCAACACGGGAACGCTCGGCGGCAATCGGTGGACTGCATCTGTGTGGTGGCCACCACCTGTTCGACGCCGTCGTCGTCGACATAGGTGCTGCGGTAGAAGCCGCGGAGCCGATCGTTCAAGATGCCGTCGAACTCGATCGTGAGCTCGCTGACACCGCCGGCGACCGTCGACGCCGGGGTGACGAACAGCCGCTCGGCCGGTCCGTCCAGTTCCCAGGTCGCTGCGCGTCCGTCGACCTCGCAACTCGTGATGACGAGTTCGTCGGCGTTGAGCACGAAGATCTCGGTCGGACCATCAACGATCAGCTCGATGCGGACCGAGCCCGAGAACGTCGCATCGGTGAGCGACGGACGCAGTCGCAGGTCGTAGCGAGTTGGGCGAACGCCCGTGGGAAGCCGGTAGGGGTCGAGTTGGTGCATCTCGGACGCTGTTGCGGGCATCAGCGGGAGGGTACCCCCGGTAGCGTGGTCTCTCGTGTCCGACCTGACCCGATGGTTCTCCAGCGGAGCCAGCACCGATCCCGCCCGCTTCGACGTCGTCGGTATCGGAAACGCACTCGTCGACGTGATTGCGCCAGCGGAGGACCACTTCCTCGACCGCCACGACCTCGTCAAGGGATCGATGACGCTCATCGAGACCGAACGAGCTGTCGAGTTGTACGCCGCGCTCGATCGTGCGGTGGAGATGAGTGGCGGTTCCGCTGCGAACACCGTCGTCGGTGTGGCCAGCCTCGGTGGACGAGCTGCCTACATCGGCAAGGTCAACGGTGATGATCTCGGTGACGTGTTCGGCCACGACATGCGCGCGGTCGGCGTCACATTCCATCGCCCGCCCGGCGATCACGGCACCCCGACGGGTCGCTGCGTGATCGTGGTCACCCCCGACGCCGAGCGCACGATGAACACCTACCTCGGCGTGTCGAGCGAACTGTGCGTCGATGACCTCGACGAGTCGGTGGTTGCCGAGTCGCACGTGCTGTACATGGAGGGATATCTGTTCGATCGTGACGACGCGAAGGCGGCATTCCGGCGCGCGGCCGAAGTGGCGCACCAACACGGACGCATGGTGTCGCTCACTCTGTCCGATTCGTTCTGCGTCGACCGCCACCGTGACGACTTCAGAGCGCTCGTGCAGGATCGCGTCGACCTGCTGTTCGGCAACCACGACGAGTTGCTCTCGCTGTATCAGCTCGACTCGTTCGACGACGCGGTGGCCGCGTTGCGCGAGGAGTGTGAGTTCGCCGCGATCACCGTCGGTGCGGAGGGATGCGTGATCGTGACCCCTGACGAGCTGCTCCGAGTTCCCGCCAATCCCGTCGATCGGGTGATCGACACCACGGGTGCCGGCGACCTCTTCGCCGCCGGCTTCCTGCACGGCCTGACCACGGGTCGCGACCTCGAGACCTGTGGTCGTTTCGGCGCCATCGCGGCCGCCGAGGTGATCGGCCATGTCGGGCCGCGCCCGCTGGTGGAACTGCGTAATCTCATCGGTGATGGCTGAACCCGACCTGGAGTCCGCCGATGTCGCGGACCGGAACGACCTGATCACCACGGCCGACGTGTGGCTGCACGCCGAACCCGACGACGACATCCGCGACGAACTCGCCTCGCTGATCGCCGCCGCACGAGCTGGCGCCACCGACGACCTCGCCGAGCGCTTCGCCGGCCGATTGCAGTTCGGCACCGCTGGATTGCGCGCCGCCGTGGCGGCGGGGTCGATGCGTATGAACCGGCTGGTGGTGCGCCAGGCCGCAGCAGGGCTCGGGCGATGGTTGCTCGATGCCGAGGCGACGGGCGAGATCGCCGACGCTGCCACCCGCGGCGTGGTGATCGCACATGACGCTCGCCGAAAGAGCGATCTCTTCGCCGACGACACCGCTCGTGTGCTCGCCGCGATGGGGATCCGGACGATGCTGCAGCCGGGTGTGCAGCCGACGCCCGTGCTGTCCTGGTCGATCACCGGCATGGACGCCGCCGCAGGGGTGGTCGTCACCGCCTCGCACAATCCGCCGGCGGACAACGGCTACAAGGTCTACCTCGACACCGGATCCCAGATCGTGTCGCCGATCGACACGGACATCGCCGAGCGGATCGCCCAGTTCGATCCGCTCACCGTCGAACTCGCACCGGCCGACCATCCGCTCATCGAGCGGCTCGACGACGAGTGGGTCGAGCGGTACGTGCAGTTCGTGCCCTCGGTTCGGCTGCGCCCCGACGTGCCGGGTGTGTCGGTGGCATACACGGCGATGCACGGCGTCGGCGGGGCGGTGGTCCTGCGGGCATTCGAAGCAGCAGGGATGCCACCGCCTCATGTGGTTGCAGCGCAGCAGCAGCCCGACGGCACGTTCCCGACGGTGTCGTTCCCCAATCCCGAGGAGCCGGGGGCGATGGATCTCCTCCTGGTCGAGGCGCAGGCGTGCGACGCGAAGGTGGCATTGGCGAACGATCCGGACGCCGACCGACTGGGCGCAGCGATCCCGCAACCCGATGGGTCGTGGCGTCGGTTGAGTGGCGACGAGATCGGCTGGTTGTTCGCCGACTACATCTTGGCCAACACGTCCGGCGACGATCGGCTCGTGGTCACCACCCTGGTGTCGTCGTCGTTGCTCGCCCGCATGGCCGCAGCCGCCGGCGTGCACAGCGAGGAGACCTTCACCGGCTTCAAGTGGATCGGCAAGATCGCCACCGAACGGCCGGATCTGCGGTTGATGCTCGGCTACGAGCAGGCGCTCGGGTACCTGGTGGCGCCTCGTCCGCTGGACAAGGACGGCATCACGGCAGCGGTGTTGCTGGCCGAGATCGCCGCAGTCGCCGAGTCGGAGGGGCAGACCCTCCAGGATCGTCTCGACGCGATCGCCGAACGGTTCGGTCGGTACATCACCGCGGAGTTGTCGGTGAAGATGCCTCCTGCGGACGGCGCCGCATGGGTGTCATCGATCGAGGCGCAGCCGCCGACCGAGGTCGGCGGGCGCGCCGTCATGTCGGTGCAGACCTATCCCGAGGCGAACCTCGTGCGTCTGATGCTCGACGGCGGCGTGCGGCTCCAGATTCGTCCCAGCGGCACCGAACCAAAGGTGAAGCTGTACGGCGAAGCCGTGGATCTCGACCCCGCCGAACTCCAGGCACTCCTCGACGCCCTCGCCACGATGTGACCGCCGGTGTCAGCGCCAGACACCAGGGCTCGCAGAATCAGAGGTTCGGCGGCAGGAGCCGGTTGACGTTCTGGAAGAAGAAGTAGATCGTCACCACGAACGGGCCGATGCCGACGAGGAGCCCGACCCAGTCGCGCTTGACCCGCTTGCTGACCAGGTACGACCCGATGCCGATCGCCGCCAACAGCAGCCCCCAGAGCCCGACCTGGCTGTTTGCGCCCGGGTCACTGAACCACCCGTCGGAGAACGCGTCGGAGATCCCGGCGTTGATCTGCTGCTCCTCGAGGCCGGTCGGGTCGCCGCTGATCGTGGGGTCGTCGACCGGAACGCTCGTTGCCGCTCCGTTGCCCGCGTCACCGGTCGCCATGGTGGTGGCGGGGTCGACCACCGTGTTCGTCGGATCCGGGTCCGCTGGGGCAGCCTCGTCGAGTGGCCTGCCGTAGTTGATGGTCGCGTCGGAGGCGGCGCTGGATGCCGCCACGTCGAGTTCGGAGTACACGATGATTCGCTCGCGGGCGGTGTACTTCGGGTGGCACGACGTGAGCGTGAGCGTCGCGAGCGTCGGATCGGTGGTGGCGATCACCTGGTAGTCGCTCGGTGACACGATCTCCTGGCCCGTCACCCGGTACACGAAGCGTCCAGCGACCGTGGTGACGATGATCTCGTCACCGGTCTCGAGTTTGTCGACGTCGAAGAACGGCTGACCGAAGGTGGTTCGGTGGCCGGCGATCGCCGAGTTGCCGAGCTGGCCCGGAAGCGGCGTCTCCGGATAGTGGCCCGGCCCCTTCTTGAGGTCGTTCTTCTCCACGCCGGCCACCACGATCTTGTCGACGCCGAGGCGAGGGAGCTCGAGCCGAGCGATCGGGTCACCTTCATCGACGGGCGGCAGGCTCGCAACCGGCGCCGGCGTGGCGTTCACCGGAACCGAGTCGACCGGAACCGAGTCGACCGGAACCGAGTCGACCGGAACCGAGTCGGCCGTTGCGGTGTCGACGGTGACGGTGTCGCCCGGCGAGGCGGTGGTGGGCGGCGTTCCTGCGAGGAGTTCCTCGAATTCGTTCTCCAGCGAGTTCTGGGCGCGGGCGGTCTCGATGCCGGTGCCCCAGAGCTGGTAGGCGACGAACCCGAACAACAACAACCCGGTGGCGATCAGGGTCTTGCCCAGACCCCCGACCCACCAACGCCAGTCGTGTGGCGGTGCCGGTCGATCGAACTTGCGCAGGCGCTTCGGGCGCGAGGATGGCACTTCGACGTCCGACACGGCCACGAAACTACCTGCGCGGTGCTCGGGCTGGATCGCGGCGGCACGAGTTGACGAACCTTTCACGACCTAGCGTGTCGGCCATGTCGGTCGTGGACCTCGATGACGCGGTCGCCGTGCTCGGACAGTTCCCCGCTCTTGCCGGAGCGACCCTCCGGGTGGAGGTCGGCGAGATCGTGCTGTTGCGGGGCCCGAACGGGGCGGGCAAGACCACGCTGCTCCGGCTCTGTGCCGGTCTCCTGCCACTGGTTCGCGGCACGGGCAGCGTGCTGGGCCTCGACCTCACGACCCACCGCGAGTCGATCCGTCGCACCGTCGGTCTGCTCGGACACCAGAACGGGCTCTACCTCGACCTCACCGTCGCCGAGAACGTGCGCTTCTGGGGCTCGACGGTTGGCGCGTCGGATGACGAGATGCGCGCCGCCATGCAGCGTCTCGACGTGGCCGAACGACTTGCCGACGTCGTGGTGAGCAAACTGTCGGCTGGGCAGAAGCGTCGTACTGCCCTCGCCTGTCTGATCGCACGTCGAGCTCAGCTGTGGCTGCTCGACGAGCCCCACGCCGGCCTCGATGCGTCGGCTCGCGACGATCTCGACGAGACGCTTCGCCAGGCAGCGGCGGCGGGGGCCACGATGCTCGTTGCGAGCCACGAGCTCGAACGGGCGGGGCCCCTGGCCACCCGCATCGTCGACGTCGTCGCCGGTCGTGTCCACGAAGTGACGACGCCGTGAGCACGTTGCAGATCGCTCGGCTGGTGGCCGCGAAAGACCTGCGTATCGAGTGGAACAGCCGCGTGTTCGTCAACCAGGTGATGCCGTTCGCCGGGGTGACGATGGTGATCTTCGCCTTTGCGCTCGATGCCGACTCGGTGCTGCAGCGTGTCGCCCCCGGCCTGGTGTGGTTGGCGACGATGTTCTCGATGCTCGTGCTCGTCCAACGTTCGTTCGCCGTCGAGACCGCCGACGGGGCGCTCGACGCGCTTCGGGTGGCCGGAGTGGATCCAAGGGCGATCTATCTCGGCAAGGCCATGGCGTTGGGGCTGCAACTGTTGGTCCTCGAAGTGGTGCTGTTGTTTGCTGCGGTCATCCTGTACGGCCAGACGATCCCGGCCGATGGCGTGGTGTTGCTCGTCACAACCTTGATCTCCGCGACGTGCGGACTCGCCGCGGTGGGTACCCTGTACGGAGGCCTTGCCGCAGGGTTCACGGGTCGCGAGACATTGCTCCCGCTACTCACGTTCCCCGCGGTGGCGCCCGTCCTGATCGGAGCAACACGAGCGGTCGAAGCAGCGCTCGGCACGGCAGGTGCGGTGGTGTCGGACGGCTGGCCCTGGGTGGGCCTGCTGGTCGTCTTCGCCGTGGCCTTCGGTGTCGGTGGTGCACTGGCGTTCGGGCCGTTGATCGACGAATGAAGCAACTCTCACCCCTCAGCCATCGTAGGAATCGGACATGACGACCACGGATCCCACGCTCACGCAGAAGCACCAGTCGGACGACCGTCCTGATTCGGGCGTCGGAACCGGCACTCGGGGAACGCGGATCGTCGGAATCGCGACCATCGTCGCCATGGGGTGGCTGGTGGCGTTCGGCCTCGGCTTCTCGCCGGAGGATCGTGACCAACGCGAGAGTGTGCGTCTGCTCTACGTGCACGTGCCCACCATCTGGATCGTGTACCTGGCCTTCATCGTCACCGCTGTCACCTCGGCGCTGTACTTCTTCGGGAAGAAGAAGTCCCTCGGTTGGGATCGACTCGCCGGCTCCAGCGCGGAGATCGGCACCGTGTTCGTGGCGGTCACGCTCGTGATCGGTGCCATGTGGGGCCGCCTCACCTGGGGCGTGTTCTGGCAGTGGGATGCCCGGCTGACCACCACGGCGCTGCTCTTCGTCACCTACATCGGCTATCTGGCGGTCCGTCGTCTCGGCGGCACCCACGAACAGCGGGCACGCCGCAGCGCCGTGATCGGCATGCTCGCCGTGCTCGAGATTCCCCTCGTTCACTGGAGCGTGCGGTTGTGGCGCAGCCTGCACCAGGAGGCAACGGTGCTCGGCACCGACGGCGACGTCAGCATGGACGGGCTGATGTTGTTCAGCCTGTTCGTCGGGGTCGTCGCCTTCTCGCTGCTGTACGTGTGGCTCGTGATGCACCGCACTCGGGTGATGGCGATGGAGGACCTGCTCGACGAACGCGGGCTCGATGATGCGCTCGCTGCCCGCCGCGCCGAGGCCGGCGTCACTCGAGAAGGAACGGCCTGATGGAAGACGCTGGATTCATCATCGGTGGCTACGTGCTCACGTTCGTCACGGTGGCGTTCATGTCATGGCGGGTGCTTCGTGCCGGAAAACGGCTCGGAAAACAGGTGCCGGACGAGGACAAGTACTGGCTCTGAGCGAGCAGAATGACCCTGAGATGACCGACCGTATGAACGACGACACGAGCGACCTCGACCTCTCCCCTCGCACCCCGGTCGACCCGGCTGCGCCCGTTCGCACGAAGCGCAACTGGTTGCCGATGTTGGTGCTCGGTCTCGTGGTCGTCGCCGGCGGCGTGATCGTCACCCAGTTCCTCACCCAGGCGGTCGACTACTACTGCAACGTCGACGAGGTGGGCCAACGCAGCGGCTGTGATGAGGATCGTCGCATCCGCCTGCAGGGCACCGTCGATGAGGGTTCGGTCGAGCGCGTGGCCAACACCACCGAGTTCACGATCACGTTCAACGACCAGACGATCCCGGTGAGCTACGACGGCGAACCCGGAGGCATCTTCAAGGAGTGCATCCCCGTCGTGGTGCACGGTGTGATCGAGAACGGCACGCTGCTCGGCGACCGTGTCGAGGTCAAGCACTCCGACGAGTACGTCGCGGTCAACGACGAGCGGGTCGCTGACGCCGAAGCAGCCGGTTGCTCCGGCGCCTCCAACGCCTGATGCTGTTCGCGGCGAGCATCAACTCCGCGCTCGGCCGCGCCGGCCTGCTCTTGATGCTGGCCGCCTCGGTGTTCGGCGCGCTCGCCGTGCTCTACGGCATCCGACAACGAGACCGCAAGCTGCTCAAGCAAGGCCCCCTCTACGCCTGGATCGCGTTCGGCGGCATCGTGCTCGCCGTGGTGATGATGCAGCGCGCGCTGATCACCCGCGACTTCTCGCTCGCCTATGTGCAGCAGGTCGGCTCGGCCGACACCCCCATGCTCTACAACATCGCCGCCATGTGGTCGGCGCTCGAGGGATCGATTCTGCTCTGGTCGCTCGTGCTCGGCGGGTTCACGGCGGCGGTCGCCTGGCGTTTCCGCAAGCGCACGGACGACGTCCTGGTCGGGTGGGCGCTGATCGTGATGTTCGTGGTGTCGGCGTTCTTCGCAATCCTGAGCTTCGGGCCGGCCGACCCGTTTGCTGCCGGCGCCGTTGGCGTCACGAGCGGCCCGGGCCCGAACCCGTTGTTGCAGAACCACATCCTGGTGCTGTTCCACCCCCCGATCCTGTACCTCGGCTATGTCGGCTTCACGGTGCCGTTCGCGTTCGCCATTGCTGCGCTCGTCACGGGGCGCCTCGGCGAGGGCTGGCTGATGGAGACCCGGCGTTGGGCGCTGTTCTCGTGGGCGTTCCTCACGATCGGCATCCTGCTCGGTGCGTGGTGGAGTTACGAAGTGCTCGGCTGGTCGGGCGTGTGGGCCTGGGACCCGGTCGAGAATGCCTCGCTCCTGCCGTGGCTCACCGGCACCGCCTACATCCACTCGGTGCTGGTGCAGGAACGACGCGGCATGTTGCGGGTGTGGAACCTGAGCCTGTTGGTCGCCACGTTCGCGCTCACCATCTTGGGGACGTTCCTCACTCGCTCGGGCATCCTCAGTTCGGTGCACGCCTTCGGTGACGGTCCCGTCGGCAACTGGCTGCTCGGATTCTTCGGTCTGATCGTTGTCGTGTCGCTCGGGCTGATCGCCTGGCGTGGCGACCGCCTCCGTTCGCCCGGGTCGATCGACTCGCCGCTGTCGCGCGAGGGATCGTTCCTGGCCAACAACGTGCTGTTCACGGTGTGGGCGTTCGTCGTGCTGCTCGGCACGCTCTTCCCGCTGCTCGTCGAGGCGCTGCAGGACCGCCAGACCCTCGTCGGTGCCCCGTACTTCGATCGTCTGTCGCAGCCGATCGGCCTGATGCTGCTGTTCCTGATGGGCGTGGCGCCCGTCCTGCCGTGGCGCAAGGCGTCGGCCGAACTCCTGCGAACCAGGCTGTTCTGGCCCGCATGGGCCGGTGCTCTGGGTTTGGCGATCGCGGTCTTCGTCGGTGCCGACGGATGGGCGCCCCTCGTCGCATTCGGCCTCGCCGGGTTCGCCATGGGCTCAGCGGTTCGCCAATTGGCGCTGGCCGCGCGGCGTCAGGGATGGCGCGGCTTCGTCGGGCGGGCCAACGGTGGCATGGTCGTGCACATCGGCGTGATCATCATCGCGGTGGCGCTTGCGGCGTCGAACAGCTTCACCCACTCGGCCACACTCGACCTCAGCCAGGGCGAGGTCGTCGAGTGGGGCGGTCACACGTTCGAACTGCTGTCGGTCGATGAGCGCACCAACGAACGTGGCAGTGAACGTCGGATCGCCGCCAATGTGGTCCTCGATGGCGAGCAGACCTACCGTCCGGCCACGACGAGGTACCTCAACATGGGCGCCGACATCGGCACCCCGTCCGTGCGCACCGGCTGGAACGAGGACATCTACCTCACGCTCGGACAAGGTGTTTCGCCAGGCGACACCGACGCCACGATCCGGGTGTTCATCAAGCCGATGATCCTGTGGCTCTGGATCGGCGGCGCGGTCATGGCGATCGGCACACTGCTGGCCGCATTTCCCGGGTCGCGTCGGCGACTGGCGGTCGACCCGGTGTCGGCACCGATCGCCACTGGCGGCCCCGACCCGGACACCGAGGTCGATGACCGGGTCGACAGCGATCATGCGGCCGCGGAACCGGCGGGTGACGACTCGTTCGCCGACGACCGGCCCGGCAACCAGGACGAGGACACGCAGCGAGGGGTGCCGGTGTGAGTGACGTGCTCGACGATCCTGCAACGGCCGATGTTCCCGACGGAGACGGCGCCGAATCGAGAGCTGGTGGCCGCCGGGTGGCTCCGCTCGTGGTCGGCGCGATCGCGGTGCTGATGGTGGGGCTGTTCGTGGTGTTCATCGGCGCGGTCGGCGACGACGGCGACGGGGGAAACGCCGCGAGTTCGCCGCTGATCGGGCGGCCCGCCCCGGAAGCCACCGGCACACTGTCCGACGGCACGGCGTTCGACCTGTCCCGTCGCAAGGGCAGCTGGGTGGTGCTCAACTTCTTCGACCCCACCTGCGTGCCATGCATTCGCGAGCATCCCGAACTGGTCGCGTTCTCTGACGACCAGGCCACTCTCGGCACCGACGGCGCCGAGCTCTACTCGGTGATCACCCGTGGTGACCAGGACGAGATCGAGGCGTTCTTCGACGAGAACGGCGGCGACTGGCCGGCGATCTATTCCGAGGCCGACGAGTTCCCGGTGGCCTTCGGCGTCGCTCAAGTGCCCGAGACGTGGATCGTCGATCCGAGCGGCGTCGTCCAGCTCCGGCTGATCTCCGAGGTCACCGCCGATCAGCTCAACTCGATCCTGCGTCAGTACCGAGGGCAGTACGGCTGATGGCGAGCGAACTGAATCGACGAGTCAAGCGCTGGCCAGGCTGGGTGGTCCTCATCTTCGTGGTCGCGGGATTCCTGGCCGTCGGTGCCACCCGAGACACCGGGCCCGAGAGTCAAGGCGACCGGATCGACGAGATCTCGAAGCGGGTCGCCTGCCCGATCTGCGACGGCGAGAGCGTCTTCGAGTCGCAGAACAACGCGTCGATCGCCTTACGGAACCAGATCGCCGACCTGGTGGCCGACAACGACCTGAACGACACCGAGATCATCGCCTTCATCGAGACCCGCTACGGCGGAGAGGTGCTGTTGGTCCCCAAGTCGAGCGGCTTCGATGCCCTCGTGTGGGTGCTGCCCGCTGTGGCCTTCGCCTGCGGGTTGGTGGCCCTGGTCGTGGTGTTCCGCCGCTGGAAACGTGAGGCCGGTGAGGCGTCCGATCCGACCGACGACGACCGAGCACTTGTTGCCGCAGCGCTCGCTGCCGACCAAGAGGACACCGGGCGATGACGTCGAGCGGCACGAAGCTGGACCGGCTCGCCTCGCTGGAGGAGGAACGACGATTCCTGCTGGGATCGCTCACCGATCTCGAACGCGAGCACGATGCCGGTGACGTCGACGATCTCGACTATCAGACGTTGAAGGATGGTTACACCGTCCGAGCCGCCAAGGTGCTGCGCCAGATCGAGGAGGGCCGCAGCGCGCTCCCGGCGCCGCGGCCTCGGCGCTGGAGCCGCACGGTCGCCGTGGCCGCGGCGGTCGTTGTCGGATCGGTCGGTGTCGGGTTCGTACTCGCCGGCGCATGGGGCGAACGTTCGTCGGGTCAGGAGATCACGGGACTCACGCCGGGCGACGAATCACGCATCGTGCTGACGAACGCTCGTGACGCGATGAGCGCCGGCGACTTCCCGTCGGCCAACGCCCTGTTCGCCGAAGTGATCGACATGGAGCGCGCGAGGGGCCGCGAGAACGCCGAAGCCGTGGCGTACTTCGGCTGGACGCTGGCGCTGCTCACGCGCCAGAACCCCGATCAGTCCAACGCGGCGGAACGCTACGCAGCGGCGGTGTTGGCGCTCGGACAGGCCGTGGAGATCGAGCCCGACTACGCCGATCCCCAGTGCTTCCTCGCCATCGTCGAGTACCAGTTCCGCGAGGATGCCGCTGCTGCGCTGCCCCACATCGAGCGCTGCGAGGCGAGCAACCCACCCGGTGAGGTGGCCTCGCTCGTCGCCAGCTTCGCCGACGAGATCCGCGCCGCCAACTGACCGTACCGGTCACGGCGCTGGCTCGAGGTCGCCTCGGCCCGTCCGCTCCGAACTCGATCCGAGCAGGTCAGGAAGACGGTGGCGGCCAGACCTTTCCCTTGGTGATGCGGCCGCCGTTGCGCTTCAACACCCAGATCGTGCCCTTGCGCCAGTCGGTGCTCGTCTGCACCTCCATGCCGCGACGAGCCAGCGCCTGGATCACGTCAGGAACGATGTCGCCATGGCTGCACAGCACTGCGCCGGTGGCGACGTCGCCGATCATGTCGAGCACCGGCTCGAACGGTTCGCCCTCGCTGAGTCGCTGGTCCGCTCCGACCTCGACACCGAGCCGTTTGGCCAGCGGTTCGAGTGTCTGCATGCATCGCACGTACGGGCTCGAGTGCAGCGACGTGGCACCCTTCGCCTCGAGGCGCTTCGCGATCGCCTCGGACTGCTTCCAGCCGTGCTTGCTCAGCGGCCGGGCCTCGTCGTCACCGTCCCACACCCGCCGTTCACCCGCCTTGGCATGGCGAACCAGGTAGATGACGTCAGCGTTACTCATCGGCGGCTACTCAGATTTGTCGCTCAGGACTCGTTCGTCAACCGCTTGTGCCGTTGTGTCAACTGGCGCACGAAGCTCACCCACGCCACCGCAGCAGCCACGTTGAGCACCGCCGTCAGCCACCCGATCGCACCGAACTCGTCGACGCTCTCGGCCACCGATTCGATGTCACCGGCCGGCAGGCCGCCGGCGGCGAACGATCCGATCTGGACGGCGAACAGCACGGCGGGCAGGATGCCGAACAGCACGAACCAGATCCACAGCACCGGAGTGTCCGGCGACCGCTTCCACCCATCAGCACCGTCGACCTCGGACGGCTCCGACGCCTTCCACAACTCGCGCAGTACGAGGAAGGGGATCACGTACAGCACCAGCGGCGGCAGGAACCAGCCGAAGATCGCAAACAACGGACTCCACGTGGTCGCTCGGCCGTACGCACGGACGTTGCTGGCGATTCGGAACATCCAAATGATGGTGAGTACGCCCGTCGCGAGCGTCGCGACGCTCACGAGCAGCTGCACCGAGTTGAGCGGAACCAGTGCGTCCTCGAACTCGCTGCGCTCGATGCTGCCGGCGAGGAAGTCGGCGGCGTCGGTGGCGATGCTGGCGGACAAGAAGGCCGAGACCAGCGTGCCGACCGCAACGATCACGGTCGAGATCACGATCGGGAGTGCGAGTCCACCGACCCGGCGAACGCCACCCGTCGGTGTTGGCCGGGCGTCGTAGGCCACATAGCCCGGTGGCGGTGTCAGGCCACTCGGCGGTGGCGGTGGAGGAGGTGGCGTCGATGGCTGCGACGCATCGGGAGGCGGAGGCATGTCGCTCACCGTCCTGAACCTATCGTCGTCGAGACGTACGGGGGTCGGCCCGAGTCGTCAATGACGTGATCACTTCGCGTCCGACCAACGCACGATCACGCTGGTGTCGGCTGCGAAACGTACCTCGGTCGAGGGGACGCCGATCGTCCAGCGGTGGCTGGCCTCCTGCAGGCCGTCGGCGACGATGCCAACGGTGGCCTCGGCCTGGTCGGCCCGGCAGTGCACGAGCAGCTCGTCGTGGAGGCACAGCACGATCCGGGCTTCAGCCGACGCCGCTCGCGCCCGCACGATCACCGCCCACGTCTTGAAGAACTCCGCCGCAGCTCCCTGGACCATCGCGTTGCGTCCGAACCGCCCTCGCGCCGCCGCACGCGATCGGGCCGCCTGCGCGGGGACGTCGTCGATCGGTTCGCTCGTGGACATGCGCACGAGGCGACCGCCGCGAGTTCGCAGGTCGTTGCCACCCTCGGCCGATCGGGCGGCTGCGTCGAGGTACCCCATGGCGATCGGGTACGCCGACTCGAGTCCGCGCAGTGCGGCGGCGCCGTGCCCCGTTGTCTGGCCGTACATCGCGCCGAGGACGGCCACCTTTGCGACCTCTCGTGTCACGCCCAGCCGCTCGGCGACGGGGGCATACATGTCGTCCTCCCACGTTGCAGCGGCGAGCGCGTCGTCGCCCGACACCGCAGCCAGGATGCGCGGCTCGATCTGGCCCAGATCGGCCCGTACGAAGACGTGATCCGGCTCGGCAACGATCGCCGGGCGGAGCTCGGCGGGCATGTTGTGGAGACCGGCCGTTGCCGTCATGCGGCCCGCCGCCCCGTCCGAGGACGACCACGCGCCCTCGCAGTCGGTGGTCGGTCCCGACGTGCTCGTCGAGCCAGCGGTATCCGAAGGTGGTGGCGATGCGCTCGGCTCTGCGCCAGACGAGCAGCGCATCGACGATGTCGTGCTGGTCGCGTAGCCGCTCCAGGCGCCACGCACGAGTGTCGGGAACCTCGATCCCGACACGCCGCAGGATCGACTTCACACTGGCCGGGTTCCGCAGGTCGAGGTCGCCCCTGGCGCCCGGAAGGTGGCGCAGCACGAGCTCATCGCGTTCGGCTGCGAGGCGTCGCTCGTCGGCCACGTCCCGGGGTCGGGGCCCGATGAACGAGGCGATGATTCGCTCGGCCTCCGACACATCGATCGGCAGGCCGTCGTGGCCGAGTTCCACGGCGAGGAGTGCAGCGGCCGACTCCGATCGCGCGGTCGCTGGTGCAGCCGGTCGGTCGGCGAGCGAGTCGAGTCGTCCGCTCTGCAACCGGTACACGTCGAGTGCAAGCGATGCCCAGGTTGCGACACGGTCGGGTTGGTTGGACCATCCGCCATCGATCCATGCCGCGTCGAGGTGACCGTCGCGCCGAACGGGATCGTCGGGATCGACCGGATCGCCGTCGGTGGAGACGCTGAACAAGTTGACGGGCTCGACCGCGGGCAACGTGTCGGGGTCGAGGCCGTGCGCGGCCGCCCACGTCCGGCCGGGTCCGCCTCGCCACCCGCCGTGAATCAACCGGTGGACGGCGTCGAGGTTCCAGCAACGAGCCGGGCGGATGCCCGCGCCGACGAGCAGTTGGGCGGTGTCGGAGGTCCACCAGACCCACCGTGGACCAACGGTCTGTTCGAAGCGCTCGATGTGCTCGATCGCCGTGCGCAGCTGTCCCGCTTCCCACCGCGCTGCACCGCCGTGCTCTCCGATCGCCGCAGCGCCGGCGTCCGGGTCGATCGCGAGTGCCACCGCCTCGTTGGGTGCGAACGGCCCGGAATCCACGGCTCGGTGTCTAGCACCCTCCCCGATCTGCGCCCGTCCCGTCCCAGCGCTCGATCTGCGCCCCTCCTGTCCCGGGAGGCGGGACGCATCGGGCGCAGATCCCGTCCCGAGATGTCAGGCCCAGCCCAGTTCGTGCAGGCGGTCGTCGTCGATTCCGGCGGCGTGGGCGACCTCGTGGATCACGGTGACGTAGACCTCGTCCGCGAGTTCGTCGATGTCGTGGCACATCTCGCACAGCGGGGCGCGGAAGATCGACACGACGTCGGGCCCTTCGTTGCCGGAGCGTTCGGTGTGGGGGACGCCTTCGTACAGGCCGAGCAGATCGGGCTCGTCGGGGTGACGGTCGAGGACCTGCACCACGACGTTGTCGAGCACGTGGAGCAACTCGTCGGGCAGATCGTCGAGGGCATCGGCGACCATCGCCTCGAACCTGTACCGCGCCACCACCTCCATGCGGCCAGTGTTGCATCTGGGGTCTGACCCCGGATGCAACGGCACGATCAGAGGATCTTCAGCTTCTCCGAGAAGACCTTCTTCGGCTTCATGTCGACCGCGATCTTCGTGGCGATGTCTTGGAACATGCGCGCCGCTTCCGACTCGGGGTCGACCGCGGTGATCGGTCGTCCCGTGTCGCCGCCCTCACGCAGTTCGGGCACGAGCGGGAGCTTGCCGAGCAGTGGCACGTCGAGCTCTTGGGCGAGCAGTTCGCCACCACCCGAGCCGAAGATCTCATAGCGTTTGCCGTCATCGCCGGTGAACCAGGACATGTTCTCGATGATGCCGCGGACGGGCAGGTTGACCTTGGCCGCCATCGCCGCCGACAACGAGGCCACCTCCTGTGCCGCAGGCTGCGGCGTGGTGACGACGAACACCTCGCCCCGTGGGAGGTACTGCGCGAGCGAGAGGGCGATGTCGCCGGTGCCGGGGGGCATGTCGACGAGGAGGAAGTCGGGTTCGTCCCAGAACACGTCGGTGAGGAACTGTTCCAGCGCCTTGTGCAGCATCGGGCCGCGCCAGATGACCGCCTGGCCCTGGGGGACGAAGTAGCCGATCGAGATGCAGCGCACGCCCCACATTTCGGGCGGAACGAGCATCTCGTCGATCACGACCGGTTCGCGGTCGGTCCCGAGCATGCGGGGGATCGAGTAGCCGTAGATGTCGGCATCGACCACGCCGACCGAGTAGCCCTGCGAGGCGAGGGCGACGGCGAGGTTGGTGGTGACGCTCGACTTGCCGACCCCGCCCTTGCCGGACGAGATCAACAGTGGGCGGGTCTTGGAGGTGTTCTTCGAGAACGGGATCGCTCGACCCTCCGCGTGGCCATGGGCCGGGCTCGCGCCGGCGGTCGCACCCGCGTCGCCGTGCAGCGTTCGTCGCAGATTCTCGCGGTCGTCGTCGCTCATCACGGTGAACTCGAGGTCGATCGATTCGACCCCATCGAGTTCGGTCGCGGCGTCGGACACCCGTCGCTGGATCTCGCTCTTGAGCGGACAGCCGGGCACCGTGAGGGCGATGAGTACACCGACGACGCCGTTGTCGCGGATCGACACACCACGCAACATGCCGAGGTCGACGATCGAGCGGTGGAGTTCCGGATCCTCGACCGGACGGAGGGCTTCGATGATCTGTTCTTCGGTCACGACGGCCATGTGCACAGTGTGGCGAGGGGCCCTCGAATTTGCACTACGTGGATAGGTAGAATTGTTCACGTGCGCACGAGCCCGTCGTTCACCGCCACCGTCTCGGCGATCACCGACGCCTTCGGCGATCCGACGCGCCGGTCGATCTACCTGTTCGCGCTGGAACGGTCGGGTGCACCACCGGACATCGATCCGTCGGGTGTCACCGCAGCGATGGTGGCCACCGAGGTCGGCGTCCACGCCAACGTGGCCCGCCACCATCTCGACAAGCTCGCCGCCGGCGGCTATCTCGAAGTGGTCAGCGGGAAGGTCGCCGGCGCGGGTGCCGGTCGGCCTTCGAAGAGGTACGTCGTGGTCGGTGACGCGTTCTCGGGTGACTCCGGTCAATTCCCGGTTCGAAGCGACGACCTCTTGCTGTCACTGCTCGGTCGTGCGCTCGATCGACTGCCGCACGACGAGGCGGAGATGATCGCCGAGGAGGTCGGCCAGGAGTACGGACGCGCGATGGCCGAGGGCCTCACTGGCGACGCCCTGACGACCGGTCGTCGATCGCTCCGGTCGGCGATGCAGGCCGTGGCGGACGCCCTGACGGCCCAAGGATTCGCCGCCCACACCGACGGCCGCAACGGCCAACTTCGCATCATCAACGATCACTGTCCGTTCGGCGACGTTGCCACCGACCATCCCGTGATCTGCGCCGTCGATCGCGGCATGGTCAAGGGCATGCTCGCTGCGCTCGTCGACGAACGTGACGCGGCGACCATGGTCGAGGTGATCACCGAATCGAGCGTCGCCCGCGGCGACGCCGTCTGCGCCACCGCGGTCTGACCCTCACATCGTGGATGGACAACACGGGTCTGACCCGTGTTGTCGGTCAGGGGTTGGTGATCGCCTTGATCTCTTCGGCGATGGTGTCGGTGAACTCGTTCGACGGGATGGCGGTCTGCATCGCCATCATCTTCATCATGTCGCCCTGGACCTTGATCTTGCCGGACATGAACGCCTGCATGGCGATCGCCTGGTCCTGGTCGACGAACATCGCCTTGGCGGTGTCGTAGTCGGTCGTGATGGTCGCGTCGGCGTCGTCGAGTTCGCCCAACTCCATCTCGAGGTGGCCCGACGACGTGTCGAGGTAGCTCTTCACCTCGCCGTCGCCGAACGGGACGTCGACGATGACCTGATTGATCTTGATCACCGTGGTGACCGGCGGAACCTGGTCGGCGTACTTCTCACGGATCTCGTGAGCTGCGGCCATCCACTCTTCTGACAGGAACGGGTGCGTCATAGTTCGGTGACTGTACCGCGCCGGTTGATCCGGGCTCGGCTCGTCGTGACCGAGTCGAGGAATGCGTCGTCGAGATCGAAGCCGAGTCCCGGCGTGGTCGGGACGGTGACGTGGCCGTCGGTGATCGTGATCGGGTCGGTCACGATGTCGCGTGCGTAGAAACGGGTGGACGCACTGATGTCGCCGGGCAAGGTGAATCCTGGCAACGCGGCCAGCGCGGCATTGGCGGCACGGCCGATACCGGTCTCCAGCATTCCGCCGCACCACACCGGTATGCCCTTGGCGAGGCAGAGGTCGTGGATGCGGACCGCTTCGAGATACCCGCCGACCCGGCCGGGTTTGATGTTGGCGATCTCGCACGCCCCGAGCTCGATTGCGTCGGCGGTTCCGGCAGCCGACACCAGCGACTCGTCGAGGCAGA
The DNA here is from genome assembly GCA_963741875.1 of Ilumatobacteraceae bacterium. Lineage (GTDB taxonomy): Bacteria > Actinomycetota > Acidimicrobiia > Acidimicrobiales > Ilumatobacteraceae > Sva-07. Next base: position 65,894 of record CAVUJO010000004.1, on the reverse strand, counting down.
TCGGTGTCTCGACCTCGTCGGCGAGGCGGGCGTGGCCGACGATGTCGTCCTCGGGCAGCGGTTGCTCGATCAGCAGCAGGTCGAACTCGTCGAGCCGGGCGAGATGGCTGCCGTCGGTGCGTCGATACGCCGTGTTCGCGTCGACCTGGAACGGGGTGTCCGGACCGATCAATGCGCGAACGGCGGCGACCTGATCGATGTCCGATCCCGGCTCGATCTTCAATTTGATGCGCACGTAGCCGTCGTCGACGTAGCCCTGCACTGCGGCCAGGAGTTCATCGGTCGTGTCGTGGATCCCGACGCTCACCCCGCTCGGAATGAGCGTGCGCTCGGCTCCGAGGAATGTGGCGAACGACTGCCCGGTCGCGCGGAGCTGGGCATCGAGCACCGCCATCTCCAATGCTGCCTTCGCCATCGGGTGACCGTGCAGCTTCGCGAGCACCGGCGCGACGTCGGCGGCATCGATCGGTCCGGCAGCCATCAGCCGCGGCAACAGATGATGGATGATCACGTGCTGCGCTCCGTCGACGTACTCGGGCGAGTAGCTCGGCTCGGAGAGCGCAACGCACTCGCCCCACCCCTCGATGGTGTCCGTCGTGTTGCCCGACGCGTCGGCCAGATCCACGCGCACCAGCAGGATGTCGCGTTCGGTCTGACTTCCGAAGCTCGTGCGGAACGGGGACACGAGCGGCATGGCGATTCGTCGCAGTTCGACACGTTCGATGGTCCAGGTCATGGCGTTGATCCGATCACGTAGGCGCCGTCGCGCGTGAATCCGAGCACGCGGTGGCCAGCATCGAGTGCGCTGGTGAGCGCGTCGCGGGTCGTCGGTCCGCCACCGGCTGGACTCGGCCGGATCGCTACGGCGCAGCTCGACGATGTCTGACGGCGTGGGCACGAGAACCGCGTCGGCGGTACCGCTGCCCTCCCGAGGGTGCGCAGGGATCGGCGCCTGCACGTTCCAGGCAAGCAGCAATCGGTCCGACTCGTCGCCGGCATTGATCGCATCGGTCATCGGGCCGTAGAACGATGGAAGGTACGCCTCCACGTCGGCGCCGAGAATCGCGATGTTGAACCACGCATTGCGCCGCACGAGGGGATCGAACGTCCACGTGATCCAGCGGAGTCCGCGCTCGGCCGCCCACATTCGCTGGTGCAGCTTCATCGCTCGCCCGATCCCGGCGTGTCGCATCGAGTCGACGACGCCGGTGATGTGGCTGTGCAGCGCCAGCTCGCCGTGGTGGTCGGCCAGGAATCCGACCGATGCGCCGACCATTCGGTCACGATCGAACGCTCCGGCGACGTATCCACCCGAGTGGGAGATGGCGGTGAGCATCTCGATGGTGACGAGCGGGGCCGGCACTCCCCACACCGATTGCATCAGTGCGTCGTGGTCGTCGAACTCGGAGCGACTCGTGATGGTGCGGACGTCGATCATCGCAGCGTTCACGATGCGGCCGTGCCGGAGCCGACCCCTGGGTTCGAGGCATCGTGGGTGCCCTGGACGACGTGGTAGGCGGTTCGCACGGCAAGGATCTGGCGGATCTCCGGGCCGACATCGCTGGCGAACTCGTTGCGGTAGGTCTCGTCGGTGGTGAGCACGACGGTGAAGTACATGCCGGAGAACGCGCCGAGGAACACCGAGACCCTGATCAGCGGCTCGGTCAGCACCAACGTGCGGTCACCGAAGGTGGCGTCGGTGATCGTCCGAACCGAGTCCAGGCCGGTCCAGTTGGTGATCGTGTCTGCGGTGATGGCCATGAAGCCGAAGAACACGAAGAACCCGGTCAGCGCCGCCACCACCAGGGTGATCTGGAGCGCCTGGCCGAACAGCACGATCAGTCCGATGTTGAACCGTTGACGCGGTCGCAGCGGATCGAGTGTCGAACCGGTCGACGGGAGCTCGATCGCCTCCGCCGGGGTGCCTTGGAGGTAGGTCTCGATGTCGTCCCAGGCCTCGAACCGGTTCTCGTCGCGGATGAATCCCGGCAACCGACTGACGGCGAAGACGGCGCCCAGCGAGAAGAACGTCAGCACGACGACCACGTACGCGGCCCCGTCGAGGGTGCCGGCCATCTCCCACACTTCGGCGTTGACGAAGAGGAAGGTGTTGAACACCAGCAGCAGCGGCAGTGCCTTGGCCACCAGTGGGCCGAGCCCGGTGAGCTGTCCGCTCGACCGGCGCGCGCCCGATCGCAACAGCGCGCCGATGCCGTACGACGACCACAGGTAGATCACCCCGAGCAGGGCCGTTGCCAGCACGATGCTCTCGATCGCGTCGCGCACCTGGCCGAACACGAGCACCGGGATCGCTGGGCCGAACACGAAGAGCAGCAACTCGGGGGCATCGATGTCGGTCGGTCGGGCGAATGCCGCCACACCGCGAAGTCGGTTCGACAACACCCAGGCGGCGAGCAGCATGGCGATCACGGCCGCGGCGGTGGCGAGATTCTGGCTGAGCGACCAGTCGCGAACATCCAACGCGTTGAGTCCGAGGAGCAGGTAGGCGGCCACGAGGAGGGGCAGCGCACGGGTCCACGTGTCGAGGATCGACGCATCGTTGTCGGTCTCGACGAGGTGGGGGACGCCGCGTTGCACGAACCACCGCTCGATCTCGTTCGTGCGCTCGGCGGGCGTCATCGCTCAGAACGTACCGGTTGGCCGTGAACGGTTCGTCAAACCTCGTGGAACTCGGGCTGTCGAGCAGATAGGCATGGGGTTCTATGGCTCGCATCCTGGTCACCGAAGAAATCGCAGAGGGCGGCCTCGACCGTCTTCGCGCCGAAGGGCACGACGTCGACGTTCGACTCGGCCTCTCCGCCGACGAACTGCTCGACGTGGTTCCGGGGGCGCATGCCCTCATCATCCGGTCGGCGACCGACGTCACCGATGCGGTGCTCGCCGCCGGGAGCGAGCTCATGGTCGTCGGCCGGGCCGGTATCGGCCTCGACAACGTCGACGTCGACTCCGCCACCACGCGTGGCGTCATGGTCGTCAACGCGCCGCAGAGCAACATCGTCTCGGCTGCCGAGCACACGATGGCGCTGTTGATGGCATCGGCGCGCAACGTGCCCCAGGCACATGCCGCACTCGTGCAGGGTCGATGGGAACGCAGCCGTTGGGAGGGTGTCGAACTCGCCGACAAGACGCTCGGGATCGTCGGTCTGGGGCGGATCGGCAAGCTGGTCGGTGACCGCGCCAAGGGGTTCGGGATGCGCCTCGTCGCGTACGACCCGTTCGTGTCGGAGGACCGGGCGAAGAAGATGGGGGTCGAGCTGCTCGCGCTCGATCAGGTGGTCGCCGAGTCCGACTTCCTCACCGTGCATCTCCCGAAGACGCCCGAGACGCTCGGGCTGATCAACCGCGACCTGCTGCTCAAGGCCAAGCCGAGCCTGCGCGTCATCAACGTCGCTCGCGGCGGCATCGTCCACGAGGCCGATCTCGCCGAATGTCTGCGGGAGGGCATCATCGCCGGCGCTGCGCTCGACGTGTTCTCGACCGAGCCGATGACCGAGTCGCCGTTGTTCGAGATCGATTCCGTGATCGTCACGCCGCACCTCGGAGCGAGTACCCGCGAGGCGCAGGACAAAGCTGGTGACACGATCGCCTCGATGGTGCAGCTCGCGCTCGCCGGCGAGTTCGTCCCGTTCGCCGTCAACGTCAATGCCGCCGAGGCCAGCGAGACGATCCGTCCGTACCTGCCGCTCGCCGAACGGCTGGGCAGTCTGTTCGTCTCGCTCGTCGGCGGCCTGCCCCCGGAACTCGAGATCTGCTGTGAAGGCGAGATCGCCGGCTACGACACCCGGATCCTCCAATTGGCCGTGCTCAAGGGCTTCTTCGGAGCGATCTCCGACGAGCCGGTCACCTACGTGAACGCTCCTCAGCTCGCGAAGCAGCACGGCGTCGACGTGCGCGACGTGTGTTCGGCGACATCGGCCGACTTCATCAACCTCTTGTCGTTGCGCGGTGGGGGCCACTCGATCTCGGGCACGCTCGCAGGGCCGAAGGCTGCTCAGCGCATCGTCAACATCGACGACACGCCGTTCGACGTGCCGCCGGTCGACAACATGGTGGTCATCCAGAACGACGACCGCCCGGGCGTGATCGGCACCGTCGGCACCCTGCTCGGCGACGCCGGCGTCAACATCTCCGACATGGACGTGAGCCGGGTCACCGGCTCGGACACCGCCGTGATGCTGATCGCCCCGAGCGCCCCGGTCCCCGCCGAGGTGCTCGACGCCTTGCGCGCTGCCCCCGGCATCGTCGAGGTCACCAGTCTCACCGGCTGAACCCGGCACACCCCCGAAATGGCGCGCCATCGTTGCGCTCAACGCAACGTACGCGTGATTTTTCAGGGAGTTGTCGGGAGTTCTCGGTTCGGGGGGGTCAGGGGAGGCGGACTGCTGCCGCCGTGCGCTCGGCTTCGGAGCGAGCGGCGTCGGCGAAGTCCGAGCCGGCACTGGCGTACAGGATCGCTCGCGACGAGCTGACGATCAGGCCGCGGCCGTCAGGGCTCGCCCCGTGCTCGACAGCCACCACAGCGTCACCACCCTGCGCGCCGACCCCGGGCACGAGGATCGGGACGTCCGGAGCGATGGTGCGCACGTCGGCCAGCTCGCTGGGGTAGGTGGCGCCGACCACCAGACCGCAGTCACCGCGCTTCGACCAGTCATCGGCCACGAGCCGGGCGACGTGGGCGTACACCGGGGTGCCGTCAGCGATGAGCGACTGGATGTCGTCGCCGCCTGGATTGCTCGTGCGGCACACGACGATGACCCCGCCGCCGTGCTCGAAGTAGGGGGCGACCGAGTCGGTCCCGAGGTACGGGTTGACGGTGACGGCGTGTGCGCCGTAGCGCCCGAAGGCCTCACGGGCGTAGTGCTCGGCGGTGGAGCCGATGTCACCCCGCTTGGCGTCGAGAATGAGCGTCACGTTCGGATACGTCTCGCGGACGTACCGGCAGATCCGCTCGAGCGCCCGCTCTTCGCCCTGGCTGGCGAAATACGCGATCTGTGGCTTGAAGGCACAGACGAGATCCGCCGTGGCGTCGATGATCGCCTTGCAGAAGATCTCGGTCGAGTCGTGGGCGCCGTCGAGCGGCATCGGCATCCGGGCCGGGTCCGGATCGAGGCCGACGCAGAGCATCGACTTCGATGCGCTCCACGATGCATCGAGTTGGTGGAGGAACGTCAAGTCGGTGTCAGTCCTCGACGGTGATCGCCGCGGTCGGGCAGAGATCGGCTGCTTCTCGAACCTTGTCGGCGAGTTCCGGGCCGGGCTCTTCCTGGAGAATGTAGAGATAGCCGTCGCTGCGGACCTCGAACACCTCTGGGCAGACCTGCATGCAGGCCCCCGTGGATGCGCAGACATCGAAATCGACGCTCACCTTCATGTCGTTCCCCTTTGGTCGTCGTTGGAGTGCAGGATCGTGGTGTCGCGGAGTTCGGTCACGACTTCGATTGACGGTAGCCGTCCGCCTCGGCGTCGGCGGCAGTCGCGTAGCACCGATCGGGCGTGGTGCGATCGTAGAAGCGGCCGCCGGGTACGTGGAAGATCCCGGACGATGCCTTGGCCTTGATCGGATGGCTGGCCGGCGTCGTGCCGTCGTCGTGCGCAGGGAGCCATGTCGGTGCCGCCTCGGCGATCGGTGGACGGGCCGGCGTCGTTGACCGCTCGACCGGCGCGGGGGTGGAGGTCGTTGCCGGCGAGCCGGGCAGTGGTGGCCATTGGGGTGGCGAACCTGGGACGGGCGTCGTCGTCTGGTCCCGTCGCCACGACACCACCAGGCCGATGCCGGCGGCGACGAGCACGAGGAAGATCGTCCTGCGCAGCACGGTACCGATCGAGGCCATCTGCCCGACTGTAGTTCGCGTCAGCGCTGGTGACGCTCGAATGCGCAGAGCACGGCGCGCAGCGAGGCGGTGGTGATGTTGGGGTCCGTGCCGAGGCCCCATCGCACCTTGCCACCGTCGCTGACCGTCTCCACGTACGCCGCCGCCTGAGCGTTGGCGCCCTTTCCGATTGCGTGCTCGGCGTAGTCGAGGACGTCGAAGTGACCGTCGACGAGGTCGCCGAACTCTGCGATCAGGGCAGCGACGAACGCTTCGACCGGACCGTCGCCCTCGCCGTAGATCGAATGGGCGGAACCGTCGATCTCGAGCTGCGCTTGGATCGAGGTGTTTCCACCGTCGTCACCGGTGCGGGTGTGGAGTTCGTGACTGCGCAACCGGAAGCCGGGCTCCGCCGGCAGGTACTCGGCCTGGAACGCATCCCACATCACGCCGGGTCCGATCTCGGTGCCGGAGTCTTCGGTGATGTGTTGGATCGTCTTCGAGAATTCGATCTGCAGGCGCCGCGGCAGGTCGAAGCCGTGCTCGGCCTTCATCACGTAGGCGACGCCGCCCTTGCCGGACTGGCTGTTGACACGGATCACCGCCTCGTACGACCGTCCGACGTGGGCAGGATCGATCGGGAGGTAGGGCACGCCCCATTCGGGATACTCGCCGCGGTCGTCACGCTTGGCGTCGAGCGCTTCGAAGCCCTTCTTGATCGCATCCTGGTGGCTGCCGGAGAACGCCGTGTACACCAGGTCGCCCGCGTACGGATGGCGAGGGTGCACGGGCAGACGGTTGCAGTACTCGGCCGTTCGTCGCAGCTTGTCGATGTCGGTGATGTCGAGCTGGGGGTCGACGCCGTTCATGAACAAGTTCATCGCCAGGGTGATGATGTCGACGTTGCCGGTGCGTTCGCCGTTGCCGAACAGCGTGCCCTCCACTCGGTCTGCGCCGGCCATCACGCCGAACTCGGCGGCTGCGACGCCACAGCCGCGGTCGTTGTGTGGATGGAGCGAGATGATCACCGAGTCGCGTTGCTTGATCGTGCGACCGAACCACTCGATCACGTCGCCGTAGACGTTGGGTGAGTAGCACTCGACGGTGGCCGGCAGATTGAGCACGATCGGGTTGTCCGGCGTGGGCTCCACGACGTCCATCACCGCTTCGCACACCTCGATGGCGAACTCGGGCTCGGTGAGCGTGAAGCTCTCGGGTGAGTACTCGTAACGGATCTTCGTGTCGCCGGCCGCGTGTTCGAGCTTGCGGCACAGTTTGGCGCCGTTGACGGCGACGTCGATGATTCCCGCCTTGTCGAGACCGAACACCACCTCACGCTGCAACGGGTTGGTCGAGTTGTAGAAGTGCACGATCGCCCGTGGTGCTCCCTGAATGCACTCGTAGGTGCGTTCGATCAGCTCCTGGCGGCACTGCACGAGCACCTGGATGGTGACGTCGTCGGGGATGCGGTCTTCCTCGATCAGCTGACGGACGAAGTCGAAGTCGGGTTGGCTGGCCGATGGAAAGCCCACCTCGATCTCCTTGAATCCCATCGCGACGAGTTCTTCGAACATGCGCATCTTGCGGGTGGGGTCCATCGGATCGATCAACGCCTGGTTCCCGTCGCGCAGGTCGACCGAGCACCACAGCGGGGCCTCGGCGATCGTGACGTTCGGCCACGTGCGGTCGGTGAGGACGATCGGTACGAAGGGTGCGTACCTCTGGAAGGGCATCGGTGTCGGAGTGGTGTTCTGGGGAGGCATCGGATTCTCCTGGGTGGCTCGAAGCGGTGATGTAGACGGGAACGGGTCGGAAAAAGCAAGAACCCCCCGACCGGAAGGCGGGGGGTGCGGGCGAACGCGACTATGTGGCGCTCGCCCTACGTAAGCAGAAGGAGACCGTGGCGCAACATCGAACGCAACGCTAGCACGACGAGCGGCATCTCGCGCTCGTCACGTGCCCGCCCGGTACGCTTGGCTGCAACATGACTGAATCAACAGCGCGACGAGGAGCGCCTCGTCGCCGGCGCTCTCGCCCGCAGACGTCGGACCAGCCGTACGACGGTGGCCACGTCAACACCTCGAACCTCACATCCATCAATGCGCTGCCGCCGGTCGAGGCCCCCACGGGATTCTTCGAGCTGGGTGTGCCCCAACGGATCGACGATGGTCTCGCGGCGTGCGGGTTCGCGCAGCCGTTCGCCATCCAGACCGAGGCCATCCCGGTTGCCGTCACGGGCAAGGACGTCTGCGGTCGGGCCAAGACCGGCTCCGGCAAGACGCTCGCGTTCGGCGTGCCCATGCTCGCCCGCATCACCGACAAAGCTGAGCCGTCACGACCGCTCGGTCTCGTGTTGGTGCCGACCCGCGAGCTGGCCGTCCAGGTCGCCGAGGTACTCGAACCGGTCGCCCACCATGCCGGCATGCGGGTACTCCCGGTGTACGGCGGGGCCTCGCGTCACCATCAGGTCGACGAGATGGCCAAGGGCGTCGAGATCGTCATTGCCACACCGCTGCGGCTGATCGACCTGATCAAGTCGAACGAGATCTCGCTCGAACACATTCAGATCGTCACGCTCGACGAGGCCGACCGCATGGCCGACGACGGATTCACCCCGCAGGTCGAGTGGATCCTGCGCCACTGCGGCAGCCGCAATCAGACGATGCTGTTCTCCGCCACGCTCGATGGCGACGTCGGCCACCTGATCAAGCACTACCAGACCGATCCCGTGACCGTGGCGATCGACGAAGCCACCGACACCGTCGGCACGATGCACCACCTGTTCCTCGCCGTGCACCACATGGACAAGGACAAGGTGATCGGTTCGATCGCGAAGTCGATCCCCAAGGTGCTCGTGTTCTGCCAGACCAAGCGCAACTGTGATCGCGTCGCACGCAACCTCGAGGACCTCGGCGTCAACGCCGGCGCGCTGCACGGCGACATGCAACAGAGCGGGCGCGAACGTGCGTTGCGCAACTTCGCCGAAGGCAAGCTCGCCGTTCTCGTCGCGACCGACGTCGCAGCACGCGGCATCGACATCGACGACATCGGCGCCGTGATCCACTACGAGCCGGCCAAGGACGTCAAGGACTACCTGCACCGATCGGGCCGCACGGCTCGCGCCGGGCGCGACGGCTGGGCCGTCACGATGGTCGAGTACAACCAGCTCACCCAGATGCGCATCCTGCAGCGGGGGATGCGCTTGCCGACCGAGAAGCCGGTCGAGGTCTTCTCGAACGACACCCGGCTGCTGCACCTTCCCGAGTTCGAACTCGACTGACGCGTCATGGCGCCCGACCGGGAGCAGATGGGCCACGAGCGTTCGCGTGTGCCCACGTCGGTCTCGCAGATCGCCGATCGCTGCAACACCGTCTGGGATGAAATCATCCCCGTGCTCCACGACTACATCGCGATCCCGAACGTCTCGGAGGCATTCGATCCCCAGTGGCGTGAACACGGGCACATGGCGCAGGCCGTCGAGCTGATCGCTGGTTGGTGCCGTGAGCGTCCGATCCCCGGTCTCGTCGTCGAGGTGATCGAACTCGACGGGCGGTCGCCGGTGATCTTCATCGACGTCCCGGCGACGGGCGACGCTGCCGACGAGGACGCGGTGCTGCTGTACGGCCATCTCGACAAGCAACCCGAGATGGAGGGTTGGCGCGACGGACTCGGCCCGTGGACACCGGTGCAGGAAGGCGACCGGCTCTACGGACGAGGTGGCGCCGACGACGGGTACTCCGCGTTTGCGAGCCTGACCGCGATCGAAGCCGTCCACTCGGCCGGCGGCTCGCACGCTCGCTGCGTGGTGCTGATCGAGGCGAGTGAGGAATCGGGTTCGCCTGACCTGCCGGCGTACGTCGACGCGCTCGCGGATCGGATCGGAACGCCGAGCCTGGTGATCTGCCTCGACTCGGGCTGCATCGACTACGAGCGACTCTGGGTCACCACGTCGCTGCGCGGCCTCGTGTCGGGGACGCTGAGCGTCGACATCGTCACCGATGGGCTGCACTCGGGCGACGCCTCCGGCATGGTGCCGTCGACGTTTCGGATCGCACGCAACCTGCTCGACCGTGTCGAAGACGCGACCACCGGAGCGATTCTCCTGCCCGAACTGAATGTGCAGATTCCTGTCGACCGCGTCGCCGAAGCTGCCGACACCGCGGCAGAGGTCGGACGGATCGCCGACCACTACCCCTTCGTCGACGGTGCACGCCCGACCACCGACGACCCGACCGAACAGCTGCTTGCGCGAACGTGGCATCCGACGCTCAGCGTCATCGGCGCCGATGGGCTGCCGCCGACCGCACGCGCGGGCAACGTGTTGCGCCCGCGCACGGCGTTGAAGCTGTCGTTCCGCATCCCGCCGACATGCGACCCGGTGACCGCGCTCGCCGCGGTGCGGGAGGCGCTGGAGGTCGATCCGCCGTACGGTGCCCGGGTGTCGTTCGCTGATGGTGAGTCAGCGCCGGGATGGAACGCGCCGGCGACGGCGCCGTGGCTGTCAGCCGCGCTGGACCAGGCATCGAACGCAGCGTTCGGGGCGCCGGCGCGCACGTTCGGTGAGGGCGGCTCGATTCCGTTCATGGGCATGCTCGGTCAACGTTTCCCGGCGGCGCAGTTCGTGATCACCGGCGTGCTCGGACCCGACGCGAACGCTCACGGTCCGAACGAGTATCTCCATCTGCCGACGGCTCGTCGATTGACGATGGCGGTTGCTCATCTCCTGCAGGCACACGCCGCACGGTGACCCGACGGTTCGCCGTGGCGCCGATCGGCGGCCGGTGAGCGTCAGCCGAGTGCGGTGGCCATCGTTCCGATCAGTCGGTCGACGGCATCGGATCCCACGTCATCGACGGGGATGATCACGGTGAGGACGCGCTTGTCGACCTGCACCACACCGACGTGGACCGTCGACCCCGAGAGTCGCACGGCGGCGTCGCCGGCGGACACCTCCTGGGTCTCCATGTCGTCAGCGGCGGCCGCTGAGTTGGTCTGCACGACGAAGTCGAAGGCATCTTGACCCGTTGCGCCGCCGACGTCCTCGCTGCGCATCGATGCGACGGTCAGGTTCGAGACACCTCCGGTGTCGTTGGCGTACTCGTACGCACACTGCGGTGTTGCGGAATCGTCAGGTGTGGCGAGCACGACGTCGAGGCCGGTGTCGGCGGCAACCGACGCGATGGTCAAGCGCTCGCAGATCGATGCAGCATCGAGCGCCTCGGTCTGGTCGCTCGGCGCGGTGGGGGCGTCGGGCGTGGTGTCCGAAACCTCGTCGCTTCCGCAGGCACTGAGGGCGCCGGCGACGATCACGGTCACGGCGAGAACGACGCGGAGCTTCACGAATCGGACAGTAGCGGAGGTCCACCACTGCATACCGCCGGCTTCGATACGGTGGTTCAGCTGAACTGTCGACGACGCACTGCGTCGACGACGCAACGAGGGGACGACACCAACATGATCAACGCAGACTCTGCCGCACTCGGCGAACGCAAGGTGGTCCTGATGATCATCAGGGTGATCAGCTACCTCGTCTACATCTATCTCGTGGTCGTGGAGATCATCTTGCTGTTGGGGTTCGTCCTCCTGCTGTTCGGAGCGAACCCGACGGCCAGCTTCACCCAATGGGTCTACCGCAATCTCGACCGGGTGATGTCGCCGTTCCGCGGCATCTTCACGCCGATCGAACTCGGCGTGACGGGGAGCGATGTGCCGGCGGTCTTCGAGACCTCGGTGCTGTTCGCCATGATCATCTACGGGATCGTTGCGCTCCTGTTCAGCGCGCTGATCGGATGGCTCTCGGGCCGACTCCATCAGATCGACGACGCCGAGACCGAACTGCAGCGACGTGCCGAGTACCAGGCTCGCGTCGATGCCGTCGCGGCTCAGCAGCAGGCCGGCCAGCCTGCCGCCGGCGTCACCGGGAGCGTGTCGGCGCCACCGCCTGGTTCGGTGCCGCCGGCCCCGCCGGTTCCGGGCCCGCCGCCGGGCGTCCAGCCCTGATCAATCGCCGGCGCTGACCATCGGCGGGCGACGTCGTCAGTCGGCGCGGCGAGCGACGAACACCGGGATCACGCGGTCGGTCTTGCGCTCGTAGTCGGCGTAGGTGGGAAACACCTCCACGGCGCGGTCCCACCAGCGTGCTCGCTCGTCTCCCTCAGCGACGTGGGTCGTGTAGTCGTGGGGCTCGGGACCGTCCTGGATCATCACCAACGGCTCGGCCACGAGGTTGTGGTACCAGCTGGGGTTCTTGGGTGCGCCGCCGATCGATGCGACGAGTGCGTACTCGCCATCGTGCTCGACGCGCATCAGCGCGAACTTGCGGATCTTGCCGGTGCTCGCACCGAGCGAGGTGACGATGATCACCGGGATGCCGGTTTCTCGCAGGGTGTTGGCCTCGCGACCGTTCGTCGCTTCGTAGGTGGCGACCTGGTCGCGCACCCACTCGAATGTGCTCGGTTCGTACTCTCCGGTCAGCGGCATGGCTGCCAGGCTATTGCCAGCGCAGATGCGGTCGCGTCCGAACCGCACGAGTTGCTACCGTTTCGGAACGGGAACCGGTCGACACGCGACCGGGTGGGGGAGGAATCGATGAGCGAGAACCTGCGCAGCTACACCACCGCGATCTACGGGTTCGATGCCGTGATCCAGCGGGTGCCCGACGACCGGTGGGACGCAGCGTCCCCCTGCGAGGGCTGGTCGGCTCGTGACGTCGTACTGCACCAGATCGCCGTGTTCGACGGTGTCGCGGCGATGGCTCGGACCGGGGAGATGGTCGCGCCGGCACCGCCTGAATCGGTTGACGATCCGCGCGCGGCCTGGGCGGCTTCTCGGGACGGCTTGCTGGAGTCGCTCGACCACCCCGACGTCCTGCGTCGCTCGGGCTCCTACTGGTTCGGTACGACCACGATCGATGACCTGCTCGGCATCGTGATGTACGACCCGCTCGCCCACGCCTGGGACGTGGCGACGGCGACCGGGATCGACCATCACTGCAGCCCCGAGGTCGCTGCGGCCGCACTCGTCACCATCGAGCAGCTCGCGCCGACGCTGCGTGAGTACGGCCTCATCGGCGAGCCCGTCGAGACTGGCGACGGGGCCGACCCAGTGTCGAAATTTCTGGCCGTCGTCGGACGCGATCCATCTCACTGAACTCGATGCATCATCGGGTCCGGGGGGCGGCTGCCACCCCGACAAGGCTCAGGCGAGCCAGGTGGGGCGGTTGGCCTCGTAGGTGTCGATCGCTGCGGCGTGGGTGAGCGTGATGCCGACGTCGTCGAGCCCGTTGAGGAACCGGTGCTGCGTCTGTGGATCCATCGGGAAGCTCTCGTCGATGCCGGCCGCTGGGACCTCGACCTTCAGTCGCTCCATGTCGACGACGATCTGGGTGTCGGGGTCTGCCTCGATCGCGGCCCAGATCGCTTCGACCGTCGACTCGGGGACGATCACGGGGGCGAGTCCGTTCTTCGTGCAGTTGTTGCGGAAGATGTCGGAGAAGCTCGGCGCGATCACCGCGTCGAAGCCGTACTGCTGGATGGCCCAGACGGCGTGCTCTCGCGACGAGCCGACGCCGAAGGCGGGGCCAGCGACGAGGATGTTCGCCTGTGCGTAGCGCTCGTCGTTGAGCACGAAGTCACGGTCGTCGCGCCACGTCGAGAACAGGCCCTTCTCGAACCCGGTGCGCTCGACACGCTTGAGCCAGTCGGCGGGAATGATCTGGTCGGTGTCGACATCGGAGCGCTTGAGCGGCACGCCGGTGCCGGTGATCACCTGCACGGCTTTCATGATGCGGCTCCTTCCAGGTCGGCAGGCGTACAGAATGTGCCCTTCACCGCGGTTGCCGCGGCCACGCCGGGCGACACGAGGTGGGTGCGACCGCCACGACCCTGGCGCCCTTCGAAGTTTCGGTTGCTGGTGCTTGCCGCCCGCTCGCCCGGCGCGAGCTTGTCGGGGTTCATCGCCAGGCACATCGAGCAGCCAGGCTCGCGCCAGTCCGCACCGGCGGCGATGAAGATCTGATCGAGTCCTTCGGCAATCGCCTGCGCCTTCACGGCGTGACTGCCCGGCACCACCATCACGCGTGGCACGGTGACCGTACGGCCCTGCATCACCTCGGCTGCGGCACGGAGGTCTTCGATGCGGCTGTTGGTGCACGAACCGATGAACACCGTGTCGACGGCGACGTCACGCAGCGGCGTGCCGGGTTCGAGGCCCATGTACTCCAAGGCCCGGACCACGGTTTCCTTCGTCGTCGGGTTGTCGTAGTCGTCGGGCGACGGCACGACCGAGTCGATCGGAGCGACCTGACCGGGGTTGGTGCCCCAGGTGACGTGGGGACGGATGGTCGTCGCGTCGAGCACGACCTCCTTGTCCCACACGGCGTCGTCGTCGGAGTGCAGCAGCGACCAGTCGGCCACTGCGGCATCCCACGTGTCGCCGCTCGGGGCGTTGGCGCGACCCTTCAGGTACTCGAACGTGGTCTCGTCGGGAGCGATCAGGCCGGCTTTGGCGCCGGCCTCGATCGACATGTTGCACACCGTCATGCGTCCCTCCATCGACAGCGCTCGGATCGCGGAGCCCCGGTATTCGATCACATGGCCGATGCCGCCGCCGGTTCCGATCTCGCCGAGGATCGCGAGAATCACGTCCTTGGCGGTCACGCCGGGTTGGAGATCGCCCTCGACGGTCACCGACATCCACTTCGGGCGCTGCTGGGGGAGTGCCTGGGTGGCGAGGACGTGCTCGACCTCGCTGGTTCCGATGCCGAAGGCCAGTGCCCCGAATGCCCCGTGGGTCGCCGTGTGCGAGTCACCACACACGATGGTCATGCCCGGCAGGGTACGGCCCTGCTCCGGGCCGATCACGTGGACGATTCCCTGGCTCGGGTCGCCCATCGGGAAGTTGGTGATGCCGAACTCGGCGGTGTTGGCGCGCAACGTGTCGATCTGCTTGGCGGAGATCGGATCGGCGATCGGCTGATCGATGTTCTCGGTCGGAACGTTGTGATCCTCGGTGGCAATCGTGAGATCGGGCCGGCGCACGGTGCGCCCGGTCAGTCGGAGTCCGTCGAAGGCCTGGGGACTGGTCACCTCGTGGACGAGGTGGAGGTCGATGTACAACAGGTCGGGCTCGTCTGGTGCCGAGTGCACCAGGTGCTGCTCCCACACCTTCTCCGGCAGTGTCTTGCCCATGTCGTTGCTCCTTGCAATTCCCACTATATGGGATAGAGTTCTTGCGATATGGACAGCGTATCCGGCGTCGGCGTGCTCGACAAGGCGATGAGCGTGTTGCGTGTGGTCGCCGTCGGTCCGAGCAACCTCACCGAATTGCAGTTGGCGACGGGGCTGCCTCGTGCCACCGCTCATCGGTTGGCGGGTGCACTCGAAGAGCACGGGATGCTTCGGCGGAACAGTGATGGACGCTACGAACTCGGGCTCGGGTTGGTGCCGCTCGGCCAGGCTGCTGCGGCGCGTTTCCCGCTCGTCGATGTCGCCCGTCCGGTGCTCGACGACCTCCGTGACGACACCGGCGAGAGCGTGCAGTTGTTCGTGCGCGAGGGGTCCGAGCGCCGCTGCGTGGTCTCGCTCGAATCGCCTCACGGTCTTCGCTGGATCGTGCCCCAGGGCTCGCTGCTCCCACTCGATGTCGGTTCCGCCGGCCGGGTGCTCTCCGGCGAGCCGTCCCGCGCGGGGTGGATCCAGAGCGTCGGCGAGCGCGAGGCCGGCGTGGCGTCGGTGAGCGCCCCGGTGGTCGCGGCAGATGGGGCCACGATCGCGGCGGTGTCGGCAAGCGGCCCGATCGAGCGTCTGAGTCGTCAACCCGGCAAGCGCTTCGGTGTTGCGGTCGCCTCGGCCGCCGACCGGATCTCCCTGGCGTTGCGATGAGTTTCGGCGCGGACAGGTCGCGCCGAAACTCATCGGAGGCGCGATCTCACTGCAGCTGGAGCGTGGCGCGTGACTGCTCGACGAGTTGCTCACCGGGGGCGCCCCACGACCAGACGTACTCGAGGTCGCCACCGAGCGCGATCTCGATCTGCAGCTCGAACCCGTCGATCCCCCGCCCGTTGCTGAACGTCGAGTCGCCGATCTGGACGAGTTGGCCAATCCCTCGTAGTTCCTCACAGAGCACGTACATCGTCGCCTCGCCGGACCACATGTCGAACGCGAGGACGGTGTGCTCGACGTGCAACTCGGTTCCATCGGTGGCCGTCGCCACGTAGTCGATCGTGGCTCCCATGCCACCGAGAAGCGGCTCGATGTCGATTGCAGCGGTGAACGGACCACTCTCGACGCCGTCGCCGGTGCCCTCGTAGCGGCCGGCCGCCGACACGACCCGATCGATGATCGTTTCCATCGTCCTACCGTAGAACGCGGCGCGCAGGCAGACGACGCGTCCGGTCGTCAGGGCGACGTGGGGTGATCTCGGTCGGTCGGTGATGCACGGGGAGGTCGGTCCGCCGTGTCGATCTCGGTGAAGGGCCACGATGAACGGACCCAGGTGTCGACCGCCTCCCAGACACGACCATCCAGATGATCGTGATCCGCTCTGACCCAGGAGCGCAGGGACGCGTCGAAGCCCGGCTGGTCGGACGGGTAGAGGTACACGCACCCGACGACCTCGCCGGCGCTGTCCAGCACGGTGTACGTGAATCCGCTCCGTTCGTCGAAGTCCTGGTGGTGTCGCTCGACGTCTCGCAGGTTCTGCTCGAGCGTCATCGGAAACGGCCAACGCCGACCCCGAAAACCGGGAGTTGCACGGATGTGGTCGATGCTGGCCATCCAGGCGGCGTGGTCTGCCGCGTTGTGTTCCGCAGCAAGTGGCCTGAGCACGAAGCCGTCGCCGACCAACTCGTCGGGGACAGCAAAGTCGTCGGGCACGAACCTGGTCATCACCACATCACGGTAGTTCTCTGGCTCAGCGATGGGCTTGCGATCGAACGAACGCTCGGAGGGAGCTTCGCCAGGCTGGGGTCGCAGTACGGATCCCGATCGGCGCCGACTCGGGCCGGTCGAGCCACCGACCGAGCGCCCGGACTCGGAGCCCGATCGACTGTTCGACGAGTTCGTGCGGGACGTCGAGGCCCGAGGCTGACCGGTACTCGTCGACGAACCAGTCACGGAACCGTTCGTACCGTTCCATCTCAGATGACATCGCCGCGTCGAACAGCACCATGTACAACGTGTTGCCCACGTCGAACTCGATCGGTCCGTAGCCGCAGTCGTCGAAGTCGAACACCCGAGTCCGGTCACCCGAGAACAGCAGGTTCGCATGGGAATAGTCGCCGTGAAGCAACTGCAGCCGACCGGAGTCGCCGACCTCACTGTGTCCGTCGGCTGTGGCCAGCGCGGCCACTGGGGGCAGGTCGACCGATTCGAGTTGATCGAGAGAACGGTGCAGGCTCGCCATCGCCGCCGCCATGCGCCGCACGTCGGCCTCACGACGCACGTCGGGTGTCTCGCCGACGACCAGTGGAGAGACGACGGCAAGCCAGGCGCCGAGTTCCGCAATCGGTCCGGTCCTCGTTGCGATCGGCCCGACGACCGAGTCATCCATCTCAGCAAGCACCGACGTCATTTCGACCCGTCGCCGAAACGCCCGGTCGACGAGGCGACTGTCGGTCAGCTTCACCACGACCCGGTCGCCATCACGCGACGCGGCGAAGACCCGGGACTGATGCCCGCCGTGCAGCTCTGGACCGCAGACCACCCCGATCGACGCCCACGCACGGTCGTCAGGCAGGGGCAACGACGGCAGATTCCCGGGCACCGCCATCAGCCCAGCATGCCATTGACGCCTGACTTCCTCTACGTCCCCTCGACATCGCCGCGAGACACCGCCAGGTCGAGGACCAGTCGGACCGAACGGGACGCGTCCGCCGCATCCACCGTTCGATACGTTTTCGCCGTGCCACGTCGAATCACCGAACGAATCGGGCAGTGTGATGGGTGACGCGAACGGATTCTCGTGGACTCGACGCAAGGGCGGCGAGATCATCATCGAACACCACGGTCGACGAGCGGCAGTCTTGCGAGGTCGCCGGGCCGAGGACTTCCTCGACGACGTCAGCGCGGGTGATGAGCAGGACGTCATGGCGAGGGCGACCGGCAACTACAAGCGTGGGAACGAACGAGAGAGTCGGAACCATCCACGGAACCGCTGACCATTGGGGCGCTGCGATGAGTTTCGGCGCGACCGGGGTGCGGCGAGACTCATCGTTGGTGGGTGGGACGCTGGTGCGATGAGTTTCGGCGCGACCGGGGTGCGGTGAGACTCATCGTTGCGACGCCTCGTTCGCTGCAGCCTCCCAGTTGGCTAGGCGCCGAACATCTCGCGTTCGTAGACCATGGCGGCGAACTCGTTGCCCTCGGTGTCGAGGAATCCGATGTGGGTGCCCACGGTGGGAATCGTCATCTCGTCGTGGAGCACCGATCCGCCGTTGGCCGTCACGCGCCGGCTGACTTCGGCGAGGTCGTCGACCGCGACCGTGCAGGTGAATCCACGCATCCCGGCACCGGTGAGTGATTCGGACCGGGCATGCAGCGCGCCGTGGATGCCCGGGCGTTCAGGCGACCCGGTGTCGATGTTGTAGAACCCCGGCGGGCCCCACGCCTCGAAACGCCAGTCGAACACGGACTCGTAGAAGCGCCGAGCCCGTTCGACGTCGTCGGCATGGATCGCGAAGTGCACCACGTTGTTCGTCATGACGTCCACGGTAGGCGAGGGCTCGACGGGAGGAATGCTGGCCGGCCGCTCGCCGCAGCAGAACCCGATCCGCCTACGCTGACGACCGTGACAGACACGTCCGTCAACGTCGAGGTGTTGCCGAGCGACTGGCGGGAGCAGGTGCTCTCGCTGGCGAAGGAGCGCGACGCAGTGATCCTCGCTCACAACTACCAGGTGCCCGAGATCCAGGACATCGCCCACCATGTCGGCGATTCGCTCGGGCTGTCGCGCGTTGCGGCCGAGGTCGACGCGTCCACGATCGTGTTCTGCGGTGTCCACTTCATGGCCGAGTCGGCCAAGATCCTCGCCTACGACAAGACCGTCCTGATTCCCGATGCGGCTGCCGGTTGCAGCCTCGCCGAGACGATCAACGGCGAACAGCTCCGGGCATGGAAGGCCGAGCATCCCGGCGCAGTGGTGGTCAGCTATGTGAACACCACCGCCGAGGTGAAGGCCGAGACCGACATCTGCTGCACGTCGTCGAACGCCGTCGAGGTGGTCGAGTCCATCCCTCGCGAGACGGACATCCTGTTCTGCCCCGACCAGTTCCTCGGTGCCCACGTCCAGCGGATGACCGGTCGCGACAACATGCACATCTGGTTGGGCGAGTGCCACGTGCACGCTGGCATCAACGGTGCCGACCTCAAGGCGCAGGTGGCTGCCGAGCCCGATGCGGAGTTGTTCGTCCACCCCGAGTGCGGGTGCGCAACGAGTGCGCTGTACCTCGTGTCGTCCGGAGTGGTGCCGGAGACCAGCACGAAGATCCTGTCGACCGGGGGTATGGTCGATGCCGCCCGCGAGACCACTGCAGCCAAGGTGCTCGTCGCCACCGAGACCGGGATGATCCACCAACTCGAGAAGGTCAACTCGGTCACCGAGTTCGTGCCGGTCAACCGAGCAGCGGTGTGCAAGTACATGAAGATGATCACCCCGGCGAAGCTCCTTCGTTCGTTGCGTGACGGCACCGACGAGGTGTCGGTCGACCGTGACATCGCCGATCGAGCCCGTCGCTCCGTCGAGCGCATGATTGCCATCGGCACCCCGTCAGCCACTGGCGAGTGACATGACCGACCCCAACCTCGGTTCCCCCTGCCCCGCGCCGGCTGGACCACGATGAGTTTGCCGAGGCGGTTGGCGGCGCCGCCCGCCACATGGGAACGCGACGTCGACGTCGTCGTGCTGGGGTCGGGAGCAGCTGGACTGTCGGCGGCGCTGGCGGTGCGCCCGGTGCGCAGCGTGTTGGTGGTCACCAAGGACGTGCTGTCTGCCGGCTCGACCCAGTGGGCTCAGGGTGGGCTCGCCGGCGTGTTGGATCCCGGTGACACGATCGAGGACCACGTCCGAGACACCCTCGAGGCTGGCGCCGGCCTCTGCGACGAAGCGGTCGTTCGGGTGTTGGTCGAGGAGGCTCCGAAGTCGATCCGCTACCTCATGCGGCTCGGAGCCGCATTCGATCCCGAGCACGGTGGCACGCACATCGCGCTCACTCGCGAGGGCGGGCACAGTCACAACCGGATCGTGCACTCCGGGGGCGACCGGTCGGGTGCCGAGGTGCAGCGCACGCTCGACGAGTCGGCGATCGGTGCGGGCGTCGAGGTCATGGGACACGCGTTCGCGCTCGATCTCGTGATGGGTACCGCCGCCGACGGTGAGCGTCAGGCGGCCGGCGTTCGTATCGGCAAGACCGACGAGCACGGCATCCTCGTGTCCGTCGGCATCGTCACGGCGAGAGCTGTCGTGATCGCATCGGGCGGTTACGGCCAGGTGTTCGCGTCCACGTCGAACCCGCCCGCTGTCACCGGTGACGGCGTGGCCATGGCGCTGCGCGCCGGACTGTCGGTCACCGACGTCGAGTTCGTCCAGTTCCACCCCACCGTGATGTGGCGGGGTCCCGATGCGCTCGGTCAGCAGGCGCTCGTGTCGGAAGCGGTCCGGGGTGAAGGCGCGATCCTGTACGACGCTGCAGGCGAACGGGTGATGGCGGGCGTGCATCCGCTCGAGGATCTGGCACCGCGCGATGTGGTGGCGGCCGCGATCAGTCACCGGATGGCAACGGCACCCGGTGGCGTCGACGACCACGTCTATCTCGACGCGACGCACATGGGTGAGCGCTTCCACGAACGGTTCCCGTCGATCACCGAGGCCTGCCGCGAGATCGGTCTCGACCCCGCCGTTGACCGGATACCCGTTGCGCCGGCGGCGCACTACGCATGCGGTGGCATCCGTGCCGGCCTCGATGGTCGTACTGCGCTGCGTGGTCTCTACGCGGTGGGTGAGGTGTCGGCGACCGGCGTGCACGGAGCGAACCGACTGGCCTCCAACAGCCTGACCGAGTCGGTGGTGTCCGGCACGTGGGTGGGCCGCGACCTCGCATGGGAAGTTCCCGATCGAGTGGCGATCGACATCGACGTCGACGACCCACTCGACAACGAACTCCTCGAACCCTCCCGCCTCCGGGAGGTTCGAGCGGTGATGTCCCGACACGTCGGGGTCGTGCGCGATGAACTGTCGTTGGCATCGGCGGCGGGAGCGCTCGGATCGATCGGCCGGAGCATGCGCTCGGCGAAGCGGGCGTTCGTCGAACCGGACGACGTCGACGGTGATGTCCCACCCAGGGTCGAGCCCTCGCGGCGGACCTGGGAGGCCACCAACATCCTGACCGTTGCCACGGCGATCGTGGCGGCTGCGTCGGCGCGCACCGAGAGTCGCGGCTGTCACCGCCGTTCCGATCATCCGGAACCTCGCCCTGAATGGGTTCGTCACCTCGACGTCACGCTCGATTCCACCGGCATCATCTCCGTGGACGATCGACCCTGATCGAGTTGGGTGGCGCCGTGTGCTGGCGATGGTGCGGGTGCGAACATCACGATCCGTACACTCGCCGCCATGTTCGTGTTCCACCCGCTGTCGGAGGCGACCCGACGCACGTTGATCGACGCTGGTCTCGACCCTGATGCCATCGCCGGCATCGTCCGCAACGCGGTGACCGAGGACCTCATGGGCGGCGTCGACGTGACCTCGACGGCGACGATCCCCGACCATCACCGCAGCACTGCAACGTTCGGCGCGCGGCAGGACGGTGTGATCTCGGGACTGCCGATCGTGGCCGCGGTCGTCGAGACCGTGTGCGGCGACCAAGCGAGTGAGTTCCGCACGGTGGTGCCCGATGGCACCACCATCACGGCAGGAACGACGGTGGCGGAGGTCACCGCGCCGACCCGGCTGCTGCTGACCGCCGAGCGAACGTCGCTCAATCTGCTCTGTCACCTCTCGGGCGTTGCGACGTCGACCCGGCGCTGGGTCGACGCGCTTGCCGGGACCTCGGCAGTGGTGCGAGACACGCGCAAGACCACACCAGGTCTCCGTGCGCTCGAGAAGTACGCCGTGCGTTGCGGCGGTGGCACCAACCACCGGATGGGGCTCTCCGACATGGCGCTCGTGAAGGACAATCACGTCGCCGCGGCCGGTGGCGTCGCCGAGGCGTTCCGCCGGGTGCGCGAGCTCGCCGCGAGCATCCCGGTGGAGATCGAGGTCGACTCGTTGGTCGGTCTACGCGAGGCGATTTCCGCCGGCGCCGACGAGGTCCTGATCGACAACTTCACCCCGGATGAGATGCGAGAAGCCGTTGCCCTCCGCGACGAGATGAATCCGGCGGTGCGGATCGAGGCCAGCGGCGGCCTCACACTCGAGTCGGCACGGACGGTGGCCGAGACCGGTGTCGACTACATCGCCGTCGGCGAACTCACGCACTCTGCCCGGGTGCTCGACATCGGCCTCGATCTGCGCACGCTCTGAGCGGTCGCCCGTTCGGCTCCGACCAACCCGACCGCACGGGGCCGGGTGTCGCTGACGGGGGCGATGCACACGCCGAATCAGGTCGCGCTAGGTTCCCTGCTTGTCGGGCGGAGTGAGGAGCTCCACATGTCAATCGTCCACCACACGTTCCGCGAGCCGCCACCCGGCGTCCTCCGGCCGGCTGGCCGCACCCGACACCACGTGTCCCGATCGCCGCGATCATGGCGCGCGCCCATCGTGCTCGCTGCGGTGGTCGGAGCCTCGATCATGGCGATTCCGGCGGTGACCGACGCCGCCCCGATCGGGCGGACGACGTCGACGTGCTCCGGATCGGGACTCGCCAGCCATCTCGTCGCCGAGGGTGACTCGTGGTTCGGCATCGCCCAGGATGCGCAGGTCAGCATGCGTTCATTGTTCGAGACGAACGATGCGTCGGACGACCATGTCCTCTACCCAGGCGACGTGGTCTGCCTGCCACCGGGGTCCACGCCGACCTCGTCGTGTTCACCTTCGAATGCGCCCTCCTACACCGTGGAGTCGGGAGACACCTGGTGGGACATCGCCACGCGGGCGGGTGTCACCATGTCCACCCTGTTGTCGACGAACGCCACGTCGGAGGACCGTGTGATCCATCCGGGTGACACGGTGTGTCTCCCACCGGGCACCTCGGTGTCATCGTCCAACGCGTCGGCCCGCAACGCGTCGGCCCGCAACTCGTCGGCGTCGGCCTCGGCCCGGTCGAGTTGGTCGGGCATCGCGGCGCTCCCGATGCGCGGGCCGTGCTGGTTCAGCGACGATTGGGGTGATCCGCGAGGGGCAGGGCGCGCTCACGAAGGCACCGATCTCTTCGCTGAGACGGGCAGCTACGTGTACGCCGTGGTCGATGGCACGCTCACGCGCCGCGCGTGGGATCAACCCGGGAGTCGATCCGGGAATGCGTGGTGGTTGACGACCGACGACGGCTCCGGCACGTACTACTTCTACGCCCACCTCGCCGACTTCGCCCCGGAACTCTCGGTCGGTTCGAGCGTGGCGGCCGGTCAGATCATCGGGTTCATGGGCAACACCGGCAACTCGGCGTTTCCCCACCTCCACTTCGAGATCCACCCGAATGGCGGCGGAGCGGTGAATCCGTATTCGGTGCTCCGTCAGGCGGGCGGTTGCAAGACCGGCGATCAGTACCGGCAGCCGAGCGGCTGGGTGCCCGAGTGACCGATCGGCGCGTCAGCTGTCGGGTTGGCCGTAGACCCCGAGCAGATCGACGACGATCACCATGTCGGTCCCGGCGGGCAACCCCAACTGTGGGTTGCCGTCGGGACCGAACGCGTCCTCCGGCGGGATGACGATGGCGCGGCGCCCGCCGACCTTCATGCCGGGCAGTCCCTTGACGAAGCCCGGGAAGCCGCCTTCGGTGGTGGGTACCGGAACGGGTTCGGTCTCCCAGCTGCTTTCGAGCCCGACCTGATTGTCGCCACGGAACAACACGTAGTTGATGACGCCGGTCTGGCCGGCCTGGAGTTCGGTTCCGTCGCCTTCGACGAGGTCGACGTAGGTCGTCTCCGTGGCGCCTTCGGACGGCGGCACGCCGGGCTCGGTCGGCGCGTCGGCGGCGTCCGGCGGCTTGATCACGGCGCGTACGTCGATCAGAAAGGTCAGTGCTTCGTTCTCGCCGATGAGGTCGCCACGGGCCTCGGCGCCGTAGGCGAGTTCGCTCGGGATGTCGAGGCGGACCCGCGTGCCGGTCTGGACGCCGACGAGGCCTTGATCCCATCCGGCGATCACGCCGCCCTGGCCGAGGACCACCGGCAGCGGTTCGAAGCGGTCGTAGCTGTTGTCGAACTCGATTCCGTCACGGGTGCGCACCCCGACGTAGTCGACGATCACGGTGTCGCCGTCCTCGGCCGTCGGTCCGGTGCCCTCATCGATCACCGTGACCACGAGCTCGGCCGGGATCTCGTCAGGGATCTCGACCTCGGGCTTGTCGGGGTTCGTCGGGGTCGGTGCCACCGAACCGGTGTCCGACGTGTCCGACGTGTCCGACGGGTCGGTGGTGCCGTCGCTGACGGTCGTCTCGCTCGAGGACGTGTCGCTGGCGTTGTCGTCATCGCTCCCGCACGCGGCGAACAGCAGTGTGGCGGTCACGAGCAGGGGGAGGGTCCGGCGCATTGTGACGACGCTACTTGTGAAGTTCCCCCGGGCCACGGCACGCGTCGAGCTCTCACCGAACTCCGAAGCAGGTCCGTCAGCGCCGTGCGTCGAGCCAGGCCGCCTCGGCACGGCCGAGGTCGGTCGACGGTGGCCCGTTGACGAACGGCCACAGTTCGGACGCGATCCGGCGGTAGTTGCCGCTGGCGCCGAGCTCGCCCAAGAGCGCGTACAGGCCGAGGTTGATGCGCTGGATGAACACGAACGCCCGAGGCACGGTGGCGTACTGGCTGATCGGGCTCGTGCGGTCGAACGTGTGGCGAACGATCGAATTCGCGTAGTCGCGGGTCCAGGTCATCTCGGCATCGGTGCGCACCGTGTCGTAGAAGTGCGAGAAGTACTCACCAACGGCCTCTGTCGTCACCGGAGCCCCGGTCTGGAGCATGCCGGCGCCCTCCAGGATCCTGCGGAACTCGGCGTGATCGTGGTCGACGGCGGCGGCTTTGACCATCGAGCCGAACGTACGTGTCTCGTCGTCGGTGAAGTGCTTGACCAGCCCGAAGTCGAGGAACGTCACCGTGCCGTCGTCGTGGAACAGGTAGTTGCCGGGATGCGGATCGCCGTTGAACGCACCCATCCGGTACAGGCTGCGGAACACGAAGCGGAAGATCACCTCGCCGACCCGGTCACGGTCGGCCTGCGGGCGCTGCAGCAGCTCGGACCAGCCGAATCCGTCGGCCAGCTCCGTCGTGAGGACCCGAGCGGTCGACAGCTCGTGCACCACCTCGGGGATGCGGATGAACGGGTGGCCGCGGTAGTAGTCGGCGAATGCCTGCTGGTTGCGGGCCTCGCGTTCGTAGTCGACCTCCTCGGCGATGCGCACCTTGATCTCGTCGACCATCTCCGCGGGGTCCAGTCCGCCGAAGCCCTGGCGCAGCACTGCGCCGAGCAGGTCGGCGTTCTTCAGGTCAGCCACGATCGCCTCGCCGACGCCTGGGTACTGCACCTTGACCGCCACCGCTCGCTCGATGCCGGTCGCGTCGTCGCGGAGCAGTGCTCGATGCACCTGGCCGATCGAGGCCGCAGCGATCGGGTCCGGATCGAACGCTGCGAAGACCTCGTCGATCGGTCGGCCCAGTTCGCGTTCGACGGTCTCGATCGCGAGCGCCTCGGACATCGGCGGCGCGTTCGACTGCAGCTGCGACAGGGCGAGCCGGAGCGGCTCGGGCAAGCCGTCGTCGAGGTAGCTGGCCATCTGGCCCAGCTTCATCAGTGCGCCCTTCATGTGGCCGAGTTCTTCGGCGACCTGTTGCGCCGAACGGAGTTCGCGGTGGCGGTCGAGTTCCTCGCGTCGCTCAGCGGACGCGAACGTCTTGCGTGCCGCCGTGCTCGCGTAGGTGGTGCCGACGCGAGCGCCCATCCTGGCCAGCTGACCGTTGCGTCGAAGGCGCGATCGGTTGAGACGCCGACCGTTGCCCTGCGTTGGGCGAGCACGCGTCCACCACGTTCCGGTCGCGAGCGCGACCGCGCCGAGTGCGACGGCACCGGCCGCCAGGGTGCGGGCCCTCATCCGCGTCGGAGCACCGAGTCGATCGCGCGGACCAGGGTGGGTGCGAACCGTTCGGCATTCGCGACCACGGCGTCGTGCATCCCGTCGACGCGGAACGCCTCGCTGTCGGGGATCTGCTCGAACAGCTTGACCTGCCGGCGCAGTGGCACGACTTGATCGCGCATGGTGAGTACCGACGACGACGGCACGTCGACCTCACCGATCCAGTCGGTGGAGGAGAACTTGCCGATCGCCTTTCCCGCCTCCAACACCGCCCGCCAGTCGTGGTCGGCGGTCTCGCGCATCGCCCACGGGCCCCACCTCTCGGTGCGCCGCTGGAGGTAGAGCTGTTCGACGAGCCAGGTCTTCGCCTGCTCAGGGGCGACCCGCGCCACGGCGGCGAGACCGGTGAATCCAACGGTCCCGAGACGCTTCTCGCGGCGTCCGGCGAAGTAGGGCGCAGTTGCGCACAGCACGAGACCGGCCACCTGCTCGGGATGGCGGCGCCACACGAGCTGTGCGATGGGCCCGCCCATCGAGTAGCCCACCGGAATGAAGCGGTCGACACCGAGCGCGGCAGCGACGTCGACGGCGTCGTCGGCGCAGTCCTCCAGGCGGAAGGCCTTCTTGGAACGCAGACCCGTCCCGTGGCCTCGGTGATCGAACGCGATCACGCGATAGCGCTCGCCGAGCGCTGCGTAGCACCGGAACCAGTTGAGATCGGCGGTCGCGGTCCAGCCGTGGAGCAGCACGACGGCCGGCGCGTCGGGCGCGGCGCCGAAGTCGCGGACCATGACCGTGCCTCGGTCAGGCAGCTCGACGAACCGTGCGGGCGGGAGCACCGGCGCAACGATGTCGAGTTCGCGGTGATCGGAGGCAGTCGATGCAGCGACCTCAGAGCTGTTCGACACGGAGCACCGTCACGGTGAGCGCGCCGTTGGGCGCCTCGTAGGTGAGGGTCGCGCCCACGTCGGCACCGTCGAGTACCTGACCGAGCGGCGACGACGGGCTGATCACGTCGGCGCCGTCGATCTGTTCTTCCATGTTGCCGATCAGGTATCGCTCGGCGTCGTCTTCATCGTCGCCTTCGTACACGACGGTGTACACGCTCGCCCGGTCGACGATCTCGGCGTTCTCGAGCAGGTGCTCGAGCTGTCGGATGCGACCCTCCATGTGGCCTTGTTCGTCCTTGGCGGCGTGGTAGCCGGCGTTTTCCTTGAGGTCACCTTCTTCGCGGGCCCGTTCGATCTTGTTGGCAACATCGATGCGACCGCGTGTGGTCAGGTCATCGAACTCGGCCTTCAACCGTTCGTACGCCGATGCGGACAACTGCACTTCTGCCATGGTCACCGAAGGTTATCGGCCACCTCCGCCGGCATGTGGTTGCCCTGGGACCGCCTGGCCGCGCTCCCGTAGGCTCGCCGCTCATGACGCACAACATCGCAGTGATCGGCGGGGACGGGATCGGCCCGGATGTGACGGCCGAGGCCGTCAAGGTGGTCCGCGCGGCCGGTGTCGACATCACCACCACCGAGTTCGACCTCGGCGGCCAGCGGTACCTCCGCGACGGCGAGATCCTGTCCGACGACATCCTCGACGAGCTGCGTGCCTTCGACTGCATCCTGCTCGGTGCGGTCGGCACGCCGGATGTGCCACCGGGCGTGATCGAACGCGGTCTGCTGCTGAAGATGCGCTTCGACCTCGACCTGTACATCAACCAACGGCCGTTCCTCGGCACGGCGCCGGGGGGTGACACCCCGCATGATTTCGTGGTGATCCGCGAGAACACGGAGGGTCCGTACGTCGGCGAGGGTGGCGCCCTTCGTGTCGGCACACCGAACGAGGTCGCCACGCAGGGATCGGTCAACACGCGCCTGGGCGTCGAGCGGTGCATCCGGTACGCGTTCGAGCTGGCGGCGACCCGTCCTCGCAAGCACCTGACGCTCGTGCACAAGACCAACGTGCTCGCCTTCGCCGGCAGTCTGTGGGAGCGCACGTTCAACGAGGTCGCGGTCGACTTCCCCGAGATCACCACCGCCTACAACCACGTCGACGCCGCCTGCATCTTCTTCGTGCAGGATCCGCACCGTTACGACGTCATCGTCACCGACAACCTCTTCGGCGACATCCTCACCGACCTCGGCGGCGCGGTGTCAGGTGGCATCGGCCTCGCTTCGTCGGCGAATCTCAACCCGGCCCGAACCGGTCCGTCGATGTTCGAGCCGGTCCACGGCTCGGCGCCCGACATCGCCGGCCAGAACAAGGCCAACCCCACGGCCGCGATCTTGAGTGCCGCGTTGATGCTCGACTTCCTCGGCGAAGACGCTGCCGCCGATCGGATCCGGGCAGCGTGTGCTGATCCTGTCACCGGCAGCACCACCGACGTCGGTGACATCATCGCAACCCGCGTGGGAAACTGAGCTCATGCCCATCACATCGACCCCGAAGATCTGGATGAACGGCGAGCTCGTCGACTGGGACAAGGCCCAGGTCCACGTGCTCACCCACACGCTGCATTACGGCACCGGTGTGTTCGAAGGCATCCGCGCCTACGAGACGTCCGACGGACCGGCGGTGTTCCGTCTCACCGAGCACATCGAGCGGCTGTTCAGCTCGGCACAGATCATGGGGATGGAGATCCCGTACACCGTCGACGAACTCGTGGCTGCCACGAAGGAGACGGTCGCCTCCACCGGACTCGACTCGTGCTACATCCGCCCGATCGCGTACTACGGCTACGGCGAGATGGGTCTGAACACGCTGCCGTGCACCGTCGACGTGTCGATCGCCTGCTGGCCGTGGGGCGCCTACCTCGGCGACGACGCCGTCGAGAAGGGCGTGCGCATGAAGATCTCGTCGTGGACGCGCCACGACCACAACACGATGCCGCCGGCGTCGAAGACGACCGGCAACTACGTCAATTCGTCGCTCGCGAAGGTCGAGGCGCTCAAGGCCGGATATGACGAGGCGATCATGCTTGCGCCGAACGGGCTCATCGCCGAGTGCACGGGTGAGAACATCTTCGTCGCTCGCCACGGCAAGCTGCTCACGCCGCCGCTGTCGGCTGGAGCGCTCGAAGGCATCACGCAGAACTCGGTGTCGACGATCGCGGGTGATCTGGGCTACGAGGTCGTCGTCGACAACATCGCCCGCAGCGATCTCTACATCGCTGAGGAAGCGTTCGTCTGCGGTACCGCCGCCGAGGTCAGCTCGATCAACTCGGTCGACGACCGCAACATCCCGTGCCCCGGCCCGATGACCTCCGCGATCGCCGAGGTGTACCACCAGGCCATCCGCGCCAAGGACCCCCGCTACGCGCACTGGTGCGAGCACGTCTCCTGACCCGACCCCCCAGACCCCCCGACCGCCCCGAACCCCCCGAAAAATCCCGTCAGCGTTGCGCTCAGCGCAACGCTGACGCGCCATTTCGGGGGGTTCGCTCGATCGGTCGATGATCTACGGTCGTGGACGTGGCCAGCGTGGGAATGTGTTTCGACCGATCGTTGCCGGCTCGGTTCGTGGTGGAGGTTGCCGAGGCGCTCGAGGCGGCGGACGTCGATCAGCTCTGGATCATCGAAGACTGCTTCTACACCGCTGGCGTCAGCCTTGCAGCCACCGCGTTGGCGAGGACCGAGCGGTTGACGGTCGGGCTCGGGATCCTTCCTGCGGTCGCACGGAACCCGGCGGTCACCGCGATGGAGATCGCCACGCTCGCGAATCTCGCGCCCGGTCGGCTGCTCGCCGGGATCGGCCATGGGATCCAGGAGTGGATGGAACAGATGGGCGCCCGAACGCCGTCGCCGCTGACCACGCTGGACGAGGTGATCACCGTGGTCCGACGGCTCCTGGATGGCGAGACGGTGAGCTTCGACGGGCGTGAAGTGACGATGCGCGACGTCACGCTCGACGCTCCTCCCGCCGTGGTGCCGCCCGTGCTGGCCGGAGTCAGCGGACCCAGGTCGTTGGCACTCGCAGGGCGCGTCGCCGATGGCGTCGTGCTCGCCGAAGGCGCGGGGCCGACCTTCGTTCGTCAGGCGATCGCCGCCGCTGGTGCTCCTGACCCATTTCGGGTCTCGGTGTTCACTGCCCTCGGGATCGACGACGACGCGACGACTGCCCATCGGACGATGGCACCGTTCGTTGCGGCGATGCTCGACGGTGCCGGACCGGCGGTACTCGCTCACCCGCACATCGACGAGATCCAGGAACGCTTCGGTGAGCGTGGTGTCGATGGCATCGCTGACATGCCGGCCGGGTGGTGGATCGAGCTCGGGGCGATCGGAACCTTCGACGACGCTGTCCAGCACGCCGAGGCGCTGGCCGAGGCCGGGGTCGACGACGTCACGTTCTTCCCTGGCCCGACGGTGGAGCTGGCCCGAGAAGATCTTGCGCACGTCACACGATTGGCCGCTGTGCTGCGGTGACGCACTGCACGCAGGGTGTCACTGATCGCGCCACCTGACGGGACGCCGGCCAGACCGGGCGGGTTGGCGCGGTCTGGGCTCAGGCGGGGCCGTAGGGGTTGTACGGGTCCTCGGGCAGGCGTTCGAGCGCGATGTCGGTCCCGATCTCGTGCTGATGTGCGAGCTCAACGGCGAGTCGCAACGCCACGTCGTCCTCGACCGCCCAGCCGGTCGAGTCGAACACCGTCAGCTCCTGGCGACGGCCGATGAACTCCTCGGAACGTTGGATCACCTCGCTCAACGACGGACCGATGCGATCGGAGGACACCTGCTGGCACTCTCCTTCGAGGAGGCACTGCTCGAGGGTGTCGGGTACGACGAATGCCCGATTGGCGAACGTGGTCGGGAGTTCGACCTTGCCGGGGAAGTCGGCGCCGACCGCGTTGACATGCAACCAGGGATGGTGCTCGCCGTCGACGATCACCGGACCAGCGCCGATGTCGACGGAGGTGCAGGTGCACAGCACGTCGACGTCCCCCAGGATGGTCGCCGCGCGGTCGGATCCGGAGACGTCGACGGCGAGCTGGAGGAAGTCGACGCGATCGGCGAAGGTCGCCGCGACGTCCGGATCGCTGTCGAAACCGATCACCCGATCGATCTCGCGGACGCGACTGATCGCGTGGAGCTGGGTGACGGCCTGCGCACCGAGTCCGGCGAGTCCGACCACGACCGGCCCGGTGGTGGCGAGCATCTCGGTTGCGAGACCAGAAGCCGCGCCGGTGCGGATGGCCGTGAGCAGCGTTGCGTCGGCGAGTGCAACGAGATGACCGGTCTCGGTGTCCCACATCGAAGAGGTTGCGATGACCGAGGGCAGCCCTCGCTGGACCGGGTTGGCCGGGTGGTATCCGACCATCTTGACCACGACCGGTCCACCCGTCTCGTGGGTCGGCATCCACTCGATCAGACCCAGGTCGGGCTTGTCGTAGCGAAATCCGTCTCGCGCCCGAACCTCCACCGAGTCGGCTGAGTGGTCGAGGAACCGGGCACGGAGCCGCTCGATCATCAGATCCATCAACTCGTCACGTCCCACGATGTCCAACAGACGGGTCAGGTCGGCCGCTGCGAGCAATCTCGTCTGCATCCGCAGGGACCATAGAGGCGTCGCCCGGACGGTGCCCGACCGTGCGCCGAGTTCGAATCGGCGTCGCGACGGCGGGTCGATACGAAAACGAAAGCGCCCCGGTCGGCGCTGCGGGCTCTCGCCTGCGCGCCTTCCGGGGCTGCTCGAGTGGACAGGTCCACCACTGGTCGAATGTCGGGCGTTAGCCTTCGTCTCGACCTGTTCACATCGCCCGTCTCGCCTTGCGGCGTGGCGGGCGATGCCGCGTTACGGACTCGACACCGGTTTCCCGGCCTCGAACCCGTTGGCGCCGCTTCACGCTGACCCGGTTGCCCGTGCCATCGGTCCTGGTGCCATCGGAACCGACCTCACTGAGTCCAGTTGGGGTGGCCCCAGTTCCTTCGGCTCCTCGACCACAACTCCGTTGCCCACACCTCACCGGAAGCGCACCGAAGTGCACCCGTCGGTGACGTGCCACCCACGCCCCGAGGGCCGTGGATCACCTGCCGCCCGAAGGCGCCAAGCGTGCCCGGTCGTCTCGCCGCACCGTCCGCCGGCTGCGGGTTGCCCCGTACCCTTCGAACGCTCCAGCAGGTCTCCGTTTCTCTTCCCACCCGAAGGTGACAAGAGCCCGGTCTGACCCGACGCCCGCCCCGGTTGCCCGTGACGTTCGCCGACTCGTCGTTGCTCCCGGCCTCCCGAAGGAGTCCGACAGCCCGGTTCGAGGTGGCCGTGAACACTGTCCATGTCCCGAGTCCGCTTTCACCTCGTGAGCGGTGTGGGCTGGGCCGAAGCCCCCTCCTCACCGCTCCGGTTGGCGTGCGCTCTCCGGAACGAGCATCAGTAAAGACGCCGGAAAACCCCAGGTCAAGAGGTATTTTCAAATTCACAGGGTTATCCCCGAAACTTTCTTGTTACCCCCAGGATTCCTCCCGTCGTCCACCCGTTGCCCACCGTTCATGCACAACGATGTGCACAGCTCGGCGTCGCTCGCTGCCCGTGCATTGCATCCGGCGTCGGAACCGGGTTCAATGGAGCCCGATGACGAACCATTCACCTGCCGCCATCATCATCATTCTGTAGAACACGTGGCGCCCCCACGTGTTCGTCGAGCCGCCCTCGGGGCGGCTCTTTCAGTTCTCGGGAGCACTTCATGCGAAACGTCGAGATCTTCGACACCACACTGCGAGACGGCCTCCAGGTCGAGGGCGTCTCGGCCACCGTCGACGACAAGCTCCGCATCGCGGAGCAACTCGACCTGCTCGGGGTGCACTTCATCGAGGGAGGCTGGCCGGGGGCGAATCCGAAGGACATCGAGTTCTTCGCGGGGCGAAGACCGAGTTGAGGCTGGCGACGTCCACGCTCGTGGCGTTCGGGTCGACGCGTCGGCCCCGCGGCAAGGTCGACGACGACGCGACCCTGCGCAACCTGATCGAGGCGGACACGTCCGCGGTCTGCATCGTCGCGAAGAGCTCCGAGTACCAGGTGGTCGAAGCCCTGCAGACGACGCTCGACGAGGGCGCCGCGATGATCGCGGACTCGGTCGAGTATCTGACCGGGCAGGGTCGCATGGTGCTGGTGGATCTCGAGCACTTCTTCGACGGCTACAAGGAGAATCCCGAGTTCTCGCTCCGGGCGATCGAAGCGGCGGTCGTCAACGGCGCAAGCCACCTCGTGCTCTGCGACACCAACGGTGGCACCTTGCCGAGTGAGGTGTACCGGATCGTCGCTGACGTCAAGACGCACGTGGGTGACGATGCCGTCATCGGCATCCACTGCCACGACGACACCGGCTGTGCCGTCGCCAACTCGATGGCGGCGGTCGAAGCCGGCGCCGGCCACGTGCAGGGCACCCTCAACGGTCTCGGTGAGCGCACCGGCAACACCAACCTCACCACCGTGATCCCGAACCTGCAGCTCAAGCTCGGCTACACGTGTCTGCCCGACGGCCGCATCGAGCGCCTGACGGCGGTGAGCCACCACGTTGCCGAGACGCTCAATCGGGCCGTCAATCCCCAGGCTCCCTACGTCGGTTCTTCGGCGTTCGCGCACAAGGCGGGTCTGCACGTCTCGGCGATCGTTCGGGCGAAGGATGCCTACGAGCACGTCAACCCTGAACTGGTCGGCAACGGCACCCGCTTCGTCGTGTCGGAGATGGCGGGCCGGGCGACGATCCAGATGAAGGCCGACGAGATCGGTGTCGAGTTGGACGGCGCGACCATCAACAACGTCGTCGACGAACTCAAGCGACTCGAGCACGAGGGGTACCACTTCGAGGCCGCCGACGCGTCCCTTGAGTTGTTGATGCGTCGGGCCGCTGGCCAGGTGCCGGAGTTCTTCCGCGTCGAGTCGATGCGCGTCATCACCGATGAGCTGCCGGGTGGCATCTTCTCGACCGAGGCGACCGTGAAGGTGTGGGTCGGTGAGGGAGACGACGCCGATCGTCGCGTGTGGGTCGCCGAGGGCAACGGTCCGGTCAACGCGATCGACACCGCCCTGCGCAAGGCGGTTGGCACCATGCTGCCGGAGCTCGCCGACATCCATCTCACCGACTACAAGGTGCGCATCCTCGATGGTGCGAGTGCCACGGGGTCGACCACCCGCGTCCTGCTTTCCGCCACCGACGGCACCCGCGACTGGACCACCATCGGCGTCAGCCCGAACATCATCGAGGCATCATGGCGGGCGCTCGAAGACAGCTTGGTCTATGGCCTGCTGCACCGCTCGTTGCGCACTGACCACGGCCCGACCGTCGACTGATAGAAAGAGCAGCGATGGCCGCCCCCCGATTCAGCCCGGTTCCACCCACCGCTCACCCGCGCTACTACGAGTCGCCCGAACACGTCCCGACGTCGTGGATGCCCGACCGCCCCGGTGACATCGAGGGGTTCCAGCCCGACGGCCCTCGTTTGGGCGAACCG
This sequence comes from Ilumatobacteraceae bacterium, assembly GCA_963741875.1. GTDB lineage: Bacteria > Actinomycetota > Acidimicrobiia > Acidimicrobiales > Ilumatobacteraceae > Sva-07. Next base: position 31,410 of record CAVUJO010000004.1, on the reverse strand, counting down.
GGCCCTGACCAGGGGTTCGCGCTGCGCATTGCCGCGCAGCTGCGCCCGAAGGTGCAGCTCCAGCCCGGTGAACACATCGACGACGCGATCCGCGGTTGCCTCGGCGTCGCGCTGCGCCGAGCATCGATCTTCTCGCGGGCGCCCGTCGTGCACGATCTCACGATCGCGTTCACGATCTGGGGCTTCTACGACCCGAACCCGCCGGAAGAGTTGGTCGAGTTGCGCAGCACGATGTTCGAGGGATTGCGTCTCGTCGGGCATCACTACATGGAAGCCCGGGAGGTCGCCGACCTGCCGCCCGAAGCCACGCTCCGGATGACCCCAGCGCAGGTGGCCGACGCCTACCCCGCCGACTGGCGCACGCTCGTCGGCGCCTGAACCGCGGGCGGCGATCGTGACCGCACGCCGAACCCTGTCGACCGACAACATCGACCTGCGGGCGACGATGAAGCCGATCGGCGTGTACCCGCGCGACCCCACCACCCGCTGGACGTCGAACAGTTTTGCCAAGGCGGTGCTGACCCCCGAAGGCGCTGGCACGATGTTGCTGACCTGGGACCGCACCGGCACCACGACGGCCGAGGCGTGGGGGAGCGGCGCCGACTGGCTCATCGATCGGGCCCCGTACTGGGTGGGGCTCCATGACGACGTCGACGGTTTCGACCCGACGCTCAACTCGACGATCGCCGACTGGGCGCGCCGACATCCCGGCATCCGATTGCCTGCCGCCGGCGTGATCTGGCAGGAACTGCTCCTCGTCCTGCTCGGCCAGCGCGTCACCACCGGTGAAGCGCTCAAGAGCTGGGTTCGGATCGTGTACGAGTGGGGTGAACCAGCGCCGGGACCGTGCGACCTCCGACTCCCGCCCACCCCCGAGGTGGTCGCGGCGAAGTCCTACGTCGACCTCCACCGGTTCAACGTCGAACGCCGGCGCGCCGATGCGATTCTGCTCTCCGCTCGTCGAGCGAACCGCCTCGAGGAAGCGGCGGCGATGGACCCGGAGGCAGCGCGGGTTCGCCTGTCGGCGCTCCCTGGCCTCGGGCAGTGGACCGCGACGTCCGTGATCACCGCCACGCACGGCGATCCGGACACGATCGTGTTGCGCGACTACGGCCTGCCGACGATGGTCAACTACGCCTTCACCGGCGATGCCCGTCGGGTGCCCGCCGACGAGGGTGGCGACGAGATCATGTGTCGTCACCTGGCCCCGTGGGCGGGGCATCGTCAGCGCATCGTCCGTCTGCTGTACACGGTCGGTGTGTCGGTCCCTCGCCGAGCCCCGCACTCGTTCAATCCCGACATCCGGCGTCTCTGACGCTTGCGGGCGGTCAGTCGCCCGACATCGTCCGGCGACCAGACTGCGCGAAAGTGACGTGTGGCTCGCACCCGCCGATTCCTCCGGTCCCCTGCTGTGCGACACCCGAGTGCCGTCGTGGTGGCCGTGGTGGCTGTGGTGCTGGTCGCTGTGGTCGCGCTGGCGGGTGTGGTTCCCAGCAGGTCATCGGCGATCGCCCGTGCCGAGGGGAGCGAGTGGACCTGCTTGCCCGGGGCGACGCCTGGCGATCTCGATCGTCTGTTCGCGTCAGAGCCCGGCGGCGTCGTCGGTGCCGACTACCAGCGCCCGACGCCGCTGCCGGACGGCAGGGTGCTGTGGACCTTCCAGGACGCCGAGGTGCGTGTACCAAACGGTTCGACGACGCTGATCCACAACATCGGGATGGTGCAGGACGGCAGCTGCTTCTCGGTGCTCCTGGGGGGCACTGCCACCGATCCTCGGCCCTGGCTGTTCGCCGAGTCGACCACCCCCTTCGCACGCTGGTACTGGCCGCTCGGTGCTGAGGTCGGCGCCGACGGCCTGCTCTACGTGTTCGCCGCCGAGATGTACGAACGTGGCCCGGGCTATCTGGTTCGTACCGAACCGACCTCGACGGCTGTCGCAGTGGTCGACACACGGACGTGGACGGTGCTGCGTGGCGCGACACCTGCCAACCCGAGCGATGCGCTGTACGGCTGGTCGATCGAGTCGGACGACACGTGGACCTATCTGTTCGCGCAGTGCCATCGGCAGTTCGGGTATGACCTGTACATCTATTACGCCGCCCACGATCTGAGCTGCGCGAATCGCGTCACGGTCGCTCGCGTGCCGAAGGGGCAACTGCTGGCGGCACTCACGTACTGGACGGGACGAGGATGGAGCGCGGACCCGTCGCGTGCGGCACCGATCATCGAGACAGCGGGCCGGATGGTGAACGCCACGCAGTTCGTGCTCGCGAACAACAACTGGATGGCGATCACCAAGATTGGCGATTGGTGGGGCGATCGCATCGTGATCGAACGGGCCGGACGTGCGGTGGGGCCGTACGTCGTCGTCTCGGACATTCCGGCGCACCCCAAGTGCGCGATCGACTGCAACACCTACTTCGCGAGTTGGGTGCCGTCCTCCGTGCCCGGACAGTTGATCTACGCCCTGTCGAACAACCGTTGGGATGGCGTCGCGTCCGAGGTGTATCGGCCGACATTTGCAGCGGTCGCCGCTCCGGCGTACACGATGTCCGCTGCTCAACGGTGTTCGCTGGGTCACTGCGACTGAGCGACCTACGCTGCCACGGTGTCGTTCGACCCCTCCCGTCACCCGCATCGACGTCACAACCCGCTGACCGGCGAGTGGGTGATCGTGTCGCCACAGCGGACGCAGCGTCCGTGGTCGGGCCAGCGGTCGGCTGCGGTCCTGTCGGCGCCGACGTACGACCCGGCGTGTTACCTGTGCCCCGGCAACGAACGCGCCGACGGTGGGCGAAATCCTGCCTATGACTCGACGTTCGTGTTCACGAACGACTTCGCAGCGTTGCTGCCGGAGGTCCCTGGCCCCGACCCGTCGCACGTCGACGACCTGTTCGGCGCCGCCGACGCCAACGGCGAGTGCCGAGTGCTGTGCTTCTCGCCCCGACACGACCTCACGCTCGCTGACATGACGCCCGCGGAGGTGGTCGGCGTGATCGAGCTGTGGCAGTCGCAGCTCGCCGAACTCCAGCAGCGATACCGGTGTGTTCAGATCTTCGAGACCCGCGGGGCGATCTCCGGCGCGTCGAATCCTCACCCGCACGGTCAGATCTGGGCGTCGACGTTCCTCCCCAACGAGATCGAACTGGAGCTGAATCGCCAGGCGAACTACCTCGACGCGCACGGTCGGCCGATGTTGCTCGACTACGTCGAGCGTGAACTCGACCTCGACGAACGGATCGTGACAGCCAACGACGACTGGGTCGTGCTCGTGCCGTACTGGGCCTACTGGCCGTTCGAGACGCTGGTGTTGCCACGTCGCCCCCTTGCGCGTCTCGACGACGTCGGCCCAGGCGAACGTGCGTCACTCGCCGACGCCATGCAGACCATGCTCCGGGCCTTCGACGCATTGTTCGACACGCCGTTTCCGTACTGCTCGGGCTGGCACACCGCGCCCGACCGTACCGAGGCTGCCGGATGGCAGTTGCACGCGCACTACTACCCGCCATTGCTGCGGTCGGCCGAGGTCGCCAAGATTCCGGCGAGCTACGAGCTGCTCGCCAACGCGCAGCGCGACCTCACACCCGAGGTTGCCGCATCCCGGCTTCGCGACAGGCTCTGAGCGCGCGAGCACCACCACACGTGTCGCTCCACGTATCAACCTTCTAGTCGACTCGAAGGTTCGCCGGTAGGGTGTAGGACATGCGAATTGGTGCATTGGCCGAGCGGTCCGGGCTGAGTACGCAGACGATCCGGTACTACGAGTCGATCGAGCTGCTGCCCGAGCCCGACCGTACGCCGGCCGGCTATCGCAACTACTCCGACGACGCCCCACGACGCCTGCAGTTCATTCGAGATGCCCAGGCGTCGGGACTCACACTCGCCGAAGTGCAGACGGTGTTGTCGATGAAGGACGCAGGTAGCGCGACGTGCTCGCACACGCTGTCGTTCCTCGACCGTCACCTCGCCGAGATCGACCTGCAGATCGAACGGCTCCAGGCTGCACGGGCAGACATGCTCGAACTCGTCGAGCGTGCTCGCCACCTCGATCCGGCGAACTGCACCGACCCCGACCGCTGCCAGGTGATCGATCCGTCATGACCACCCAGAGTCCCGCCCCGACATCGGTGCGTTCCGACATCGCCATCGAAGGGATGACGTGCGCAGCATGCGCGAACCGGATCCAACGCGGACTCGGCAAGCTCGACGGTGTCGACGAGGTCCGCGTCAACTTCGCGAATGGCCGCGCCACCGTGCTGCATCACGGCGCCGCGGAGGCCGACATGCGTACCGTCGTCGAACAGTTGGGATACGTCGCCCCGATCTCTGCTGACCACGACGCTGCGGAGCGTCGTCGCGAAGCCGACCTGCGGCGTCGCTGGATCGTCGCGCTGGTGCTCGGAGTCCCGGTCGTCGCGCTGTCGATGATCCCCCCGCTGCAATTCGACGGCTGGGAGTGGGTCGTGGCAGTACTCGCCACGCCGATCGTGTTCTGGTGCGGTTGGGGATTCCACCGGGCTGCCTGGATGAACCTGCGGCACGGATCGACCACGATGGACACGCTGGTGTCGATGGGCACGTTGGCGGCGTGGACCTGGTCGACGGTCGTCCTCGTCGCCGGTCTCGGGGACGAATCGTCCGGCGACATGGGTTCGATGTCGATGACGGGGGATGGTGGCGGCCACGTGTACTACGAGACCGGAGCGGTGATCATTGCGCTGATCCTGATCGGGAAGTGGTTGGAGATCCGAGCGAAGCGACGCTCAGGCGACGCGATCCGGGCCCTGGCCGACCTGGGTGTGCGTTCGGCCCGGCTCGAGGACGGCACCGAGGTGTCATTGGATCAGCTCGAGGTCGGCTCCCGATTCCTGGTGCGGCCAGGCGAGAAGATCGCCACCGACGGCGTCGTCGTCGACGGACGCTCGAGCGTCGATGCGTCGATGGTGACCGGCGAGCCGGTGCCGGTCGAGGTCGGCCCCGGCGACGAGGTGATCGGTGCAACGGTCAACGCCAACGGCTCGCTGGTCGTCGAAGCCACCCGAGTCGGTGCCGACACGGCACTCGCCCAGATCATCCGGCTCGTCGACGAGGCGCAGGGCAGCCGCGCCGAGGTGCAGCGGCTCGCCGACCGAGTGGCCGCAGTTTTCGTGCCGACGGCAATCGGCATCGCCGTCGTGACGCTGCTCGCGTGGCTCGCGATCACCGGCGACCCCAACGAGGCGTTCACCGCAGCCGTCGCTGTCCTGATCATCGCGTGTCCCTGTGCGCTCGGACTGGCCACGCCGCTCGGGATCATGGTCGGCACCGGCCGGGCGGCACAGCTCGGCGTGATCATCAAGGGCGGCGAAGTCCTCGAGGACACGCGACGGATCGACACCATCGTGCTCGACAAGACCGGCACCGTCACCGAGGGCCGCATGGGTCTGGTCGATGTGACCGCTCCGGACGCATCCGCCGAGTTGATGCTCGGCTTGGCCGGTGCGGTCGAATCGCGTTCCGAGCACCCGATCGCCCGGTCGATCGCCGCAGCAGCGTCCGAGCGCGGCCCGCTTCCTGGTCCGCTCGACGCGTTCGTGAACCGTCCGGGTATCGGCGTCGTGGCCTCGGTGGACGGCGTCGAGGTGCGTGTCGGTCGCCGTCAGCTGTTCGACTCGATACCAGCAGCGGTCGAGCACGCGGCGACGGGCGCCGAACGCAGCGGGAACACCGCGGTGTTCGTCGGGCGGGCCGGCGCGGCGGAGGCCGTGCTGGTGGTCGCCGACACGATCAAGCCGACGTCGCGAGAGGCCGTGGCGGCGTTCCACGATCTCGGTCTCACCGTGACGCTGCTGACCGGCGACAACAACCGCACGGCCCGTTCGGTCGGGTCGGAGATCGGCGTCGACGTCGTCATCTCCGAGGTGCTGCCCGACGCGAAGGCCGCCGAGATCGTACGGCTCCAGGCCGAAGGGCATCGCGTGGCGATGGTCGGTGACGGCATCAACGATGCTCCCGCGCTTGCCCAGGCCGACCTGGGCATCGCCGTCGGCACCGGGTCCGATGTGGCGATCGAGGCGTCCGACCTCACGATCGTCTCCGGCGACCTCCGGGCCGCCGCCGATGCAGTCGCTTTGTCCCGTCGGACCCTTGCAACGATCAAGGGCAATCTGTTCTGGGCGTTCGCGTACAACGCCGCGGCGATTCCGCTCGCCGCGTTCGGAGTCCTCAACCCGATGATCGCCGCCGGAGCGATGGGCATGTCATCGCTCTTCGTCGTGTCGAACAGCCTGCGACTGCGTCGCTTCGACGGCTACCGCCGAACCGCCGCCAGTGCACCCGCTCCATCCCCCCGTCTCGAAGAACAGGAACTCGTCGCATGAGCGTCACCCACACCTACTCGGTCCCAGGAATCAGCTGTGATCACTGCAAGCGGGCCATCGAGAGTGAGGTCGCCTCCGTCGCCGATGTGGCCACGGTCGCAGTTGACGTCGACGCGAAACAGGTGACGGTCGTCGGCGGTGACGACTCGGCAATTCGTCGTGCGATCGACGACGCCGGCTACGACGTCGCCTGACCCTCGACGTCGCGTCATGGCCGACCGAGCGTGACGTCGAGTCGCCTGAGGTCGGGGCAGGTCGGTGGAGGTCGGCGGAGCCGTTCGGGTGCATGATGTGGGTATGCAGACCCAGTTGTTGATCGGTGGCGAGTGGCGAGAAGGCTCGACGTCGGAGCGGTTCGACGTCGAGAACCCGGCGAACGAGGAGGTGATCGCCTCGGTCGCGGCCGGTACCACGAACGACGCGACCGCCGCCTGCGAAGCGGCAGCGTCAGCGCAGGCGGCCTGGGCCGCGACGCCGCCGCGCGAACGCGGTGAGATCCTCCGGCGCACGTGGCAGCTGATGGTCGATCACCACGAGGAACTTGCCCGATTGATCACGCTCGAACACGGCAAGCCGCTCGCCGACGCCCGAGGCGAGGTCACCTACGCCGCCGAGTTCTTCCGTTGGAACTCCGAAGAGGCCGTGCGCATCCAGGGGTCGCTCGGCGTCGCACCCGCTGGCGCCAACCGGATCGTCGTCCACCACCCGCCGGTCGGCGTCGTGGTCATCGTGACCCCGTGGAACTTTCCTGCGGCGATGATCACCCGGAAGCTCGCCCCGGCTCTCGCCGCCGGCAACGCAGCGGTGATCAAGCCGCCTCGGGAGACGCCATTGACGGCGTTGCGGATCGGCGAACTCCTCCACGAGGCGGGGTTGCCCGCCGGTGTGGTCAACATCGTGCCGACGCTGTCGTCGGGAGCGTGGTTCGACGCGGCGGTCGACCATCCGGCGACGCGAATGGTGTCGTTCACCGGCTCGACCGAGGTCGGCATCGTGTTGCTCAAACGCTCCGCCGACCGGGTGCTCAAGACCGTGATGGAACTCGGCGGCAATGCACCGTTCATCGTGTTCGATGACGCCGACCTCGAGGCCGCCGTGCAGGGTGCGATGGTGGCGAAGATGCGCCACTCGGCCGAGACCTGCACCGCCGCCAACCGCTTCCTCGTGCACGAGAAGGTGGCCGACGAGTTCACCCGGATGTTCGCCGCGGCGATGGCCGATGTTCGTATCGGCAGCGGGTTCGACGACGGGGTCACGTGTGGTCCGATGATCAACGCCAAGGCCGTCGAATCGATCAACGAACTCGTCACCGCCGCCGCCGATCACGGCGCCCGCATCGAGACCGGCGGCGGGACCGTTGATGGTCCTGGCCACTTCTATCCACCAACGGTGCTCGGCAACGTGCGCCCAGGCGACGAGATCACCCGCCACGAGATCTTCGGTCCGGTCGCGCCCGTGATGACGTTCGACGACACCGACGAGATGATCGGTGTCGCCAACGACACCGAGATGGGTCTCACCGCCTACGTCTTCACCAAGGACCTGCGCCGCGGACTTGCGGTCAGCGAACGCATTCAGGCGGGCATGGTGGGCCTGAACCGGGGGGCGGTCTCCGATCCGGCGGCGCCGTTCGGTGGCATGAAGCAATCCGGTCTCGGTCGCGAGGGTGCCAGCGAGGGGATCTACGAATTCTGCGAGACCCAGTACATCGCCGCCGACTGGTAGAGCCCCTCAACACCACGTTTGCGTTGCACTTCGGGTGGCCCGGGCCACCCAGAATGCAACGCAAACGTGGGTTTTGGCGCCGGTGGGCTGCAGCGGTTGGACCGTCGAGCGGTCGAGCGGTCAGACTGCGGCGGTGAACGTGACTGACGCCGTCAACGCCCGCAAGTCCGTTCGGGCCTTCCTGCCCGACCCGGTCTCCGACGACGTGATCGCTCAGTTGCTCACCACGTCATCGCGTGCGCCGTCCGGCGGCAACGTGCAGCCGTGGCGCATCTACGTCGTCAACGGTGCGTCGATGGCCCGGTTCCGCGAGTACCTCGCCGACCGTCCGATCGAGCCGGCCGCGTACGACATCTATCCCTCGCCGCTGCACGAGCCCTATCGGAGCTCGCGGTTCAAGGTGGGCGAAGACATGTACTCCACCCTCGGCATCGAGCGTGAGGACAAGGCGGGGCGTCTCGGGCAGTTCGCGAAGAATCTGGACTTCTTCGGTGCTCCGGCCGCGATCTTCTGCTTCGTCGACCGGATCATGGGACCGCCGCAGTGGTCGGATCTCGGGATGTTCCTGCAGACCTTCATGCTGCTCGCGCAGGAGGCGGGCCTCGATACGTGCCCCCAAGAGGCGTGGGCGGTCTACGAGAAGGCGGTGTCCGAGTTCGTCGGTGCTCCCGATGAGCAACGGATCTTCTGTGGTGTCGCCATCGGTCGCGCCGACCCTGACGCGCCGATCAACACCCTGACCACCGACCGCGAACCCCTCGAGGTCTTCGCCAGATTCGTCTGACGACACCGTCGTCCACGCCTCGTCCACCCGTCGGGCGTGACGGGCGGGCGAACGATCAGGCGGCCGCCGAGCCAGGCTGGAGGCGGGCGAAGAGACGATCGAACACGTTGACCCGGTCGAACTGCATCGCGTGCTCGCGTGCTGCGGCCGCCAGTGTGGCGCGTTGCTCGGCCGACGTTCGCAGAATGGCGTCGTCGAGTGCCTGGGCGATGCTCATCGGATCGCCGACGGGGACCACCGTTGCGTGGTCGCCGATCGCCTCGGGGATACCGCCGGTCGCCGTCGTGATCACCGGGCCGCCACCGGCGAGCATCTTCTCAACCAGTGCGATCCCGAACGTTTCGACGAACTCGGGCCGCGGTTTGCTCGCCAGCACGTACGCCGCGCTGCCCGCCATCAGGAACGTCTTCTCGTCGTCGTCGACGTCGTCGAAGAACACGATCCGGTCGGCAGCCGACGATGCTTGCGCCCTGGCGCGCAGTGCGGGTGCTTCGGGGCCGGTCCCGGCGATCACCAGCGGCACGAGATCGCTCGCATGGCTCGCCGCGTACCCGTCGATCAGGTCGTCGACGCCCTTGGCCTTGGTCACCCGTGACAGGAAGAGCACGTAGCCGTCATCGGTCAGCCCGCGGCGGGCGAGGACGGCATCGAGACGCCCTCGGTCGAGATCGGTGAATTGTCGGCTGTCGATGGCCGGGTAGGAGATGGCGACGCGCTCTCGGCACTGCGCAGCGAACGACGTGCCGTGGCGGGCGTCGATCGCCATGGCGGAGTCGACGATCAGTTGCTTGGTGAACTCCGAGACGGCGACGCAGTGGTCGTTGGCGAGGTACGTCGTGAACACCTGGGCGGCCGCGCCGAACAACTGCTCTTCCACGGAGGTGCGAACGACATTGGTGATGTCCGAACCGACGGCCTCGGCGATCGTGGTGACGTCGACGGGCAGCCCGGTGGCCAGGGCGACGGCGAGCGCGTCGTTCACGGCCGTGGCGTGCGGCGTGAGGTACAGCGACATCGCGACGGTCGGTGTGCCATCGGTGAACAATTCGACCAGCCGACCCACGATGCCGCCGTAGAAGCGGGCATCGGGAACCTTGTAGTCGCCGACGGGGTCGGGGCGCTCGACGGTGATGCCGGCGCTGTAGGGAAGCACGGCGTCGAGCGGCTTCAGCGGGAGTCCAGCGGCCTGCAACGTCGGGATCGGCCAGGTGACGATGCGGACGTCGTCGAAGCCTCGTGTCAGCGCCACCTCGGCGAGGTTGCGCGCCTCGCCGGAATGCCCGCAGATCACCGGATCGGCGCGCACGACGATCACGAGACGCTTCGTTGCCGTCATGGGTGTCTCCCCTCGCGGAGGCTCGCTCCGGTGGTCGTCGATGAGTGCGGCGTGGACACCGAGGGCGGCCGAACCGCCGTTGCCCAGCGTGATGGCTCCGGACCGAGTTCGATGTGCAGCCGGCCCCCCTGGTGGAGCTCGTCCAACGTGATCCAGCTCCGGTCGAGGGCGTGATCGTCGAGGTGCACCGACTGGACGTACTGCACCGGTCCGTCGGCCTCGGGCTCGACGAACCCCGTGGTCTCGATCACGAACGTGCCGCCGGGCACCGTGATCCTGGCCTGTGAGAACGATGGAGCGTTGACGAACACCAACTGCTGGCCGGCCACCGGGAACAGGCCGAGCGATGCCCACACGTACCACGAACTCAGCCCACCCGAGTCGTCGTTGCCCGGGAGCCCGCCCCGGCCGGTGCCGAACTGGTTGTTCACGGCTGCGTGGACGACCTCGGCGGTCCGATCCGGCCGACCGACGTAGTGGTAGGCCCACGGCGCTTCCATGTCGGGTTCGTTGTTCAGGCCCTCGAATCGGTTCAACTCGTAGCCCTCAGCGACGTCGGCGGCGTCGGGCGCGACGCCGAGCTGCTTGATCGGATGCGCCCCGAATCCGAAGAACCGGTCCAGCAGTTCGACGAAGCGCGTCTCGCCGCCCGCCAGCTCGATCCGGTGCGCCATGTCGTGGATGAGGCGGAACGAGTAGTTCCACTTTCCGCCCTCGTAGAACGTCGAATCGACGAGGAGACCGGTGTCGGGATCGAAGGCATCGATCCAGCGGGTCGCCAGTGCATCGAGCTGATCGGCGAGGGCAGCGTCGCCGATGTGGCGGGCGACCTGCGCCGTGCAGTGGTAGCCGAACGTGAGGTCGAGTGTGTGGGTGATCGGGTGGGCGATGCCTCGCTCGAGGAACTCCTCGCCGTAGTTGCGCCGCAGATCGGTGTGCATGTGCACGAGCGCCCAGTCCCAGTCGATGCCCTCGAGATCGAGCGAACAGACGTCGGCGAGGAACGTGTGCGCCAACGCACTCCCTTGCCGTGAGAACCGGTCGGCGCCTCGCGCCATCCGGTAGCCGATCGGCAGGTTGCCCTCTTGCTCGCAGATGACGAGCAACGCGTTTGCGAGCTCGACCGCGCGATCGGGTGCGAGCAACGTGATCAGTGGCAGCTGCGTGCGGTAGATGTCCCACATCGTCGCGATGTCGAACACGAACGGTCCCGACGCCGGCCAGTACGGGCTCTCGTCGGGAGCGAAGCACGGTTTGATCAGCGAGTGGTAGAGCGCGGTCGAGAAGATCGTGCGACGCTCGCTCGATGCGGTCTCGACCCGAATGGCGTCGAGCCGGTTGGCCCAGTCGGTACGGGTTGCCGCACGGCGCCGCTCGAAGCTGCGTCGGCTGGCGCCGCAGTCGGTGTGGAGATTGCGCCGCGCCTGCTCGACGCCACGCAACGAGAACCCGAACCGCAGCTCGATCGCCTGACCGGCATCGGTCGGGCCGAGCAGGATCAGACCGAACGGTCGCAGCGTGGTCGGGCGAATCGAATCGAACTCCAGTTGGGTGCCGCCGGGCATCAGCCGTTGGTCGTACCAGAGCATCTGGCGCCACGAGGGCGTGTCGCACTCGATGTGCACCGCGAGCGGCGCGCCTTCGACGACGATCTCGCCTTCGGCGACGCCGGGCTCCAGCGTTGCCAGATGCGCCCGGGTCGGCACGGTGCGACCGTGCTGGATCGCCAGGCCACCGAGCGAGAAGTCGACCACCAGCCGAGCATCCCGCTGGGCCGGAAACGTGTAGCGGTGCACTGCCGATTTGGGGCCGACCGTCAACTCGGCACGGATGCCGTTCTCCAGCGTCGCGGAGTAGTAGCCCGGCTCGGCGGTCTCGTCACGGAGCGCCCACACCGCACCGAGGTCGTCGAGCGGATCCACCATCGGGGTGACGCGCAAGTAGTTGTAGTACTTGCGGATCGCGCCGGTCCCGGACTGTTGGAAGTGCGTGAACCCCGACGCGACGAGCCGCTCGTGCAGCACCGCCGGGACGCCTTCGGTCGAGAGTTCGTGGACCCCGTACCCGGTCGGGTAGGCGCCGGAGTAGGCGCATGCGGAAACCATTCCGAGCGGCGAGGTCGCGCCAGGATGGGTGTTGCCCACCTGGGGTTTCGGCCACCACCATGTGGCAGCGAGCCCCACTGGCGGTGTGAGCTCGGTGACGTCGGTCCCGATGAAGGGATCGACCGCTCCGATCATCGCCCTCCCCGGAACGCCGCGAACTCGAACAGCATCAGGTCACCGTACGGAACCGATGTTCCGCGATCGTTTCGGCGATGTGAACACGTGCGAGAATCGGGCGGTGACCGACCAGAGCGACCTGACACCATCTGCCGGCGTCGCATGAGCGGCCACTCGCACGACGCGACGCCGTGGTGGCGTGAGGCGGTGGTGTACCAGATCTATCCGCGATCGTTCGCCGACTCGAACGGTGACGGCGTCGGCGACCTGGCCGGGATCACCAGCAAACTCGACTACCTCGCCGACCTCGGCGTCGACGCACTCTGGCTCTCGCCGATCTTCACCTCGCCGATGCGTGACTTCGGCTACGACGTCGCCGATTACTGCGGGGTCGATCCGGTGTTCGGCACCGACGCCGACTTCGACGACCTGATCGACGGCGTCCACGAGCGAGGCATGCGGCTCCTGCTCGACTGGGTGCCGAACCACAGCTCGAGCGACCATCCCTGGTTCGTCGAGTCGCGGTCGTCGCGCGACAACCCCAAGCGTGACTGGTACGTCTGGAAAGATCGTGGCGCCGACGGATCACCGCCGAACAACTGGCAGGCGATGTTCAACCAGGTGCCCGCATGGACCCACGACGACGCCACCGACCAGTCGTACCTGCACCTCTTTCTCGCCGAGCAGCCCGACCTCAACTGGGCCAACCCCGATGTCGAGTCGGCGATGCACGACACGCTGCGCTACTGGCTCGACCGGGGCGTCGACGGGTTCCGAGCCGACGTCGTCAACCTGATCGGGAAGGGCACCGACGTCGACGACCTGCCCGACCCGCTCTGGAAGTACCCGCTCCTCGCCACCGACCGGCCCTTCGGGCACGAGTTACTGCGGCGGATCCGGACGATGCTCGATGGCTACCGGCACGAGCCGATGATGGTGGGCGAGGTCTACCTGCTGCGAGACGGCGAGAGCGCGTCGTACGTCGGCACGCCCGACGCCCCCGAGCTGCATCTGTCGTTCGACTTCCGTCCGCTCCATTCGACGTGGGACGACGAACGGATCGCCACGGCAATTCGCGCGATGGAGGACGACTTCGCCGAGCCGCGCTGGCCCACGTTCGTGCTGTCGAACCACGACCAGGTCCGTCACCGCAGCCGCTATGGCAGCGAGGCGCGAGCTCGAGCAGCCGCCGTTCTGGCGCTGTCGGTGCGCGGCACCCCCTTCCTGTACGCAGGCGAGGAGTTGGCGCTCGAAAATGCCGTGATCCCCGCTGATCGAGTCGTGGATCCCGACGGTCGCGATGGCTGTCGGGCGCCGATTCCGTGGACGGCAGCAGGCGATGACGAGACCGGCCACGGATGGTCCGGCCGTCCGTGGTTGCCGTTCCCCGCCAATGCGTCCTCCCACGCAGCGGACCGACAGGTCGGCGTACCCGGCTCGATGCATTCGCTGTATCGGCGACTCCTCGAACTGCGCCACGAACACGATGTGCTTCGCCGTGGTGAGATGACGATCGCACCCGGCGCTTCCGGTGTGTTCCGGTTCGAACGATCGCTCGATGGTGATCGGATCACGGTGCTCGTCAACTTCGGCGACGTCGAGGTCGGCTGGCCCACCGAACTGACCGACGCGGAGGTCCTCGTCTCCTCCGACCCGGCACGAACCGGTGCCCGCGAACCGCTCGCTCCGGCCGAAGCTGTCATGCTGCGCCCTCACACCAACTGACGCTCGGAGGCTCGGATCTGCCAGCATCGCGGCATGACCGTGGACTTCGTTCGAACCCCCGACGACCGATTCGCCAACTTGGCGGACTTCCCGTACGAACCGAACTACGCCGAGGTCGATGGGCTCCGGATGGCCTACGTCGACGAGGGCTCCGGTGAGGCCGGGACGTTCCTGCTGCTCCATGGTGAGCCGAGCTGGGGCTACCTGTACCGACGCATGATTCCGCCGCTCGTCGGAGCCGGCCATCGAATCATCGCCCCCGACCTGATCGGGTTCGGACGTTCCGACAAACCGACCGACCGGGCGACCTACACGTACGCGAACCACGTCGCTTGGCTCACCGAGTTCGTCGGTGGGCTCGAACGTCCGGCCGACGGCTTCCACGTCTTCGTGCAGGACTGGGGAGGCCTCCTCGGTTTGCGGATGATCGCCGAACAGCCGGACTGGTTCGATCGGGTCGTGATCGGCAACACCGCGCTGCCCGCCGGTGAGCCGATGGGCGACGGGTTCATGATGTGGCAGAAGATGTCGCAAGCGTTGGACCCGATGGACTGCGGCGCGCTGCTCGGGCGGGCCTGCGTCGCACGCCAGCTCAGCGACGCCGAGATGGACGCCTACCGGGCGCCGTTCCCCGACGAGTCGTATCTGGCAGGTGCCAGGGAGTTCCCCCTGCTCGTTCCGACGTCCCCCGATGACCCCGCCGTCCCGGCGAACCAGGCGGCGTGGGAAGTGTGGGAGCAGTGGACGAAGCCGGTGCTGACGCTCTGGACCCCGGGCGACATCGTGCTCGGACACCTGCAGCCGACGTTCGTCGACCGCATCCCCGGAGCAGCGGATCAGCCTCACCAGACGTTCGAACCCGGTGGCCACTTCCTGCAGGACGACCGCGGCGAGGATGTCGCGGCCGCCATCCTCGCCTGGCTGACCTGACGGCAACAGGGGTCTGACCCGTGTTGCCGTCCGCCCGTGCTGTTGGTGGTCAGCCTTCGACCGCGATGGTGCGGACGGCGTCGGCGTGGGTGATCGCCTCGATCGGCGACAGTGTCGAGCCGAGTTCCACGATGAACGCCACGCCGTCGTCGGGCCGGAACTCGTTGCGCGCCCAGGTGGCTGCGATGCCCGTGTACGTGCCGCCGGTGATCTGGCCCATCGGCAGACCGGTGAGCTGCGCATAACGCTCGCGGACGCGTCCCTCGCGGCCCTGCGACGGATTCACGACGAACAGGTCCTGGTGGTACCAGACCGTGATGTCGGGGCGGAGCTGGCTCATGAAGTTGGTGATCGCCTGCGTCTCCGGTTCGCTCGCCGGACCGGTGCCGGCGTATTGCGAGTCGCCCGGCACGCCGATCGGACCCCATTTGTACGGGAAGTTCCTGTTGAGATCGACACCGTTGTCGTTCGAGCGGACCTGGTTGGCCTGGCCATCAGGGTTCATCGACTCGACGATCCACAGCTCGACGCCATCGGGCACCGCTTCGGCACGGAGTTCGTCGACGATCGCCACCCCCGCGTCCTCGTCGCCGTGGATCACACCGATCACGAGCACCCGCCGTCCGCCGAGCGTCCCGGAGCGTTCGGCCACGATCGGCCGCCCGCCGGCTGACAGGCCGAGCCCGACCTGCTCGGCCGTCAGGTCGAGCGGGCCAGGCGCCGTAGGGATGGGGACCGTCGAGGTCGTGGTGGTCGTATCTAGTGGTCGTCGTGCTGGTCGTGCTCGTGGTGCTGGTGGAGGACGTGCTGCTGGGGAGGGCGCCGACGTTGTGGCGGGCTCGCTCGTCGCGATGGCCGGCACGGTCAGCGAGCTGTCGTCGGTCGTCGTGACGGCATCGGACCCGCATGCCACCACCGTGGCGGCGACGACGGCCGCGAGCAACATCGATCGGTTCACGAAAGCGACCGTATCGGACGGTCGCGGTGCAACACTGGCGTCATGGGCGCAGCGGCCGGTCGTTTCCTCCTCGGCGCAATCGGCACCGTGGTGCTGGCCTCGTTCGGTGCTGCCTGCGGCACCGACGGGCCACGAACGACGCTCGAGCGGGGCGAGGCGATCTACGGCGCCAACTGCGCCCAGTGCCACGGAGGAGATCTGGCAGGCACCGACAGCGGGCCGCCGTTGCTCGATCCGGTGTACGGCGTTGCCCAGCTCAGCGACGACGAATTCGCCGGCGCGATCCGCAACGGCGTCGACGAGGACCGATGGGCCTTCGGCCCGATGCCGGCCAATGGGGCCATCACCGACGATCAGATCGAGGCGATCCTCACCTTCGTGCGAGCGGTACAGACGGGCGACACGTCGGGGTGAAGCAGCTCAGCCCGCCGCCAGCGTGACTCCGGTCAGCTGGCCGGTGTGAGGAGTTGGTCGACCGGCGCGAAGTCGTCGCTGAGCACGGGCGCGCTTCCCACGAACTCTGTGAGATCGTCGACGAGGCGGCCATCTTCGGGGTCGAGTCGACTGCTGTCGAACGGTTGGTCGGACGCGACGATCACGGAGTTGCCGATCCGCCCTGTGGCGGCGCCGGTGCTCAACACCACCTCCACGTGGTCGAACACCGAAGCGATCGTCGCAGTTTCGGCCCGGAGGAACGACAGCCGCGCGCCGTCGATCACGTTCAATACGTAGACCCCTCCCGGGCGCAGCACCCGTTGTACCTCGATCATGAACTCTTCGGTTGCGAGGTGCCAGGGGACGGCTCGACTGCCGAACGCGTCGCCGATCACGACGTCGACGCTGTCGTCGGGCACGTCGCGAAGCGACTGCCGGGCGTCGCCGACGACCACGTCGATGTCGGTTCCCGGACCGATCGATCGGTCGAACTCGTCGACGACCAGGTCGACCAGGTCACCGTCGAGTTCCAACACGAGCTGGTCACTGCCCGGACGGGTCGCCTGGACCCACGCCGGCACCGTGAGGGCGCCGCCGCCGATGTGGACGACGTCGAGTTCACCGCTGGGAACGAGCCCGTCGATCACCTCGGCGAAGCGGCGGGTGTACCAGAACTCGAGGTAGGTGGGATCGCCGAGATCCACGTAGCTGTGGCGGAGGTCGTCGAGCACGAGCACGCGTCCGTCGGGTCGGTCGTCGTCCGCTTCGATCCGCACGCAGTAGTACGTGGTTTCGCTGTCGCAGGGGCTCCCGATGGCGACCGCCGCGACGAGTGCCACACCGGCGAATGCGGAGGCGGACGTCACTCCGGCCCGAGCGGAACGACGAAGGGCGCCCGGCAGCGCGACCCACAGCGCGAGCCCGCTGACAACGAGGAGCACGCCGACGGCGATGATGATCGTCGTCACCGCAGCCACTGCGACGAGCACGAAGCCGGTGAGGAACGTCGCAACGATCGCGCCGGCGGTGCCGTACGCGGACAGCCGTCCGACGGTTGCGCCGGTGTCTGCCAGGTCGCGGAGCTGCAACTTGACCACGGCTGGCGGGATGGCACTGAGGACCGTCGCCGACGGGAGGAACCCGACTGCGGTGAGCGCCAGCGTTCCCCCGACGCTGGCAGCGCCCCCGGCACCTCCGAGTGCCTGCACCGTGGGTACGGTGGCGATGGCCAGCGCGCCGCCGGTCACCAGGAGCGCAGGGATCAATCGTCGGGGATCGATGCGGTCAGCGGCGATGCCGCCCAGCCACGCGCCGACGGCGATGCCGGCGAGCACGGTCCCGATGATCCCGGTGTAGGTCTCGAGGCTCACGCCGACGTACGGGGCGAGCAGGCGTCCTGCGAGAATCTCCAGCACGAGCACCGCGGCGGACGTCCCGACGACGAGCACGATGGCGAGCCACCCCGGCAGCGGAGACTGGTCGTCGGTCGACGTGGCACCCACGGTTCGGGCGTCAGCTCGTGATCGCGTGGGCTCGGAGGTCGGCCAGGTCGATGTACTCGAGCGTCGACATGTGTGTCGATTCGAGGATCACCGCGCACGCATGCCCGGCGTCGAAGGCCTCCTTCCAGCGGGCGGCGCAGACACACCACTGGTCGCCGTGCGAGAGGCCGGCGAACCCGTACTGGGGCATCGGCGTGCTGAGGTCGTTGCCCTGCGACTTCGAGTACTCCAAGAAGTCGTCGGTGAGTCGGCAGCAGACGGTGTGCAGGCCGGGATCGTCGCCGCGGTTCTCGCAGCACCCGGTGCGGTAGTACCCGGTCATCGGGTCGTACGAGCATGGTTGGAGCTCGGTACCGAGCACGTTGCGCTGCGTCGATGCCGGTCGCTGTTCGTCAGACATTGACACCAACCAACTCGCCGATGCTGTAGGTGACGGCGCAGGCGACCAGCACGATGACCACCTGCCGGGCGATCGATTTCAGAATGGAGCGTTCGGCGAGTCGTCCGATGGCAGCACCGACGAAGCCGGCCGCCACCACGCCGGTGATCACCGAGATGGCCGCAGGAGCGAACCCGGACGCCCCCGTGAACCACGGGATGACGGGCAGCAGCGCACCGAACAGGAAACACACGAGCGAGATCGCCGCAGCCTTGAACGCGGACGGCAGGTCGTGAGGGTCGACGCCGAGTTCCTCGCGGGTGTGCACCCGTAGTGCCACCTCTGGTGACGCCATCACGTCGTTCGCTGCCGCTCGGGCGGTCTCGGGCGAAATGCCGTGGTCCTCGTACATCGCCGCCAGCTCGGCGGTCTCGGCGACGGTGTTGTGGGCCAGTTCGCGACGTTCGACGGCCACCTCGCGCTCGACCAGTTCGTTCTGAGCGGACACGCTGATCCACTCGCCGGCGGCCATCGAGATCCCGCCGGCGATCGCACCGGCGAGCCCGGCGAGGCGGACGATCGACGAGTCGACACCCGAGCCGGCGAACCCGAGGATGAGCGACACGTTCGAGACCAAGCCGTCGTTGATACCGAACACGGCCGCCCGAGCCAGGCCGCCTGAAACGGGACGGTGACCGCTGTGCTGCTCGGGGCGGTCGCGGTCCGCTGGCGAGAGTTCAGGACGAGTCATCGCCGCGAACGCTAGCGGTGACCGTGGACGACATGCCCAGACGTGTCGGAACTCGGGCGCCATGGCGGCTACGTTGCAAGGCACACCACTCGACTTCGGTCTGGAATCACATGAGTGCTCACAACGACGTGGCCGACATCATCGACAGCTTGCGCACGATTGCAAGTGAACGTCGACCGACCGATGCGTTGCTCCAGGAATTCCTGCGGGTGTACTACCGAGACGTCCCGAGCGACGATGCCGACAGCCGGCGCCTGAATGCCGCCTACGCCGCCGCGGTTGCTCATCTCGAACTCGGCCGGACGCGGCGCTTCGGCGAGACGCGCGTCGAAGTGTTGTCGCCTGACCTCGAGCGCGACGGTTGGGAGACCGAACGCACGATCTTGATGTTCGTGACCGACGACGTGCCGTTCCTCGTCGACAGTGTGCGAATGGTGCTCGATCGGTTCGAATTGGGCATCCACATGCTCATCCATCCGATGCTCACGGTGGATCGCAACGATCGTCACGAGCTCGTCGACGTCGACGCTGACGACGGCCGAGTCGAGGCGTGGACATTGATCGAACTGGACCGCTGCCCGCACGACCAGCGGGCGCTCCTCGAATCCGAGGTGCGTGCCGCTATCGGTGACGTGCAGTCCGTCGTTCGCGACTTCGGCCCGATGCAGGAGCGTTTGTGTGAGGTCGGCGGCGATGACCCGTTGCTGGAGTGGCTCGCGGACGAGAACTTCGTCTTCCTCGGCTCCGCGATCTACGACCGTTCGGCGGACGGGCTTCGCGTCCAGCCTGCAAGTGTGCTGGGCCAATACAGGTCAGGCCGTCTCGATCCTGCACGTGTCGACCCGCCGGCTCAGGTCGGCGACGAATCCGTCGTGATCGCTCGAACCGAGGCGGTCGCCACCGTTCACCGGCCGGTCCGGATGACGTCGATCGCGGTCCGGGTCCCAGGGCTCGATCAGGAGGTCCGATTCGTCGGTCTCCTCGGGAGCGCCGCCTATCGCCAGAGTGTCTTCGCCATCCCGGCGATTCGCGATCGGGCGGATGAGGTCGTCGCCCGGGTGGGCGCCAAGGTCGAGAGCCACACCGGACGAGCAGTACGCAACGTGATCGAGACCTTGCCTCGCGATGTGGTGTTCGAGACCGGCGCGGACGCCCTCACCGAGCTCGTCGGCGAGATCAGCGGCCTGCAGGAGCGCCGAATCGTCCGCGTGTTCGACGTGACCGAACCGGTCGGACCCTGGACGACCGTGCTGGCCTACGTTCCTCAATCGCGCTTCACCGCTGCGCTGCCGGAGCTCGTCGCTGCACTGGTGGAGGAGTTCTACGGCGGCGAGATCCGTGATCTCGAGACACTCGTCGGCGTGAGTTCCCTGGCCAGGATCTCGATGACCGTCCGGTCGGGAACGCTCGACGACACCACCAGGTTGGCCGCCTCGATCGACAGCGCGTCGCGCTCCTGGGGTGAGCGGGCGAGAGACTCCCTCGTCGACGCCTTGGGTGAGGTCGAGGGATATCGGGTGTGGTCGGTCGTCGGCGCGACGGTGCCTGCTGACTACATGGCACGGGTTCGTCCTGAGGCATCGGTCGGTGACCTCGTCAACGTCGAAGCGATGTTGACGGGCACCCACGAGATCGCCACGTCGTTCGGCCGCTCGATCGATGCCGTCGACGGCGAATGGCGGTTCCGAGTCTTCCTGCGTGATCGCCCGACGACGATCGCCGAACTCGTTCCGGTGCTCGAACACCTCGGGCTCTCGCCGATCGACGAACACCCGTCGGTCTTCGTCGGTGACGCGGCCACGGTCCACCTCGACGACGTCGGCGTACGTCTGTCCGCCCACACGATCACCGACGCGCAGCACGGCGAGGTCCAGCGGTCCTTCGTCGGTCTGATGACCGGCGCGATCGAGCCCGACGGACTCAATCGGCTGGTGCTGTCGGCGGAACTCGATCGCAGACAGATCGCCGTGCTCCGGCTCTACAACCGGTACCTCCGTCAGGCGACGATTCCGTTCAGTGCCAGCTACGTAGAACAGGCGATCGTGCGTCACCCGGAGATCGCTCGGGGACTCGTCGAGCTGTTCGACACGAAGTTCGATCCCCGGCCGACTGCCCTGGCCGCGACTGACGCACGGTCGGCAGCGGTTGAACGTTGCCGCGTCGAGTTGTGCGAACTGCTCGATGCGATTCCATCGCTCGACGACGACCGAATCTGTCGTGCCTTCCTCACGTTGATCGATGCCACCGATCGAACCAACGCCTTCCGAGGCCGACCCGAGATCTCGGTCAAGCTTCGGCCCCACGACGTCGCATTCCTTCCCGAGCCGCGGCCCGAGTTCGAGATCTTCGTCTGCTCGCCGTTCGTCGAGGGTGTTCATCTGCGAGGCGGCCGAATCGCTCGTGGCGGGCTGCGGTGGAGCGACCGCCCACAGGATTTCCGCACCGAGGTGCTCGGGCTCGTCAAGGCCCAGATGGTCAAGAACGCCGTGATCGTGCCAACCGGCGCCAAGGGCGGGTTCGTGATCAAGTCGTCGTCCGTCGATCCGGCCGACCGCGACGCGGTGCGCGCGCAGGGCGTCGACCGATATCGGCGGTTCGTCCGCGGCATGCTCGACCTGACCGACAACGTCGTCGGCGATGGGGTCGTGCACCCGCCCGACTCGGTCATCTACGACGACGACGACCCGTATCTGGTCGTCGCTGCCGACAAGGGCACGGCGACGTTCAGCGACATCGCCAACGAGATCGCGGCCGAGTACGACTTCTGGCTCGGCGATGCATTCGCGTCGGGAGGAAGCCACGGCTACGACCACAAGGCGATGGGCATCACCGCTCGCGGCGCGTGGGAGAGCGTGCGTCGCCATGCGCGAGTGATCGGCAAGGATGTCGACACCGACGAGCTCGTCGTGGTCGGGATCGGCGACATGTCGGGCGACGTGTTCGGCAACGGCATGCTGCTGTCGGCGCATCTGAAGCTCGTCGCGGCATTCGATCATCGCCACGTGTTCCTCGACCCCGACCCCGACCCCGCGTCGTCCCACGCCGAACGCCGGCGCCTGTTCGAACTCCCACGCTCGAGCTGGGCCGACTACGACAGCCGCCTGATCTCTGCCGGTGGTGGCGTGCACTCACGACAGCTCAAGGCGATCACGATCACCCCGGAGGTGCGCGAGGTGCTCGGTCTCGATACATCGACGACCGAGTTGCGGCCGGACGATCTGATCTCGGCGATCCTGCGTGCGCCGGTCGACCTGCTGTGGAACGGCGGCATCGGCACCTACGTGAAGTCGGTGTCCGAGAGCCATGCCGATGTCGGTGACCGGAACAATGATTCACTGCGTATCGACGGGGTCGAGCTTCGTGCCCGGATCGTCGGCGAGGGCGGCAACCTCGGTCTGACCCAGCTGGCCCGCGCCGAGTATGCGATCAACGGCGGACTGATCTACACCGATGCCATCGACAACTCCGCTGGTGTCGATTGCAGCGACCACGAGGTCAATCTCAAGATTCTGCTCGACCAGCTCGTTCGCGACGGTGAGCTGACCGTCAAGCAGCGCAACGATCTCCTGGTCGAGATGACCGACGAGGTCTCGCGCCTCGTGCTCGACGACAACCGAGCCCAGACACTGGCGCTGATGATCGCTCGCACGCAATCGCTCTCGATGGTCAATGTGCACGCCCGCTATCTCGACTCGCTCGAAGCCGAGGGGTATCTCGACCGGGAACTCGAGTTCCTGCCGACCGACAAGCAGATCGCCGAACGACAGAGCGCGGGCAGTGGGCTGCGGGCGCCGGAGTTCGCCGTGATGATCGCCTACACGAAGAACGCCGACGTCGCCGAACTGCTCGAGTCCGATCTCCCGGACGAGCCGGCGCTGGAACCCGATCTGATGGAGTACTTCCCGATCGAGATACGCGAGCGGTTTCCCGACGCGATCCGGTCGCACCGCCTGCGCCGCGAGATCGTTGCAACAACCCTCATCAACAACATGGTCAACCTCGCCGGGATCTCGTTCGACCATCGCATGACGGAGGACTCGGGCGCATCGGTCTCCGACGTGGCCAGGGCGTTCCTGGCATCGCGTGAGATCTTCGGGTTCGCCGACATCTGGCGCGAGATCGATGCGCTCGGGAGCAGCATCAGCCTCGACACACAGATCGCGCTCTTCCGTGATGCTCGTCGCATGGCCGAGCGCGGCACGGTCTGGCTGTTGCGGCACCGCCGACCACCGCTCGACATCGCCGATGCGATCGACACCTTCTCGGCAGGGATGGCGTTTCTGGCGGAGTCGCTCGATCGGGTCGTCACCGGGCGGGTGGAGAGCGACGTCGAACGCGTGCGTGACGAGCGTGTCGCCGCCGGCGTCCCGCTCGAACTTGCCGCCATCTCCGCGCGTTGGCCCTGGCTGCACAGCGGGTTCGACATCGTCGAGATCGCTCACACCGAAGCGAGAAACGTGGCCGACGCGGCCACCGCCTACTGGGCCACGTTCGGTGCGTTCGACCTCGGTTGGCTCTGGGATGGCGTCGGCAACCTCCCGCGGTCGGATCGCTGGCAGCAGCAGGCCCGTTCGTCGTTGCGTGACGACCTGATGACAGTGCTCGCCGAGCTCACTCGGAATGTGATGCGAGTGGCCGATGGCTCGCCGACCGCATGGATCGAGGCCAACGAGCGGGCGGTCGGTCGAGCGCTCGCGATGCACACCGAGATCCGCCGTGCCGAGAGCTTCGATCTCACCACACTGTCGGTCGCGCTTCGCCAGCTCCGCAACCTGACGATCACTGCTGTCGCCGGAATGCCCGCAGACGCGAGCTGAGACCCTTGCACTGTCGGCCAACGCCCCGGAGGTGGCCTTTCCGAGAGCTTGCGGGTGGCTTGCAGAAGTCTTGTTGAGGACTTGGCGACCCCTTGTCGAAGAACATCCCTCGGGCGAACCCGACGACGGGTAGCGTCGACGCTGTCATGACCTCCGGGCCCCGTTTCCGATTCGCGCCGTCGCCGACCGGTTCGTTCCATGTCGGCGGTGCCCGCACAGCGCTCCAGAACTGGGCGCTGGCGCGTCGGCTCGGCGGGACGTTCGTGCTGCGGATCGAGGACACCGACGACGCCCGCAACCGTCCGGAGTGGACGCAGGGGATCATCGACGCATTGGCGTGGATCGGCATCTCGTCCGACGACGAGCACTTCGAAGGCCCACATTTCCAGAGCGAGTACGCCGATGCGCACGTCGCCGCCGCCGAGCGGTTGTTCGCCGACGGCCACGCGTACTACTGCGACCTCACCGGTGAGCAGATCCAGGAACGGGCGAAGGAACTCGGTCTCAGCGGCTATGACGGGTACTCGCGTGATCGCGGGCTCGGGCCCG
Organism: Ilumatobacteraceae bacterium; assembly: GCA_963741875.1. Lineage (GTDB taxonomy): Bacteria > Actinomycetota > Acidimicrobiia > Acidimicrobiales > Ilumatobacteraceae > Sva-07. The sequence goes on along the minus strand of CAVUJO010000004.1, from coordinate 6,938 downwards.
GTCCTGGCCATGTGCTTCGATTCCGCGTCCCGAGCGGCACGACGGTCGTCAATGATCTCGTGCGTGGCGAGGTGTCGTTCGACAACAGCACGATCGAAGACTTCGTGCTGCTGCGCAGCAACGGCACGCCGGTCTTCATCCTGGCCAACGTGATCGACGACATCGAGATGTCGATCACCGATGTGGTGCGTGCCGAAGAGCACCTCCCGAACACGCCGAAGCAGCAGATGCTCTGGCAGGCGCTCGGGCACGAACCCCCGCGATGGGCTCACGTTCCGGTGCTGGTCAACGAGCAGCGAAAGAAGCTGTCGAAGCGTCGCGACAAGGTGGCGCTCGAGCAGTACCGCGACGACGGCTACCTCGCCGACGCGATGGTGAACTACCTGATGACGCTCGGCTGGACACCGCCGGGAGCCGAAGCCGCAGGGAGCGAGATCGTGTCGTGGGACGAGATCGAGGCGGCCTTCCGGCTCGAGGATGTCACGCACTCGCCAGCGTTCTTCGACGTGAAGAAGTTGGCCGCGTTCAACGGCGAGTACATCCGGCTGATGGCGCCCGCCGAGTTCATCGAACGTGCCGGTGCCGAGTTGCCGAACGAGTGGGATCGGGACCGGTTCGCGGCGATCGCGCCGCACATCCAGGAGCGGCTGATCACGCTGCGCGAGGTGCCCGAGAAGGTCGACTTCCTCTTCTGGCCCGACGGCGCCACGGTCGAGTACGACCAGGCGGCCTGGGACAAGGCGTTCGCCCCCGAGTGGTCGGTTGCGTTGTTGACCGACGTGACAGCGGCCTACCGCGAGATCCCGTGGACCGCCGACGAGCTCAAGGGCCGCCTCGAAGCAGCGATGGAGCCGTACGGGATCAAGCTCGGCAAGGCGCAGGCGCCCGTGAGAGTGGCGGTCACCGGCCGATCGGTCGGGCCGCCGCTGTTCGAGTCGATGGAGGTGCTCGGGCGCGACGAGACCCTGCGGCGACTGGCCCTGGCCCTGGCCGCGGCGGGCGACGCCGCTGGTGGAGGCGGGTGACGAAGATGGCTGATCGCGAGTTGCAGCTTCCCAGCGACGAGGAGGTGGCGCGTGACCGCGAATTGCTCGAGGCGCTCGATCGCCACCAACTCGTGGGGGAGCGGTACGCACGAACGGGCGAGGTGCCACTCACCGATCGGCGCGAGCCGTCGATGGGGCCATCGGCCAATGCCGAACTGACCCGCGACCCGACGCCGGTTCAACCGCTGCCGACTCCACCGCGTTTCCTGGGTCGCCGGATCGTGCAGGTCGCCGTGATCATGCTGCTGATCGGTGTCGGCTACCTCGCGATGTCGTTCTGGCAGGTGCGGTCGACCGGACGGAGTGACCAAGCCCGCAACGTCGACGCGATCGTCGTGATGGGCGCCGCGCAGTACGACGGACGCCCGTCGCCGCAGTTGGCGGCACGGCTCGATCACGCGCTCGACCTGTGGAGCGACGGCATCGCACCACAGGTCGTCGTCACCGGGGGGAATCAGGAGGGCGACCGCTTCACGGAAGCATCAGCTTCTGCCCAGTACCTCGTCGAGCGTGGCGTGCCCGCGTCGGTGATCGTGCAGGAGGACGCCGGTGCGACCACCCACGACTCGCTCGAGCGGGCGAGGGCACTCCTCGACGAATCCGTCGACACCGTGCTGGTCGTCACCGACCCGTACCACGCCCTACGCACTCGGCTCACCGCCGAGGAGGCCGGATTCACGGCGTACGTGTCGCCTGCACCCGACTCCGTGGTTCGCGGCACCAAGGAACTGCGCCGTGAAGTGGCGGAGGCCGCAGGCGTCGCAGTCGGTCGGATCATCGGGTTCGAACGGCTGAGTGGCCTCACCGACTGAGGCCGATACAATCCCGTCCCGCACCGGTCGTCGACTCGTCGTCGACCCTCACGCCATGGGGTGTGGTGTAATTGGTAACACAGCAGTTTCTGGTACTGTCATTCGGGGTTCGAGTCCCTGCACCCCAGCTCTGATCGATCGCCGACCCGCACGAATGCGAGGTCGGCGTCGTCACTTTTCGGCGCAGATCCTCGACCGGGGCGCCGCCGTCGGGTGGGATCGCCGACCCGGCTGATATCGTTGCCGATCGCTACTTGGCCCGTTCGTCTAGTGGCCTAGGACACCACCCTCTCAAGGTGGCGGCACGGGTTCGAATCCCGTACGGGCTGCCAAGTGAAACACCAGGTCAGAGGCCCGCTCCGGCGGGTCTCTTTCCGTTCTCGGGTTCGGGCTGCTACTGGATTGCCGGCCGGAGTGATCCGAACGGCCTGCTTGAACTGGTGCTTTGGCTTCTCCGGTGCCACTGGGTTTGCCACTGGATCGGGCGGCTGCGCGATGCCGCCGGGAGAGAGTGGCGTCGGCCGTTCGTTGCGTGTCGTTCTGTCCAATGAGCGAGTGGTGACGAGGTCGAGCGTGAGGCGAGGCCTCGCCTCAGCGAGTTCTACGGAATCGCGATCTACATGTTCTTCGCAGATCACAACCCTCCGCACTTTCATGCGGTCTATGCCGAGCACGAGGCACTGGTCCGAATCGACAACGGCACCATCCTGCGTGGCGACCTGCCGAGGACCGCTGCCAAGCTCGTCGAGCAATGGCGCTAGCTGCACCACGGTGAGCTGCTCGACGACTGGGAACTCGCTCAGCAGCCAAGTGCTCTGAACCCGATCGAGCCCCTCCAGTAGGATCGCCTCATGGCTGGACTTGCACGCGTGGCCGCTGTCGAGCACCTTGGCGCTCGGGTGCTGCGAATCGAGTTCACGGACGCGCTCGTTCGCGAGATCGATTTCGCAGGATCGCTGCCGGGTTTTCTGGCCACGATCGACGATGATGACGTGTTCTCGACTGTCTCGGTCGATCCGGTCGCGGGAACGGTGAGCTGGCCAAACGGCGTCGATCTCGACCCCGATGTACTCCATGGGCGCGAGTCAGCCGCAGGGCCTGGAGCGGGGCGATTGCTGCGCGAGTACCGACTCGAATCGGCGAGCTGATCTGCGAACTGGGGCTGCGCACCGGCCGTCGCCGACGCTCAATCTTGAGCACCCATTCCAGAGGGCACGTCCCGTCCTTGGATGTGTTCGAGCCCGAATTCGAAGGGTGATCATGCGCTGCTCGACCAGCGGTTCGACCTCCAACAGGACGCCCGGTTCCCGGGTGCGTCGAAGAGTTCAGCTGGCGCGCATTGTGGGTGCCCCCGAACGGCACCTCGGCCACGCGCCGACGGACTCGGCGGTCCGAGATTATGGGGCAGGTCAGTCGTGCCCATACGTCAAACACTTCGCCGGATATGTGGGTGTGGACGGGTCTGTTGCAAACGCGATTACTGGGCGGTCCTGACCATTTGGGATAGCATATGGTCATGGCCCGCCGAGAAGTTCTTGTGCAACTCGACGACGACCTGGTCGCACGGCTCGATCAGCTTGCGGAGCAGCTCGGAACGAACCGGTCCGAGCTGCTTCGGAGGGGCGCCACCGCAGTGATCACCGCCGAAGAACTCGCAACTGCTGACCGAGAGCTCGTCGCGGGGTACCAGCGTCAGCCACCCGACCCTGCACTCGTGCAGTCGGCGCGCCGTCTCGCGGCGCGGACCGCGCCGGCGTGGTAGCTCGAAACGACATCATCTGGGCCGATCTCGGGCCTCCCGCTGGACGCCGGCCCGTCTGCGTTCTCACCCGTGATGCCGCCATCGCAGTGTTGAGCTCGGTCACGTGCGCACCGATCACCCGAACGATCCGTGGTATCCGCACCGAGGTCGAGGTCGGTCCCGAGCAAGGACTGCCCGAGCGCTGCGTCATCAGCTGCGACAACGTCATCACGGTGCCGATCGAAGATCTTGACGATGAACCAGTCGGCCGTCTCGATGAGGTCACGCGGGCGGCACTCGACATTGCTCTGCGGTTCGCGTTGGACATCGTCTACTGAGGCCCGCCGTCAGGCGAGACAGTATCGAGCACTCGCGGCACACAGTTCGCCGGAAGCCGCGCGCGAGAAGGCGCGTTCTTGGCCGGGATTATCGTGGTAACTGATCGATCGATCGGAAGTGCCGGTATTGGAGGGTGGAAACTGGTCTACACAGCGTGAATCAGCGCTTCTCATCCGTCGGGAAGTTGCCGCAGACGGGGGAGCGTGGTGTCGGATGAGCCGGCACGTGTCAAGCAGTGCTGCATCGTTGTGTTGCCTCCCGACGGTCAAGTCGCACTCAGTCATCTCGTTCGAGACGCACCTGCGAGCCGCTCACTCCTGCGGTGCGTCGGCGAGCGCCGTGGGCTGAGCCCCCGTTGTCGTCGTCACACAGCCGGAACGTTCCCTGCAGGCGCCTCGAAGGTTTCGGACATCTCGTATGCGGCACCGTCGGGTCCCTCGATGACCCGATCGGTGCGCTCGATGGTCTCGATGAAGCTGAATTGCTCGAGAAACGGAACGATGGTCGAGGCGTCGTGCACCTCTCCGTCGATCGCCACCCACGTCCCGTTCGACCCCAGGAGATTCTGGATGGACACGAAGTCTCGCGCCGTGAACGATCTTCCGACCTTGTCGGCAATCGCCGCCGCTTCAGCCGTCGTGCCAGTGACCGCATCGACCGGCGTGAACTCGAACCGGTACGTGAATTTCTCGCCGAAGCCGTCGGTGAACGTGAGCCTCGACGTGCCGCGGACGTCCGCGAATGCGCCAGTTCCACTGATCTTGCCCGCCCCTTCTCCCGTCTGGTCATCGAGCTGCATCGTCGACGTGGACTCGGTGACGAATGTGCCGCTGCCGACGCCGACGAGTTCGCCCGTGAAGTCGCCCCGTACGAGCACCTCGACCGTGTCGTCGCCGGCCAGATACGAACCGGTGAGGATCATCTCGCCCACGAGGTCACCCTCGTAGATGTTCCGGCTCGAGGTGGGGACGCGTCCGTCCGGTCCGGCGGGACCGTTGATCTGGCTGCCCTCGATCCGGTAGGCCGTTCCCTCGGCGACGACGGTCTCGGTCAGCGGCTGGCCGTCCGTCGGGGCATCCGTCGTGGGCGTCTCGGTGGTGGCAGGCGCTGGGTCAGTCGCCGGCGGGTTGGTCGCCGACGACGTCTCCGCGACGGGCTCGTGGTTGCGGCCGGTTCGGTGCGGCCGGCGTGGCGGCGTCCGAGTCGGATCCGCACGCCGAGAGCAGCAGGGCGCCGGCGCTGAACAGGGCGAGGGCGGTACACCGACCGCAGGCACGCGGTGGCGGGTTGACGTTGGTTCCGAGGTGGGTTGTGGCTGACACGTTGGGTGGCCTCCTGGCGTGGGGGTCGGTCGGACTCGGCTTCATCCTCCGATTGCCGGGTCACCGTTCGGTCACCGGCTCGACCAACTACGGTGACCGGGACGATGAACAGCGGACCGAAGGGAAGCGGCGGAATCCGCGTCGGCATCCTCGGACATGTCACGGTCTGGGACGATCGTGGTGATGAAGTTCGCCTGCGCCCCCAGCTCCAGCGCCTGATTGGGCTACTCCTGTCGACGGATGGGCCATCTCAATCGACCAGATCTCCGAGTACGTGGCAGGTGGAAGCGGTCTGGCTCGGCCGCCCGAACCGCCGCCGGCCGGTTGCGCTCGGTCGTGGGCGACCGACTCGTCACCGTGGGTTCCAGCTACGAACTCGTGCTGGAGCCGGACGAACTCACGCAACGATCTTCCAGTCGCTTCGGGAGCGCGCGGCGGGTGCTCGTTCGAACGAGCGGGTGGATCTCCTCTGTCCGCACTCGAATGCTGGCGAGGAGCGGCGTTTGGTGACCTCGCCGGAGAGGAATGGGCTGCGCCGGCCCGGCGCGCCTGGACCGACTCCGCGCCGACGGAGTGGAGGATCTCGCCGAAGCCTTGATCGACGTCGGGAGATGGTCGGATGCCGTGACGTTTTCAACCGCACCTCGCCGATGTCCCGTACGAGGAGCGCCCGATCGCGCTGCTCATGCGAGCACTTGCCGGATCCGGCCGCGTCACCGATGCCCTTCGGCGATTCCGACAGTTCACGGTTGAACTGCGCAACGACATCGGCGTCGGCCCCAGCCAGGCGTTGTCGGCACTGGAGTTCGACCTCCTGTCCGAATCGGACCCCCGACCCGATGACGCCGGCGGGTCCATTCGACCTCGTGCGGCGTCGTCGTCGAACATCCGCGAACCGATGTCGTCGTTCGTCGGTCGGGTCGACGAAGTCAAAGGCCTCGTCGAGGAGCTCGGTTCGAAGCGTCTCGTCACGCTGGTGGGGCCGGGAGGCGCCGGCAAGACCCGACTTGCGTTGCGCGTCGCCGGAGAGTCGACCGAGGAATTCGTCGACGGTTCGTGGTTCGTCGACCTCGCCCAGATCGACGAGGAACGTGACGTCGAGATCCTGGCTGCAGCCACCCTGGGCGCGGAGGTGGAGCCGGGTGCATCGCCGACCGAGGGAGTCATCGATCACCTCCGTGACCGACGGGTGCTGGTGATCGTCGACAACTGCGAGCACGTCACCCCTGCGGCGGCGTCGCTGATTAGGGAGGTGTTCAGCCAGTGCCCGTCGATCGGTGTGCTCGCCACCAGCCGGGAACGTCTGGCGGTCGATGGCGAACAGGTACACCCGGTCGTGGGCCTCGACGACTTCGAGGGCCACGCGCTGTTCTGTGAACGTGCCGCACAAGCAGACGATCGATTCGAGGTGTCCGATGACGACGGGCTCGTGATCCATCGGATCTGTCGTCGCCTCGACGGCATTCCGCTCGCCATCCAACTCGCGGCTGCGAGGACGCGGTCGCTGACGCCGACCGACCTGCTCGAACGCCTCGACGATCGCTTCAGTCTGCTCCGCTCAGGCCCCTCGACCAACGACCGCCACGCGTCGTTTTCCGCGACAGTGCAGTGGTCGTACGAGATGCTCGACGACGACGAACGAACGGCCTTCGACCGATTGTCGGTGTTCTCCGGCGAC